>NZ_JBDPZC010000001.1:0-1310637 GCF_039872765.1 Roseateles flavus | reverse complement strand
CTTGCGGCCTGTTACCGTTCGACTTGCATGTGTAAGGCATGCCGCCAGCGTTCAATCTGAGCCAGGATCAAACTCTACAGTTCGATCTTGAATTTACTCAACGGAATCGAACAAAGACTATTTACATAGCTTCATTCTCTATCCGTGAGCGTTTAAAGTCCGAAGGACTTGGCAACCGTCTCCGGCTACCAGCACTTCGCTTCAAACGCCCACGCTTATCGGCTGTGAATTCTTAAAGAACATTCGCTGAACTTCGCAACCCATCTGCCTTCGCAGTTCGCTGCTTCGTTTCGCGTCGCTGACTTGTCATCAGCAGAGAAGCGAGATTATGACTGAATTTCTTTCGTATCGTCAAGCGTTTTTTGAAATTTGTTTTTCAACAGTTTTCAACGCCTGGCGAAACATTCAGATCCCGCCCACATCAGAAACAAACATCAAGATCAAATCTCTTTGCGTTTCTTTTGCGCTTCGCCGCTTCTGTTTTGCGCTTCGTTTCGAAGCACTGCATCAGCAGCGAAGCCTTAGACTGTAGCACAGCTTTTTCGGCCCGCGCAAGAGATTCGAAAGAATTTCTTGAGGAAGGCCTCCCGGCCCTCCTCTTTTGCGCCTACCGGGTGTGGGCTGTTCAGTCTTCCTGGAACGCCTCTTCCCGCTTGCTGCGGATGGTGGGCAGCATCACCACAAGAACCAGCAGCAGGGCCGCGCCCAGCAGGCCGGCGGACAGCGGCCGGCTGACGAAAGTGCCCCAGTCTCCTCGTGACAGCAGCAGCGCCCGGCGCAGGTTCTCCTCCATCATGGGTCCCAGGATGAAGCCGAGCAGCAGGGGTGCCGGCTCGCAGCTGAGCTTGTAGAACACATAGCCCAGCAGGGCGAAGCCAGCGGTCAGGAAGACGTCGAAGCTGTTGTTGTTCAGGGTGTAGGTGCCAATGCAGCAGAAGGTCACGATCGCCGGGAACAGGAAGCGGTAGGGCACGGTCAGCAGCTTGATCCACATGCCGATCAGCGGCAGGTTCAGCACGACCAGCATCAGATTGCCCACCCACATCGAGGCGATCAGGCCCCAGAAGAGCTGCGGATTGCTCGTCATCACCTGTGGGCCGGGCTGGATGCCCTTGATGGTCATCGCACCCACCATCAGGGCCATCACCGCATTGGGCGGGATGCCCAGCGTCAGCATGGGGATGAAGCTGGTCTGTGCACCGGCATTGTTGGCACTTTCCGGGCCGGCCACCCCCTGGATGGCGCCCTTGCCGAAGGCATGGCGCGGCTTGCGCACCACCTTCTTCTCCAGCGTGTAGGCAGCAAAGGAGGCCAGCAGCGCGCCGCCACCCGGCAGCACCCCCAGCACGGAGCCAAGCGCCGTGCCGCGGATGACCGAGGGCCAGGCGTCTTTGAAGTCCTCGCGGGTCGGCCACAGGCCTTTGACTTCCTTGGTGAACACCTCGCGGTGCTCGGCCGGCTGGCCCAGGTTGGCGATGATCTCGCCGAAACCGAACACGCCCATGGCGATGACGACGAAGCCGATGCCGTCAGACAGCTCGGGGATGTCGAAGGAGAAGCGCGGCGTTCCCGAGATCACGTCAGTGTTGATCTGCCCCAGCAGGAGGCCCAGCACGATCATGGCAATGGCCTTGACCAGCGATCCGGAGGCCAGCACCACGGCCCCGATGAGGCCCAGCACCATCAGGGAGAAGTACTCGGCCGGGCCGAACTTGAAGGCCATCTCGGTCAGCGGCGGAGCGAATGCCGCAATGATGATGGTGCCCACGCAGCCGGCGAAGAAGGACCCCAGGCCGGCCACCGCCAGTGCCGCACCCGCGCGCCCTTGGCGGGCCATCTGGTAGCCGTCGATGGCCGTCACTACCGAGCTGGACTCGCCCGGCACGTTGATCAGGATGGCCGTGGTCGAGCCACCGTACTGGGCACCGTAGTAGATGCCGGCCAGCATGATCAGCGCCGGCGTCGCATCCAGTGAGTAGATGGAGGGCAGCAGCATCGCAATGGTGGCCACCGGGCCGAGGCCCGGCAGCACGCCGATCAGCGTTCCCAGCATCACGCCCATGAAGGCGTACAGCAGGTTCTGGAAGGTCAGCGCGGTCTGGAATCCGAGCAGGAGGTTGTCAAGCAGACTCATGGGCACTCCTCAAGCCAGGAACACAGGCCAGACGGGGATGGTGAGCTTCAGTCCCCAGACGAAGATCACCCAGCTGCCCGCCGTCAGGACCACGGCGCTGATCAGTGCGTCCTTCCAGTGGAATTCGTCTCCGGCCAGGGACGAGACGAAGATCAGCAGCGGCAGCGTAAGCACCAGCCCCAGCTTGGGCAGGGCCAGACCGAACATGGCGATGGCACCCACGATGACCAGCAGCGGACGCCAGGCGATGGCGCCGATGGGATCGCCGCCGGGCGACTCGATGGTCACCGCCTTGAAGAGAACCAGGCCGCCCAGCAGGGCCAACAGGATGCCCAGGCCGAAGGGGAAGTAGCCGGGGCCAGGTTTTGCCGAGGAGCCGAAGTTGTATTCCGTGGCGCCCCAGGCAAAAGCCAGACCGACCAGCAAAAACAACAGACCGGACCAGAAGTCTCTTTGGCTCTTGATCTTCACAGATCGCCTCTCATGCAGTTGTCGAACGATTCTAGGCAGCGCTCCGCATTCCACCGTCTGTGGTTTCCACGTAAGCGCAACAGGGGCGGGCAGACGGGTGAGCGGGTCAATGCTCCCACTGCGGGGTGCTTCGCAGCACCTCGTCCAGCGTGGTCTGCCCTTCGGCCACCTTCATGGCGCCAGCCAGGCGCAAGGGCCGCAGGCCCTCCTGCATGGCCTGGCGGCGCATGGCAGGCATGTCGGCCTGGGCATGCAGGTGCTTGCGCACGGCCTCGCTGAGCATCAGCAGCTCGTAGAGGCCGGCACGGCCGCGATAGCCGGTGTTGCGACACTCCAGACAGCCGACTGGCTTGTAGGCCTTGACCTTGCCGTTCATGCGCCAGGGCTTGAGCGTCTCGTTGAGGGTCTCGGCCGTGATGCTGTCGTCCGGCTGCTTGCAGTGCTCGCACAGGGTGCGGACCAGACGCTGCGCGAGGACGCCGATCACCGTGGCGTTGATCAGATAGGCCGGCACGCCCAGGTCCAGTAGCCGGGTGACGGCAGACACCGAATCATTGGTGTGCAGGGTGCTGAAGACCAGGTGACCGGTCAGGGAGGCCTGGACGGCCATCTCGGCGGTTTCCAGGTCGCGGATCTCGCCGACCATGATGATGTCCGGGTCCTGGCGCATCAGGGCCCGCAGTCCTTCGGCAAAGTTGAAGTCGATGGCCGAATGGACCTGGGTCTGGTTGAAGGCCGGCTCGATCATTTCGATCGGATCCTCGATCGTGCAGACGTTGACCTCCTCCGTCGCCAGGCGCTTGAGGGTGGAATAGAGCGTGGTGGTCTTGCCGCTGCCGGTCGGGCCGGTGACCAGGATGATGCCGTGCGGCTTGGCCACCAGCTTGTTCCAGCGCTCGGAGTCATGCCGGGAAAAGCCCAGCTCGCTCAGGTCCTTGACGGCGTTGTCGGGGTCGAAGATCCGCATCACCATCTTCTCGCCGAAGGCGGTGGGCAGGGTCGAGAGGCGCATTTCTACCTCCTCGCCCAGCGGATTGCGCGTTTTGATGCGGCCATCCAGGGGCCGGCGGCGCTCCACGACATCCATGCGGCCCAGCAGCTTGATGCGTGAGGTCATGGCCCCGAGCACGGTCGGGGGCAACTGGTAGACGGTGTGCAGCACGCCGTCGATGCGGAAGCGGATCAGGCCGATCTCGCGGCGCGGCTCCAGGTGGATGTCACTGGCGCGCTGGTCGAAGGCGTACTGCCAGAGCCAGTCGACCACCTGCACGATGCCCTGGTCGTTGGCATCCAGCTGGCGGTTGGAGCGCCCGAGCTCCACGAGCTGTTCGAAGCTGGCGGAAGGCGCCACGGCGCCGTTCTTGGCCGCCTCGCGCACCGACTTGGCCAGGGTGAAGAACTCGGTCGTGTAGCGCGAGATCTCATTGGGGCTGGCCACGACCAGCTTGATCTGCTTGCGCGTGTGCGACTCGATCTGGGCCACCCAGCCGATGTCGAAGGGCTCGCTGGTCGCGACCGTGATGTCCATCAGCCCGAACTGGATGGGCAGGCAGCGCTTGGCCTCGGCATAGCTGACCGACATCACGTCGGACACCCGGCCCACGTCCACCTTGAGCGGGTCGATGCGCAGATAGGGCAGGCGCGCCCGCTCGGCCAGCCAGGCGGTCAGCGCCTCCACATCCAGCAGCTTGCCATTGGACAGGCGGTGCAGGCCGGCGCCCGCCAGGCGCAGCAGGGGGTGCTGGGCGCTGTCCCCGGCGCCGAAGCGCTGCTCCACGCGCTGGGCAGCCTCGGCGTCGATGAGGCCGTCCTCCTGCAGCCAGCGCAGCAGAGGCCGCCATTCCAGGCGGCCGCCCGGCTGGGCCACGGCGGCGGACTCGCTCTTGGATGCACTGTTCATCTCAGGCCTTCTCCGCCATCAGTTCAATGATGCTCCTCGGCAAGGGGCGCACGAGGCGCAGCCACTTGCGCGCCGGCAGGCCATGGCTGCCGTAGCGTTCCTCGATCTTATCGGCGCGGCGCTCCAGCTCCTCGCGGTCCGGCACCTGCACGCCGCGGGCCGCCACCACCACGGTATTGCCTTCCTTGGTGGGCGCCAGGCTCCAGACCTGGTCGCTGCCAAACACCCGGGCGATGCGCGAGGCGCTGCGGGCGAAGCTGGCTGCGCGGCCGAAGAGGTTGACCGTCATCAGGCCGCCGTCGGCCAGCACGCCGCGGCAGGCGGCATAGAAGGCCTCGTCGTCCAGCACGGGCGAGGCGGCGTCGTGGTCGTAGAGGTCCACATTGAGCACCTGCACTGTCTGCAGATTCGCCGGGTCGGCCACCCAGCGGGCGGCATCCTGGTTGAGGACGGTGAGGCGCTCGTCGTCCTCGGGCAGGTGGAACCAGCTGCGGCAGGCGGCGATCACGGTGGGGTTGATCTCCACCGCCGTGGTCTGCATGCGCAGCACCTTGTGGCAGAAGCGGGTGAGCGCCGCGGCGCCCAGGCCCAGTTGCACGGCATGGCCTTCGCGCAGGGATTCGCTGTCCCGCCACAGCATCCAGGCCATCATGCGCTGGATGTACTCCAGCTCCAGGACCTGGGGCTTGCGGATGCGCATGGCGCCCTGAACCCAGATGCTGTCCAGGTGCAGGAAGCGCACGCCGTCGAATTCGGACAGCGTCGCGTGGGTCCATTCAGGGCTGGCCGTGCGGCCGCCCGCTTCCTTCGTCTTCTTCTTGGTGCTCATCCAGCAGTCCGGCAAAGGCAAAGACCTCGCGCCAGGCCTGCAGCTTGCGCTCGAAGCTCCAGCTGGCATTGGCCGGGCTGGTCGAGGGCAGGCGAAAGACAGGCAGGCCGAGGGCTTGCGTGACGCGCAGGCTGCGCGCCGATTCCCCGCCATTGTGAGCGATTGCCCGCAGCTCCGGCAGACCTCTCACCAGTGCTTGCAAATCATTGGGCGCGGCGGCCCGGATGTCGGCGTCCAGGCTGCCCTCGCGCTGGCAGCTGGCGTAGACGTCCCAGACGGCCAGCCCGCGGCGGGTCACCCACGCGCAACGCTGCTCGTAAGGCATGGCACGCAAGTCCTGACCCCACAGCGCCGACAGCAGCGGCCAGAACTGGTTGCGCGGATGGCCGTAATACTGCCCGGCGGCCAAGGAGGCGACACTCGGGAAGCTGCCCAGCACCAGCAACCGCGCCTGAGGCAAGGCCAGCGCGGGCAAACCCTGGAGCACGGGGGTGCCCGGGGCCGCTTCAATCGACGGGCCCGTCGCCCTTGCCAGTCCCGCTGTCATCCGGCCATCGGCCAGGGGCGTTCGTCGTGCCATGTCATTCATTCAAGTACACGGAGGATTGCAATGTTGAATACCGAAGCCATCTGGATTTTCCTGAGCACCCAGGGCATGGATTTTGGACTCAAGGTCCTGGCCGCACTGGCCGCATGGATCATCGGCCGCTGGGTCATCGGCCTGGTGCTGCGACTGATGGGCGCGGCGCTGGAGCGCGGCAAGCGCATCGATTCCACGCTGTCCACCTACCTGCGCTCCATCCTGTCGGTGATCCTGAACATCGTCCTGGTG
Source organism: Roseateles flavus (assembly GCF_039872765.1). Taxonomy (NCBI): domain Bacteria; kingdom Pseudomonadati; phylum Pseudomonadota; class Betaproteobacteria; order Burkholderiales; family Sphaerotilaceae; genus Roseateles; species Roseateles flavus. The sequence continues at coordinate 1,304,471 of NZ_JBDPZC010000001.1, read as the reverse complement.
CTGGCCATCCTGGACATCTTCGGCATCCACACCACGTCCTTCGCCGCGCTGCTGGCCGGCGCAGGCCTGGCCATCGGCACCGCCTGGGGCGGCCTGCTGACGCACTTTGCCGCCGGCATCTTCATGCAGGTGCTGCGCCCCTTCAAGGTGGGCGACTTCGTGCAGGTGGGCGGGGTCACGGGCACGGTGCTGGAGATCGGCCTCTTTGGCACGACGCTGGTCACGCCGGACAACGTCCAGACCATCATCGGCAACAACAAGATCTTCTCGGACACCATCCAGAACTTCTCCAGCCTGCCCTTCCGGCGCGTGGACTGCGTGGCCAAGATCGCCAACAGCGTGGACCCGCTGGATGCCATTGCGCGATTGAAGGCGGCGCTGGCACAGATCCCCAACGTGGCCAATTCGCCCGCGCCTGACGTCGAGATCCTCAGCTTCACGCCCGAAGGCCCCCTGCTCTGCGTGCGTCCCTACACCCACACCGACCACTACTGGCAGGTCTACTTCGACACGCACAAGGCGGTAGTCGCCACCTTCGGCGCGGCGGGCTACCCGGTGCCCGAGACCCCCATCACCCCCCGCAACCGCTGAGCGGCCGAGCCATTCAGCCGGCAGGGAGGTCCGGCAGGAAGGCCGTCGAAAACGGGCTGAGCACTGTCCAGCCCAGGGCCTCGTAGAGCGCACGCCCGGCGGCCGTGGCCACCAGCAGCTCCGGTGCGCGGGCCTCGATCCGGCATGCACCGAGCTCGCGCATCAGCAGCCGGCCCAGCCCCCGCCGCTGGTGCGCGGGCTCGGTGATGATGCGGTCGTAGATGAACACGCCGGCCGTCTCCGCGGCATGGCCGCTGGCGGCGAGCTCGCCGGCCTCGGTCAGGATGCGCACCTCGCTGAGCCCCGCCTCGACACGCCGCTCGCAGCGGTAGCCCGGCACCGGCAGCGCTTGCGGCGCCCGGCCGGGGCCCCGCATGAAGTACCCCGGCAGCGCGATCCGCCATGCCGGCGGCAGCGCCGCCAGCAACTGATCGGGCGGGGCACAGGCCTTGATGAAATGCCGCGGCTGCGCGAGCCCCTGCGCGAGGGCTGTCACGGCCGGGCCGACCCGGGGAAAGACCCAGCGCCGCACTTCGTCGGGCGCATGGACGTCGACCCGGTAGCCCCCCGCATCCTCGACGGGCGCCGGCAGCCCGCGTGCCGCCGAGCGGGCAGCCAGCCAGGCCCGGATCCAGACCGCGAGGTCCGGACGGTCTTGATCAATGGTTTCGGCCATCTGCAGAAGCTTTCATGGGAGCCCTCCCAGGGAGGCCAGGCGTGGCAGCGCCGCGATGGCGTTGGCCCGGGTCCGCTCGGCGGCCTGGTCCAGCGTCCAGCGCCGCAGGTCGGCCAGCTGCGCCGCAATGCGCGGCAGCTCGGCCGGCTCGTTGCGGCTGGACTCGCCCGCCGCGCGCTGCGCCGCCGTCTTGTAGAGCCAGTGCGGCGGGATGTCCGGCGCATCCGTCTCCAGCACCAGGGCCTCGGCCGGCATCGCCGCCGCCAGGCGCCGGATCTGCAGGGAGCGCTCGAAGGTCAGCGTGCCGCCGAAGCCCAGGCGAAAGCCCAGCTGCCAGAAGGCCTGCGCCTGCTGCTCGCTGCCATTGAAGGCATGGGCGATGCCGCCCGTCACGGCGGTCCGGCGCAGCCCCGCCAGCAGCTGATCGGCACTGCGCCGCACATGCAGCAGCACGGGCAGGCCCTGCTCGCGCGCCAGCTTCAGCTGCGCCACATAGAACTGCTGCTGGCGCGGGCCGTCGATGCCCGGCACAAAGAAGTCCAGGCCGATCTCGCCCACGGCGACGAGACGCGGGTCGTCGCGCCAGGCCCTCAGGCGATCGGCCAGCAGGGTCAGGTCTTGCTCCGCGGCCTGCATCACGTACAGCGGATGGATGCCCAGCGCATAGGCGAAGCCGTGGCGATGCGCCAGCGCGTGCACGCTGTCGAAGTCGAAGGCCGCGACGGCGGGGATCACGATCTGCCGCACGCCGGCGTCCCGCGCGCGCTGCACGACGGCGTCCCGGTCCGCCTCGAACTCGGGCGCATCCAGGTGGCAGTGGGTGTCGATCCACATGCCAGCGCCCCGGCCTCAGCGGAAGACCACCGTCCGGTTGCCGTTCATCAGCACGCGGTGCTCGGCATGCCACTGGATGGCGCGGGCCAGGGTGACGCACTCGGTGTCCCGGCCGATGGCCACCAGCTGCTCGGGCGGCATGCTGTGGTCGATGCGAGCCACCTCCTGCTCGATGATGGGGCCTTCGTCCAGGTCCGAGGTCACGTAGTGCGCGGTGGCGCCGATCAGCTTCACGCCGCGCTCATGCGCCTGGTGGTAGGGCCGTGCGCCCTTGAAGCTGGGCAGGAAGCTGTGGTGGATGTTGATGGCGCGCCCCGAGAGGTACTCGCACATCTCGCCCGAAAGGATCTGCATGTAGCGGGCCAGCACGACGAGGTCGATGCGGTTCTCCTCGACCACCTCGCGGATCTTGCGCTCCTGCGCCGCCTTCTGCTCTGGCGAGGCGTTCAGCAGCGGGAAGTGGTGGAAGGGGATGTTGTGCGAGGCGGCCAGCTGGTAGAAGTCCCGGTGGTTGGAGACGATGGCCGGGATCTCGATGGGCAGGTGGCCCGTCTGCACACGGAAGAGCAGGTCGTTGAGGCAGTGCCCCAGCTTGGAGACCAGCAGCAGCACGCGGGTCTTGGCTTCGCGGCCGACCAGCTCCCAGTCCATCTGCAGCTGCTGGGCCAGCGGCGCGAAGGCCTCGCGCAGGGCGGGCACCGGCGTGGCACGGCCGCATTCGAACTCGATGCGCATGAAGAAGCGCTGGTGGTCGGCGTCCCCATGCTGGGCCGAGGTCAGGATGTTGCCGCCCTGCTCCAGCAGAAAGCCCGTCACCGCATGGACGATGCCGGCCCGATCCGGGCAGCTGAGCTTGAGGATGTAGCGGGGCGGAACAGCAGACATGGGGCCTCCAGGACAGTGGGGCACCGATCCTACTGCAGCCCGGGCTCAATCCTGCTGGAGCCGCCCACTCACGAGGTTCAAACGGGTTTCACAGCGCGCGGCCAGCTGCTGGTCATGGCTCACCATCACGAAGGCCGTGCCCTGGCTGGCGGCCAGCTCCAGCATCAGGCCGAAGACGGCGTCCGCCGTGCCGCGGTCCAGGTTGCCGGTGGGCTCGTCCGCCAGCACGCAGGCTGGGCGGCTGACCAGGGCGCGGGCGATGGCCACGCGCTGGCGCTCGCCACCGGAGAGCTCGGACGGCCGGTGCATCGCACGCTGGCCCAGGCCCACGCGCTCCAGCATGGCCCGCGCCTGCGAGCGCGCCTCGGCCTCGGGCAGGCGGCGGATGCGCAGGGGCATGGCCACGTTGTCCAGGGCGGTGAACTCGGGCAGCAGGTGATGGAACTGGTAGATGAAGCCGAGGTGCTCGTTGCGCCAGCGGCCCTGCTCAGCGGGGCTCATGGCGGCGAAGTCGCGGCCCATCAGCTCGACGCGGCCGCTGCTGGGCGCATCCAGGCCGCCCAGCAGGTGCAGCAGCGTGCTCTTGCCCGAGCCCGAGGCGCCCACGATGGCCAGGGTCTGCCCACGGCGCACGCTGATATCCACGCCCGTCAGCACGGTCACGTCCAGCGGGCCTTCCTTGAAGCGGCGGCTCAGCGCGGTGCCCTGCAGCACGCGCTCGTTCGAACGATCATTCATAGCGCAGCGCCTCCGCCGGTTGCACGCGGCTGGCGCGCCAGCTCGGGTAGAGGGTGGCCAGGAAGGCCAGCACCAGGGACGTGAGGGCGATGGGGATGATGTCCGACCACTGCGGATCGCTGGGCATGCGGCTGATCACGTAGACGCTGCTGGGCAGGAAGCTCGTGTTGAAGAGGCGCTCGATGGCGGGGACGATCACATCGATGTTGAAGGCCGTCACCAGGCCCAGCAGCGTGCCGCCGACCGTGCCGATCACCCCGGCCGCAGCGCCCTGCACCATGAAGATGCCCATGATGGAGCGCGGGCTCGCGCCCAGGGTGCGGAGGATGGCGATGTCGCTCTGCTTGTCGGTCACCGTCATCACCAGGGTCGAGACAAGGTTGAAGGCCGCCACCGCGACGATCAGGGTCAGGATGATGCGCATCATGCGCTTCTCCAGCTGCACGGCGTCGTACCAGCTGGCGTTGGTGCGGGTCCAGTCGCGCACACGGATGGACGGGCCGAAGCTCAGCGAGAGCTGGTCCCCCACCTCACGGGCCTGGTGCACATCGGCCAGGCGCAGCTGCACGCCGGTCGGCCCCTCGACACGGAAGAAGCGCTCGGCATCGCCGATGTGGATCAGGGCCAGCGCGCTGTCGTACTCGTAGTGGCCGGCACTGAAGATGCCCACCACCTTGAACTGCTTGAAGCGCGGAGAGACGCCGGCCGGCGTCACATCGCCCGTGGGCGCGGCCAGGGTGATGCGGTCGCCCTCGCGCACCTGCAGCGCGCGGGCCATCTCCACGCCGATCAGCACACCGAACTCGCCCGGCACCAGGCGCTTGAGCGCCGTGTCCTTGAGCTCCGCGGCCAGCGGCGTCATGGCGGGCTCCAGGGCCGGGTCGATGCCACGCACGATGGCGCCACGCATGTCCTCGCCCCGCGCCACCAGCACCTGGTTGGCCACGAAGGGCGCCGCCGCCTTCACCTGCGGGTTCTGCTTCGCCTTCTCGGCCAGCTGAAGCCAGTCCGGGAAGCTCTCGCCCTGCCAGCCCATCAGCTCGATGTGCGACACCACCGACAGCATGCGGTCCCGCACCTCCTTCTGGAAGCCGTTCATCACCGACAGCACGATGATCAGCGCCGCCACCCCCAGCGCGATGCCCAGCATCGACACCCCGGAGATGAAGGAAATGAAGCGGTTGCGCCGCCCTCCCCGGCCCGCACGCGTGTAGCGCCAGCCGATCTGCCATTCATACGGTAAATCCATCAATCACCTTGCATGCGCCGCCTGCGCGGCCTTGATTCTGTGGGGCCAGACAATCCGGCTTCGCCGGGACACCGGGCTAGCGAGCGAAGCAGGCATAGCGCCCTCCCAATTCGCCGGCGCAGCCCGGCGCCCTGCACGGAGCCCGAGGATCCGGCTCCGCCGGGCCTACGGGCTCGCCCCCTTGAGGGGGCCGGCGAAGCCGGTACGGGGTGGACATTCCAGGGGCCGGCGCAGCCGGTAGGGGGGGTCAATGCGCCTCGTCCCAATTGGCACCCACACCGACCTCGGCCAGCAGCGGCACCTTGAGCTCGGCCACGCCCGCCATCAGGCGCGGCACTTCGGAGCGGATCCAGTCCAACTCTGCCTCAGGCACCTCGAAGACCAATTCGTCATGCACCTGCATCACGATGCGGCTCTGCTTGCCCTCGTCGTCCAGCGCCTTCTGCACCGCGATCATGGCGAGCTTGATCAGGTCGGCCGCCGTGCCCTGCATGGGCGCGTTGATGGCCTGGCGCTCGGCGCCGGCCTTGCGCGGGCCGTTGCCGCCATTGATCTCCGGGAGATAGATCCGGCGGCCGAAGTAGGTCTTTACGTAGCCGTTGTCCTTGGCCGACTGGCGGGTCACGTCCATGTACGTCTTCACGCCGGCAAAGCGGGTGAAGTAGCGGTCGATGTAGTCCTTGGCCGCCTTCTGCTCGATGCCCAGGGACTGCGCCAGCCCAAAGGCGCCCATGCCGTAGATCAGACCGAAGTTGATGGTCTTGGCATAGCGGCGCTGCTCGCCCGTCACTTCGTCCACCGGCACGCCGAAGACCTCGGAAGCGGTGGCGCGGTGCACGTCCAGCCCGTCCTGGAAGGCCTTGAGCAGGCCCGGGTCCTCGCTGATGTGGGCCATGATGCGCAGCTCGATCTGGGAGTAGTCGGCGCTGACGATCACATGCCCCGGCGGCGCCACGAAGGCCTCACGCACACGGCGGCCTTCCGCGGTGCGGATGGGGATGTTCTGCAGATTGGGATCGTTGCTGGACAGCCGCCCCGTCACCGCCACCGCCTGCGAGTAGGAGGTGTGCACCCGGCCCGTCTGCGCGTTGACCATCAGCGGCAGCTTGTCGGTGTAGGTGCTCTTGAGCTTGGCCAGGCCGCGGTACTCGAGGATCTTGGCCGGCAGCGGGTAGTCCTGCGCCAGCTTGTCCAGCACCTCCTCGTCGGTGGAGGGCGCGCCGGTGGCGGTCTTCTTGACCACGGGCAGACCCAGCTTGTTGAAGAGGATCTCGCCGATCTGCTTGGGGCTGCCCATGTTGAAGGGCTGGCCGGCGATCTCGTAGGCCTGCTGCTCGATGGCCACCAGGCGCTGCGCCAGCTCATGGCTCTGGGCCTGCAGGCGCGCACCGTCGATCAGCACACCGGTGCGCTCGATGCGCGCCAGCAGCAGGGCCACCGGCATCTCGATCTGGCGGTAGACGAAGTCCAGCCCGGCATCGGCCTGCAGGCGCGGCTCCAGCAGCTCGTGCACGTGCAGGCACATCTCGGAGTCCTCGCTGGAGTACTCCGCGGCCTTGGCCACGTCGACCTGGGCGAAGGGAATCTGGTGCACGCCCTTGCCGCAGAGGTCCTCGTAGCTCAGGCCGTGGCGGCCCAGGTGGCGCTCGGCCAGGGCCTCCAGGCCGTGGGTCTTGTGCGCCTCCAGCACATAGCTTTCCAGCATGGTGTCGTGCACATAGCCCTGCACCGCGATGCCGTGGTTGGCGAAGACATGCAGGTCGTACTTGACGTTCTGGCCCAGCTTGGGCCGCGTGCCGTCCTCCAGCCAGGGCTTCAGGCGCGCCAGGACCTCGTCCATGGGCAGCTGCGCGGGCGCGTCCGGGCCGTTGTGGCGCAGGGGGATGTAGCAGGCCTCGCCGGGCTTGTCGGAGAAGGACAGGCCCACGATGCGGGCGGCCATGGGGTCCAGGGAATCGGTCTCGGTGTCCAGCGCGGCCAGGGGCGCGGCCTGCAGCCGTGCCAGCCAGGCGTCGAAGGCGGTCCAGTCCAGGATCGTGTCGTAGCGGCGCTCGACCTGCGCGGCCTCGGCCGGCGGCGCGACATCCGCGAAGAGGTCGCCCGTCGTGCCCTGCGCCGCTGCAGCGGCCTTGGGCGCGGGCGCCGCGCCACCGCCCAGCTCCGTCTCCAGCTCGCGCTTGAGCGTGCGGAAACCGTAGCGGGTGAAGAAATCGAGCAGGCCGGGCTTGTCCACGGGCTGCAGGGCCAGGGCGTCCAGGGCCGGCCATTGCGGCACATGGCCATCCAGGTCGCAGTCCAGCTTGACGGTCACCAGGCGGCGGCCCGTGGGCAGCCAGTCCAGGGCCTTGCGCAGGTTCTCGCCGGCCACGCCCTTGATCTTGCCAGCGTTGGCCACCACGCCGTCCAGCGAGCCATATTCGGCGATCCACTTGGCGGCCGTCTTGGGGCCCACCTTTTCGACGCCCGGCACGTTGTCGACCGCGTCGCCCATCAGCGTCAGGTAGTCGATGATGCGGTCCGGCGGCACGCCGAACTTCTCCACCACGCCGGCCACGTCCAGGCGCTCGGGCGGCTTGGCCATGGTGTTGATCAGGCTGACGTCGGCATTGACGAGCTGGGCCAGATCCTTGTCACCCGTGGCCACCACGACCTGGTGACCACTCTCGGCGCCCAGGCGGGCCAGGGTGCCGATGGCGTCATCCGCCTCGATGCCCGGCACCTCCAGCAGCGGCCAGCCCAGCAGCTTCACCACCTCGTGGATGGGGGCGATCTGCGCCCGCAGGTCGTCGGGCATGGGCGGGCGGTGGGCCTTGTACTCGGGGTACCAGTCATCGCGGAAGGTCGGGCCCTTGGCGTCGAACACGCAGACCGCGTGCTCGGCGCCGATGTCGTCGCGCAGCTTCTTCATCATGGCCACGAAGCCATGCACGGCGCCGGTGGGCTGCCCCTCGGGGCCGCGCAGGTCCGGCAGGGCGTGGAAGGCGCGGTAGAGGAAGCTGGAGCCGTCGACCAGCAGCAGGATGGGTTTGCTCATGGGGGCGCATTGTCACGCAAGGCACCGCTGGATGCTGTCAGCAGTCCGGGGGTGGCTGCCGCATAGAATCGCCGGATGCAGAACCCGTCCCCCCTCCCCCTGCCATTGCCGGCCCGGCCCCGGGCACGGGCTGCCCTGTCCCTGGCCACCGGGCTGATCGCCTGCCTGGCCGCCGCGGCACACGCGGCCGAGACCCCGGCCGCCCCGCCCCTTCCCAAGGATCCGCCCGAACCCGTGGTGCAGGAGATCCAGCTGGAAGATGACAGCGTCCGCATCGAGGAACTCCGCGTGCGCGGCCAGACGGTCAGCGCCAAGGTCAAGCCCAAAGGCAAGGCCCCGGAGTACGAGATCCTGCTGGGCGAGCCCGGCCGCGACCTGAGCCCCGGTGCCGGCACGGCCAAGGCTGGGGCCGGCCAGCGCGTCTGGCGCCTGTTCAGCTTCTGATTCGCGCGGTGACTGCCGCGTCCCGTCTTCCCCCATGGCCGTTTTCACCCAAGTCTCCTCCGCCCAGGCCCAGGTCCTGATGGATCGCCTGCAGCTGGGCACCGTCACCGACTTTCGCGGCATCACGGCCGGCATCGAGAACACCAACTACTTCGTCAGCACCGAGCGCGGCGACTACGTGCTGACCATCTTCGAGCGCCTGAGCTTCGAGCAGCTGCCCTTCTACCTGCGCCTGATGAAGCACCTGGCGGGCCGCGGCATCCCCGTGCCGGACCCGCAGGCCGACGAGGCCGGCGAGATCCTGCACCGCGTGCAGGGCAAGCCCGCCGCCGTGGTCAACAAGCTGCGCGGCGGCCACCAGCTGGCACCGGACCTCTTCCATTGCGATCAGGTGGGCGCCATGCTGGCCCGCATGCACCTGGCCGGGCGCGACTTCCCCCTGAGCCAGCCCAATCTGCGCGGCCTGGCCTGGTGGACCGAGACGGTCCCCGTGGTCCTGCCCTACCTGGCCCCCGAGCAGGCCGAGCTGCTCTCCAGCGAGCTGGCCTTCCAGCAGCAGCTGGCGGCCTCGCAGAGCCATGCCGAGCTGCCGCGCGGTCCCATCCACGCCGACCTCTTCCGAGACAACGTCATGTTCGAGGGGCTGCCCGGCCGCGAGCAGCTCAGCGGCTTCTTCGACTTCTACTTCGCCGGTGTCGACACCTTCCTGTTCGACCTCGCCGTGTGCCTCAACGACTGGTGCATCGACCTCGCCAGCGGCCGCCTGGACGAGGCCCGCGCGCAGGCCTTCGTGCAGGCCTACGAGCGCGAGCGCCCCTTGAGCGGCACCGAGCACCGCCTCATGCCGGCCCTGATGCGTGCGGCGGCCCTGCGCTTCTGGGTCTCGCGCCTGTGGGACTACCACTTGCCCCGCGAAGCCTCGCTGCTCAAGCCGCACGACCCCACCCACTTTGAACGCGTGCTGCGCGAGCGCCTGGCGCACGCCTGGCACGCCCTCGCCCCTCAGGAACGCTGAATGGCCCTGACCCTCCATCTGCAGAACGTCCCGGCGGCCAACGGCCTGCTGTGGGTGCGCCACGGCTTCAAGATCGTGCAGCGCGCGCCGCTGGGCATGGTGGGCCTGTTCTCGGCGCTGATGCTGCTGAACCTGCTGACCCTGGCCCTGCCGGCGCCGCTGCGCTTCCTGCTGCTGGCCACCATGCCACTGTTCTCCCTGGGATTCATGCTGGCCTCGCACCTGGTGCTACAGGGCAAGCGGCCTGTACCCAGCGTCTTCATCGCGCCCCTGCAGCTGACGGCCGAACGGCGCAACACCCAGCTGGTGCTGGGCTTCAGCTTCGCGCTGCTGACCGTTGGCGGCCTGCTGCTGCTGGACCAGCTGGACGGCGGCGCCTTCGGCAGCGCCCTGGACAAGTTCATGGACGCCATGGCCAAAGTCAGCCAGGAGGGCGGCAAGCAGCCGGCCGAGCTGCCCGCGCCGGACCCCGCCCTGTTCAGCGGCTTCCTGCTGCGCCTGTCCTGGATCGCACTGATCAGCACGCCCTACTGGCACGCCCCCGCCCTGGTGCACTGGGGCGGTCAGGGCGCGCTGCAGGCGCTGTTCTCCAGCACCCTGGGTGTGTGGCGCAACCGCGGCGCCTTCGCGGTCTACATGACCGGCTGGCTGGGCGTGCAGCTCGTCGCCAGCCTGGCCGGCGCCATGCTCAGCGCGGCCTTCGCGCTGGTGGGGCTGGAGGCCCTGCTGCCCCTGATGGGCATCGTCGCCATGTATGCCCTGGGTTCGGCCTTCTACGCCTCGCTGTACTTCACCTTCGTGGACTGCTTCATGTTCGGCGCCCCCAAGGACGTGCTGGACAGCAAGACCTGACCCCCTGGCCCCCTGGCTCATCGCGTGAGAGAGGCTCCCCCGGGAGCCTCTCGTGCTTTTGTGTCAGCGCCGCCATCAAAGCTTCACGCCGCTGACATGGCCCCTGCCTAGAGTGCCGGCCCATGCACCGCGCCCAACCCGGGACGCGGTTCGTGGATCCTTTAGAGAACGAGCCAGACCATGTCCAGCACTCCCAATCGTCGCCAAGCCCTGAAGTTCCTGGGCGCCCCCATCATGCTGCCCCTGAGCGGCATGGCCGCCACCTCGATGCTCACCGCCTGCGGCAGCGGCGGCGACGACAGCCCTGCCCCGGCCCCCAAGCCCGCCCCCACCTTCACCTCCGCCAGCTTCGCCGCCATGGCCGCGCCTACGCTGGCCGACCCGGCCGGCATGGCCAAGACCCTGGTGGCCTCCACGCTGGACGTGACCCTCAGCGACGCCAGCAAGCAGAGCTTCAAGCTGGCCTACCAGCCCTTCTTCATGACCGGTGACCTGGTGCCGGACGGCAAGGGCGGCACCGTGCTGGCCGGCGCCTATGTGGACATCAACGGCAAGCCCATCATGGACACCACGGTGGCCGGCAAGGAGCGCCAGTTCTTCAGCGACGCGCCCGATGGCACCTCGCTGCTGAGCCTGCCCAATCCCACCGTGACCGGCCTCAAGGGCAAGGCCGTGTTCGCAGTCGTGCAGTTCGAGTACACGACCTGGGCCCAGGACGGCAAGACCGACATGTACGGCAAGCTGCCCTCCCCCATCGCCGTGCTGACCCTGGACCAGGACCAGAGCACCGGCAAGCTGAGCCTGGTGAAGTACCACAATGTGGATACCTCCAGCGCCCATGGCCTGTGGATCACCTGCGGCTCCAGCCTCTCGCCCTGGGGCACCCACCTGTCCTCGGAAGAGTACGAGCCGGACGCCTTCACCATCGCGTCCAACACCATGTTCAAGGCCTACAGCAAGAACCTGTTCGGCGACGAGAACAAGGCCAATCCCTACCACTACGGCCACCTGCCCGAGGTCACCGTCAACCCGGACGGCACTGGCACGATCAAGAAGCACTACTGCCTGGGCCGCATCTCGCACGAGCTGATCCAGGTGATGCCCGACAACCGCACCGCACTGATGGGCGATGACGCCACCAACGGCGGCTTCTTCATGTTCGTCGCCGACAAGGAGAAGGACCTGTCCTCGGGTTCGCTGTACGTGGCCAAGTTCGGTGCCGGCTTCTCGCTGGACCCGGCTGCCGCGGGCGCGCCCATCAGCTGGATCAAGCTGGGCTCGGCCACCAGTGCCGAGATCGAGGCCCTGGCCAACACCCTGAAGCCCACGGACATCATGGACGTGGCCACCACCGACCCCAAGGACGCCAGCTTCACCAAGATCTGGTTCTCGGGCAAGGTGCAATGGGTGCGCGTGAAGGCGGGCATGGACAAGGCCGCCGCCTTCCTGGAGACCCACCGCTACGCCGCACTGAAGGGCGCCTCCATGGCCTTCACCAAGATGGAAGGCACGACGGTCAACGCCAAGGACAAGATCGCCTACTCGGCCCTGCAGAACATCCAGTCCTCCATGGTCAAGGGCAATGCGGCCTACAACGAGGCCTACGGCGTCGGTGTGGACAAGGCCCTCAATGCCGGCGGCGTGTTCGCCCACACCCTCAGCACCGGCCAGAAGGACACGGCCGGCGCCGCCATCAGCAGCGACTGGGTGCCCAGCCTGACCCGCGCCCTGCTGGTCGGCGAGGACATCGCGGCCGACACCCTGGGCAACACCGGCCACCCCGACAAGGTCGCCAACCCCGACAACCTGAAGTTCTCGGAGAAGCTGCGCACCCTCTTCATCGGCGAGGACAGCAGCCAGCACGTCAACAACTTCGTCTGGGCCTACAACGTCGACACCAAGCAGCTCAGCCGCCTGGTCTCCATGCCCGCGGGCGCCGAAGCCACCGGCCTGGGCGTGGTGGACGACCTCAACGGCTGGACCTACATCACCAGCAACTTCCAGCACCCGGGCGACTGGGGCTCCATCCACGGCGTGGTCAAGGGCACCCTGGAACCGCTGATCAACACCAACTACAAGAACCGCTTCGGCGCCTGCGTGGGCTACCTGACCAGCGAGGCGACCAGCCTCAAGCTGAACAAGGTCTGAGCACCCGGCACCCGTACACACCGCCTGTCTCGCTTGGCCCCCGGTTCGCCGGGGGCCTTTTTGCTGGTTCCCCCGGTCCTCCAGGGGCTTCTTTCCGTCGCATATCGCGATATATCGTCATCCAGGGAAGCCTGGATGGCGCTCCGCTCCCAGTTCAGCCACAGTGGCGGACCTTTTGCAGTAGCCCCCTTCATCCACTGACAAGGCCTGCCATGTCTGCCGTCCTGCCTTCCGATGCCGCCACGAGCGGTGCACCACCCACTGCCGCGCCAGCTGATCGCCTGGACCGCGCCTTCCTCGGACACCCCGTCGGCCTGGGCTGGCTGGCCTTCTGCGAGTTCTGGGAGCGCTTCTCCTACTACGGCATGCAGGCGCTGCTCGTGCTGTACCTCAGCAACTACCTGTTCCTGCCCGAGAACATCGGCAACGTGGCCGGCATCGACAGCCTGCGGGCGATGATCGAATCCGTGACTGGCCCGCGCAAGACACAGCAGCTGGCGTCCATCGTCTTTGGTCTCTATGCCGGTCTGGTCTACCTGACGCCCCTCCTGGGCGGCATCGTGGCGGACCGCTGGTTGGGCCGCACCCGCACCATCACCATCGGCGCCGTGCTGATGGCCCTGGGCCACTTCCTGATGGCCTTCGACCGCAGTTTCCTGCTGGCCATCGCCTGCCTGCTGGTGGGCGTGGGGGCCTTCAAGGGCAATATCGCCGCGCAGGTCGGCTCGCTCTACAAGCCCCAGGACAAGCGCCGCGCCAGCGCCTTCCAGATCTTCATGCTGGCGGTGCAGATCGCGGTGATCGCCTCGCCCCTGGTCTGCGGCACGCTGGGCGAGAAGGTGGCCTGGCACTGGGGCTTCGGCGCCGCGGGCGTGGGCATGCTGATCGGCCTGATCGTCTACCTGGCCGGCCGCCGCTACCTGCCGGCCGAGGAGCCGCGCCAGGCCAAGGCGCTGGACAGCGCCCCCAAGGCCCCCATGAGCGGCCGCGACAAGCGCCGCCTGGTCCTGCTGGTGTGCATGATCCCGGTGCTGATGCTGTCCATCGTGGGCAACCAGCAGTTCAACAACGCCTACCCGCTGTGGGCCCAGAAGCACATGGACATGGTGCTCTTGGGCTGGTCCGTGCCCCTGACCTGGCTGCAGGCCCTGGATGCCACGACCAGCCTGCTGACCATGCTGGGCTCCATCGCCTTCTGGCGCTGGTGGGCCGAGCGCCGCCGCGAGCCCGACGAGCTGACCAAGATGGCCCTGGGTTCCGCCCTGGCCTGCACGGCACCCCTGCTGATCGTGCTGGCCGCCGGCATGATCGAGCAGGACCACGGCCGCGTCAGCCTGGTCTGGACCATCGGCTACAACCTGCTGAACAACCTGGGCTTCGCCAACATCCTGCCCGTGGGCCTGGCGCTGTACTCGCGCACCGCGCCGCAGCGCATGGAAGGGCTGATGATCGGCTGCTACTACCTGCACCTCTTCCTGGGCAATACCTTCGTGGGCTGGCTGGCCGGCCTGCTGGACGAGATCAGCGGCCCCAGCTTCTGGGCCCTGCACGCCGGGCTGGTGGGTTCTGCGGCGGTGCTGCTGCTGCTGATCAAGCTGGCCTTCGGCAAGCTGCTGGATGACGAGCACGCGAAGCCGGCTGCGGCTTGATCGCTTTCTCGATTGAGACGGAATGGCCGGGGTGACCCGGCCATTACTCTTTCTGCAGACGATGGAGCGGCAAGCGGTCAGTCGATCGGCGTCAGCTTCGCCACCGAGAGCGCCAGCCACTTGGTCCCATGCCGGCCGAAGTTGACCTGGGCGCGCGCATCCGGGCCACTGCCTTCCAGCGTCAGCAGCATGCCTTCACCGAACTTGTTGTGGAAGACGGCCTTGCCCACGCGCAGGCCGCCGTGCTCGTCGCCCACCTTGGCGGCCGCGGACTGCTTCATGGTCTTGGGCACGGGGGCGCCGCCAAAGGACGGCGCGTCCTTGCCCTCGCGCTCCTGCTGCCAGGCCGTTGCCTGCCGCTCGACCCGGCCGGCGCCCACCATGGACTTCAGCCCCGAGCCCCGCTCCCAGGCCTGCTGGTACTCGCGCGCAAAGCCCGAGCCGAAGCCCTGGTTGCGCGGCGTGAGCCACTTCAGCGAGGCCTCGGGCAGCTCGTCCAGGAAGCGGCTCTTGACGTTGTAGCGCGTCTGGCCGTGCAGCATGCGCGTCTGGCTGAAACTCAGGTAGAGACGCTGGCGGGCCCGGGTGATGGCCACGTACATCAGGCGGCGCTCTTCCTCGAGCCCGTCGCCGTCGGACAGCGAGTTCTCATGCGGGAACAGGCCCTCTTCCAGCCCGGTGATGAAGACGGCGTCGAACTCCAGGCCCTTGGCCGAGTGCACCGTCATCAGCTGGATGGCGTCCTGGCCGGCCTGCGCCTGGTTGTCACCGGCCTCCAGCGAGGCGTGGGTCAGGAAGGCGGCCAGGGGCGAGACGATCTCGCCGGTCTCGGCATCGGGCGTGAGGTTCACCGCGGCGATGGCAGGCGGATCGCCCGCAGCGATCTGGCCGGGGCTGAAGCCGCCCAGTTCATCCACCGGCAGCGCCACCGCGTCCTTGCCGAAGCCCTCCTGGGTGACGAAGGCCTCGGCGGCGTTGACCAGTTCGGCCAGGTTCTCCAGGCGCTCGGCGCCGTCCTTGTCGGTGCGGTAGAACTCGGCCAGCCCGGAGGTCTCCAGCATCTGCTCGATGATCTCGCGCAGGGTCAGGCCTTGCGTCAGGTTGCGCATGGACTCGACGAGGTTCACGAAGGCCGCCAGGTTGCTGCCGCCCTTGCCAGGCACCGCGGCGACGCTCTGGTAGAGGCTGCGGCCGCTCTGGCGCGCGGCGTCCTGCAGCAGCTCCAGCGTACGCGCCCCGATGCCGCGGGCCGGGAAGTTCACCACGCGCAGGAAGCTGGTGTCGTCGTTGGCGTTCTCGATCAGGCGCAGATAGGCCAGCGCGTGCTTGACTTCCGCCCGCTCGAAGAAGCGCAGGCCGCCGTACACGCGGTAGGGCACGCCGGCATTGAACAGCGCCGACTCGATCACCCGCGACTGCGCATTGCTGCGGTACAGGATGGCGATCTCCGAGCGCGCCAGCCCCTGGCGGTGCAGGGCCTGCGCCTCCTCCAGCAGCCACTGGGCTTCGTTGAAGTCGCTGGCGGCCTCGTTGACGCGCACCGGCTCGCCCGGGCCCATCTCGGTGCGCAGGTTCTTGCCCAGGCGGTGGCTGTTGCGGCTGATCAGCTCGTTGGCGGCATCCAGGATGTGGCCGTAGCTGCGGTAGTTCTGCTCCAGCTTGACCACGCGGCGCACGCGGTACTCGCGCTCGAAGTCGCTCATATTGCCGACCCGCGCGCCGCGGAAGGCGTAGATGCTCTGGTCGTCGTCGCCCACGGCGAACACGCCCTGGCCGCGGCCCGGCGGCGCGAACATCTTCAGCCAGGCGTACTGCAGCTTGTTGGTGTCCTGGAACTCGTCCACCAGCAGGTACTGGAAGCGGTGCTGGTAGTGCTCGCGCAGGGCGGCGTTGTCGCGCATCAGCTCGTAGGCGCGCAGCATCAGCTCGGCGAAGTCGACCACGCCCTCGCGCTGGCACTGGTCCTCGTAGGCCTGGTAGATCTCGGCAAGCTTGCGGGTCTGCTCGTCGCGCAGGTCGATGTCCTTGGGGCGCAGGCCGTCCTCCTTGGCGCCGGCGATGAACCAGCTGACCTGCTTGGGCACGAAGCGCTCCTCGTCCAGGTTCATGGCCTTGATGACGCGCTTGACGGCGGAGACGGTGTCGGAGGCATCGAGGATCTGGAAGCCCTGCGGCAGCCCGGCCAGCTTCCAGTGCGCGCGCAGGAAGCGGTTGCACAGGCCGTGGAAGGTGCCGATCCACATGCCCCGCACGTTGTAGGGCAGCATGGCGGAGAGGCGGGTGAGCATCTCCTTGGAGGCCTTGTTGGTGAAGGTCACGGCCATGATGCCGCCGGGGCCGACGTGGCCCTGGTTCAGCAGCCAGGCGATGCGGGTGGTCAGCACGCGGGTCTTGCCCGAACCCGCGCCGGCCAGGATCAGCGCCGGCTCCTGCCCCAGCGTGACGGCAGCCAGCTGCTCGGGGTTCAGGCCCTTGAGCAGGCCGTTCTGGGCCTCGCCGGCGCCTGATCCGGCAAAGGACGCCCGCGGCGAGGGCGCGTCGCCAAAGAGGTCGTCGAGGGAGTCGGTGCCGGGGGCGTCGTGGGGGTGGGCGGTCATCCCCGCATTTTAGAGAGGCCGCCGGCCCGGTCCTGTCAGCTGGCATGATGCCGGCATGCTCGATGCCGACCCCTGCCCCTGCGGCCGCCTGGACGCCCGCTCCAGGCCCCTGCCCTACGCCTCTTGCTGCGGCGCCCTGCACCAGCGCTTCGCCAGCACCGGCCGATGGGACGCGCCGGATGCCGAGGCGCTGATGCGCTCGCGCTACAGCGCCTTCACCCTGAACCTGCTGGACTACCTGCGCGCCACCTGGCACCCCGACACCCGCCCGGCCGCGCTGGCGCCCAACGAACCCGGCCTCCGGTGGCTGGGCCTGCAGATCAAGGCCCGGACCCAGCAGGACGCCGACCACGCCACCGTCGAGTTCGTCGCCCGCTCCAAGCTGGGCGGCCGCGCCTTGCGCCTGCACGAGACCAGCCGCTTCGTCCGCCTGGACGGGCAGTGGCATTACCTGGACGGAGACCTGCGTTGACGGCGTTGGGCGAGGCGCCCGAGTCGCTGCTGAAGGTGCTCCATCTCGACGAGCACCTCGCCGTCATCGACAAGCCCCCGGGGCTGCTGGTGCACCGCACCGCGCTCGACGCCCACGAGGAGCGCTTCGCCCTGCAGCTGCTGCGTGACCAGCTGGGCCGCCCCGTCTGGCCCGCCCACCGCCTGGACAAGGGCACCTCGGGCCTGCTCGTGTTCGCGCTGGATGCCGACACTGCCTCGCGCCTGGGCCAGGCCTTCGAGCAGGGCGAGCCGCGCAAGCGCTACCTGGCCCTGGTGCGCGGCTGGCCCGCGGACGCCGGCGTGATCGAGCATCCGCTGGCGCGCGATCCGGAGCGGCCCTCGCAGGGTCAGGTCTTGCTCGACGCCCGCACCGACTACCGCTGCCTGGCCCGCGTGGCCTGGCCCTTCAGCGTGGACGGCCGCTTCCCGGAGAGCCGCTACGCCCTGGTCGAGGCCGCGCCGCACAGCGGCCGCCGCCACCAGATCCGCCGCCACTTCAAGCACATCGCCCACCCCCTGGTCGGAGACGCCACGCATGGCAAGGGCGCGCACAACCGCGCGGTGGCGGAGTTCCTGGGGCTGCAGCGGCTGTGGCTGCATGCGTGGACGCTGAGCCTGCGGCATCCGCAGACCGGACAAACGCTGGATCTCCAGGCGCCGCCGGGTCCGGAATGGGCAGCCCTGCTGCAGCGTGGCGATTGGTGTTGGCCTGACGAGGCCGAGCACATTCAAACCGCCCTGATGACAGGCTGCTGATCGCCTCTCTGGCGCCCTCCGGCAGCAGCTCAGCGCTTCATCGCCCGCCCTCGATCACCCTCAGCTGCACCGCCGATGGCTGATCCTTCCAGTGAAAGACCTTCTGCGTTGCCACCTTGAAGTCCTCCGGCTTGGCACTGCGGATCTGCACGAAGCTCTGGGGATTGCGGTCGATCAGCGGGAACCAGGAGCTCTGGATCTGCACCATGATGCGATGCCCGCGGCGGAAGGTGTGGGCCACGTCCGGGATGTCGAAGCGGATCTCCTCCACCTGCCCCGGCACCATGGCCTCGGGCTTCTCGAAGCTCTTGCGGAAACGGCCGCGCAGGGGGTCGCCGCGCACCAGCTGCTGGTAGCCGCCCAGCTGGAAGCCCGGCGGCGGCGGCACGTCGGCGATCTGCTCGCGGTTGCGCATCGGCTCCTCGCCGAGGTCCGGCGGGTAGACATCAATCAGCTTGACCACCCAGTCGGCATCCGTGCCCGAGGTGGACACGAAGAGCCGCGGGCTCACCGGCCCTGCCACCGTCACGTCCTCTTCCAGCACCTCGGTCTGGTAGACCAGTACATCAGGCCGCGTGGCCGCGAAACGCTGGTCCGAGACCATGTACTCCTGCGGCATGCCCAGCGAGGTGTAGCCGATGAAGGGCACGGGCTTGTTGGGATCGCTGACATAGCTGTCGAACTCGGCCTTGCCGGCGGCAGGCGCCGTCCAGCCGAGCTTGCCGCCCGCCAGCAGGTAGAGGGCGCGCGGCTTGGCTTCCACAGGCGGCCAGGCGCTGTACTGGCGCCACACGTTGGTGCCCGTCTCGAAGATGCTGGCCTCGGGCAGCTTGGCGTCACTGCCTCCGCGCAAGTGCTGTTCGAAGAAGGGCAGCAGGATCTGCTTCTGGAAGTGCTCGCTCGTCTTGCTGCCGAAGTCGACCGCGCCCAGGCCCTTGCCCACATTGCGCACCCAGCCGCCATGCACCCAGGGGCCCATCACCAGGGCATTGCTGATGCCGGGGTTCTGCTTCTCGATGAACTGGTAGGTGGCCAGGGCGCCCGAGAGGTCCTCGGCATCGAACCAGCCGCCCACCGTCAGCACGGCGGCCTTGATGTTCTTCAGGTGAGGGCCGACGGAGCGTGCCTTCCAGTAGTCGTTGTAGCGGTCGTTCTCGATCAGCTCGTCGAAGTACGGGTTGCGCTCCTTGCCGATGGACTTGGCGATGTTGTCCAGGTTGCCCAGCCGCAGGAAGTAGTCGTAGGCGTCCTTGCTGTTGTAGTCGAAGCTGGCCCAGCGCTTGGGCTCCACCGTGGGGTTGTCCTGGGGCTTGAAGCCGGTCAGGAAGCCGTAGTTGTGGGCCAGCATCACGGCGCCGCCGTGGTAGCCGTCATCGCGGTGGAAGTAGTCGGCGATGGGCGCCTGCGGCGAGGCCGCCTTGATGGCCGGGTGCGAATCGATGATGGCCGTGGACGTGTAGTAGCCCGGATAGGAGATGCCCCAGATGCCCAGCTTGCCGTTGTGGCCCTTCACGTGGTCCAGCAGCCACTGCACGGTGTCGTGCATGTCGGTGCTGGCGTCGGCGTCCCGGGGGCCCTTGCCCGTCTTGATGGGCGCCATCTCCTGGTAGACGCCCTCGGACATGAAGCGGCCCCGCACGTCCTGGCACACGAAGATGTAGCCGGCCTTGAGGAAGTCCTCCGAAGGCGCGAAGCGGCTGCCGTAGCGATCCACGCCATAGGGTCCGCAGCTGTAGGGCGTGCGCGTCATCAGGAAGGGATAGCGCTTGCCCGAGGCCTCCGCCTCCTTGGGTACATAGACCACGGTGAACAGCTTCTTGCCGTCCCGCACCGGCACGCGGAACTCATATTTCGTGTAGTTGGCCTTGAGGTCGTAGGGGGCCGGCGTGGCGGGAGCAGAGGTCTGCGCCTGGCAGGCCAGGCTCAGCAGCGACAGGGCGCAGGGGAGGAGAACGGTGGGCTTCACGAAAGACATCGGACAGTGGAGTGGAAGAAGATCCGCGGCGTGGGCTCAGCAGCCCTCGAAGCGGACGGCATAGATGGGCGGCAGGCGCAGGGTCAGGTCTTGCCAGTGGTCACCGCCATCATCGCTGGCCCACAGGCCGCCGGTGGTGCTGCCCATCAGCAGGTGCTGCCCGCTGGCATCGACGGCCAGGCCGTGGCGGTAGACGAGGTCATAGCAGCCCTGCTGCGGCAGGCCGGTGCGCAGCACCTCGAAGCTCCGGCCGCCATCGCGGGTGCGCTGCACGCACAGGGCGCCGTCGACGGGCACCCGGCACTGGTCCTTGACGGCAGGCACGAACCAGGCCGTGCCACCGTCCGTCGGGTGGGCGGCCACGGCGAAGCCGAAGCTGGACACCGGGCCCTGCAGGCGCTGCCAGCGCCGGCCGTTGTCCGTGCTGCGCCAGATGCCGCAATGGTGCTGGCACCACAGCACCTCCGGCTGCGCCGCGCAGCGCACGATGCGGTGCGGGTCCTGCGTGTTCAGCGCGCCCTGCAGCTCCGGCGGCATGTACTCGGCCAGCAGGCCCTCGCCCAGCAGCTCCCAGTTCGCCGCCGCATCACTGCTGCGCCAGACACCGCCACAGCTGATGCCCAGCAGCAGCTCGTCCGCCGCCTGCGGGTGCGGGCAGATGGAATGGATGCCCGGGCTGTCGTAGCCGCCGCCGAA
The DNA here is from genome assembly GCF_039872765.1 of Roseateles flavus. Lineage (NCBI taxonomy): Bacteria > Pseudomonadati > Pseudomonadota > Betaproteobacteria > Burkholderiales > Sphaerotilaceae > Roseateles > Roseateles flavus. The sequence goes on along the minus strand of NZ_JBDPZC010000001.1, from coordinate 1,283,840 downwards.
CCACTCGGGGCGCTCGGGGCGGTCCCAGAGCCCGTGCTGCAGGGCCCAGCTGGCACCACCGTCATCGCTTCGGAACAGGCCGCCGGGGTTGGTGCCGCACCAGAGGCGCTGGCCGTCGCGCTCCAGGGACCAGATCTGCGCCAGCTTCCAGGCCGGGCCCGGCGCGCCTTCAGGCTGTGGCGGATAGGCCGGGGCCGGCAGCTCGTGCCAGGTCTTGCCCCCGTCATCCGAGGCCTGCACCTTGACGCCGAAATGGCCCAGATTCAGGCCGGCGAGCATGCGCCCGGCATGGGCACCGGCACCGCGCGGCAGCACCATGCTGACCGGGTCCCCCAGGAAGCTGGTGCCCGCCACCTGCCAGCCGCGGGCGCCCTCGTGGCGCAGTTCAAAGAGCCCCTTGCGGGTGGCAATCCAGGCTTGAAGACTCATGCGTGGCTCCTTCGGGAAGAGAGATGACAGTCGCCTCAGCCGCCGGACAGCGCCTGCAGCACGTGGATCACCGAAGCCGGCTGCAGGGCCAGGTCCAGGCGCTGGCGCTGGCGATCATGCACCACCCGCCCGTCCACATAGACCACCACATTGGCCCGCAGATGCCCCTGGTCGTCCAGCACATAGCCGCGCAGCAGCCCATGGGCGGCGAAGGCCTGCTCCAGCGCCTCGCGCAGGACCAGGGCCGTGGCCTCGAACTCGGGCGCCTCGATGAAACGCCGCAGCTGGGGCGTGAAGACGATGCGGGGCATGGCCGCATTAGGCCGTGAAGGGCTTCCGCCCCGAAGCGGACTTACCCGCCATGACTTTGTGCACCCATCCCCCGGGCGCAATGCCCCGCGGCAGGACAGACCCGGCGCGGCCCGCGACAATGCCGCACCTTCAGCAGTACCACCGCCCCTTCTCATGACCGCTTCCCTGCGCCACGGCGTCATCAGCGCCGCCCTCGCCTATGCCATGTGGGGCCTGTTCCCCCTGTACTTCAAGCACCTGGGCGGCGTGCCCTCCATGGAGGTGGTGGCCCACCGCATCGTCTGGTGCCTGCTGCTCATGGTGGTCGTGCTGAGCGTCATGAAGCGCTGGGCCTGGCTGGGCCCGGTGCTGCGCAGCCCCAAGGTGCTGGGGGCCTTCACGGCCTCGGCCCTGCTGCTGTCGGCGAACTGGCTGACCTATGTCTGGGCCGTGCAGCACGACCATGTGCTGGACGCCAGCCTGGGCTACTTCATCAACCCCCTGGTCAATGTGGCCCTGGGCTTCTTCTTCCTGCACGAGCGGCCCCGACCCGCGCAGTGGGTGGCCGTGGGCCTGGCCGCGGCCGGCGTGTTGTGGCTGACGGTGCAGACCGGGCGTCTGCCCTGGGTGGCCCTGATCCTGGCCGGCAGCTTCGGTGTCTATGGTCTGCTGCGCAAGATCGCCGTGCTGGGCGCGCTGGAAGGGCTGGTGCTGGAATGCCTCGTCGTGGCACCGGTGGCGATCGCGGCTCTGGCCTGGTGGGGCCAGCAGGGCCACAGCGCCCTCAACAGCGGCGACGCCGGCCTCATCGGCCTCCTGCTGCTGGCGGGCCCGCTGACGGCCGCGCCCCTGCTGCTCTTCGCGGCCGGCGCGCGCCGCATCCCCATGGCCACGCTGGGCCTGCTGCAGTACATCTCGCCCAGCATCCAGTTCATCCTGGGCGTGTGGCTGTACCACGAGCCCTTCTCGGCCGGCCGCGTGCTGGGCTTTGCCCTGATCTGGGCCGCCCTGGCCGTCTACAGCGCCGAGGGCTGGTGGCGCAGCCGCCAGCCGGCCCTGGCCTGACCCTGGCCCGGCCCGCTCAGGCCGCCGCCGGCGTGCGGATCAGGTAGTCGAAGGCACCCAGCGCGGCCTTGGCGCCGTCTCCCGCGGCGATGACGATCTGCTTGAAGGGCACGGTCGTGGCATCGCCCGCGGCGAACACACCGGGCAGCGAGGTGCGGCCGTGGTGGTCCACGATGATCTCGCCGAACTTGGACAGCTCCACCGTGCCCTTGAGCCACTCGGTGTTGGGCACCAGGCCGATCTGCACGAAGACGCCTTCCAGCTCGACGTGATGCTCGGTGCCCGTCGCGCGGTCGGTGTAGCGCAGGCCGCCCAGCTTGTTGCCGTCGCCGGTCAGCTCGGTGGTCTGGGCCTGGGTGTGGATCGCCACATTGGGCAGGCTCTTGAGCTTGTCCACCAGCACGGCGTCAGCGCGCAGCTGGTCGCCGAACTCCAGCAGCGTCACATGGGACACGATGCCCGCCAGGTCGATGGCCGCCTCGACGCCCGAGTTGCCACCGCCGATCACCGCCACGCGCTTGCCCTTGAACAGCGGACCGTCGCAATGCGGGCAGTAGGCCACGCCCTTGTTCTTGTACTCGGCCTCGCCGGGCACATTGATGTTGCGCCAGCGGGCCCCGGTGGAGAGGATGACGCTGCGGCTCTTGAGCACCGCGCCATTGGCCAGCTGCACCTCGATCAGGCCGCCCGGCTGCGCGGCGGGAATCAGCTTCTCGGCGCGCTGCAGGTTCATGATGTCCACGTCATAGGCCTTCACATGGGCCTCGAGCGCCATCGCGAACTTGGGGCCGTCGGTCTCCAGCACGGAGATGTAGTTCTCGATGGCCAGGGTGTCGTTGACCTGGCCGCCGAAGCGCTCGGCCGCCACACCCACGCGGATACCCTTGCGGGCGGCGTACACGGCCGCGGCCGCGCCGGCGGGGCCGCCGCCGACGATCAGCACCTCATAGGGATCCTTGGCGCTCAGCTTCGCGGCATCGCGGGCGGCGGCGCCGGTGTCCAGCTTGGCGACGATCTCCTCCACGGTCATACGGCCCGAGCCGAAGTGCTGGCCGTTCAGGTAGACCGAAGGCACGGCCATGATCTCGCGGGTCGTGACCTCCTCCTGGAAGGCGCCCCCCTCGATCACCACGGTCTTCACCTTGGGATTGAGCACGGCCATCAGCGACAGCGCCTGCACCACGTCCGGGCAGTTGTGGCAGCTCAGGCTCATGTAGACCTCGAAGCTGAAGTCGCCGTCCAGGCCCTTGATCTGGTCGATCACGTCCTGCTCGACCTTGGGCGGATGGCCGCCGGTCCACAGCAGGGCCAGCACCAGCGAGGTGAACTCATGACCCAGGGGCAGGCCTGCGAAGCGAAGGCTCTGCTGCGTGCCCAGGCGCTGCAGGCTGAAGGAGGGCTTGCGGGCGTCGCTGCCGTCCAGGCGCAGCTGGATCTTGTCGCACATGCCGTCGATCTCTTGCAGCAGCTCCTTCATCTCGGCCGCGGTGGCGGAGTCATCCAGGGAGGCGACGATCTCGAAGGGCTCGCGAACGCGCTCCAGATAGGCCTTGAGCTGTTCCTTCAGTGCGGCGTCCAACATGGCGGGCTCTCTTTCCTTGCGTGTGTTTCGTACAGATGTGGCCATCCAAGCCACCCTGAAAACACCCGCCGGGGCCGCCGGGGCGCTTTCAGCGTCGCTCGATGCGCGCTGGGAGGGCCGCCAGCCCTGTCAGGCCGGCGGCTCGGGTCTGTCTCACGACAAACGGACGTGCGTCACTGGGGTCAGATCTTGCCGACCAGGTCCAGCGAGGGGGTCAGGGTCTTGGCGCCTTCGTTCCACTTGGCGGGGCAGACCTGGCCGGGATGGCTGGCGACGTACTGGGCGGCGCGCAGCTTGCGCAGCGTTTCCTTCATGTCGCGGGCGATGGCGTTGTCATGCACTTCGGCGGTCTTGATCACGCCCTCGGGGTTGATCACGAAGGTGCCGCGCAGGGCCAGGCCTTCTTCCTCGATGTGCACGCCGAAGGCGCGGGTCAGCTTGTGGGTGGGGTCGCCGACCAGGGGGAACTTGGCCTTGCCCACGGCGGGGGAGGTCTCGTGCCACACCTTGTGCGAGAAGTGGGTGTCGGTGGTGACGATGTAGATCTCGGCACCGGCCTTCTGGAACTCGGCGTACTGGTCAGCGGCGTCTTCGACTTCGGTCGGGCAGTTGAAGGTGAAGGCGGCCGGCATGAAGACCAGCACGGACCACTTGCCCTTCAGGCTGGCGTCACTCACCTCGACGAACTTGCCGTTGTGGAAGGCTTCGGTCTTGAAGGGCTGGACTTGGGTGTTGATCAGGGACATCGGGACTCTCCGCTGTAGGGTTGTTGGGATGGACTGAATCTTATGGTCATCCCGACTCCCTTAGCTTTGATTTATCAAATCGCCCCTATTGGCCCTGGCTATTAAGCAGCCCTATCAAACGGGACATTTGATAGGAAATTTCTGTCACGCGGCCGTCACAGCCCCTGCTCCAGGGCCAGCAGTTCCTCCACCGTCTGCCGGCGGCGGATGAGGCGGGCCTCGCCCCCGTCCAGCAGCACCTCGGCGATGAGGGGCCGGGAGTTGTAGTTGCTGGACATGGACGCGCCATAGGCCCCGGTGTCATGGATCACCAGGAGGTCGCCCACCTGCGCCGGCGGCAGCGGCTGGGGCTGGACCACGCCGCCATCGCCCTGGGTGAACACATCCCCGGATTCGCACAGCGGGCCAGCCACCACGGTGGGCTGCAGCGGGCGCTGGGCGCCGTCCTGCGGCACCAGGCTCATGGCGTGGAAGGCGCCGTACATGGCGGGGCGCATCAGCTCGTTGAAGCCGGCATCGACCATCATGAAGTGATTGCGGCCGGCATCCTTCACTGCCCGCACCTCGGTGATCAGACTGCCGCACTCGGCCACCAGGTAGCGGCCCGGCTCGATCTCCAGATGCAGGGCGTGGCCCAGCAGCGCCTGGGCCGTGTGGCGGGCGCTGTCCCAGAGGCCGAAGTAGTGGGCGGTGTCGACCACAGGGTCGCCCTCCCGGTAGGGGATGGAAAGCCCGCCGCCGCTGGAGATCGCCTGCAGGTCCAGGCCCGCGGCCTTCACCTGCTTCACGAGATCGACCATGGCATCGCAGACCTGGGCCAGGTGGCTGTAGTCCACGCCGGAGCCGATGTGCATGTGCAGGCCATGCAGCTGCAGGCCCTGCGCCTTGACCTCGGCCAGCGCGGCGCCCAGCTCGGCGTGCCAGATGCCGTGCTTGCTGTGCTCGCCGCCGGTGTTGGTCTTGTTGCTGTGGCCATGGCCGAAGCCGGGGTTGATGCGCAGCCACACCGGGTGGCCCGGCGAGCGCGGGCCCAGCTGGCGCAGCATGTCGATGGAGCCGGCGTTCACGGGGATGCGGTGCTGCACCACGGTGTCCAGCGTCGCGCGGTCCAGCAGGTCGGCGGTGAAGACGATCTCCTGGCCCGGCGTGCCAGGCTCGTAGCCCGCGGCCAGGGCGCGCAGGATCTCGCCGCGCGACACCGCATCCACCTTCACACCCTGCTCGCGCATGAGGCGCAGCAGGTGGGTGTTGGAGCAGGCCTTCTGCGCGAAACGGATGGTGTCGAAGGCCTTCAGCGCCGCGATGCGCTCGCGGATGGTGGGCGCGTCGTAGGTCCACAGCGGCGTGCCGAACTGCTGGGCCAGTTGCTGGATGCGGGCGGGATCGAGGGGCAGGGTCATGGTCGGCACCGGGAGAGGTCTGGGATGCTTCACAGCATGCAGGCGCCTTTCCATATCCGCAAATAGCATTTTGTTCATCATGTATTCACGCTTGATATGCTTTCGGCATGAATCCCGACCTGATCAGCCACCGGCACATCGAGATCTTCCGCGCCCTGATGCTCAGCGGCGGCGTCAGCGAGGCGGCGCGCGCCCTTCACACCTCGCAGCCCACGCTGAGCCGCGAGCTGGCCCGGCTGGAGTTCCTGCTGGGCTATGCGCTGTTCGACCGCGTGCGCGGCCGGCTCAAGCCCACGCAGGCGGCCCTGAGTCTTTTTGAAGAGGTGCAGCGCAGCTACGCCGGCCTGGACCGCATCGTGCAGCGGGCCCGCGCCCTGGCCCAGGGCCACGAGACCGTGCTGGAGCTGCTGAGCCTGCCGGCCCTGACCCAGGCCCTGCTGCCGGGCGCCTGCAAGCGCTGGCAAGACCTGGCCCCCGAGGGGCGCATCAGCATCACACCGCAGGAGTCGCCCCTGCTGGAGGAGTGGCTCAGCGAGCAGCGCTACGACCTTGGCCTGAGCGAGCAGGCGACCTCGCCGCCGGGCACGCACAGCGAGCTGCTGTTCGAGGCCGACGAGGTCTGCGTGCTGCCCGACGGCCACCCGCTGCTCGCGAACGCCAGCCTGGCCCTGGAGGACCTGCGCGGCCAGGCCTTCATCAGCCTGGCCAGCCAGGACCCCTACCGCCAGCAGCTCGACGCCCTGTTCGAAGCCGCCGGCATCGCCCGCCGCCTGCAGCTGGAGACGCACAGCGCCGCCGCCATCTGCGAATGCGTGCGCCAGGGGCTGGGGCTGTCCATCCTGAACCCGCTGACGGCGCTGCAGTTCAGCGGTCAGGGCCTGCAGCTGCGGCGGCTGCGGGTGTCGGTGCCCTATCGGATCTATATCATCCGGCCGCTGCTGCGCAGCCGTCATGCGCTGCGGGCGAGTCTGTGCCAGGCCATTCAGGAGGAAGCCGCTGCGGCCCGCCAAGCCCTGCCACCACATTGAGCGGTGCCCGCCGCGCGGTGCGTCTGCCCGCTCCTCGCACAGCGAGTGCAAGGCATGCATTTCTGGCGTTAGCGCCTGACTAGAATCCCTTCACCATGGCAGAGCTCGTCGGTGGGCAGAAGGCGCAGAGGCCGCCCACCTGCGAGTTCGGTGTGATCCTGGGTCATGCCAGTTGCACCAGCCGATGGCATCCAAACCAACTCGAATCATCCAAAAAAGGGAGATCCATGATCGCACTGAGTCTTGACGAACTGCTGGCCGTCGCTGGCGGCACCAACACCCTGCCCACGGTCACCATCGACGGCAGCAGCAACAAGCCCGGCGACGGTGGTGCTCTGTTCGACCCGCCCCGCAAGGATCGCCTGACGCCGGAACCCGACGAGACGTCCCCTCCTCCGCTGTAAGAGCAGCGCCACCGATTCAAGACACCCACTCAGCGCGACAGCGCTGAGCACCTCGGTGCCCGCCGCATGACTTGCGGCGGGCACTTTTCATTGGCGCCTGCGAAATGAAAAAGGCCCGCTTGCGCGGGCCCCGTGGGAATCAGGACGGGGTCGCCCCCGTGCCGGATCAATAGAAGGAATAGCGGACGCTGACGTAGGCGTTGGGGCCGTCGGTGCTGTCCAGGAAGCTGCCGTACTGCGTCGAGAAGCGCGAGCGCTTGTCGGTGAAGTTGGTGATGCCGGCATTGACCACCATGTTCTTGAAGCCCTTGTAGCGGACGTTGAAGTCCAGCGTGGTGTAGCTGGGCAGGCGGTCCACTTCCTGGCCGTCCATGATGTGCGTGGGATCGTCGATGTTCAGGACGCTGGCGCTGGTGTTCGCACGCAGGCTGCCGGCCCAGGCGCCGCGCTCGTAGCCCAGGCTCAGCACATTGCGCCACTTCGGGCGGTAGTAGCTGTCCAGGCGTTCGGTCGGGTCCTGGTCCTGCACGTCGGACTGCTTGAAATGGAACTGGTAGTTCAGTTCGTTGCGCAGCGAGAACTTGCCACCGGCCAGCTCGAAGGCGTAGCGGCCCTCGATGTCGGCACCATCGGTCTTCACGCGGCCCACGTTGATGAAGGGCGTGACGATGGTGTTGAGGCGGCCATGGCGCAGGCCGGGGAAGCGTGCCTCCAGCGCGGGATTGCGCGGATCACGGATCACCAGCTTGTCGAAGCCCGGGGTGTCGAACTCGTGGTCCAGCAGGTACTGGCCGTCCAGCAGCTGGATCGCGTCACGCTGCTCGAGACGGTAGTAGTCCAGGCTCAGCAGGAAGTCGCGCGTCGGGTTGAACACGGCGCCGAAGGAGGCGATCTTGGTCTTCTCCGGCTTCAGTTCCGTGTTCGAGACCAGCAGCATCTTGGGGTAGTAGTGGCACTGGTCGGGCCCGTAGCCCAGCGGACGGCAGCGCACCCAGTCGGCCACGCCCGAGGAGTAGGCCGTGGTCTCGGCCATGTGCATCTGGGGCAGGGTCGGCGCCTTGAAGGCCGTGTTGTAGCCACCGCGCAGCAGCAGGCTGTCCGTAGGGCGGAAGGCCACGGCCAGCTTGGGGTTCACGGTGTTGCCGAAGTCGCTGTAGTGGTCGCTGCGCAGGGCCAGCTGCACTTCCAGCTTCTTGATCGGCAGCAGGCTCATCTCGACGAAGGCCGAGCTCACGCGACGGCTGCCATCCGAACCGGTGCCGCCATAGTTCTCGATGTTGTGAGCCTGGATCTGCGCATCCGGCGTGTCACGCATGGACTCGCTCATGAACTGCACGCCCGCGGCAATGCCCACCGGGCCGCCCAGCTTGAAGGCCTCGGGATTGCTGATCTTGGCGTCCAGCGTGCTCAGCTTGGACGAAGCCGTGCGCTCCACCGAGGTCAGCAGGGGGCGCCAGGCCGATTCGGGGTTCTTCAGCGCGAAGGGGTCGTAGCTGCCGGTCTTCAGGGCCTGGGTGACGGCATCGCGCTTGAGCAGTCCGTCCTGTCCCAGGGACAGGGCGTTGTTGCTGTAGCTCGCGGCAGCTTCCCAGTCATAGTTGCCGAAGGAGCCCCGGGCACCGGCGAGCACGCGGGTGTTGTCCGAGGTGGCATGGGACTGCGAGCGGCCGGCCTCGTACACCGAGCGGAACACCATCAGCGCTTCGCCACCGCCGAGCGCGGGCTTGTAGGAGCCCCAGTCCGGCATGATGTAGCGGTCAGCCTGGTAGGTCTCGATGCTGGAGTAGCTGTCAGCCCAGTCGGTCTTGTTGCGGTTCAGCGAGAGTTCGCCGAAGAGCTGCGTGTCCTTGCTCAGCTCGAAGGTGCCGACCAGGATGCCGGTAGCGCGCTTCAGGTTGGGCGTGAGCTTGGTGCCGCCATCGACGTCGGTGCGGCAGTATTCGTCGCCACGGTCGTCCACCTCGACGACGGAAGGTGCCGCGCAGCCGGGCATGGCATGGCGCTCGCCGGTGCCGACGTTGTAGTAGGAGCCCGGGCTCCGATCGGTGGCCCGGTTGTCCTGGCCGCCGATGGAGCGCAGGTCGTTCGTGCGGGTGAACTCGTGCTTGCCGGCGATCTTGGCGCCGCGCTGGTAGAGGTCCAGCGTGGCCAGCAGGTTGAAGCGGTCACGGCCCAGATCGCCGAAGCCGGCGGTGATGTTGGCCGAACCGGTCTTCAGGTCGCCCGCGGTGTTCTGCGAGTACTTGGCGCCCAGCTCCAGACCCTTGAAGTCGCGGCGGGTCACGAAGTTGATCACGCCGGCCACGGCGTCCGAGCCGTAGATGGCGGAAGCGCCGTCGCGCAGCACCTGGATCTCGTCGATGGCCGACAGCGGCAGGCTGTTCAGGTCCACGAAGGTGGAATCGGTGCCTTGCGCAAAACCGTAGTTGGCCAGGCGGCGGCCGTTCAGCAGCACCAGCACGTTCTTCTCGCCCATGCCGCGCAGCGACACGGCGGCGGCGCCGGGGGCGAAGGAATTGCTGTTGGTGCCGTCGAAGCCGCCGGTCGTCGAGCTCATGGTGAACAGGGCGTCCACCAGCGTGGTGGCGCCGGTCGCCTCGATGTCCGCGCGCTTGTACACCTGCACCGGCGACGGGCCTTCGGCGTCGATGCGCTTCAGGTTGGAGCCGACGATCACCACGCGCTCCAGCTGCTTCGGCGCCTCGTCGGCATGGCCGGCGGTGCAAGCAAAGGCGGCAGCGGCAGCCACGGTGCCCAGGGCCAGGGCCCGGCGTTTACCCAAGGAATGATTCATTTCAAGTACTCCTGCATGCGGCCACCGTTGATGTAGGTATGTGGCGGCCAGTCCCTCGTCTCTTGTGACACCAGCCGTGAGGCCGGCGCGGCGCTTGCCGGGCGCGGATTTCAGAAGATCCGCTGTCTGGCAGATCGCATTCTTGGGAGCGGATTACAGAATGTTTCGCTAATTTCCGGCGCAAGAATGGTGAGGCCTGCAGGCCACACTCGCGCCCTATCCCTGTGGTGCGGAACTCGGGAATTCGCTAGCACACCGAAGGCACGAACACCGCATTCGCTACTGGCGAACGCAGATAGGGGCGCCCGCCCATTGCCAGCCGCCCGTCAGGCCGATCCGGCCCTCGCACACGGCCCGCGCCTCCGGAGGGACCCTGAGAAGCGGTGCGGGCGCGTCCTCGGACGGGGCCGCCTGGCGCCGAAGAAAATTCGGCCTCGCGCGGGCCACTCTGCCAACAATTCACGGAGCTAGGGGCAAGTCCGGACCGGCGCGGCGGTGGGGACTGTGGCGTCGATGCCGCAGAGCGGGCCGGGGCGGGCCTGCGCCGAGGGCCGGGCCGCGGGCGCAGCGGGCATGAGCCGCGCGCTGCCCCCTGACGACAGCCAGATGCAGGCGCTCAGGCGCGCTCGATGCAGGCGTAGGCGCTGTGGTTGTGGATGGACTCGAAGTTCTCCACCTCGGCCCGGTAGGCTCCGATGCGCGGCTCGGCGTTGAGGCGCAGGGCCACGTCACGCACCAGGTCCTCAACGAACTTGGGGTTTTCGTAGGCGTGCTCGGTGATCCACTTTTCATCGGCCCGCTTCAGCAGGGGCCAGATCTCGCTGGACGCGCTGAGCTCGGCGGCACGCACCAGCTCGGCCAGGCCCAGGCTGTCGTCCAGCAGCTCGACGCGGATGGTCACCAGCGAGCGCTGGTTGTGGGCGCCGTAGTCGGAGATTTCCTTGGAGCAGGGGCACAGGCTCTTCACCGGCGCCGCGATCTCCAGCCACACGCGGCTGCGCCCCTCGCGGGTCTCGGTGATGAAGGCGCCCTGGTAGTCCAGCAGGCTCTCGATGCCCGAGACCGGCGCGCGCTTGCGCAGGAAGAAGGTGAAGCGGACTTCGATGCGGCCCTCGCGCGCTTCCAGCTTGGCCAGCATCTCCTCGTGCAGGGCGCGCAGCACGGCGGCGTCCAGCGGCTGCTTCAGCGCATCCAGCCAGGCCACGAAGCGGGACATGTGGGTGCCCTTCTTCTCGGCAGGCAGCATCACGTCCAGGGCCCAGGTGCCCACGGTGGGCTGGGTGTCGCGGTCCAGGCGCAGTTGCAGCGGATAGCGCACATCCTTGACGCCGACGCGCTGGATCACGAGGTGACGCTCGTCGCGCTCGCTCTGGGTGTCGGGGATGTGGAGACTGCTGGTGACTTGGTTCATAAGCGGGGAATACGGCCGGCCAGGGGAAGCACCGGAAGCCGCAAGCATGACACGACCCGGGGAAACCCGTGCGGGCAAGGTCTCTAAAAATGCCTGCCGCGTGACATCGGGCGCCGGCAGGGGCGGCAGGCCCGCAGGCCTGCCCGCGTCCTCACTCGTTGACGGCCGGGCGCAGCAGCTCGGGCCGCGCGCCGAAGCGCTGCAGGATGGACTGGGCGATGCCCGCCGCATCCAGGCCGCACATGGCCATCAGCTTGGCCGGGTCGCCATGCTCGACGAACTGGTCCGGCAGGCCCAGCTGCAGCACCGGCAGGTTCAGGCCCATGGACTGCAGGGCCTCCATCACGGCGCTGCCGGCGCCGCCCATGATGCAGCCCTCCTCGACTGTCACCAGGGCATCGTGGCTTTCGGCCAGCTGGCGGACCAGCTCGACGTCCAGCGGCTTCACGAAGCGCATATTGGCCACGGAGGCGTCCAGCTGCTCGGCGGCCTGCAGGGCCGGGTACAGCACCGTGCCGAAGGCCAGGATGGCGATGCGCGGCGCGCCGGCGCGGCCTTGCGGCCTGCCGGACTCCCGGCGGATCTCGCCCTTGCCCCAGGGCCAGGCCTTCATGTCCTTCTCGATGGCCGTGCCCACGCCGGCGCCGCGCGGATAGCGCACCGTCACCGGACCTTCGTGCTGGTAGCCGGTGTAGAGCGCCTGGCGGCACTCGTTCTCGTCGGCCGGGGTCAGCACGCTCATCAGCGGAATGCAGCGGGTGAAGGCGATGTCGTAGTTGCCGGCGTGCGTGGCGCCGTCCGCGCCGACCAGGCCGGCGCGGTCCAGGGCGAAGAGCACGTCCAGGTTCTGCAGGGCCACGTCATGGATCAGCTGGTCGTAGGCGCGCTGCAGGAAGGTCGAGTAGATGGCCACGACGGGCTTCAGGCCCTCGCAGGCCAGGCCCGCGGCGAAGGTCACCGAGTGCTGCTCGGCGATGCCGACGTCGTGGTAGCGGGTCGGGAAGCGCTTGTGGAAGTCCACCATGCCCGAGCCCTCGCGCATGGCCGGCGTGATGCCCACCAGGCGCGGGTCCTGCTCGGCCATGTCGCACAGCCACTCGCCGAAGATCTGGGTGAAGGTCGGCTTGGCCGGCGTGGCGGACTTGACGAAGCCCACGGCCGGGTCGAACTTGCCCGAGGCGGCGTGGTACTTGACCGGGTCGGCCTCCGCCAGCTTGTAGCCGGCGCCCTTCTTCGTGACCACGTGCAGGAACTGCGGGCCGCCGCGGTCGCGCAGGTTCTCCAGGGTGGGGATCAGGGAGTCGAGGTCATGACCGTCGATGGGGCCGACGTAGTTGAAACCGAACTCCTCGAAGATGGTGCCGGGCACCACCATGCCCTTGGTGTGCTCCTCGAAGCGGCGGGCGAACTCGTACAGCGGCGTGTTCTTGAGCACGCTCTTGGCGCCTTCGCGGGCGGCGGCGTAGAAGCTGCCGCTCATCAGGCGGGCCAGGTATTTGTTGAGGGCGCCGACGGGCGGGCTGATCGACATGTCGTTGTCGTTCAGGATGACGAGCACATCGCCCATCAGGCCGCCGTGGGCCACGCCTGCGTTGTTCAGCGCCTCGAAGGCCATGCCCGCGGTCATGGCGCCGTCGCCGATGATGGCCACGGCCTTGCGGTCCTCGCCCTTGATCTTGGCCGCCATGGCCATGCCATGGGCGGCGGAGATCGAGGTGGAGGAATGGCCGGTGCCGAAGGTGTCGTATTCGCTTTCGTCGCGGCGCGGGAAGCCGCTGATGCCGCCCAGCTGGCGCAGGCCGGACATGCGATCGCGCCGGCCCGTCAGCACCTTGTGCGGATAGGTCTGGTGGCCCACGTCCCAGACCAGGCGGTCCTCGGGCGTGTTGAACACGTAGTGCAGTGCAACCGTCAGCTCGACCGTGCCCAGGTTGGAGCCCAGATGGCCGCCGGTCTTGGACACGCTCTCCAGCACGTAGGCGCGCAGCTCGTCAGCCAGCTGCTTGAGCTGCGCACGCGGCAGGCGACGCAGGTCGGCGGGGCTGGCGATGGTCTGCAGCAAGGGAAAGCTCATGGGGGACCCTGCTCTTCTTGGATTCAGTTGTCGCGGTCCACGACCTTGTCGGCCAGCACGCTGAGCCAGGCCGTGTTCTCGAGGCCGCTGGCAGCCAGCGCCGCATGGGCCTGGGTGCGCAGTTGCTCGGCGTAGCTGCGGGCGCCGTCCAGGCCCAGCAGGCTCACGTAGGTGGGCTTGTCACAGGCCTGGTCCTTGCCGGCGGTCTTGCCCAGCACGGCGGAGTCCTGGGTGACGTCCAGGATGTCGTCGACCACCTGGAAAGCCAGGCCCAGGGCGGAGCCGTAATCGCTGAGGGCCTGCCAGGCCGAGTCGGAGACGTCGCCGCAGGCGGCGCCCATCAGCACGCTGGCCTGCAGCAGCACGCCGGTCTTGCGGCGGTGCATGTCGCGCAGCGTGTCCTCGGTCAAGGCCTTGCCGATGCTGGCGAGGTCGATCGCCTGGCCGCCCGCCATGCCGGCATGGCCGGAGGCTCGCGCGAGCAGGCGGCACAGGCGCGCCTGCAGCGCGGCGTCCATGCCGCCGTCGGGCGTCAGGACGTCAAAGGCCAGGGCCTGCATGGCATCGCCGGCCAGCATGGCCTGCGCCTCGCCGAACTGCACGTGCACGGTGGGCTTGCCACGGCGCAGCACGTCGTTGTCCATGCAGGGCATGTCATCGTGGACCAGCGAGTAGGCGTGGATCAGCTCGACGGCACAGGCGGCACGCAGCGCGGCCTCGCCTTGCGCCGCAGCCGCCTCGGCAGCCGCCAGCACCAGCAGCGGCCTCAGGCGCTTGCCTGCTCCGAGCACGGCATAGCGCATGGCCTCGCCAAGACCCGCCGGGGCATCGGCCGGCGTCCACTCATCCAATGCCTGTTCCACCTGCGCCAGACTGCGCGCGGCCCATTGATCAAACACGCCTGCATCCATTCCTTATTCGTCCTCCCACGGACGCATCTCGCCCGTCTCCAGCACCTTGACCTGCTGTTCGACGGCGTGCAGGCGATCCCGGCACAGGGCCAGGAGCTCGGCGCCCCGACGGTAACTGTCAAGTAACTGATCCAAGGGCAGCTGCCCCGCCTCCATGGCAGACACGAGTCGCTCCAGCTCATCGAGCGCCTGCTCGTAGCTGAGTTGCTGGGGGGTTCCTGGCTCATCGGATGATGCACCGGAGGCCAGACGGTGAGTCGCTGTGGCTTTGCTCATAGAAATGCGAAAGGCGCATTGTAGTGGGGTACCAACATGCCCGGCTTGCCGCGCGCTGGAGCAATGTAACCAGAGCACTGCAGCCAAAGGCCCTGGCCCTTGATTCCCAACTCAGCAAGCGGCGCCCCCGCGCCCCGGGTACAATCCCGCCCTCGCCCGCTGCCCCACCAGGCGGCGGACCTCGGGAGCCCGGCCATTGCATGGCGGCGCAGCACATCGACCTCCATCGACAGGCTGCGCCCCTCAGCAAGATAGGCCGGGCTTTTTGACACAAACCCGGTCCCGCACCTCAGGCAGCAGCCCCAATGACGGGCCCGGGGGGTTGACATTGGTTTCTTGGAGACCCTCTTGGATCATGTCCGACCTGAGCCTCACTCTCTCAGCGCTTGACAGCAGCACCACCCAGCTGCCCGTTTCCTCCTACTTCGACGAGGGCTTGTTCCGCAGGGAACTCGAGCTCATCTTCCAGCCAGGACCCCGCTACCTCGGCCATGCCCTGAGCGTGCCCGAGGTAGGCGACTATTACGCCCTGCCCCAGGAGGGCGAGGGTCGCGCGCTCGTGCGCACGCCGGAGGGCATCGAGCTGATCTCCAACGTCTGCCGCCACCGCCAGGCGGTGATGCTGCGCGGCCGTGGCAACACGAAGAGCAACATCGTCTGCCCGCTGCACCGCTGGACATACGACCTCAAGGGCACCCTCATCGGCGCCCCGCACTTCGACCACGACCCCTGCCAGCACCTGAACCGCTACAAGCTGCGGGAATGGAACGGCCTGCTGTTCGAGGACAACGGCCGCGACATCGCCGGGGAGCTCTCCCGCATCGCCAAGGCTCGCGACCTGGACTTCAGCGGCTATGTGCTGGACAAGGTCCAGGTGCACGAGTGCGACTACAACTGGAAGACCTTCATCGAGGTCTACCTCGAGGACTACCACGTCGGCCCCTTCCACCCCGGCCTCGGTCAGTTCGTCACCTGCGACGACCTCGCCTGGGAGTTCGGCAGCAACCACTCGGTGCAGACCGTGGGCATCCACAAGGACCTGAGGACGCCCGGTTCGCCCGTCTACAAGAAGTGGCACGAGCAGGTGCTGGGCTTCCGCAATGGCCAGCCGCCCGAGCAGGGCGCGATCTGGCTGACGCTGTACCCGCACATCATGGTCGAGTGGTACCCGCACGTGCTGGTGGTTTCCACCCTGCATCCCAAGGGCCCGCAGAAGACGACCAACATCGTCGAGTTCTACTACCCCGAGGAGATCGCCGCCTTCGAGCGCGAGTTCGTCGAAGCCAACCAGGCCGCCTACATGGAGACCTGCATCGAGGACGACGAAATTGCCGAGCGCATGGACTGGGGCCGCAAGGCCCTGATGGACCGCGGCGACAACGAGGTCGGGCCCTACCAGAGCCCCATGGAGGACGGCATGAAGCACTTCCATGAGTGGTACCGCCGCGAAATGAAGTTCTGACGCCCCCGCGTCCGCCAACCGCCCATCGGCCCCGCGCCCTGGGCGGTTTTTCTTTGCCACTACAGTCCGCCGCACGATGCCTGCTTCCCTCATGATGGCCCTGGCCACCCTGCTCTTCGCCACCATGGGCGTCTGCGTCAAGCTGGCCTCGGCCGAGTACAGCTCGGGCGAGATCGTCATGTACCGCGGGCTGGTCGGTTTGGTCATGGTCTCAGGACTGGTGCTGGCTCGCGGGCTGAGCCTGCGCACCGCGGTGCCGGCCATGCATTTCTGGCGGGGCCTTTCCGGCGTGGCGGCGCTGTCCCTGTGGTTCTATGCCATCGGCAAACTGCCCCTGCCGACGGCGATGACGCTGAACTACATGTCCTCGGTCTGGATGGCCCTGTTCCTGATCGGCGGCAGCGTGTTGATGGGCGGCCGCCGCGTGGACGGCCGCCTGGTGGCCTGCGTGCTGGCGGGCTTTCTGGGCGTGGCCCTGGTGCTGCGCCCCAGCATGCACCAGGAGCAGGCCTGGTACGGCCTGGCCGGCCTGCTGGCGGGCATGCTGGCCGCCCTGGCCTATCTGCAGGTCACGGCCCTGGGGCGGGCGGGGGAGCCGGAGTACCGCATCGTCTTCTACTTCTCGCTGGGTGGCGCGCTGGCCGGCGCGCTGGTCAATGTCGCGCAGCAATGGGGCCAGCCCCAGGCTTGGCACGGCCACAGTGGCCGCGGCCTGATGCTGCTGCTGGCCGTGGGCCTGTTGGCCACTGCGGCCCAGCTGCTGATGACGGCCGCCTACCGCAAGGGCCGCACGCTGGTGAACGCCAGCCTGCAGTACCTGGGCATCGTCTTCTCCTGCCTCTACGGCGTCTGGATCTTCCAGGAACACCTGGAGCCCGCTGCGATACTGGGCATGCTGCTGATCGTCGGCGCCGGCCTCGCGGCCACGCTGCTGCGCACCCGCAGCCTCCCTTCCGACAGCCCGCAAGGCACGAGCGAATCATGAGCCACACCACCCTGATCAGCGCCCAGGAACTGCAAGCCCTGCAGGCCGCTGCCCGCCCTCTCCTGCTGCTGGACGTCAGCTTCGACCTGGCGGACACCGCCGCCGGCGAGCGCGCCTATGCCCAGGGCCACCTGCCCGGCGCCCACTACCTGCACCTGGACCGCGATCTCAGCGGCGCCAAGGCGGCGGAGGGTCAGGTCTTTACCGGCCGCCACCCGCTGCCCGAGCCGGCCGCCTTCGCGCAGCGCCTGGCGGCCCTGGGGCTGGACGCCGGCATGCAGGTCGTGGCCTATGACGGCCAGGGGGGCATGTACGCCGCCCGCGTCTGGTGGATGCTGCGCTGGCTGGGCCACGAGGCCGTGGCCGTGCTGGACGGCGGCCTCGCCGCCTGGCAGGCGGCCGGCGGCGCGCTGGGCACCGACCTCCCCGCCACCCGCGCCGGCAGCTTCCAGGCCAGCGCCTCGCTCGCCCCATCGATCCAGGCCGACTCGTTGCAGGCCCAGCTGGGCCGCGTGCGCCTGCTGGATGCCAGGGCCGGCGAACGCTACCGCGGCGAGGTCGAGCCCCTGGACAAGCAGGCCGGCCACATCCCCGGCGCGCTGAACCGCTTCTTCAAGGACAACCTGCAGGCCGACGGCCGCTTCAAGCCGGCAGACGCTTTGCGGGCGGACTTCGAAGCCCTGCTGCCGCCCTTCGCCGCCTCGGAAGTCGTGCACCAGTGCGGCTCCGGCGTCACCGCCTGCCACAACCTGCTGGCCATGGAGCATGCGGGCCTGCGCGGCTCGCGTCTCTACCCGGGGTCGTGGAGCGAATGGTCGGCCGATCCGCGCCGGCCGGTGGCCCAGGGCTGAGCCCCTGACGCCCTCGCGGCGATGCGAGCCCGAGTCTTGACATAGCGCAAGCGCGGCGGCCTACTGAACAGCAACACTCTGTGCATCAGCACCGGATTTCAGCAGCGGCCGACACAGCCGCCCAAGAGGTCCGGCGAGGTCTTCACCCAAGGCTTTCAGGATCAGCTCAAAGGAGGCTCGCATGTACAAGCGCATCATCGTCCCGACCGACGGTTCCGACATCACCGCCAAGGCCCTCGAACAGGCCCTGGCCCTGGCCCAGGAACTGGGCGCCAAGATCTTCGCGATCAGCGTCAAGGAACCCTTCCCCTATAGCGCCGTCTCCGAGATGCAGCCCACGCCGCCGCAGGAGTTCTTCGACGCCCAGGAACGCATCGCCCAGACCCGCCTGCGCACCGTGCTGGCCGCCGCCGAGAAGGCCGGCGTGCCCGCCGAGGCGCACAGCATCGAGGCCCTGCACCCGTGGGAGGCCATCATCGAACACGCCAAGCGCGTGGAGGCTGACCTCGTGGTGATGGCCTCGCACGGCCGCCGCGGCGTGCAGGCTCTGCTGCTGGGCAGTGAGACCCAGAAGGTCCTGACCCACTCGACCATCCCGGTCCTCGTGGTGCGCTGAGACCCCGCGCTCCTCGACAAGGCCCGCCCCCGAGGCGGGCTTTTTTCATGGGCGCGTGTTCAGTGGCTGCTGCCCAGCACCAGCACGATGAAGCCCATGCCCGCGGCCAGCCAGAAGAGCTGGGCGGCCGTTTCGCGCCAGGGCAGGCGGCGTTGCAGCTGGGGGATCAGGTCCGCCACGGCCACGTAGATGAAGCTGCTGGAGGCCAGCACCAGCAGATAGGGGAACAGGGACTCCCAAGGGCCCACGACGAAGTAGCCCAGCAGGCCGCCCGCCACTGCAGCCAGGCCGGACAGCGCGTTGAACAGCAGGGCCTTGCCACGGCTGAAGCCGGCGTTGAGCAGCACGATGTAGTCACCCACCTCCTGCGGGATCTCATGGGCGATGATGGCCGCCGCCGTGACCCAGCCCAGGTGCTGGTCCGCCAGGAAGGCGGCCGCGATGATGAGGCCGTCGCAGAAGTTGTGGATGCTGTCCCCCACCAGCACGGAGAGCCCGCCGCGCCCCGCCTGCTCCGCATCGAAATGATGGTGGTGGTGGTGGCCGTCGCCCTCGTGGTGGTGGGTGTGGCGGTACAGCTCGGCCTTCTCCAGCAGGAAGAAGAACATCAGCCCGCCCAGCAGGGTCATGAAGAGGGCGTGAGGGCTGGCCTGGCGCTCGAAGGCCTCGGGCAGCACATGCAGCAGGGCCGTGGCCAGCAGCACACCGGTGGAGAGGCTGACCAGATGCCGCACCAGGCGCCCCAGCAGGGCCACCGTGAGGCTGGCGGCGATCAGCACGGAGAGCAGGCCGCCAACGAAGGTGGCGAGCAGGATGTAGGACAGGGTCATGCGTGAGGCGAGGCGCGCCGTCATGCCCGGCGCTCGACAACAAAAGGCGCACCGGGTGGCGCGCCTTCAGGGTTTGCACATGCCGGGATTCTCTCAGACCTGTCAATGGCCTCGCCGGAGTCGGGCCGCCGGGCAGAGCGGCAAGCGGAACGACAAGCTTTGTGCAGGCCGCCACACCCCGCGCACGCTTACACAACGACACGCCGCATCAGCCGCGACAATCCGTCGCCATGAACGCGCTCCGCACCGATTCCACGCTCGCCCCGACCGGCGAGGCCCTGGCCGCCATCGACATGGGTTCCAACAGCTTCCGGCTGGAGATCGCCCAGCTGTACCGCGGCCAGTACAAGCGCCAGCTCTACCTGAAGAAGACGGTGCGGCTCGGTGCCGGCCTGGACGGCGACAACATGCTCACCGCCGAGGCCATGCAGCGCGGCCTGGACTGCCTAGCCGGCTTTGCCGAGCACCTGCGCGACTTCCCGGCCGGCCGCGTGCGCGCCGTCGCCACCCAGACCCTGCGCGAGGCGCGCAACCGCAACGCCTTCCTGGAGCTGGCGCAGAAGACGCTGGGCCATGGCATCGAGGTCATCTCGGGCCGCGAGGAGGCCCGCCTGATCTTCGCCGGCGTGGCCCGGCTGCAGCCCTCCGAGCGGCCGCGCCTGGTGATCGACATCGGCGGGCGCTCCACCGAGATGATCCTGGGCCTGGGCCGCAAGCCGCTGAAGGCCGAGTCCTTCCAGATCGGCAGCGTCAGCCTGTCCCTGCGCTATTTCCCCGACGGCCGCTTCACGCCCGAGGCCTTCCGCGCGGCCCAGGTGGCCGCCGGTGCCGAGCTGGAAGAGGCGCTGAACCTCTTCGCCCGCGAGCGCTCCCAGCCGGTCTGGCAGGAGGCCCTGGGCTCCTCGGGCACCGTGGGGGCCGTCTCGCAGCTGCTGGCCGCCAGCGGCGTCACCGACGGCAGCATCACGCCCGAGGCCCTGCGCTGGTGCATCGAGCGCTGCCTGGACGCCGGCCACATGGACGCGCTGGACCTGCCCGGCCTCAAGGACGACCGCCGCGCCGTGGTGGGCGGCGGCCTGTGCATCCTCTACACCCTGCTGAGCCAGTTCCAGATCGAACGCCTGCAGCCAGCCAAGGGTGCGCTGCGCCAGGGCGTGGTCTTCGACCTCGCCGAGCGGCTGCAGGCCAGCCAGGGTGAGCTCAGCCGCGGCCGTGACATGCGCGACCAGTCCGTGGCCGCCCTGCAGCTGCGCTTCGGCGTGGACACCGAGCAGGCCCAGCGCGTGCAAGACCTGACCCTGCAGCTGCACGAGCAGCTCGCCCCCAAGGCCGAGCGCGAGCGCCAGCGCGAGCTGGCCTGGGCGGCCAAGCTGCATGAGATCGGCATGATGGTGTCGCACCACGACCACCACCGCCACAGCGCCTACCTGCTGGCCCATGTGGATGCCCCCGGCTTCTCCCAGAACCAGCTGCGCCGCCTGGGCGACCTGGCCCTGGGCCAGCGCGGCGGCCTGCGCAAGCTGGAGCAGGAGCTGCAGGACGACAGCCTGCTGTGGCAGCTGCTGGCCCTGCGCCTGGCGCTGATCATGTGCCATGCCCGCCAGCCCATCGCCCCTCAGGCCATGCGCCTGCAGCGCGAGGGTGACCGGGTGACGGTGCGCATGGCCGAGGGCTGGGCGCCTTCGCACCCGCGGGCGCTGTACCTGCTCAGCGAGGAGCTGGAGGCCTGGCGCAAGCTGGGTCGCCTGCAGCTGAGCCTCCAGACCTGAGGCCGCGCCGGCGGCCCGGCTTCACTCGACGGCGTAGCGCCGCATCAGGGCCTGCTGGGCGCTGAGGCCTTCGCCCTCGATGCGGCGGTAGTGGCCGTCGGGCAGCTGCTCCCAGGCATCGAGGCTGTCATGCAGATAGGGCTGCAAGGTCTCGTCGATAAGGCGCTGGCGCAGCTTGGGGTCCAGCACCGGCCAGGCCACCTCGATGCGGCGGAACATATTGCGGCTCATCCAGTCGGCGCTGGAGAGGTACAGGGCTTCGTCCTCCTCACCCTCGCCCCAGCGGAAGTAGCTGACGCGCGAATGCTCCAGGAAGCGGCCCACCACGGAGCGCACGCGGATGCGGTCCGAGATGCCCGGCAGCTGCGGGGGCAGCATGCAGGCGCCGCGCACGATGAGGTCGATCTCCGCCCCGGCCTGGCCGCAGCGCAGCAGGGCGTGGATCAGCTCGGCGTCGGTCAGCGCATTGACCTTGAGCACCACGCGCGCCACCCTCCCCTCGCGGGCCGACTGCTCCACCCGCGCCAGGCACTCGACCATGCGCTCGTGCATGTGGAAGGGCGCCAGCAGCAGGCGCTTCGCGGGCCTGGCCTTGCCCAGCGAGGCCAGCTGGCGGAAGACGTTGTCGATGTCGGCGGTGAGGTCCGGATCCGCCGTGAGGCAGCCGATGTCGGTGTAGAGCCGCGCCGTCTTGGGGTTGTAGTTGCCGGTGGAGAGGTGGGCGTAGCGGCGCAGCACGTGCTTGCCGCCGGGCTTGCCCTCGCGCCGCGTCACCAGCAGCATCTTGGCGTGGGTCTTCAGGCCGACGATGCCGTAGACCACCTGCGCGCCGACGGCCTCCAGGCGCTCGGCCCAGTTGATGTTGGCCTCCTCGTCGAAGCGGGCCTTGAGCTCCACCACCGCCATCACTTCCTTGCCGCGGCGCGCGGCCTCGATCAGCAGGTCCATCAGCACGGACTGGCTGCCGGTGCGGTAGATGGTCTGCTTGATGGCCAGCACGTCCGGGTCCTCGACGGCCTCGCGCAGGAACTGCACGACGGGTTCGAAGCTCTCGAAGGGATGGTGCAGCAGCACATCGCCCTTGCGCAGCCGCTCGAAGCAGCGCTTCTGGCGCGGCAGGCTGGCCTGGGGCCACAGCGGCTCATGAGGCACGAAGCGCAGCTCCGGCGCATCGGTCAGGTCGATCAGCTCGTTGAGCCGCACCAGGTTCACCGGGCCGTTGACGCGGTACAGGGCCGCGTGCGGCAGCTGGAACTGCTCCAGCAGGAAGCGCGAGAGCTCCTCGGGGCAGGAGTTGACCACCTCCAGGCGCACGGCCCGGCCGAAATGGCGCGTGGTCAGGCCGGAACGCAGGGCGTGGCGCAGATTGGCCACCTCTTCCTCGTCCACCTCCAGGTCCGAATCGCGGGTCACGCGGAACTGGGAGAAGGACTCCACCTGCCGCCCCGGGAACAGCTCCTCCAGGTGGGCCCGGATCACACTGGTCAGCAGCACGAAGACCTGCCGCCCGCCGCTGATCTGCGCCGGCAGCTTGATCACCCGC
Source organism: Roseateles flavus (assembly GCF_039872765.1). Classification (NCBI taxonomy): domain Bacteria; kingdom Pseudomonadati; phylum Pseudomonadota; class Betaproteobacteria; order Burkholderiales; family Sphaerotilaceae; genus Roseateles; species Roseateles flavus. The sequence continues at coordinate 1,261,373 of NZ_JBDPZC010000001.1, read as the reverse complement.
GGCAGCACGCGCGGCACCTTGACGATGGCGATGCGGTTGTCGCGCCCGAAGGCATCCTTGCCCGAGAGCCTCACCACGAAGTGCAGAGACTTGTTGGCCACCTGCGGGAAGGGATGGGCGGGGTCCAGGCCCACGGGCACCAGCAGGGGCTTGACCTCGCGCTCGAAGAAGCGGGAGACCCAGTGGCGCTGCGCCTCGTCTCGATCGGCGTGGTTGTGGATCACGATGCCCTGCTCCAGGAGCCTGGGCATGATCTGCTCGTTGAACACGTCGTACTGGCGGTCGATCAGCGCGTGGGCCTCGCCGGCCACGCGCTCGATGTCGCGGTTGCTCACCACGCTGCCCGGCTCGCGGGCGGCATCCAGCATGTCGGCGAAGCGCACCTCGAAGAACTCGTCCAGGTTGGACGACACGATGCACACATACCGCAGCCGCTCCAGCAGCGGCACGTCCTCGCGCTGAGCCTGGGCCAGCACGCGGGCATTGAATTCCAGGATGGCTTGTTCGCGATTGAGCAGGGCGGGAGGCATCAGGGTCATGTCCTCACTTTATGAAGGCATCGTGACAGGCGCATGACGCTGTTCGGCACATGCGGCCGCTGCCGATTCTGCCGTGCGCGCAGCGGACGCAGGGCCGCCGCCCTGGCCGACGTTCTGGCTGAAGCTCGTCCAGTCCAGGATCTCCAGGCGGCCGTCGGCATGCTCGACGAGGGCGGTAAGGCTCTCGACCCAGTCGCCGTCGTTGGCATAGAGCACGCCGTCGATGGTGCGCAGCTCCGCATGGTGGATGTGACCGCAGACCACGCCCTGCACGCCGCGGCGCCGCGCTTCGCGCGCCACGGCCTCCTCGAACTGCGAGACATAGCTCACCGCCCGCTTGACCTTGAGCTTCAGGTAGCGGGACAGGCTCCAGTAGGGCAGGCCCATCCGCGCCCGCAGGCTGTTGAGGTGGCGGTTCAGGCGCAGGGTGAACTCGTAGAGCGAATCCCCCACGTGCGCCAGCCACTTCGCGCACTGGATGACGCCGTCGAAGAGGTCGCCGTGGGTGATCCAGAGCTTGCGGCCGTCCGCGGTCTCGTGGATCCAGTCCTCGGCCACCTCGATGCCGCCGAAACTGTGCTGCACGTACCTGCGGGCGAACTCGTCGTGGTTGCCGGGAATGAAGATCACGCGGCAGCCCTTGCGCGCCTTGCGCAGCAGCTTCTGCACCACGTCGTTGTGGGCCTGGGGCCAGTACCAGCTGCGCCGCAGCTGCCAGCCGTCGATGATGTCGCCCACCAGGAAGAGCTGCTCGCACTCCACGGTGCGCAGGAAGTCCAGCAGGTGGCGGGCCTGACAGCCGGGCGTGCCCAGGTGCAGGTCCGAGATCCAGACCGTGCGCACCCGCAGCCGCGGCAGGCCCTCGCCGGCCTCGGCAGGCTCCTCACCGCCGGCGCCGGGGACGCCACGAAGGCCGGGGACCAGGGTGGCGGCGCGTGCCAGGAGGGTGTCGTGCTGCATGCCGCGCAGCTTGCCGCCGTGCGATGTCCGCCTGATGTCCGGACCATGGCCGGGCGATGACAGGCCGCACCGGATAATCCGCCCCATGCATCTCGTGATTCCCTATGCCAGCGCCATGGACCCGCAGGCCCGAGCCGTCCTGGCCGACCTGCAGCTGCCGGCCCTGGACCGCGCCCTGGCCGACCTGGGCGCCGGCCCCCGCTTCGGCGGCGACGAATACAGCCCCGCCCTGCCCCAGGAGCGCCTGCTCGCCGCGCTGGCCGGCCTGCCTGAGGAGAGCCCGCCGCCCCTGGCCGCCTGGGCCCTGGGCGCGTCGGCCGGTTCGCAGGTCTGGGCCCGCCTCACGCCCCTGCACTGCGATGTGGGCAGTGACCAGGTCACGGCCCTGGACCCGGAGGCCCTGGGCCTGGACGCCGCCAGCTCGCAGGCCTTGCTCTTCGAGGCCCTGGCGCCGCTCTTTCCCGAGGAGGAGGGCTGGGCGCTCATGCACCAGGCCGCGGGCCAGTGGTTCATCTCCCACGAGCGCCTGCAAGGCCTGGAGACCGCCAGCCTGGACCGCGTCATCCATCGCAATGTCGACGCCTGGCTGCCCGAGCCGCGCCAGCTGCTGCGCCTGCAGATGGAGGCGCAGATGACCCTGCATGGCCATCCCCTGAACACCGCCCGCGAACAGGCGGGCCTGCGCCCCATCAACAGCGTGTGGATCTGGGGCTGCGGCAGCGCGGCGGACCATGCGCTGCCCGCGGACATCGAGCTCGACGAGCAGCTGCGCACCCCCTGGATCGCCGGCGACTGGACGGCCTGGGCCGAGGCGTGGCGCCTGCTGGACGCCCGGCGCATCGCCCCGCTGCTGCCCGCCCTCGCCGCCGGCACCGCCACGCTGAGCCTGGCCGGCGAGCGGCAAGCCCTGACCCTACGCCCGCAGCCGCGCTCCTGGACGCAGCGCCTGTGGCAGCAGCTGCGCCCGACCCACGGGCAGGCCGCCCGCCTCCTGGAGAGCCTGTGAATCCTTCCCTCAGCCCCACCCTGCTGACCCGCGACGCCCCGCCGCGTGCCGCCTGGGCGCTGGAGCAGGCCGGCGTCTCCCCGCTGCTGGCCCGGCTCTTCGCCGCCCGCGGCGTGCGCAGCGCCGACGAGCTCGACGCCGGCCTGGACAAGCTGCTGCCGCCCGAGGGCCTCAAGGGCATCGCCGCGGCGGCCGCCCTGCTGGCCGATGCCATCCAGCAAGGCGAGCGCATCTGCCTGGTCGCCGACTACGACTGCGACGGCGCCACCGCCTGCGCCGTTGCCTTGCGCGGCCTGGGCCTGCTGGGGGCAAGACCTGACACCCTGCACTATGTCGTCCCCGACCGCGCCATCCACGGCTACGGCCTGACGCCGGCCATCGTGGACCTCGCCCTGCCGCTGCAGCCGCAGCTGCTGATGACCGTGGACAACGGCATCGCCAGCCTGGCCGGCGTGGCGCACGCCAAGTCCCTGGGGCTGAAGGTGCTGGTGACCGACCACCATCTGCCCGCCCTGGTGGACGAGGTGGTGCAGTTGCCCGCGGCCGATGCCCTGGTCAACCCCAGCCAGCCAGGCTGCGCCTTCGAGAGCAAGAACCTGGCCGGCGTGGGCGTGGCCTTCTATGTGCTGCTGGCGGTGCGGGGCGAGCTGCGCCGCCGCGGCGCCTTCGAGGGCCGCGAGCAGCCGCGCCTGGACGGCCTGCTGGACCTCGTGGCGCTGGGCACTGTGGCCGACGTGGTGCGGCTGGACGCCAACAACCGCCGCCTGGTCGCGCAGGGGCTGCGCCGCATGCGCGCGGGCCGCATGCAGCCGGGCGTGGCCGCCCTCTTCACCGCCGCGGGCCGCGACGCCGCCCGCGCCAACACCTTCGACCTGGGCTTCGCCCTGGGCCCGCGCATCAATGCGGCGGGGCGGCTGTCCGACATGACCGTGGGCATCGAGTGCCTGCTCTGCGAAGACCCGGCCCGCGCGCTGGAGCTGGCCCGCCTGCTGGACACCATCAACCGCGAGCGCCGCGAGATCGAAGCCGGCATGCGCGAGCAGGCCGAGGCCCAGCTGGCCCGCCTGCAGACCCGCCTGGAGCAGCAGACACCGCCTGCGCTGGTGATCTTCGACGAGGACTTCCACGAAGGCGTGGTGGGCATCGTGGCCTCGCGCATCAAGGACGCCGCCCACCGCCCCACCTTCGTGCTGGCCCGCGGGGTCGATGGGCAGCTGAAGGGCTCGGGGCGTTCCATCACTGGCTTCCATCTGCGGGACGCGCTGGACCTGGTCTCCAAGCGCCACCCCGAGCTGCTGAAGAAGTTCGGCGGCCACGCCATGGCGGCCGGCTGCACCCTGGCCGAGGGCGGGGTGGAGACCTTCCGCCAGGCCTTCACCCAGGTCGCCGCCGAATGGCTGGACGAGGCCTCGCTGCAGCGCACGCTGCGCACCGACGGCCCCCTGCCCGCCGAGGCCTTCAACGCCCAGACCGTGCAGGAGCTGGAGTCCCAGGTCTGGGGCCAGGCCTTCGAGGCCCCGCTGTTCTGCGACGAGGTCCAGATCGTGGCCCAGCGCATCGTAGGAGAGCGCCACCTCAAGCTGCGGGTGCGCCAGGGCGGCCTGCTGCGCGACGCCATCTGGTTCGGCCACACCGACCCGGTCCCCGAGCAGGCCCGCATGGCCTACCGCCTGAGCCTGGACGAATACCAGGGGCAGCAGCGGGTGCAGATGGTGGTGGAGGCCATCGTCTGAGCGCCTGAGCACGCGCAGCCCGCTCGTGTGAAGAGCGCCACGGCTGTCCTGCATTTCTGCTTGCTGGGGGACTGCGGCGAAGCGCATGCTTGCAGGCTGCGCCCGGTCCGGCCGGAGGCTTTCTCCGCGGGGCGCAGCCCTGACGCCACAAGCCACAAGAAAAGGAGACACCGCCATGCTGCGACAACTGTCCATCAAAGCCCGACTGGGCCTGGCCTTCAGCCTGATGGTGCTGCTGATGCTGGTGCTGGGCGGGGGCGGCTGGCTGGCCACCCGCGCGATGTTCGGCGCCTTCGAGACCTTCAATACCTCGGTCGTGGCCTCGCTGCGCAGCGTGGACGACCTGCGCTCGGGCATGCTCACGGCACGCCGCTACGAGAAGGACATGATCTTCGCCGCCATCGGCGTGGCCGACTTCAAGCGGGCGCAGGAGCGCTGGGAGGAGGCCATGAAGTCCGCGGACAAGGGCCTCAAGGACCTGGAGCTGCGGGTCAAGGACCCCAAGGTGCGTGAAGGCCTGACCCTCATCCGCAACAACTTCGACGCCTACCGCAGCGGCATGCAGCCGGTCATGGCCCAGCTCGCCAAGGGCGGCATGGAGGGGGACCTCAAGGCCGCCTGGGACGCCCCGCGCGAGGCCAAGAAGTCCATCGACCTCGCCGAGCAGGGCCTGGAGCAGGCGCTGACCACGGTGGACCGCTTCGTCGAGATGGCCCATGACAAGATCGCCGGCGTCTACGCCACCATCACCACCGTGATCGTGGTGGCCCTGCTGGCGGGCATGGGCCTGGCGGCCTTCATCGGCTGGCGCATCGCCCATTCGCTGCTGCTGCCCATCCAGCAGGGCATGGCCTTCGCCTCGGCGGTGGAGAACGGCAACCTCGACGAGCACCTGCACATCGAGGGCAAGGACGAGCTGACCGCGTTGTCCACCAGCCTGGTCCACATGCAGGAGGGCCTGCGCGGCATCGTGCTGAAGGTGCGCGAGGGTTCGGAGTCCATCCAGGTGGCGGCGTCCGAGGTGGCCACGGGCAACCAGGATCTGTCGGCCCGCACCGAGCAGGCCGCAGCCAGCCTGGAGGAGACCGCCTCTTCCATGGAGCAGCTGACCGAGACCGTGCGTCACAACGCCGACTCCGCCCGCCAGGCCAACCAGCTGGCCAGCAGCGCCTCCAGCGTGGCCCAGCGCGGGGGCGATGTGGTGCAGCAGGTCGTGCACACCATGGGCGAGATCAGCACCAGCTCGCGCAAGATCGGCGACATCATCGGCGTGATCGACGGCATCGCCTTCCAGACCAACATCCTGGCCCTGAACGCCGCAGTGGAAGCCGCGCGGGCCGGCGAGCAGGGCCGCGGCTTCGCGGTGGTGGCCGGCGAGGTGCGTTCGCTGGCCCAGCGCAGCGCCGAGGCCGCGAAGGAGATCAAGAGCCTGATCACCGGCTCCATGGACCGCATCGAGGCCGGCGCCAGCCTGGTCCAGGAGGCCGGCAGCACCATGCAGGAGATCGTCAGCTCCGTGCAGCGCGTCACCGACATCATGGGCGAGATCAGCGCCTCCACGCTGGAGCAGAGCACCAGCATCGGTGAGGTCGGCCAGGCCATCACCAACCTGGACCAGATGACGCAGCAGAATGCCGCCCTGGTCGAGCAGGGCGCTGCCGCGGCCAGCAGCCTGCGCGACCAGGCCGTCGGCTTGACGGCCGCCATCAGCAGCTTCCGCGTGAGCGCGCGGCGCGCCTGATCGCGGCAAACGTGGCGCCTGCTGTGCGACCCGCAGGGGCTTTGCTGCAGCGCAGCGGGCCTCCAGGGTGGGCCCTCTAAAATGGGCGTGTGAACACCATCAATGCCCTCAGCAACGCCGACCTCCACTGCCACTCCAAGGTGTCCGACGGCACGCTGGAGCCCGAGGCCCTGGCCGCGCGCGCGCAGGCCAACGGCGTCGAGCTGTGGGCCCTGACCGACCATGACGAGGTCGGCGGCCAGGCCCGCGCCATCGAGGCCGCGGGCCGCCTGGGCCTGCACTACCTGACCGGCTGCGAGATCTCCGTGACCTTCGCCGGCCGCGTGGTGCACATCGTCGGCCTGGGTTTCGACCACGAGGACGAGGCGCTGGTGCAGGGCCTGCGCGAGACCCGCGGCGGCCGCGGCGAGCGCGCCCGCGACATGGCCGAGGGCCTGGCGCAGGTGGGCATCAAGGGCGCGTATGAGGGCGCGCTGAAGTACGTGGGCAACCCCGAGCTGATCTCCCGCACCCACTTCGCCCGCTTCCTCGTGGATGCCGGCCATTGCCAGGACGTGCCCGAGGTCTTCCGCCGCTTCCTCACCGAAGGCAAGCCCGGTTTCGTGCCCCACCGCTGGGCCCGCCTGAGCGATGCCGTGCGCTGGGTCACCCAGGCCGGCGGCGAGGCCGTGATCGCCCATCCCGGGCGCTACGACTTCACGCCCACCGAGGAATACGCGCTGATCACCGAGTTCATGGCCCACGGCGGCCGTGGCATCGAGGTGGTGACGGGCAGCCACACCGCGGCCGAGGCGGCCAAGTACACCGAGACCGCCCTGGAATTCGACCTGCTGGCCTCGCGCGGCTCGGACTTCCACAGCCCGGACGAAAGCCACACCGACCTCGGCAAGCTGGCCGCCCTCTCGGGCCGCCTGAAGCCGGTCTGGGAAGCGCTGCAGCCGCGCATCATCGCCCCCTCCCACTGAGCCTTTGCGACCCCGGCCATCCTAGGGTTTGCCTGGGCTAGGCACTTCGACAACACGTGTTGACAATCAATTCGTCAACAACTGTTGTCGAATCATGAGCACCATCTCAGACGCCGAATCCCAGATCATGCAGGCCCTCTGGGGCCAGCATCCGCTCAGTGCCGAGGACATCCTCGCCGCCCTGCCCGCCGAGGGCGGCTGGCAGCTGGGCACCGTCAAGACCCTGCTGAACCGACTGCTCAACAAGGGCGCCGTGAAGGCTGAGCGCGAGGGCCGGCGCTATCTCTACGAGCCGCTGATCGACCGGGCGCAGTGGGAAGGCTCGGAATCGATGGGCCTGCTGGACCGCGTCTTCGGCGGCCGGCTGTCGCCGCTCGTCGCGCACTTCTCGGCCCAGCGCAGGCTCAGCGCCGAGGATGCCCAAGCCCTGCGCCAGCTGCTCAAGGAGCATGACGATGAGCACTGAAGGACTCGGCGCTGCCGGGCTGCCCGCGTGGCTGGAGGCCGGGCTGCTGGGGCTCTGGCAGGCCCATCTCGGCTTGAGCCTGGGCCTCCTCGCGGTGGCCCTGCTGAGGCGTCCCCTGCGGCGCCTGGCCGGCCCGCAGGAGGCCTATGCGCTGTGGCTGCTGCCGCTGCTGTGCGTGGCCGGCACCGCGCTGCCCGACGCTGGCCTGACGCAGCTCACGCTCGCGCCAGTGGTCTGGCACGCCACCATGGCCACGTTCGACGCCCGGGCCCAGGCGGCCCTGCCCGGTCTGTCGTGGCCCCTGGTGTGGGCCGTGGGCGCGCTGCTGGTGGCGGGCGGGCACTGGCATCGGCACCGGCGCTTCCTGCGTGCCCTGCCCATGGACCTGCAGGACTGCCTGCGTACGCCGCGGGGCAGCTCGCCAGGCCTGGTGGGCGTGTGGAAGCCGCGCCTGCTGCTGCCCTTGGACTTCGAGGAGCGCTTCACACCACAGGAGCGGGCCTGGGTGCTGGCCCATGAGGCCCAGCACGCCCGCCGCCATGACAACGCCGTGCGCCTGCTCGCCGCCCTGCTGCAGGCCCTGGCCTGGTTCAACCCGCTGCTGTGGTGGGCCCTGCCGGCCCTGCGTCACGACCAGGAGCTGGCCTGCGACGCCGCCCTGCTGCGCCGCCAACCCGGGCAATGGCGCGCCTATGCGCAGGCGCTGCTGAAGACGGATCCCCGATTTGCAGTCCCCGCAGTACCGATCACTGCCTCGGCCTGGCAGCCCACCCATCCCTTGAAGGAGAGGATCGAAATGCTGAAGACAAGTTCCCATCTTCCCAGCTGGCGCCGCCACCTGGCGCGCCTGGGCCTGAGTGCCGTCGCGCTGCTGGCCGCGGGCGCCGTCCAGGCCCTGAGGTCAGCGGACACGCCCTCGACCGCTGGCACCCAGGGCAAGCCCCTGACGGCCGGCTCCGTGTGCCATGTCATGCCCAAGCCCAATGTGCCGGAGGTGGACCTGCGCGGCCGCTTTGAGCTGGTCGCCATCTACGAGGTCAGCCCCAAGGGTGAGCCCTTCAACATCAGGATCGCCGGCGAGCCGGCTCTCAGGGCGGCCGTTCAGGAGTCCATCCAGGGCTATGCCTGCAAGCCCACCACGAGAGGCATGGAGGTGATGCAGGAGTTCGTCTTCGTCATCGACTGACACCTGCGCAGCATCCTTGCCACACACCCCGGGCCATGACAGGCACACCATGCCTGTCATGGCCCAACTCTTTGAAGTCCATCCCGACAACCCGCAGCCCCGCTTTCTGCGCCAGGCCGTGCAGATCCTGCATGCCGGCGGCGTGGTCGCCATCCCCACCGACTCCAGCTATGCCCTGGTCTGCCACCTCGACGACAAGGCCGCCGCGGACGCCCTGCGCCGCGTGCGCGGGGTCGACGAGAAGCACCACCTGACCCTGCTGTGCCGCGACCTCAGCGAGCTGGCCACCTACGCCCGGGTGGACAACAAGCAGTACCGCCTGCTGAAGAACGCCACGCCGGGGCCCTTCACCTTCATCCTCGAGGCGACCAAGGAGGTGCCGCGCCGGGTCTCGCACCCGTCACGCCGCACCATTGGCCTGCGCGTGCCGGACCATCGCGTCACGCTGGACCTGCTGGAGCTGCTGGGCCAGCCCCTGCTGGCCACCACCCTGATCCCGCCCGGCGAGGAGCAGCCCCTCAACGATGCGCACGAGATCAGCGAGCGCTTCGACCGCCAGCTGCAGGCCATCATCGATGCCGGCGCCTGCCCCATGCAGCCCACCACCGTGATCGACCTCAGCGGCGAGGAACCCGTGCTCATCCGCCAGGGCAGGGGTAACCCGGAGAGCCTCGGTTTGCAGCTCGATTGAGGCCCGGACACGCCGCATATTTGCCAGCCGACCGCGAAATGCGCATCAAATTGTGCGCATTTGACCTCCCCCAAGGAGCGAGTGCTGCCGACACAATCGGAAACAGGCACGGCTCGATGCGGCACCGGTCCCGCCAGCATCCCGCGCCCGTCCTGGAGGCCTGAATCTGTGCCTTTCGGGACTCCAACCGCGAGGACAAGAACATGAGCTTTCTGACAAGCCTGCGCATCAGCCAGCGCCTCTCCCTCAGCTACGGGCTGCTGATCGTGCTGCTGGTGGTCATCGGTGCCTACGGTGCCAGCAGCGCCAACCGCCTGGCCAAGGATCTGGACCGCACGGCCAACCAGAGCCTGGTCAAGATCGCGGCGGCCAATACGCTGGAAGGCAATGTCAACGTCATTGCCCGCGCCTCGCGCGACCTGCTGCTGCTGGACGAGGCTCGCCAGATCAAGAAGCAGAAGGCCGCCATCGATGGCGCCCTGCAGGAGATCGACAAGCAGCTGGGCGCGCTGCAGCAGCAGATCGACACCCCCAGGGAGACCGAGGTTCTCAGCAGCGTCAAGGAACGCCAGGCCAAGTTCTTCGCCTCGGTGGCCAAGTTCCTCAAGGTCCAGGCCGACGGCAGCCCCGACGAGGCCCGCGAGAGCCTGATCACTGACGTCCGCCCCGCCCAGCAGGCCTACCAGGACGGGCTCAAGCAGCTGGTGGACCTGCAGTTCGAGACGGCCAAGGACCTCGCCATCGCCGACGGCGAGGTGGCGCGCAATTCCGTCATCGTCACCGTGGTGCTGGTGATCGCCGCGGTGGTGCTGGGCGCCGGGGGCGGCCTGCTAATCACCCGCAGCATCATCGTGCCGGTGCACGAGGCCCGCAGCGCCGCCGAGGCCATCAGCCAGGGCGACCTGACGCACGACATCCGCACCATGGGCAGCGACGAGCTCGGCCAGATGCTGGACGCCATGCAGGAGATGCAGCGCGCCCTGCGCGGCGTGGTCAGCAGCGTGAGCACCGCCGCTCGCGAGGTGGCGCAGAACTCCGGGGACATCGCCGGAGGCAACAACAACCTTTCGGAGCGCACCGCCCGATCGGCGTCCAATCTGCAGACCACGGCCGCCTCGGTGGAGGAGATCGCCGCCAACCTCAGCGGCGCCAGCGAGCTGACCCGCAAGGCTGCCAACATCGCCGGCAAGGCCCGCCAATCGGCCTCGGCCGGTGGCAATGCCGTGGCCCAGGTCGTCGAGACCATGCAGGAGATCAGCGCCAGCTCCAAGAAGATCGGCGACATCATCGGCGTCATCGACGGCATCGCCTTCCAGACCAACATCCTGGCCCTGAACGCGGCCGTGGAGGCGGCCCGTGCCGGCGAGCACGGCAAAGGCTTCGCGGTGGTGGCCTCGGAAGTCCGCGCCCTCGCCTCGCGTGCGGCCGCGGCGGCCAAGGAAATCAAGGTCCTGATCCAGGAATCCTCCGTGCGCGTCGAGCAGGGCACGGGCCACGTCAACAATGCCGGCGCCACCATCCGCAGTGTGGTCGACGAGGTCAACAACATGGGCCAGCTGATCGAAGAGATCTCGCACTCGGCTCAGGAGCAGGCCAGCGGCGTGGGCGTGGTCAACCAGGCCATGAACGAGCTGGACCGCAGCACCCAGCAAAACGCCAGCCTGGTGAGCGAGCTGACCCGCTCCACCGAGGCCCTGACCGACAGCTCTTCGCGCCTGCTGCAGGCCGTAGACTTCTTCCGTACCGGCACATGAACCACCACCATCCAGGGAACACCATGCAGATGAAGCGCAAGGCCATGAACCCCATGTTCGACAAGACAGGCATCTCCCGCTGGCTGCTGGCCTTTGTGGGCGCCGCCCTGCTGAGCGTTGCCGCGCACGCCAGCCCCAAGATCGTCAAGAAGGTGCCGCCGGAGTTCCCGCGCGAGGCCACGCAGAAGGGCGTGAATGGCGGCAGCGTCAAGGCCAAGATCCTGATCGATGCCGATGGCAAGGTGACCGGCGTCGAGATCCTGGAGGCCGAGCCCAAGCGCATCTTCGACCGTGCGGTGACCAATGCGCTGATGGAATGGCGCTTCGAGGGCACGGGCGAGAAGCAGACCCACGAAGTCAAGCTCGTCTTCAAGAACGAGGACTGAGTCAGGACACAAGACATGCCCTGCGGCATGTCTTGTGCCTGACGAAGGCTTGAGGGCTTGCAAGCCCTCAAGCTCCAGAGGCACCCGGCCTGCATCAGGGCTTGGCGCATGCAAGCGCCAAGCCTCCAGAGCCCCCTGTCTGACGAAGGCTTGAGGGCTTGCAAGCCCTCAAGCTCCAGAGGCACCCAGCCTGCATCAGGGCTTGGCGCACGCTGGCGCCAGGCCGCCTCACCCCGCAAACCCGCCGCTCGGCGGGTTTTTTCATGCCCGAGCCAGGCTCGGGTAAGTCCCTAGCAGTCGGCCCTTGCCTCATTCGATTACACGCGTAAACAATATCGACGTTTACAACCGTAATCAGACCATGAACATCAGCGACGCCGAAGCCCAGATCATGGAAGTGCTGTGGGGCCATGCCCCGCAAAGCACCGAGGACATTGCCGCCGCCCTGCAGGACCGCCAGGACTGGCAGCTGGCCACCATCAAGACCCTGCTCAACCGCCTGCTCAACAAGGGCGCCATCAGTGCCGAGAAGGACGGCAGGCGCTACCTCTACAGCCCGGTGCTGCAGCGCGAGCACTGGCTCAAGCGCCAGAGCATGGGCCTGCTGGACCGCCTCTTCGGCGGCAGCCTGGCGCCCCTGGTGGCGCAGTTCTCGTCCGAGCGCAAGCTCAGCGAGGCCGACATCCAGGCCCTCAAGCAGCTGATCCGGGAGCATGAAAATGACTGAGGCCCCCTGGATCCAGCTGCTGGCAACACAGACCCTGCTGTTCAGCGCCGCCGTGCTGCTGCTGGCCCTGCTGCGCCCGCTGCTTCGGCGCCTGCTGGACGCCGGCGCCATCTACCTGGCCTGGCTGCTGGTGCCCCTGATGATGCTGAGCCCGGCGCTGCCACGCCTGCTGCAGGGTCAGGTCTTGCCTTCGCCGGTGCAGCCGCTGGAGCGCGCCGTGCCCGCCTGGCTCCGGACGCCTTCGGCGGCCGCTGCGCAGACGCCTGCATCCAGTGCCCCGGCGGCGCGGCCCCAGCCGGACGCGGCCCCGGGCCGGCCGGCGCCCCAGGCACTCGCGCTCGCCGGCTGGGGCCTGGGCGCCCTGGCCCTGCTCGCCCTGCTGGCGCAGCGCCAGCGCCGTTTCAATGACCGCCTGCTGCGCCAGGCCGATGCCTGGCGCGCCCCGGCTGGCGAGAGCCCCGCGCTGATGGGCCTCTGGCATGGCCGCCTCGTCCTGCCTCAGGACTTCGAGACGCGCTTCAGCGCCCGCGAGCAGGCCTTGATCCTGGCGCACGAGGCCGTCCATGCACGCCGCCATGACAACGCCTGGAACCTGCTGGCCGCCGGCCTGCTGGTCCTGCAATGGTTCAACCCACTGGCCTGGTGGGCCCTGCGTGCCATGCGCCTGGACCAGGAAGTGGCCTGCGACGCCGCCGTACTCAATCAAGCACATCCCCACAACCCAGGAGAGGAGCCCCTTGTGAAGACCTATGTCAACGCCTTGCTGAAGTCCCATCCCCAGCGCGCCCTGCCCGTACTGAGCACCGGCTGGGCCCACCGTCATCCCCTGCTGGAGCGGGTGAAGGGCCTGCGCCTGCACCGCCGCCCGGCATGGCAGCGCGTGCTGGGCCGCGGCGGCGCCATCGGGCTGTGCCTGGGCCTGACCGTGCTGGCCCGGGCCGCGCAGCCGGTCTCAGGCTCGGAGGCCTTCGAGCGGATGATGCAGCACCTGGAGAAGGAGTCGGCCACCCTGGGCGCCCGTCCCATCGGCCTGGTCGTGCAGCTGGACAGCCAGCAAGGGCAGGAAGGCTGGAAGCACAAGGACATGGTCTTTGCCTTTGCCCATCCCCTGCAAGACACCTATTCGCAGATGCAGCTGGTAGCGCCCATGAAGGACTGGTGCCTGGGCATGCACCTCTACCGCATGCCAGGCGGCGAGTTCCGCCCCCGGACCGAGATCCTGGACAAGGACTGCAGGAAGACGCTCACGGAGCTGCAGCCCGTGATCCTGGGCAAGGGTCAGACCAGCCTCATGGCCCGCCTGCCGCAGGGCGCGCAGGAGGTCGTGCAGGCCCAGGTCAGCCTGCGCCTCGAGGACCCCCGCTCGGAGGCCTTCCAGGCCCTGTACCGTCAGCAGCTCGAGGAGATGTCGCCTCAGCAGCGCGCCCGCATGACGGAGTACCTCGACGAACACAGCCGCCACCATTCGGCACTGCAGGCCCAGGACAAGGCCTGGCGCCTGTCCCGCGGGGAGCAGCCTTGAGTCCACTGCCGAACGGGCTGGACGCCGCGGCCGTCCTGCAGGGCCTGGCGCGCTGCACCGCCTTTCTGAGCCTCGCGCTGCTGCTGCTCACGTTGCTGCGCCCCCTGCTGATGCGGGCGGCGGGTCCCCGGGCGGTGCATGCCGCCTGGATCGCCCTGCCCCTGGGCCTGCTGGGGCTTCTGCTGCCCACCCCGGCGGCCCTGCCGCCCCTGCCCCTGCTGCGCCTGGCCCCCCCGGACGCCCTGCTGCCCTGGGGCGCGGCGCCCGCGGCCGCCGCGCAGGGCGGGGCCTGGCCGGCACTGCTGGTGCTGGGCTGGCTGGCGGGCGTCTCGGCCCTGGTGCTGCTGCAAGGGCGGGCCCACGCCCGCGTGCTGAAGCAGCTGGACCGCCGCCAGCAGCCCTGGCGCAGCCAGGCCGGCTGCAGCCCGGCCCTGATCGGCCTGTGGCGGCCGCGTCTGGTCCTGCCGGCTGATTTCGAGCAGCGCTTCACGCCCGCCGAGCAGGCCCTGGTGCTGGCCCACGAGGCGGCCCATGCAAGCCGCGGCGACAACGCCTGGACCTTGCTGGCCCGGCTGCTGGCCTGCCTGCATTGGTTCAACCCGCTGGCCTGGTGGGCGCTGCGGCGCTTCGCGCAGGACCAGGAGCTGGCCTGCGACGCCCTCGTGCTGCAGCAGGCCCGCGCCCAGGACCTGGCGCATTACGCCCACGCCCTGCTCAAGGCCGGGCAGGCCCCCGATGCCGACGCGGCCTGGCCCGCGCTGGCCGCTTCCTGGCAAGACTGCCATCCACTCAAGAGGAGAATCCTGATGCTCAAGACCCACCCCCTGCACGCGGCCCACCGCTGGCGTGCCCGCGTCGGCGCGGGCCTGTGTGCCGTGCTGCTGGCAGGCCTCGGCTATGGCGTCCAGGCCCAGGGCAGTCAGCCCGCCACACAGCCCATCGACCTGCACCTCAGCATCCATGAGGGCGAGACCCTGCTGGGCCGCCCCCGCCTGGTGGTGCAGGACGGCCAGGCCGCGGCCGTCGAGATCCGCAGCGAGGACGGCGCGCAGGCCGGCCGGCCCCTGCGCCTGGGCATCACGACCCAGGCCGTGCCAGGCAACCGTTATCACGTGGTGCTGAAGCTGGAGCAGGGCCAGCCCCTGACCCTGGTGGCCCAGCCCCGCCTGGAGTTCAAGGCCGGCGAGCCCATCCGCGTGGACGTCAACGAGGCGGGCCGCGCCCTGCGCATCGACCTCCTGGCCCAGCCCCTGGATCCGGCGCGGGACCCGACCCGGGACACAGCCCCAAAGACGGCCGTCCTGTAGGCCCCATTGCAAAAAGTCCGCGGCCGGACCCGTGAAAAGGGCCCGGCCTTTCTTGATCCAGGCCAAGAATTCACCGTCCGTCTTGAGATGCCTCAAGCCGCGGGCACACCACCCCACCTAGAGTAGGGGCTCATCCAATGCAGGGAGAGAGCCCGTGGCCATCGAGTTGTTCCGCAAGGACGATCACGTCTGTCTGATGTTCGCGAAGCTGAGCGAGGAGGAAGGCGAGGCCGTCCAGTCCAACCAGTTCCTGATCGTCAACAAGGGGACGGGCTGCATCATCGACCCGGGTGGCAACCTCGCCTACAACGAGCTGTACCTGGGCATGTCCCAGCACTTCCCGCCGCACAAGCTCGCCGCCATCCTGGCCTCGCATGCGGACCCGGACATCATCGCCTCCCTGGACCGCTGGATGACGGCGACCAACGCCACCGTCTACATCTCGCGCATCTGGGAGCGCTTCGCCCCGCACTTCTGCAAGCCCGGCAAGACCGTGGGCCGCATCGCGGGCATCCCCGACCCGGGCCAGCGCCTGCGTCTGGGCGAGGGCGGCGCAGCCTTCGACCTCATCGCCCTGCCCGCGCACTTCCTGCATTCCGAGGGCAATTTCCAGTTCTACGACCCGGTGAGCCGCATCCTCTTCTCGGGCGACCTGGGCGCGTCCATCGGCGCCGACCTGAACCCCGAGAAGACCGTCACCGACCTGGGCCCCCATCTCAAGCGCATGGAAGGCTTCCACCGCCGCTACATGGTCAGCAACAAGGTGATGCGCCTGTGGGCCGGCATGGTGCGCCAGCTGGACATCAAGATGATCGTGCCCCAGCACGGCGCGCCCATGGCGGGCCCGGCGGTGAAGGACTTCATCGACTGGGCCGAGAACCTGCAGTGCGGCATCGACCTCATGGGCTCGGCGCAGTACCAGATCCCCGAGTAAGCGCCCACGCCCTCCAATGACAAAGGCCCCGCCGGCGACCTGCCGGACGGGGCCTTTGCCTTGCGGGATCGAGGGTCAGACCGCGGCGGTGACCACGATCTCCACCTTCCATTCCGGCTTGGCCAACTTGGCCTCGACGGTGGCACGCGGCGGCGTGTGGCCCGCCGGCACCCAGGCGTCCCAGGCGGCGTTCATGCCGGCGAACTCGGCGACGTCGGCGATGTAGATCTGGGCGCGCAGGATCTTCGTCTTGTCGCTGCCGGCGCGGGCCAGCAGGGCGTCGATCTGGGCCAGCACGTCGGCGGTCTGGCCGGTGATGTCCAGGCTGGCGTCCGAGGCCACCTGGCCGGCCAGGTAGACCACGCCGTTGTGCACGGCCATCTCGGACATGCGCTGCCCGACATCAAAGCGTTGGATCGTCATCAGTTGCCCTTCTTCTTGGCTTGGTTCTTCGTGTGATGGTGCGAATGGCCGCGAGCCTGGTAGCCCTCGCCATGCGGATGCTTCTTGCTGCTGCCCTGAGGCGGCGTGGCACTGCCGGACTTCTGGCCGAGCTTGCTTTCGGTGCCGTTCAGCAGCTTCCTGATGTTGGCCTCATGGCGCCACACCAGCAGCAGGCCCATCAGCGCGACGTACAGCACCGTGGGCGAGGCCCCCCAGATCAGCATCTGGTAGAAGGGCGCGAACACCGCCGCCACGATGGCGGCCAGCGAAGAATAGCGGCTGAAGTACGCAATGATCAGCCAGGTCAGCAGGGTGGCGCCGCCCAGCAGCGGGTTGATCGCCAGCAGCACGCCGGCCGCCGTGGCCACGCCCTTGCCGCCCTCGAACCTGAAGAACACCGGCCACAGATGGCCCAGGAAGGCGGCCAGGCCCACGAAGGCGGCGCTGTCCTCGCCCAGGCCGAAGCGCTCGCCGTAGAGCAGCACCAGCAGCACCGGCACATAGCCCTTGAGCGCGTCGAAGAGCAGGGTCAGCAGGGCGGCCTTCTTGTTGCCCGAGCGCAGCACATTGGTCGCGCCCGGGTTGCCGGAGCCATAGCTGCGTGGATCGGACAGGCCCATCACGCGGCTGACAATCACCGCGAAGGAGAGCGAGCCCAGCAGATAGCCGGCCACGCCGGCCAGCAAAGGGTAGAGGAGGTCTTGCATGGGCCGCTATTCTGCACTGGCGCACTGCACCGGCCGGGCCTGCAGCAGCTCGGTGATCACCCGGGGCTCGATGCCCACCAGGTAGCCGCGCCGGCCGCCGTTGATGCAGATGCGCGCCAGCTCGAGGATGCTGGCCTCCACGAAGACCGGCATCTCCTTGCGCGTGCCGAAGGGCGAAGTGCCGCCGACCATGTAGCCGCTGTGGCGCTGCGCGACGTCGGGCTTGCAGGGCTCGACCTTCTTGCAGGGAATCTGCCGCGCCAGCTCCTTGAGGCTCACCGTGCGGTCGCCATGCATCAGCACGATCAGGGGCTGGGCCTTCTCGTCCTGCATCACCAGGGTCTTGACCACCTCATGCTCGGGCACACCCAGCTGGCGGGAAGACTCGCCCGTGCCGCCATGCTCGACGTAGTCGTAGACATGCTCGGTGAAGGCAATGCCGTGCCGGCGCAGCACTTGGGTGGCCGGGGTTTCGCTGACATGGGCGGACTTCTTGGACATGCAGGCGGAGCAAAGGGAAATGCAGGCAGCGCAGTGTGCCTCAGCCCGCCGAACCCACCCTGACGAATTTCATTGGCACATCAATTTATTGCTGTCATACAATAATTCTCAGACTTCGAAATTGATGATGGCCGCCTCGCACCGCCCTTCCCCGCCTTCGCCCTTCGCCCTCAAGGGCCTGGCACGGGCCGTGCAGATCCTCGCGCTGCTGGGCGCTTTCGGCCTGGCCCAGTACGCCGTGCAGCTGGCCTGGGCCCCGGAGCTGATGATCCAGTACGTCCTGCACGAGGTGGTGCCCGAGCTGCCCTACCGCACGCCGGACGGGCCGACGTTGGCCGTGCTGTGGCTGTCTCTGAGCCTGCCCCTGGTGTCGGGCCTGCTGCTGCTATGGCATGTGTGGCGGCTGTTCGGTCACTACGCCGCGGGGCGCGTGTTCGACCTGGCCTCGGTGCGCCATCTGCAGTGGCTGGGCTGGGGCCTGCTGGCGCTGGCAGCGGCCCGGCCGCTGAGTCACACCCTGGCCGTGCTGACGCTGAGCTGGCACAACCCGCCAGGGCAGCGCCAGCTGCTGGTGGGCATCAGCTCGGACCACTACACGCTGCTGATGCTGGGCCTGGTGCTGGTGGCCATGGCGCGCATCATGCGCGAGTCCGTGCGGGTGGCGCAGGAGAACGCGGAGTTCGTCTGATGCCCATCGTCGTCACCCTGGACCTCATGCTGGCCCGCCGCAAGATGCGCTCCAAGGAGCTCGCGGAGCGGGTAGGCATCACAGAGGCCAATCTTTCGCTGCTGAAGTCCGGCAAGGTCAAGGGCGTGCGCTTCGACACCCTGGCCCGCATCTGCCGCGAGCTGCAATGCCAGCCCGGCGAGCTGCTGGCCTACGAGCCCGGTCCCGAGGCCGATGGCGCCGACGAACCCGAGGCGCAGGACTGAGCGCCCTGCCTGATTTCCTGCCTCCGATGGACCACGCCCCCCTCCCCGCCACGCCCAGAAGATGGCAGCTGACTCTGCTGGTCATCGTCCTGCACCTGCTCCTGCTCGCCGGTCTGCGCGCGGGCCTGCGCCACCCAGCGGCCCCGCAGGCGCACGAGGCCCAACGCATCACCGTGACGCTGCTGCAGGAGCGCCGCCCTCGCACGCCGGCCGCCCTCCAGCCCCTCGCAGCGCCGGCCCGGCGAGCGGCCGCTCCAGCACTGGCCAGGCCCAGGCCAGACGCCGCGCCGGCCACGGGCATCCAGCCCGAGGCGCCCGCGCCCCGTGCCGCTGAGGTGCCCCAGAGCCTGGCATTGCCTGCCACGCCCGCCGCATCGGCCAGCCCGGAACGCCTGATCGACAGCGCCGCCACCCGCTCGGCCCTGCGCCAGGCCGCCCGCGAGCCGCTCAACGGCGAGAAGCACCTGATGGCGCAGGAGCAGGAGACGGGCGTCAGCGTCAGCGACAAGCTGGGCCGCAAGATGCAGCAGGCCGGCCATGGCGACTGCGCCAAGGGCCAGTACGCCGGCGGCGGCATGGGTCTGCTCAGCGCGCCCTTCTACCTGCTGGCCGAGGCCACGGGCAAATGCGCCAAGGGCAACCCGCCGCCCGCCGGGCCGCCGCCCCCCGAGCCCAGCGGTCGCAACGGCGCCCATGCGTCCATGCGGGAGCGCTGAAGTCGTTCAGGCCCCTGCCGCGCGCTGCGCCTCCAGCTGGCGCAGCACGGCGCGCTGCACCTTGCCCGTGGTGGTCATGGGCAGGGCCTCGATGAACTCGATCTCCTTGGGGTACTCGTAAGGCGCCAGCTGCCCCTTGACCAGCGCCTGCAGCGCCTCGACCAGCGCATCACTGCCCTGATGGCCCGGCGCCAGCACCACGAAGGCCTTGACCAGGGCGCCGCGCTCGGCATCGGGTTTGGGCACGACGGCGGCATTGGCCACCGCCGGGTGCTTGACCAGGCAGTTCTCGATCTCGCTGGGGCCGATGCGGTAGCCGGCGGACTTGAAGAGGTCGTCGCTGCGGCCCTGGTACCAGAGGTAGCCATCGGCATCCATCACGGCCGTGTCGCCCGTGCGGCACCAGCTGTCGGCCGGATCCCCGGTGAACTTGGCCGCCGTGGCCTCGGGCCGGTTCCAGTAGCCCAGGAAGAAGACCGGGTCGGGATCCCCATGCACGTCGCGCCGGTGCACGGCCACATCGCCGGGCGCGCCCGGGGGGCAGGTCTTGCCTGCCTCGTCGATCACGGCCACCCGGTGGCCCGGATAGGCCCGGCCCATGCTGCCCGGCCGCGCCGGCCAGAGGCGGCTGCAGTTGCCCACCACGTAGTTGATCTCGGTCTGGCCGAACATCTCGTTGACGGTCAGGCCCAGGGCCTGCTGGCACCAGCGGAAGACGGCGTCGCCCACAGCCTCGCCGGCGCTCATCACCGCCTCCAGGCGCAGCCGGTAGTGACGGCGCGGCTCCGGCACCGCCTTCATCATGGCCTTGAGTGCCGTGGGGAAGAGGAAGCTGTGGGTGACGCCGTGGCGCTGCATCAGCTCGAAGGCCCGCTGGGGCGAGAAGCGGCCCTGGAAAGCCACGATGGGGCGGCCGAAGTAGAGCGTGGGCAGCAGGGCGTCCATCAGGCCGCCGGTCCAGGCCCAATCGGCAGGGGACCAGAACACCGCGCCGCTCGGGCGGCTGGCGTCGAAGGGATCGAAGCCGAACCAGTTCTGGCTGGCCACGAAGCCGCTCAAGTTGCCGATCAGGGCCCGCTGCGGGATCAGCGCGCCTTTGGGCGGGCCGGTGGTGCCGCTGGTGTAGATCAGCACGGCGGCCGCGTCGGCGTGGGCGGCGGCGGACGTGAAGCGGGCGTCCTCGGACTGCAGGGCGTCCATCCAGGCGCTCTCTCCAGCGCCGGCGCCCTCGCCCACGGCGATGAGCTCGCGCAGGGCCGGGCAGCTGTCGCGCAGGCCTCGCAAGGCGGGCAGCACGCTGCCCTCGGCAATGGCCAGCACGGCACCGCTGTCCTGCAGCCGGTACTGCAGGGCGTCGGGGCCGAAGAGCATGGACAGCGGCACCGCCACCGCGCCCAGCTGGTTGATGGCGATGTGGGCGACGGCCGTCTCGAAGCGCTGCGGCAGGATCAGGGCCACGCGCTCGCCCGTCCGCACGCCGCGGCGCGCGAGTGCGTTGGACAGCCGGTTCGCCGCCCGCTGCAGCTGGCCGTAGCTGTAGCTGGCGCGGCTGCCGCCCTCGTCCTCGAAGATCACCGCGGTGGCCTCGGGTGTGTCCCGGGCCCAGCGGCCGCAGCAGGCCTCGGCCAGGCTGAAGTCCGGCGGGACCCGCCAGCGGAAGCCGGCATGCAGGGCGGCGTGGAGATCGCCCGGGCCGTCCGCAGGGCGGGGGGCGGGGGCAGCGAGGGCATCCTGGGCCATCGGGCCCTCCTTGCGTCGGCAGGTCAAGCGCCGCATGCTATCGAGCCGGCCCGGCGGGCTCCTCATGGATTCCACCAAGCCCGCCGGTTCTACACTGCGCCTTTTGCGCCGGCCGCATTTGCTTCTGCCCTGCGATCATGAAGATCTTCCACAACCCCCGCTGTTCCAAGTCCCGCGAGGCCCTGGCCCTGCTGCAGGAGGCCGGCCTGGCGCCTGAAGTCATCGAGTACCTGAAGACGCCGCCCGACCTGGGCACCTTGAAAGCCCTGGTGCGCCAGCTGGGCCTGCCTGTGCGCGAGCTGCTGCGCAGCAGCGAGGCGCTCTACGCCGAGCTGGGCCTGGCCGACGCCAGTGACGAGCAGCTGCTCGACGCCCTGCTGCACCATCCGCAGCTGCTGCAGCGGCCCATCGTCGTGCGCGGCGAGCAGGCCCTGATCGCCCGCCCGCCGGAGCGGCTCAAAGCCTGGCTCTGAAGCCTCGGCCCGCTGACAGGGTCAGGTCTTGCCCAAGGCCTGCAGGGCCTCGCCGCTGAGGCGGCAGATGCGCCAGTCCGGCATCACCGTGGCACCCATGGCTTCGTAGAAGTCGATGGCGCGCCGGTTCCAGTCCAGCACGCTCCATTCGAATCGACCGCAGCCGCGGGCCACGGCCAGCTGCGCCAGATGCGTCAGCAGCTGCCGCCCCAGGCCCGTCCCGCGATGCGCGGGCTGCACGTACAGATCTTCCAGGTAGAGCCCCGGCTGGGCCAGGAAGGTCGAGAAGTTGTGGAAGAAGAGCGCGAAGGCCACCACCTGGCCCTCGCCGGCCTCGGCCACCACGGCCTCGGCCTTGGGGCTGGGCCCGAAGAGATGCGGTCGCAGCCGTTCTTCGTCGACCTGCAGCAGGTGGGTGAGCCGCTCGAAGTCCGCCAGCTCGCGGATGAGGCCGACGATGGCGCCGAGGTCGTGGGGTTCGGCGGGGCGAATGAGGTAGTTGTGCTTGTCCATCCCTGCATTCTGACCGCCGCTCGCCAAGGCAGGGTGCTGCAGCCTGCGCCCCCCGGAATGACCTGCCCCCGGCCTGCAAAATCCGACGGCACTGGGGGCCTGTCCCAGCCCGGACAGCAGGCCCTGCGGCAAGCCGCTAGAGTCGCCGCCATGAACACCCCCACCGCCTACACCGAACGCCGCCCCTTCCGCAGCGACATGCTCCTGCTGCGCGGCCTCCATCACCACGTGCTGCACTGGGGCGACGCCTCGATGCAGACGCCCGAGCGCCCGCTGCTGGTGATGCTGCACGGCTGGATGGACGTGGGCGCGTCCTTCCAGTTCGTGGTCGACGCCTTGCCTTCGGACCGCCATGTGGTGGCGATGGACTGGCGCGGCTTCGGCCTCAGCGACTGGACGGCCAGCGACGCCTACTGGTTCCCCGACTACCTGGGAGACCTCGACGCCCTGCTGGACTCCGTCAGCCCCGACCGGCCGGTGGATCTGCTGGGTCACAGCATGGGCGGCAATGTGGTGATGAGCTATGCCGGCGTGCGGCCGGAGCGAATCCGCCGCCTGGTCAACCTCGAAGGCTTCGGCCTGCCCGACACCCTGCCCGAGGAAGCGCCCAAGCGCCTGCGGCAGTGGCTGGACGAGCTCAAGCAGCCCCAGCAGCTCAAGCCCTATGCCAGCCTGGACGAAGTGGCCCAGCGCCTGATGAAGACCAACCCGCGCCTCTCGCCCGCCAAGGCCGCCTGGCTGGCGCCGCATTGGTCCGAGCAGCGCGACGGTGCCTTCCACATCCTCGGCGACCCGGCCCACAAGCGGACCAATCCGGTGCTGTATCGCAAGGCCGAGGCCCAGGCCTGCTGGCAGGCCATCCAGGCTCCGACGCTGTGGGTGGAAGGCGCCCACACCCAGCTCAGCCAGTGGTGGGGCAATCGCTACCCCCGCGAGGATTTCGAGGCCCGCCTCGCCCTCGTGCCCCAGCTGCAGCGTGCCCGCCTCGAGGACGCCGCCCACATGCTGCACCACGACCAGCCCGAAGCGCTGGCCGCCGTGCTGGAGGACTTCCTGCGCTGAGCTAGGCTAACGCCAGCCAGCCGCCCCGCACGGCGCAAGAGGATCCGGCCTTGCTCACCGCATCCCCACCCGCAGCACACCCAACCGGCCGCGCCAGCCAGCCGCCCCGCACGGCGCAAGAGGATCCGGCTTTGCTCACCGCATCCCCCACCCGCAGCACACCCAACCGGCCGCGCCAGCCAGCCGCCCCGCACGGCGCACGAGGATCCGGCCTTGCTCACCGCATCCCCCACCCGCAGCACACCCAACCGGCCGCGCCAGCAGGCCGCCCCGCACGGCGCATGAGGATCCGGCTTTGCCGGTCCTACATGCGCGCCCCCCTGGGGGGGCCGGCGAAGCCGGTAGGGGGGGGTTAAGGACTCACAGTCGCCTTGACGCTGAGGCCGCTGTACGTGGCATAGGCCTGCACCCCCACGTAGTACGTCCCCGCCACCGGCGAATTCACCGTGCAGGTCTCGGTGCTCGTGGAGCCGTCGGACTTGCAGGCATAGCTGGTGCCGGTCGGCTTCTGGCCGGCGCCGACGAAGAGGTCGGCGTCGCCATTGCTGCCCGCCAGGTTGACGACCAGCTTGGTGCTGCCGGCCGGAACCTGGATGGAGTAGTAGGTCCAGGTGCCCGTGGACGCCGACTGGCTGCCCAGGGCCACGCCGCTGGTCAGCGGGATGGTGGACGGCGTGGTGGCGGCGCTCAGCGTGCCCTTCATCGCGTAGTAGCCCAGGGAGCTGTACTTGGAGAAGCCGTTCGCCGGCGTGCCTTCCGCGCCGCCCTGGATGATGAGCTTGTAGTCGCCCGCCGCCAGGTTCAGGTTGACGAACTCCGCCGAGCGGTTCACCGAGAGGTTGCTGCGCGCCACCTGGGTGCCGGCGGCGGTGGTGATGGTGGCGTCGACGTCCAGCATGCGCAGGTACTCGATGGGATCGACCCGCAGGTTCAGCGTGCCGGCGCTGCCGAGGCTGAAGGTGAAGACGTCGGTGTCGGTGTTGCGCTCGATCTGGCCCCAGTTGTCCGCCGGGTTGATCTCGCCGCCGGCACGCAGGGCCAGGGGCTTGCCGTTGACGTTGTCATCGGCCATGTAAGGCACGCCCTCGTCGACCGTCATGATCTTGAGATCGTCTTCCCTGTTGCTGGCGGTGTTGTACTCGCCCTTGCTCCAGGTGAAAAGCTGGTTGGTCCAGGAGCCCCCCATCCAGTAGTTGCCCATGATGGGCCCCCACTGATAGGCCGCGATGCCCTCGAAGTACTCGCCGCCGGTGCCGCCGCCATCGTGGTTCATGCCCATCTGGTGGCCGACCTCGTGCGCGCCGGTCATGCCGATGCCGTAGCCGTAGTCGAAGCCGCTGGCCGGGTTGCGGTACAGCGTGCCGGCCGAGGTGGTGCCAAAGGAGTGCAGGGGGGCGAAGCTGCGGCCGTCCTGGTTGACGAAATTGATGACGCCGGTGCGCAGCAGGCTGGCCGCCTTGGCGGCGTCATAGACCGCCTTGTTGGTGGTGACGTTGAGCTGCAGCATGGAGTACTGGTCCGCCACGGACTGCCAGGCCCGGTACATGTTCTCCTTGGTCACGCCGTTGAGGGGCGTGCTGCCGCTCATCACGGCAGCCGTGTTCAGGTAGAAGACGTAGGGGCTGCCGGGCTTGCTCTCCAGCTTGGTGACGTCCTGGTTGTTGTAGGGGCCGATGTGGGGCGCTTGGCGCAGGGCCATGGGGCTGTAGACCGGGTGCGCCGCCGCGATCTGGGCCAGGCTGGCGGTGCTGCGGTTGCTGCGCTGGAAGTCCTCGTCCAGGTCGGGGTAGACGCGGCTCAGCGGCACGGCCTTGACGCTGACCACGCCACGGGCGTCGGTGCTGTACTCCCAGGCCTTCTTCTGGCCGTGCAGGACCAGGAAGCCGCGCAGGGTCTTGCCGTCGCCCTTGAGGAAGAACATGGAGTCCTCGGCATCGCGGTGGCGGCCGGCGATGGAGACCTTGCCACCCTGCTCGAAGAAGTCCTGGACCAGCACCGGCAGCGCCGTGCCGTCCTGGGCCTGCAGGCTCAGGGCCTGGCGGCCCTGGTGCTGCTGCTTGAGGCTCTGGATCAGGCCGCTGGCGCTGCCCAGCTCGGTGCCGTCGGCAGCCAGGGCGGACGTGGCCGGGCAGGCGGCGAGGCAGGCCAGCATCAGCGCCGACAGGCGTGCGTGAGAAGAAGGGAAATGGAACATACGCTTCATGGACGATCTCTCGGTGTGGAGACGCGGTCGGTGCCGCGGGTGAAGCATCGCAACGGGGTACTGCCGGCCATTGCGGCGCCGGGGACGGGCCAGCGCCGGCACAGAATGCCGCCGGCATGCTGGCGCCATGCGGACTATGGTCAGCGGGCGTTGATCGCCCAAGTGTCAGCATTGACAGCCGTGGCAACCCTGATGGGCTGCCCGCGCGAAGCCTGGCAGGCGCCGGTCTGGCGGCGCGGGCTCAGTCGCCGGCGTCCTCGCGGTGCTCGTCGTCGTGCCGGGCCATCAGCCAGGCATAGAGGACCACGATCAGCAGATAGCCCATCAGCGCCCCCTGCGAGGCCACCCAGAAGCTGAAGGGCCAGCCGAAGAAGCTGAAGCTGAGGTCCCGCGCGAACCAGGTCAGGCCGAAGCTCAGCACGGTCCAGCCGCCCAGCAGGACGAGGGTGAGGCGCCGCGTGGCCCGCCAGTAGCGGCGATGGCGGCGTTCACGGGCGGGCGTGGCGGGCTGGTGGAGGGGGTCCATGGCGGGTGTCCGGTGCGCAGTGTGCCTCAGCAGCCGCACGGGCGACAGCGGGCCGGCCCCATTTCGGCGGCCCGGGAAGCCGGGATCAGCCCCGGGCCAGCTTAAAATGCGCGGTTGCTCACAAGACATGGCCCGGCCGAGCCGCTGCCAGCCCCCGGCTGGCCCCGCTGAACGCGAAGGCAGCACCACGGGCACCAATCAGGATCCGTCATGGACATCGAACGCATCAACCAAATCGGCACGACCCTCGCCGACCTCACAGCGCGTACCGACGCGCTAAGGGGGTATCTTTGACTACGACCGCAAGTCACTTCGGCTGAATGAAGTCAATGCGGCGCTGGAGAATCCAAACATCTGGACCAGCGATCGAAAGCGCGCCGAGGAACTTGGCAAGGAGAAAGGCGCACTGGAGCAGGTGGTGGGAACCATTGACTACCTGACCAGCAACCTCTCCGACAACGTCGAGCTCTATGAGATGTCCAAGGCCGACAACGACTTCGGCGGCCTGGAAACCATTGAAGCGGATGCGGCCAAACTGAACGAAAAGGTCGAGGAGCTGGAGTTCCGCCGGATGTTCAACAACCCGGCCGACCCCAGCAACTGCTTCATCGACATCCAGGCCGGTGCCGGCGGCACTGAGGCCTGCGACTGGGCCGGCATGCTGCTGCGCCAGTACCTGAAGTACTGCGAGCGCAAGGGCTTCACCACCACGATGGAAGACGAGACGCCCGGCGACGTGGCCGGCATCAAGAGCGCGACCATCAAGGTGGAGGGCGAGTACGCCTTCGGCCTGCTGCGCACCGAGACCGGCGTGCACCGTCTGGTGCGCAAGAGCCCCTTCGACTCCTCGGGGGGCCGCCACACCTCCTTCGCCTCGCTGTTCGTCTACCCGGAAATCGATGACTCGATCGAGATCGACATCAACCCGGCCGATGTGCGCACCGACACCTTCCGCGCCTCCGGCGCCGGCGGCCAGCACATCAACAAGACGGACTCGGCCGTGCGCCTGACCCACATCCCCACGGGCATCGTGGTGCAGTGCCAGGACGGCCGCTCGCAGCACAGCAACCGTGACGTGGCCTGGCGCCGCCTGCGCTCGCGCCTGTACGACCACGAGATGAAGAAGCGCATGGCCGAGCAGCAGAAGCTCGAGGACAGCAAGACGGACGTGGGCTGGGGCCATCAGATCCGCTCCTATGTGCTGGACCAAAGCCGCATCAAGGACCTGCGCACCAATGTGGAAATCTCCAACACCCAGAAGGTGCTGGACGGCGACCTGGACGCCTTCATCACCGCGTCCCTGAAACAGGGCGTGTGATGGACCACCCCCTACCGGCTGCGCCGGCCCCCTCGAGGGGGCGGCCCCGGCTGCCCGGCAGAGCCGGATCAGCGGGGCCCGCTGGGGAATGCAGGCTGAGGCGTGCCGACGGGCGCGTCTCTCCCGATTGAATCCAACAGCTTCGGGTCACGAGCCCGGGCAATGACAAACAAAACGAGGAAGTCCGCCATGATGCGTGAAGGCACCGCCGCACTGATCCGCCGCGAAGACTACGTGGCTCCGGCCTACTGGATCCGCACCGTCGACCTGACTTTCGACCTGGACCCGGCGAAGACGCTGGTCACCAGCAAGATGAAGGTCGAGCGCAATGCCGCCGTGCCGCACGGCCCGCTGCGCCTGCATGGCGAGGAGCTGAACCTGCTGCGCGTGCTGATCAATGGCGAGAGCGTGTCCTTCCGCCAGGAGGGCCATGAGCTGATCATCGAGAGCGCGCCGGACGCTGACTTCTCCCTCGAGATCCGCAACACCTGCGCCCCCGAGAAGAACAGCTCGCTGTCGGGCCTCTACACCTCGGGCGGCGGCTTCTTCACGCAGTGCGAGGCCGAGGGCTTCCGCCGCATCACCTACTTCCTGGACCGCCCGGACGTGATGGCCGTCTACACGGTCACCCTGCGCGCCGACAAGGCCAAGTACCCCGTGCTGCTCTCCAACGGCAACCTGCTGGAGACCGCCGAGCTGGACAACGGCCGCCACCTGGCCAAGTGGCATGACCCCTTCCCCAAGCCCAGCTATCTGTTCGCGCTGGTCGCGGCGGACCTGGTTTCGCGCGAGCAGCGCATCCGCACCCGCGCCGGCCGGGACCACCTGCTGCAGGTCTACGTGCGCCGCGGTGACCTGGAGAAGACCGAGCATGCGATGAACAGCCTCATCGCCTCCATCGTCTGGGACGAGGCCCGCTTCGGCCTGCCCCTGGACCTGGAGCGCTTCATGGTGGTCGGCGTGTCCGACTTCAACATGGGCGCCATGGAGAACAAGGGCCTCAACATCTTCAACACCAGCGCCCTGCTGGCCTCGCCGGCCACCGCGACCGACGCGGACTTCGCCCGCATCGAGTCCATCGTCGCCCACGAGTACTTCCACAACTGGACCGGCAACCGCGTCACCTGCCGTGACTGGTTCCAGCTCTCGCTGAAGGAAGGCCTGACCGTCTTCCGCGACCAGGAATTCAGCATGGACATGGCCGCCGCGCCCAGCGCCCGTGCCGTCTGCCGCATCCAGGACGTGCGCGCGCTGCGCAGCGTGCAGTTCCCCGAGGACTCCGGCGCCATGGCCCACCCGGTGCGCCCCGACTCCTACGTCGAGATCAACAACTTCTACACCCCGACGGTCTACGAAAAGGGCTCGGAAGTGGTGCGCATGTACCAGACCCTGGTCGGACGCCAGGGCTTCGAGGCCGGCATGAAGCTCTACTTCGAGCGCCATGACGGCCAGGCCGTGACCTGCGACGACTTCGCCGCTGCCATCGCCGACGCCAACCCCGGCTCCGCCCTGAGCACCCGCCTGGAGACCTTCAAGCGCTGGTACTCGCAGTCGGGCACGCCTCGTGTGCAGGCCCGCGGCAGCTACGACGCCGCTGCCCAGACCTACACCCTGACACTGAAGCAGCACAACCCCGCCACGCCCGGCCAGGAGCACAAGCTGCCCCAGGTCATCCCTGTGACCATGGGCCTGCTGAGCCGTGAGGGTCAGGTCTTGCCTCTGCAGCTGCAGGGCGAGGCCGCCCCGGTGGGCACCGAGCGCGTGCTGGTGCTGGACCAGGCCGAGCAGTGCTTCGTGTTCACCGGCGTGGCCAGCGAACCTGTGCCTTCGCTGCTGCGCGGCTTCTCGGCCCCGGTGATCCTGGACGACGGCCTCACTGACGCCGAGCTGCTGGTCCTGCTGCAGCACGACGCCGACGCCTTCAACCGCTGGGAAGCCAGCCAGCGCCTGGCCCTGAACCGCATCCTGCAGGCCGTGCGCACCGGCGAGACCCTGGTGCTGGATGCCGCCTACCTGGATGCCATGCGCACCGTGCTGCGCGACCCGCAGCTGGACGCCGCCTTCAAGGAACTGGCCCTCACGCTGCCGGGCGAAGCCTATGTGGCCGAGCAGCTGGAGGTGGTCGACCCGCAGGAGATCCACGCCGCCGTCGAGGCCGCGCACGTGCAGCTGGCCGCCGCCCTGGCGGACGACTGGGCCGCCGCCTACGAGGCCAACCAGGTCAAGGCCGGCTACGAGCCCAGCCCGGTGCAGTCCGGGCAGCGCGCCCTGGCCAACCTGGCCCTGTCCATGCTGGTGCTCCATGCCACCCGCAACGGCGACGCCGTCTGGCCCGGCCGCGCCTACCAGCGCTTCAAGGACGCCACCAACATGACCGAGCGCCTGGGCGCTCTGTCGGCCCTGGTCAACGCCCATGCCGAGCTGGCCGAGCCCGCGCTGCAGCGCTTCCACGCGCTGTTCAAGCACGAGGCCCTGGTGGTGGACAAGTGGTTCGCCCTGCAGGCCCGCGCGGCCGAGGACGGCGGCAAGACCTTCGCCCGCGTCAAGCAGTTGCTGCAGCACCCGGACTTCACGCTGAAGAACCCCAATCGCGCCCGCAGCCTGCTGGCCTCGCTGTGCATGTTCAACCCGGCCGCCTTCCACCGCGCCGATGCCGCCGGCTACGTGCTGTGGGCCGAGCAGGTGCAACTGCTGGACGGCATCAACCCGCAGCTGGCCGGCCGCGTGGCCCGCGCCATGGACCGCTGGACGGTGCTGGCCGAGCCCTACCGCGCCGCTGCCCGCGAGGCCATCGCCCGCGTGGCCGCCAAGCCCGAGCTGTCCAATGACGTGCGCGAGATCGTCGAGCGCGCCCTGGCCTCCGGCGGCGCCGCCTGAGTGCCCTGCCCCGCATTCGCAACTTCAAGGTGTTTCCATGACCCGTCGCATCAGCCTCACGCAGTACCTGATCGAGCAACAGCGCCAGCACGGCCACATCCCGCAGGAGCTGCGCCTGCTGATCGAAGTCGTGGCCCGCGCCTGCAAGCGCATCGCCATCAGCGTCAACAAGGGTGCCCTGGGTGACGTGCTGGGCACGGCCGGCAGCGAGAACGTGCAGGGCGAGGTCCAGAAGAAGCTGGACATCATCGCCAACGAGGTGCTGATCGAGGCCAACGAATGGGGCGGCCACCTGGCGGCCATGGCCTCCGAGGAAATGGAGGGCATCTACCTGGTGCCCAACCGCTTCCCGCAGGGCGAGTACCTGCTGATGTTCGACCCGCTGGATGGCTCGTCCAACATCGACGTCAACGTGTCCATCGGCACCATCTTCTCGGTGCTGAAGAAGCCCGAAGGCAGCAAGGGCGTCAGCGAGGACGACTTCCTGCAGCCCGGCAGCGCCCAGGCTGCCGCGGGCTACTGCGTCTACGGCCCGCAGACCACGCTGGTGCTCACCGTGGGCGACGGCGTGGCCATGTTCACCCTGGATCGCGAGCAGGGCAGCTTCGTGCTGACGCAGGAGGACGTGAAGATCCCCGAGGACACCAAGGAGTTCGCCATCAACATGTCGAACATGCGGCACTGGGACGCCCCGGTGAAGCGCTACATCGACGAATGCCTGGCGGGCGAGGAAGGCCCGCGCGGCAAGAACTTCAACATGCGCTGGATCGCCTCCATGGTGGCCGACGTGCACCGCATCCTCACCCGCGGTGGCGTCTTCATGTACCCCTGGGACAAGCGCGAGCCCAACAAGGCAGGCAAGCTGCGTCTCATGTACGAGGCCAATCCGATGGCCTTCCTCGTGGAGCAGGCCGGCGGCGCAGCCACCAACGCCCGCGAGCGCATCATGGACCTCAAGCCCACCAAGCTGCATGAGCGCGTGGCCGTGGTGCTGGGCTCGAAGAACGAGGTGGAGCGCGTGACGCGCTACCACCTTGAGCAGGCACAGTAAATTCTGCTATAGTCGCAGTCTTTCGCCGGTGTAGCTCAGTTGGTAGAGCAGCGCATTCGTAATGCGAAGGTCGGGAGTTCGACTCTCTTCACCGGCACCAAAAATTGAATCAAGCCAGATCCGCAAGGGTCTGGCTTTTTTCTTGCCCGGCTCGCTGGCGTTGCGAGCCTGCACCTGATGACGCTCATCATGACGCCCATCCTCCGACGCCTCCACGCCCTGCCCTCGGCACTCTTCGCGCTGGCCCTGGTCGTGATCAGCTACCTCGCCCTGAGCCCCGCACCGCCGCAGGCCGCGGACCTGGGCTGGGACAAGCTCAACCACTTCAGCGCCTTCGGCACGCTGGTGCTGCTGGGCGGCC
This sequence comes from Roseateles flavus, assembly GCF_039872765.1. Classification (NCBI taxonomy): domain Bacteria; kingdom Pseudomonadati; phylum Pseudomonadota; class Betaproteobacteria; order Burkholderiales; family Sphaerotilaceae; genus Roseateles; species Roseateles flavus. Next base: position 1,230,031 of record NZ_JBDPZC010000001.1, on the reverse strand, counting down.
TGGCCTGGCCCGCTGGCCTGGGGCGCTTGGCCTGGGCGCTGCTGGGCTATGGCGGACTGATCGAGATCCTGCAGACCCAGGTACCGGGCCGCTCCGCCGAGTGGGCGGACCTGCTGGCGGACGGCATCGGCATCCTGCTGGGCCTCGCGCTGACGCTGGTGCTGCGGCGCCTTGCCGGGCGAGTGCGCCGCTGAAGGTCGCTTCAAGGTCGCTTCAAGGTCGCTTGAGGAATCGCCGCCCGCGGCGGCCCTGCCGCTGTTCAGCCGGCCCGCGCTGCGCGACACTGTCGCTGTCGACCCGCCCTCTTCATCGCTCCATACCCAGCACCGGGAGGTTCCATGAAGCGACGCCAGCTGCTCCTGTCCGCCCTGCTGACGACGGCCGCCGCCCCAGCCCGGGCCCGCCGCATCTACACCGTGGGCGTGGAAGACTACGAGAACTTCCTGCCCTATTCGGAATGGAAGAACGGCGTCTACAGCGGCCTGGGGCGCGACATGCTCGATGCCTTCGCGAGCACCCGCGGCCTGGAGTTCCGCTATGTGGTCTTGCCTCTGAAGCGCCGCGACGCCATGTTCGTGCGTGGCGACCTGGACTTCATCTTCCCCGACAACCCGAACTGGGTGACGACGCTCAAGGGCAATCTGCGCATCGCCTACGCGCCCATGATGGAGTTCACCGACGGCGTCATGGTCCGCCCGCAGGACCTGGGCAAGGGCGTGGCGCGCATCAAGGTGCTGGGCATCCCCAACGGCTTCACGCCCTACCCTTACCAGCAGCTGATCAACTCCGGCCAGATGCGCATCGAGGAGTCGGTGCAGTACGACCGGCTCTATGAAAAGCTGCAGCGGGGTCGCGTGGACGGGGCCTACCTCAACACGCGCATCGCCGAGTACTACTTCGCCCACGCGGGCAGCGAAAGCGGCGAGGCCCCGGTCTTCGACCCGGACCTGCCCCATGCCAGCGGGCACTGGTACCTGTCCTCGTACAAGCACCCCGCCGAGGTGCTGGCGATGCGCGACTTCATGCGCGACCGGCTCGCCCAGGTCGAAGAGATGAAGCAGCGCTGGAAGTGGCGCTGACGCCGCTCCCGCCGGACCGGTTCAGCGCAACCCGTTCTCCTTGAGCAGCTGCAGGCTCATCGCCTGAGCCACCGCCTGCGCTCGGTTGCTGGCGCAGAGCTTGCGCAGGATCTTCTGCACATGGTTCTTGACCGTCAGCGCACTGATGCCCAGCAGCAGGCCGATCTCCTGGTTGCTCTTGCCCTGGCGCATCCAGGCCAGGACCTGGCGCTCGCGCTCGGTCACGCCTTGCGTGCTCGCGCCGCCCTGGGCCGGGCTGTGCTGCAGCTGGAGCTCCTGCGCCTGCACGCGCCGCCAGACGCAGTGCAGCAGCGGCGTCATCAGGTTCAGCAGGGGCGACGGCAGGGGCTCCCGAGAGACCAGCAGGAAGAAGCTCTCCAGCTCCTCGGCGCACTGCGGACGCGACACCCCCAGGACGGACAGGTGCTGCAAGCCCGCCGCCTGCAGCAGACTCAGGGCCTGCGCAGTGCCTTCGCCCGATGCCACCAGCCCGGCCAGCGGCAGAGCCTGGGCCTGGCTGCCCGCGCGCAGCCAGCCCTGCTGCAGCCAGGCCAGGCTGGCCGGATCCTGCAGCCACTGCAGCACCGGCTCAGGCAGCGGCAGGCTGTTGAACAGTTCGGGCTGCAGCTGCCGCCGCAGGGGCGACCAGGCACTGCACAGCATCAGCTGGTGGGGCAGCAGGCGCTGCAGGCTGGCCTGGGTCCAGATGAAGAACTGATGGCGCCGCCTCACCGCCTGGGCCGTCTCGGCGCATTGCCAGAAGGCTTCCGCCTGGCGCTGGCTGGCCCATTCGATGCACGCCTGTGCGCTGTCCTGAGTCATGTGGTCTCCCCCTGCGTCGTCCCTTGTGGCGAGCAGGGATGAGCCTAGGGGCTGCGCATGTCACTTGTTTGAAAGCCGTCAACTGCCTTAGGCGATACGGACCGAAACAAATACCGGATAAATACCAACAAAGAACCACTTGCGCGTCATTCGCACCATTTTCACAATCGGGACCACAACGATGGAGGTCATGATGAGGACAAGTCTCTGGGGTAGTTGCTTCGCTTTGTGCGCTCTGCTCGCCGTGCCGCTGAGCGCGTACCCACACGGTTACGTCAGCAGCCCGGAGTCGCGCTCCCTGCTGTGCAAGCAAGGCGGCAACAGCAATTGCGGCGCCATCCAGTACGAGCCCCAGAGCCTGGAGGCGCCATCCGGCTATCCGGCCACCGGCCCGGCCGACGGCAGGATCGCCAGCGCCGGCCTGACCCAGTTCGCCGAGCTGGACGAGCAGACGGCCACCCGCTGGACCAAGCGCCCGATGAAGTCCGGCCTGCAGAACTTCACCTGGACCTTCACCGCCAACCACGCCACCCGCAACTGGCGTTACTACATCACCCGGGCCGACTGGAATCCCAATGTGAAGCTCAGCCGCGCCAGCTTCGAGTCCACGCCTTTCTGCCAGGTGGATGGCGGCGGCAAGCAGCCCCCAAGCCCGCTGACCCACAGCTGCAACGTGCCCGTGCGGGCCGGTTATCAGCTGGTGCTGGCCGTCTGGGAGATCGCGGACACCACCAACAGCTTCTACAACCTGCTGGACCTGCAGTTCGACGGCACGCCGCCGGTCTACAGCTGGTCCGCCAAGGGCACCATCTACCCGAGCGTCGACCTGGCAGTGGGGGACAAGGCCTCCACCCGCGTCTTCGACGCCGCCGGCGAACACCCCGAGCTCTCGACCCGGATCACCATTGGCAGCGCCGCGGACGGCGCCAAGACCACCTGGCCCTACCTCCTCGCGACGCGGGTCAATGCCGAGCAGTCCCTGCTCAGGGCGGGCCAGAAGGCCGCGGACGGCAGCATCAACCCCGCCTATGGCCAGAACGAGGTCTTCGCCCGCAGCGACAGCCCCTACACCCGCGTGGAGATCCAGATCGACAAGGCCCCGCCGCCCGCCAACGACGTGCTGGTCAGCGGTCTGGCCGCCGAATACACCATCGGCAGTGACGGCAACCTGACGCTCGGATTCAGCGTCACCGCCGTCGGCCAGCTGGACGTCAACGCCACCCTGTTCGATGCCGCCGGCGTGGCTCGCGCCAGTGCCAACGCCTCGCTCAACAACAGCGGCCAGAGCCTCAGCCTGCCCCTCAGCAAGCCAGCGGCCGGCAGCTACCAGCTGGTCGTCAAGGGCACGCCCAAGAGTGGCGGCGCCGTGGTCCAGAAGACCTACGCGGTGAACCTCAAGGCCGCCGGCAGCACGAGCTACGACCATGTCTTCCCGACCGGCCTGGGCAGCTACAAGGCCGGCACGCGCGTGCTGCAGAACAAGAACGGCAAGGTCTACGAATGCCGCCCCTCGCCCTATAGCGGCTGGTGCAACATCTGGAGCAGCAGCAACAATGCCTACGAACCCGGCGTGGGCGCCGCCTGGGCGGATGCATGGATCGCGCGCTAGGCAGCCGCGCATCCTGACAGCCAGGGGGCCCGAGAGGCCCCCTTTTTCATGGGCTTGAGGCGCCCGGCCTGCTGGACCGCGCCCGGGCTGTGCCCATCGCGGCATCCAGGGCCAGAGCCAGTCAGTGGTCAGTATTGGGGATGCGGGCCGTCACCGAAGCGCCAATAGTGTGGGAACGGGCAGTGCATGACGCTGGCCGTAAAGAGGTGGCAGGCCCTGAGCCTGCCGTTCACAGCCAAACAGTGAGGTACTCATCATGGCACAGGAACTGGTCGCGACCTTTGACGGGCCGCTCAACAGCTTCAGCATCAATCTCAACCTGCAGAACGCCAGCAGCGCGGACATCCGCGAGGTCGGCATCAGTGCAAGGACGGCGAAGTTCCCCATCCTCTTCGACACCTTCGGCGGCTTCTCCGGGCCTGCCACCCTGGTGGGCGTCGATGGCGTCGACACCGAGGTGGTGACGGCCCGCTTCGCCAATTTCTCGCCGGACAAGTCGGTGCAGTTCGCCGGCATCGACCCTGACTTCCAGGGCGACGTCTCCTCCGGCGTGCGCGTGGGTGACTTCACGGGGTCCCGCCTGCTGGTTCTCTTCGCGGACGGCTCCACCGGCTTCGGCGAGTTCGAGCCCACCAACGACGGCAAGCTGCGCGCGGTGGCCACGAAGTAAGCCCCTGCCGAGGGCGTCACACGCCCGAGGCTATTTCTCACAGTCTCACGATTGCAGGAAATGAATGCTGGAGCACAGCCTGTCGAAGGCCCGAACGACGCGGTTTGGCCGGTCGGACCTCATGCAGAGCGCCCCCGGCTGAGCTCCAGTCACACCGCTGCCCGCACGGTGCATGTGCCGCCTGCATGTCCCCACTGCATGTCCCCACTGCATTCCCCTCTGCATTCCCCATCTGCCATAACCACCTGCATTTGCCGCCTGCATTTGCCACCAGCATTTGCCGCTTTTGCTTTTGCCGCTTGGCTCTTCCGTGGCGTTTGCCGAGTGCGTTTGCCGAGTGCGCTTGCCACTGCCGCTTTCCATGCTCCCGGGCCACGGGGGATTGCCAGGCGCTCCCTCCAGGCTCGATCGCCGGGCGCGCTTGCCAGGCCTGTGGGCGGCTCATGGCGCCACCCGCGATCACGGCTGTCCTTCACAGCCCCGAGGCCGGGCAGGCATGCGGGCCCGACTCAATGCCCCAGCCACACCAGCAGCGGAATCAAGCTGAGGCTCAGCAGGCCCAGGAGCAGGTAGTTGCCGCTGCGCGGATCAAAGTCAGGCCAGATCTTCGCCCAGGACTTCCGCATCAGCCATCGCCCGATGGCCATGTCGAAGCAAGCCATGAAGGCGGCTAGGCCCAGGCCCAGCGCGAGATGCGCGCCCGCCGAGCGCAGGCCGACGCCGGGCACCCACCACCAGCAGATGAGGAACGCCAGCAGCGTGCCGGTCAGCGCGCTGAGCTTGATCGCGCGCGCCTTGCCGATGCGGGGAATGAGCAGGGTCGTGCGGGCGATGCCATGCAGGGTCTCGGCGCAGGCGAGCAGCAGGCACAGCGAAGCGATACGCGGCAAGGAGTCCAGGCTCATGAAGGATTCCTCACATCGGTCCAGGAGCGAGATCGTCTCGCAGGATAGCTTCCTCAGGGCCTGGGCCACGAGGCACTCGCCGCGGCAGCAGGCCAGCCGGTGCAGCCTCAAGGCCGGATCGCGCTCGCGGCATCAGGGAGATCGGGTGTCGCCGAGCGCCCATCGGCCGCGCGGTCGACGATGCAACCGCGCTGCTTGCACCGCGATTGGCTGACCCAGAACATGGCGCTCCAGGGCATGGCGATCGGCCGGTCACGGTTGTAGAACAGGGCACTGCCGTCCTTGAGCCGCCAGGCCACCAGGCGGAGGCCATCGGCAGAGGGCGGGGACTGAAGGCCGGCCGGTTGGCCGTACAAGGCCAGAACGGAATGCAGGGCCTTCTTGTGGGTCCACTTGGGTACGTTGACGCTGGCGCTGTCCAGGTGTCCGTCATGGAAGAAGAAGGACACCCGCATGGCCTCCACCCCATTGTGAGTGAATATTTCCGCACCGCAGCCCCACTCCCCGAGATCTGACGTTGGCGGGACCTTGCCGCAGTCGAACTGCACCTGGGGGAACTGGCGCCGCAGGTCCGCCTCGGTCCAGGTTTCGGACAGCTCGTCGAAGCGGAAGTCCAGGGCCGGCAACGACACGGGCCGAGACTGGCGGTACGCCTGGACCTCGTCCGGTTCAGCCGAGCTACGCCGCGTCAGCAGCACCCCCAGCCAGACGAGGAGGATGAGCAGGGCGAGGACCAGAACGACGATCCGCAGACGCGCCTTCCGGTGTGGATTGAGCGGCATGGGGCAGGAGTCGTTGCTGGGGAGAAGCAGATGGATCGGGCTGAGGCAAGCCCCCCGCACCAGCGGTGGGAGGATCCTGTCCCAGCTCTCGATCCGGTGCAAGTGTCTCTGCAGGCCCGGGAGAGCACCAGCGGGACGGCAAGAGGGGCGAGGACCTGGCGCGCTTCGGGGACCGGCCCAGCCGACCAGCGCAGCGCGCCCCTTGCCTGCCAGACATCAATGCATCCTCAGAGCATCGGCGCCGGCGTGATGGTCGCCGCGCAATCCCCGAAGCCGATGCGGCGCGCGCCGTCCTTCACGGCGTAGCCGCGCAGGATGACCGTGTCACCATCCAGCAGGAAGGTGCGGGTCTCGCCGTTGGGCAGGGACAAAGCCTGCTTGCCGCCCAGGCTCAGTTCCAACAGGGAGCCACCCTCCTCCGGGTTCGGGCCGGACTGGGTGCCGGTGCCCAGCAGGTCGCCCGGCTGCAGGTTGCAGCCGTTGCTGGCGTGGTGGGTCAGCATCTGGGCCAGGGTCCAGTAGGCATGCTTGAAGTTGGAGCGCATGAGGCGGGCGGCTGGCTGGCCGGCGGCCCGCATGGCCTCGGTCTGCAGCCAGACTTCCAGCTCGATGTCGTAGCCACCCTCGCGGCGGTTCTGCTCGCTGTCGATATAGGGCAGCGGCTGGGGGTCCTCGGCCGGGTGCTCGAAGGCGCAGCGGAAGGGCTCCAGCGCGTCCATGGTGACGATCCAGGGCGAGATCGTGGTCGCGAAGTTCTTGGCCAGGAAGGGGCCGAGGGGCTGGTACTCCCAGGCCTGCACATCGCGGGCGGACCAGTCGTTGAGCAGGGTCACGCCAAAGGCATGGGACTCGGCCTCGGCCATGGGGATGGGCTCGCCCAGCGCATTGCCCGGGCCGACGAACAGCCCCAGCTCCAGCTCGTAGTCCAGGCGCTTGCAGGCGGCCAGCACAGGCACGGCGGCATCAGGCGCCTTGAGCTGCCCCAGGGGGCGGCGCACGCTGGTACCGCTGACACCGATGGAGGACACGCGGCCGTGATAGCCGATGGGCACCCACTTGTAGTTGGGCAGCAGCGGATTGTCCGGACGGAAGAGCTTGCCCACCGTGGTGGCGTGGTGGATGCCGGTGTAGAAGTCCGTGTAGTCGCCGATGCGGCAGGGCACCGCCATCTGGGCCTCGGCCTGCGGCACCAGGCAGGTGGCCAGGGCGGTCTCCTGCTTCGAGCCGGCCTGGAGGGCGGCGAAGAGCGCATGGCGCAGCGCGCGGCGCTGGGCGGCGGGCTTGGCCATCACGGCGTTGAGGTCGCCCTGGGCGAGGTGGTGCAGCAGCACGGCGTCCGCGGCGCTCCACTTGCCGGCCGCGGCGGCCAGGCGCAGGTCCAGGATCTGGTCGCCGATGGCCACGCCCACACGGGCGCTGTCATTGCTGCCGGCGCGGCGGAAGAGGCCGTAGGGCAGGTTCTGGATCGGGAACTCGGTGTCGGGCGTGTTGGCGCTGGCCACCCAGCTCTGTGCCGCCGGGTCGTGGGTGTGGTCGATGAGGCTCATGGCAGTCTTGGTCTTGTCGTCGCTTGGATTTTCAGGGGAAGCCGGCCCTCGGTCCGGCGGGGAAATCGATCGCAGGTCTCAGGCGCCCAGCGTGTTGGCGCGCGCCAGCTGCAGGGCCTCGGCCAGCACGTGGCGGTCGCCGATGTGATTGGACAGGATCAGCACCAGCTTGGCGAGCAGCAGGTCGGCCTGCTCGTCGGAGAGGTCGCGCTGCGCATCGATCAGCTGCTCGTAGAAGCCGTCCGGGTCCGGCAGGTTGGGTGTGCGAATCAGGTGGGTCGTATTCATGCCGGGAGCTCCTGTGCCAGGGCCTTGCGAACGGCCGCTTCGACCCGGGCCGCATCGAAATGCCGCCAGCGGGCCGCCACGTACTGGTCGGGCCTGAAAAGGTAGACGGTGCCGGGGCGTCCGTCATAGCGCTGGGCCAGCAGGCCTTCGCTGTCGATGAGGTCGCGCCCCACCTCCAGCACCTCCACCGCCACGCGCCCCACCTGCAGCGGCCGGGCCGGGCCGAAGCTCAGCAGCTGAAAGCCGCGCCCTAGCTGCTCGCTGAGCCACCCGGACTGCCCGCCCACGCGCAGCGGCGCGTCCAGTAGCGTATGCCCCGGGCGCGGGCTGCCCTGCGGGAAGCCGGCATCGGCCGCATCGGCCGTGCTGAGGCTGCTGTCGAGATAGGGCGTGGGCGTGGACAGCCGACCGCTGTTCACCAGCGGCCGCGCGAAGGACTCGGTGCGCGCCAGCTCCAGCACCGCATTGCGCAGGCGCAGCGAGGCGCGGCTCTTGGGCGTGATGAAGTCGGTGGAGCGGGTGGAGTTCAGCAGGTTGTCGTCTGCCGCGAAGGTGCGCTCGTGGTCGTAGCTGTCCAGCAGGGTCGCAGGCGCATCGCCGTGGACGACGGCCGCCAGCTTCCAGGCCAGGTTCTCGGCGTCCTGCACGCCTGTGTTGGCACCGCGCGCGCCGAAGGGCGACACCTGGTGTGCCGCGTCGCCCGCGAAGAGCACGCGGCCATGCCGGAAGCGCTCCATGCGGCGGCAGGCGAACTGGTAGATGGACACCCATTCCAGCGTGAAAGGCACGTCAGGTCCCAGCATGGCCTCGATGCGCGGGATCACGCGCTCGGGCTTCTTCTCCTCCTGCGGATCGGCGCCCCAGCCCAGCTGGAAATCGATGCGCCAGACGTTGGCGCACTGCTTGTGCAGCAGCACCGACTGCCCCGGATGGAAGGGCGGATCGAACCAGAACCAGCGTTCCGGCTCGGCGCCCAGGCGGCGCAGGGTGGCGCCGTGGCCGCGCAAGCCGTCGTCGGCGGCATCGGCAGCCTGAGGCTCGACCACCACGTCGGCGATCAGGAAGCGATCCTGGAAAGCCTGCCCGCGGAACTCCGCGCCCAGCATCCGGCGGGTGTCGCTGCCTGCGCCGTCGCAGGCCAGCAGCCACTGGGTGCGCATGGGGAAGATGCCGTCGGGCGTCTCGACCTGCAGGCTCACGCCGTCATCGTCCTGCGTCAAGGACAGCAGCTTGTGCTTCCAGCGCAGCTCCACCAGGGGCGAAGCCTCGCAGGCCGCAACCAGGCGTTCCTCCAGGTAGTACTGCTGCAGGTTGATCATGGCCGGCAGCTTGTGGCGGTCCTGGGGCAGGAGGTCGAACTGGTAGGCCAGACCTTCGCCATGGAAGACCTTGCCGACCTTCCACTTCACGCCCTGCTGCACCAGCGGCTCGGCCACGCCCAGGCGGTCCCAGACCTCCAGGGTCCGCTTCGCGTAGCAGACGGCGCGGGAGCCGATGCTCACGCTGTTGTTGTCATCCAGCACCACCACACGCAGGCCGCGGGAGGCGCAGTCCAGCGCGAGGCTCAGGCCTATGGGCCCGGCACCCACCACCACCACGGTGTGCGCCTGAGGCTGGCCGAGGCGCTGCTCCTCGCTCTGGTAGTAGTCGAAGACGGGGTACTGGTAGGTGCTGAGCATGGTCGGTCCTGCAGGGTGCCGATGGCGCTGGGTGGCGGGCTTACTGCGGTGCGGCCAGCGCCTTGTCATGCATCCAGGCGGCGTGCTTGGGTGCGCGCTTGGTCTGGTTCCACTCTTCCAGCATCTCCCATTTGCAGGCGTCCAGGGCCTTGTACATCTCGGGAGTGCCGACATCGGCGGCCAGCTCGACGCGGTGGCCGTTGGGGTCGAAGAAGTAGATGCTCTTGAAGATGGTGTGATCGGTCACGCCGATCACCTCGATGCCCGCGGCCTGCAGGCGGGCCTTGGTCTCTTCCAGGGTCTGGACGCTGTCGACCTTGAAGGCGATGTGCTGCACCCACTCAGGCGTGTTGGTGTCCCGGCCCATGTCGGGCGAGTTGGGCAGCTCGAAGAAGGCCAGGATGTTGCCGTTGCCCGCATCCAGGAACAGGTGCATATAGGGATCCGGCGCCTGGGTGGACGGCACCTTGTCCTCGGCGATGGCCAGCACGAAGTCCATGTTCAGGTGCTTGACGTACCACTCGACGGTGGTCTTGGCGTCCTTGCAGCGATAGGCGACGTGGTGGATGCGTTCGATCTTCATGGCTTCTCCTCGGGTCCTCGTTGGGGGTCAGGTCTTGCGTCAGGTCAGGGGTCAGGTCTTGCGGGTGACGCTCACTGGCCTTCCAGGGCGCGCCACATCTCGACATCGCGCTCGGCGGTCCAGATGCGGGGATGGGTGTGGCCGCTGGCCTCGTCAAAGGCACGGGTCACGTCAAAGGGCATGCAGTGGGCAAAGATGACCCACTGGCCATACTTCGGCTCCAGCGCGGCATAGGCCTCGCGGTAGACGGTGTTGAGGTCACGCCCGGCGGCCACGCCGGCCTTCACGGCGGCATAGAGCTCGGACACGAAGGCGCGAGTGCCTTCCAGGCCGGCACGGACCTGCTCCGGCGTCTGCAGCGCGGCGCCGCGGCCGGGCACCAGCTTGGCAGGCTTGAGGGCGGCGAGGTTCTCCAGGGTCTGCGGCCAGTCCTGGAAGTAGGCGTCGCCGGCATAAGGCGTGGCATCGAACTCGACCAGATCGCCCGAGAACAGCACGCGGTCCTGGGGCAGCCAGACCACGGTGTCGCCCTTGGTGTGGCCACGGCCCAGCTGGAGGATCTGCACCTCCAGCTTGCCCAGCCACAGGGTCATCTTGCCGGTGAAGGTCAAGGTGGGCCAGGTCAGGCCGGCGGGCACGGATTCGACATTACGGAAGAGACGCGGGAAGCGGCCGATCTCACTGGCCTTGTCCTGCTCGCCGCGCTCGACGATCAGGTCGAAGGTGTCCTGGCTGGCGATGATGTGCTCGGGCTCATAGGCGGAGGCGCCCAGCACGCGCACCGCGTGGTAGTGCGAGAGCAGGACGTACTTGATGGGCTTGTCCGTCACCTCGCGGATGCGGCGGATCACGTCCTGAGCCATTACGGGCGTGGCCTGGGTGTCGATGACCATCACCGCGTCATCGCCGATCACGATGCCGGTGTTCGGGTCCCCTTCGGCGGTGTAGGCGTAGGCGTGGTCCGAGAGCTTCTCGAAGCTGACGCGCTTCTCTTCCAGATCGGCTTGGGAGGCAAAGGTCTTGCTCATGATCAATTCAATCCTTGCGAATGCGTTTGACTATATCTAATTTGAGATCTCAACACCAGCGCACCCGATAATGCGCCGCCACCCCGATCTGCGCACCATGTCCGACGACACCGATTTCCCCGGCAAAGACAGCGAAACCCGCGGCCCGCGCGGCATCCAGAGCGTGGAGGTGGGCGGCCAGCTGCTGATCGCCCTGGCCCACCAGGGCCGTCCCCTGGCCCTGAAGGACCTGGCCCGCGAAGCCGGCATGACGCCCGCCAAGGCCCACCCCTATCTGGTGAGCTACATCAAGCTGGGACTGGTGGAACAGGAAGCCGGCGGCGGGCGCTACGGTCTCGGCCCCCTGGCGTTGCAGCTGGGCCTGATCAGCCTGCAGCAGTACGAACCGGTGCGCCTGGCCACCCCCCGCATCGAGGAACTGGCCCTGAGCCTGGGTCACACGGTGGCGATCGCCGTCTGGGGCAACCGCGGCCCCACCATCGTGCGGGTGGCAGAAGCGCCCTCACCGGTGCATGTGAGCATGCGGCATGGCACGGTGATGAGCCTGCGCGGCACGGCCTCGGGACGGCTGTTCGCGGCCTTCCTCCCCCAGGCCCAGGTCCTGGAGGCCCTGCGCCTCAATGAGGCCGCAGACGGCGAGCCACCCTCGCTGAGCCCGGCCTTCGAGCGCATCCTGGCCGAGACCCGCAGCGTGGGCCTGGCCCAGTCCCGCGACGGGGTAGTGGCAGGCGTTTCCGCCCTCGCAGCGCCCGTGTTCGATGATGGAGGGCGCATGGTGCTCAGCCTCACGGCCATCGGCCCGAGCGGCAATTTCGAGCTGCAGGAGACGGGCCTGCCGGCCCGGGAGCTCAAGCGCGTCGCCCGTGAACTGTCCCGGCAGCTGGGCTGGCGAGACGGCGGCATGACAGCCCAGCATCCCTGAGGGCCGCCCGCAGGCACCAGACCTGACCCCGAAGCACTGAAACAGGCAATGAAAAACCGGCCGAAGCCGGTTGATCATGCGTGCAAGCGGGGGCCGGAGGCGCTCACTGGCGGGAAGCCGTCAGCTCCTCCAGCAGCACCGCCTCTTCCGAGGGCGAGTAGCCGAAGGGGTACAGGGAGCGCGCCACCGGGCCCAGGTGCGGCTGGCCACCGTAGCGGAGCACCTGCTGCTGGGCGTACTGGAAGTCCAGGCACATCAGCACGGCCGGGGCCTTCACACGGGGGTTCATGCGCTCTTCGCTGCAGATGCGGAAGCCCAGCATGCGCTGGTAGTAGCCCACGTGACGAGGATTCACCTCCACCACGAGCAGCTCGGCACCGCGCAGGCGGAAGGCCTGCAGATAGGCCATGTGGAAGAGGCAGGCCAGGACGCGCTTGGAGGCTTCGTCGATGTCCATGGCCAACTGGGTGAATTCGCAGAGACGGCGGCCGCCGGCACGCAGCTGGCGCATCTCGGTCTTGAAGACCTGGTCGGCGGCCAGGCCCTCGCTGCCGTCGAAGCGCACGCTGAGGGTGCCCAGCACAGTGCCTTCGCGGGCGGCGGTCAGGGTCAGCAGATCGGCTTCCTGGCCTTCACGGCCATTGGCAGCGGCCTGCCCGGCCTTGGCGGCGATGGCATAGCCACGCGCGGCGTACTTGCGCCCCACCAGCTCGCGCGCCTGCAGGCGCTGGCTGGCAGACATGGCCGCACTGATGCGGAACGCTCGCACGGGAGCAATGGTGTTGGCGCCCCCAGACCGCAGGGTCGCACGCAGGGCGTCAACGGCCCCGGCGGCAAGAAAACCTGCACTGTCAGCAAACATCCAAAGACTCCCTCAAGGTGTTCAAGGTCGACGCAGTCTAGCGACGATTCGGAATCAAAACCGTTAAAAACATCGCTTCGTACAACATACACAAAGTCTTACACCAGCCCCTCTGACATGGACCAAATCAGCACAGGGTTAACACCGGATTCGCTGGGATTTCCCGGATCTTTCCTGTGGGCCTGCCGCCACGTCCCCGGGCTCCTGTGACAAATCCTGACCCTCGCAAGGCCTGACCCCGGCAAGGCCTGACCCTCGTCCAGTGCCCCCCTCGTCCATTCGCGTCCAGCGCCGAGCCTTCAGTCTTTCAGAAAGGCCGGCAGCACGCGCCGGCGGCTGGCCTGCTCATAGGCATGGGCCAGGCCCAGCACCTTGGCGTCCTGCCAGGCCAGGCCGCCGAAGGACAGGGCGGCGGGCAGGCGCGCGGCCATGCCCATGGGCACGGTGATATGGGGATAGCCGGCCACGGCGAAGGGCGTGGTGAAGCCGCCCGCGGTGAAGTGGTCGCCCAGCACGGGATCGGTGAGCCAGGCCACGTTGCCGGTGGGCGCCACCACGGCGTCCAGCTGGTGCTCGGCGAAGAGCGCATCCAGCCCCTCGGCACGCGAGTAGCGGCGGTTGGTGGCCAGCGCCTCGCGGTAGGCGGCCGTCTCCAGGCCTTCGGTGGCCTCGGCCTGCTCGAAGAGCTCCTGGTCGAAGAAGGGCATGACGGTGCCGGCATGCTGGCGGTTCCAGGCGATCAGCTCGCCGAGGTTCCTGACGGGCGCATCCGGCTGGAATTCGGCCAGGTAGTCGCGCAGGCCGGCCTTGAGCTCGTGCATCAACACGGTCAGCTCGGTCTCGGCGTACTTGGCCTGGTTGGGAATTTCCAGCTTGTCGACGAGCACCGCGCCTTGCTGGCGCAGCACCTCCAGGGCCTGCTCGAACAGGGCCATGACCTGGGGCTGGGGCGGCATGGCGGCACGGATCACGCCGATGCGCGCGCCCTTCAGCGCGTCCTTGCGCAGGGCGCCCTCGAAATCGAGCGCCGCGCCCGGGGGCAGGTCTTGCGTGGCGGCATCGCGGCTGTCGCGGCCCGCCATGCACTGGAGCAGCAGGGCGGCGTCGCGCACCGAGCGCGTCATGGGCCCGGCGGTGTCCTGCGAGCTGGCGATGGGGATGATGCCGTCGCGGCTGAGCAGCCCCAGGGTGGGCTTGAGGCCCACGATGCCGCAGATGCTGGCCGGCGAGGTCACGGAGCCGTCGGTCTCGGTGCCCACGGCCAGCGCGCACAGCCCGGCGGCCATGGCCACGGCGGAGCCGGAACTGGAGCCGCTGGGATTGCGGTTCAGCAGATAGGGGTGGCGGGTCTGGCCGCCGCGGCTGCTCCAGCCGCTGGTGGAGCGGCTGGAACGGATGTTGGCCCACTCGCTGAGATTGGTCTTGCCCAGGATCAGGGCGCCGGCCTCGCGCAGGCGCTTGACGATGAAGGCGTCCCGCTTCGCGTGAAGCCCCGCCAGGGCGAGGGAGCCCGCCGTGGTGGCCATGCGGTCGGCGGTGGCGATGTTGTCCTTGATCAGCACGGGGACGCCGTACAGCGGGCCGCGCTCCGCCTTGTGCCGATCGGCATCGAGCTGGCGGGCCTGGGACAGGGCGTCGGGGTTGAGCTCGATCACCGAGCGCAGCTGCGGGCCGCGGCGGTCCAGCATCTCGATGCGGTGCAGGTAGTGGCGCGTCAGGCGCTCGCAGCTGAGCTTGCCCTCACGCAGGGCGGCCTGCAGCTCGCGCACGTCCATCTGGTCCCACGGCGCATTAAGGCCTGGCGACTGGGCGGCGGGCCGGGCGGCCGGCAATGCCTCGGCGGGACCCAGGGCAGCCGTCAGCGCGGCGCTCAAGGGCAGGGAACCCGCGACAAAGCCGCGGCGGCTCAGGATGTTGTTCATGTGCCTGTCAACCCCCAACGAAAAGGGACGCTGGATTCTGACAGCGGCTTGTGACTGCAGCCTCGGTACAAGCCCGACGAATGCAACAAGCCTGCACAGGCCGGGCCGCGGCCGCAGCAAAGCGGCGCCTGCCCGCGACACCCATGAAAAAGGGGCAGGTTGCCCTGCCCCTGGTGCCTTGCCGACCGCGTGGGCGCGGTCAGATGCTGTTTCAGTCCTTGCGAGCCAGTTGCAGCTGCGCCAGGCGGGCCATATTGCCCAGGGACAGGCGGTGCATCTCCAGCAGGGCCAGCAGGCCGTTGCGGTGCAGGCGCACAACCGTGGCGTCGTCCAGCTCGGCCAGCTTCTTCTCGTCCACGGTCATGAAGCCGTCGACATCGACCTTGTTGCCGGCTTCGTTGGTGGACTCGAAGCGCATGTCCTGCAGGATGCCCAGCTCGACCAGCTCGTGGCAGGCGGCGCGGGTGCGCTCGGTTTCGCGCTCGTAGCTCTCGACGAAGTTCTTGGCGTTGACCAGGAACTCGGTGGCCTCGCCGTCGGCGGCGAACAGGGCCTGGCCGTCCTTGTCGGAGAAGCCTGCCCACTGGTCGTCGATGCACAGGGCCATGTTCCCCTGGTCATCGATGTGGGCCATCATGAAGGGATAGCGGCGCACATAGGCCGGTGCGTAATTGGCCGTCCACTTGTCGCCTTCGACGAACAGGTTGTGGCCGGGCTTGAGGCCCAGCACGGCCAGGGGGGCCACGGGCTGCTTGCCGCCGTCCTTGGGCGCCTCACCGGCGCGCACGAAGACGATGGGGAATTCCTTGCAGGCTTCCGAGAACTCGACCGTCGTCAGGAACATCGAGTTCAGGCCCTTGACCTTGTCCACCGTGGACAGGTCCGTGCGCAGGTGCAGCTTCTTGTGAGCCTCGCGGTCCAGGGGAACCACGCTGCCAAACATCGGGGGGGTGCTCATTCTTTCTCTCCGTCTTCCGCCAGTCGGCTGACCAGCACTTTGTCCACACGCTTGCCATCGAGGTCCACGACCTCGAATCTCCAGGCGTTCCACTCCACCACATCGGCCGTGCGCGGCAAGCGCCCCAGCAGCAGCATCACCATGCCGGCCAGGGTGTTGTAGCGCCCACGATCCTCTTCGGGCAGTTCCTTCAGGCCCAGGCGGTCCTTGAGCTCGGGCACAGGGATCAGGCCGTCCATCAGCCAGCTCCCGTCCTCGCGCTGCACCGCCCAGGCATCGCCATCCCCGGGCGCATTGAACTCGCCCGCGATCGCTTCCAAGACATCACGCACAGAGATCACGCCCTGCACTTCACCGTATTCATCGACCACGAAGACCAGGGGCGCATTGGACGCCCGGAAGTGCTCCAGCAACTCCATGCCCGAGAGGGTCTCCGGCACGAAGACCGAGGGCTCCAGGTCTTCGCCAAGGGCCAGGTCCTGCCCCGCCAGCACCCGCGCCAGCAGGCCCTGGGCGGTGGCGATGCCCAGCACGTCGTCCAGCCCGCCCCGGCAGACAGGGTAGCGGCTGTAGCCGTGGGCCTGCAGCATCTTGAGCACGGCCTCGGGCGTGTCCTCGACGTCCAGCCAGGCGATCTCGCCGCGGGGGATCATCATGGAGCCGATCTGGCGCTCGTCCAGGCGGAAGACGTTGCGCACCATCTGGTGCTCGTGCTGCTCGATGACACCAGCGTCCAGGCCCTCTTCCAGGCTGGCGGCGATCTCCTCTTCGGTCACGCTGCGCTGGGCCTTGCCGCGCAGGCCCATCAGACCCAGCGTGGCCTCGGTGCAGAAGCTCAGGAAGCGCACCAGCGGGCGGGCCACCACCGAGAGGAACTCCATGGGCGGCGCCACCATGCGGGCCACGGTCTCGGGGTAGATCTGGCCCAGGCGCTTGGGCACCAGCTCGCCGAAGATGATGGTCACCACGGTGATGATCAACACCACCAGCGCGGTGGCGGTGACCTCCAGGGCGCGGTCGTGCAAGGGCGTGACGGTCTTCAGCCAGGCGGCCAGCGGTGCGGAGAAGGCCGCGTCGCCGACGATGCCGTTGAGCACGCCGATCGAGGTGATGCCGATCTGGACGGTCGAGAGGAACTTGGTGGGGTCGTCGTGCAGGTCCATGGCGGCCTGCGCCCCGGACTCACCCGACTCCACCAGCACCTGCAACCGCGCCTTGCGACTGGCCGACAGGGCCATTTCAGACATCGCGAAGAAACCGTTGAGCAGCAGCAGAAAGAGAAGTAAGGCGGTATCCATGGGGGGCGCCGGGCGGCAGGAGCATTTCGGGGGAAACCCTGGCCAGGCGCGAAAAAACCAGTCGAAGCGCGCAAGCGTAGCAGAAGCCCGTGGCGTTTCCGACCGCACAATCCCGGTGATGAACTACCTGATCGGCGACCTGCAGGGCTGCTGCGATGCGCTGGAGCGCCTGCTACAGACCCTGGATTTCTCCCCTTCGCGCGACCGCATCCACTGCCTGGGCGACCTGGTCAACCGCGGCCCCGCCTCGCTGCGCACCCTGCGCCGCCTGCAGGGCATGGGCGATGCCGCGCAGTGCCTGCTGGGCAACCATGACCTGCACCTGCTGGCCACCGCGCACGGCGTGCGCAAGCCCGGCAAGAGCGATACCGTGCGCGACATCCTCGAGGCTCCCGACCGCGAGGCCCTGCTGGACTGGCTGCGCCACCAGCGCATGGCGGCCGAAGCGCAGGGCTGGCTGCTGGTCCATGCCGGCGTCGTGCCGCAGTGGGACCGCGCACAGACGCTCGCGCTGGCAGCGGAGGTCGAGTCCCTGCTGCGCGGCCCGGAGCTCGCCGGCTTCCTCCACGAGATGTACGGCAACGAGCCGGACCGCTGGCAGGACGGCCTCCAGGGCACGGCCCGGCTGCGCTTCATCGTCAATGTGCTCACCCGCATCCGCTTCTGCTCGGCCGAGGGCCAGCTGGAGTTCAAGACCAAGGACGGCGCCGGCGAGGCTCCGCAGGGCTTCATGCCCTGGTTCGAGGTGCCCGGCCGGCGCAGCGCGGGCCAGCCCATCGCCTTCGGCCACTGGTCCACCCTGGGCCTTCAGCAGCGGCACGACCTGCTGGCGCTGGACACCGGCTGCGTCTGGGGCGGCTCGCTGAGCGCGGCGGCGCTGGACGCCCAGGGCCGCGTCAGCGACATCATCCAGGTGCGCTGCGCGCAGGCGCAGCAGCCGGGCTGAGGCGGGTCCTCAGGCGCCCCGCCCCTCGATCAGGTCCAGCAACGGCCGCGTTCCTTCGTACAGCGCGTCCAGCAGCAGGCGGATGCGCGGCACCTTGCGCAGCTCCGGGCGCGTCAGCAGCCACAGCTCGCTGCGCCAGTCCCGGGGCGGGTCGAAGACGCGGCGCAGGCCCGGATCGGCATCGCCCAGGAAGCAGGGGATCGCCCCCAGGCCCAGCCCCTGGCGGACAAACTGGTGGACGTGCACCAGCGAATGGGTGCGGATGCACACCTGCTGCCCCAGGCCCTGCTGCTCCAGCCAGCGCGCCGAATCGAGGTGGGCGAGCGTCTCGTCGACCCCCACCCACGGCAGGGTGTCCAGCCGGTCTGCCCGGACCCCGCCCAGCTTCTTCGAGGCATAGACCGTGGCCGCGACCCAGCCCAGGCGCCGCCCCACCAGGGACTCGGGCGAGACGCCGCCGGTGCGCAGGGCCACGTCGGCATCCCCGTGGATCAGGTCGGTCAGCGTGTTGGCCGTGCCGACCTGCAGCTGCACCTGGGCCCGGCTCTGGTAGGACGCCAGCAGGGCGGGCAGCGGTCCGCTCATCCAGGTGTCACCCGCACTCAGGCGCACGAGGCCGCCGGGCCAGGCCTGGCGGCTCCTCACGCTGTGCGTCAGCGCCTGCACCTCCTGGGCCATGCGCTGCGCCAGCGCGACGACCTCCTGGCCGGCACTCGTGGGCCTGTAGCCCGCCCGGCCCCGTTCGAAGAGGCGCACGCCGAGCTGGCGTTCCGCGGCCTGCAGCCGCCGGTACAGCGTGGCCGCGCTGATGCCCAGCGCTCCCGCCGCAGCCTCCAGCCCGCCCGCCCTGGCCAGCTGGGCGAGCAGGCGCAGGTCATCCCAGTCCGGCATCGAGTCCTTCATCGCCGCTCCTTCCCTGGCTGCCGTCGACGCGGCCAGAACAGAACAGCAATTTTGCCAGCCATGCTTGCAAATCTGCTGTGCGATCAACGCGCGGCAAGGCCAAGAATTCAGTCATCCCCCCACTCGCCAAGCCGCGCCATGAACACCCCCGAGATCTTCCGCCCCCGCCATGCCAGCGAGATCGACCGCCTGATCGCCCACCACCCCCTGGCCCTGGTCATCAGCAGCGAGGGCACGCAGATCGAGGCCTCGCCCCTGCCGCTGGTCCTGCAGCGCGACACCCGGGGCGAAGGCGTACTCATCGGCCACTTCTCCCGGCACAACCCGCAGTTGGCGCTGATCCGGCGCCAGCCGCGTGCCCTCGTGGCCTTCAGCGGTGCTCAGGGCTACATCTCCACCAGCTGGTTCCGCGACCGCCGCTACGCGCCCACGTGGAACTACGAGGCCGTGCACCTGCAGGTCCACATCACGCTGGAGGACAGCCCCGAGGCCGCGGCAGCCGCCCTGGACACCCTGGTCGCCCACGTCGAGGCTCCCTACCCTCGCCCATGGCATGCCAGCGAGATGGGCGCCCGCAAGGCGCAGCTCGCCCAGCACATCGTGGCCTTCAGGGCCCGCATCCTGGACACCCAGGCGCAGTTCAAGCTCGGCCAGGGTGATCCGCCCGAGGTGATGGAAGACACCTACGCCGGCCTCGAACGCTACGGCCAGCACGCGCTGGCCCTGGCCATGCGCCGCCGCGAACGCCTGGAAGCCGGTCCGGCGACCTGAGCCGTGGCGATTGAAGGCTAGAATCCGCAGCTCTCCACCGGGAGACGTGGCCGAGTGGTTTAAGGCAGCGGTCTTGAAAACCGCCGAGGGCTTATCCCCTCCGTGAGTTCGAATCTCACCGTCTCCGCCAACAATTCACGTGGCGCCCGAACACCGCGGCGCTAGCATGGCCCCGGCCGCATCCTGCGGCTGACGCAGCGCAGCAGTTCAACGCATGCAAAGCCATCGCCGCCCCCTGGCCTTTCTTTCCGGATTCGTCGTTTACGTGGGCGGGCTCGCCGCTGCCGTGGCCGCGACCTCCACACCGCTGAACTGGCTCCTGGTCGGACGCCTGGATGGCCTCGCGGTCTTCCTGCGCCTGCTGGGCCTGGCCCTGCCCTCGCTGCTGCTTGCCGTGGCCTGGACCTACTTCAGCCTGCGCACCCGCCAGCGCAGCCGGCGCAGCAGCTGGCTCTGGTACCGCATCGGCATGGGGCTGGCCATGGTGTTCACCTTCACCGCCGGCTTCTTCCTGCTGGCCGAGCTGGATGTCACCAAGGTCTGGTCGCCCTTCACCCTGCTCACCTCGGCCCGCATGCCGCCCTTCTGGGGCCTGCAGAACAGCCTGGCCATCGTCGTGGGGGCCTGGTTGGGGTTCCGCCTGCTGCCTGCGCGCCAGCCCCACGGGCCGGGCGCGAGGGGCGCGGCGCTGGATCCGGCGCTCAGCCGCCTGGACTGAAGGCGCCCCGGCCCGCCATCACGATGCGATTGCGCCCTTGCGCCTTGGCGGCGTAGAGCGCCGCATCGGCCGCCGCCACCAGGCCACTGGCCAGCTGCGGCAGCTGTGAGCTGGACAGCAGCAGGGAGAGCAGGGACAGGCCCGCCGACAGCGTCACCGGCAGACGCACGCCGTCTGGCAGCTCCACGCTGGTCTCGCACAGGGCGCGGCGGATGCGCTCGGCGGTTTCCAGGGCATGCTCGTCAGGGCAGCGCGGCAGCAGCACGACGAACTCCTCGCCGCCGTAGCGGGCGATGGTGTCACCGGCCCGCAGCTGCTGGCGGATGCGCTGGCCGACCTGGCGCAGCACTTCGTCGCCCACGGGATGGCCGTAGCTGTCGTTGATGCGCTTGAAGTGGTCCACGTCCAGGAACAGGCAGGCCAGCCCATGGCCGTGGCGCTGCGCCTCCCCCACCTCGATGGGGCAGCGCTGCTCGAAGTAGCGCCGGTTGTGCAGCCCGGTCAGGGCATCGGTGATGCCAGCCTGGCGCAGGCGTTCCTGGTTGAGCACGTTGTCCAGGCAGATCGCGACGACGGCCGCCAGGCGCTCCAGAAACTCCGTGCCGGCGTCGACCTCGTAGCGCGAGACGTCCCGGCTGGCGAACTGGAGGCTGCCGATCAGCTGGCCCTGCCGCACCAGGGGCAGCACAGCGCAGGAAGCCAGGCCAGGCACGCGCTCTGGTCCGAACAGGGCCGCATGGCGCCAGGACTGGAACTGCCCCAGAGCGGGCCTCTGACCCAGCTGCAGCAGCAAAGGCTGCTCGGAGGCCGTGCCCAAGAGCTGGAGCCCAGGCAGCGAGGCCGCCAGATCCGTGCCGGCTTCGTCCAGGCAGCGCTGAAGATCGCCGCCGGCGTCCAGCAGGCACAGGCCCACGGCGTCCAGCTCGAAGCTCTCGCGGTAGTCCTGCAGGATCACGCGCAGCAGATCCGGCAGCGAGCCAGCGCCGATGAGGGCATGCTCCAGGCGCTCGAAGCGCCGCAGCTTCTCCTCGTTGCTGCGCGCCTGCTGCAGCAGGGATTCCAGGCGTCGACGGAGCTGGTCGTTCTGGGCTTGGAGCGCCTCGGTCATGCGATAAAGGGCCGGGAAGATGGGGCCTCGGGGGCGGATGCGGCAACTGTAGCGGCATGCGCCCGGGACGGCCCCGGCAAGCAGGCCAGACTCAGTAGTTCAGCACGAAGCGGCTCTGGAAACGCCGTCCCTGCGAGTCCGCCGCGGTCAGCCAGAGCTCGCTGGTCGTCGGCGTGGCGCCGCCGGGCAGCACGCTGGGGCCCAGGGTCTGCTCGGTGCTCACCGGCAGGGCCAGCTTGATCTCGCGGATGGAGGGCGCAGCCGGGTCGGTGCCCTGCACGAGCCGCATGCTCAGCATTCGCATGTCCGGGTTGTCGGCGGCCCACTTGGCCCAGCTGTACTTGCGCCCGAAGCTGAGCTGGCGGCCCAGCAGGGCACTGGTGCCGAGCTCGTCGATCATCGGGAAGCGGCTGGTCGCGGGGGCGACGGGCACCTCGGCGCGCAGGTAGGCCGGCTGGGTCCGGGCCGTGCTGCCGGGCGGCGTGAAGCTGACGCTGTACTTGGCCGAGCGCTGGGCGTCCGCCCCGCCGATCCAGCCGACGCTGTCCTGCAGCAGGGCGTAGTCCGTGGCCTGCCCGGTGGCCGTGGTGCTGGTGGCACCGGGGACCTTGGTGATGCACATGCGGGCACGGGCGCAGTAGGCCATGGCAATCGCGAAGCCGTTGGGCGTCTGCACCACGCCGCTGTCCAGGGCGCTGGTGATGGGGGCGTCCAGCGTCTGGCCCTGCAGGTCCAGCTGCACACCAGCGCGCGGATTGACCGTGGTACCGGACTTCAGGCTGCCATCGCCCCCGAAGCTCGCCACTGTCATGGGGATGACGTTGAACTCCAGCGAGCGCCCGTTGCCGTAGAGCCGCCAGGACGGCACGCCCGCGGTGGTCGACTTGAGGTAGTTGACCGTGGTCTGGAAGATGTCCAGCACCTTGCCAGCGCTGTCCGTCACGTAGGCGCTGACCTGCAGACGGGTGCAGTTGCCGGAGGCGAACACATCGTCCAGGCAGGCCACGATCTGGAATCGACCCAGCTGCTGGTTCTTGCTGGCCAGGTCCGCGAAGTACAGGGCCATGGAGTTCTTGTCCCGGCTGTCATTGACGGTGAAGGCCGAGAGCAGGCTGTGGCTGCTGATCGCACTGGCCGAAAGGCCCTGGGCCAGCATCTTGTTGATCGCGGCCGGCAGCTCGTCCAGGCTGGCGGCGTTGGGCAGCAGGGTGGTGGCGCCGGTCGTGGCCTTGAGCGTGCTGGTGACGGCATTGAGCGGCGTGGCCGAGCTGCCCTTGGCCAGCTCGGCCTTCAGGGCGGGCAGGTCCACCACCACCTCGACAGGCGCCCCCGGCTTGAGCTTGTTGGCCAGCAGCAGCTGCGGCGCACCGGCACTGCCGCTGCCCAGGTCCACCCGCAGGGCCTCGATCAGCAGGTCCAGCGCGCCCTTGTTCGCGGCGAAGCTGGCGTCGCCGAGCAGGTCCAGGGTGGTGGCGTCTGTGATCTTGGCGTCGCTGATATTGGACTTGATCAAGGTCTTGAGGAAGTCCGAGGCAGCCGCGAGCTGGGTGCCGACGAGGGCCACGGCGCTGCTGTTGCCCGCCACGTCGTTGAACACGGTGCGGGGCGCATCGCCCAGGGTCAGGGCCAGCAGGGCCTCGCTGAGGGGAGAGACATTGGCCACCATGCTGGCCGAGGTCTTGGGCACCGCCGAGTGCAGCAGCACCATGTCGCCCAGGGCGTTGAGCCCCCGCACCTCCACCAGCAGCGGCGCCTGCGGGCTCTGCTTGCCGAGCGTGATCTTGTAGCTGCCATCGGTGGGATGGGTGCTGCCTGTGCCCACCGTGGCGCCGCTGGCGTCCAGCACTGTGACGCTGGCCGAGCCCAGCGGGGCGCCCGTGGCGGCCACGCCGCTGAGCACCGGCGGCGTGGTGCTGCCGGTGTCCGTGCCACTGCTGCCCCCGCCTCCTCCGCCACCGCAGGCCGCCAATGCGAAGGCCAGGCTCCAGCTGAGCCATCGACCGGCCGCAGGCAGGAGGCGCAAGGACGTGGAAGGACGCGGGGAGTGCAGGGGCGAGGCTGGCATGGTGGGCAGGGGCTGGGCCATCGTCAGGAGACGGATGGAGGCAGTATCCCGGCAGCAGCCGCCGTGCGAAGGGCTCAAAAGCGCCGCTAAACAGCCGATATCGCGCGCCTTGGCCGACGGCTGCCCCTCAGACAGGGCCGGAAGATCAGGCCTGCCCCGGCGCCTTCATCCAGAGTTCGTCCAGGTGCTTGAAGCCCCAGTCGGCGGGGTTCTCGCGCGAGACGATGCGGTCCGTGGCCGAGGGCAGGTCCAGGTTGACCAGCTCCGTGGGGATGGGCAGCTGCGACTTGGTCGAGAAGAAGACCCGCACCAGCGGTGCCGTCAGGCGCACGGGGCTCTGCTCCACCACCACGGCCAGCCGCCCGGAGTGCAGCTTCACCAGGGTCCCCACCGGGTAGATGCCCACGCTTTTGACGAAGGCCTGGAAGACGGCCGGGTCGAAGTGGCCCGTCCATTGCGCCATGCGCTGGATGGAGCCGGCCGGGTCCCAGGCGTTCTTGTAGGGGCGAGTGGAAGTGATGGCGTCGTAGACATCGCAGACCGCTCCCATGCGGGACAGCAGCGAGATTTCCTCTCCCTTGAGCTTCTTGGGATAGCCCGAACCGTCGATCTTCTCGTGGTGGTGCAGGCAGACATCCAGCGCCGCGGCCGGCACGGCGCCGCCCTCCAGCAGCATCTCGTAGCCGCGCACCGGGTGGGAGCGCATGACAGCGAACTCGTCGTCGGTCAGCTGCCCGGGCTTGTTGAGCACGTCGATGGGCATGGCCATCTTGCCGACGTCATGCAGCAGACCCGCCAGACCGGCCTCACGCGTCTGGGCCTCGTCCAGGCCCATGTGCCGGGACAGGGACACCATCAGGGCGCACACCGCCACCGAGTGCATGTAGGTGTAGTCGTCCTTGGTCTTGAGCCGGGCGAGGCTGATCAGCGCGGAGGGGTTGCGCGACACCGAATTGGCGACCTCCTCCACCAGCGGCAGGCACTGCTCGGCATCGATGGCCTTGCCCAGGCGGGCTTCGCCGAAGAGGTTGATCACCGCGGCCCGGGAGCGGCTGACGATCTGCGCGGCGCGGCCCATCTCGTCGTGCAGGCTGGCGCGCATGCCGGGCGGCGTTGCGGCGGGCACAGGGGCGGCGACCAGCGGCCGAGGCTCCTGGGGCTTGGCAGGCTGGGGCGCGGGCTCAGGCGCGGGCTCAGGCACCGGTTCGACCCTGGGCTCGGCCTCCTGGATGTCCAGGCCCTTCTCCACATCAATCCAGACGGCGACCACACCGCTCTTGAGCAAGGCGTCGACCTCGCTCTGCTCGCGCAGCACGAACTTGGTCTTCCAGAAGGGGTGGGACAGCCATGAACCTTCCATGGACTGCAAGAACATGCCGAGCCGGACGTGCTGGGTCGGTATTCTTTTGAGCATGGGAGGCGGGTGGGAACTGGAGCGGAAATCTGCTGCCCAGTATCGACGGTGCCCCTCCCGATGAAAAGCCAAATCGGACACAAAAAAGCCGCCTAGCGAGGCGGCTTGATCCGACACAGTGCGGGCGCTCAGCGCATCTTGCTCTGGGGCACGGTGCGCAGTTCGCCGCCCAGCGAGGCCAGGTACTTGGCGATGGCCTTCAGCTCGGCATGGCTGAACTGCTTGACCTGGCCAGCCATGATGGCGTTGCCGCGACCCACGTAAGGGTTGCCTTCGGTCTGGTAGGACTTCAGCGCGGCGTAGAGGTAGTCGGCGTGCTGGCCGGCCAGCTTGGGGTAGGCACCGTCGATGGGCTTGCTGAAGTTGGCGCCATGGCAGGAAGCGCAGGCACCCTTGTTCAGCAGTTCGGCCACATTGGCCGGCGCCGCAGCGGCGTCACCGGCGGCGGGGGCCTGGGCCTGCTGCTCGTAGTAGGCGGAGATGTCCGCGATGTCCTGCTCGCTCAGCGACTGGGCGATGCCGCGCATGGTCGGGTGCTTGCGCTCGCCCTTGGCGTAGGCATTCAGGGCCGAGGCGATGTACTTGGCATTCTGGCCAGCGATCATCGGCACCTTGTGAATTTCGGGGAAGGTCGCCTGATAGCCGACGATGCCGTGGCAGCCGATGCACATGGCGATCTTCTTCTCACCCGCCTTGACGTCCTGCGCCTGCGCGCTGACAGCAGTGAGGCCAGCGAGAACGGCGAAGGTGAGCTTCAACAGTTTGTTCATGGTCCCGAAGTTCTTGATCTGACACCGGGGCGCATTATAGGGACGGACCTTATACTGGTTTGCAGGCTTACCCGCATTGATCCACAGCATGAAGTTCCAAGGCTCCGAGCAGTACGTCGCCACCGCCGACCTGATGTTGGCCGTGAACGCCGCCATCACCCTCAAACGCCCCTTGCTGGTCAAGGGCGAACCCGGCACCGGCAAGACCATGCTGGCCGAGGAGGTGGCCCAGAGCGTGGGCCTGCCGCTGTTGCAGTGGCACATCAAGAGCACGACCAAGGCGCAGCAGGGCCTCTACGAGTACGACGCCGTCAGCCGCCTGCGCGACAGCCAGCTCGGCGACGAGCGCGTCAAGGACATCCACAACTACATCGTCAAGGGCGTGCTGTGGCAGGCCTTCGAGTCGGACACGCCCGTGGCCCTGCTGATCGACGAGATCGACAAGGCCGACATCGAGTTTCCCAACGACCTGCTGCGCGAACTCGACCGCATGGAGTTCTACTGCTACGAGACGCGGCAGATGATCCGGGCCAAGCACCGCCCCCTGGTCTTCATCACCTCCAACAACGAGAAGGAGCTGCCGGACGCCTTCCTGCGCCGCTGCTTCTTCCACTACATCAAGTTCCCCGAGGCCGAGACCATGCAGCGCATCGCCGACCTGCATTTCCCCGGCCTCAAGAAGGAGCTGCTGGCCGCGGCGCTCAAGACCTTCTACGACGTGCGCAACCTGCCCGGCCTCAAGAAGAAGCCCAGCACCTCGGAGCTGATCGACTGGCTCAAGCTGCTGCTGGCCGAGGACATCCCCGTTGACGCGCTCAGGGCGCAGGACGACAAGGTCGCCATCCCTCCCCTGGTGGGCGCGCTGCTGAAGAACGAGCAAGACCTGACCCTCTTCGAGAAGCTGGTCTTCATGCAGAGCCGCAACCGCTGAGCGCCAGCGCGGCAGATTTCCCTGCCTCGTCGCCCCTACACTGCGGCCCGGTGCACACACCAGCGTGCCGCATGACGAGGAGCAAGGCGCATGGCCACGAGCAAGACCTTCAGCATTGAGGCCCTCTGGGCCATCGAGCGCCTCGGCGCGCCCAGCCTCTCGCCCGACGGTGCGCAGGCCGTGGCCAGCCTCACGAGCCCCTCGCTCGAGAAGGACAACAGCCAGAGCAGCCTGTGGCTGCTCTCCACGCTGGGCGGTGAACCCCGCCGCCTGACCCAGTCCGGCGACAAGGACGGCAGCCCGCGCTGGAGCCCGCTGGGCGACCAGATCGCCTTCATCGCCCGCCGCGAGCAGGACGGGGTCAGGGACGACAGCCCGCAGCTCTACCTCATCGCCCCCGACGGCGGCGAGGCGCGGCGCGCCACCTCCCTGCCCATGGGCGTCGAGGCCTTCAAGTGGTTCCCGGACGGCCGCCACATCGCCTTCGTGGCCTGGGTCTGGCCGCAGCTCAAGGGCGCGGCCGCGCAGGCCAGAGCCTGGGCCGCGCACCAGGCCCGCAAAACCAGCGGCTATGTGACCTCGGAGGCGCTCTACCGCTTCTGGGACCACCACGTTCCCATGGACCGCGTGCCCCATCTGCACGTGCTGGACACGCGCAGCGGCAAGTTCCGCGACCTGTTCGAGGGCACGGACTGGGAGCTCAGCCGCTCCGAACCCGACGCCGACTGCTTTGACATCTCCCCCGACGGCCGGCGCATCGTCTTCGCCTTCGACCCGGCCGCCGAGAAGCGCCTGGATCACTGCTTCGCGCTGGCCGAGGTGGAGGTCCGCAGCCGCCAGGTGCGCACGCTGCTGCAGGAGGACGGCTGGCATCTGCATGCGCCGGTCTACAGCCACGCGGGCCACCACCTGGCCTTCCTGGCCTGCCACCGCGGCCTCAGGCACACCATGCCCGACCAGCTGGGCGTGCTGGACACCCACGGCAACTGGGCCGTGCTGTCCGAGGACTGGGACCGCGAGGTCCAGGCCCCGCTGCGCTGGGACGAAGACGACCTGGGCGTGCTCTTTTGCGCCGAGGACGAAGGCCGGCGCCACCTCTGGCGCTTCGACGTCAAGACCTGCGCCGCCTTCACGCAGTTCGAGGGCGGCCATGCCGCGGCCTTCGACCTGCAGGCCGGTACCCTGGTCGTGCTGCATGACAGCGCGCAACATCCGCCCCGCCTCAGCGTGATGGAGGGCGAGACGCCTCTGCGCATCGAGACCTTCAACGATGCCCTGCTCAAGCCCCTGCGCCTGGGCCGTGTCGAGCCGGTGAGCTTCAAGGGCGCGCAGGACGACGAGGTCCAGATGTGGCTGACCTACCCGCCCGGCTTCGACGCCAAGCGCAGGCGCCCCGTCCTGCACCTGATCCACGGCGGCCCGCACTCGGCCTTCGGCGACATGTGGCACTTCCGCTGGAACGCCCAGCTGCTGGCCGCGCAGGGCTATGTGGTGGCCTGCGTGAACTACCACGGCTCCTCGGGCTACGGACAGGCTTTCAAGGACGCCATCACGCAGCGCTGGGGCGAGCTGGAGCTGCAGGACATCGAGGCCGCGACCGACTGGCTGCTGAAGAAGCCCTGGGTCGCCCGCGACCGTGTCTTCGCCGGCGGCGGCAGCTTTGGCGGCTATCTGGTGGCCTGGATGAACGGGCACGTGAAGGCCGGGCGCTACCAGGCCTATGTCTGCCACGCCGGCTGCTACGACTGGCAGGCCATGTTCGCGGACGACGCCTACACCTGGCACGCCAAGGAGCTGGGCGCCTGGTACTGGGACGACCCGGCCCGCGTGGCGGCCCAGAGCCCGCATGCCTTTGCCCATCGCATGGAAACACCCACCCTGGTCATCCACGGCGCCCAGGACTACCGCGTGCCGGATGCGCAGGGCCTGGCCTACTACAACACCCTCAAGGCCCGCGGCGTGGACGCCCGCCTGCTGTGGTTCCCCGACGAGAACCACTGGGTGCTGAAGCCACAGAACAGCCAGCTCTGGTATGCCGAGTTCCTGGCTTGGCTGGCGACGCATGACCCGGCACGGCGCGGGGCGGCACGCAAGACGGTTCGGGCGCCCGCGCGCAGGCGCGGCTAGCTAGTTCGGCAGGTTCAGCGGGTTCAGTGGATTCAGCGGGCGACGCGGCGCGGGCGGCCGAGGCCGCGCTCCTCGCCCTCGCCCCAGTCCACATCGGCACAGAGCACGCGCAGCCGCGCATCCTGCCAGAAGGCCAGGGACAGGGTCACGCACATGCGCGCGCCGTGCAGGCTCAGGTAGGGCCGCGTCACCTGCAGCGTGCCCACCGCGGCCATGGCCCGACGGAAATACGGCCGGCGCGACCAGCGCGCATCGCCCGAGGCGTCCAGCGGCCCAAAGCGCAGGTCGGGGCTGTCGGACTGCACGTCCGGGTGGATGCGCATGCCCAGATCATGGCCGTGCTCGTCGAGCAGGAAGCACATCTGCGCTCCCGCGATCGAGAGCACCCCCTGGCAGGCCTGGTCCAGCCTGTCACCGGCCTGCAGCCGGCCCACGGCGGCCAGCACGGCGCTGCGGAAGGGCTGGAGGAGCTCGTCGTCGCGCTCGCGGCCCAGCATCTGGCGGTCCTCGATCAGGTCCCAGAAGCCGTCGATGGTGGGATTGGCCTGAGGCGCCAGCAGGTCGGCGGCGGGCCGGCCCAGGCCGAAGCCTTGCAGCAGGTCCACGTCGGCATCCAGGGCCAGCTGCATGTCGTCCCGCCCCTCGATGCCCTCCTGCAGCACCAGCGCGCCGCACTCGTGCAGCAGCGCCACCATCTGCGCCATGATGCGGGCAATGCGCGGCGAGGCCAGGGCGCGCTGGGGCAGGCTCTTGTCCAGCTTCACGATCTCTGGCTTCATGCGCCAGACCCGGTCGAAGTTGGAATGCCCGGCGCCGAAGTCGTCCAGGGCCAGCAGGCAGCCCGTGGCGCGGGCGCGCTCCACGGCGTCTTCGAAGCGTGCGCCCTGGGCCATGATCTCCTCGGTGACCTCGAAGACCAGGCGGTGCATGGGCAGGCCCAGTTGCTCGACGGTGCTGACGGCGCGGGCCAGCATCGGCGCCTCATGCGCGGCCCTGACGAAGACCTCGGGATGGATGTTGAGGAAGAGCCAGCAGTCGGGCACCTGCTGCGTCACGAAGTTGTGGACATGCAGCAGGCGGCACAGGCGGTCCAGCTGCATCTGCGAGCCCGCGCCCTCCCCCTGCGCCTGGACCTGCGCAAAGACCTGACCCGGATCGAGCGCCTCGCCCGCCGGTGTCGCGAAGCGCGCCAGGGCCTCGTAGCCCACCGGGCTGCGGTGCGGCAGGCTGTAGATGGGCTGGAACTGGCTGCTGATGCGCAAACCCTGGTGCTGGCCCACCCAGCGCCCGTCCTCCTCTTGGATGGCGGCATAGAGGGCCTGCATGGTCCGCTCCACGTCCTGGTTCATGGCGCTTCCGGCAAGAATCGATCCCGCGATGCTAAGCCCCCGCCTTGCGTCAGGCTTGCGGCGTGGCCTGCAGCAAGCGCTGCTCTGTGGATAATCACCGCGAGACTCCCACTGCCTGCCATGCTGATCCAGTTCTTCTACACCCTGCGTGCCGCCAAGCTGCCTGTCTCGGTGAAGGAGTACCTGACCCTGCTCGAGGCCCTCAAGCTGGGCGTGCTGGACGCCGAGGACGGCGGCCCCACGGTCGATCGCTTCTACTACCTGGCCCGCACCACCCTGGTCAAGGACGAGGCCCACTTCGACAAGTTCGACCGCGCCTTCGCCGCCTACTTCAAGGGCGTGGAGCTGCTCACCGATTTCGCCCGCGAGCTGCCCGAGGAATGGCTGCGCAAGCACCTCGAGCTGGAACTGACGCCCGAGCAGAAGGCCGAGATCGAGAAGCTGGGCTGGGAGCAGCTGATGGAAACCCTGCGTCAGCGCCTGGAGGAGCAGAAGGAGCGCCACGAGGGTGGCAACCGCTGGATCGGCACCGGCGGCACCAGCCCCTTCGGTGCCTACGGCTACAACCCGCAGGGCGTGCGCGTCGGGCAGGACCGCGGCCGCAACCGCAGCGCGGTGAAGGTCTGGGACCAGCGCGCCTACCGCGACTACGACGACAACCTCGAGCTCGGCACCCGCAACATCAAGGTCGCCCTGCGCCGCCTGCGCCGCTTCGCCCGCGAGGGCTCGGAGCTCGAGCTGGACCTCGATGACACCATCCACAAGACCGCCGCCAACGCCGGCATGCTGGACATCCGCATGATCCCCGAGCGGCACAACAAGGTGAAGGTGCTGCTGCTGATGGACGTCGGCGGCACCATGGACGAGCACATCCACCGCGTGGAGGAGCTGTTCTCGGCCGCCAAGAGCGAGTTCAAGCACCTGGAGTTCTATTACTTCCACAACTGCGTCTACGACTTCATGTGGAAGAACAACCGCCGCCGCTTCGCCGAGAAGATGCCCACCTGGGACGTCATCCGCAAGTACAACAAGGACTACAAGCTGATCTTCGTGGGCGACGCCACCATGAGCCCCTACGAGATCCTGCAGCCCGGCGGCAGCGTCGAGTACAACAACGAGGAGCCCGGCGCCGAATGGCTGCAGCGGCTCACGCATGCCTTCCCGAAATACGCGTGGATCAATCCCGAGCCCCAGGGCGTCTGGCAGTACCGCCAGAGCATCTCCATCATCCAGCAGCTGATGCACCAGCGCATGTTCCCGCTCTCCATCACGGGGCTGGAGTCGGCGATGCGGCTGCTGAGCAAATGAGGGCGGCCCTGCGCGCATTCGCGGCCCTGGGCCTGAGCCTGCTGCTGAGCGCCTGCGGCACGCTGGGCGGGCTTCAGGAGGCGCTGGGCGGCAAGCCTCGGCCGCCGGAGGCCGGCAGCGCCCGCGTCAAGGCCGCCTACCGCCTGGACATCCGTGCCAGCGGCGAAGTGCAGGAGCTGCTCGCACGCCACCTGGACCTCGCGCGCTTCCAGCAGATCGCCGAGAGCGACAGCCTCAGCCCGGTGGAGCTGGACCGCCTGGCGGCCGTCGCGCCCGAGCAGGCGCGTGGCCTGCTGGAGACGCTGGGTTACTTCGACGCCCATGTCGAGGTCCAGCGCCAGGCCAACGCCGACCACACCCAGCAAGACCTGACCCTCATCGTCGACCCCGGCCCGCGAAGCGTCGTGGGCGAGCTGGACCTGCAGTTCCAGGGCGAGCTCGATGCCGAGGCCGGCCAGCCCGAGTCGCCCCGGGCCCTGGCCCTGCAGGCGGAGCTGCGCCAGCTGTGGCCGCTGGGCAAGGGCCGCGCCTTCACCCAGGCCGCCTGGGCCTCCGCCAAGTCCGAGGTGCTGGCCCGGGCGCGCGCCCAGGGCTATCCGCTGGCCCGATGGGCGGCCAGCGAGGCCGACGTGGACACCGAAGCTCATCTCGTGAGCCTCAAGCTGAGCCTGGACAGCGGCCCCCTCTTCCGCCTGGGCAGCCTGCAGATCGAAGGCCTGATGCATCAGTCGGAAGACACCGTGCGCCGCCTGGCCGGCTACGAGGCGGGCGAGCCCTACTCCGAGCAGGCCCTGCTGGACTTCCAGGAGCGCCTGCTGCGCACCCAGCTCTTCGACGGCGTCACCGTGGACATCCAGCCCGAGGCCGCGCAGGCCGCGGCGGTGCCGGTGCGGGTACGGGTCAAGGAGGCGCCGCGCCAGCAGGCCACCACGGGCATCGGCTACAGCGCCATGAACGGCTACAACGCCAGCGTCGAGCACCTGCACCGCCTGCCCGCGGGCCTGCCGCTGCGTGCTCGCAGCAAGTTCCAGCTGGGCCAGCTGCTGCGCAAGGCGGAGCTGGAGCTGAGCTCCCACCCTCAGCCCGACATGCAGCGCAACCTGGGCTCGCTGCAGTGGGAGCAGGACCTCAACAACGACAAGAACATCCGCACGCTCAGTGCCCGTCTCGGCCGCCTGCGCGAGGCAGGGCATGACGAGCGCCTAGTCTTCGCCGAGATGCTGCGCTCCATCGAGTCCGGCGAGGCGGGCGAGTCCCTGCGCTCCGGCGCCTGGTCGGGCAATGTGCAATGGACCCGCCGCCGCCTGGACAGCCTGCTGCTCCCCACCCAGGGCTACACCGCCCAGCTGCTGCTGGGTGCCGGCCGCGCCGACAACAACGCCCCCAACCAGGACAGCGGCGTCTTCGGCCGGGCCCGGCTGCGCATCGAGTACTTCAAGCCCTTGCCCTCGGGCTGGCATTTCAGCGCCCGCACCGACCTCGCCCAGATCATGGCCCGCGATCGCGTGGGCCTGCCCGCCAAGATGCTCTACCTTGCCGGGGGCGACGATTCCGTGCGCGGCTACGCCTACCAGAGCCTGGGCGTGGACAAGGAGGATGGCAGCCCCCTCAGCGCCGGCCGCAAGCTCTGGACGGGCAGCGTCGAGCTCGCCCGCCCCGTGATGGACAGCCTGCCCATGCTGTGGGGAGCCGCCTTTGTCGATGCCGGCAACGTGGCCGACAGCTGGCAGTCCCTGCGACCGGTGGTGGGTTATGGCGTCGGCGCCCGGCTGCGCAGCCCCGTGGGCGCGCTACGCCTGGATCTGGCGCGTGCGCATCAGACCGGCAAGTGGCGCCTGCACTTCAGCGTGGGGATCGCCCTGTGAGCGACATCGACAAGACCCCCGCCCCGGCCGCCCCCCCGAAGCCGGCGAAGCGCCGCCTGGGCCGCTGGCTGGCCTGGGGCCTGGTCCTGCCGAGCCTGCTGGGGGCCGCGGCGCTGGGCGGCGTCTGGCTCATGGGCACCGAGACCGGCACCGCCTGGCTGCTGCGCCAGGCGCCGGACCTCATCAGCGCCGATGCGCCCCAGGGCCGCCTGCTGGGCGATTTTTCGGCCCGCCAGCTGCGCCTTCATCTGCCCGGCGGCACCGACCTCCAGTTCGACGGCCTGCGCTGGCAGGGCCTGCGCCTGGGCTGGCATGACTCGCCCCAGTTCTGGGCCCGGCTGCAGGCGGACAGCCTGCGCGCCGACCGCCTCCAGGTCCGCTGGACGCCGTCTGACAAGCCCGGCGCGCCGCTCACCGACCTGCGCCTGCCGCTGTCGGTGAGCATTGGCCATCTGGAGCTTGGCCAGCTGGACCTGCCGACGGCGAATGTGCAGCTGAACCGCCTGCAGGCCACCGTCAGCCTGGGCCAGCTGGATGCCCGGCAGCAGCAGGTTCACGAGCTCCAGCTGCGCTCCCTGCAGTGGCAGGCGGTGCAGCTGCAGGGCCGGCTGCGGGCCGAGGCCGAGGGGCCCATGACCCTGCAGGCCAGCCTGGATGCCCGCGGCCAGCTGCCGCAGGGGCCCGACTGGCAGGCCCGGCTGCAGGCCCAGGGCCCTTTGCTGGACCACGCCCTCACGCTCGATTTCAAGGCCGCCGGCCAGTCCGTGGCGCTCCAGGCCCGGGCCAAGCCCATGGCGGACTGGCCCCTGGCCGGCCTGCAGGCCACGCTGAAGCAGTTCGACCTGGCTGCACTGAATCCCCAATGGCCGCGCACCGCCCTCAGCGGCCAGCTGGCCCTGGAGGCCCAGCACTGGGACAAGCCGGCGGACCTCAAGGGCCAGATCAGCAACGCCCTGGCCGGCCCCTGGGACCAGCAGCGCCTGCCCCTGGGCCGACTGCAGGCCGACCTGCAGTTCGCGCCGTCGCAGTGGCAGTCCCTGCAGATCCGCAGCCTGGAGCTGGGCCTGGTGGATGCCAAGGGCCAGGCGGCCGGCAGTCTGCAGGCCCAGGGCCGGCTCAGCCCTGAGCAGGCCTCGGACCTGCAGCTGCACCTGAACGGCCTGCGCCTGGACGCTCTGCACAGCCAGCTGCTGGCCCTGGCCCTCGATGGCCAGCTGCGCCTGCGCCGCGAGGCACCGCCGGCCGCGAAGATCGATCCAAAGGCTGATCCCAAGGGCGAACGCAAGCCCGCCACGCCGCCGCCCCTGCCCTGGCTGGACCTGGAAGGCCAGCTGAGCACCCGCCTGGCCACCTCCGGCGGCAAGCCCCTGGCCACGCCCCAGCTGCAGCTCAAGGCCCAGCTGGGTGAGCAGGGCCTGCGACTGCACCGCGCCGAGCTGAGCGCCGGCAAGGCCACGGCCAGCCTGCAGGGCGAGTGGATACGCCAGGAGCAGGGCGACTGGCAGGCCAGCCTGCAGGCTCAGAGCCAGCAGCTGGACCCCGGCCTGCTGTGGAAGCCCGCGGCCGGCGCCACGGCGCCGCACAGCCTCAATCTGCAGCTGGGGGCCCAGCTGCACCGCAGCGCCGGCAGCCCCTGGCCCCAGGGCGAGGCCAGCCTGCGCCTGCTGCCCAGCCAGTGGGCGGGCCAGCCGCTGCAGGGCCAGATCCAGTACCTGCGCGACGCCCAGCCTGCCCGCCTGCTGCTGAGCCTGGAGCAAGAGCGCAACCAGCTGCACGGGGAAGTCCTCGGCCTGGAAGACCGCCGCCCCGAGGCCCGGCTGCAGGTGCAGTGGCCCCGCCTGGCCGCCCTCGACCCGCTGCTGGCCGCCCTCACGCCCGGCATGAGCCTGGACGGCGGGCTGCAGGGCGACCTGACGCTACGCGGCCAGGAGCTGCCCTCCACCAGCCCTCGCGCCCGGTCCTCCACCCGCTGGAGCTGGACCAGCCAGGGCCAGCTGAGCCTGCAGAAGCTGCTGGTGCGCGAGCCCGGGCGCCTGCTGGGCCTGGAGCAGGGCAAGCTGAACTGGCAGTTGGGCACCGGCCTGGGCGAGACCCTGGCCCTGAACCTGGAGGCCGGCCCGCTGCGCCTCGCCCAGGGCCAGCGCGCCCTGCAGCTGGAAGGCCTGCAGGCCCGCCTGAGCGGCAGTTGGGCACGCCACCAGCTGCAGCTGCAGGGCCAGGGCCGCCCGCTGAGCAGCTCGGCCGGCGACCCGCCCCAGCCCGGCGCAGCCCTGCTGCTGGCGCTGGAAGGCCAGCTCAACGCCCTGCCCTGGGGCTTGTCCGGTGCGCCGGAGCCGCTGGACTGGCGCCTGAGCCTGCAGCAGGCCCGGCTGCGGCCGCTGCCCAGCACCAGCCAGGACCCCTGGCTGCAGATCGAGCCCCTGCAGGCCCGCCTGGCCCTGAGCCCCGAGGCCCGGCTGCTCAGCGCCGAGCTGCAGGAGGGCCGGGCCACCCTGGCCGGCGGGCAGGCGCGGGTGCGCTGGAAGGAAGTGCGCTACCAGGCGCCCCAGCACAGCGGCGCCCCGCTGTCCCTGCAGGTGGACGCCCAGCTGGAGCCCCTGGCTCTGGCCCCCCTGCTGGCCAAGGCCCAGCCCGATTTCGGTTGGGGCGGCGACCTGCTGGTCGACGGCCATCTGCAGCTGGATACCCGCCAGGGCACCCTCCTCAGCTTCGAGCTGAAGCGCCAGAGCGGCGACCTCAGCGTGACCGAAGACCGCGGCGTGCAGCGACTGGGCCTCACCGATTTCGGCCTGCGCCTGCAGGCGCGGCAGGGCCTGTGGTCCCTGACCCAGGCCCTGGCGGGCACCAACCTCGGCGGCCTGGGCGGCGCCCTCATCACGCGCACCGACCCGCAGGCCCTGCTGCCGCCGCTGGATGCGCCGCTGGAGGGCACGGTGCAGGCTAATGTCGCCAACCTCGCCACCTGGGGCGGCTGGATCCCCGCCGGCTGGCGGGTCAGCGGCGCCATGACCGCGGGCTTCATGCTGGGCGGCACCCTGCGCGACCCGCAGCTGCGCGGCCTGGCCCAGGGCGAGGGCCTCGCCGTGCGCAACCCGCTGCTGGGCGTGGACGTGCGGGACACCCGTTTCCAGCTGTCCCTCGAGGGCAGCCAGGCGCGGCTGCAGCAGTTCAGCGCCCATGCCGCCGACGGCGAGCTCCGGCTCAGCGGCGAGGCCCACCTGGGCGCGCAGCCCGACCTGCGCCTGGACCTCCAGGCCGAGAAGTTCGGCCTGCTGACCCGCGTGGACCGCCGCATCATCGCCAGCGGCCAGGGCAAGCTGCACCTGACGCCGGCCAGCGTGGACGTGCAGGGCGCCTTCCGCGTCGACGAAGGCCTGTTCGACTTCAGCAAGGGCGACGCGCCCACGCTGGACGAGGACGTGCGCGTGCGCCGCCCTGTCGCGGCCCCCGTGGCGGCGCGGCACGAAAGCCCGCCGATGAAGATTGCCGTTCAGCTGGACCTCGACCTGGGCGAGCAGATGAAATTGCGTGGCCGTGGCCTGGACACCCGGCTGACGGGCCAGCTCAAGCTGCAGCACCGGGACGGCAAGCCCAGCCTCGTCGGGACCGTGCGTGCCGAGGGCGGCACCTACGACGCCTACGGCCAGAAGCTGACCGTGGAAAAGGGCGAGATCCTCTTCACCGGCGTGCTGGACAACCCCCGCCTGGACGTGCTGGCCGTGCGGCCCAACACCGACATCCGCGTAGGCGTGACCGTGGGCGGCACCGCCATCAATCCGCGCATCAAGCTCTTCTCGGAACCCGAGCTGCCCGAGACCGACAAGCTCTCCTGGCTGCTGCTGGGCCGTGGCCCCGACGAGCTGGGTCGAGCCGACACCGCCCTCCTGCAGCGAGCCGCCCTGGCCCTGCTCAGCGGCGAGGGCGAATCGGCCTCGGGCAAGCTGATGAAGAACCTGGGGCTGGACGAGCTGTCCGTGTCCCAGGGGGCCCAGGACGACACCCGCGGTGCCATCGTCCGTGTGGGCAAGCAGCTCTCCAAGCGTGTCTACCTGGGCTATGAACGGGGGCTGAACGCCACGACCGGCAGCTGGCAGCTGATCTACCGCATTGCCCAGCGCTTCACCCTGCGTGCCCAGAGCGGCGAGGACAGCGCCCTGGACCTGATCTGGCAGTGGCGCTGGCAGTGAGGCCTGGCCGAGGGTCTCGCCGGCCCCCCCTCGCACTCATGCGACAATCCGCGCCGCTTCGCTCACCGCCTCACGCGGCGCGGGCCGGTGCTCCCCGTAGTTCAATGGATAGAACGGCCGCCTCCTAAGCGGCAGATACAGGTTCGATTCCTGTCGGGGGGACCATTTCAAAATATCATGACATCTCACAACGTCCGAAGCCGCCAAGTGAATCAAGCACTTAGCGGCTTTTTTCATGTCTGAGCGCCTCAGGACGTCTCTTTACATCTCGGGCTGCACCGGGGAACATTCCGGGGAACAAACAAGGTTGTTGGGGCGAAGCGGGTGATTTGTTCCCCGGCGCCTCGGGAGCCTGAGCCCGGAGACAGTCATGCTGACTGAGGTCGCCTGCAAGAACGCCACATGCCCACCTGACCAGAAGCGCCGCCGGCTGACGGACTCCGCCGGCCTGTACCTGGAGGTCTCGCCATCGGGCAGCAAGCGGTGGTTCTGGAAGTTCTACCCCGACGGCAAGGAGTCCCGCCTGGCGCTGGGCAGCTACCCGGACGTGAGTCTGAAAGCCGCTCGCCTGGCACGCGACGATGCCCGCAAGGAGCGCCAGGCTGGGGCCAATCCCGTCCAGGCCCGGCGGGTCAAGAAGCTGGCTGCGGCCGCCTCCAGCGCCGTCACCTTTGAGGCAGTGGCCCGTGAGTACCACGCATTGAAGGCCGAGGACTGGAGCGACACGCACTCGGCCCAATGGCTGCGCTGCTGCGAGAAGGACCTCTTCCCCTGGATCGGCGCCCTGCCGTTACGCGACATCAGCGCCCCCCTGCTGCTGGAGGCACTCCGCCGGGTGGAGTCCCGCGGCGCGACCCAGTTGGTGCGCGACCTTCGCGAGTTCGCCGGCCAGGTCTTCCGCCATGGCATCCGCACCGGCAAGTGCGACTCTGATCCCGCCCGGGATCTGGTGGGCGCCTTCAAGACTCACACGGTCAAGCACATGGCCGCGGTGCTCGAGCCAGCCCGCGCCGGCGAGCTGCTCCGCGCCATTGAAGGCTACAGCGGACAACCCAGCACCCGCGCCGCCCTGCAACTGTCAGCCCTGCTATTCCAGCGCCCCGGCAACATCCGATCCCTTGAATGGGCCTGGATCGACCTAGACAAGGCCCTGCTGACGATCCCTTCGGAGGCGATGAAGCGCACCAAGGCTGGCAAGGTCAACGGTCGCCCTCACTTCGTGCCTTTGGCCACCCAGGCTGTGGCCATCCTGCGCGACCTGGCGAAGCTCACCGGCCATGGGCGCTTGGTGTTCCCCAGCCTGAGAACTGGGCAGAAGCCCATGAGCGAGAACACCATCAATGCCGCGCTGCGCGGCCTCGGCTATTCCTCGGACCAGATGACCGCCCACGGCTTCCGCGCCATGGCGCGCACCATCATGGTCGAGCACATCGCTGGCATTGACCCGGACGTGATCGAGGCGCAGCTCGCGCACTCGAAGTCTGGCCCGCTGGGCGCCGCCTACGACCGTGCCGAGTTCATGGAAAAGCGCAAGCAATTGATGCAGGTCTGGGCCGACTACCTGGACCGCATCAAAGCCGGCGGACAGGTGGTGCCCTTCAAGGCCGCCTAACACCGTGCCTGACGGCATCAGGCAATTCGGGCCTGGACATCGCGGCAACTTTGTCCAGGCCCTGACCACAACCGACCTATTGGAGAGGTGAATATGGCTCCCCAGACTGTACTGCCAGCGGCTAGTGTGCCCGCCGACTGGATGAAGCGTGCAAGCTCCGCGATGCTTGAGGCGCACATCATGTCCGAGTCCATTACCAAGATCGCGGACATCCTGATTGAGAGCACAGCTGCTCCCGAGGTGTTCCCCCTTGCTGAAGCAATCATCGCCTGCGCCCGCCGGATTGAGGCAGCGGTGAGGCCGATGGCTGGCGAAGCGGTGCCGGAGGTGGCTCATGTCGCATAAGAGTGCCCAGGACAAGCAGGCGGCAGTGCGGGCGGCCCAAAGGGCGCTGGACCTTGCTCACTACGCAGATGCGCGGCTTCCGAAATTGCCCAGGTTGACCAGCAACCTTCACCCTCTCCTCGGTGCGCTGCTGAAGCGCTGTACAGCGCGCTCGCTTTTGCAGGCCGACGTAGAAGCATGCGATCTGAGCTCGGATAAATGGGTCGCAACATCGCTTTGGCGTGGTTGCTTCCCTCCTTCTGATGAACGGCACGTGTGGCACAAGAATTACGTCAAGGCGAGAGAGGAAGAGATGTTGGACCGGCCGGCGCCAGTCAACTACACGGCGGAGCGCGCAGCTGCCCAGAGGAGTAAGGAATGAAGGGCCTGATAAATAGCCGCATCGCGGAAGCACTGAGGCGAGAGCCGGCCCATGAATACAAGCCTATGAGGCTGTACATCACGATTACGGGAAGCGGTGAGGTCATCAACCCATGGATTGCAATCGAGCGAAAGAACTGCATTCGAGATGCAGCTGTCGCACCGACTGACTGGTCCAAAGAGCGCCGTCGCAATCCGTCCGCAATGAAGTTCAAAGCCGCACTGCTCAACAAGCTGTCAGCAAAGGGGCAACGCCATGAATGAGGCTGCTGTAAGACGCCAAGCACTTTCAGAGCAACGCGTCCGCCTGATCTTCGAGGCAGGCCTGAAGTCAACGGTGCTTGGACATCACGTCTCGCCTTGAGACTCTGCAGTCACGGGCGCACG
Source organism: Roseateles flavus (assembly GCF_039872765.1). Classification (NCBI taxonomy): domain Bacteria; kingdom Pseudomonadati; phylum Pseudomonadota; class Betaproteobacteria; order Burkholderiales; family Sphaerotilaceae; genus Roseateles; species Roseateles flavus. Next base: position 1,189,911 of record NZ_JBDPZC010000001.1, on the reverse strand, counting down.
GCATGGCATTCGAACGCTTCAAAGCACTGGCTCCGCTACTGCTTTCTCAATCAACCGAACACGAGCGGGAGATCCTTGCCGGCGCCCTTGATGGCGATCCTGAATCGCGCAAAGCCGCCCTACTCCTTGCATCCACGCAGGTCAGTGAAGGCCACGCCCTTTCGCCGGCATTGGAACACTGGCTGGGCGACGCGCTGCTGTCCTTGAACGACGCGGTAAACCACGGCGGATCCATTGACGAAGCGCTAGCCCAAATTGGCTACGAAAAGCGACGCGGCCGCCCTGCTGGGGACACTCTAGACCGCGATGTGCAGGTGCTGTGCGCGGTGTCAGAGCTGGCAAGCGTCACCACAAAGTCTGAAGCAGTCCGTGCAGTTGCAGATGGTCTTGGCTTGTCAGAGCCAGCCGTCTGGGCAGTCTGCAGAAAGCTCGCCAAAGTGAGGCCGGCCCCCATGCTGTCAACGGACCGACAGCGCTTGGCACGTTCGGTGCGCGACAAGCCAGAGCATTACTCTCAAAAACTGCGCGATTTCCTTGCAGTGACCGATATTCCCTGACGCTCAACCATTCGCCTCACGTTGAACCACGTAGGCGAATATGAGCGCAGAAGCTATCAACACCCAGGGCCCTGCCCCTGACCTCCTGCAGATGAAGGACGCGCTGCTGAGAATCAGCACCGTATCCCTGGCCACTGGCCTTTCCAGGGCCTCGATCTATCGCCGGCTTGCTGCCGGCGCCTTTCCAGCTCCAGTGCGTCTGAGCACGCGCTGCACCCGCTGGCAGGCCGCCGATGTCCGGGCCTGGATCCAAGCTCAACGGGCGGCCCAATGAGCGCCCCGGCCATTGAAGCTGTCCAGGCGGAGCTGGACTTGAAGGCGTTCGCCACCCTGCAGGCCATGCTTGCTCTCAAAGGCTTCAGCCTGCATGAGCTCTCATGCGGTGGTTTCCTCGTCTCCCGCTGGGACCGCACGGCCCACTTCAGCGACCTGAGCGGCGTGCGCCAGTTCCTGCAGCGCATCGGCGGTGACGCATGAGCGCCCTCGACATGTTTCTCAGTGCGCACGGCCGGATGCGCTGCAACGGCAACGGATGGCGTGGCCCATGCCCTGCCTGCAAGACATCCGAGCGCAGTGTGGCTCTCTCCGTGGCTGAGGCCGACTCCGGCACGGTGCTGCTGAAGTGCTTCGCTGGCGGCTGTGATCCCGCAGCCATCTGCTCGGCCCTGGGCCTGGACATCTCCGACCTTTTCCCCGAGCGTCTCAACGCTCCCCATCATCCCGCGCAGCGCTGGCACCGGGGCCTGCTTTCTGCCGGAGAGGCTCTGCGCGCGCTCAAGTTCGAAGCCGAGTTCGCCGCCATTGCTGCGGGCAACCTGGCCAATGGCGTGCCCCTGTCCGATCGAGATCGCCAGCGCCTGGCCCAGGCCTGCAACCGCATCGAAAACCTCTACAGGGAGGTTCGCGCATGAGCGACGAAGCGATTCACACGCCGCCGGTGCGCCAACTCCCCGTCCAGCTCACCGATGGGGTGGTGCTGACATGCGGCGCGGATCTGCGCCCCGAGCCCATTGCGTGGCTCTGGAAGGACTGGCTGGCGTTGGGCAAGCTGCACATCCTGGCAGGCGCGCCGGGGCAGGGAAAGACCACGCTGGCCCTGGCCATGGCGGCCACCGTCACCTGTGGCGGACGCTGGCCAGATGGCAGCCGCTGCTCTGCTGGAAAGGTCTTGGTCTGGAGCGGCGAGGACGATCCGGCAGACACCCTGTTGCCGCGCCTGCTCGCCATGGGCGCCGATGCATCCCGCGTCTACTTCATCACCGCCACTCGCGTGGATGGCGAGGCCCACCCCTTCGACCCGGCGCGTGACATGCAGCAGCTGATTGCCGAGGCTGAACGCATCGGTGATGTGCGCCTTCTGGTGGTGGATCCCGTGGTTTCCGCGGTGGCCGGCGACAGCCACAAGGCCACCGAGGTTCGCAGAGCTCTGCAGCCCATCGTGGACCTGGGCGCAGCCATTCGGGCAGCTGTGCTGGGCATCTCGCACTTCAGCAAGGGATCGGCCGGCCGCGACCCGACCGAGCGCGTGGTGGGCTCCATGGCCTTCGGCGCGGTGGCCCGGGTGGTGCTGTGCGCGGCCAAGGTTCAGGGCGACAGCGACGACAAGGACCGGCGGATCCTGGTGCGGTCCAAGTCCAACATCGGCCCGGACGAAGGTGGCTTTGAGTACAGCATCGAGCATCAGCAGCTGGACGCCCTGCCAGGCATCCAGGCCTCGATCATCAGCTGGGGTGCGGCCATCGCAGGCACCGCCCGCGAGCTCCTGGCTGAGGTGGAGGCCGACAACAACGATGGCGAGGCGCAAGACGTCGAGTCGTTCCTCCGAGCCTTGCTGGCAGACGGGCCATTGCCGGTGCAGGCCATCAGGGCCGACGCTGACGGCGCCGGGTACTCCTGGGATCAGACCAAGCGAGCGTCGAATCGCATCGGTGTGGAGAAGCGCAAAGACGGTCTGCGAGGAGGCTGGATCTGGGCGCTGAGTTCCCCAAGGGAGCACGAAGGGAGCGAAGGGAGCAAACAAAGAAACATGCGCTCTTCACACTCTTCGGCGCTCCCTTCGGAGCTCGACACCGAAGAAGAGGTGCTGCTGTGACGCCGGCCCATCTGATCCTGCGGGCCAACGCCCGCGGCGTCCGCCTGTCGCTGGACGGGTCCGGTGCGGTCATGGCGTCCGGCCCCAGGTCGGCCATCGACGTGCTGTTGCCCATGCTCCGCCCGCACCGCGAAGCCATTGGCCAGTTCCTGGCTGAGTCACGACTGACGGCGGAGGCCCTGACTGCCGCGGCGGTGGTCTGTGACCTGCACGGCGACACCGACGAAGCCCGGGACGACATGGCCCGCGATGTCCTCAATACCCCCGAGAACCTGCTGCCCGACTTGATCCAGCACCTGCAGCAGGTCGCCCAATCCGCCCGCCAGGGCTCTCTGAAGGAAACACGATGACGAACGACCAAGCCACGAAGAACCCGCACGAGCAAGACCTCGAAACGGTCCGAGCCTTTCTCTCTGACGCGTTGGACGGCGGTCTGCCGCCTTCATTCAAGTCTGACCTTGTGCCCAAGCTGCTGGGCTCTGTCTCAGCACTGACCCAGGCAGGCAGGCCCGAGGGTGCGCGGCTCCTCGGTCTGATGGTGGCCCAGATGGTCATCCACCGGCTGCGCGACAGCATGTTGGCCGAGCGCGAAGCGGCCGAGCTGTTGCACAACGCAAAACACTGATGATAGACTCGCGCTCATCCCGCGCGATTAAAGACCAACGGTCTGATTCTGCCGGGGCGGATTGCGGTGAACCCCACGGGTGAGCGCGCGTCGAGCAGGTAATCACAACCCGGCTTGCGCGCGCTTTCGCTTTTGCGCCAGGCCCCATTGAAAGGTTTCACCATGGAACGAAACATCAATCCCGAAGCACTGAAAGAGGTCAGGGCCCACAACGCCTGGCGCGCCATCTGCGCGAAGCTGGGCCAACCCGGAGCCGGCGAAATTCGCGCAGGCGGCACCGATGCCGAACTGCATGAGAAGCGCAAGACCATGCGTCGCGCGCTCAACCGTCTGGTCGAGGACATGGGTGTCCGCGAGATGACCGAGGACGAGTCGCTCGCAATCAGCCATGCAACCACGGTGGTCGCATCGATTGAATCGATGCTGGATGGCATCGAGCAGCTCGAGGGCCGGGGAGGCAAGGACTCGACCGGTTGGTGCAATGCCAAGGGGCAGCCGATGAAGGTCCTGCGCAATGCGGCTGACATTGATGGGTACTACCGCGGCAAGGCCGCCAACTCTCGCAGCGAGAGCATCTCGCTCGGCGACTTCTTCCGCGGCGTGGCGAACATGCCCACCACACCCGCGGTCCGGAATGCACTGAGCGAAGGCACCAACACCTCGGGCGGCTTCACTCTGCCTAGCGTGGTCATGCCTCAAATCCTCAGCGCCCTGGTGCCAGCGAGCTCGCTGCTGCAGGCCGGCATGCCGGTGGTCCCGCTGAACGATGGCGCCAAGAGCTACACCACGGCCATCGTGAGCGGTGTCCCGACTGCGGCCTGGCGAGCTGAGAACGGCGCGGTGGCTGAGTCTGATCCGGTGTTCTCTGCATCTCAGGTGGTGCCCCAGTCGCTGAGCTTCTTCTTCAAGATCAGCCGTGAGCTGCTGGCCGATTCGCCGAACATCGAGCAGGCACTGCTGACGGCCATCGGCCAGGCCATGGCCAAGGAGCTGGACCGGGCCGGCCTACGCGGCACTGGCACTGCGCCCCAGCCGCGCGGCATCCTGAACACGTCCGGCATCCAGTCGATCACCAACGGCGCCAATGGCGCTTCGCCTACCAGCTATGCCAACCTGCTCAGCGCAGTGCAGGCCCTGCTGAATGCCGATGCGCCGATGCCCACCGCGGCCATCATGGCGCCGCGCAGCTTGGTGAAGTTCGCCGGCCTGGCCGACAGCACGGGGCAGCCCCTCAGCCGCCCTTCGCTGATCGCCGATCTGCCGATGCTCAGTACCAGGCAGATCCCCACGAACCTGACCGTGGGCACCTCGAACGACTGCACCGAGATCTATTTGGGCGACTTCACCAAGATGGCACTCATGCTGCGCGAGAGCCTCAGCGTACAACTGCTGTCCGAGGTCTTCGCCGGCAACGGCCAGCTGGCCTTCATGTGCCACTGCCGCGCTGACTTCGCGGTGCTGTACCCGGCGGCCTTCGCCGTGATCACCGGCATCAAGGCCTGACGAGATTGCGGCGCAGGCGAGACTGCCTGCCATAGCTTGCGCCGCTTGCTGGCCCGGGTTCTCATGCCGGGCTGGCCCTTTCGGACCCATGGCAGACACCGCTCTCCGCTCCCGCGGAGGGGAGGCTCCTCGGACGCAGGGCGAGAGACCTGCTGTACGGCGCCACCTCGATAGCTATACGGCACGGGCGCCCAAAGTTCTCTGATAAGCCTTCTCCGTGTGAGCCTTCAGAGACTCGAAGGCAGCTTCGGCATTGCGCTGGTAGACGTCTAAGGCCTTGGTGACTCTAGTGGAGTTTGTCCCCGTCCTGGCCGAATCAGCCAGCCCCTCGGCAATTTCGATGAGTTGAGCAATCGGAAACCGTACCTTGCTGAGCGCTATCACTTCGACCGGGCCAAGTGGAGTTGTCAGTAGTTCAACCAGCGTTTGATTGCATCTGAGCAGAGTTCGCAATCCCGGATCACTGCGAGGAAGGCCGGCCGAATTCATGCGCCTGATCGTCTCGACGACTGCATTTGCTTCTCCTGTGATGAATGTCAAATGAGCCAGCAACGCAGCCCCTCTCTCGTACTCTTCACTTGCTTGAGTTCGCTCCCGATCCCAGCGAACGGCTTCCGCTTGATTGCGGCCAACTGCCAGGGATGCGGAGATTGCGGCAATTGACCCGAGCGCCTGTACCCACGCGGCCCATTCTGATGGACCAAGCTTGCACAGCCATGGAGAGTGCTGTTCTGCGATAAGCCCAACCGTGACCAACCACAGGCCAAGTGACCATGCGGTCGCCTTGTCAATAGGTCCCATCTGCACGCTCCCTGATTCCTGAATGTGCCGAATCCTATGTGCCGGCACTACGACGCTCCATTGGGTGTATCCAGTTCTGGATGCACCTCAGGGGGGCAAAAAGTTGGCAGCGCCCTGCGAATGACCGGGATGTGCCTATCGCTGCAACGCTAACCCGGAAAAACGCCCAAGATGCAGCGCCGGGACCGCCAGCCGTTGAGCGCGCGCACGCGCGCGAGGGACTCATCCCCGGAATTGACACGGCCTGCTCAAAACTGAGCCCCCCCCGGCTCCCTTGTGCGAGGCGTCTCCTGATGACTCACGACGCGGTGGGGGGCCTGGACGAGGCATTGGCACCTGCACATGTGCTGGGAATTCAGCCGATGTCCCGGGTATGCCCAGAATTGGACTGACCCCGAGACCGACCAGGCCGGACCTGTGGGCACGTCACAGGGTAGGGGGGCATCGAAAGTCTAAGGCAGTCGCTTCTCCTGACCGCTGGGTTACCCACGCGCAGAAAATTTTCCCCCTATGAATTGAATTCAGCAGCAAATGGGGAAATATTTCTCTTTCAGGACAACCACTTAGGCGATCTTTGATTGTTTGAATATTCAGCAAATCAAAGCAGACCCGTGGCCCCGCCCGCTATGCCCTGATCGAAGCCACCCAGGCATCCTCATGGACGATCAGAAGCGGCACGCCCTGTTGCTTGAGTTCCATGGCCCTGGCGATCTTGGTGCCGAAGCTCCCATGCTTCCACTCCGGGCTGCCCAGGCCACCCACCACCACATAGTGGACCTTCTTCGAGACGGAGGATGAGACTTCACCGCCTCGCTCCTCGATCAGGCGCTCACACTGGCCCCGGGCACCGTAGGCAAAGTCACCCGTCAGGCAGAAGCGTCGGCCTGGGACTTCGAGCCCGTTCACTTCGTCGATTGCCAGCTCTGTGACTTGGGGCGCATTGGCTACGTCGTCCAGGGCCCCACCTACGAGGCGCTGCAGCACGTCAAAGAGGTGGGCTCGCTCTTCCTCTGTCACCCGGCCGTCGGCAAGGATCGCCCGGACCTGCTCATAGATCACGTTGCCGGGCCAAGCGCTGGCAATCGACTCATTGGCCTCCAGCCAGTTGGACAGGAACACGATCTCTGCGTCATTGAGCATGCTGTCGGCCAGGATGCCCTGGGCGATCCCGATCAGCGCACCGCAGGAGCGCGCCATCTCGTTGTTGAAGCGTGCGGCCTGGCGAGTAAAGAAATTGGACATTCAGGCACCTCCCGAGTCGATGCTATCGGTGGGTCAAGCCGACTCGACGGGAAAAACGCCACTGATTCCAATTTGCACCGCTCATGACTGAACCACGCCTACCGGGGAACAATCCGGGGAACATGAACGCGCCGTTTGCTCGATGCGCTTTGCCTGACATCCGCTTAGTAGGACTTTTCTATCCCTGTCGGGGGACCACGTTGGCATTTCATCCGATGTCGCCCCATTGCAGACCCTCTAAGTGCATCAAGGACTTAGAGGGTTTTGTCATTTCAGGGCGTGTCAATCGGACGCTTTACAGCTCATCAAAAGCGGGGGAACAGGCAGGGGAACAGAAGTCCACCTCTCCGACTCATCGGAGATTGCTCCCCCAATGCTGACGACTACCGCCTGCAACAACGCAAGCTGCCCGGCTGACAAGTAGCAGGCACGCTTCTCTGACGCCACGGCCTGTACCTGAAGGTCAGTGCGTCAAGGTCAACGCGCTGGTTCCTGAAGTACCGATTTGAGGGGAAAGAAAAGCGTCTTGCCTTGGGGAGCTCTACGGAGGTAAGCCTGAGGGCCGCCGGAGAGCGCACCATGGTGCGGCGACCGTGATGAGCCTGGTCCACTCGGCCAAGCTCAACGGGCTTGAGCCCTATGCCTACATCCGTGATGTGTTGGAGCGGCTGCCCACGCAGCCGGCCAGCCGCATTGCCGGGTTGCTGCCACATCGGTGGCACAGCAGTGCTGCGACACTTGGCGGATGAGCACCAAGTTCCAGCGCGCAAAGCCCCAGTTCGCATACCAACTGCGCATCGAGCTGCAGCACATCGAGCCGCTGATCTGGCGGCGCATCGTCGTGCCCGACACCGTCAAGCTCGCCAAGCTGGACCGCCTCGTCCAGGCGGCCATGGGCTGGACCAACAGCCACCTGCACGAGTGGCAGATCGAGCAGCGGCGCTACGGCATGCCCGATGACAACTGGGGCAGCAGTGACGTCCTTGACGAACGCAAGTTCACCGTCGGTGCGGTGCTCGGCGAGCAGGTCCACGAGTTCCTCTACAGCTACGACTTCGGCGATGGCTGGGATCACCGCATCACGGTCGAGGAACGGCTACCGATCCAGGAAGGCCGCAACGACTGGGCCATGTGCCTGGCTGGCGAGAATGCCTGTCCGCCGGAGGACGTGGGCGGGCCGCCGGGCTACATGGACTTCCTGGAGGCCATGCACAACCCGCAGCATGAGCAGCAGGCGGACTACTGGCGTTGGTGGGGGGGACCCTTCGACGCCAGGGCTTTCAGCATCAATGCCGCCAATATGGCGATTCGCAAGCTGCGTTGATCCGCCACGCCTGCGTCTGACCGATTCGTAGGATGCTTGTTCTATGTCGGCACCGAGGCTTCGATGTCTGGCAGGGCATCTCTATGCTTGCCATGCGGTCGCTTTACTCAGTGGGTATCGAGCTTGATCTACGCGGCGTAAGCGAGCACGAAGGAAAGAACGCATGCGACTTTTTGGGTATGAGCACACGGATCCCCTGCCTGAGAACATCGTTCCGTCGGCCTTAGCCGAGATCACCTTGGTGGCATCCGCTGCCGAACTTCGGGCGATGGCCCAGTTCTTGGCGGATTGCGCAGACGAGATGGATCGCATGGGTTCGAAGTTTGACCATGTTCACCTCGGTGATCGAATCAAGGCCTTCCGGACTTCGCCTCACTTCGTCGTGGCCCGCTGCAATAGCTGAGCCAGTATGTAGAGCAAGCCAGAGAACCTTGGACCCTACCCACCAACGGGCATGACCCGTATGCGTACCTGTGCGACGTACTGGAACGATGCCGTTGCAGCCAGCCAACCGGATTCATGAGCTCTTGCCGCACAGATAGGGGCCGAGAACCCCTGCGCTCGTCGCTTGCGCGGGAGCTCCATGCACTTGAGCTCGCGTGTCAGCCACGCGTTGAAGACCGCAGGCAAGGAAAGTCGCCAGGCCCTGGCGGGCTCTGCGGAGGTCAGCTTGAAGGCTGCCCGCCAAGCACCACGCGAGTCTTTCACCCGTCCAGCATCACGGCCACTGGAGTTCGCGCAGAGACTGTGCGGACCACGCGCGATAAAGCCTGGCATCAGCGCCAGACGCACCCGCCTCAGCCCCCTCCAAGGGCTCACCCGAATGAATTGCGAGCAGCTGCCAGGCGAGCGGAGCTGAAGCCGAGCGGCTGATCGCGCGCCGACGCACGACGGCTGCACCGCCACAGCCAGCGCTTGACACCACGTCCGTCAGAAAACAGGCGCGGCCCTGAAAGGACCACGTGTGGGGCGAGGCAATGGCACCTGATCTTGCGATCGGCACCGCATGAGGCGCATGCGAAAGGCTCTCTGGAAAGCCAATCATCGAGATCACGTCGCCGATGGCAATGTCCTCGCCAAAATCTGCGATGTGCGTCTCGTCGAATGCCAGGATGACCGCAGGTTCCGGCAGATCAGTGCTCGCGATCGGCAATGCTGCCACAGGGGTCGGCCCGGCCTGATCTTGAACCGCATGCCAACGGGGCAGCCCCTCCGACAGGAGTGGGAGTGAACAGCGCGCCCGCAAATTGGCATCGTGCGCATCCATGGCCACCTCTATTTCGAGGCGATCAGCCACGGGCTGCCCGCAACGCCCCGCAAACGCCGATTGCGTGCTGACGAGGAACAGCGCGTCGCCCTTCCGATAGAAGAAGGCACTGCCCCTGGAGAGGCGCTGTGTGCCCCGAAAGGCCTCCAGGGGCGTCACGGCGAGCCACATGGGATCGATGGACGCGACCTTCGGGGGCGCGGGTGTCATCCGCAGACCTCGCTGCAAAACCGCATGATGCCGGGCGACCTCCCGCTCAAAGGCGGCGAGGACGATATCTGACATCTCTGAATGAAGCATGAGCGTCCGCGCGGTTTCCGCGTGTGCATCGAACGAAGCTGACAGCCTCAGCAGCCCGGCTGCCGAGAGGGAATCAATGACGGCAGGCAACAGGGCATCCAATGCCACCATGCCGCCTTTCAGTTCGCAGATTCGCTCCGTGGCTTCTTGAAGGTTTTTCAAAGCACGCTCCAGATGGGCAAAAAAAAACGCGGCATAGCCGCGCTTTCATCGACGCAGCCAGTTGGCCTGGCCGCATCCTTGGGTGAGCGATGCTCAGCTCACGCAGCGAATGCGTGATGCCTGCGGACCCTTTTGGCCCTGAGTCACCTCGAACTCCACGCGCTGGTTTTCGTTGAGCGTCTTGAAGCCGCCACCCTGAATTTCCTTGAAGTGAGCAAAGAGGTCCTTGCCACCGTCATCCGGCGTGATGAAGCCAAAACCCTTGCCTTCGTTGAACCACTTCACGGTTCCAGTTTGAGTCGTCATATTGATTTCCTTTCAAGTTGCAAAGCGCGAAATTGCACTCAGCGAAGAGACGCCAAGAAAATCTTCTGGGGATTCAACTGGGGTCCTGGCAGAAGGCCGGACCAAGTGGAAAGTCCTGAGAGCGGACGGTCTTGTGCATATCAGCGAAGCCATAGTAGTCCTAAAAACGCCAGCTGTGCAAGTTTATTTGCAGCACCTTCGACCGCCCCAAAAGGGGCATGCCTTTGCATTTAAAAACCAGAAATGGAACATCATCACGATAGCTCGCGATTTCGTGAGAGCAGGCCAGCCGCCACATTCAAGGGCGGTGGCTCTATTGACTGAAAAACGGTTCGCCAGTTCCTTGCCGCGGCAAAAGCCAACGACTGCCATCCATCGCTTGGGTTTTCACTCAGCGTATGGCAGCAAGCCGGCAACCCTGAGTCCCGCACTGGCACTCAATGCCGAGTCACGGTCATGGGCAATAGAAAACGGCTATTCGATGCTTGAATCAGTATCGACCGCCGCCGAACCCGCCATTCCCATAGCCAACATCTTGACGCTTGCTTGCGCGGAATTCAGCCGGGCCAGCCGACTTCGCGGCGCCGCGATCCTCACGAGGGCGAGCCAGGTTCACAACAATGGCGCGGCCCTCAACGGAAAGGCCGTTCAGACCTTTGATGGCCGCTTGCGCACACTCGGCGGTTGCCATCTGCACAAAGCCAAAGCCTTTGGACTGACCGGTATCTTGGTCCATCAAAACCTTGGCCGAGGCGACTTCACCAAATTCGCGGAAGTTGCTTTTGAGCGTCTCGTCCGTGACGGAGTAAGGGAGATTTCCCACGTAAATCTTGCTGGTCATTGGAATACCTTTCGGATGGTTGATTCACATCGTCTCGATGTGTGCAAGCAGACTTTGAATCTGAATAAGCGGTCTGATGAATCGCATTGATTTGCGATCACGCATCAGAATGCCGCAGCGTTGGGCATTGGCGTTTGAAACCACCCTTGGGTGACCGCAATGACTTTGGCGGCTTCTCGGGAAGCGAAAGTCTTGTCGAGGGCGTGCGTTCTGGGTGAGCCGTCGCCACCTTGAATCCGCCGAACCGCAACAGCGGCTCTGAAGCGACCGCAGTCAGTCGAGTGTGTCGAGGGCAAGACGACGTATTGGCCCATGGGAATAGCTGTTGAAATGGGGATCAATCAGTTTGAGAGACGCAGGCGTTGTTGAATGCCTGAGTGAGCTACTTGGCTCAGTTGACCGAAGCTCTGCGGTCAAAGGGGCGACTGGCGTCGCACGCACCGGACTGGAGGAATAGCTCGCCACTGAGGGATGCGGCGCTGTCCGGCATCCGTTGAATATACACCGGATCAGTAAAAACCGGAAATTTCCGGGTTCCCCGAGGTTTCTGCAAGGCGGCAGCGCCTGCGGGCATGCCCCTGACTGCGACGGGCCTCGCTCACAGGCTAACGCCTTGAGCAGGTGCGCTCGAGCAGAGCGCGGCCAGCGTGGGCACCGCGCGGCAGCCGGAACAGGTCCCGGGCCAGCCCGTCGGCGAAGACGGGCCTGCCGATTCTGATGCCTCCCAGACTCAGCGCCAGCGCACGGGCCGCGGCGTTGGAATCCTTCATGCAGGTCTCGACGCTGGGCCCGCCGACGATGGCGTAGGCCTGGCCGATGGCGATCCGCGACGCTTCGCGGGCCAGGCCCTGCCCTCGATGCGCCGGCAGCAGCCACCCGGTGAGCTCCCGGGGCCAGCCCGGCTTCTGCGCAAAGCCGCAGGCTCCCACCGGCCGGCCTTCATGGCGGATCACCCACAGGCCGAAGCCATGGAGCGCCCAGGCCTGCCGGTCGGCCTCCAGCCGCGCCCTCGCGGCCTCTGCCGCCAGCGGCGCACCGCCGTAGCCGTCCGACGCGCTGGCGTCCGTGAAGAAGCGCTCGTAGGCGGGCGCGCAGGAGGCGTCTGACGGGACCAGAGACAGGCGATCGCTGGCGAGGACGGGGATGGGCATGGGCTGCTGAGCTGAGAGTGGGCCGGGCGGCCACACAGCTTGGAGTGCAGATCAGAGGCATGCACCCGCCGCCGCGTCGTGTGATTTTCAACAATCCGCCGCCCCTGACTTTCCGCACAGCGCCCACCGCAGGCGCACTATGGACGCCAAGCCGCCAACTCATGGCCGCCGATGGAGCACACGATGGTCCTGAACTGCTTGGAATCCAGCACTGCCCGGCTCGACCGGGCCCCTGCACGGCGAGGCGTCGCGCGCACCCCACGGCAGGGGGCGGCATAAACCCCTGATCTGGGCGCTTCGGGCCCTGCTCATCGTGCCGTGGCACGGGGGGCGGGACCTATACTTAAAGCGTCCCCTCACTTGGGATGCCGTCTGTGAAATGACGGCGAAATGACTGGATCTCACCGATAGGAAACACTCGCATCATGAGTGCCAAACTGAAAGTCGCCGGATGGGTGGCCCTGGGGGCCGTGGCAGGTGCATTGACCACCATGCAGTTGCAGGCGAACGCCAGGAGCAGCCTTTCGCCGCTGCCCCTCGAAGAGATGCAGCAGCTGGCCGCCGTGTTCGGCATGGTCAAGTCCGATTACGTCGAGCCCGTCGACGAAAAGAAGCTGATCAATGACGCCATCGCCGGCATGGTCTCCGGCCTGGACCCGCATTCGCAGTTCTTCGACAAGAAGAGCTTCAAGGAGTTCCGTGAAGGCACGACCGGCCGCTTCGTGGGCGTGGGCATCGAGATCGGCATGGAAGACGGCCTGGTCAAGATCGTCTCCCCCATCGAAGGCTCGCCCGCCTTCCGGGCCGGCCTCAAGAGCGGCGACCTGATCACCCGCATCGACGAGACCGCCGTCAAGGGTCTCACCCTGGACCAGGCCGTCAAGCGCATGCGCGGCGAGCCCGCCACCAAGGTGCAGCTGACCATCTTCCGCAAGCTGGAGAACCGCTCCTTCCCCGTGACCATCACGCGCGAGGAGATCAAGGTGGTCAGCGTGCGCGGCAAGGTCATCGAGCCCGGCTATGCCTGGCTGCGTCTGAGCCAGTTCCAGGACCGCACGGTGGACGACTTCGTCAAGAAGCTCGAGGAAATCTACAAGCAGGACCCCAAGCTCAAGGGCCTGGTGCTGGACCTGCGCAATGACCCGGGCGGCCTGCTGGAAGGTGCCGTGGCGGTGTCCGCGGCCTTCCTGCCCAAGGACGTGGAGGTGGTCTCGACCAACGGCCAGATCGCCGAGTCCAAGGCCAGCTTCAAGGCCAACCCCGAGTACTACCAGCGCCGCGGCGGCTCCGACCCGCTGAAGAAGCTGCCCGACGCGCTCAAGAGCATCCCCATGGTGGTGCTGGTCAATGAAGGCTCCGCCTCCGCCAGCGAGATCGTGGCCGGCGCCCTGCAGGACCACAAGCGCGCCGTCATCATGGGCGCCCAGACCTTCGGCAAGGGCTCGGTGCAGACCGTGCGCCAGCTGAGCCCCGAGACGGCCCTGAAGATCACCACCGCGCGCTACTACACCCCCAGCGGCCGCTCCATCCAGGCCAAGGGCATCGTGCCCGACGTCATGCTGGACGAGACCGCCGAGGGCAACGTCTTCGCCGCCCTGCGCATGCGCGAGGCCGACCTCGAGAAGCACCTGCAGAACGGCCCCGAGGACAAGGACGAGGCCCGCGCCAAGGCCCGCGAGGAAGCCCGCGCCAAGCTGGAAGCCGAGTACGCCAAGAACAAGGACTCGATCAAGCCCCTGCCCGAGTTCGGTTCGGCCGAGGACTTCCCGCTGCAGCAGGCCCTCAACCAGCTCAAGGGCAAGCCGGTGGTCGTCTCCAAGACAGCCACCGAGCGCAAGGCCGAGGCCAAGACCGGCGAATAAGCCGCATCCCGGCCCTCGCCAGGAGACCCGTCAGCCCTGTGGCCGGCGGGTCTTTTTCTTTGCGGCACGCCCTGGGTGCGGCGCTATGCTTGCCGCATGAATGACGAACAGCTGCTGCGCTATTCGCGGCACATCCTGCTCGACGAGATCGGCGTCGAGGGGCAGGCCCGGATCCTGGCCGGCCACGCGCTGGTGATCGGTGCGGGCGGCCTGGGCTCCCCGGTGGCCCTGTACTTGGCCACGGCCGGCGTGGGCACCCTGACCCTGGTGGACCACGACACCGTGGACCTCACCAACCTGCAGCGCCAGATCGTGCACCGGCAGGACCGCATCGGCCAGCCCAAGGTGGCCTCCGCGGCGCTGACGCTCAAGGCCATCAACCCCGAACTGAATGTGCAGGCGCTGCAGGAAAAGGTGGACGCCGCGCGGCTGGACACCCTGGTGCAGTCGGCCGACGTCGTGCTGGACTGCTCGGACAACTTCGCCACCCGCCACGCCGTCAACGCGGCCTGCGTGCGGCATCGCAAGCCCCTGGTCTCGGGCGCGGCGGTGGGATTTGACGGGCAGATCAGCGTCTATGACAGCCGGTCCGGGCACACGCCCTGCTATGCCTGCGTGTTCCCGCCGGACGCGCAGTTCGAGGAAGTGCGCTGCGCCATCATGGGTGTGTTCGCGCCGCTGGTGGGCATCATCGGCAGCCAGCAGGCTGCCGAGGCGTTGAAGCTGCTGGCCGGCCTCCCCGGCTCACTCGCCGGGCGCCTGCAGATGCTGGACGCACGCCAGATGCGCTGGAGCGAGATTCTCTTGCAGCGCGACCCCGAATGCCGCTGCTGCGGCACCGCATAACCGTTCGTCGACACAATAAATTCAACCATCGGCGCCAAATGAGGAAATAACATTTCTCAGCGACTGCACTACAGTTCGACCCGCGCCGCCCCACCGGGACCCCGCATGAGCAAGCACAAGAACAAGCTGACCGCCCGCAATTTCCCCTCGGCCAAGGACGAAGCCCGCCAGGCCCAGGCGCGCCCGACGCCGGACTACGACGGCCCCAACAGCGCCTATCGCCTGGCCTTCACCGACGACGACTTCATGCTGCGCGAGGAGCTGCGCCCGGTGCGCATGCAGCTGGAGCTGCTCAAGCCCGAGCTGGTGCAGCAGGAGCAGGGCATCAAGTCCACGATCGTGATGTTCGGCAGCGCTCGCATCCCCGACCAGGCCAGCGCCGAGATCCGCGTGGCCGAGGCCCAGGCCCTGGGCGATGCCGCCACGCTCAAGCGCGCGCAGATGCAGCTGCAGATGAGCCGCTACTACGAGGAGGCGCGCCGCTTTGCCGGCATCGTCACCCGCGAGAGCCTGGCACGCGGCAATCCCATCTACGTGGTGACGGGCGGCGGCCCCGGCATCATGGAGGCCGGCAACCGCGGCGCCCATGAGGTGGGCGGCAAGAGCATCGGCCTGAACATCGTGCTGCCGCACGAGCAGCACCCCAATCCCTACATCACGCCGGAGCTGTGCTTCCGCTTCCACTACTTCGCGCTGCGCAAGATGCACTTCCTGATGCGCTCGGTGGCGCTGGTGTGCTTCCCCGGCGGCTTCGGCACCCTCGATGAACTCTTCGAGGCCCTCACCCTGATCCAGACCGGCAAGTGCCGCCGCCGGCCCATCCTGATGTTCGGGCGCGATTTCTGGTCGCGCCTGATCAACTTCGAGCTGCTGATCGAGACCGGCATGATCAGCCCGGGCGACGAGCAGCTCTTCCACTTCGTCGATTCCGCCGAGGAGGCCTGGGCCTTGCTCGAGTCGGAGTACGACCTGACCCAGACCCACCACGACTGAACCCCCTGAAGAGGATGCCATGACCACACTGCGCAACGTCTCCCTCATTGGCGCGCCGACCGACATCGGCGCCGGCGCCCGCGGCGCCAGCATGGGCCCGGAGGCCCTGCGCGTGGCCAACCTCGGCCCCACCCTGGAGGGCCATGGCGTCAGCGTGCTGGACCGGGGCAATCTCAGCGGCCCCTACAACCCCTGGCAGCCGCCGGTCGACGGCTACCGCCACCTGCCGGAGGTGGCGGCCTGGAACCGCGCCGTGCACGACGCCGTCTATGCCGAGTTGAAGCTGGGCCGCATGCCCATCCTGCTGGGCGGCGACCACTGCCTGGGCCTGGGCTCCATCAGCGCCGTGGCGCGGCACTGCAAGGAGCAGGGCAAGAAGCTGCGCGTGCTGTGGCTGGACGCCCATGCTGACTTCAACACCAGCGAACTGACCCCCAGCGGCAACATCCACGGCATGCCTGTGGCCTGCCTGGCGGGCTTCGGTCCCAAGGAGCTGATCGAGATCGGCGGCTTCAGCAAGGAGCATCCGGCCATCAGCCCCAAGTGGGTGCGCCAGATCGGCATCCGCAGCGTGGACGCCGGCGAGAAGCGCTTCGTGCACGAGCAGGAACTCGAAGTCTTCGACATGCGCTACATCGACGAAATGGGCATGCGCCACACCATGGAGCTGGCCCTGGCCACCCTGGACGCCAACACCCACCTGCACGTCAGCTTCGACGTGGACTTCCTGGACCCCTCCATCGCCCCCGGCGTGGGCACCACCGTGCCCGGCGGCCCCACCTACCGCGAGGCCCAGCTGTGCATGGAGATGATCGCCGACACCGGCCGCCTCGCCTCCCTGGACGTGATGGAACTCAACCCCGCCCTGGACGAGAAGAACCGCACCGCCACGCTGGCGGTGGACCTGATCGAGTCGCTGTTCGGCAAGTCGACGCTGATGCGCAAGTGATGCAGCGCATGCGCGCTCCGGTGGCGGCTTCGCATCGAGGGGCGCCCGCCTGATCAGGCGCTGACGATCCAGCCCTCCACCGGATCCACACCCGGCGGCAGCCCGTAGCCCGGCTGCTCGCCGGCCCAGGCCGCCTGCATGAGGCACAGCACCGCATCGAGGCTGTCGCCCGTGGCGTCGTCGACCAGGGCCTCGCGCTGCGCATGGCTCAGCTTCAGGCGCAGGCCCAGGCGGCTGCGGCCCTGCTCCAGCGCCTCGACCAGGTCCTTGCGGGCGATGAGGCGCTCGGGCGTCTGACGGGCGGCATCGTCGCTCTTGTAGGAGCGCCGCTGGATCAGCTCGCGAGCCAGCAGGCCCGGGTAGGCCTCCAGCGCCACGCGTTCGGGCCGCCCCTCGCAAAGCCCCGGCAGTGTGGCCTTTGCCGCGCGCAGCAGGGGCACGCCGGCATGCATCATCCAGGCCACCGGCGGGTTCACCCACTTCATGCTGGGCGAGGCGCCCGCGGGCCCGTCGCAGGCACGGTGCGCGAACTTGCCACCGGCCGGCCGTGGCGCCATGAAGGCCTGGAACTGCGCCCGCAGCTCGGGCCGCGACTGTGCACAGAAATGGTCCATCAGGGCCGGCCATTGACGGGGCCAGCCCAGGGCCTCCACCAGCTCGCGCGGCAGGCCGAAAGGCAGGTCGAAGCCGCCCAGCCAGGCCGGAAGCCCGCACAGGCGCTCGCGCATGGCGTCCAGGGTGAGGAAGCGCTCCAGACCCGTCAGGCGCACGACGGCGCCGCGCCGCTCGCCCAGGGCCATCACCACCGGTTTGCGTCTACTGGGGCTGGAGGAGAAGTCAAGCCCCAGCAAAGGCGGGCTTTCAATTGTCAGGGGGCTCGGCATGCTCGCCACTTTATCGACATTGCGTAGAAAGCGTAGAGGGAGCACGCATGGTCAGTACCACCCCAACGCCTGCGGAGCCCCGCATGCAGCCGGCAACGGCGGACCGCCCGGAAGTGCTGGTCCAGACCCGACACGAGATGCACCTGGGCGGCCGCCGCCTGGCCTACCAGGCCAGCGTCGGCTCGCTCACCCTGCGCGAGCAGGGCCGCAGCGAGGATCCGGACAAGGCGCAGGACGACAAGGCTCAGGCCCAGCTCTTCTACATCGCCTACACGCTGGACGACAGCCCGGCCGCCCAGCGCCCCCTGACCTTCTGCTTCAACGGCGGTCCCGGCTCCAGCAGCGTCTGGCTGCATCTGGGTCTGCTGGGCCCGCGCCGCGTCAGCTGCGACGACATGGGCCATTCCGGCCGCCCGCCCTACGGCCTGTGCGACAACGAGGCCAGCCTGCTGCTGGAATCGGACCTGGTCTTCATCGACCCCGTCGGCACCGGCTTCTCGCGCATGAGTCCTGGCGAGAAGAGCAGCGAGTTCCACGACTACCAGCGTGACCAGGACGCCGTGGCCGAGTTCATCCGGCTCTACCTCAGCCGTCATGGGCGATGGGCCAGCCCCAAGTTCCTGATCGGCGAGAGCTACGGCACCACGCGCGCCGCCGGCCTGGCCCGCCTGCTGCAGGAGCGCCATGACATCGACCTCAACGGCCTGATGCTCATCTCCACCGCCCTGGACTACCAGGCCCTGTCCTTCGACCACGGCAACGAGCTGCCCTACGCCCTCTTCCTGCCGGGCTACACGGCCGCCGCCTGGTACCACCAGGCGCTGGCGCCGGCTCTGCAGCAGAAGCCCCTGCGCGAGGTGGTGGCCGAGGCGGAGCGCTTCGCCCTCGGTGAGTACTGGACCGCGCTGATGCAGGGCAGCCGCCTGGGCGCGGCGCAGCGCGAGCGCGTGGCCGCCGAGCTGGCGCGGCTGACCGGCCTGAGCCCTGCCTTCGTGCAACGCTGCCAGCTGCGCATCGAGGACGGCCGCTTCTTCAAGGAGCTGCTGCGCGAGCGCGGGCTCACCGTGGGCCGCATCGACGCCCGCTTCACCGGCCAGGACCGCGATGACGCCGGCGAGCATGCCGAGGAAGACCCCGGCATGAACAACCTCGCGGGGGCCTATGCCGTGGGCATCAACCGCCTGCTGCACGAGCAGCTGGGCTACCAGAGCGACGCACCCTATCTCGTTCACGCCCCGCTGTACAAGAACTGGGGCTGGAAGGGCTTCGAGAACCGCTACGTGGCCGCCGGCGAGTCCCTGCGCCGCGCGCTGCAGGCCAATCCTGCCATGCTGGTCTACGTGGCCAGCGGCTACTACGACCTGGCCACGCCGCATGCGGCCGGTGACTACAGCCTCTCCCACCTGGGCCTTCGCGAGGGCCTGCAGGCCAATGTGCGCGTCAGCTACTTCGAGGCCGGCCACATGATGTACATCGAGCGCAAGGGTCGCGAACGCATGGCCGGCGAGCTGAGGGATTTCGTTCGCACCGCCACAGGCAAGACCTGACCCTCGGCCGCGAGCCGCGAGCCGGCTTCAGGCGAGCTTGAAGACCGCCACCGTCTGCGCCAGCTCGTCGGCCTGGTGCTGCAGGCTCTGCGCCGCAGCGGCCGACTCTTCCACCAGGGCGGCGTTCTGCTGGGTCATCTGGTCCAGCTGCGAGATGGCCGTGCCGATCTGGTTGATGCCGCTGCTCTGCTCGGAGGTGGCATGGCTGATCTCGTTGACGATGTGGCTGACACGTCCGATTGCCGCGGTGATCTCCTGCATGGTCTGCCCGGCATGGGCCACCAGGGCGGCGCCGGACTCCACGCTCTCGGTGCTGCTGGTGATCAGGGCCTTGATCTCCTTGGCGGCCTCGGCGCTGCGCTGGGCCAGGTTGCGCACCTCGGCGGCCACCACCGCGAAGCCGCGGCCCTGCTCGCCGGCGCGCGCCGCCTCGACGGCCGCATTGAGGGCCAGGATGTTGGTCTGGAAGGCGATGCCATCGATCACGGAGATGATGTCGCTGATCTTGCGCGACGAGGCACTGATGCGGTCCATCGTGGCGACCACCTCGCCCACCACCGTGCCGCCGCGCTCGGCCACGGCCGAGGCCTCGCGGGCCAGGTCGTTGGCCTGGCGGGCGGAGTCGGCGTTGTGGCGCACGCTGGCGGTCAGCTGCTCCATGGCCGAGGCCGTCTCCTCCAGGTTGGAGGCCGCCTGCTCGGTGCGGTGACTGAGGTCATGGCTGCCGGCCGCCACTTCCTTCGAGGCGGTGGCAATGCTGTCGGTGGCGTTGCGCACGCCGGAGACCACATCGCGGATGGCTTCCTGCATGCCCTGCACGCCGTGCATCATCTGGGCCGTCTCGTCCCTGCCACTGACACGGATGGTCTGGCTGAGATCCTGGCGCGCAATGCGCTCGGTGGTGTCCACCGCAACGCTCAGGGGTTCCAGGATGGAGCGGATGTTGAACAGGGTGTAGGCGCCGATCACGAGGATGCTCACCAGCATCACGCCGGTGAGGGCCAGGCGGATCTGCTTCTCCTCGCCGTCCAGGCGCGTGACTTCATCCTCTCCATGCTCGTCCACCAGCTTGGTCATCTCGCCCAGCTGCTTGTCCAGCGCACGCACCGGGCCCTTGATGGGCTCGGTGGCGCGGTTGGCCGTGGCGGTGTCGGGGAACTCACCCTTCTGGATGCGCTCCATGATGCCCTGGAAGCCCGTGCGGTACTCGGCCAGGGACTGGCGCATCTGCGCAGGCATCTTCTTCACGGCGGGGGCGATGTCCAGACGCTCGATGGTGTCCAGGCCCTTGTTGACCTTGCCGAAGGTCTCCTCCCATTCGCCCCGGTACTTGGCGACAGCCTTGTCGTCGACCAGATTGATCAGCAGGTCCTTCTCGTAGCGCCGCAGGTTGCCGATGCCTGCGCGCACGCTGGCGAGCTGGGTCAGGGTCTCGACGTCGTTGCCGACGTAGTGCTTGAACTGGGCCTTGGCGCGGGACAGGCTCCACAGCCCGTTACCGCCTATCACCAGCATGGCCAGCACGGCCAGGACCGCGAGCACATAGAGCCGGGTGCGAATCGTGTAGTTCCGGAGCGCGAGCATGGAATCCCCTTCAGGAACATGGGCTTGGCAAGCGTAGCCGCCGTGCAAGGGGCTTACAAGCGCCCAGCCCGATTAAGGGGTCACGTCTTGCGCCAAAGTGCCTCCATCGCAACAGCGAAGCGGCTGGTGATGCCCGCCTGCCGCTCGTGACGCCCCTGGACCAGGCGCGGCTGCCCGGCCACATGGACCGAGCGCAGCACGTCGCCCTGGCTGGCAAAGACCAGGCCGTCCAGCATGGCCGACGAGGGCAGGCCCAGCAGCCCGGAAGCCGCCGGATCCAGCTCCAGGAAGTCGGCCCGCGCCCCCACCTCCAGGCCCCATTGCCGCAGGCCGGCCGGTGCGGCGCTGCCCCGGCGCACGGCCTCGAACAGGCGGGCCGCGGTGGCGGGCTGCGTGCCGGGCTGCGCCGCGACATTGCGCTGCTGCAGGCCCAGGCGCTGGCCGTACTCCAGCCAGCGCAGCTCCTCGACCCAGCCGCGGCCGACGTGGCTGTCCGAGCCCAGGCTCAGGGGCACGCCCGCGGCCAGCCAGCCGCGCAGATCGCAGAGGCCGTCGCCCAGATTGGCCTCGGTCGTGGGGCAGATCACCGCGCTGGCGCCGCTGGCCGCCACGGCGGCGATCTCCTCCGGCGTGCTGTGTGTCGCGTGCACCAGGTGCCAGCGCGCATCGGGCCGGAAGTCTTCGCAGAGGTAGGCCATCGGTCGGCGGCCGGTGGCGGCCAGGCAGTCGCGCACCTCGGCCTGCTGCTCGCTGATGTGGATGTGGATGGGGAGGTCCGCATCGCCCACCAGCGCCTGCAGCGCGCGGATGTCCTCGGCGTGGGCCGCACGCAGCGAGTGCAGGGCGACGCCGGCATTCAGCAGCGGCCGGCCGGCGGCGTTGAGGCGCTGGCTGGCCTGCCAGACCCAGGCGGCGTCGGTGCGGAAGCGGCGCTGGTCCTCGCGCAGCGCGGGCTGCGCGAAGCCGGCATGGGCATAGAGGACCGGCAGCATCGTCAGGCCCAGGCCGGCCTCCGCGGCCGCATCGGCCAGGGCCCAGCTCATGGCCAGCGCGTCCGGGTAGGCGCTGCCGTCTTCCTGGTGCTGCAGGTAGTGGAACTCGCAGACCTGGGTGTAGCCGCCGCGCAGCAGCTCCAGGTAGAGCTGGGCCGCGATGGCCTGCAGCTGCGCGGGCGTGGTGCGCAGGGCGACGCCGTACATGCGGTCGCGCCAGGACCAGAAGTCGTCGCTGTCGCTGTCGCGCTGCTCGGCCAGGCCCGCGAAGGCGCGCTGGAAGGCGTGGCTGTGGGCATCGACCAGGCTGGGCAGCACGGGGCCCTGCAGCCGCGTGGCATCGGGCGGGCAGGCCTGGCCGGCCTCGACGGCGGCCCAGTGCCCGCGGGCGTCGACGCTCAGCAGCACATCGGCCTGCCAGCGGCCGTCGACCCAGGCCTGCGGCGCGAAGAAGCGGGGAGCGGCGCTCATGCGGCGGGCTTCCATTGCAGATAGGTCGAGAGCAGCTCGCGCAGCAGCGGCTGCACGCGCGCCGCCAGGGCCGGCTCGTAGGCATAGGGCGCGGTCTCGTTCATGTAGCAGCTCTGGCACATCTCCAGCTGCACGGCGTGCCAGCCATTGGCCGGCTGGCCGTAGTGGCGGGTGATGAAGCCACCCTTGAAGCGGCCGTTGACGACCTGGGTGTAGTCCTGCTGGGCGGCCTGCACGGCGCCGAGGCTTTGCGTGATCGCGGGATCGCAGCTCCTGCCCTCGGCCGTGCCCAGGTTGAGGTCGGGCAGCTTGCCTTCGAAGAGCCAGGGCAGCTCAGAGCGGATGCTGTGCGCATCGAACAGCAGGGCATGGCCGTAGAGGCTCTTGACCCGGTTCATCTCGGCCGTCAGGGCGCGGTGGTAGGGCAGCCAGTACCGCTGGCGGCGGCGGTCCTTCTCGACTTCATCAGGCGCCTGGCCTTCCTGGTAGAGCGGCTCGCCAGTGAAGAAGCGCGTGGGGCACAACTCGGTATTGGAGGCCCCGGGGTACATGGGCGTGTCCTCGGGCGGACGGTTGAGGTCGATCAGGTAGCGCGAGTACCGCGGCACGATGAGGCTGGCGCCCAGCTCCTCGGCGATGGCGCCGTAGAGCTGCTCCAGGTGCCAGTCGGTGTCCTCGCTGGCCAGGGCGCGCGGCACGTAGCGATGCTGCTGGTCCTCGGGGATCTCGTGGCCCACGTGGGGCATGGAGAGGATCAGAGGCGTGCGGCCTTGCCGCAGTCGGAAGGGTGCAGTCATGGAGGGCTCTTCGGAAGACGATCAGCCGCGCGGCACGCCGCCACGCACGGTGAGGCGCAGCGGGTTGCGGCCGAAGAAATAGGACAGCTCGTTCGGGTGATCGATATCCCACAGGCAGAAGTCGGCCCGCTGGCCGGCCTGCAGCTGGCCGCGGTCCCGCAGGCCCAGGGCACGCGCCGCGTTCACGGTGACGCCGCGCAGCGCTTCCTCGGGCGTCAGCCGGAACTGCGTGCAGGCCATGTTGAGCATCAGCAGCAGAGACAGTGTGGGCGAGGTGCCGGGGTTGTGGTCGGTGGACACGGCCATGGGCACGCCCGCCTCGCGCAGCGCGGCGACGGGGGGCAGCTTGGTCTCGCGCAGGAAGTAGTAGGCGCCGGGCAGCAGCACGGCCACGGTGCCGCTGGCCTTCATCGCGGCAATGCCGGCCTCGGACAGGTGCTCCAGGTGATCGCAGGACAGCGCGCCGAACTCGCAGGCCAGCTGGGTGCCGCCCTGGTCCGTGAGCTGCTCGGCATGCAGCTTCACCGGCAGGCCGAGCAGCCGGGCCGTCTCAAAGACGCGCCGGGTCTGGGCCGGCGTGAAGCCGATGCCTTCGCAGAAGGCGTCCACCGCATCGACCAGGCCCTCGCGCTTGAGCTTGGGCATCCAGTCGCAGACGGCCTGGATGTAGTCGTCCGCCCGGCCCTGGAATTCCAGCGGGATGGCATGGGCGCCGAGGTAGGTGGTGCGCACCTCCAGGCCCAGCTCGGCCAGACGGCGGGCCACGCGCAGCATCTTGGCTTCCGAGGCCTGCGAGAGGCCGTAGCCGGACTTGACCTCCAGCGTGGTCACGCCCTCGGCCATCAGCGCCAGCGCGCGGTGCGCGGCCTGGGCATAGAGCTGGTGCTCGCTGGCCTCGCGCGTGGCCGTGACGGAGGAGCGGATGCCGCCGCCGGCCCGCGCGATCTCCTCGTAGCTGGCGCCCTTCAAGCGCAACTCGAATTCATGCGCCCGCTGACCGCCGTAGACCAGGTGGGTGTGGCAGTCGATCAGGCCCGGCGTGACGACGGCGCCGGCCATGTCATGGACCTGATCCGCCGTGTTGGCGAGGTCGTCCGGCAGATCGGCGCGCGCGCCGACCCACAGCAGGCGGCCGTCCTGGGACAGCATCGCGCCGTCCTCGATCCAGCCCCATTCGCCGGCCGGCCCCGCCTCGTCGGCCATCGTGGCCAGGCGGCCCTGGGTCCACAGCGTGGTCTTGCTCATGCCTCGTCGCTCCATTGCATCCACCAGGCCTGCGCCGCAGCCCGGCCTTCGTCCTTGAACACGCAGCGCTGGGCCACGGGAGACTCGCACCAGGCCAGGCTCATGGGGCGCAGCGGCATGGCGCGGCCGCCGTGTTCCAGGACCCCGCCCTGCCCGGTGAACAGGCCCACCCAGCGCCCGGCGGGCTCGAGCGCCTCGCTCGCCGGCGTCACGGTCATGCGCCCCTTGCCGCGGCGGTGCATGAGGTTGAAGTCGCGGGTGATGCCGCCCAGCAGCGTGCAGTCGGGGCCCAGGGCGCCGTCGAAATGCAGGAGGTCGTCTCCCGGGCGCAGCTCGTAGTCGTAGAGGCAGACGCCCTCGCCGCGCAGCACGGCGAACCAGCGGTCCACGCCCTCGAACTTCGAGAAGGGGCCGTCGGCCTCGATGTCGGCCACGCTGAGGCGCAGGGTCCAGTCCGCGGCATGCGGCCAGGCCAGCAGCTCGCGGGTCCAGCCGCCGTTGTTCTTCCAGCGCTGCGGGCTGACGTCGTCGGCGCAGAGGATGCTCCAGCTCATGTCTCGAACCTTCCTTGAAGCAGGTAGCGCGAGCCCGGATGGGTCAGGCGCACATGGGTGACGGGCTGGCCGCGGCTGAAGGTGAGGCGCTTCAGCACCAGGCAGGGGTCGCGGCGGCTGATGCCCAGCAGTTTGGCCTCCTGCTCCGCGGGCAGCAAGGACTCGATGGTGTAGCGCGCCTCCGACAGCGGGGCCGCTTCCAGCAGGTAGTGGGTGGGCGTGGTCCGGGTGAAGTCCACGTCCAGGTAGCCGGGTGCGGACTCGGGGTTCACGAGCCGGTCTTCCACCTGAATGGGCACGCCGTTCTCCAGATGGACGATCAGGCTGTGAAACAGCGCTGCGCCGGCCTTGAGCCCGAAGAGCGCGGCCTGCGCCTCGTCCGCCTTGATGCGCGCGAGGCTCACCACGCGGGCCTCGTGGCGGTGGCCGCGCTCGGCGATCTCGTCATGCACGTCCCGCACGGTCAGCGTGGAGGAGATGCGGTGGATCTGCGCCACGAAGCTGCCCACACCCTGCACGCGCTCGACCAGGCCTTCCTGGTGCAGCTCGCGCAGCGCGCGGTTGACCGTCATGCGCGAGAGGCCGAACTGCGCGGAGAGCTCGGCCTCCGAGGGCAGCAGGTCGCCCGGGACCCAGTGCCCGCTGGCGATGCCCTCGCGCAGGTGGTTCTTGACCTTGAGGTACTGCGGACCAGGCGCGCTGGATGCAGCAACAGCAGGGAAAACAGGAGGACTGGCCATGGCCTGGATGGTAGTTGACTTTACTTGTATAGACAACTAGAGTCCGTCTCATTCCAGACCCGGCCACCCACCCTTCCCGCCCGGTGCCGGCCTTGATTCAACGAAGGAGACACCCCATGTCCGCACAAGCCCGTGTCGTGCGTGCCCCCACCGGCACCACCCTGCATTGCAAGAGCTGGCTCACCGAGGCCGCCTACCGCATGATCCAGAACAACCTGGACCCGGTCGTGGCCGAGAACCCGGCCGAGCTGGTGGTCTACGGCGGCATCGGCAAGGCTGCGCGCAACTGGGAGTGCTTCGACGCCATCCTGGCCACGCTCAAGGACCTCAACGAGGACGAGACCCTGCTGGTGCAGTCCGGCAAGCCCGTGGGCGTGTTCAAGACGCATGCCGACGCCCCGCGCGTGCTGATCGCCAACTCCAACCTCGTGCCGCACTGGGCCACCTGGGAGCACTTCAACGAGCTGGACCGCAAGGGCCTGATGATGTACGGCCAGATGACGGCCGGCAGCTGGATCTACATCGGCACGCAGGGCATCGTGCAAGGCACTTACGAGACCTTCGCGGAAGCCGGCCGCCAGCATTACGGTGGCTCGCTGGAAGGCCGCTGGGTGCTCACCGCCGGCCTGGGCGGCATGGGCGGCGCACAGCCGCTGGCCGCCACGTTTGCCGGCGCCGTTTCGCTGAACATCGAGTGCCAGCAGTCGCGCATCGACTTCCGCCTCAAGACCCGCTACGTGGACGAGCAGGCCCGGGACCTGGACGACGCCCTCGCCCGCATCGCCAAGTACACCGCCGAGAAGAAGGCCATCTCCATCGCCCTGCTGGGCAATGCCGCCGAGATCCTGCCCGAGCTGGTGAAGCGCGTGAAGGCCGGCAGCGCCATCAAGCCTGACCTGGTGACGGACCAGACCTCCGCCCACGACCTGATCAACGGCTATCTGCCCGCAGGCTGGACCGTGGAGCAATGGAAGGCCGCCGCGGCCGACCCGGCCCAGCACGCCGACCTCAAGGCCGCTGCCGCCCGCGGCTGCGCCGTGCACGTGCAGGCCATGCTGGACTTCCAATCGATGGGCGTGCCCACCGTGGACTATGGCAACAACATCCGCCAGGTGGCCCTGGACCAGGGCGTGAAGAACGCCTTCGACTTCCCCGGCTTCGTGCCCGCCTATGTGCGCCCGCAGTTCTGCGAAGGCCGCGGCCCCTTCCGCTGGGTGGCGCTGTCCGGTGACCCGGAAGACATCGCCAAGACCGATGCCAAGATCAAGGAGCTCTTCCCCGAGGAGGCCCGCGTGCACCGCTGGCTGGACATGGCCGCCGAGCGCATCGCCTTCCAGGGCCTGCCTGCGCGCATCTGCTGGCTGGGCCTGGGCCAGCGCCACATCGCCGGCCTGGCCTTCAACGAGATGGTGCGCAAGGGCGAGCTGAAGGCGCCCATCGTGATCGGCCGTGACCACCTGGACAGCGGCTCCGTGGCCAGCCCCAACCGCGAGACGGAGTCGATGATGGACGGCTCGGACGCCGTGTCCGACTGGCCGCTGCTCAACGCCCTGCTCAACACCGCCGGCGGCGCGACCTGGGTGTCTCTGCACCACGGGGGCGGCGTGGGCATGGGCTTCTCCCAGCACAGCGGCGTGGTGATCGTCTGCGACGGCACGGAAGCCGCCGACAAGCGCCTGGCCCGCGTGCTCTACAACGACCCGGGCACCGGCGTGATGCGCCATGCCGATGCAGGCTACGAGATCGCGAAGAAGGCCGCCAAGGAACGCGGCCTCCACATGCCGATGTTGTAAGCCCACCCCCTACGCGCTTCGCGGTCTAGCCGACCGCGTCAGGCCAGAGGCCTGACTCCTTGGCAGGCACAAATGGCATGCCATTTGTGTCCAGCCTCAGCCCCCTTCGAGGGGGCGAGCCCGCTGGCCCGGCGAAGCCGGATCCTCGGGCTCTGCTCGGACCACAGCCCAATCCATGAATGCCATGACCACTCTCGAATTGACCCCCGGCCAGCTGACGCTGGACCAGCTGCGCCAGATCCGCCACGGCGGTGTGCGCATCGCCCTGCACGCCTCGGCGCGCGAGACCATCCGCCGCTCCGCTGCCATCGTGCAGGCCCATGCCGCCGGTGACGCGGCCGTCTACGGCGTCAACACCGGCTTCGGCAAGCTGGCCTCGACCCGCATCAGCAAGGACGACCTCGCCACCCTGCAGTTCAACCTGATCCGCTCGCACTGCGTGGGCGTGGGCGCGCCGCTGGCGCCCGGCGTGGTGCGCCTGATGCTGGCGACCAAGGCCGCCTCGCTGGCCCGCGGCTTCTCGGGCGTGCGCGAGGAAGTCGTGCAGAGCCTGCTGGACGTCTTCAACGCCGGCCTGGTGCCCTATGTGCCCAGCCAGGGTTCGGTGGGCGCCTCGGGCGACCTGGCCCCGCTGTCCCACATGACCCTGGCGCTGCTGGGCGAAGGCGAGATGCTGGTCGACGGCCAGCGCCGCCCCGCCCGCGAGGTGCTGGCCGCCGCCGGCCTGCAACCCCTGGTGCTCCAGGCCAAGGAAGGCCTCGCCCTGATCAACGGCACCCAGACTTCCACCGCCCTGGCCCTGGAAGGCCTGCTGCGCTTCGAGACTGTCTACGCCGCCGCCATCGTCTCGGGCGCCCTGAGCCTGGACGCCGCCCGCGGCAGCGACGGCCCCTTCGACCCGCGCATCCACGAGGTGCGTGGCCAGCCAGGCCAGATCGAATCGGCCAAGGCCTACCGCCAGCTGCTGGCGGGCAGCGCCATCCGTGCCTCTCACAAGGAAGGTGACGAGCGCGTGCAGGACCCCTACTGCCTGCGCTGCCAGCCCCAGGTCATGGGCGCCTGCCTGGACCAGTCCCGCTATGTGCGTGACGTGCTGCTGCGCGAGGCCAATGCCGTGACAGACAACCCGCTGGTCTTCGCCCAGGAAGACGGCAGCAGCTACATGGTCTCGGGCGGCAACTTCCACGCCGAGCCCGTGGCCCTGGCCGCCGACGCCCTGGCCTGCGCCATCGCCGAGGTGGGGGCCATCGCCGAGCGCCGCATCGCCATGCTGATCGACGCCGGCGTCTCGCGCCTGCCGCCCTTCCTGACCGCCAACGCCGGCCTGAACTCGGGCTTCATGATCGCCCACGTCACCGCCGCCGCCCTGGCCAGCGAGAACAAGAGCCTGGCCCACCCGGCCAGCGTGGACTCCCTGCCCACCAGCGCCAACCAGGAAGACCACGTCTCCATGGCCACCTTCGGCGCCCGCCGCCTGGGCCAGATGCTGGACAACACCGCCCACATCATCGGCATCGAGCTGCTGGCGGCCGCCCAGGGCATCGAGTTCCTGCGCCCGCTGAAGAGCTCGGACGCCCTGGAGAAGGCCCACGCCCTGATCCGCCGCGACTGCCGCGCCATGCCCACCGACCACTACCTGGCGCCGGACATCGAGCGCGCCTTCGCGCTGGTCGAGGGTGGCGAGCTCTCGGCCCTGACCGGTGAGGTGGGCCAGCTCAGCGTCCTCCCCTGAAGCCACGCCTCGCAAGCCGTCGGCCCCACCCCCTTGCCTGAGGGGGGCGGGGCCTTTTTTCGTGAAGTGCGGCGCGCCGGGGCTGGCGCTGTTTGTAACTTGATGCAAGCCAAGCCGGCCGGGAGCGGAAAATCCGGGTGAACCCTGATCCCGATCCATGCGTGCCCTGTTCGTCCTGTTCGTCTGCAGCCTGATCGCGCTGGCTGCACAAGCCCAGCGCGTGGCCTTCATCAACCCGGGCCTGCATGACGAGACCTACTGGGTGACGGCCGGCGAGGCCATGCAGCAGGCGGCCCGCAGCCTGGGGCAGAACTTCGAGCAGCAGTTCGCCGAGCGCGATCCCGAGCAGGCCCTGCGCATTGCACGGGAGCTGGCCGCGCGCCCCGCGGGCCGGCGGCCCGACTACGTGGTGCTGGTCAATGAGAAGGGCACCCTGGTGGAGGCCTCGCGCATCCTCGCCGGTGCCGGCATCAAGACCTTTGCCGCCTTCAGCGGGCTGCTGCCCCAGGAGCGCCCGGCTTGGTCGCCGCGCCAGGGCCTGCCCCTGCTGATCGGCAGCCTGGAGCCGCGGGCCGAGGACGCCGGCTACCTCACCGCCCGAGCCCTGATCGCGCAAGGGCGCCGTATGCGCCTGCAGGGCGCCGACGGCAAGCTGCACCTGCTGGCGATCTCGGGCGACCGCTCAACGCCGGTCTCCATTGCCCGCACCGAGGGCATGCGCCGCGCCGTGGCCGAGCAGCCCGATGTGGTGCTGGACCGTGTGGCCTTCGGCGACTGGCGCAAAGACCTGGCCGCCGAACTGGCCAGCGAGCTGCTGGCCGCCTACCCCGAGGCTCGCCTGCTGTGGGCCGGTTCCGACCAGATGGCCTTCGGCGCCATGCAGGTGGCCCGCAGCCACCAGCTGGAGCCCGGACGGCAGATGCTGTTCTCCGCCATCAACACCTCGCCCGAGGCCATGCAGGCCCGCATCAAGGGCGAACTCAGCGCCCTGGCCGGCGGCCACTTCCTGTGCGGTGCCTGGGCCCTGGTGATGATCCACGACCACCACCGCGGCCACGACTTCAGCGACCTGGGCCTCATGCAGCAGCACGGCATGTTCACGCTCTTCAGCGCACAGGACGCCGAGCGCTTCCTCGCGCGCCATGGCAAGGGCCTGAGCGGCCTGGACTTCCGCCGCTACAGCCGCGTCCTCAATCCCGGCCTGACCCGCTACACCTTCGACGCCCGGGTTCTGCTGCGCTGAGGCGGACTCAGTACCGGCCCGTCGCCCCCGCCACCCGCAGGTAGACATAGGCCGCCCAGGCCACCAGCCCCCGCCGCAGCACGGCGCGCAGGCCGGTACCCACGGCGCGTTCATCAGCGATGCACACCGAGCCCGTCAGTGCGGTCTCGAAGGCCGCCGCCACCTCGCCCGCCACGGCCTCGTCCTCAACGACCACATTGGATTCGAGGTTCAGCAGCAGGGACAGCGGGTCGATGTTGGAGCTGCCCACCGTGGCCCAGCGGCCGTCCACCACGGCCACCTTGGCGTGCAGGAAGGCCTGGGTGTATTCGTAGATGCCGATGCCGCGGCTCAGCAGTTCGGCATAGAGCGCATGGGCGGCCATGGCGGCGATGCGGTAGTCCACCTTGCCCTGCAGCAGCAGGCGCACCCGAACCCCGCGCCGGGCGGCGCCCAGCAGGGCCCGGCGGAAGGCCCGGCCCGGGTAGAAATAGGGCGTGACCAGGTCCACCGTCTGCTGCGCACCGCGGATGGCCTCGATATAGGCCCGCTCGATGGTGCGGCGCTGACGCAGGTTGTCCCGCAGCACGAAGGCCGCGCAGACCGGCGGCATCGCGTGACCGGTGTCGATGTCGTCACGGCCCGGCATGCGCAGGCGCCGGAACAGGCGGCGCATGCGCTGCAGCGGCTCGGGGCTTCGCACCAGGGCCAGGAGCTCCTCGCCGAAGTCGCGGCCCAGCCAGGCGCGGGTCCAGACGGCGCGCGCCGCCTGCTGCACCGGCTCCACGACGGGGCCGCGCAGGCCCAGGGCGAAGTCCAGGCGCGGGGCGTCCAGCTGGCCGTGGTTGAGGTCCACGCGGTCGCCGATGATGTTGATGCCGCCCACGAAGGCCTGCTCGCCGTCCACCACGCAGAGCTTCTGGTGCAGGCGTCGCAGCTGCCCCGGCTGCAGCCAGCGCCACCAGCGGTCCATGGGCCGGAAGATGGCCAGGGCCACGCCGCTGCCGGCCAGCTGTTCGCTCAGCCAGACCAGGCTGGCCTTGGAGCCGAAGCCGTCCACGACCACGCGAACGCGCACGCCGCGCGCCGCCGCGGCCCGCAGCGCGGCCACCAGGGAGGCGCCAGCTTCGTCGTGGTGAAAGATGTAGGTGGCGAGCCAGACTTCGTGCCGCGCCTGCGCGATGGCCGCCTCCTGTGCGGGGAAGAGCTCATCGCCGCCGCGCAGCAGGCGCACCTCGTTGCCGCCGCTGAACTGCGGCCGGGACACGGCATGCCAGCTCAGCTGGTGCCCGAGGTCTGCCATGGTTCAGGCGAGCTCCAGCTCCGCCAGCAACGGCAGATGGTCCGACATGCGGGCCCAGCTGCTGCCGCGCGGCACCTTGAGCCGGTGGCATTG
Source organism: Roseateles flavus (assembly GCF_039872765.1). Lineage (NCBI taxonomy): Bacteria > Pseudomonadati > Pseudomonadota > Betaproteobacteria > Burkholderiales > Sphaerotilaceae > Roseateles > Roseateles flavus. The sequence goes on along the minus strand of NZ_JBDPZC010000001.1, from coordinate 1,158,133 downwards.
CAGGCCCCGGGTGTAGATGCGGTCCAGCGCGAACACCGGCACCCGCGAAGGAAAGGTGGCCGGGCGTGCGCGGCCGGCAGGGTCCTCGGCGCGGAACAGGCCGCAGTCGCGCATGGCCGGATCCAGGCGCTCGCCCCAGTCGTTGAAGTCGCCCGCCACGATGAGGCGGGCGCCGGCCGGCACATGGGCGTCGATGAACTCGGCCAGGCGCTGCACCTGGCGCACGCGGCTGCTGTGCATCAGGCCCAGGTGGGCCACCACCGCATGCAGCTCCTGCCCCTGCCAGCGAACGGGCACGTGCAGCAGGCCGCGCTGCTCGAAGCGGTGGTCGGAGACGTCGTGATGGCCGATGTCCCCCAGCGGGAAGCGCGACAGCAGGGCATTGCCATGCTCGCCATGCTTGGTCACCGCGTTGGTCCGGTAGGCGACCTGGTAGCCGTCCGGCGCGAGGAAGTCGGCCTGCCCTTCCTCGGGCCAGCCGAAGAAGGTGTGGTTGAACTGCCGTGCCTCGCGGTGGTGGAAATGCCGCACCTCCTGCAGGAAGACCAGGTCCGCCTCCAGTGCCTCGATGCCGAGGCCCAGGTTGTGGATCTCCAGGCGCTTGGCGGGCCCCAGGCCGCGCACACCCTTGTGGATGTTGTAGGTGGCCACCTTCAGCCTGGCGGCGCTTCCCTGGCGGGCCGCGGGCGGCTCGGGGGCGAAGCTGGAATGGCGGAAGCCACCGGTGCGCATCAGCGGGCCTCCTTCCCGGCGCTGCCGCTGAAGCGCGCCAGGTGCAGGATGGCCTCGGCATTGGAGGGGGAGAAGCAGAGGTCCGCCGCCTCGCGCCAGGGCAACCAGCGGTACTGCAGGTGCTCGCGCGGCGCCAGGCGCACCGGCGTGCCGGCGGGCACCGTGAGGCCGAAGACATGCTCGGTGTTCTGGGTCACCCCCGGCGCATAGCGGTGGCGCCAGACGGGGTAGATCTCGTAGACGTTGGCCAGTGCCCAGTCCTGCAGGGCCGTTGCGGGCACCTCGGGGGTGCCGACGCAGATGCCGGTCTCCTCCTGGACCTCGCGGCAGGCGGTGTCGGCCAGGGGTTCGTCCAGGCTGTCCTTGGAGCCGGTCACGCATTGCCAGAAACCCGGGCGGTCGGCGCGTTCCAGCATCAGCACCTGCAGGTCGGGCGTGTGGATCACGACCAGCACGGACTCAGGGATCTTGTAGGGGCGCTCGGCCACCGGGTGCGGTGCGGCAGCGGAATGAACGGCAGGACTGGCGGACATGCGTGGAAGCATAGCCCAGCCCCGCCGGCACTGTCCTGGCCGGGGGCCTCAAGGCCCGCTCAGGTGTGCAGCAATCGACCGCCCGCAAAGGACCAGTTCTCCCACCGCGTCTCCTTGATGACCAGCATCAGCTGCTCGGCGTCCAGGCCCGCGGCCTCCCACAGCCGGACCAGCTCGGCCAGCATCTGCCGCTTGACCTTGACGCTGCGGCCCACGGACCACAGCAGCTCGACCAGCACGAAGTCCGGGCCGCGCGGGCGGGCGGTGTCGGGGTAGTGGGCATCGAAGACGAAGTCCTCGGGCGGCAGCTCCAGCACGCGCTGGAACCGGTCCGCCTCGGGCACGCCCACGGCGACCAGGGCGGCATGGACGGCGTCCAGGGCCTTGCGCTTGAACTCCGGAGACTTGGGCGCTTGGACAGTGATGGTGACCAGGGGCATGTCATCCTCCCAGGGCCCTGCACGGGAGCCCGCGCCACCATTGTGGGCCGGCCCTCGACGCCATACCGGCAGCGGGGACAAGGCCCCGGCCGGGGTCAGGTCTTGCCGTGCTTGGTGGCCACCGGCGGCGGCAGGTCCTTGGCGGCGAGCTCGCGCACCTGCACGACCAGCTTGTTGTGGGCGTCCAGGAAGGCCGCGGCGATCACCTTGCCCTCGTTGCTGTTGGCCCAGCCGGCACCGCCCGCGCCGCCCAGCTTGCCGACCACCAGGCCGCCCATGCCGAGGTCCGTCACCCGCACGGAGCCGGTGGCGGCGGCGAGCTGTTCGGTGGTCTCGTTGTCAGTCAGCAGCAGGGCCACCTGGGCTTCCTTCAGCTTGACCTGCTCGGCGGCGGCCACGAACTTGTTGAGCACCGGGATCTGCGCCATCAGGCCGCCCACCTCACGGCCGGCGTTCTGCTCGCTGAAGGTCAGGCTGGGCGTCAGGCTGTACTGGGCCTCGTAGCCACGACCCTTGTGCACCGTGTTGCCCTCCTGGCGCAGGATGCCGGCGTCCTTCAGTTCCTGTTCCTTGATCGTGGCCTTCAGGCCCGCCGAGCGGTCCACCACGCGGAAGCAGCCACTCTGCTGGGCCAGCAGGCGGATCAGGGGCACCGGCGAGCTGGGCAGGCCGTAGCTGCCGGACAGGGTGTAGCCATTGGGGTTCTCGACCAGGGCCAGCGTGGCCACCGGGGCGTCGCACTTCACCAGCTCCTTGCTGGCCTGGTGCGCGCCGGCGGCGCCGGCCGAGCCGGTGATCTCGGAGCTGCCTTCGCCCAGCTTGGCGCCCTGCTTGCCGCAGGCGGCCAGCAGCAGCAGAAGGGCCAGGGTGGACAGGTGACGGGGGGTCATGCGGGAACTCCTCGGGGTGGCTTGTTATGGGTCTGGCCGCAGATTCTCGGGTAGCGGCACGGTGAAATTCTTTACCAAATGTTTGTTCCCCCGGGGATCGGGGGCGAAACAACTTCGACGGCGCGCCGACGCCGCCACTCCCCGAGCAGCAGTAGGCCGACGTGGAGCACCGCCCAGGCCGTGAACACCGCGCAGGCGGCAACGAAGGGGCCATCCACAAAGCCCAGCCACCCCTCGCCGCCCAGGCCGGCCAGACGGCACAGCGCGTCGACGAGTCCGCCCGCCAGCAGGGCCAGGCCCAGGACCCGGCCCGCGAGGCGCCGCCAGCGCGGGGACAGCAGGGCGATCAGCAGGCCCGCGAGCACCGGCGGCGACAGGGCCGCGGACAGCAGCGCGAGCAGGATGAGCAGGAAGGTGGGAGGCATGGGTCGCTCGAGTGGCCAGAGGCACCGGGTCAGGCCTGACGCAGCCAGAGCGTGTTGATGGTGACGGTGCGCAGCCCCAGGCGTTCGCAGTTCGCCTGGCTCTGCGAGCCAGGCTCGACATCGGTGAAGACCCGCTCGACCCCTGCCTGTGCCGCCGCGTTCAGGCGTGCGGCCAGGAGCGCCGCATGGACGCCGCGGCCGCGCGCCTGGGGGCGGGTGAAGGCATTGCCCAGGAACGCGGTGCCGCCGTCGAGGAACAGCGTGCTCCAGCCCAGCACTGCCCCGGCGGGCTCCGTGGCGATGAAGAACTGGAACGCGTCGCTGCAGTAGTAGCGCTGCTTGGCCGACCGGCGTGCCGGTGGGAAGGGCGTGCCCGCGCTCTCCAGCAGGTCAAAGCACAGCGGCGTCTCGCTGCCGGTCAGGCGGCGGACCGGGTGCGCGGGCACGAGCCGCTCGGGGGGCGGCCGCCCGGCGAGATAGCACAGCGCGCCCTCGGGGCGAAACCCGGCGGCCTGCAGTGCTGCGGTGAAGTCCGGCCGGACCTCCGAGGGCCGCAGCTCCACGGCCGCGAGCGCCGTCGGCAGCTCGGCCAGCGCCTCTGCGGGCAGCTGGCCCGCATGCCGGGCGATGGCGCGGCTGTAGTAGGCACTCGCCGGGCGCGAGGCGTCGGCCAGCCACCGCCAGTGGGGGCTGCCGCCCAGGGCGATGGTGCCCCCCTCGGCGGCGCTGGTCCGATGGGCGTTGAAATGGGCAAAGGCCAGCTCGGCGGCGGCGAGGGTGTCCAGCAGCGTGGCGTGCGACATGGCGGCGGGAGGCGAATTCATCGCCTCAGGCCAGCAGGCGCGCCGCCAGCCAGGCCAGCAGCACCAGCACGGCCGGGCAGGCCCAGCCGAATCGCAGCGCGATGGAGACGGTGTTGCCGGCCTCCTGCGCCGGTGCGCCGTGCTCCGAGGCAAGTGCCCAGCCCACGTTCAAGGCCCAGCCCGCGGCGATGCCCGCGAGCGCCGCAGCGGCGATGCCCGCATGGCAGCGAAGCCACAGCCCGAGGAACAGGGCCTCCGGCAGGATCAAGGCTGCAAGCAGCAGGGAGGCAATGGAGAGTCGTTTCATCAGGCGCCTCACGGGGTCCCAGCGCTGGGCCGTAGCTCCAGCAGACGCTCGCAATTGTGCGGCAGAGCCCTTCATGCCGCCGCCAGGTCCACCTTGGACATGGGCACCGCCGCCTCCATGATGATCTGCAGGGCGAGCTCCAGGCTGAGCACCTGCTGGCCGGCGTCCAGGGCCTGCTGGAGGGCCGCACCGAACAGCAGGGGCCACTCGGACGGCTCCTTGCAATACAGGGTCACCACCGGCAGCAGGGCCGGCCACAGCGCCTTCACGTAATTGACCGGGAGGTCGCCCGCGTTGTGGCCGTCGGGGAAACGGGGAATGCCGAAGGCCTCCGTGCCGACCGTCTGCGAGACGTGGGTGAAGAGGGCCGAGATGTCGGGGAGCCGGGTGCAGCCGTGATGCTGGGCCGCGCCCGCCGCCAGGCTCCAGACGGAATGCTTCGACTCCGCCAGCGCCTGGTTCAGCGCATCCCCGAAGAAGTAGTGCCTTCCGTTGGCAGCGGTGACCGTCATCAGCGCTGCCGTCTCGGGCAGGCCCTTGGCCTGTGCCTGCGCGCGCAGCTGGGCCTGGCAGGCATAGCCCGCCAAGGCGCCCAGCGCGCACAGCGGGGATTCGAAGTGCACGCCCCGCTCGTCGTTCATGCCCTTCAGGAGGCGCTGGAACACCTCCCGGCCGCCCAGCTGGGCGCCGATCAGCGGGTCTGTCTTGCGCTGTTCCTCGATCATCAGGCGCAGGGCCTGACTGGCGGGATCCAGGGGTGGCTGAGACGGCTTCGCGGGCGCCTGGCGCTGCCGGCCGGAGATTCTGGCAATGAGGGACTTGAACACGGGCGATGCAAGAGCTAGAGGCTGTCGCCGGCGGCGCGGGCAGCCTGGCAGGAGGCCGGATTGTGGGCGAACGGCCTCGCGATGGCTGCCCTCCCGAAGGGTGATAGCAAGGTCCTGGAGATCCCTCTGACGGAGTCTGGCTGCCCCGAGGGCTCAGCGCGTCGGACGGGCGACGTCAGGTCGAAGGGGGCAGGTCTTGCCCCTGCGGCACGGGCCCATCGTCCGGCAGCAGCCAGTAGGCCACGGCCCCCACAAGCGCCCCGGCCAGCATCAGCATCAGCGTGATGCGAGCTGAGGTCTGCCCGCCCAGCAGCAGCGCCGCCATGGCCCCCGCCCCAGAGAACGTCCACAGCCGGACCAGGCCGAGCCGGGTCAGCGCGAAATAGGCGGGGATGCCGAGGAGCAGCATGCCCACATAGGCACCGGGCAGACCGACGACGAGGCCAAAGAAGAGACCCCAGCCCAGGTCCGATGCCAGGCCCGCATCGGAGCTTCCCAGCCCCGCCAACACCACCACCGGCACGCTGGCGAGCGGTGCCAGCAGCACGGCCCGCCAGGGAAATGCGGGCGCTGGCATGGCGGCCGACCGGGCAGGCCTCAGGCGTCCGCCCGGGTGCTGCGGCCCAGATGGGCGCGCCGAGGCGCGTCCATCTCCGTCCAGCAGGAGGCCGCGAAGAGCACGCCCACCGGCACCGCGAGGAAGGCGCCGATCAGCAGGATGCGCGGCATCACGTGCAGCACGTTGTAGAAGAGGTAGACGAGCAGGAGCCCGGCCGCGCTGATGGCCAGCCCGCCCAGCAGGCGCGCCGCGGAGAACTGCAGGGCCTGGCGCTTGCGGCGATCCGGCAGGATGCCCGTGACCAGCAGCAGCAGGCCAGGCAGGCCGAACACCGCAACGATGGTCAGCGGATGGAGGGTCGACTTCTCAGAGGTGCTGGCCAGGAAGCTGACCAGCCCTGCCACGATCAGGAGCAGGCATCCACAGGCCAGTCTTGCTTCTCGGCTCATCACGGCGCTCCCCGGCTGAAAGTGTTGGTGCTCGTCTCGGCTGCGTCCCGCATCGGGTGTGGTCCTCATCGGCCGTCCTCCAAAACCTCAGCCAGAAGGTCAAGCAAAAGGTCAAGCAAAAGGTCAAGCAAAAGGTCAGCCAGCGCAAGCCGCTGGCATTCTATGACGCCGATGCTGCGCGGCCGCCGGGCGCCTGCATCGGGTGGCGAATGATGGTCTTCCATTTCGCCGGATCGGCGCGCCGGATGTCGCTGAGGTAGATCTCGTGGTGCTTGCCGGCGCGCCCGGTGCGGGCGTCGATGAAGTCATGGAGGCGCTCGATGGTCGGCCCCTCCTCCGAGAACGGCCCGATGTGAAGCACCTGGGCACAGCGCCCCTCCGAGAAGGGCTCGAGGCGGAGCCGGTCGACCGCCGCCAGGCGCTTCTTGCGCCTCACCTCGGCCCGTGCGGCCTCGATGACGTCGTCGCCCACGAAGTCCGGCTGCAGGATCATCATCGTCCACTTCCATTGCGATTTGTCGCCGGTGACGAAGCTGGACATGTCGTGCGCCCACCAGAGCCCCTCGAGCGGCATGACGGCGTAGTCCAGGGCCTGAGGCCCCTTCTTCACCATGAACTTCGCGGTGTAGGACACGGCGAACAGCGCCTCCACGCCCTGGGCGTAGTCCTGCGAGGTGTTGGGATTGCCCTCGCCGTCGAACATCAGGTAGCGCAGGGTCGGTACGTCCACCTGGACCACCTCCCGGGCGGAGGGCTGGTAGAGGTGCTTCAATTCCTTCTTGAGGTCGATCTTCTGCATGGGGGCGTCCTGGAAGGGGCCGGACCGGCATTCGCGACGTCGCGATCGTCCGCGGCGCCTGGATGTTAGCGCCCCCACTGGAGGCGAGCCGCCCACCGTGCGCAAGTGCCCGGGATACGGCCAACGGCCGCGCGGCGCCCGCCCCTAGTCGTCCCCTGGCAGCAGCAAAGGCAGCCAGAAGCCCACATGGGCCACCGCCCGCGGCGCCAAGGCCAGGCCCAGCCACACGCAGACCAGGCCCGCGCCGAGCACGACGGCCGTCAGCAGCACCTGCCCCTGCGGATCGGAATGGGCATGGACGCCGGCCACGGCAAGGCACATCGCCCCCACGGTGCACAGGACCCCGCGGCCGCACTTCACGGCGCGGGGGTTGGGCTCGCTGGTGCCCTCCTCTTCCCCTGGCACGGCGGGCCCTGGATCGACGGGGGCCGCCTGCGCTGACTCGTGCACAGGGCGGGCGCGGGGTCCGAGGGCGGGGTCGGCCTGCCCGCCTTCCGGCAGCCTGACCGGCTTCAATGCCACAGCCCCAGGATCACGCCAAAGAGCAGGAACTGCACCGTGTGATAGCCGCCGTCGATCAGCCAGAGCTTGAAGGAGCGCTGAGCAAACTGGTAGTTGATGCCGAAGCTCGCAGCGACGAAGCCAAAGCCGACCAGGGCCCCGGCCTTCAACGCGCTCTCCAGCGCCGGCGCGGCACCGAGCCAGGCTGCGAAGGCCGCAGCGGACAGCAGGGAGAACAGGAAGCTGATGCCGAAGACCTTGGCCGGATGCCCGGGCGGCTTCTCCCCGCCGTTCTCGGCGTTCCAGGCCCGGCCGAACAGGACCGGCGAGTACCAGAGTCCACCGAGAAAGAAGCTGGAGACAGCGGCGAGCAGAATGGCCCAGAGGTTCAGGTGATCTCCTTGAGTCCCGTTGATTGGATCGTGTTCCTAAAGAGGCGCCCTATCCTTGTGCAGGCTGAGATTGCAGGCCGGGCCTTGCCGCGAATTGTGGCGCCGTTCCTGCCTGGTACCTTGAGGATTTGCATGGGGGCAGGTCTTGCTTGCCCTATCGTCCTCCTCGCGACTCGATCTGCTCAGGTTTTGGACAAGACCACGGGCACGATGTCCCAGAGCATGTGCGCGAACACTACAGGCCATAGGCGGCCGCTTCGAATGTAGAAGAGCGCAGCAGCGAGACCGAAGGCCAGAATCCACACGACGCCAAGCGGCCCCTGGTACAGGTGATACAGAAGGCGCACCAGCAAGGGCAGGCCGACTGCGATTGAAAACCCGTAGCCCCGAAGTCCTCGCACCAGAACCACGAGGAGAAACACCTCCTCGAAGGCACCATTCACCATGGCCAGGAGAATGGTGGCGCCAAGCGAAACGCCGCTGAAGGAGAACTCCGCCACCGACGAAGCCTGGCCGTCGCTCACGAAGGGTGTGGTGACCACGATGCCCATCAGCCAGGTCGCAGCGAACAGCGCCAGGCCCAGCAGCGTTCCCCCGATATCCGGACGCAGGGTCAGCAGTTGCACGTCGAAGCGCCGGGCGCGCAGATACAACAAGGCGGTCAGGGCCAGAATGGCCTCGACGATCACCATCCAGACATTGCCGGCGTCGGTGAACTTGGCCTCCGGAAAGCCCCCCAAAACGGCCTGAGTGGACCAGAAGATGAACAGGCCGAAGCAAATCGCCGAGACGGTCACCGCCTCGCGAATCGTCAAGGTTGACTTGGACAAAGCAGTTCTCAAGGGTGTAAGCGTTCCGAGCAAACCGTGCGGGCGGGCGTGACGCGATGCATCAGTGCCGGCTTCTTGGACGCCATGGCTGCCGAAGAATGAAGAGCAGATCGAGCCATGAAAAAGGGCAGCCTAGGCTGCCCTTTGCATGCGAAGGAAGCGGTGCTTGCCTCCGCTCCGATCAAGCCCCCGTGGCCGCCGCCGCATTGCGCAGACGGATGTGCAGCTCGCGCAGCTGCTTCTCGTCGACGTTGCTCGGTGCACCCGTCAGCAGGCACTGGGCGCGCTGGGTCTTGGGGAAGGCGATCACGTCGCGGATGGACTCGGCCTTGGTCATCAGCGTCACCAGGCGGTCCAGGCCGAAGGCCAGGCCGCCGTGCGGGGGCGCGCCGTACTGCAGAGCGTCCAGCAGGAAGCCGAACTTGATGCGCTGCTCTTCCGGCGTGATGTTGAGGGCCTCGAAGACCTTGGCCTGCACTTCAGCGCGGTGGATACGCACCGAGCCGCCGCCCAGCTCCCAGCCGTTCAGGACCATGTCGTAGGCCTTGGCGACGCACTTGCCCGGGTCCGTGGCCATGTAGTCCTCGTGGCCGTCCTTGGGGGCGGTGAAGGGGTGGTGCACGGCGTTCCAGCGCTTCTCGTCTTCGTCGTGCTCGAACATCGGGAAGTCGACCACCCACAGCGGCGCCCAGCGGTCCTCGAACAGACCCTTGGACTTGGCGAACTCGCTGTGGCCCACCTTCAGGCGCAGGGCACCGATGGCGTCGTTGACGACCTTCGCCTTGTCGGCGCCGAAGAAGAGGATGTCGCCGTCCTGGGCGCCCGTGCGCGTCAGGATGGCCTGGATGGCGGCGTCGTGCAGGTTCTTGACGATGGGGGACTGCAGGCCTTCGCGGCCCTTGGCCACCTCGTTGACCTTGATCCAGGCCAGGCCCTTGGCGCCGTAGATCTTGACGAACTCGGTATAGCTGTCGATGTCACCGCGCGAGAGCTCGGCACCGCCGGGCACGCGCAGGGCCACCACGCGGCCGCCGGGGGTGGTGGCGGGGGTGGAGAAGACCTTGAAGTCGACGTCGCCCATGACGTCGGTCAGCTCGGTGAACTCGAGCTTGACGCGCAGGTCAGGCTTGTCGGAGCCGAAGCGGTGCATGGCATCCGCGTACTTCATCACCGGGTAGTCGCCCAGCTCCACGTCCATCGCCTTCTTGAAGACGTGGCGGATCATGCCTTCGAACATCGAGCGGATTTCCTCTTCGGTCAGGAAGGAGGTCTCGATATCGATCTGGGTGAACTCGGGCTGGCGGTCGGCGCGCAGGTCCTCGTCACGGAAGCACTTGGTGATCTGGTAGTAGCGGTCGTAGCCGGCCACCATCAGCAGCTGCTTGAAGAGCTGGGGCGACTGCGGCAGCGCGAAGAACATGCCGTCGTGCACGCGGCTGGGCACGAGGTAGTCGCGCGCGCCTTCGGGCGTGCTCTTGGTGAGCATGGGGGTCTCGATGTCGATGAAGCCCTGCTCGTCCAGGTACTTGCGGCACTCCATGGCCACGCGGTAGCGCAGCTTCAGGTTGTTCTGCATGTAGGGGCGGCGCAGGTCCAGCACGCGGTGCGTGAGGCGCGTGGTCTCGGACAGGTTTTCGTCGTCCAGCTGGAAGGGAGGCGTGACGCTGGGGTTCAGCACTTCCAGCTCATGGCACAGCACTTCCACCTTGCCGCTCACGAGACCGGCGTTCTCGGTGCCGGCCGGGCGGGCGCGGACCTTGCCGACGATCTTCAGGCAGAACTCGTTGCGCACGCCTTCCGCGGTCTTGAACATCTCGGGGCGGTCCGGGTCGCAGACGATCTGGACCAGGCCTTCGCGGTCACGCAGGTCGATGAAGATCACGCCGCCGTGGTCGCGGCGACGGTGGGCCCAGCCCATCAGGGTCACGGTCTGGTCGAGCAGCTTTTCGCTGACTTGGCCGGCATAGCAGGTACGCATAGAAGTTCTCCGGAGATTCTTGGATGGCGGCCGCGGCGCTCAAGGGGCGCGCAGCCTGCAGATGTGGGGGTATTGGCGCTGGGGGGCCTCAGGCCCTGAGGATTGAGCACATGCCCGGTGCTCAACCCGGTTGATTTCGCCCATTGGGCTCGGTGGCGGCCGGCGCCACAACACCCATGGAGATGATGTACTTGAGCGCCTCGTCCACGCTCATGGCCAGCGGCCGGACCTGATCCCGCGAGACCATCAGGAAGAAGCCCGAGGTCGGGTTGGGCGTGGTCGGGACGTAGAGGCTCAGGTGCTCGCCAGGAAGATGCTGGGCCACCTCGCCGCCGGGCTGGCCGGTCACGAAGGCGATGGTCCAGGACCCCTCGCGCGGGTACTGCACCAGCACGGCCTCGCGGAAGGCGTTGCCGCTGCTGGAGAACAGCGTGTCGGAGACCTGCTTGACCGAGCTGTAGATGCTCTTGACGATGGGGATGCTGGACAGCAGCTTGTCCCACTGGCGCAGCCACCACTGGCCGAACATGTTCGCCACGAACATGCCGGTCAGGAAGAGCGCCAGGGCCAGGATCAGCACGCCCAGGCCCGGGATGTTGCCCAGGCCCAGGATGTTGTCCCGCAGGCTGGCCGGCATGACCAGCGCCAGGGCGCCCAGCAGCGAATGAAAGACGCCGTTGACGACCCCCAGGACCTGGTTCAGGACCCACAAGGTGATCGCCAGAGGCAGCCAGACCAGAAGGCCGGCGATGATGTACTTTCTCACTGGGTTCCCTGTGATGAGGTGCTGGGGCGGATCCGGATGAAGGCTCAGTGGCAGGCGCAGGAGCCGCCGCAGGGCGTGCCGCCGCTGCTGGCCGAGGCGCTGTCGCTGCTGCCGCCGCTGCTGGCGGCTTCGGCGGCGGCCGGGGCTGCAGCGCCGGCTGAAGCGGCGGTGGCGGCGGCGGAACTGCCGCCGCTGCCACCCTTGAAGTCGGTCACATACCAGCCCGAGCCCTTGAGCTGGAAGCCGGCTGCGGTGATCTGCTTCTGGAAGGTCTCGGCCCCACAGGCCGGGCAGGTGCTCAGCGGTGCGTCAGAGAGCTTTTGCAGCACGTCCTTGGCGTGACCGCATGAACCACAGCGGTAAGCGTAGATCGGCATGATGTTCTAAGCTGTTGATCGAAAAGGCGAAATTATAGGGGTCGACCAGCGCCCCCACCCTGGCGGCGGGCCCGGAGCCCGTTCGCAGGGCCCAGATGCGGGCCTTTGCCGCGGTTTCAAGGGGCCGTTCGGCCCACGAAACAGCACCCGGCGGCGCGCGACCGGCGCCGCCCGGCTCAAGCCTGGGCCTCGTCCGGCAGGCCCTTGACGTGGCGCTTGTGCTCGTGGCGGTTCTTCAGCCACTGCGGGGCCAGGGAGCCGAAGACCATGGCCACCACGCCCGTCAGCAGGCCGGCCAGCTGGCCCGGGAAGAACTCGCCCAGCAGGCTCACCTGGGGCAGGAAGGCGATCCACACGCCGATGCCGCCCACCAGCGAGAAGATCGCGCCCTGGGTCGTCGCACGGCTCCAGTAGAGGCCGAAGACCAGGGGCACGAAAGCGCCCACCAGCGTCACCTGGTAGGCCGAGGAGACCAGCTCGTAGATCGAGGTGCCCTTCATCGCGATGGCGTAGGCCAGCACCAGGCCCGCAAAGATGACGATGGTCACGCGCATCGACAGCAGCTGCTGCCGGTCCCCCATGTGCGGGCGCAAGTTCTTGAGGATGTTCTCGACAAAGCTCGTCGAGGGCGCCAGCAGCGTGGCCGAGGACGTGCTCTTGATGGCCGACAGCAGCGCGCCGAAGAAGAGGATCTGCATCACCAGGGGCATGCGCTCCAGCACGAACATGGGCAGCAGCTTCTGGTAGTCGTCGCGGGCGATGTCCAGGGCCTGCTGGCCCATCACCACCACGGCGCTGGCCACGATGAACATGGGCACGGCGGCGAAGAGGATGTAGCTGAAGCCGCCGATCATGGCGCCGTTGCGGGCGGTCTTCTCGTCCTTGGCGGACATCACGCGCTGGAACACGTCCTGCTGCGGGATGGAGCCCAGCATCATGGTCACGGCCGCGCCGATGAACATCGCCACATCGATGAACTTGGGCTCCGGCATGAACTTGAACAGGTCCTTGCTGCGGGCCAGGTCCAGCACCTTGTCGGCGCCGCCGGCGAGGTCGGCCGAGAACACGGCGATGACCGACAGCCCCACCACCAGCACGATCATCTGGATGAAGTCCGTCCAGGCCACGGCCAGGAAGCCGCCGATCACCACGTAGATCAGCACGGCCAGGGTGCCGACGATCATGCCGGCGGTCTCGCTCATGGCGCCGTTGGTCAGCACCGAGAACACCAGGCCCAGGGCGGTGATCTGCGCGGCCACCCAGCCCAGGTAGCTCAGGATGATGGCGCTGGAGCAGAACACCTCCACGCCCTTGCCGTAGCGCTGGCGGTAGAAGTCGCCGATGGTCAGCAGGTTCTGGCGGTACAGCTTGGTGGCGAAGAAGGCGCCCACCAGGATCAGGCAGGTGCCAGCGCCGAAGGGATCCTCCACGATGGCATTGAGCCCCCCCTGCACGAACTTGGCCGGGATGCCCATCACCGTCTCGGCACCGAACCAGGTCGCGAAGGTGGTCGTGATGACCATGATCAGCGGCAGGCTGCGCCCGGCAATGGCGAAGTCGCTGGTGTTCTTGATGCGGGTGCCGGCCCAGACGCCCAGGGCCAGGGTGCCCAGCAGGTAGAGCACGACAAAGACGATCAGCGTGGTGTTCATGTCAGAGGCCCCGGCTGAAGGGCGTGGCAAAGCAATGGGGTGGCGGGGCGCGCCGGACACGGGCGGATCGGCGCTCAAAAGCGCGCATTATCCGCGAGCCGGAGGCGAAATCGCCCCCCGGCTTCAATGCATCAGGGAAGTCCAGAAGCGCATCAGCCAGGGCGTGGCCAGCAGGCCCAGCACGAAGCCGCCCAGGGCCAGCAGAAAGCCCATCAGCAGACGGTTGGTGCGCCGCTGCTCCACCAGCATCGCCCGCAGCAGGGCCGTCTCGTCATGGGACTGGCCCTGGCGCTTCAGGGCGTCGTGCAGCAGGCGCGGGAACTCGGGGAAGAACTGGGCATAGCGCGGCGCTTCCTTCTTGATGCCGTTGAGCAGGGCGCGCCAGCCCACCTGCTCGTTCATCCAGCGCTCCAGGAAGGGCTTGGCCGTGGCCCAGAGGTCCAGCTCGGGGTCCAGCTGGCGGCCCAGGCCCTCGATGTTGAGCAGGGTCTTCTGCAGCAGCACCAGCTGGGGCTGGATCTCGACGTTGAAGCGGCGCGAGGTCTGGAACAGGCGCATCAGCACCTGACCCAGGGAGATGTCCTTCAGCGGCCGGTCGAAATGGGGCTCGCAGACGGCGCGCACCGCGCCTTCGAGTTCGTCGACCCGCGTGTTGGGCGGCACCCAGCCGGACTCGATGTGCAGCTCGGCCACACGCTTGTAGTCGCGGCGGAAGAAGGCGATGAAGTTCTGCGCCAGGTATTCCTTGTCGACCTCGGTGAGCGTGCCGATGATGCCGAAGTCCAGCGCGATGTAGCGCCCGAAGGTGGCAGGATCCAGGCTCACCTGGATGTTGCCCGGGTGCATGTCCGCGTGGAAGAAGCCGTCGCGGAAGACCTGGGTGAAGAAGATGGTGACGCCGTCGCGTGCCAGCTTGGGGATGTCCACCCCCGCCTCGCGCAGGCGCTGGATCTGCGAGATGGGCACGCCGTGCATGCGCTGCATCACGATGACCTGCTGGGTGCAGAGCTCCCAGATCATTTCCGGCACGAGGACCAGGCCCAGGCCGTCCATGTTGCGGCGCAGCTGGGTGGCGTTGGCGGCCTCGCGGACCAGGTCCAGCTCGTCGTGCAGGTAGTTGTTGAACTCGGCCACCACCTCGCGCGGCTTCAGGCGCCGGCCGTCGGCCGAGAAGCGCTCGACCCAGCCCGCCAGGGTGCGCAGCAGGGCCAGGTCATCCTCGATGATGTCCAGCATGCCCGGGCGCAGCACCTTGACGGCGACCTCGCGCCCATCCTTCAGCGTGGCGAAATGGACCTGGGCGATGGAGGCACTGGCGACGGGCTCCGCCTCGAAGGTGGCGAAGAGCTCCTCGATGGGCTTGCCGAAGGCCTTCTCTACCAGCGCACGGGACTGCGCCGCCGGGAAGGGCGGCACGCGGTCCTGCAGCTTGGCCAGCTCCTCGACCATGTCGTCGGGGACCAGGTCGCGCCGGGTGGACAGCACCTGGCCGAACTTGACGAAGATGGGGCCCAGCTGCTCAAGCGCCAGGCGCAGGCGCACGCCGCGCGGCAGCTCCCAGGCCCGGCCCACCGACACCAGGCGGTGCAGCAGGCCCAGCAGCCGGTGCCGGCGGAAGCCGGACAGGGCCAGCTCGTCCAGGCCGTACTTGAAGATGGTCCAGCTGATGACCAGCAGGCGGGCGAAATAGCGCATCGGGGGGTGTCTCTGGGCTCAGCCGCCGCGGGACTTCATCAGCCCGGCCGCACCCCGAGCGAGGGCGCCGCAGGCCTGGGCAGCCGCCTGGCTCCAGCGGGCCAGCTGGCGGGCGGGCATGGGGCCGACCAGCTTGGCGAGGTCGTCCTCGATGTCCCAGCGCAGGTTGTCCATCAGCCAGCTCATGTCGCCGGCCAGGGCGGCGTCGCCCTGCACCTGCACGCCGGGCTTGGCGCCGGTGAGCGCCCCCAGGGCCAGGGCCGCGGGATTGCTGGCGTCGACCTCGATGCGCAGGGCCTCCTCCGGTGCGCCGTCCAGGCGCTCGAAGAGCCCGGCGGGCGTGATGGCCAGCAGCATGTCCGGCGCGGCGGGCAGCAGGGCCGGCCAGCCGGCCAGGTGCACGCGCAGCACGCGGCCCGCGTGCGGGCGCAGGCGGTCCGTCGCCACGCTTTCGCGGGAGAGGACGTGGTTGAGCAGGAGGGCGATGCGGTCCTGCACCGCCGGCGCGAGAAGCGTCGACCAGTCTTGAATCATGGGCGGATTGTAGGCAGGCCGGCCCGGCCGCGCCTGCGAGGGATCAAGACCCGACCCCCTCGCACCATCACCAGGGTCTTGAGGGAGAATCGGCCGCCGGCCGGCCCAGGAGCCCCTGGACCGCTGGTGCCTGGCGACCGGAGTTCCTGCACGATGTTCGAGGACCGCAGCTACAAGAGAACCTTCTACAGCGCCCCCCAGTCGGTCCCGGCCCTGGTCGC
The DNA here is from genome assembly GCF_039872765.1 of Roseateles flavus. Lineage (NCBI taxonomy): Bacteria > Pseudomonadati > Pseudomonadota > Betaproteobacteria > Burkholderiales > Sphaerotilaceae > Roseateles > Roseateles flavus. Next base: position 1,142,423 of record NZ_JBDPZC010000001.1, on the reverse strand, counting down.
GGCCTTTCTGGAGCCCGGCCTCACCGTGGCCGTCTTCCTGGCGGTCAATGCCTGGTTCGGCGAGCCGGTGATCCGTGCCAGCTATGTGCTGTGCCTGCTGGTCTTCACCCTCACCTTCCCCGGCCGCGACCGCTTCTCCACCCACCCGGTCAGCGCCATCACCGACATCCTCAGCGCCTGGGCCGTGCTGCTGGCCATCCTCTGGGCCTTCGCCTACGCGACGAGCAGCCTCGGCTACTTCGACACCCGCGTGCTGACCTGGTGGGCCCTGCTGACGCCCCTGCTGCAATGGGCCAGCGTGGGCCTGGGCCACCGGCTGCTGCGCTGGCTGGCACGCCGGCCGCAGGCACGCAGCGCGGCCGTGATCGTGGGGGCCGGCGCCCTGGGGGCCAAGGTGGCCCGCGCACTGCAGACGGACGGCACGCACGGCCGCGAGCTGCTGGGCTTCTTCGACGACCGGCTCGGCGAGCGCGTCCATGCCGAGGCCCGCGACCATCACCTGGGCACGCTGGACGGCCTGGCCGACTTCATCCGCACGCGCAATGTGCGCGAGGTCTACATCACCCTGCCCCTGGGCTCGCAGCCCCGCATCGTGGCCCTGCTGGAGAAGCTGCAGGGCACGACGGCCTCGCTGTTCTTCGTGCCCGACGTCTTCGGCATCAGCATCATCCAGGGCCGGCTGCAGGACCTCAACGGCATGGCCGTGGTGGGCATCTGCGACACGCCCTTCACCGGCAGCAACGAGCTGGTCAAGCGCTGCAGCGACCTGCTGCTGGCCAGCCTCATCCTGGTGATGGTGGCGCCGCTGATGGGCTTGATCGCCCTGGGCGTGAAGCTGAGCTCGCCCGGGCCGGTGCTCTACAAGCAGCGCCGCAACGGCCTGGACGGCGGCGAGATCAAGGTCTACAAGTTCCGCTCCATGCGCGTCATGGAGGCCGCTGACGAGATCCGCCAGGCCACGCGAGACGACCCCCGCATCACGCCCTTCGGCGCCTTCCTGCGGCGGACCTCGCTGGACGAGCTGCCCCAGTTCTTCAATGTGCTGCAGGGCCGCATGAGCATCGTCGGGCCCCGCCCGCACGCCGTGGCGCACAACGAGCAGTACCGCGAGCTGATCAAGGCCTACATGGTCCGGCACAAGGTCAAGCCCGGGATCACGGGATGGGCCCAGGTGAACGGCCTGCGCGGGGAGACCGATACTCTGGACAAGATGCGCGCACGGGTCGAATACGATCTGGAGTACCTGCGCAACTGGTCGCTCGGCCTGGACCTGCAGATCATCGCGCGCACCATCCGTCTGGTGGTGTTCGATCGCAATGCCTATTGAAGACACCCCCCGGACAACGCCTGTCAAAGCCACCCATGCCCGCCTGCCTCATCCGACCCGCCCTGCGTGCCGCGTCCCTCCCCTGCCTGTTCGCGCTGCAGCTGAGCTCCCCGACGGCGCAGGCTGAAACGAATCCTTACTACCTGGGGGTGGGCGCGGGGCTGACCCATGTGTCCAACCTCTACCGGCTCAGCGAGGGCAGCCCCCACAGCAGCGACTGGGTGGGCAGCGTGAGCCTGCGGGCCGGCATCGACCAGACCTTCGGCCGCCAGCGCCTGGTGCTGGATGCCGCCCTGCGCCAGCAGCGCTACCGCAACAACAGCGCCCTGGACAACAGCGGCTACAGCCTCTCCGGCGGCTACAGCTGGGAGGCCTTCGAGAAGCTCAGCGGCACCGTGAGCGGCAGTGCCAGCCGCTCGCTCGCTGCCTTCAACCCGGGCGACCGCCCCAGCGTGGCCGAGCGCAACGAGCAGCGCAACGAGCAGCTCAATGCCCAGGTCCGCTACGGCCTGGGCGGCGCCTGGCAGGTGGAGGGCGGCGCCGGCTGGCTGCGCGAGCGCTTCAGCCTGGCCAGCTACAGCCCCTACAACTACCGCCAGCACAGCAGCAACGCAGGCCTCAACTACCGGCCCCGGCCGGGCTTGCGCCTCGGGCTCAGCGGCCGCCTGACCCGGGGCAGCTACGACGAGCGCGTGGTCGCCGGCGGTGTCGGCGAGGACCTGGACCGCAAGGAGCTGGGCCTGAGCCTGGACTGGGAGCCGGGCGGCGCCAGCAGCTACAACGCCCGCCTGGGCCATGCCCGCACCACCTACGGCCACAGCGAGGGCAACAACATCAGCGGCCTCACCGCCTCGCTGCAGTGGAACTGGCAGCCCAGCACCAAGCTGCGGCTCTCCACCCAGCTGGCCCGCGACGCCGGCCTGGACAGCAGCAGCATGTTCTCCGGCCTGGTGCGCACCGAAAACAACCGCAGCAGCAGCTCGCTGCGCTTCAGCCTGGACTACGAGCTGACAGCCAAGATCGCCCTCAACGCCAGCCTGCTGAACACCCGCCGCGAACTGCGCTACACCAGCAATCTGGGCCAGGCCGTCGAGGGCCATGACAACAACCGCGTCCTGACCCTCGGCGCCAGCTGGGCCCCGTGGCGCAACACCCAGCTGGGCTGCCAGTACTCGCATGAGGAGCGCAGCAGCGCCTCCACCCAGTTCTCCCTGCCGTACAGCGCCAATGCCATCGGCTGCAGTGCGCAGCTGATGCTTCGCTGAACCCGCCCGCACCCCCATGGCCAAGATCCTGCTGACCGGCGCCGCCGGCTACATCGCGTCCCACACCTGGCTGGCCCTGCAGGCCGCCGGGCACGAGGTGGTCGGCGTCGACAATTTCTCCAACAGCTCGCCCGTCGTGCTGGAGCGGCTGAAGGAACTCAGCGGCCGGGCGCCGGTCTTCGAGCAGGTGGACATCTGCACGCCTGCGCTGGCCGGTGTCTTCGAGCGCCACCGCCCCGATGCCGTCGTGCACTTCGCCGCCTTCAAGGCCGTGGGCGAGTCCACCAGCCAGCCGCTGGCCTACTACCGCAACAACATCGGCGGCCTGGTCAACGTGTGCGAGACCATGCAGGCCCAGGGCTGCCGCCGCCTGGTGTTCAGTTCCAGCGCCACCGTCTACGGCGTGCCCGAGCGCCTGCCCCTGACCGAGGACGCGCCCGTCAGCGCCGTGAATCCCTACGGCGCCACCAAGCTGATGGGCGAGACCATCCTGCGCGACCTGGGCGCCTCCGACCCCCTGTGGCAGACCGCCTGCCTGCGCTACTTCAACCCGGTCGGCGCCCATGAGAGCGGCCGCATCGGCGAGGACCCGCGCGGCACGCCCAACAACCTCATGCCCTATGTGGCCCAGGTGGCCATCGGCCGCCGCGCGCGCCTGCAGGTCTTCGGCGACGACTACGACACCCCCGACGGCACCGGCGTGCGCGACTACATCCACGTCTGCGACCTTGCCGAGGGCCATGTGGCCGCGCTGCGCCGCCTGCTGGAGTCACCGGGCTCGCTGACCGTCAATCTGGGCACCGGCCGCGGCTACAGCGTCCTGGAGCTGGTGAAGGCCTACGAGCAGGCCAGCGGTCGCCCCGTGCCCTACGACATCGTGGCCCGCCGCCCCGGCGACGTGGCCGCCTGCTACGCCGACCCGGCCCAGGCCCAGGCCCTGCTGGGCTGGCGCGCCCAGCATGACCTGCAGCGCATGTGCGAGGACAGCTGGCGCTGGCAATCGATGAATCCCCAGGGCTTCCAGGCCTGAGCGCCAGGCCCTGCCGACTGCATCCACTGAAACGTCATGAGCACTCTCCAGATTCAACCCGTCATCATGGCCGGCGGCAGCGGCACGCGGCTGTGGCCGCTGTCCCGCGCCGGCTTCCCCAAGCAGTTCCTGGTGCTGTCCGGCACGCAGAGCCTGTTCCAGCAGGCCGTGCAGCGCGTGGCCGGCCTGGCCGCGGCGGACATCCAGGCCCTGCCCGCCCTCATCGTGGGCAATGAGGAACACCGCTTCCTGGTGCTGGACCAGCTCCGCGACGCGAAGATCGCCACCGCCGCCGTGCTGCTGGAGCCCGTGGGCCGCAACACCGCGCCGGCCGTCAGCCTGGCCGCCCTGCAGGCCCTGGCCGCGGGCCAGGACCCGGTGCTGGTGGTGACCCCGGCCGATCAGACCGTGGTCGACGAAGCCGCCTTCACTGCTGCGCTGCAGGCCGCCGTGCGCCAGGCCTCCGGTGGCGGCATCGTGATCCTGGGCATCACGCCGGATCGTCCCGAGACTGGCTTCGGCTACATCAAGAGCCAGGCCGAGGGCGACAGCTGGCGCGTCGAGCGCTTCGTCGAGAAGCCGGACCTCGCCACCGCCCAGGGCTACCTGGCCGCAGGCGACTACTTCTGGAACAGCGGCATGTTCGTGATGCGCGCCAGCACCTGGCTGCAGGCCCTGCTGCGCTTCCGCCCTGACATCGACGTGGCCACCCGCGCCGCCTTCGCCGGCGCCCAGCCCGACGGCCTCTTCGTGCGTCCGGACAAGGCCCTCTTCGCCGCCGTGCCCGCCGAGTCCGTGGACTACGCGGTGATGGAGCGCTGCCCCGGCAGCGACATCCCCCTGCACATGGTCCCGCTGGCCGCCGGCTGGAACGACCTGGGCGCCTGGGACGCCGTCTGGCAAGTCGCGCACAAGGACGCCGACGGCAACGCCACCGTGGGCGACGCCCTGGTGACCGACAGCCACAACACGCTGGTCCACGCCACCAGCCGCCTGGTCAGCGCCGTCGGCCTGGACAACATCGTCATCGTGGAGACCGCCGACGCCGTGCTGGTGGCCGACCGCAACAAGAGCCAGGATGTCAAGAAGATCGTCAGCCAGCTCAGCGAGCGCCAGCGCGCCGAGCAGAACCTGCACCGCAAGGTCTACCGCCCCTGGGGCTGGTACGACAGCATCGACATGGGCGAGCGCTTCCAGGTCAAGCGCATCATGGTCAAGCCCGGCGCCTCGCTGAGCCTGCAGATGCACCACCACCGCGCCGAGCACTGGATCGTGGTCTCCGGCACGGCCGAGATCACCAATGGCGAGCAGGTGCTGCTGCTGTCGGAGAATCAGAGCACCTACATCCCGCTGGGCCAGGTCCACCGCCTGGCCAACCCGGGCAAGGTGCCGCTGGAGATCATTGAAGTACAGTCCGGGTCGTACCTCGGCGAGGACGACATCGTCCGCTTCGACGACAGCTACGGGCGCAAGTGAGCCCGGGGCCCCGCCGGGCAGCCCTTCAGACGCAAGCACAGCAATGACAATCCTGGTCACCGGCGGCGCCGGCTTCATCGGCAGCAACTTCATCCTGGACTGGCTGGCCCAGTCGGACGAGACGGTGCTCAACCTGGACGCCCTCACCTATGCGGGCAATCTGGAGAACCTGGCCGCGCTGAAGGACGATGCCCGTCACGTCTTCGTGCAGGGCGACATCGGCGACCGCCCCCTGCTGGACCGCCTGCTGGCCGAGCACCGGCCGCGCGCGCTGATCCACTTCGCGGCCGAGAGCCACGTGGACCGTTCCATCAGCGGTCCCGGCGCCTTCATCAAGACCAATATCGAGGGCACCTACACGCTGCTGGAGGCCGCCCGCCAGCACTGGCAAGGCCTGACCCCGGGGGAGCGGGAGTCCTTCCGCTTCCACCATGTCTCCACCGACGAGGTCTACGGCTCGCTGAAGGCCGAGGACCCCGCCTTCGCCGAGACGAACCCCTACGAGCCCAACAGCCCCTACTCGGCCTCCAAGGCCGCGAGCGACCACCTCGTGCGCGCCTGGCACCACACCTACGGCCTGCCGGTGCTCACCACCAACTGCTCGAACAACTACGGGCCCTATCACTTTCCCGAGAAGCTGATCCCGCTGATGATCGTCAACGCGCTGGCGGGCAAGCCCCTGCCCGTCTACGGCGACGGCCAGCAGATCCGCGACTGGCTCTATGTGCGCGACCACGCCTCGGCCATCCGTGCCGTGCTGGCCGGCGGCCGCGTGGGCGAGACCTACAACATCGGCGGCTGGAACGAGATGGCCAACATCGACATCGTGAAGACGGTGTGCGCCCTGCTGGACGAGCTGCGCCCCGACGCCGCCGGCCCCTACAGCCGCCTGATCACCTACGTGAAGGACCGCCCCGGTCACGACCGCCGCTATGCCATCGACGCCCGCAAGATCGAGCGCGAGCTGGGCTGGCGCCCCGCGGAGACCTTCGCCACCGGCATCCGCAAGACCGTGCAGTGGTACCTGGACCACCCCGAGTGGGTGCAGCGCGTGCAGTCCGGCGCCTACCGCGACTGGGTGCAGCAGCAGTACGGCCGCGCATGAAGATCCTGCTCCTGGGTGCTTCCGGACAGCTGGGCTGGGAGCTGCAGCGCGCGCTGGCGCCGCTGGGCGAGGTGCTCGCGCCGGGCCGTGCGCAAGGCGCGGACCTCGCCGAGCCCGAGCGCCTCGAGGCCCTGGCCCGCGCCCTCGCACCGGACGCCATCGTCAATGCCGCCGCCTACACCGCCGTCGACAAGGCCGAGAGCGAGCCTGCGCTGGCACGGCTCGTCAATACCGAGTCCGTCGCCCGCCTGGCCCGTGTGGCCCGCGAGCGGCAGGCCCTGCTGCTGCACTACAGCACCGACTACGTTTTCGATGGCAGCGGCGACCGACCCCGCGACGAATCGGCCGCGACCGGCCCGCTGAGCGTCTACGGCCAGACCAAGCTCGAGGGCGAGCAGGCCATCCAGGCCAGCGGCTGCACCCACCTCATCCTGCGCACCTCCTGGGTCCATGCGGCCCGCGGCGGCAACTTCGCCAAGACCATGGTGAAGCTGGCCCGGGAGCGCGAGCAGCTGCGCGTGATCGCCGACCAGATCGGCGCCCCCACCGGCGCCGAGCTGCTGGCCGACCTCAGTGTGCAGGCCCTGCGTGCCACCCTGGCCGACCCCGGCCGGCAGGGCCTCTACCACGCCACGGCCGGCGGCGAGACCAGCTGGCACGGCTATGCGCGCCTGGTGCTGGAGCAGGCGCAGGCCCTGGGCCAGGTCCTCAAGGTCCGGCCGCAGGACGTGGAGGCCATCCCGACCACCGCCTACCCCACGCCCGCCCGCCGCCCCTTGAACTCGCGCCTGGACTGCCGCAAGCTCTGCGCGCAGTTCGGCCTGCGCCAGCCCCCCTGGCAAGACGGGGTGCGGCGCATGCTGGACGAGGTGCTGGGCGAGCGCGGTCTCTGAAGACAGCCGCAAATCCCTTGTTTCATCGCCGAGCAGGGCCCGCGCGCCGCGGCATGCTTCGCAGGGAAGGAGCTTCCAAGCCATGAAGAATCGCAAAGGCATCATCCTCGCTGGCGGGTCCGGCACCCGGCTGCACCCGGCCACGCTGGCCATGAGCAAGCAGCTGCTGCCGGTCTATGACAAGCCCATGGTCTACTACCCGCTCAGCACCCTGATGCTGGCGGGCATGCGGGACATCCTGCTGATCAGCACCCCCCAGGACCTCCCCCGCTTCGAGGCCCTGCTGGGCGACGGCTCGCGCTGGGGCCTGAACCTGCAGTACTGCGTGCAGCCCAGCCCCGACGGCCTGGCCCAGGCCTTTCTGCTGGGCAAGTCCTTCATCGACGGCGCGCCCTCGGCCCTGGTGCTGGGGGACAACATCTTCTACGGCCATGACTTCCAGGGCCTGCTGGGCGAGGCCTCGAACCGCAAGCAGGGCGCCACCGTCTTCGCCTACCACGTGACCGACCCGGAGCGCTATGGCGTGGTCGAGTTCGACGCGCAGCGCCAGGCCCTGTCCATCGAGGAAAAGCCGCGCCAGCCCAAGAGCAATTACGCGGTCACGGGCCTGTACTTCTACGACGAGCAGGTCTGCGACATCGCGGCCGGCATCCGCCCCAGCGCGCGCGGCGAGCTCGAGATCACCGACGTCAACGCCCAGTACCTGCGCCAGGACCAGCTGCACGTCGAGATCATGGGCCGCGGCTACGCCTGGCTGGACACCGGCACGCATGACAGCCTGCTGGACGCCAGCCAGTTCATCGCGACCCTGGAGAAGCGCCAGGGTCTCAAGGTCGCCTGTCCCGAGGAGGTGGCCTTGCGCAACGGTTGGATCGATGCCGGGCAGCTGGAGCGGCTGGCCCAGCCCATGGTGAAGAACGGCTACGGGCAGTACCTGCTGCGCCTGCTGAAAGAGAAGAGCTATTGATGAAAGTGACCCCCACCCGCCTCCCTGAGGTGCTGTTGATCGAGCCCCGTGTCTTCGGCGACGCGCGCGGCTTCTTCACGGAGAGCTGGAACCAGCAAGCCTTCGACCAGGCCGTCGGCAGCGAAGTCCGTTTCGTGCAGGACAACCACTCCCGCTCCGGCCGCGGCGTGCTGCGCGGCATGCACTTCCAATTGCCGCCGCATGCCCAGGGCAAGCTGGTGCGCGTGGTCAGCGGCCGCGTCTTCGACGTGGCGGTGGACATGCGCCGCGACAGCCCCCGCTTCGGCCAATGGGAAGGCTACGAGCTGAGCGCGGACAACCACCGCCAGCTCTGGATCCCGCCCGGCTTCGCCCACGGCTTCCTGGTGCTCAGCGAGAGCGCCGACTTCCTCTACAAGACCACGAACTACTACGCCCCCCAGGCCGAGGGCGCGCTGGCCTGGAACGACCCGACGGTGGGCATCGAGTGGCCCCTGGAGGGCCTCACGCCCCAGCTGGCCGACAAGGACGCCCGGGCGCCCCGCCTGCAAGACGCGCCTTACTTCTGATGACACCTTGCCCGGGCGGCCCCTCGACTGCGGGGCCGGCGGGCCGCGCGGGCCGACAGCCCCCGGGGTGACACCTAGAATGCGGCCATCTCAAGATCAGGCCCGCTTCCCATGTCCAAACCCTGCATCCATCTTGTCGCCGGCGCGCGTCCCAACTTCATGAAGATCGCGCCCATCGTCCGTGCCCTGCAGGCGGACGGCCGGCTGGCCTGGAAGATCGTGCACACCGGCCAGCACTACGACCGGGACATGAACGATGTCTTCTTCGAGGAACTGGGCATCCCCCAGCCCGACGTGCGCCTGGGCTGCGGCGGAGGCAGCCATGCCGCCCAGACCGGCAAGATCATGCAGGCCTACGAGGACCTCGTGAACGCCGAGAAGCCCGCCGCCTGCCTGGTGGTGGGTGACGTCAACTCGACGCTGGCCTGCTCCGTCGTCGCCAAGAAGGCCTGCGTGCCCGTGGCCCATGTGGAGGCCGGCCTGCGCAGCGGGGACATGACCATGCCCGAGGAGATCAACCGTCTGGTGACGGACGCCATCTCCGACTGGTTCTTCGTCACCGAGCCCAGCGGCTACGAGCACCTCAAGCGCGAGGGCAAGGACCTGTCCATCGTCTACGACGTCGGCCATGTGATGGTCGACAACGTGCTGTTCCAGGCCGAAAAGCTCAAGACCATGGACACCTCGGGCCTGGAGACCGATGCCTACAAGAAGGCCCATCCGCGCTACGGCGTGGTGACCCTGCACCGCCCCTCCAACGTCGACAGCGCCGAGGCCCTGGAGCGCATCGCCACCGTGCTGCGAACCGTGTCCGAGGAGCTGCCCCTGATCTTCCCGGTGCACCCCCGCACCCGCGCCAACATCGAGAAATTCGGCGTGGACCTGGGCCGCAACGTGACGCTGATGGGCCCGCAGGCCTACATGTCCTTCCTGCACCTGTGGAAGGACGCCGTGGTCGTGCTGACCGACAGCGGCGGCCTGCAGGAAGAGACCACCGCGCTGGGCGTGCCCTGCATCACCATGCGCGAGAACACCGAGCGTCCGGTCACGGTCGACGAAGGCAGCAATGTGCTGGCCGGCACTGATCCCGCGAAGATCATCCCCCTGGCCCTGGACGCCATCCGCCACGGCGGCAAGCGCGGCCGCCGCCCGGCCCTGTGGGACGGCAAGGCCGCCGAGCGCATCGTGGCCATCCTGGCCGAGAAGCTGCTCTGAGCGAGCCACGCCAAAGACACAAGGGCCGCGCAGTGCGCGGCCCTTTTCATTGGTGCGCCCCGAGGAACCGGGGCCGCTGCGTGCTCAGACCTTGAAGTAGTCGCGGTACCAGGCCACGAAGTTGGCCACGCCCTGGGGCACCGGCATGGCGGGCTTGAAGCCGGTCCAGGCGGCGAGTTCCTCGACGTCCGCATGCGTGGCCGGCACATCGCCGTCCTGCAGCGGCATGAAGTTCTTCTGGGCCTCGCGGCCCACGGCCTGTTCGATGGCCTGGATGAAGTCCATCAGCTTCACGGGATCGTGGTTGCCGATGTTGAAGACGCGGTAAGGCGCGTCCGAGCGGGCCGGGTCGGCCGTCATCGGGTCGTAGCCCTCGTCCGCCGTGGCCGGGCGGTCCAGCACACGCACCACGCCTTCGGCGATGTCGTCGATGTAGGTGAAGTCGCGGACCATCTGACCGTGGTTGAACACGTCGATGGGCCGGCCTTCCAGGATGGCCTTGGTGAAGAGGAACAGCGCCATGTCCGGCCGGCCCCAGGGGCCGTAGACCGTGAAGAAGCGCAGGCCCGTGGTGGGCAGGCGGTAGAGGTGGCTGTAGGTGTGGGCCATCAGCTCGTTGGCCTTCTTGGTGGCCGCGTACAGGCTCACCGGGTGATCCACCCCATGGTGCTCCGAGAAGGGCATGCGCACATTGCCGCCGTACACGCTGGAGCTGGAGGCATAGGCCAGGTGCTGCACGCCGCTGTGGCGGCAGCCTTCCAGGATGTTCATGAAGCCGACGATGTTGCTGTCGATGTAAGCGTGCGGGTTCTGCAGCGAGTAGCGCACGCCGGCCTGCGCGGCCAGGTGCACGACGCGGTCGAACTTCTCCTCGGCGAAGAGGCGGGCCATGCCGTCCCGGTCCTCCACCGACATCTGGACGAAGCGGAAGCCCGGACGGCCCTGCAGGCGGGCCAGCCGGTCACGCTTGAGCTGCGGGTCGTAATAGTCGTTCAGGTTGTCCAGACCCAGGACTTCGTCGCCACGGGCGAGCAGGATCTGGCTGACATGCATGCCGATGAAGCCGGCAGCGCCGGTGACCAAGACTTTCATTTCCACTCCGATAGCAACCAGCCCCTGCCGGCCCCGACACCGGGGTCCGCGCAGGGACGAATGGTCCGCATTGTCTGCGAAAGGACCGGCGGATTTTGGCGGCACAATCCACCCAATCGTGGGTAAACGCCCGCCCCGCTGCCCCTCCATGCTCGACACCCCCCCATCCCCGTCCAGCATTGCGCCGCTGCAGGAGACGCAGCTGTTCGGTATCCGGCTCCATGCCGGCACCCGGCAGGCGGTGGTCGACCGCACCCTTGAGCTGGCCCGCTCCGGCCGGGGCGGCACCATCTGCGCGGCCAATGTCGACATGCTCACCCAGGCCAAACGGCGGCCCGCGCTGGCCCGGCTGATGCAGGAGGCCGACCTGGTCCTCACCGACGGCATGCCCCTGGTGTGGGCGTTGCGCCGCTTCGAGGGCCTGCAGCTGGAGCGCGTCACCGGGCCCGGCCTCACGGTGGACTTGTGCCGCGAGGCCGCGCATCAAGGGCTGGGCGTCTACCTCTTCGGTGGCTCACCCGAAGAGCTGGAGGCCATGGCGACCGCGCTCCAGACCCGCTTCCCGGCGCTGCGCCTGGTGGGGCGGGAGTCCCCTCCCCTGCTGCCGCAGCAGCCTGCGCTCGACCCGGCACTTGTCGCCCGCATCAATGCCTCGGGTGCCGCCCTGGTCTTCGTGGGCCTGGGCTGCCCCAAGCAGGAGTTCTGGATGCAGGCCCACCGGCCTCATCTCCAGGCCGTGTGCCTGGGCGTGGGCTATGCCTTCGCCCTGATCGGCGGCCTGCAGAAGACCGCCCCGCAGTGGATGCAGCGCCGCGGGCTGGAGTGGCTGTTCAGGCTGGGGCAGGAGCCGCGGCGGCTGTGGCGGCGGTATCTGGTGGGAAACAGCCTGTTCCTCCTGTATTGCCTGAGGGCCAGCTGGCGCCCGCAGCGCCCGGGTGCCAGCAAGCCCAGGCCCGTCGACCCCGACTGAAGCAGGGCGCCACCAAGCTCCCGGCGTTCGCCCAGGACCTGTCAGCGGCCGCCGGAGGCCGGCGCGGAGGCGCGCAGGAGCTCGTCGGCTGCGGGGCACGCCGAGCCGCTCGCATGCAGGGCGTCCAGGGCCTCGAGCAGCGAGGAGGACTGCGCCGTGTTCATCTTTCGAGCGAACAGCTCGGAGCGTTCGAGCAGCAGTGCCAGCGCGGCGTGCTCAAAGACACGGACCCGGTCCGGGTACTCGAAGTAGACGAGGTTCAGGAAGTCGGTCAGCGTCCGTCCCTGCGCGCTTTCCGCGCAACGGCGCGTGGTGTTCGCGGCAAAGCCCGAATTGAAGACCAGCGTATGGAAGTAGACCTCGTCCGCAGGAAACACATGGCGGAACACGGCTTGCAGGGCGGGGTCGCCGCTGCGCTCCAGCAGGTGCCGGACGCAGGCATCGGTCAAGGCCCATTGCGCGCAGCCCCAGTGGAAGTCCCAGGACTCCGTGCCCACCGTGAAGCGCGGAGCCCTGATCCGGAGGTCCAGCACCCGGGTGAGCTTGTTCCAGATCTTCTTGAGCAGGCGGGGGCGGTCATAGAACAGCACGTACCGTGCCTTGGCATAGGCCTCAAGAGAGGTGGCGGTGCTGACGTTCCCGGCCCGGATGAACTCCGTGGCGGCATGCTGCTCGAAGAAGGCACGGATCTGGGCGTCGGGCTTGATGGGGTAGTCCGCCCCCTGCAGCAGCACGTAGCGCCTGAAGGGCCCGGCCTGGCGAGCCGCTTCCAGCAGCCGGCAGGTCGCCTTCACGGCGCTGAAGCCGCCCCACCAGACGGGCAGCGGATCCACCTGCCGCACGCCCGCGATGCCCTCCAGGGCCTGCCCGATGGCCACCCGCTCCGCAGACTTCGCATCCACATGCACGAACACCGCGCAGTCGGACCCCATGCCCGCCAGGCGCAGAGCCAGCCGGCGCACATGCGGGGCGTCCGTGTGGCAGAGGATCAGGAAGGCGATGTTCCTGTCCCGCGGAGCCTGCGCAGCTGGCAGGGGGTCAGGTCTTGCGCAAGAGGGGCTGCTCATGCCACGTCCAGGCTCTCGTAGATGCGGATCAGCGTCTCATAGTTGCGGCTGGCCGACCAGTGCAGCTCGTAGTGCCGCCGGGCCTGGCGCCCCATCTGGGCCAGCGCCCCGGCATGGGCCAGATGACGCTGGATGCAGGCCGCCAGCGCCTGGCCATCGCCAGGCTCGACCAGGTCACCGGTGGAGCCCGGCTCGACCAGCTCCGGCAAAGCCCCCAGACGGCTGGCAATGACGGGCAGGCCGCAGGCGAAAGCCTCGACGATGGTGCGCGGAAAGTTCTCGAACCAGATGCTGGGCACCAGCAGGAGCTGTGCAGCCGCCATCTGCGCCTGCACCGCGTCCGGCGCCTGCGGCCCGAGGTAGCGCAGGCGGGGATGGGCCTCGACGAGGGGCCGCAAGGGGCCGTCGCCCACGACCGTGACCAGCAGCCCGGGCGGCAGGGCCTGTGCCGCCTCGATCAGCGTGCGCACCCCCTTCTCTTCCGACAGCCGGCCGACGAAGAGCACGCCGGAGCGCTCAAGCTCCGGCGGCCTGGGCAGGTCGACGAAATTGGGCTTCAGCACGATGCGCTCTGCCGGCAGGCCGCCCTCGATGTACTTCTGGCGGGCAAATTCATTCAGGGCGATGTAGCGGCTCACCCTGCGCTGCCAGGTTCCCAGGGCGCGGTGCACGCCCAACATCGCGCTGACCACCGCGGTCTGCGCCCTGCTGCCTCGATAGCACCCGTGCACCACGGCCGGCCACGGCGAGCGCCCCACGCAGTCCTCGCAGACCCGCCCTTCGCGGAGCAGCATGGCCTGGGGACACAGCAGGCGGAAGTTGTGCAAGGTCATGACCACCGGAATGCGATGCCGGTGCGCGACCCAGAAGACGGCGGGCGAGACCAGGGGCAGGGTGTTGTGCACATGGATCACGTCGGGGCGGTCGCGCTGGATCAGCGAGGACAAGTCCTGCACCGTCCTGCGCGACCAGACGGCCTGCAGCGCCAGTCCAGCCGGCGACTGTCCCCGCACCTCGTCGTTGTGCCGGAAGTAGGTCTGGACCTCATGACCGTGCTGCCGCAGCAGGGCCAGCTCGCTCTCGACGACGGCGTCCTCGCCGCCACGCTGCTGGTAGGCGTTATGAACGAGCAGGACGCGCTGCAGAGAACCGGCACTGGACATCACGCGCGCCCCATCATGGCCCGGTCGATGGCGGCGCAGAATCCCGCCGCCGCACGCTGGAAGCTCCAGCCCCCCACGAGCTCCCGGCTGCGTCGCGAGCAGCGCGCCCAAAGGGCCGCGTCGGTGAGCAGCCGGGCACAGTGACTGGCCCACAGATCCGCGTCGAGCGGCAGGACGCAGCCGTTCTCGCCGTCGATGACCAGCTCATTCGCGGATCCCGCGGCTTCACCGATGAGTACCGGCAGTCCCGCCGCGCAGGCTTCGTTGGCCACCAGGCCCCAGGGCTCCCAGCTCGTCGGGAAGAGAAACAGGCGGGCCTGCCCGTAGTGCCGCGGCAGTTCCGCCTGCGGCCGGTAACCCAGGAAGCGGACCTCGACCCACTCGGCCAGCACGCCCGCCTGCCTTTGCAGCTCAGGCAGGAGCTCGCCCTCCCCCAGCACGTCCAGGCTCACCCGCCGCCCCAGCAGGCGGGCCGTGCGCTCGGCCACTTGCAGGGCGAAGACCGGGTTCTTGTGCGGGACGAGGCGTGACGAGTAGAGGAGATCCGTCGTTCTGTCGGACTCGTGGGCGAAGCGGGCGTTGTCCACGCAGAGCCCGGCGACAAAGCACTGGGACGGCGGCACGCCGAAAGCCTCGAAGATCTGCAGTGAGCCGCGGCTGGCGCCGATGCAGGCCGCCGAGCGGCGCAGCACCCAGCGGCGCAGCAGGCGGTGCAGCCAGGTCAGCGACGCCTCCTGCCGCAGCGTGCCGTCGGTCATCGCGACATGCCGCACCCGGTGCCAGCGCGCCCAGGCGAAGGCCAGCAGGTAGGTCGGCACATAGCCTGTCGTCACCAGGACATCCGGCCTGAGGCCGTCCAGCAGCGTCCAGATGCCGGCATCGGCGTGGAGGAAGCGCTTGTCCCAGGCCAGATACCTGCCCCCCAGGTAGTGCACGGCATAGGGTTGCTGCGACTCGTCCTGGGTCTTGTCGATGTAGGCCCCGGTGCAATAGACCAGGTGCAGCTCCATGCGGTGCTGGCGCAGGACCTCGGCATACATGGGTGAGCGGTAGGGCACGGGCGTGTTGGTGAGCACCACCACGCGCGGCGCGCGCTCCCCTGCCGGCTCGCTTGCCTGGGCTCGAGTCACTGGATCATCCATGGCGTCGACGGCGGAACAGCTGCAGGCACAACCTGGCGTAAGGCCACGCAAAGTAGAGCGGCCAGCTCCAGCCCATGTGGCGGCGAGTGAAGTGCAGCCAGGACCGCCAGGGCAGGCCCTTTCGCTGCATCATCAGCTGCCAGCGCCGACGCCAGGGCAGGCCTTCGTCACGGTAGCCACCCTGCGCGGGATTGTCCGAGCAGGTCCCCAGAAAGCCCGGCGCCAGCCAGACCGGCACACCCAGTCGGCGGGCACGCAAGGCGTAGTCGGTGTCGCCCATGGCGTGCTCGAACACGGGGTCCAGGTCGCCCACGCGTTCGGCCGCGGCCTTGTTGACCAGCACGATATTGCCATTCATGGAATCGCAGCGAAGCGGCTGCTCGCCGGGCTCCAGGCCGATGAAGCGCGTCTTCGCCCAGCCGGTGCTCTGCCTCTCTCCGCCATAGCTCCTGCGGCCGGTGAGGGCGTCCTGCGTCGCGCCGACGATGATCAGCGCCGCTTGCCCGCTGTCCGCCGCACGGAGCTGCGCCTCGCAGGACAGCAGCGCCTGCAGCGCGCCCGGCTTCAGCAGCACGTCGTCATTGAGCCAGAGCTGGAAGTCAGCCTCTCTGGCCCGCGGCTGCTGCTGGGCCAGATGCATGCCGCGGCACCAGTACAGGTCTCCCGGCGCACGGATGACCTGGATCCAGGGGTGAGCGCCCTCCACCGCCTCGGCCGTGCCGTCGGTGCTGCCGTCATCGACCAGCACGCCGCTCAGCGACAGGCCCATCGCACTCAGCGCCTGCCGGTTGACCGCCAGTGTCTCCAGGCAGGCCAGGGTCTGGGCGCGTCGGTTGTAGCAGGTCATCACGACGCAAATGAGCGCCCCCGTTGCAGGCCTGGCATTCATGGCGCCACCCAGGCCAGGCGCACCGGAACGCGCCCGATCCGGAGAGTACCCGCGGCCACCTCCTGAGGCGAGGGTCTGGCCTCGCCATCCAGGAGAGCCTGCACACTCTTCACCCGCGTGCCGGCCTTCACGCCAGCCTTTCTCAAGATGGTCTCGATGCTCATCGCTACCGCCTTCGGCCCATCGGACCAGACCCACAGGAAGGACTCCCCGCCTCGGCTGCCTCGGCAGGCCACGATGTCGGTGCCGAAGACGGCGAGGTCCTGGCAGGATCCTGGCTCGGTGCCGATCAGCCACTCCTGCGCGCCCACCAGTGCGCGCCAAAGAGGCCGCCCGCTTCGGTCCGCATTGAAGACGCCGCTGCGCTCGTTGTCCCAGGCGTAGTAGTAGAAGCGGTCCAGGCCGGCCGCCGCGCCGAAGATGAGCAATTGCGCAGCCCTGGCGGCGACCTCCTCCGTGCTGGCACTCGCCAGGCCGGAGGGGGGATCGCCCGGTCGCAGCAACTCCACCCCGGTCTCGGTATTCCAGAGCGGCAGCGTGCCGACGCCCTGACGCGCCATGATGGATCGCACCGCCTTGAGCTCGCGGGCCATGAAGCGCACGTTCTCGGCATAGAAGTGATAGCAGACCGCCTGCACGTATCGGCGACCACCGGCGGCCAAGAACAACTCCAGGCGGTCCGGCCCGTTCACGAAGCCCGGCGTGCAGAGCAGCGCGCTCGGGTTCAGCTCATCGAGGACCTCCCTCGCGATGCGCGCCATCTCGACCATGTGCTCGACGGACCCGGTATAGAAGCCCGGCCTGCCCCGGTCCCGGGCGATGTTCGAGAAGTTCGGCTCGTTCCACAGTTCGAAGGCTTTGATGCGACTGCCATAGCGCCGGGCCACTGCGCTCACGTAGTCCCGCCACCACTGCAGGTCCGCTGGCTCGGCGGCACAGCCATGGCCGTAGGGGCAAGGCTCAGCAGGACGGCGGGATGCCCAGGCGGGCGTCAGGGCCAGGGGATACAAGATGTCGGCCTGTCGCCTTTCAGCCGTGTCCACATAGACGTCCATGCGCCTGAAGTCCCAATGCCCCTGCACGGCGTTCAGGTCCAGCCAGGCCACGCCGGCGTCCCAGAAGCGGATGTGCCCGAAGGGCAGATTTGGCCATGGCGTGACGCCAGGTTCGCCGATCGGCGTGCCGGCCAGCCGGTGGATGTGGATGCCAAAGAAGTCCGGGCTGATGGCCGGCTTGACGTCCCCGGTGACGCCACGAAAGACATCGTCGCCCACGGCCGGCTGCGCACCCGACAGGGCCAGGGTGAGCAGCAGCGACAGCCGGCGCAGCATTGAACTAGCCCGCATGGCGAGCGCCCCTCCGGCCCGGCAGGGTCTGCCGCTCGGCAGCGCGGGCGCAGAGGATGCCGGCACCGATGACCAGGCCTTGCACATGGTGCACCCCGTAGGGAATCAGGTAGACGGCGATCATCAGGACGAAGACGAAAAGCATCCTGCACTCCGCTGCCAGCCGCGGATCGGCAGCCTCCTTGCGAAGGCCGGCAAGCAAGGTCCACAGCAGGGCGAGAAAACCTGAGATGCCAGCCAGTCCGGTGTTGAAGAGGGTTTGCACGTACATATTGTGTGCAAAGTAATCGACCTTTCTCATTTCGCCTTCGCTGCTGACGATGAAGCGGGTGTTGGGGGTCCCGAAGCTGTTGCCCAGCGCGAGGACCTGCGGCCCCCCTTGGGCCCATTTCGTCATCATCGCGGTCCAGCCCTGCAGCCGGTCAGAGGCGCTCCCCTGCGCAGACAGTGCACTGCTGGTCCGCGACTGAAGCTCGGAGGCCAGGCCGGCACTGCGTTCCGAAAGGAAGACCGGCGCGAGGATCAGCAGGAATACGCCGGCGAACAGGGCCAGGCGCTTCATGGCCGCACTGGCCTGCCCCCCGGCGATCAGGGGCCCCGTCGCACCGACCAGCACGGCCATCCAGACCGAGCGATGCTGCAGCAGCAAGACCATCGCCAGCAGCACCATCACCGAGACCCAGGGCCTCCTGGCGGGCGCGGTAAGCTCAGTGAAGAAGGTCAGGCCTATCAGTACGAGGCCCATCAGCAGGGCATCGTTGGACCAGACGACACGCATGGCCCCGTCGATGTTGTAGACCCCGCCCGGCGGCAACAGGCTGGGAATGGGGGTGTAGTAGACGATCCATCGGTAGAAGGTCAGCAGCACCAGGGCCAGCACCAGGCCGCCCAGCACCCTGCACAGGCGCGCGACCAGCTGCTCGTCGTACTCGAAGCTCAGCAGATAGGTCCCGACCAGCACGAAGTGCACATAGTCCCTGGCCTGGACGCCCGCCGTCGTGCCGAAGCTCAGCAAGCCCGTGCCCAGGCTGACGAACACGGCGGCCGAGAACACCCACCAGCCCCAGGCGCCCCGGCACCGGTGCGACTGCTGGAGCAGGCGCAGGGCCGCCACCGGCGCCAGGACCAGGCTCATCAGGTCCCCGGGAAAAAGGGCGAGCCCCAGGTGCAGGACCGGCGCATTCCCCGTGACCGTCTGCAACAGCGAGGTGGCAGCGACCAGCCACATGCCCGCCAGCACACTGGCATGGCAGGCGAGCAGCAACAGGACCAGCAGCACGGCCAGTCCCGCCGATACGAGCAAGGGCAACGCCAGCAGCAAATAGACCACCCACTCCATCAACACTCCTTGGCAGCAGCGCGTGGCCGCCTGCCGTCAGTTCTCGATCGCATGCCTGGCTTTCATCCTGGCGTCATTCCCATTCAAGCGCCGCGCGATTCACGCTCGCCTTTCCGTGCGGCATGGTAGACCTGCCCGTAGGAGCTGATCACAGCATCCAGACCGAAGCGCTCCCGCACGGTCCGGCGCAACTGCATGGAAAGCGCTGCGTAGCGCTCGGGCACCAGGACCTCCAACGCGGCGCTGGCAATGGCGCCGGGGTCCCTCACATCGCACAGGCAGGCGTCCTCGCCCACGACCCAGGGCACGGCACCGCTGTGCCGGCCGGCCACCACGGGGAGCCCCAGGGCCATCGCTTCCGCCAGGACCATGCCGAAGGTTTCCTCCAGTGCAGGATGGATCAGCAGGTCGCAGGCGGCCAGGCGCTCCAGCAGCTCCGCATGGCCCAGCGGGCCATGGAAGCTCATGGCAGGCAGGCAGTCGGCCAGGTCCCGTCTCGAACGGCACCAAGCCGCAGCCTCGCCATCCGCCTCGAAACCGCGTCCGAACAGATGCAGGCGGGCCTGTGGCCTGCTGGTCCAGAGCCTCGCAAAGGCCAGCAGGGCTTTCTTCGGATTCTTGCGCCGGTCAAAGCCGTTGCTCACCAAGGCAATGCGCAGCTCCTGTCCCAGCTGGCGGTCCCGGCCCAGCACGAGTGAACGGCCGTCCACGGGGTTGGGAATGACCTGCAGAGGCCGCGGGCTCATGCCCTCCAGTGCCGCCGCAAGGTAGGGCGACACCGCCGTGACCCAGCGCGCCCGCCGGAGCACCTGCCAGGCCATGAGCACCCGCAGTCCTCGGTAAAGGCTGATGGTGGGCTTCGCCAGGACATTCATCCGGGCGACCAGGAGCGGCGAATCATGGCAAGTCACGACCGTGGGAATGCCCGTGTCCAGGGCAGCCCAGGCGAACTCATAGGCCCAGTGCGCGTGAATCACGGCAGGCGCGGCCTGACGCATCGCCTCGACCAGGGCTCGTCGCTCGTGGCGGTACAGGTCGAGGATGCGCCCCGGCCGCCCTTCGCAGGGCCGCCAGGCATGCCGACGCAGGGGGCAGAAGTGCAGCGCCAGGCCCGGATGCAGGCGAGACGCGACCTTGACGGCTCCGGCGGCGAACGACAGGTCGTTGCTGAGCGTGAACACGCTCACGCGATGCCCCCGGGCCAGCAGGCCCTCGATGAGCGTCACCAGCAGCGGCGCGCCCTCGTAGCCCCGGGGCAGCGCCTGCGGCTCCATGCCCATGAGTGCCGCGATGTCCTGCCCGGCGACGGGCCCGCAGACGCCGACATGCAAAGGGCTCATCCGGCCTCCCTCCCTGAAGCGGCCGGAATGACGCCGTAGCGGATGAGATCGGTCTCTGCCCTGCCCTTGAGCTGCCAGGCCAGGTCCAGTGCTTGCGCGGTCACCTGCCCGTCGTCAGCGATGGCGAAGCAGCGCCGGGGCAGGCGGCCCACGCCCTGGCAGGCCTGCAAGGCGCGGAAGGTGCCACCGGGCTCGGCCTCCTGCCCGGGCTCGTGGCCCCAGATCGACAGAAAGCCTTCCGGGTGCTCATGCAGATTGGGCCCGTACCAGAGGTAGGGCGCCCGAGAGAGAAAGGCCGCCCAGACGCTGTAGGAAGAGATGGAGCAGACCAGCAGATCCGCCTCGGCCAGGGCCAGGAGGTCGGAGCAGTCCGAGTCGGGCAGGTCCCCGGAGAACACGCAGGGCAGTCCGCGGCTGAGGTCCTGCAGTTGCTCCGGCCTGGCGTCGGAGACGATGAGGAACTGCACGGCGCCCTCAAGCTGCTGATGGATGGACGCCGCCACGCGCCGGTACCAGGCCAGGGGCAGCGCCACGTTGAACTGCCCGCGGTAGGCCGCTGGGTCTCGGGCCGGCTCGAAGTCGCCCTGGCGCACGTGCAGGCCGACCGTCAGCCGGCCGGGGTCCAGGCGCTCGCGCAGCCTGAGCAGATTGCCGGCGGCGAAACGGCTCTGGTAGAGGAGGCTGGCCATGTGCCCGCGCGCGGCCTCGATGTGCTGCATGCCGCCCCACATCCCGCCCGTGCTCAGCACGAAGGCCTTGCGGGTCATCAGCGACTGTTCCCTGGCAAAGCCGCGCAAGGCGCTGACCACATCGCCGCCGCCGTGCCTGAGGTAGTCCGATTCCGTGAACGCCACGACCGGCAATGCCGCCTTGAGTGCGCGATGGCCCAGCCAATCCAGGCGCGAGCTGCCGAAGTGCCGCCAGTAGCGGCGCCTGTTGAGCCCGAAGGCCGGGGCCAGCGCGCGCGCGCCCAGCAGCTGCGCGGCCAGGAAGGCGCGTGCCCAGGGGATCATCTCGTTGCCCAGGCCGGCCCCGCGGCCCGCCACCTCGGGCAGGCAGTATCTGAAATGACTCATGATTCCCGGGACTCCAGGCCGATGAAGGCGCACAGGCGGCGCGAGGCTGCCGATGCCGGGGCACCGGCCTGCATCGCCTCCATCAGTGCAGGGCCCAGCAGCAGCGCCGGCCATTGGCGCAGCATGGCCAGGGCCAGCACCAGGCTCAGCGCTGCCGACGCTCCCATCGCAGGCAGGGCCGTCATCCATGACCGCAGGCCCAGCGACAGCACAGCCGCCATCAGCACCAGCAGCAGGCCGCCGCGCAGGGCCTGCATCATGGCGCCGGTCTGCAGTTGCAGTCGCCGCCCCAGCAAGCGCTGGAACCACAGAGCGCGAAGCAGGTAGACGACCGGGACGAGCCAGACCACGTGCTTCAGGGGATAGGCCCTGAAGCACAGGAAGCCCGCGAAGAGCAGCAGCCCGCCGGCGAGCTGTACCGTCAGGTCCTGCCGGACTGCGTCCAGGGCCCACAGCAGCGGGCCGCTGACCGCCATGAGCACGAAGAAGGGAAGGCCTGCGCAGAAGGCGGCGAACAGGGGCTCCGTCCCCTGCCACCGGGTGCCGTACAGCAGGTGCACGAGGGTATCCGCGTGACAGGCCATCAGGGCAAAGGCCGGCCAGCTGAGCAGGGCCAGGAGGTTCACGGTCGCCAGGTACGAGCGCCCCAGGCGCTGGAGGTCGTCCTGGACGCGGGAGGCCGCGGCGAAGGCCACGTTCTGCAGCGAGCCCACGAGGAAGGCCGCAGGCGACCTCGACAGCGTGAACGCCGCGCTGTACTGCCCCAGGGCGGCCGCGCCCCACAGCCGGTTGACCAGGACCCGGTCCAGGTTCTCGAGCGCCCAGTTCGCCACCGAGGTGCCCACCACCTGCAGGCCGAAGCGCCGGAGGGCCGGATCACCGGCCAGCCGTGGCCGCAGCGTGTGCCGGACCACGGCATAGCTGCCCACCATATTGACCAGGCTGTGCAGCCCGAAGGCGATGACCAGGGTCCAGGCGCCGGCGCCCCACCAGGCCAGCGGCAGGCCGACCAGGGCATAGGCGAAGACATAGCCGCCCAGGTAGATCAGCTGCGCGCGCTTGGCATCGAGATCGCGTCGCATCAGGGACACCGGGATGTTGGACAGGGCCTGCACCGGGATCAATGCACCGGCAGCGACCAGCAGCGGGGCCAGTGCGCCGGAGCCCAGCCAGCGGGCCAGCCAGGGCGCGCTCAGCATCACCCCCAGGCCTGCCGTCCCGGACAGCAGCAGCACCCAGCCCAGGGCATGGGAGACGTCCGCCTCGCTCAGGACCGGCTTCTGGATCAGCGCGGCCCCGAAGCCCCCCTCGGCCAGCATCCACCCCAGGGCCAGGACGATGAAGGCGGCCGCCGCCTGGCCGAAGGCCTCCGGGCCCAGCAGGCGCGCCAGCAGCAGCTGCACCAGCAGGGTGGCCAGCGCGCGCAGGGCTGCACCGCCATAGCTCCACCAGAGCGCCCTGGCCGCACGGCGGCCCAGCTCGCCCTCCTGCATCGGTGCTGGCTTCAATGGGTCCGCCCCAGGTCCAGCGCCTGCCGGTCTTGAGGGCGGCACCAGACCATCGAGGCGCGGTCGGTCACGCCGCTCTTGCACAGGCTCATCGGGCCGGCCTGCCCAGGTAGTCCTGATAGGCACTGGCGATGCCCTGGGCCAGCCCGGTGCGGGCCCGCCAGCCCAGCCGCGAGATCCGGCTCACGTCCAGCAGCTTTCTCGGGGTCCCATCCGGCTTGCTGGTGTCGAACACCAGCTCGCCCTCGAAGCCCACCACCGCGGCCACGGTCTGCGCCAGCTCGCGGATGCTGAGGTCCTGGCCGCAGCCAACGTTGAGCAAGGGGCCGTCGTAGCCCGTCTCCATCAGCAGCACGCAGGCCTCGGCCAGGTCGTCGACGTGGAGGAACTCGCGCCGGGGTGTGCCACTCCCCCAGACCGTTATCGACACATCCCCGCGCTGCTTCGCCTCATGGGCCTTGCGGATCAGGGCGGGCAGCACGTGGCTGGTCTGCAGGTCGTAGTTGTCGCCCGGGCCGTAGAGGTTGGTGGGCATCACGCTGATGTACTGGCGGCCGTGCTGGCGGCTGTAGCTCTCGGCCAGCTTGACGCCCGCGATCTTGGCGATGGCGTAGGGCTCGTTGGTGGGCTCCAGCGGGCCGCTCAGCAGGGCCTCCTCGCGGATGGGCTGGGGGCAGTCGCGCGGGTAGATGCAGCTGGAGCCCAGGAACAACAGGCGCTGCACGCCGGCCCGGTGGGCGCCGTGGATCAGGTTCAGCTCGATCTGCAGGTTCTGGAAGAGGAAGTCGGCGCGCTCGGTGTCATTGGCCAGGATGCCGCCCACCTTGGCCGCGGCGATGAAGACGTAGTCCGGCCGGTGCTCGACCAGATAGCGGTACACCGCCGCCTGGTCCAGCAGGTCGAGCTCGGCGCGGCTGCGGGTGAGGATCTGCGTGTAGCCCCGCGCCTGCAGGCGCCGCACCAGGGCCGAACCCACCATGCCGCGGTGGCCGGTGACGAAGATGCGTGCGTCGCTGGGCATGCTGTTCACGGGCGGCTCCGGCTGGGGATCATTCATGGGCATCGTAAGCCGGATAGCCCGCGCTCTTGACCAGCTCGTCGCGCTGGGCGGCGCTGTAGTCGGCGGCCATCATCTCGCGCACCAGGTCCGCCAGCGAGGTGGTGGCCTGCCAGCCCAGCTGCTCGCGGGCCTTGGAGGCGTCGCCCAGCAGGGTCTCCACCTCCGTCGGCCGGAAGTAGCGTGGGTCCACGCGCACGATCACCTCGCCCACCTGGCAGCGTGACTGCGTGCCGCTGACGGCCACCACGCGTGCCACCTCGTCCACGCCTTGCCCCTCGAAAGCCAGGGTCAGGCCCAGCTCCGCCGCGGCCAGCGCGATGAACTCGCGCACGCTGTGCTGCTGCCCGGTGGCGATGACGTAGTCGTCCCCCCGGGGCTGCTGCAGCATGCGCCACATGGCCTCCACATAGTCGCGGGCATGGCCCCAGTCGCGCTGGGCGGAGAGATTGCCCAGGTAGACGCAGTCCTGCAGGCCCAGCGCGATTCGCGCCAGGGCGCGGGTGATCTTGCGGGTCACGAAGGTCTCGCCCCGCACCGGGCTCTCATGGTTGAAGAGGATGCCGTTGCTGGCGTGCAGCCCGTAGGCCTCGCGGTAGTTGACGGTGATCCAGTAGGCGTAGAGCTTGGCCACCGCATAAGGGCTGCGCGGGTAGAAGGGCGTGCTCTCGCGCTGCGGCGTCTCCTGCACCAGGCCGTAGAGCTCGGAGGTGGAGGCCTGGTAGAAGCGGGTCTTCTTCTCCAGGCCCAGCATGCGGATGGCCTCGAGCAGTCGCAGGGTGCCCAGGCCGTCGGCATTGGCCGTGTACTCGGGCATCTCGAAGCTCACCGCGACATGGCTCATGGCGGCGAGGTTGTAGATCTCGTCCGGCTGCACCTGCTGGATGATGCGGATGAGGTTGCTGCTGTCGGTCAGGTCGCCGTAGTGCAGGACGAAGCGCTGGTTGTCGACGTGCGGGTCCTGGTAGAGGTGGTCGATACGGTCGGTGTTGAAGGACGAGGCCCGGCGCTTGATGCCATGCACCTCGTAGCCCTTGCCCAGCAGCAGCTCGGCCAGATAGGCCCCGTCCTGGCCCGTGACGCCGGTGATCAGCGCTTTCTTCATGCTCATGCGTGCATCCCCACAGCTGCGTTCAGGAAGGTTCAACCATGGCCGCGGCCCAGCAGGCGCAGCCGGGCGGCGGGGCTCAGCGCCCGTGCCCATTCGCGGATGAAGGCGGCCTGCAGCGCAAAGCCCTCCGCATTGTCGGTGTTCAGGGAGGACACGCGCACCAGCACGCCGTCCGGGATCAGGCCCTGCAGGCCGTAGCGCAGCGCCACCCAGCGGTGCGGGTAGCCAAAGGCCGTCAGCGTGTCGCCCACCACCACCCAGTAGCTGATGGGCTCGTGGCGCCGGCCCTGGCTGGCCACCAGGCGCTTGAGCGGCAGCGGGCCGTCGTCCAGGGCCACGGTGGCGTCGACGACGTCCTGCTCGAGCCGGAAGCCCTGGGCCGGGTAGCAGATCTCGGGGCGATGGACCAGCATGCCCTTGTGCTGGTTGCGGCCGTAGGCCAGGCTCAGCATGACCAGCTGACGGGCGGCGTTGCGGAAGCTCAGGGCCAGCACTTCGTCGTAGGTGTCGGCGAGGACCTGCTGCTGCTGCGGATTGGGCAGCAGGGGGGCGACGCTGGGGTCGCGGGTCCATGATCCGAAGTGATCGGGCATCAGCCCGGCCAGGGGCAGCCGCGCCTGTTCGTCGGCCAGGAAGCGTTGCGGCCGCAGGCGCTCGGCCAGCAGGCCGGTGCCGCCCATGGCGGCGGCCAGCAGCAGGGCGCGGCGTGCAGCCCTCATGACCAGCCCCGCCAGCGCGCCAGGCGGCCCAGCAGGCCGTCCACCGCCATGATCAGCAGCAGGGCGGCCAGCATCAGCAGCAGGCCCGCGAAGCCGTGGATGAAGCCCTGCCCGGCCGCGTCACCGAAGTGATAGGTCACCAGCACCAGCACCAGCACGCGCAGCACGTTGGCGGCGAAGGAGATGGGCACGACCAGCAGGGCCAGCGCCGTGTTGCGCCACACCGCCGTGTGCTGCATGACGTTCATGTACAGCAGGCCCAGGGCCTCGAGGGTGAAGAGCGAGTTGAGGCCGGCGCAGGCATCGGCCACCATCAGCTGGTAGGGCCCGACGGTCAGTACCACACCGGACTGGCCGACCGGATAGCCCGCCCAGTACAGCAGCTGGCTCGCCACGCCGGAGACGGCGATCTTCAGCGGCGTGGTCAGCGCTGCGGTCCAGTCGCCCGGCCAGGGAATCATGAAGAGCAGGAAGAAGAGCGGGAAGGCGGCCAGGCGCAGGCCGCGCCAGCCCAGGAAGAGCAGCACCAGGCCGGCCAGCACCAGGGGCTGTGCGCCGATCTCCAGGGTCCAGATCGACTGCGAGCGCCCCAGCAGATAGACCGCCAGGCCCAGCGCCAGGGGCGGCAGGCCCCAGGCCGTGCCCTGCGCCTCGCGCAGGGACAGCAGGCGGCGGGCCAGCAGCCACAGGCCCACGGCGAGGATCATGGGGCCATGGCCCTGTTCGTCGCTGGTCCACAGGCCGTGGAAGAGGTCCCAGTAGCTGCGCCCGAACAGCAGCACCCAGCCCAGCAGCAGCCAGGCCAGCAGCGGGCGCAGGGGCCGCGGCAGCTGCGCGAGGACCTGCCAGGCGCTGCGGGGGGCGGCCTCAGCCGGACTCACCTGGCCCGGCCCTTCAGTGCTCGTTGAAGATGACGCCCAGGATCTCTGCCGGGCTGTGCGAGAAGCTGCCCACCAGGTCCTGAAGGGCCGCCATGCGCGATTGATGGCGGCGGGCCAGCACGACGGCGGCGCCGGCACGGGCGGCGATCACGAAGCTGTCCGAACCCAGGCTGGCCGCAGGGGTGTCAATCAGCACATGGTCGAAGCGGCCCAGGAGGTCACGCAGCAGCAGGCCGAAGGCCGGCCGCTCGACCAGCTCCAGCGGATTGGGCGGCGGCGTGCCCACTGGCAGCACGAACAGGCTGGGCACGCCCTCGACTTGGCGGATCACGCCCTGGCCCGCGCGCCCCGAGAGCACATCGGCCAGACCCTCGCAGCGGCCCTGCCCCTCCAGGAGGAAGAGCTGATGCTGGCGGGGATGGCGCATGTCGGCATCGATCAGCAGGGTGCGCCCCCCCAGCTGGGCCAGGGCCACCGCCAGGTTGGCGCAGAAGAAGCTCTTGCCATCGCCCGGCTCCGGGCTCACCACCGCCAGGGCGCGCGGCTCGCGCCCCTGCTGCTGCAGGCGCATCAGCAGCTGGCTGCGGGCAGCGCGGAAGGCCTCGGCCTGAGCGCCGAAAGGCTGGCTGAGGCTGACCAGCTCCGGACTCAGGGCCGGCCCGGTGTTCGATGCGACCGGGTACTGGAACTGCTGGGCCAGGGCGAAGAGCACGTCGTCGGTGCTGGCAAAGCCCAGCTGCACGGCGGCATCACCGAAGCGCAGGCCGTGCTGGCGCTGATAGGCCAGCACCTGCTCGACCTGCTCGGCGCTGAGGTTGCGCGTCTGGCTGATCAGGGCGCCGATGGACGGCTCGCGCGCCAGGCCCTGTGCCTGGGCGTTCGGGATGTCGTTCATGCGGAGGCCTTGTTCGAGACCACGGGACGGGGCCTGCGCCAGCGCAGGCGGTGCCAGGCGGAGGAGCCGCGGCCAGCATCGGCGCCGGGGATGGTCGCAAGCACCGGCAGGTCCGCGATCATGGCCAGGTCCTGGACGCTGCGCAGGCGGCGGTCCAGCAGCTCATGGGCCAGGGCGGCGAGCAGCCCCATGAAAGTGCCCAGGAAGACGCCCATGAGCAAGTTCAGGTAGGTCTTGGGCGAGGACGGCGTCAGCGGCGGCTCGGCCTGGGTCAGGATATTGACGTTGGACAGCGTGGTCTGGCTTTCCAGGCTGGTCTGGGTCAGCCGGGTCTGGATCGCGTCGTAGGCACGCTGGGCGTTCTCGACGTCGCGCAGCAGCACCGAGCCTTCGTCGCGCAGCGCCTTCATGCGCAGCAGCTTGCCGCGCTGGGCCTCCAGCGAGGCGCGCACATCGGCCTCCCGGGCGCGGTTGATGGAGGCGGCCACGCCCACGCCGCCGGTCACGCGCCGGACCTCGGCGTCCACCCGAGCCTTGAGCTCGGCGATATTGGCGCGGGCCTCGACGACCTGCGGGTGGTTCTCACCGTAGCGTGCGTTGAGCTCCTGCAGCTTGCCCTCGGCCCGGCTGAGGTCCGACTTCAGGGACCCGATCACGGGGTTGACCAGCACTTCCTGGATGCGGTCACCCGAGGTGGCCGCCTGGTTCTGCCGGCTGCTGGACTCGGCGCTGATCGCCTGCAGCGTCACCAGCTGGGTGGAGAGCTCGTTGAGGCGCGCGTTCTCGACGTCCAGACGCTCGTCGGTGGCGATGATGCCGTTGTCCTTCTGGAAGGCCGAGAGCTTGGCCTGGGCCTCTTCCAGGCGTTCACGGGCCTCCTTGGCCCGGGAGTCGAAGAAGCTGCGGTACTGGCGGGCCGGGTCGACCTTGAGGTCCAGCGTCACCTCGATATAGGCCTGCACGAAGGCATTGGCCATATTGGCCGCGAAGCGTGGATCCGGCGACTTGTAGGACACCTCGATGATGCTGGACTGCAGCGAGGGCTTCACTTCCAGGCCGGGCCGCAGGGAGTCGGCCATCCAGGCGTCGATCTTGCCTTCGCCCCGGGTTGCCTTGAGCCAGCGGGCCCGCACTTCGGGATCGTCTGCCAGCTTGGCGTTGCGCACCACGCGCTGGGCGACGCGATCGCTGCGGATCACATCGACCTGGGTCGCGATGTAGGCCGGCGTGATCGAGCTCTGCATCAGCATCGCCGAGACCGGGTCCGGCTTGACATCAGCCACCACCGACGCCGTGGCCGTGTACTTGCTGGTCGTGGCCAGGGTCACGACCAGCACCCCCAGCACCACCGTCGCGAAGACGGCGAGCGCCGTGCGCCAGCGGGCGAGGAGGATGGGGATCAGCTGGGTCAGGTTCACCGGCGCCCCTCAGAACAGGCTTTCGCGCACATAGACCACATCGCCTTCCTTCATGGCCTCGTCCATCTCAGGGCGCAGGACCTGGACCTTGCCGTCGGCGCCGCGGCGATGCACGGCGATGCCCTTCTGGGTGCCGCGCTGCGTGGTGCCGCCGCCAGCGGCCAGCAGCTGCATGAGCGTCATGCCACGCTCCAGGCGCATGGAGCCGGGGCGGTTGACCTCGCCGTAGATATAGACCATGGGGGCACGGTCCACCCACAGGACGTCACCGTTCTGGACCATCACGTCCTGCTCGCGGCCCTGGGCGGCGAAGAGGCTGGGGAGGTCGATCTCCACGCGGTAGGGCTTGCCCTGGCGGCGGCCGCTCAGGACGACGAGGTCCGAGCCCGCCAGCGTCACGCCGCCGGCCGCGGCCAGCAGGTCCGACAGCCGGGTGTCCCCCATCTCCAGCGGATAGCGCCCGGGCCGGTTGACCATGCCCAGCACGCTGGCCTGGTTGCCACGCACCTGCAGCACCACGATGGTCACCGAAGGCTGCTTGACGAAGTTGCCGTTGCGCAGGCCATCGGCAATGAGCTGCTCGGCCTGGCCCAGGCTCAGGCCGCCCAGCCGCACGCTGCCCAGCAGGGGGTAGGACAGCGAGCCGCTCTCGGAGACGCGCGTCTCCAGGGTCAGGTCCGGGTTCTGGTAGACGCTGATGCGGATGACGTCGCCGGCGGCCAGCCGGTATTCGGTCGCGGGGGCCAGGGCCGGCGCGGCGGGCGCACTGGCGGCGCTCGCCCCGGTGGCGGGCGCCTGTGCATGGGCGCCTGCCCCCGTCAGCAGGCCGAGGGTCAGGCAGCAGGCCAGCAGCGCGGCCCGCATCACTTCTGCCCCTGGTTCTTGGCAGCGTCGCTGGCCGGGGCCGCGGGCGCCGCGGCGGATGCGGCCGACGCAGCCTGCACGACGGCCGCCGCCGCAGACGCCGCCGGCGCCGGCTTGCTCGCAAACTTGCCCAGGTACTCGATCTTGCCCGTCTCGCGCAGGCCCTTGAGGTCCTTCTGGATGGCCTCGGCCTTGCGCTGGTTGATGAGGAAAGCCTCGACCGCCGGCCGTGCCGTGACTTCATCGACCGGGTTCAGCCGCGAGGTGGCCAGGTGCAGCAGCTGCAGGCCATTGGGCGTCACCTGCACGGCGGTATCCCCGTCCTTCATGCGGGCGATGGTCTCCAGGCTGTTGAGCGGCAGCTGCTCGGCCGGACGCACGGCCTCGTTGACGTTGAAGCGGATGCCGGCACCGCGCAGGTAGTCCGCGAACTCGGAGAGGTTGCGCGAGCCCTGCAGGCGCTGGCGCAGGCCCTCGAACTGGTCGGGCGCGGCCTCGATGCTCATTTCCTGCAGGCTGTAGACGCGGCGTTCCTTGAAGAGGGCCGGCTTTTCGTCGTAGAACTTCGCGATCTCGTCGGCGCTGGGCTTGCTGACGGACTCGCCGATGCGCTCGGCATAGGCGCGCGCCAGGATCTCGCGCTTGGCGGCCTCGACCTGCTGCACCACGCGCGGGTCGCGGTCCAGCTTGAGGTCCTGGGCCTTCTGCACGGACAGCTCCTGGTCGATCAGGCGCTCCAGCAGCTGGCGGGACAGGGCGTCCGCCTGCTTCTCGCTGAGGCCGGGCTGGCGCTGCAGCAGCTGGTTGATCTGGTGGACAGTGATCTCTTCCTTGTTGACCTTGGCGGCCGTCTGCGTGGCCTCGCCCTTGCCGCCGCCGCAGGCGCTCAGCAGGGAAGCCGTGGCGGCCAAAGCGGCCACAGCGGCCCAGCCGGCCGCTGTGCCCAGGGTTCGGCCCCTGCCATTGCCGCTGCCCGCCGGCGTCAAGCCGAGGAAAGAGACCCGCTGCATCGTCGTCTTCATAGCGCTCCAAACCTTGCTGCACCCTTGCCTGCGCTGCCGGCAGGACGGCCGGACGGACGCGCAGCGCCAGCCCGCACCGCGGACCGGCCTGTACCGGGGGGAGTGTAACGAGGCTCAGTGGGGCCGCAGGGGCATTCAAGCCCTGCAAAAGGCGGCAAGGTCCGCGCTTTTGCGGACTTCCTTGACTTGCGCGCAACAGGCAGGCACGGGCGCCGCACGCCGCAGCGGGGCGTGACGGCAGGAGCATGCCGGGATGGCCGGGGCTGGCGCCGGGCCGAGTGGGCCCCGCGCAGCATCAGTCCTGGCTCAGCACTTGATGCCGACGTGCAGCGCCACCACGCCCGCGCTGAGGTTGTGCACGTCCACGTGGCCGAAGCCGGCCTGCTTCATCAGGGCCTTGAGCTCGGCCTGACCGGGATGCATGCGGATGGACTCGGCCAGGTAGCGGTAGCTCTCGGCGTCCCCGGCGATCATCTGGCCGAGCCGCGGCAGGATCTTGAAGCTGTACCAGTCATAAGGCTTCTGCAGGGGCGCGGCGACCTTGGAGAACTCCAGCACCAGCAGGCGTCCGCCCGGCTTGAGCACGCGGCACATCTCGGCCAGGGCCAGGTCCTTGTGGGTCATGTTGCGCAGGCCGAAGGCTACGCTGACCAGATCGAAGCTGGCGTCCTTGTAGGGCAGCTTCTCGGCGTCGCAGAGATTGGTGGGCAGGACCAGGCCTTCGTTGAGCAGGCGGTCGCGGCCGGTGCGCAGCATGGCCTCGTTGATGTCCGTGTGCACCACCATGCCGGTGCTGCCCACGTGCCGGGCGAAGGCGCGGGAGAGATCGCCCGTGCCACCGGCGATGTCCAGCACGCGGTCGCCTTCCTTGAGGTTGGCCACGGCCACGGTGTAGGCCTTCCAGGCGCGGTGCAGGCCCATGGACATCAGGTCGTTCATGATGTCGTAGCGGGACGCCACCGAGTCGAAGACGCCGCGCACGCGGCCGGCCTTCTCCTGCTCGTCGACGGTCTGGAAGCCGAAGTGGGTGCTGCTCATGAGGGGTCTCGGTCGGTTCGGGTGTCGGGGTGGGCTGCGGGCTCGACGGCGCGCTCAGTGGCTGGCGCAGTGGCCGCCGCCCTTGGGCGCCATCGGCGCGTCACGGTCCAGGCCGGCCGCGGCCAGCCGGGCCAGGTGCTCGGCCCACAGCGCCTCCTGGCGCAGGCCCAGCTCGTAGAGGTAGTCCCAGGTGTAGAGCCCGCTGTCATGCCCGTCGGAGAAGCGCGGCTGCACGGCGTAGTGGCCCACGGGGCTCAGGGCCTCGATCAGAACCTCCCGCTTGCCCGTCTGCAGCACCTCCTGACCCGGGCCATGGCCCTTGACCTCGGCCGAGGGGCTCAGCACCCGCAGCAGTTCGAAGGGGATGGAGAAGCGCGCGCCATCATCAAAGGCAATCTCGAGCCGCCGGGACTGCTGGTGCACGGTGATGTCGGTAGGCAAGGGGCTTGCTGCGCTGAGGCCAGCCATGGGGAGGGATGGGGAAACCTGGGGGGCTCCAGTGTAGCCGGGTGGGCTGCCGGGCCCGGCGAAGGCCCGCCGGGCTGCAGGGTGCTTGCGGGGACGGCTCCGGGATCCGGCATTCATGAGGGCGCCACCAGGGCAGCGGGGCTGGGCAGCGGCCAGCGCCCACTCGAAACGGACCCCACAAAAAAAGGGCCCCGCGCGAGCGGGGCCTAAGAGGAGGGATCCGCAGGCCTGCGCCGATAGGCGCTGACTTGCAGGCGAAGCATCGCCCGATGGGGGGATTGCGGCAAGCTGTAAGACCTTGCAGACCGTTATCTCTGACAGGGCCCGCACGGGTCCGGATGCGGGCGCTCCGCAGGGGATCCAGGCAAGCCCTGACCCCAGAAAATTCCCTGTTCATGGGGCTTTGCGCCCACCACACCACTCACGGCGCTATGCAACAGGCACTCTGGACGCATATGCACTTCGTGACAACTTCGAGCCGAGGCGCCGCTCGGGGGCGGCCGCCCGCTCAGCCGCCGCAGCCGCCTCAGCGCCCTACAAGGCCTGCAGGCGCTGGCTCATGCGTTGATCCAGCGCCTGCAGGGACAGCGGCAGGCGCCGCTCGGCCGGTTCGGGAAGCTCGCGCAAGGACGCGCCCCACACTGGATTGGGGAAGTGGCTGTCCCAGTCGAAGCGCGCGATCACGTGCCAATGCAGGTGCGGCACCACATTGCCCAGGCTGGCCACATTGACCTTGGTCGGCCGCAGGGCCTCGCGCAGCACCTGCTCCACGGCGCAGACCGCCTCCATGCAGGCCTGGCGCTGGCCGGCGCCGAGGTCGCTGAACTCGGCCACATGGTCCTGCCAGATGAGGCGGTAGAAGGCGGGGAAATTCGCATCCTCCGCGCGAATCAGGCGCCAGGACGCGGCCTGGAACACCAGGATCCCGCCAGCCTCGCGGCACAGGGGGCAGTCGGGCGATGGGGCGTTGGCACTCATGGCGGGGTCCTTGCCGCGGGTCGGCATCTGAGATGCCGGCCAGTATCCCCCAGGGCCAGGTCGCCCTGCGGGGGTCAGGACTTGCCCTTTGAGGCGGGCCGTCAGCCCGGCGCCGGCCAGCTGCGCCAGAATCCACGCCAGGTGCAGCGGCAAGCTCGCGCCTGCCCTCAGCACCCAGCCCTCAGGAGATGCCATGCCCACGCGCCCACAGCCGACCTTTGCCCCCGCCCCCACCCGCCGCATCGCCCTGGGCATGATGGCCGCGCTGGCAGCGTGGAGCCTGGCCGCGCCCGCCGCCCGGGCCGACAGCTGGCCGGCCAAGCCCATCCGCTGGGTGGTGGCCTATCCGGCCGGCGGTGGTTCGGACTTCCTCGCCCGCCAGCTCGCACCTCAGCTGGGCAAGCAGCTGGGCCAGACCCTGGTCATCGACAACCGGCCCGGCGCCGCCGGCCAGATCGGCACCGACAACGCCGCCAAGTCCGCTCCTGACGGCTACACGCTGCTCAGTGGCGACAACGGCGTGATGGTCTTCAACAGCGCGCTGTTCCGCAAGCTGCCCTACGCCGTGAGCGACTTCGTGCCGGTAGGCTTCATGGCCCGCTTCCCGCTGGTGCTGAGCGTGAACGCGCAGTCGGGCATCAGCAGCGCTGCGCAGTGGCTGGACCTGGTGAAGAAGAACCCCGGCAAGTTCAGCTATGCCTCACCGGGCATCGGCAGCCCCCACCACCTGGCGATGGAGCTGATCAAGGAGCGCAGCGGCAGCTTCATCGTGCACGTGCCCTACCGCGGCACCGCCTTCGCCACGCAAGACATGCTGGCCGGTGTCGTGCCCATGGGCGTGCTGGACACCGCGGCCGCCCTGCCCCACTTCCGCAGCGGCAAGCTCAAGCCCCTGGCCGTGCTGTCCGCCAGGCGCGTGGCGGCCCTGCCCGACGTGCCCACCTTCGCCGAGTTGGGCATCAAGGACGTCGAACTCTCCGCCTGGCAAGGCCTCTTCGTGCCCAAGGGCACACCGGAGCCCATCATCCAGCGCCTGGGCAGCGAGCTCCAGAAGGCCCTGGCCGTGCCCGAGGTGAAGGCCCGCCTCGAGGACTTCGGTCTCGAAGTCGCCCCCAGCGACGGCGCCGCTCTCGCCCGCCACATCCAGCGCGAGACCGAGTTCTGGCACGCCCTCATCAAGTCCCGTCACATCACTGCTGAATAGATCCCCCTGCCGACGCCAGCGCTCCAGGGGGGAGTGCCTGGTGCCTGGTGCCTGGTGCCTGGTGCCTGGTGCGCCAGGAGCGACTGGTCATCAGCGATGCGACGGCTGGCGCGGCCCGGCCTCAGCCTCGCCCGCAGCCGGGCTTCATGTGGGGCGGCCGGCCCTGCAGGCCGGCTCCCCTGCGGTGCTCGCGGCCCGGAGCGGGCGCGTAACTCGCTCCATTCGCTGCGCTCATTGCGCTCGGACAAACGCGCCCAGTCAGATGACGATGCGCGCTGGCGCGCGCTGCTCCGGTCCGCTGCGCGCCTCGGCACCCCACAAGGCGCCCAGCTGCGGGCGAGGCTGAGGCCAGGCGAGGCACTGAGTACGGCGTCGCCAAGACAACGCTCGCGCCCCATAACGAAGAGACCCGCTGCGCAGCAGCCGCGCACTTACGCACCCCACCAAAGACGCAAGCTGCTCCCGGCAAAAAAGAAAAGACCCGCTGCGCAGCAGCCGGGCCTTTTCGCCCCGCATGGAGGGCGCTGATCCGGCTCCGCCGGGCAGCCGCCCTCGCCCCCTGGGGGGCGCGCGAAGCGCGTAGGGGGGCAGCTACCCCGCGCCACCCCACAAGGCGCCCAGCTGCGGGCGAGGCTGAGGCCAGGCGAGGCACTGAGTACGGCGTCGATCAACAAAGCTCGTGCTGAAAAGGAGAAGGCCCGCTGCGCAGCAGCCGGGCCCCCCATACAGCACCCAACACTCAAGGGGCTCACCCCAAAGGAAGAAAAGACCCGCTGCGCAGCAGCCGGGCCTTTTCGCCCCGCACGGAGGGCGCTGATCCGGCTCCGCCGGGCAGCCGCCCTCGCCCCCTGGGGGGCGCGCGAAGCGCGTAGGGGGGGGATCAGACCAGCACTCTTTCGATGCCGCCGGCGTTGGCCTGCGCGACATAGTCCGGCATCCACTGCTCGCCCAGGATCTGGCGGGCCATCTCGACGACGATGTAGTCGGCCTCCAGCAAGCCGTTCTGCAGGTCGTTGCCGTAGCGGCTCAGGCCTTGCAGGCAGCTGGGGCAGCTGGTGAGGATCTTGAGGTCTTCCTGGGTGCCGACCTTGCCGGCATCGCGCAGCTGGGTCTCGACCTTGCGCAGCTCCTCCTCCTTGCGGAAGCGGATCTGGGTGGAGATGTCCGGCCGGGTCACGCCCAGGGTGCCGGACTCGCCGCAGCAGCGCTCGCTCTTGACCACCTCGGGGCCGACCAGGGCCTGCACCGTCTTCATCGGGTCCTGCTGCTTCATGGGCGAGTGGCAGGGGTCGTGGTAGAGGTAGGCCTTCTTGGAATCGAGGGTGATGCCGCGCTCCAGCAGGTACTCGTGGATGTCCACGATGCGGCAGCCAGGGAAGATGTCCTCGAACTTGTAGCCCTGCAGCTGGTCGAAGCAGGTGCCGCAGGACACGACCACGGTCTTGATGTCCAGGTAGTTCAGCGTGTTGGCGACGCGATGGAAGAGCACCCGGTTGTCGGTGATCATCTTGTCGGCCTTGTCGAACTGACCCGAGCCGCGCTGCGGATAGCCGCAGCACAGATAGCCCGGCGGCAGCACGGTCTGCACGCCCGCATGCCACAGCATCGCCTGCGTGGCCAGGCCCACCTGGCTGAACAGGCGCTCGGAGCCGCAGCCGGGGAAGTAGAAGACCGCCTCCGAGTCGACCGTGGTCTTGGCCGGGTCCCGGATGATGGGCACGTAGGCCTTGTCCTCGATGTCCAGCAGGGCGCGGGCCGTCTTCTTGGGCAGGCCGCCAGGCAGCTTCTTGTTGATGAAGTGGATCACCTGCTCCTTGACGGGTGCGGTGCCCACCGTGGCGCGCGGCGCCTCGGTCTGCTTGCGGGCCAGTCCCTTGAGCAGGTCATGCGCGAAGCGCTGCGCCTTGAATCCCACGCCCACCATGGCCGTGCGGGCCATCTTGATGGTCTCGGGGTTGGTGGCGTTGAGCATGAACATGGCCGCGGCATTGCCGGGGCGGAAGCTCTTCTGGCCCATCTTGCGCAGCAGGTTGCGCATGTTCATGGTGACGTCGCCGAAGTCGATCTTCACCGGGCAGGGCGTCGCGCACTTGTGGCACACCGTGCAGTGGTCCGCGACGTCCTCGAACTCCTCCCAGTGCTTGATGGAAACGCCGCGGCGGGTCTGCTCCTCGTACAGGAAGGCCTCGACCAGCAGCGAGGTGGCGAGGATCTTGTTGCGCGGGCTGTAGAGCAGGTTGGCTCGCGGCACGTGGGTGGCGCACACGGGCTTGCACTTGCCGCAGCGCAGGCAGTCCTTGACGCTCTCGCTGATGGCGCCGATGTCGCTCTGCTGCATGATCAGCGACTCATGCCCCATCAGCCCGAAGCTGGGCGTGTAGGCATTGGTCAGGTCCGCGAAGGTGCCATGCGTGCTGGCATTGGGGCGCAGCAGCTTGCCCTTGTTGAAGCGGCCTTCGGGGTCGACATCGGCCTTGTACTGGGCGAAGTCGGCCAGCTCCTCATCGGTGAGGAACTCCAGCTTGGTGATGCCGATGCCGTGCTCGCCCGAGATCACGCCGTCCAGCGAGCGCGCCAGCTTCATGATGCGGCCCACCGCCTCGTGCGCGGTCTGCAGCATCTCGTAGTTGTCGGAGTTCACCGGGATGTTGGTGTGCACATTGCCGTCGCCGGCATGCATGTGCAGGGCCACCCAGACGCGGCCCTTGAGCACTTCCTGGTGGATGCGCTTGCACTCGGTCAGGATGTCGGCGAAGGCCGCGCCGGCGAACACGGACTGCAGAGGCTTGAAGATCTGCGTCTTCCAGGAGGCGCGCAGGCTCTTGTCCTGGAGCTGGTCGAAGAAGCTGCGGCCGCTGTCCGGCTGGACCACGTCCAGGCCGTCCTTCCAGCCCTGCCACAGCGCACCCACCTCGTCGAGCAGCGCGAGGGCCTGCTGCACGCGGTCTTCCAGCAGCTCGGCGCTGGGGATCTCGCTGGCGTCGTCGGTCTTGCCCAGGGGCAGGCGCTCCTGGCGGAAGAAGACCTTCAGCCGCTCCACCAGCGCCAGCTTGTTGCGCAAGGAGAGCTCGATATTGATGCGCTCGATGCCCAGGGTGTACTCGCCCATGCGGGGCAGCGGGATCACCACGTCCTCGTTCACCTTGAAGGCGTTGGTGTGCTTGGAGATGGCGGCGGTGCGCTTGCGGTCCAGCCAGAACTTCTTGCGCGCATCGGCCGAGACGGCGATAAAGCCCTCGCCCGAACGGCCGTTGGCCAGGCGCACGACCTCGCTGGTGGCGCGGGCCACGCGGTCCTCGTCGTCGCCGACGATGTCGCCGATCAGCACCATCTTCGGGAGGCCGCCACGCTTGCTCTTGGTCGA
Source organism: Roseateles flavus (assembly GCF_039872765.1). Taxonomy (NCBI): domain Bacteria; kingdom Pseudomonadati; phylum Pseudomonadota; class Betaproteobacteria; order Burkholderiales; family Sphaerotilaceae; genus Roseateles; species Roseateles flavus. Next base: position 1,104,646 of record NZ_JBDPZC010000001.1, on the reverse strand, counting down.
GTAGCCCACGGCCTTGAGGTAGCGGTCATCCAGGTGCTCGAGGCCCGCGAGGATGGCCCCGCCTTCATGCTTGGCCTCCGCGAACATGAAGTCCTTGATGTCCACGATGGAGGGCACGCACTCCTTGGGATTGCCGAAGAACTCCAGGCAGACCGTGCGCACATGCTTGGGCATGCGGTGCACGACCCAGCGGCAGCTGGTGATCAGACCGTCGCAGCCTTCCTTCTGAATGCCGGGCAGGCCGGCCAGGAACTTGTCGGTGACGTCCTTGCCCAGGCCCTCCTTGCGGAAGGTCCGGCCGGGGATGTCCAGGCGCTCGGTGCGCTCGAGCTTCTTGCCCGAGGCGTCGTAGTAGCGCAGCTCGAAGCTGGCAATCTCGACGTCATGGATCTTGCCCAGGTTGTGGTTCAGGCGGATCACCTCCAGCCATTTGGCCTCGGGCGTCACCATCTTCCAGCTGGCGAGATTGTCCAGCGCGGTGCCCCACAGCACGGCCTTCTTGCCGCCCGCGTTCATCGCGATGTTGCCGCCCACGCAGGAGGCCTCGGCGCTGGTCGGGTCCACGGCGAAGACGAAGCCATGCTGCTCGGCGAGGTCGGACACGCGCTGCGTCACCACGCCCGCCTCGCTGAACACGGTGGCCACGGGCCTGTCCAGGCCCGGCAGCTGGACCATCTCGACGCCGCGCAGGGCCTCGAGCTTCTCGGTGTTGATGACCGCGCTCTTCCACACCAGCGGCACGGCGCCGCCGGTGTAGCCGGTGCCGCCCCCACGCGGGATGATGGTCAGGCCCAGCTCGATGCAGGCCTTGACCAGGCGCGCCATCTCGGCCTCGCTGTCCGGGGTCAGCACGACGAAGGGGTACTCGACGCGCCAGTCGGTGGCGTCCGTCACGTGGGCCACGCGGGAGAGGCCGTCGAACTTGATGTTGTCCTTGGCCGTGTGCTTGCCCAGGACCTTGGTGGCGCGGCGGCGCAGCTCGGCCACCTCCTCGAACTGCTCCGCGAACTGGCGCACGGCCTGACCGGCGAGCTGCAGCAGCTCGCCCACGGAGGCATCGCGCTGCGGGTCGGCCTCGGGCTTGCGACGGCGCTCGACCTCATGCAGGCGGTGGTGCAGGGCCTCGATCAGCTGGCCGCGGCGGCGCGGGTTGTCCAGCAGGTCGTCCTGCAGATAGGGATTGCGCTGCACCACCCAGACGTCACCCAGCACCTCATAGAGCATGCGGGCGGAGCGGCCCGTCTGGCGCTCCTCGCGCAGCGAGTTCAGCAGGTCCCAGGCGCGGGCGCCCAGGATGCGGATCACGATCTCGCGGTCGGAGAAGGAGGTGTAGTTGTAGGGAATCTCGCGCAGGCGGGGAGCCTCGTGCGCGACGACAGGGTCCAGGATCTCGGGCATCAGGGGATGCGGTGCATTCATGGCGTCCGGGCCCTCCCGGGGGCCCTGGGTTGTCCGCGGCGGCTGCGAGGCCGCCCCGGGCGTGGCTGGAACGTGGGTGTCAGGTCTTGCCCGGCCCGGAGGCCCACATGGACAGGCGCCTGCGCCCTTTTCCCGACCCACCCCGCCGAGGCCCCGGGCGGATCGCGCCCGATGGCCCGGCGCCGGCACAGAGGCAGCCGCTCCGCATGGGAGCCGCGCGCCCTGACTTGGCATCGGGCCTGAATCCTACCGCAGTGCACCATGCGCACAGTCGCCGCCGAAGGCATCGCCCCTGGAGGCACGGGGCTGTTCAGCCCGGGCGCTGAGCCTGCAGAATGGGACAGCACTTCACCGCAGCGCCGCCATGAACCCAGCCTCCACCCCCTGGCCCCTGCCCTTCTGGATCGCCCACCGCGGTGCCGGACGCCTGGCGCCGGAGAACACCCTGGCCGCCTTCCGGGCCGGCGCCGGTTTCGGCTACCAGGCCTTCGAGTGCGACCTCAAGCTTTCGCGGGACGGCGTGCCCTTCTTGCTGCATGACGATGACTTGGACCGCACCAGCAGCGGCCACGGGCCCGCCGGGGCGCTGGATTGGAGTCAGCTCTCCAGACTGGACGCCGGCGGCTGGCACAGCCTGCACCACGCGGGCGAGCCCATCGCCTCGCTGGAGGCCATCGCGGCCTTCCTGATCGCCAACCAGCTCGCGATCAACATCGAGCTCAAGCCCAACCCAGGCCAGGCCCGCCAGACCGGCGAGGTGCTGGGCCGCGAGGTGACACGGCTGTGGAAGGGCCAGCGCCTGCGGCCGGTCTTCAGCTCCTTTCAGCCCGAGGCCCTGGAGGGCCTGCGCAGCAGTGCCCCGGACGAGCGCCGCGCCCTGCTGCTGGACCAGCACCGCGACAGCTGGCTCACCGAAGCGCAGGCCCTGGGCTGCTGCGCCGTCATCACCAACTACCGGCTGATGGACCGGGCGCGGATCGAGACCCTCCATGCGGCCGGCATGCGGGCCCTGGTCTATACGGTCAATGACGAGGCGACGGCCCAGCGCCTGCGCGCCGACGGCCTGGACGGACTGATCACCGACGCCGTGGACCGCCTCGACCCGGCCCGCTGAGGCCAAGGCCTCAGGGCCAACGCGTGTAGACGCACTGGTCCGCCGGCTCGCCGTCCACGCCCAGCATGGCGTGGCGCAGCACCGCCTCGAGCGTGAAGCCGTTGCGCTCGGCCACGGCCCGGCTGCGGGCATTGCGGGCGTCGCAGCGGATCTCCAGGCGCCGCGCCCGCAGCTGCTCGAAGGCCAGGCGGCCCAGCAGCTGGACCATCTCGCTGACATAGCCCTGCCCCTGGGCCGTGCTGCGCACCCAGTAGCCGATTTCGAAGCGGCGCAGGTCCCAGTCCATGCGGTGCAGACCGCAGCCGCCCAGCAGGCGGCCGGGGCGGCCGTCCTCGCCCCGGCGGAAGAAGTAGTAGCAGAGGTCTTCGCGGAGGATGAAGCGGGCCTGCATCTGGCGCATCACCGCCTCCATGCCCTCCACCGTGGGGGGCTCCTGGCACCAGGGCATCCAGGGCTTGAGCTGCTCGAAGGACTCCACCACCGCGGCGCACACGGCCTGGCCCAGGCCCGCGCGGGCGGACAGCAGCACCAGGCGTTCGCTGCTCAACTCCTCGGGCACCTTGAGCAGGACCCGCGGCGGCACGGTGGGAGCGGGCGTGGCGTTCATCGCTGCGTCACTCATTTGGCCGCCGCCCCCTGCGCGCCCACCTCGGGCAGCAGGCCCGGCTGGGCCTCCGCACCGAGGGTGGACTCAGTCCCCAGGTCCTGCAGCACCGGCAGCACCGCCACGTTGCGGATCGTGCCCAGGCGCCACACCAGCGCGCTCAGCAGCAGACCGCCGATGCCGGCGAACAGCAGCGAGGCGCGCAGGTCCACGTGCTCGCCCAGCCAGCCGCCCAGCAGGGCCCCGGGGCCGGCGGGGATGAGGATCAGCCAGCGCATGGTGCTGGTCATGCGACCCAGCAGGGGCGCGGGCGTGACCGCCTGGCGCAGCGACAGGAAGTTGATGAAGATGAGCACCGCCCCGACACCAAAGGCGAAGAGCATGGCCGCGAAGGCCGCCACGCCCAGGGCGCCGACCGGCGCCAGGCCCAGCGTCAGCCAGCCCAGGCCGCAGACCGCGAAGCCGCCGATCAGGCTGGGGCCGGGTCCCAGGCGCTTGCTGATGCGGTGACCCAGCACGCTGGTGATCACCGTGCCCGCGCCCAGGGCGACGTAGCACAGGCCCACCGTCTCGCCGGACAGGCCCAGCGTGCGCGTGGCGAAGAGGATCTGCACCACCAGCGCGGCGTTGTAGAAGAACTGCCACCCGCCCACGGCGCAGGCCAGGGCCACCAGCAGCTGCTGGTGGCGGACAAAGCGCACGCCGGCTTTGAGGTCGCGCCAGAAGTCGGCGCCCGAGACGTGGTGCAGCTCCTCGCGCACACGGATGCCGCGCAGGATCAGCGCGGAGACCATCACCAGGCAGGCGTCCGCCGCCAGGGCCAAGGGCGCGCCCAGCAGCTTGATCAGCGCCCCGGCGATGCCCGGGCCCACCACCTCGGCGCCGGACGAGGCCAGCGCGTTCTTGGCGTGCGCTTCCACCAGGCGGTCACGGGTGACGACCTGGGTCAGCACGATCTGCGCAGCGCTGCCGGCAATCGTGTAGATGGTCCCGAGGATGAAACCGACCACATAGAGCCAGCTCATCGTGAGCCAGCCCATCCAGGCGGCCACGGGCACGGTGCCCACGGCCAGGCCCAGCACGGCCTCGCCGACGATGTAGACCGGCAGCTTGCGCACGCGGTCCAGCCACACACCGCCCGGCAGCGAGAACAGCACGAAGGGCACGATCTCCATGGAGGTCAGCAGCCCCATCTGCGTGGGCGTGGCATTGAGCAGCACGGCGGCCGTCAGGGGCAGCGCGAGCAGGGTGATCTGCCCGCCGAGGGAGCTGATCAGGATGGAGGTCCAGAGCCGGCGGTACACCCGGTCGCGCAGCAGATCGCCCTCGGGGAGGGTCAGGGCTTGCTTGATCCGGTCCAGCCAGCCAGTGGCTTGGGCTTGCATGAAAGTCTCCGATGGCCGGCGCTCGTGGCGCGGGCGTCTGCCCGCGGATGGGCGGGCCTGCAGGATAGGAAAAATGGCTGCGCGGGGGCCGAGTCAGACCGGCACGCAACCTCGCCCCGGCACGCACGGACGCGCCGAGGCCGCACGGCGAGTGCGTCGTCGGGTGCGGTCGAGCAGCTTGGTCATGGGGCGTCCTGCTGGAGAGGTGGGGAGTCCGTGGATGCTAGCAGCGGCCCTCGGGGCACCACAAGCACAGGCGGCCGAGCTTCGCACAATGTCCCCTGTTCCTGCAGTGCCGATGGTCAGGGGCCCGCAGCTCAGAAGCCCACGGCCGCGCCGTCGCGCCGCGGATCGCTGGCGGCCGCGTAGCCCTCGACCGCCGGGTCGCCCAGGCGCCAGATGAACTGGCCGGCGCCGAAGTCCTGGTAGCTGTCGTGGATGTCGCCGATCTCGTGGCCCCGCTGCGCCAGCGCGGCGATGGTGGCTGGCGCCATGTGCGGCTCCACGTTGAGGGAGCGGCCGGCATTGAAGCGCCAGCGCGGCGCGTCGCAGGCGGCCTGCGGCTGCTGGCCGTGGTCCAGCATGCGGACCAGGGTCTGCAGATGGCCCTGGGGCTGCATGTTGCCGCCCATCACGCCGAAGCTCATCTGCGCCTGGCCTTCGCGGGTCAGGAAGGCCGGGATGATGGTGTGGAAGGGCCTCTTGCCCGGCGCCACCTGGTTGGGGTGGCCGTCCGCCAGCGTGAAGCAATGCCCGCGGTTCTGCAGCGAGACACCGTAGCCCGGCAGCACCAGGCCAGAGCCGAAGCCCATGAAGTTGCTCTGGATGAAGCTGACCATCATGCCGCGCTCGTCCGCCGCGGTGAGGTAGATGGTGCCGCCCCGGACCGGGTTGCCGGGCTTGAAGTCCTGCGCCCGCTGCGGGTCGATCAGCGCGGCGCGGCCGGCGAGGTAGCGCGGGTCCAGCAGGGCCTCGACGCTGCGGTCCATGGCGGCGGGCTCGGCCACGTAGCGGTAGACATCGGCAAAGGCCAGCTTCATGGCCTCGATCTGCAGGTGCAGGCCGGCGGCCTCGTCAGCCCCGTGGTCGCGGTAGCCGGTGTGTTGCAGGATGCCCAGCGCGATGAGGGCCGCGATGCCCTGGCCGTTGGGCGGGATCTCGTGCAGCTCGTGGCCGGCATGGCGCTGCTGGATGGGGTCGACCCACTGCGGACTGAACGAGGCCATGTCGGCCTCGGTCAGGTCCCCGCCGGTCTCGCGTGAGAAGGCGGCCAGCGCGGCGGCGATCTCGCCACGGTAGAAGGCCTCGCCCCTGGTCTTCGCAATCAGGCGCAGGCTGCGGGCAGCACCGGGAAAGCGGAAGAGCTCGCCCACCGCGGGCGCCCGGCCGCGCGGCAGGAAGGCCTCAGCGTAGCCGGGCTGGCTCGTCAACTCCTCCAGCGCGGCAGCCAGGGCCCACTTGCCCTGCACGATGACGGGCACTGCGTAGCCGCGCTCGGCGATCTCGATGGCCGGCGCCATCAGGTCCTCGAAGGGCAGGCGGCCGAAGCGTTCGCTCAGCGCCATCCAGGCGCCCACGGCACCCGGCACGGTCACGCCGCCCCAGCCGCGCCTGGGCATGACGTCGCCCGTGCAGCCGTACTTGCGGCGGATGTGGTCGGGCGTCCAGGCCTGGGGCGCGGGGCCGGAGGCATTGAGCCCATGCAGGCGCTGCCCGTCCCAGAGGATGCAGAAGGCATCCGAGCCCAGGCCGTTGCTGCAGGGCTCCACCAGCGTCATCACCGCGGCGCAGGCCACGGCCGCATCCACCGCATTGCCGCCCGCCGCCAGCATGCGCAGGCCCGCCTGTGCGGCCAGCGGGTGGGAGGTCGACACCACATTGCGCGCGAACACGGGGTTGCGCGTGCTGGCGTAGGGGTTGTGCCAATCAAAGGAATGCGTCATGCCGGTCTCCTGTGCTGGCGGCGATTCTGGCATCCGGTGACACCAGCCGGAAAAGGCAAGACCTGACCCCTGGTCCGCCCGGCGGCAGGCGCTGCAGCAGATTCGCAACAGAGTTGTAACGCTTTGAAATTGCGCGAGGGACCGTCAACTGCCGCGTTCCAGGCCTCGTTGTGGAGGCACAAGTTCACCAACCCTGGAGCCCCCAGATGAAAGCACTGAAGACTGCACTGATCCCCACGATGCTGGCCCTGATCGCCGCCGTCGCGACGGCCCAGCAAGCACCAGGGACGAGCGCAGCACCGGCTGCCACCGTGAGCGCCGCGAAGGCCGCCACCAGCTCTGCTAGCACCGAAAGTGCGCAGCCCACTCAACAGGCAGGCGTGGCTTCTGAGAAGGCCAGCACCGCGACGGCGAGCACCCCCGCCGCGACTGCTGCGACCCCGGCTGCCACCCCGCAGGCCACGACCCCGCCGGCGCCCGCCCCCAAGGCCAGCCCGGCACCGGCGGCCAGCACCCAGACCCAGCCGGCGCAGACCCAGCCCAAGAGCTGAGCCCTCCGCCCTGACACCCTCACTCCGAACCCCGACTCTCCTTCACTCACGACAAGGACCTGACCATGAACGCCAAGACCACCCTGATCGCTTCCCTGCTGGCCCTGAGCGGTGCCGCCTTTGCACAGACCCCGGCCACTACCGCGGCTCCGGCCACGCCTGCGCCCAAGCCTGCGGCCACCAGCCCCGCCACCGCGCCGGCCACGGCAGCCCCGATGACCAAGCCTGTGGCCGCCGCGGCCAGCGCCGCGACGCCGGCCGCCCCGGCTGCCGAGAAGGCCGCGGAGGCCAAGCCCATGCACAAGGACGGCCATAAGGATGGGCACAAGGCGGCCCACAAGGAAGGGCACAAGGACGGTGACAAGATGAGCCACAAGGACGGCGCCAAGGTAGCCGCCCCGGCTGCTGAAGCCAAGCCCGCCCCCGCCGCCACGCCGGCCCCGACCGCAGCGCCCGCTGCCGCCGCCAAGACTGACAACAAGACCGAGGCTGCCAAGAAGTAAGCCTCATCCCTGAACCCTGCGGAATGTCCTGGCGGCTCGCGCCGCCTTCGGCCGGCACCTCGTGCCGGCTTTTTTCTTGTCCGGCGGCGCTGCATCTCGCGCCGTCTGGCGGGCATTTCGCGGCATGCCGCGACGACCCGTCGCGGCGGTCTCGCGCCGGCGCGCCCGGATCCCTACGCTGCGTCCCATGTTCCAACCCCGACATGAGGACACCATGCCCCGCTCGCTTCTCCGCCTCGCCCGCCGCCTGCCCCTGACCTTCGCGCTGAGTGTCTCGCTGAGCGCCTCGCTGGCAGCCCAAGCCCTGCCCGAGCCCGCCACGCAGACGGCCATCGGCCATTTCATGGCCGCCACCCAGGGCAGTTCGGACGCCACGCAAGCCAGCCTGGAGCAGTTCCAGGCCCTGCTCAAGGCCGAGCCCGGACATCCCCTGCTGATGAGCTATGCGGGCGCTGCCACCACGCTCAAGGCCCGTGACGCCTGGGCGCCCTGGAAGAAGATGAGCTATGCCGAGGACGGCCTGGCCCAGATCGACAAGGCCCTCACCCTGCTGGACCCGGCCCATGACCAGGCGCTCTACCAGGGCACGGCGGTGAGCCTGCAGACGCGCTTCGTCGCGGCCAACACCTTCCTGGGTCTGCCCGACATGTTCAATCGCGGCCCCCGCGGCCGTCAGCTGCTGGACGAGATCCAGGCCAGCCCGCTGTTCGGCAAGGCGCCCGCCGGCTTCCAGGGCGCCGTCCTGATGCGTGCGGCCCGCCAGGCCTCGCAGGCCAAGCAGGGCGAGCGGGCGCGGTCCCTCTACCAGCAGATCATCGAGCGCCAGCTGCCCCAGGCCACCGAGGCGCAGGCCGCCCTGAAGGACGCCAAGTGAGCGCCGCCGGCACCGTCATGGCCCTGCGCGGCGTGCGCAAGACCTACCGGCTGGGCGCGCACGTGGTGCCGGCCCTGCAGGGCGTGGACCTGGACGTGCGCGCCGGCGAGCTCCTGGCCCTCACCGGCCCCTCGGGCAGCGGCAAGAGCACCATCCTCAACCTCTGCGGCCTGATCGACAGTCCCGATGAGGGTCAGGTCTTGCTGCACGGCCAGGCGGTCGACGCACGCCAGGTCCTGGCCTCCACCCTGCTGCGCCGCGACACCATCGGCTTCGTGTTCCAGAGCTTCAATCTGGTGCCGGTGATGACGGTGGCCGAGAACGTCGACTATCCCCTGTTCCTCGCCGGCGTGCCGGCCGCCCAGCGGCGTGAGCGGGTGGCCGAGGCCCTGGCCCAGGTGGGCCTGAGCGAGCATGCGGCGCACCGGCCGGATGCGCTGTCCGGCGGTCAGCGCCAGCGCGTGGCCATGGCCCGCGCCCTGGTCAAGCGGCCCAGCCTGGTGATCGCCGACGAGCCCACGGCCAGCCTGGACTCGCACACCGCCGAGCAGGTGCTGGGCCTCATGCGCAGCCTGGCGCATGAGGCAGGCGCGGCCTTCCTGATCGCCACCCACGACGAACGGCTGACGCGGCGCTGCGACCGCGTGATCAGCCTGCTGGACGGCCGCATCGTCCCTGCGACCGCCGCCACTCCTGCCGCCCTGGCTCACGAGGAGGTCGCCGCATGAAAGCGCTGATGAAATGGATGCACTTCGCCTGGCTCAACGCCCTGCGCAACAAGCGGCGCTCGGCCGTGACCCTGGCCATCGCCGCCCTGGGCACGGCGGGCCTGCTGCTGGCCGGCGGCTTCGCCCTCTTCACCTATGAGAGCCTGGCCCAGTCCTCCGCCCGCAGCACCGGCCACCTGGTGCTGGGCACGCCCGCCCAGTTCAGCCAGGACGAGGACGTGCCCCTGCAGCACGGCCTGGACGACTGGCAGGCGCTGCGCACCCAGGTGCTGCTGGAGCCCGAGGTGCGGCAGGTGCTGCCGCGGGTCGAGTTCACCGGGCTGATCTCCAATGGCGAGAAGTCCACCGTGATGGTGGCCAACGGCATCGATGCCGACGCCGAGTTCGCCGTCAAAGGCCCCTTCCTGCAGGTGAAGTCCGGCGAGGTCATCATGAGCCGCGAGCGCCTGGTGGTGATGCTGGGCGAGGGCCTGGCCAAGAGCCTCAAGGCCGAGCCCGGCAGCAGCCTGACCCTGCTGGCCAGCACCACGGCCGGCGCGCTCAATGCCGTGGACGTGACGGTGCGCGGCGTGGTGTCCACCGGCATCGCCGAGATGGACAAGCGCCTGGTCTACGTGGACCTGCCCAGCGCCCAGGCCCTGCTGGCCACCGATCGCGTCTCCACCCTGGGCGTCTTCCTCAAGGATATGCCCAGCACCGTCCCGCTGCAGCAGCGCCTGCAGGCCGCGCACGGCTCGCTGAAGGTCAAGACCTGGCTCGACCTCGCCACCTTCTACCAGGCGGTGCGCAACCTCTACAACCGCATCTTCGGCGCCCTGGGCCTGATCATTGCGCTGATCGTGCTGTTCGTCGTGGCCAATGCCATGGCCATGGCCATCGTCGAGCGCACCCGGGAGATCGGCACCTTGCGCGCGCTGGGTACCACGCCGCGCCAGCTGCTGACGGCGCTCTCGCTGGAGGGCCTCGTGCTGGGCGGTGGCGGCGCGCTGCTGGGAGCCCTGCTGGCCTTGGGGATCAGCGTGCTGCTGCTGGTGGTGCCGGTGAACATGCCGCCGCCGCCGGGCTCCAGCAAGGGCTATCCGCTGAACATTGCCATCGACGGCTCCCTCTACGCCTGGACCCTGCTGGCCATGCTGGTGCTGACCGGCCTCAGCGCCGCCTTCGTCGCCCGCCGCACAGTGCACCAGCCGGTGGTCGAGGCCCTGGCCCATGTCTGAACAACGCAAAGGAAGGCTCATGAAACCTCAGGCTCTGTTCACCCCCCTGCTGGGCGCGCTGCTGCTCTCGCCCGCGGCCCATGCGCTGGACGCCGCCGCCGTGCTGAAGACCGCCGACGCCTTCCGCAGCGGCGGCGCGAAGCAGCAGCAGGTCGACACCGAGGTCCGCGTGCTCAATGCCGACGGCAGCCTCGACAAGGAACGCCGCTACACCGTGCTGACCCAGACCGAGCACCGCTCCCTGGTCCTGATGCAGAGCCCCGCCGAGAAGGGCCAGAAGGTGCTGATGCTGGGCGACGACTTCTGGCTGCTGATGCCCTCCAGCCAGCGCCCCCTGCGCATCACGCCCCTGCAGAAGTTGCTGGGCGACGCCTCCACCGGTGACGTGGCCACGCTGTCCTGGAGCGAGGACTACAGCGGCGAGCTGCAGGGCGAGGAACGCTGTGGCGAGCAGCCCTGTCTCAAGCTGGGCCTGCAGGCTACGCGCAAGGGCGTGAGCTATCAGCGCATCGTGCTGTGGGTGGGCAAGGCCCGGCACGAGCCGCTGCGGGCCGAGCTCTATGTGCAGTCCGACAAGCTCGCCAAGACTGCCGAGTTCCGCTACGAGAAGAACGGCCAGCTGATCAGCGAGATGCTGCTGCAGGACGCGCTCTCGCAGCGCAAGCAGACCCAGGTCCGCTACCTCGCCCGCAAGAACCGGGAGGCGCCCGAGGCCTGGTTCAACCCCATGTTCCTGGCGCGCAGCCCCAACCTCGAATGACGCGCATGCCCCGCCCCCTGTGCCTTTCGATGCTGGCCCTGGCCTCGCTCGCCGCACAGGCCCAGCCGCTGGACGAGAGCAGCCTGCAGCTGCGCAGCCAGGGCCAGGCCATGCAGCGCAGCGCACTGGGCCCGCTGGCCCAGGCCGAGGCGCTGCAGGCTGGCCTCAACACGTCAGCCCGGCAGAGCCTGCTGATGGAGGCCGAATGGAAAGCACGCAGCGGCCCCGTCAACGCCTCGCTCTATGCCCAGCACCTGCGGCGCGACCACACGGCCGCCAGCAGCCGTGCGGCGGTCAACGAGCTGTACGCCTCGGGCGACTGGGGCGGTGCGTCGGGCCTGCAGTACAGCCTGGGACGCAAGCTGGTCAGCTGGGACGTGGGCTATGCCTTCCGCCCCAATGACATGGTTGCGCAGGAGGAGCGCCGCACCCTGGTCGGCAGCTACAGCCGCGGCCGGCCCCTGCTGCAGGTGGAGCACTTCAGCGCGGAGACCGCGTGGAGCCTGGTGTGGGTCAACCCGGGCCGCCAGGACGGCGAAGGGGGGGACGAAGAGGCCCTGGCGCTGCGGCTCTACCAGCGCGCCGGCGCCTGGGACTGGCACGGCTTCGCGCGCCTGGGCCGCGAGCAGCACGCCAGCGTGGGCGCCGCCTTTTCCGTCGTCGCCAGCGATGCCCTGGAGCTGCACGGCTCAGCCCGCGTGAACGCCCGCAGCCGGGTCTGGCGGGCCGATCCGCAGGCCGCGCTGCCCAGCCCCACCCTGCCCTGGCGACGCGAGGTGCAGTCCGGCAGCAGCCAGCTGCTGCTGGGTGGCACCTGGACCACGGAGGCGCAGCTGAGCCTGCTGCTGGAGTACTGGTGGGACTCGCAAGCGCTGTCCCGCGCCGACTGGGCCGCCTGGCGCGAGCGCAGCGCCCAGCTGACCCAGCAGGCGCTCACCGCGCCGGCGCCGCTGCGCGCGGCCCTGGCTGGCAACCTGGCCTGGCAGGCCCAGGGCTTTGGCAACAGCAGCCTGCAGCAGCACAACGTCTTCGCCCGGCTCAGCTGGACGCAGGGGGCCTGGAGCTGGGCGGGCGACATGCTGTGGTCGCCCCAGGACGGCGGCCGCATCGTCACCGGCTCGGTGGCCTGGCAGGGGGATCGCTGGAACCTGCAGGCCGGCTTGCGTCAATGGTCGGGACCGGCAGACAGCGTCATCGCCCAGCTGCCCACCCGCCGCCTGGCCTATGCCTCGGCGACCTGGGCGTTCTGAGCATCTGCGGGCGGCTTGTCGATGAAAAAAGCCGGACCTGGGGTCCGGCTTTTCCTGGCGTGAGGCGCTGGGGCGAGGCTCAGGCGGCCACGCGGGCCAACTGGATCATACGGCGGGTCTGGGCCAGCGGTTCCATCAGCTGCACCGGCACGGGGGCGTGCTGGGCCACGGCTTCGTCAAAAACCTCGCGGGCGCAGTCATGGCAGGCGCCACAGGCGGAAGCCACCCGGGTCTCGTCCTGCAGCACCTCGAAATTGCGGGTGCCATCGGCCACGGCACGGCGGATGTCGCGGTCGGAAACTCGGTGGCAGAGGCAGACGATCATGGTGGCTTGGCAAGGCAGTGGCGAAGCGTTGGCCAGATCGTAACGCAAACGCGAACGTTTCTCAATTACAAACCACCGCCGCGCCTGGGGCCTTTTCCCGGCCCCGCCTGCCCCGCCAGCCTCAGCCCATCTGGGACTGCAGCCAGTTCTGCTCGCCCAGCTGGGCGACCAGCTCGATCTGCGTCTCCAGGTGATCGATATGGCCTTCGGTGTCGGCCAGGATCTCCTCCAGCACCTGGCGGGAGACGTAGTCCCGCACGCTCTCGCAGTAGGCGATGGCTTCCTTCAGCAGGGGGTGGGAGCCGGTCTCGATCTTCAGGTCGCAGTGCAACACCTCGACCGCGTTCTCGCCGATGTAGAGCTTGCCGAGGTCCTGCAGATTGGGCAGGCCTTCCAGCGTCAGGATGCGGTCCATCAGCTTGTCGGCGTGCTTCATTTCCTCGATGGACTCCTCGTACTCATGCTTGGCCAGGCGCTCCAGGCCCCAGTTCTTGAGCATGCGGTAATGCAGGAAGTACTGGTTGATGGCCGTCAGCTCGTTCTTCAGCTGGGCATTGAGGTACTCGATGACCTTGGCATCACCTTTCATGGCGGGCTCCTGTGCAGTGTTCTGGTGCGATTGTTCTGGGGCAGCCAGCCCGGCGGGCCAGCGCGAAGGCCGATTGTGGCCCCAGCGCAGGGCCTGTGCATGCCAGCGCCTGCAAACCTTGACAGCTTGCAATTGCGAATAATTCGCATTTATTATTCAGCCATGGACAAGCCAGCCCCCACCCTCTCCACGGAGCCCCTCCGGGTGTCTCCCCCCCTGACAGTCGACCGCGCCGCCGGCCCGGCCCCGCGCCGCCTGCAGAGCCGGGACCTGCTGGGCCAGGACCGCGAGCTCGAGATCGAGCATGCCGGCCAGCTCTACCGCCTGCGCCTCACGCAGCTGGGCAAGCTGATCCTCACCAAGTAAGCCCCCGGCCGGGAACACCCCGCCCCCCATCCGCCAGCCGACGCCAGCCTCCGCCCACCCTCGCGCCCGTCCGGCCCCTGTCCGGCCCAGGCGCCCTGACTGGAGCCGCGCATGCCGACGCCTGGATGCCTGCCCGCCCTGCACCGGTCCTTGCACCGGCCCCCTTTCCGCCTGGATGCCATCGGGGAGGACCACCATGTGTGACCCCGCCTTCGCCCCGCTGGGCGCGACGACGCCCGCCGCCCGGCTGACCCGGAACCACGAGCCTCACGACAGCGCGGACACGCCGGCCTCGCTGTCAGCCGCCGCGCCACCGCAGCTGGCCGTGCCCAACCACCTGCTGGGATCGCGGCGGCGCCGGCTCTGGGAGCTGCCCTCCCAGGCCCTGTGCCCCGTGATCGGTGCCTGCCTGCCCCTGGCGGTGCTGCGCAAGCGCATCGGCAAGGCCCTGGGCGGCGAGGCCCTGGTGCAGGACTACGAGCTGCACTGCGGTGCCATCCACGAATGCCGGCAGCGCGGCCGCATTGCCGAGCTGCTCCACCGCGAGCTGGACCATCGCTATGCCCTCGCCGTGCGTCAGGCCAGCCGCCTCAAGACCACGCTGCAGCTGCGCGACTGGTGGCGCGAGGCAGCCGCCGGTGCGGAGGTCGCAGGGGGCCTGTGGGCGACCCTGAGCCATCCGCGCTGCGACGGCCTGCTGCAGGACGAGGTGCTGCAGGACATCCACATGCTCCAGCACCAGGTGGGCAGCTCGCACCGGGCGGACCTGCAGCGCATCCAGGCCCTGGCCCATGAGAACGGCGTGCTCGCGTCCGAACTCGGCCGGGCCCAGCAGCGCAGCACCCAGCTGATCGCCGAACGCGACCGCCGCATCGAGGAACTGCTGGCCCAGCAGATGCGCCATCGGGCCGAGCTGGTGCTGCGCGACAGCCGCCTGGCCGCCCTGCAGACCGAGCTGGACACCCTGCACGCCACCCAGCCTGCCCTGCGCCAGGCCCTGGTCCGCGAGCGCCAGCTGCTGGAGGGCCAGACCCGCATCCATCAGCTGGAGCAGGCCCTGCAGCGCCTGCGCCGCGAGCTGCGCCAGGCCCAGCAGGAGGCCGCCCGCCCTGCCGATCCCCCGCCCGCCGAGCCGGCCCAGGCGCTGCCGGAGACGACCCTGCCCGCCGCGCCCGTGCCGCTGGAGGACCGGTCCGTGCTGTGCGTGGGCGGCCGCGCGGCCACCGTGCCGGTCTACCGCCGCCTCATCGAGGCCCGCGGCGCCCGCTTCCTGCACCATGACGGCGGTGAAGAGCACGCCGTCACCCAGCTGGACGCCACCCTGGCCGCGGCGGACCTGGTGATCTGCCAGACCGGCTGCATCAGCCATGACGCCTACTGGCGCGTCAAGGAACACTGCAAGCGCCATGGCAAGCGCTGCGTCTTCGTGGACCAGCCCAGCCGCAGCGGCCTGGTGCGGGCCCTGAGCCAGCTGGCGGGCCCGGCCGGGCCCGAGGGCGGCGCCACCTCGTCCTCGTTCACCGCCCTCCCGCCCGGAGCAGCCCGGAGCAGCGCTGAGCGGCCCTGAGCGGCCCTGAGCAGCCAAATGCAGCCAAAGGGCAGCCGGCGGGGCCAGCCGCCGCCGGCCTTGATCCGACGGCTGGTGCGCCGGGAACAGCCGCTGCATGATGTGGGACCACGCAGTTTTTCAAATATATCTACAATATTCACATCAAACCCTGCGAGACAAGCCCATGAGCGCACCCCTGCACCCTCTCTACATCGGCGGCGAATGGCTGGACGGCCCGCGCCTGCGCGACAACCTCAACCCTTCCGACACCCGTGATGTGATCGGCCGCTATGCCCAGGCGGATGCCGCCCTGGCCGAACGCGCCATCGCCGCCGCCGCCGAGGCCGCGCCGGCCTGGGGCCTCAGCAGCCCGCAGGTCCGCGCGGATGCCCTGGACCGCATCGGCAGCGAGATCCTGGCCCGCAAGGAGGAGCTGGGCACCCTGCTGTCCCGGGAAGAAGGCAAAACCCGGCCGGAGGGCATCGGCGAGGTGGCCCGGGCCGGCGCCATCTTCAAGTTCTTCGCCCAGGAAGCCCTGCGCCTGCGCGGCGAGAAGCTGGCCTCGGTGCGCCCTGGCGTGGAGGTGGAGATCACCCGCGAGCCCGTCGGCGTCGTCGGTCTGATCACGCCCTGGAACTTCCCCGCGGCGATTCCGGCCTGGAAGATCGCTCCCGCCCTGGCCTTCGGCAACACCGTGGTGCTGAAGCCGGCCGACCTCGTGCCCGGCTCGGCCTGGGCCCTGACCGAGATCATCAGCCGCGCCGGGCTGCCGGCGGGTGTCTTCAACCTGGTGATGGGCCCTGGCTCCCAGGTGGGCCAGGCCCTGCTGGACGACCGCCGGGTGGCGGCGATCAGCTTTACGGGCTCGGTGGGCACGGGCCAGCGCGTGGCGCAGGCCGCGGTAACACGTGGCGCGCGCTTCCAGCTGGAGATGGGCGGCAAGAACCCCTGCATCGTGCTGGATGACGCCGACCTCGACGTAGCCGTGAACTCGGTGCTGCAAAGCGCCTTCTTCTCGACGGGCCAGCGCTGCACGGCGTCCTCGCGCATCATCGTGCAGAAGGGCATCTACCCGCGCTTCGTGCAGGCGCTGGGCGAGGCCGCCCGCGCCCTGCGCGTGGGCGACGCCCTGGACCCCCAGACCCAGATCGGCCCCGTGGTCGACGAAGCCCAGCTGGCCCAGGACCTGCGCTACATCGACATCGCCAAGGCCGAGGGCGCCCGCCTGGTCTGCGGCGGCGAACGCCTGCAGCTGGACAAGCCCGGCTTCTACCTCCAGCCCGCCCTCTTCGCCGACTGCGACAACGGCATGCAGCACTGCCGCGAGGAGATCTTCGGCCCCGTCGCCAGCGTGCTGCCAGCCGACAGCTACGAGCACGCCCTCGCGCTGTCCAACGACACGCCCTTCGGCCTGGCCGCCGGCATCTGCACCACCTCGCTCAAGTACGCCAGCCACTTTAAGCGCCACGCACAAGCCGGCATGGTGATGGTCAACGTGCCGACCGCGGGCGTGGACTACCACGTGCCCTTCGGCGGCCGCAAGGGCTCCAGCATGGGCCCGCGCGAGCAGGGCAGCTATGCGGCGGAGTTCTACACGACGGTGAAGACGGCCTACGTGCAGCCCTGAGCTGCTCTTCAGGCCTGCTTCAGGCAAGGGGCGCAGGGGCCTGCCACGGTGCGATGATGCAGGCCCCTAACGCCCATGGTTCACGCACCGATGAAGCGCCCCCTGCTGGCCTCCCTGGCCCTGGCCCTGCTGTGCTCACCGCCCGTCCGCGCCGCGGCCGTCGACTGCCCGGACCGGGAGACCCTGGCGCCGCTGCTGAACCGCGACGGCCTCTTCCTCGGCGAGCTCCACGGCAGCGTCGAGGTCCCGGCACTGGTGGAATGCCTGGTGCGCACGCTGCTGGCCGAGGCCGGCGGACGCCGGCTCACGGTGGCACTGGAAGTACCTCGGGATGCCCTGGATGAGGCCCATCCCTTCTGGCGCGGCCAGGACGGGCGGGCCTCGCAGGCCATGGTGGGGCTGCTGCGCGCCTTGAAGTCCCTGCAGGCGCAGCAGCGCCTGGACCTGATCGGCTTTGCGCCTCCCGAGGCCCATCCCGACCAGGCGGCCTACGAAGCCGCCATGGCCCGCGAGCTGGACCGGACACCGCCCGAAAGCTTCCTCATCGCCCTGGCCGGCAACTTCCACGCAAGCGGCGGCGATGCGGGCTTCATCGCGCCCACCGCCGGCCTGCGTCCCGCCGGCGCGCTGCTCCAGCGGCGGATGGCGCATGTGCTGGTGGCCTACCGGGAGGCGTCAGAGTCCTGGTTCTGCATGGGATCCGATTGCAAGGTCCATGCGCTGAAGCCCGCCAGGTCCGCCGCTGGCAAGGCCCCGGGCCTCCATGCGCTGGGCGAAAACGGCTACGACCATGTCTTCGTGCTGCCCCGGCAAACCGCCTCACCGCCCGCCCATTCCGCCCCAGAGCCACGCCCCGGTGCCTCGCCCTGAATTCGTGCAAATCGCACAAAACCAATTGCATACCACCCTGATCACGGGGATTGTTTGTAACAACACGCTTTCTAGAATTCGTTCGCCATTCACAAGGCGGTTACCGCCAAGGACGTCGAGGGAAAACGATGCACAGGAAGCAAAAGGAAGCGGCTACGGCGCGCAGCGCGCGGGTCTGGATCGCGGGGCTCACTGGTCTTGCACTGGCACAAGGTGCAGCCGCCGCACCGCTGATCGACCTGGGTGTGGCCGCACAGTACAGCGCCTTCATCTTCGGCGACGTCAAGGCCGCCAATGACGTGGAAGGCCGGCTGGCCGTCGGTGGCTCGCTGACCGCCAACGGGCTCAGCGTGGGCTATCGCGCACCGGCCGGCAGCACGGGCCCGGCGCTGGTGGTGGGCGGTGACGTGAAATTCACCAACGGGCGCATCTACTCCTCGGCGCCCGGTTCCGTGAAGGACAGCAGCGCCGGCGAAGGCAATCTGGTGCCCTGGGATCCAGCACTCGCCCACTACGGCAACAGCTACGGCGTCTTCGGCGGCCAGAACAAGGGCTCGTCCAGCTACCTGGACCTGCGCGCCGAGCCCAAGATCAGCGGCGTGGTGGACTTCAAGGCGGCGCAGAACCAGCTGACGGCGCTGTCCGGCTCGCTGGCCACGCTGGCCAGCACCGGCACCGTGGCCCAGCCCTGGAGCGACATCAGCCTGAGCGGCAGCGGCAAGGCCGGGGCCGTCGAGGTCTTCGACATCCTGCTGGGCAGCAAGAACAAGCTGGGCGGCAGCTGGGTGATGCCCAGCCTCACGCTCAGCAATGTGGCGGCGGACGCCTGGGTGGTGATCAACATCCTCAACGAGGGCGATGTGCAGCTGACCGGCGGCTTCAGCGGCTTCAAGCCCGTGCAGGAAGCACAGGGCAAGGTGCTGTTCAACCTGGCCAAGGCAAACCGCGTGAAGCTGGGCTGGGTGGACGGCAGCGTGCTGGCGCCCAAGGCCGAGCTCTACGGCCAGGGCCATGTGGAAGGCACGGTGATCGGGGCCTCGATCTCCCAGGCCTTCGAGATCGGCTGGGAGCCCTTCACCCCGACGCCCAAGCCGCAGGACGGCCACCAGGTGCCCGAGCCCCAGGCCGGCTGGCTCGCAGCCCTGGCCGCGGCGGCCGCCGCGCTGGTCGCGCGCCGGCGCAGCAAGACCTGACCCCACGGCGCCAGAAGCAAGTAGGCCCTCCGCTGGAGGGCCTTCTTCATGGGGCGATGCCGGCTCAGTGGATGGCAGGCAGCTG
Organism: Roseateles flavus; assembly: GCF_039872765.1. Classification (NCBI taxonomy): domain Bacteria; kingdom Pseudomonadati; phylum Pseudomonadota; class Betaproteobacteria; order Burkholderiales; family Sphaerotilaceae; genus Roseateles; species Roseateles flavus. The sequence goes on along the minus strand of NZ_JBDPZC010000001.1, from coordinate 1,085,694 downwards.
GCGCAGGGCCTTCACCGCGCCTTCGCCCATGGCCGCACCGAAGCGCTTGGCCAGGCGCTCAGCCACGTTGTCGCGCGGGGTGTAGTCAATGACCTCCTCGGCCTTGACCACCTCGCGGGCCACGAAGTCGAGGTTGCCCAGGCCGTCCGCCAGGCCCAGCTTGACGGCCTCCTCGCCGTTCCAGAAGAGGCCGGAGAACATCTCGGGCGTTTCCTTGAGGCGGTCACCGCGGCCTTCGCGCACGACGGCGATGAACTGGCGGTGGATCTGGTCCAGCATGGCCTGGGCATAGGCCTTCTGGCGCGGGTTCTCCTTGCTGTAGGGGTCCAGCATGCCCTTGTTCTCGCCGGCGGTGAGCAGGCGGCGCTCGATGCCCAGCTTGTCCATGAGGCCGGTGAAGCCGAAGCCGTCCATCAGCACGCCGATGGAACCGACGATGCTGGCCTTGTCCACGAAGATCTCGTCGGCCGCGGCGGCGATGTAGTAGGCCCCGGAGGCACAGATCTCCTCGACCACGGCATAGACCTTCTTGCCATGCTTGGCCTTGAGGCGCTGGATCTCGTCATAGACGATGCCCGCCTGCACCGGGCTGCCGCCGGGCGAGTTGATGCGCAGCACCACGGCCTGCGCGCCCTGGTCCTCGAAGGCGCTGCGCAGGGCGGAGAGCATCAGCTCGGCGCTGGCCTCGGTGTCCGCCGAGATCTCGCCGCGCACCTCGACCAATGCCGTGTGCGGCGTGTTCGGCGCCGTGACGTGGTGAGGCTGGAAGAACAGGGCCCAGAACAGGAACAGCACCAGGCCCAGCCACAGCAGGCGGAAGAAGGTGCGCCAGCGGCGCTCGGCGCGGCGGTCGCGCAGGAAGTCCTGGGCGAACTGGGCCAGCAGCGGCTCGTAGCCTGCCGCAGCGGCCGTCGCAGGTGCTGGCGCGCGCTCAGGCCCGGGTGCGGCCTTGAGCATGTCTTCAGGGCGGGCCGTGGCGTCGGGCAGGATGCGCGGCGGTTCGTCGTTGGGATTCATGGCGGGTATTGGATGCGAGGGCCTGTGCAGGCTGCCGGCCCGGGGGATGTGATGGGCGGGCTCAGTCCTCGAATGCGGGCTTGGTGTCGCGGCTAGGATACCAATAGACCTTGCCCTCCCGCTCCTGCACCTCGATCTTGTGCAGACCGATGCGGCCGCACATGCCGGTCACGCAGCGGCCGCTGAGCGGGTCGTACACGGCGCCGTGGATGGAGCAGATGATGTAGCGCTTGTCGCTGTCCAGGAATTCGCCTTCCTGCCAGTCCATCTCGGTGGGCACATGCGCGCAGCGGTTCAGGTAGGCCACGGCCTGGCCTTCGAAACGCAGGGCGAAGGCGCTGGCCGGCTGGCCGTACTGCAGCACCTCGAAGCAGTGCGCCTTGCCGCGCTCCTGCAGCGTGGAGGAGTCGCACAGAGGCAGGCCATCGCCGGTGGGGGTCTTGTCGCTGGAGTCCATGGATGGGGTCAGGTCTTGTCAGGCGTGCTTCAGCAGCCAGTCATGCAGCTCGGGCACCGAGTGGGCGATGTGCACCGGCTCGAAGGCCTCGAAATGCTCGGGGTCGTGGGCGCCGTAGCTGACGCCCAGCGCGGCGCAGCCGGCATTGCGGGCCAGCTGCAGGTCATGCGTGGTGTCGCCGATCATCAGCGTGCGCTCGGGCTCCACGGCGAACTCGCGCATCAGCTCCTCCAGCATCAGCGGGTGCGGCTTGCTCTGGGTCTCGTCGGCCGTGCGGCTGGCATCGAAGACGCCGTGCAGGGCGACGTGGCGCAGGGCCTCATCCAGTCCGCTGCGGCTCTTGCCCGTGGCGATGGCCAGCCAGTGGTGCCGCGCCTTGAGCGCCTGCAGCAGATCCTCGACCCCGCCAAAGAGACACAGGGCCTCGTGCTGGGCGAAATAGTGCTTGCGGTAGGCCTGGCCCATCTCGGCATAGCGCTCGCGCGGCAGCTCGGGCATGGCGATGGCCAGGGCCTCGTAGAGCCCCAGGCCGATCACGTGCGCGGCGCGCTCGCGCGGGGGCACGGGCAGGCCCAGATCGGCGGCGGCGCCCTGGATGGCCTGCACGATGAGGGCCGTGGAGTCGAACAGGGTGCCGTCCCAGTCGAAGACGATGAGGTCGTAGCTTTGGGGTCGGGGATCGTTCATCGGGCTTGGCCTTGACGCAGCTGGGTCAGCAGGGATTCGCACTCGTCCGGCAAGGGTGCCGTCAACTCGATCTCCTGGCCGTCGGCAGGGTGGGCGAAACGCAGGCGACGCGCATGCAGGAACATGCGGTCGAAGCGAAGGCCGGGCACGGTCTCGCCGCGGGCCAGGGCCTTGTTGGCCTCGAAATCGCCATATTTCGGATCACCCGCAATGGCATGGCCCGCCTGGGCCAGGTGCACGCGGATCTGGTGGGTGCGCCCGGTCTTGATGGTCACGTCCACCAGGCTGAAGCCGGGCAGGATCTCGGCCAGCTTCACCAGGCTGATGGAGCGCTTGGCCTGCTCGGCGCCGGGGTCGTGAGAGGAGGTCACGGCGCGCACCCAGCGCTCGCCGTCGCTGCCGACGAACTTCAGCAGGGGCACGTCGATCACCGTCTGCCCCTTGGGCCAGGCGCCCCAGACCAGGGCGGCATAGGTCTTGCCCGTCTCGCGGTCCCGGAACTGGTCCTGCAGGGCGTTGAGGGCGCTGCGCTTCTTGGCGATCAGCAGCAGGCCGGAGGTCTCCTTGTCCAGGCGGTGCACCAGCTCCAGGAACTTGGCCTGCGGCCGAGCCTGGCGCAACTGCTCGATCACGCCGAAGCTCACGCCCGAGCCGCCATGCACGGCCACGCCGGCGGGCTTGTTGATGGCGATCAGGTGCTCGTCCTCGAAGACCACCGGGAACTCGCGTGCGGGCACCGGCGGCTGGGCTGCGGTGCTGCGCTCCGGCAGGCGCACCGGCGGCACGCGGACCACGTCGCCCAGCTCCAGGCGGGTGTCGGCCTGGGCCCGGCCCTTGTTGACCCGCACCTCGCCGGCGCGGATCACACGGTAGACATGGGTCTTGGGCACGCCCTTGAGCACCTTCAGCAGGAAGTTGTCCAGGCGCTGGCCGGCGGAGCCTTCGTCGATGGTGAGCAACTGCACGGCCGGCGCGGGCTTGAGCGCGGCGGCTGTCCCCTGCGCGGGGGACGGCAGCCGGGCGCCGGCCTGGCTTGCGGCGCCGGAGGTCGGCGCCGAACGCGGTGTTTCACCCCGTTTCATCGTGGTGGACGCCTTGCCGCGCCCGGGCTGTGCCGGCGCCGCGGGGCGCCTGGCAGCCTGGTCGCTTCCCGAACTCGGGCTGCGACCTTTAGCCCCTATAATCTTCCGTACCACGATTGCGTTCTAAGTATTTGATTTTTCTGATTTTACCTGCGGGTGAGCCGCGGGGATGCAAAGAACGCAGGGGTGGTGGGGCCTGGAACAGGCGGTCCGCGGCGCAAGCCGCTGCCCCCGTCAAGGCCCTCACAATTTGGTGAAGCAACGTGTCTGCCTGCCCGGCGGGCCCTGTCCCCAAGCGACAGCGGCGGTCGGTGGGCTGGTACGGAAGAGCAACGCAGTACGGACCACGCCTGGTCGAGGGGCTACACCCCCGCGACCGGCACGAATAAGGTTTTTCATCGTGTGAGGCCACCCGGCCAAGAGCCGGAGGCCTCATGCCAGCGCCCAGCAGTTCCTCGCGGATGAATCCCAGCAATCCCCCCACCCCCCGCCGCATGCGCGCGCAGCCCCGGTCGCTGACCGGCTGCCTGCCCCGCATCAGCCGCGGCCGGGTCGCGCCAACGATGGTGGCGTGTTCACGGGAGGGAGGCTCCGCGCCACCTGTTGAAGCGCACGCGCCAACGCTGCCGGCCTGATCGCGAGCTTCGCGATCTCCAGCAGTCCAGGGCGATTCCTTCCTCGGTTCCACCGCGTTTCTCGTGCTGATGTCGGTCGCCCGCGGGCTCACGCCCCGTGCGATGTGGTGCGCGCGCCGTGCAGGCTGGTTTCGACCAGTGTGGACGGCGTGTAAGGAGAAACGATGAAACGCATGCTGATCAATGCGACGCAGCCGGAAGAACGGCGCCTCGCAATCGTCGATGGCCAGAAGCTGCTGGACTTCGAAACTGAAATCGAAGGCCGCGAACAGCGCAAGGGCAATATCTACAAGGCCGTCGTGACGCGGGTCGAGCCCTCGCTCGAGGCCTGCTTCGTGGACTACGGAGAAGACCGCCACGGCTTCCTCCCCTTCAAGGAAATCTCGCGCCAGTACTTCCGTGATGGCACGGACGTGCGCTCGGCCAAGATCCAGGACGCCATCAAGGAAGGCCAGGAACTGCTGGTCCAGGTCGAGAAGGAAGAACGTGGCAACAAGGGCGCCGCCCTGACCACCTTCATCTCCCTGGCCGGCCGCTACCTCGTGCTGATGCCCAACAACCCCCGGGGCGGTGGCGTCTCGCGCCGCATCGAGGGCGAGGACCGCGAGGAGCTCAAGGAGAACCTCGACCAGCTGGACTACCCCAAGGGCATGTCGCTGATCGCCCGCACCGCCGGCATCGGCCGCACCGCCGCCGAGCTGCAGTGGGACCTCAACTACATGCTCAAGCTCTGGACGGCGATCGACGACGCCTCCGGCGGCGGCAAGGGCGCCTACCTGATCTACCAGGAAAGCTCGCTCGTCATCCGCGCGATCCGCGACTACTTCACCGCCGACATCGGTGAGATCCTGATCGACACGGACGACATCTACGAGCAGGCCCACCAGTTCATGAACCACGTGATGCCGGACAACGCGCATCGCGTGAAGCGTTACCGTGACGACGCCCCGCTGTTCAGCCGCTTCCAGATCGAGCACCAGATCGAGACGGCCTTCAGCCGCACGGTGAACCTGCCCTCCGGCGGCGCCATCGTGATCGACCACACCGAGGCCCTGGTCTCGGTGGACGTCAACTCCGCCCGCGCCACCCGCGGCGGCGACATCGAGGAAACCGCGACCCGCACCAACCTGGAAGCGGCTGACGAGATCGCCCGCCAGATGCGCCTGCGTGACCTCGGCGGCCTGATCGTCGTGGACTTCATCGACATGGAGGAGTCCAAGAACCGCCGCGAGGTCGAGCAGCGCCTGCGCGACGCCCTGCGCCAGGACCGCGCCCGCGTGCAGTTCAGCTCCATCAGCAAGTTCGGCCTGCTGGAACTGAGCCGCCAGCGCCTGCGCCCGGCGCTGAGCGAAGGCAGCCACATCACCTGCCCGCGCTGCAATGGCACCGGCCACATCCGTGACACGGAAAGCTCGGCGCTGCAGATCCTGCGCATGGTCCAGGAAGAGTCCATGAAGGACAACACCGCCGCCGTGCACGTGCAGGTGCCGGTGGAGGTGACCAGCTTCCTGCTGAACGAGAAGCGCACCGAGATCACCAAGATCGAGCTCAAGCAGCGCGTGACCGTGCTGCTGGTGCCCAACAAGCACCTCGAGACGCCCAACTACAAGCTGGAGCGCCTGCGCCATGACGACCCCCGTCTGGAGAACCTGCAGGCCAGCTACACCATGATCGAAGAGCCGCAGGACGAGGTGGGCATCACCCGCCGCGGCGGCGACGACAAGGGCAAGAGCAAGCAGGAGCCCGTGATCAAGGGCATCCTGCCCGAGCAGCCCGCTCCGGTGGTGCCGCCCAAGCCCGTGGCAGCCCCTGCGGCGCCGGCCCCCGCAGCGCCCGCTGCAGCCGCCCCGGCCGCCACCAGCAGTGGCTTCTTCGGCTGGCTCAAGAAGATCTTCGGCAATGGCGAGACGCCGGCCGAGGAAGCCAAGCCCGCCGAGACCGAACGCAAGGATGGCGCCAAGCGTGAAGGCCGCGAGGGTGGACGCGATGGCAGCCGTGATGGCCGCCGCCGTGAACGTGGCGAACGCGGCGAGCGCAAGGACGGCAAGGGCCGCGGCGAAGGCAAGGACGGCCAGCGCGCCGAGCGCGGCGACCGTGCTGAACGCGGTGAACGCGGTGATCGCAGCGAGCGTGGTGAGCGCAGTGGTGAACGCGCCGAGCGCGGCGAGCGCCAGGAACGCGGCCGCCGCAACGAGCGCGGCGAGCGCAATGAAGCCGCCACGCCGGAAGGCAACCGTCCCGAACGTGCGGAGCGCGGTGAGCGCAACGGCGAACGCGCAGAGCGTGGCGAGCGCGGTGAACGCGGCGAAGGCCGCCGCAACCGTGGTGAGCGCGGTGAGCGTGGCGAGCGCCAGGAGCGTCCGGCCGCCGAGGTCCAGGCTCTGGTCGAGACCACGGGTGCCGAGTCCCCGACCGCCTTCCAGGACACCATCCCTGATGGCATGGCCCCGGAGGCCGCGGGTGAAGAGCGTCAGGGCCGCCGCCGTCGCCGCCGTGGGGGCCGCGACCGCGAGGATCGCGCCCAGGAGGCAGGCAGCGAAGCCCTGAACGGCGCCGAGACCGAGCAGGCCGCCGACGCTGGCGCCGTGCCGGCCGAGGCGCCGGCCCAGGAAGGCGCTGCCACCGACGCCCAGGGCGAGGCCCCGAGCGATGGCGCGCAAGGTGAGGAAGGCCGCGATGGCCGCCGCCGCCGCAGCCGTGACCGCTACCGCCGCGACCGCCGCGAAGGCCAGGCCGGTGAAGGCGCTGACGGTGCTGACGGTCCGGAAGGCAGCGAAGGCGCCGAGCAGGCCGCCCCGCAGCAGCTGGAACTGGTGGGCGAGGCTGTCGAGTCCGTGGCCGCCGCCGCTCCCGCACCGGTCATCGAAGCGGCTGCAGCGCCCGTGCCGGCCCCGGCCGCGCCGGTCGTGGCCGCAGCCCCGGTGGAGGCCCCTGCGGCCACCGTGGTGCCGGCCTACAGCCTGCCCATCGGCGACCTGCACGGCATTGCCGAAGCTGCCGGCCTGCAATGGGTGAACTCGGACGCCGATAAGGTGGCCGCTGCCCAGGCCGCCATCGCCGCCGAGCCCAAGCCCGTGCGCGTGCCGCGCGAGCGTCCGCCCGTGCTGCAGCTGGATGAAGGCCCGCTGGTGCTGGTCGAGACCCGCAAGGATCTGGCCCAGGTCAAGCTACCCTTCGAGCTGCAGGGCTGAGCCCCCGCCCGCCGGCCGTGAGCCGGCCCCGATCACGCCGCCGTGGCTTGCGCCCGGCGGCGTTTTTCATGGGGCGCCCAACGCCCGCCTGGGCTTCCGGCCCCACGCCTGCGCCGTGCGATGAGGGCCCGCCCTCTCGCCGGACGGTGCCACCCTTCGCCTAGGGTTGGCACCCTTTTCCGCCTCGACTTTTCGCCTACAGTGGCAGCCCTGCTGCACCCAGCACCGCCGCCAGCTGCGGGCGACCCGCCTGCGGCCCGACACAAGGATTGACCGTGACCCAGACAGCCAGCACCGCGGCGCCCAAGATGCCGCCGCAGATCCCCTACATCATCGGCAACGAAGGATGCGAGCGCTTCAGCTTCTACGGCATGCGCAACATCCTGACGGTCTTCCTGATGACCAGCCTGTTGATGGCTATCCCGGAAGACCTGCGCAAGGCCGAAGCCAAGGAGGTCTTCCACACCTTCGTGATCGGTGTCTACTTCTTCCCGTTGCTGGGCGGCTGGATCGCCGACCGCTTCTTCGGCAAGTACAACACCATCTTCTGGCTGAGCCTGCTGTATTGCTGCGGCCATGCCTGCCTAGCGATCTTCGAGAAGAACATCACCGGCTTCTACACAGGCCTCTTCCTGATTTCCCTGGGCTCAGGCGGCATCAAGCCACTGGTGAGCTCCTTCGTGGGCGACCAGTTCGACAGCAGCAACCGCAGCCTCGCGCAGAAGGTCTATGACGCCTTCTACTGGATCATCAACTTCGGCTCCTTCTTCGCCTCGCTGCTGATGCCCATCTTCCTCAAGCAGTTCGGCGCGAGCGTGGCCTTCGGCATTCCTGGCGTGCTGATGGCCATCGCCACGCTGATCTTCTGGAGCGGCCGCAGGAAGTACGTCCACACCCCGCCGGTGGCCCATGACCCGCACAGCTTCCTCAAGGTCGTGGTCAGCGCCCTCAAGACCGGCGGCCCCGGCCTCGTCGTCGCCCTGATCGGCCTGGTCGGCGCGGTGGGCAGCTTCCTGCTGATGAAGCAGATCGGCTTCGTGGCCAGCTTCTGCCTGGCCCTGGTGCTGCTGATGGGTTTCGGCGGCGCCGGCGCCGCGCTGCAGCTGGGCCAGGCCTCGAAGGCGCATCCACCCGAGGCCATCGAGGGCGTGCGCGCCGTGCTGCGCCTGCTGGTGCTCTTCGCGCTGGTGACGCCCTTCTGGTCCCTCTTTGACCAGAAGGCCTCGACCTGGATCCTCCAGGCCGACCAGATGAGCAAGCCCGAGTGGTTCCAGTCCTCCATGATGCAGGCCCTGAACCCGGCGCTGGTGATGATCCTCATCCCCTTCAACAACCTGGTGCTCTACCCCATGCTGGAGCGCATGGGCCTGCGCATCACGGCCCTGCGCCGCATGGGTGCGGGCATCGCGCTGTCGGGCGTGGCCTGGATCGTGGTGGGCGGCCTGCAGCTGTGGCTGGACGACGGCCACACGGTGAGCATCGTCTGGCAGATCCTGCCCTACGCCATCCTGACCCTGGGCGAGGTGCTGGTCTCGGCCACCGGCCTCGAGTTCGCCTACAGCCAGGCACCGCTGCCCATGAAGGGCGTGATCACCAGCTTCTGGAACCTCTCGGTCACCATCGGCAACCTCTGGGTGCTGCTGGCCAACAGCAGCGTCAAGAGCGAGGGGGTGACCAGCTACATCAAGTCGACGGGCACCAGCGTCACCGCCTTCCAGATGTTCTTCTTCGCGGCCTTCGCGCTGCTGGCGGCCCTGCTGTTCGGGCTGTATGCGCGGGGCTACCGCATGCAGGACAACTACCGCAAGTAAGACGGCATCGCCCCCCATCGGCCGACCGGCGCCCCCATGGAGCCGGTCGGCTTTTTTCATGCCGGGGCCGCAGCAGGACTCACGGCGCTAGCCGTCCGCGCGACAGGAAGGCATAAGCATCACCCTCCTCCTCTGGGGGAGGCGCCACAGGCGCAGGGCCCGCAGCCTTGCCACTAAGATCCGGCGGCAAGAAGCGGGGCCAGCGCCCCGTCGCCCATCCAAGAGGAGGAAACCCATGTCCAAGATCCCGCTGCGCCGGCTCGTGCCGCTGGCCTGTGTCGCCCTCGCGCTGCTGCCATCCCTGGTCCGCGCCGACGACACCCCCGTCACGCTGAACCTGATCCCGCTGCCCAATGCCCGGCAGCAGCAGGACTTCCGCATCAAGGCGATCACGGACATGAAGTTCAAGGCCCGCGACGGCGCCAGCGAGGAGGAGGTGCAGCAGCTCAGCGCCAAGCTCGGCGCGATCAAGATGCCGCTGACCATGAGCATGCAGATGCGCCAGATCGTGCAGACGGACAAGGCCGACGCCAAGGGGCGCACCCCGCTGACCGCCCGCATCGAGCGAGGCACGATGGAAATGCGCACGGGCGATGGCGACCTGGTGCCTGGCGTCCCCCAGCGCGGCATGCCGGCGATGCAGTTCAGCGCGCTCATCGTGGACGGGCGCTACGAGAACATCCGCCTCTCGGGCGAAGGTACGGCGCAGCTGCCGCCGGACATGCTCGAAGGCATCTTCCGCAAGAGCTTCGACGCCTTGGCCAAGATGAATGGCGCCACGCTGCGCGTGGGCGAGTCGGTGGACATGCCGCTGGAGATGAACCTGCCCATCCCCAACCTGCCTGCGGGCAGCAATGTCGGCAAGGTGAAGGCGAGCTACACGCTGGCCAAGGTGGAGGCCGGCGTGGCCTTCTTCGACGTCAAGGCCACGATGGACCTCAAGCTGGACCTGCCCACGCCGGCAGGACCCGCCAGCGCCCCGGAAGGCGCGGCGCCGGCTGCGCCTGCCTCACTGCAGATGGTGATTGGCGGCGGCGGCACGGGTCACATGCAGCTGCGCCTGGCCGACCGCCTGCAACTGCACAACGACCTGGACATGACCATGGCCCTGCAGATGCCCCTGCCCCAGGGCCACACCCTGCAAATGAATCTGCAGATGCAGATGGACTCGGACGGCAAGGCCTTGCCGTCCGCCAATGGCAAGGCAGCCAAGGTCAGCGCCACGCGCTGAGTGCGAGGCGGGGCCGGCCAGTGGAGAACAGCCGCCGGCCCCGGAAGGCACCGTCTAGAAGTTCAGCTGCTGCAAGGCCAGGTGATAGCCCGGCTCATGCACCAGCTCATCCCAGCTGAGCGGGGCCTGCTGAGACAGCAGGCGCTGCCGCCGGCCTTCGCTCTCCAGGCTGGGCTGCCAGCGGCCCTGCAGCGCGGCGTCCTCCAGGGACTGCAGCACTTCGTCGAGCACACGACCGCCCTCCTCCATCGACTGGTTGCACAGCAGCGCGATGTCACAGCCCGCGTGCAGCGCGGTAATGGCGGCCTCGGCGAAGCCGATCTCGCGCCCTTCCAGCACGCGTGCGCCGCGCATGCCGAGGTCGTCGCTGAAGACGAGGCCGGCAAAGCCCAGGCGCTCGCGCAGGATGTCCTGCAGCCAGCGTGAAGAGAAGCCCGCCGGACGCGCATCGACCTTGGGATAGATCACATGGGCCGGCATCACCGCCGCCAGGCTCAGGTGCAGCCACTCGAAGGGCCTGGCATCCTCGGCCAGGATGGCCTTGAGGCTGCGGCGGTCCACGGGCACGTCCACATGCGAGTCGGCCTTCACGCAGCCATGGCCGGGGAAGTGCTTGCCGCAGGCCCCCATGCCGGCGATCAGCTGGCCCTGGGCCACGCTCTTGGCCAGCATGGCCACCACGCGGGGATCGCGATGGAAGCTGCGGTCGCCGATCACCGAGCTCTCGCCGTGGTCCAGGTCCAGCACCGGCGCGAAGCTCATGTCCACGCCGCAAGCGCGCAGTTCCATGGCCATCACATAGCCCAGGGCCGTCGCGGCCTGCGTGGCGCGCATGGCATCGCTCATCCACAGCTCGCCCAGGGCGCGCATGGCCGGCAGCGGCGTGAAGCCATCGGTGCGGAAGCGCTGCACGCGGCCGCCTTCCTGGTCCACGGCGATGAGCAGGTCAGGGCGCAGGGCCTTGAGCTCGCCGCACAGGGCCGTCAGCTGGGCGCGGCTCTCGAAATTGCGCGCGAAGAGGATGAGGCCGCCGACCAGCGGATGGCTCAGGCGCTCGCGCTCATGCGGGCTCAGGGTGCTGCCGGCGATGTCCAGCATCAGGGGGGCGTGGTGCAGCATGTCCATGGGCGTGCTTCCTAGCGTTGGGTGGCCCAGCGCAGGGCGCGGGCGTCGTGGTCTTTGATGAAAGGGTGGGCCGCGCTCATGGCGGGAGCGCAGCCGGGCGTGTCTCGACGACCACGAAGGAGGTCGCGTAGTCCGTCTCGTCGCTGACGCTGACATGCGCCTGCAGGCCGCGTGCCTCGAACCAGGCCTTGAGTGCGCCGTGCAGGCGGATCTCGGGCTTGCCGCTGGCGGCCTTGACGATCTCGCAGTCGCGCCAGGTCATGGGCATGCGCAGCCCCAAGCCGATGGCCTTGGAGAAGGCCTCCTTGGCGGAGAAGCGCGTGGCCAGGTAGGCGATGCCGCGGGCTTCGACGCGCGCGCTGCGATCGCGGAACACCTCGATCTCATGCGGGCCCAGCACCTTCTCGGCGAAGCGCGGGCCGCGGCGCTGAAGGGTGTCTGCGATGCGGCGGATGTCGCAGACGTCGGTGCCGATGCCGTAGATCATGACCCCGCTCCCTCGGCCAGCGCGGGCCAGCCATAGATCCAGTTGAGATGTCGCTGCTGCTCGAGCTCGAACCAGGTCTCCCCCAGGCGGCGGCCCTGCTCGCGCTCGTAGAAGGCGATGGCCCGCTCGTTGGGGGCCCAGACGCTCAGCCACAGCGCCCGGTCCGGCAACTGCCCGCGCGCCTGCGCCAGCAGCGCCCTGCCCAGGCCCTGGCGGGCCAGTGGCGGCACGACGTACAGCTCGCCCACCTCGGCCTCCGGCCCCTGCTGCCAGGCCACGGGGCAGCGGCTGCCGAGGCTGACATGGATCATGCCCTGCAGATGGCCTTGGTCCTCGGCCAGCCAGCAGCGGTGGCCCGGGCCCAGCCAGGCCTCCAGCGCCGCAGGGCTGAAGGTCTCATGGAGATACCCGGCGAAGGCCGGCCGCACGCCCTGGCCCGCATAGGTCTGCAGCCAGACCCAGCTGATCAGCTGCGACAGCGCTGGCAGGTCCTGCGCCCTCGCCTCGCGCAGCTCAGGCATAGGCGCGCTGGATGCTGCGCTGGTAGTCACGCACGGTCTCGGCATAGCCCAGCTCCAGGGCGTCCGCGATCAGTGCATGGCCGATGGAAACTTCCAGCACGCCCGGCACGGCCTTGAGGAAGGCGGTCAGGTTGGGGCGGTTGAGGTCATGGCCGGCGTTGATGCCCAGGCCCAGGGCCAGGGCGGCCTCGGCCGTGGCCGTGAAGCCGGCCAGCACCTCGGCCTCGCGCGGCGTGCCGAAGGCGCTGGCGAAGGTCTCGGTGTAGAGCTCGATGCGGTCAACCCCCAGGGCCGCGACATGGGCCATGGCCGCCGGGATCGGGTCCATGAAGAGGCTCACGCGCACGCCCAGGGCCTTGCATTCGCTGATCAGCGGACGCAGGCGGTCCATGTCGGTCGGCAGGTTCCAGCCGTGGTCGGAGGTGAACTGGTCCTCGGCGTCGGGCACGAAGGTGACCTGGTGGGGCCGGACCTGGCGCACGAAGTCCATCAGGTTCTGCGTCGGGTTGCCCTCGATGTTGTACTCGGCCTGGGGCCAGGTCTTGAGCAGGGCCGCCAGCTCATGGACATCGTCCGTGCGGATGTGGCGGCCGTCCGGCCGCGGATGCACGGTGATGCCCTGGGCACCGGCCTGCAGGCACAGCTCGGCGGCGCGGGTCACGCTGGGGATGCCCAGGTGCCGGGTGTTGCGCAGCAGCGCGACCTTGTTGACGTTGACCGACAGGGCGCAGCGGCCGTCGTGGCGCAGGGCTTCGGGAGCGACCAGGGGGTTCATGGCATCAGTCCAGGAGTTTTTGCAGATCCAGCATCACCGTGCGCGTGCGCAGCGGCTTGTGGCCCAGATGATAGTGAAGCAGCCCGCGCAGGCAGGCCTTGAGCGCGGGCAGGCAATCCGCGCAGGCCTGCTGCAGGGCGACCTGCGAACCATGCAGCAGCGCCGCCTGCAGCTGCACCAGCTGCATCGCCCCGAAGGCGGGCGCCTCATGGCTCAGGGCACAGACACCCATCTCGGGGCTCAGCATGTAGAGCCGCTCCAGATCCAGCGCACGCTGGGTCTGGGTGACCACGCTGAGGTCGGGCAGCAGGCCCAGGTCGGCCAGCATGCGCAGCTCGAAGGCGCGCAGGGCGGCCTGGCTGCGCTGGTCTTCATCCTCGCGCAGCAGCGGGAGGGTGGCCGCGTAGGCATCGAAGAGGCGCGGATGCGGATCCTGCCGGGCCAGCAGCTTCAGCAGCAGTTCGTTGAGGTAGTAGCCGGCGAACAGGGCCGCGCCGTTGGGCAGCGTGTGGCCGCCGGCCCATTCGGCGCTGCGCAGGGTCTGGACCTCGCCCTCGCTGCGATCGTCACGCGAGGGCTTGCTGAGGCCTACCTGCAGGCGCTGGAAAGGCAGCAGCACCGATCGCAGCTGCGAATACGGCCGCTTCGCCCCCTTGGCGACCACGGCCAGGCGGCCCTGCTCGCGGGTGAAGAGGTCGAGGATGAGACTGGTCTCGCTCCAGTCGTAGTGGTGCAGCACGAAGGCCGGCTGCGTGCTGGGCAGTCGAGGGGCGCGGGTGACCATTCAGGGCCGCCGCGGTCACTCACTCGTAGCCATAGGTGCGCAGATGCTCTTCGTTGTCCGCCCAGCCGGAGCGGACCTTGACCCACAGCTCCAGGAAGACGCGACCGTCCATCAGGTGCTCCAGCTCCTGGCGGGCCTCGGAGCCGATGCGCTTCAGGCGCTCGCCGCCCTGGCCGATGATCATGCCCTTGTGGGCGTCGCGCTCGACCACGATGGAGGCCGAGATGCGGCGCAGCTCGCCCTCGTCTTCCCATTTGTCGATGACGACGGTGGAGGTGTAGGGCAGCTCGTCACCGGTCAGGCGGAAGAGCTTCTCGCGGATGATCTCGGTGGCCAGGAAGCGCTCGGAGCGATCGGTCAGGGCGTCTTCGTCGTAGAACCAGCCCTGCTCGGGCAGGTAGGGCTTGAGGATCTTGAAGAGGCGGGTGACGTCGGCTTCCTTGCGGGCCGACAGGGGCACGAACTCGGCGAAGTTGCGGCGCTCGGCCATGCTCTTGAGCCAGGGGGCCAGCTCGGCGCGGCGGTGCACGGCGTCCAGCTTGTTGGCGATCAGCACCACGGGCTTGTTCTCGGGCAGCAGGGCCAGCACCTTGGCGTCGTCCAGGCCGAAGCGGCCGGCCTCGACCACGAAGAGCACCAGGTCCACGTCACCCAGCACCCCATGCACCGTGCGGTTCAGGTTGCGGTTCAGGGCGGCGTTGTGCTTGGTCTGGAAGCCGGGGGTGTCCACGAACACGAACTGGGCCTCCTCCAGGGTGCGCACGCCGGTGATGCGGTGGCGCGTGGTCTGGGCCTTGTCCGAGGTGATGCTGACCTTCTGCCCCACGAGGGCGTTCAGCAAGGTGGACTTGCCCACATTGGGCCGGCCCACGATGGCGATGAGGCCGCAGCGTTGCGGCAGCCCGGACTCAGGCGCGGTGTCGTTCATGTCAGTGACCTCTGGTGCGCCCGGTCAGTGGCGCAGGTGGATGGCGCCGGATCGCGGCGCAGTGTGATCGAAATAGGGCCCAAGCCTCGTGGCATGGCGAGGCGTGGCGGCACCGGAATGCCCTCGCGCCTCAGGAGGACAGCGCGGACCCGGGCTTGTCGCGCGCCACCAGTTCCGCAAGCATACGCTTGGCGGCGTCCTGTTCGGCAGCGCGGCGTGAACGGCCTTCGCCCTGCTTGGCGAGGCCCAGGGCCGGCACGGCGCACTCGACCTCGAAGGTCTGGTTGTGCGCCTGGCCGCGGGTCTCGATGATGCGGTAGCTGGGTACCGCCAGGCGGCGCGCCTGCAGCCATTCCTGGAGCGCCGTCTTGGCGTCCTTGGCCCAGGTGTCGCTGGCCGAGGTGTTGATCAGCTCACCGAGCAGCCGGCCCACGATTTCGCGGGCTGCCGGGTAGCCGCCATCCACAAAGGCCGCGCCGATGATGGCCTCGGTGGCGTCGGCCAGGATGGAGGCGCGCTGCGCGCCACCACCGCGGGCCTCGCCCTCGCTCATGCGCAGCACCTGGGGCAGGTCCAGGCTCAGGGCCAGCTTGTGCAGGCTTTCCTCGCGCACCAGGTGGGCGCGGATGCGGGTGAGGTCGCCTTCGTCGGAACCGGCATAGCGCTCGTAGAGCAGGCTGGAGACCGCCAGGCTCAGGACCGCATCACCGAGGAATTCCAGGCGCTCGTTGTGATCGGCGCCGAAGCTGCGATGGGTCACGGCCCGCTGCAGCAGGCCGCTGTCCTTGAATTGGTAGCCCAGCCGCGACTGCAGGGCATCCATGGGATGGCTCATGACGCTGGCAACCGTGTCTCAGTGAGACCGACCCTCGTACTTGATCAGCAGGGACACCGGACCGAAGAGCTCCACCTGCTTGTCATAGGCAAAGCTGATGCGGACGCGGTCGTCTTCCTTGGTGATCACTAGGTCGTCGGCGCCGATGCTGGTGATGGAGTACTCCACCTGCTTGACGCGCTCGAACTCCGCCCGGGCCACGGGCACGGTGGCCGGGTTGCCGCGGGCGATCTTGTCCACCGCATGCTGGATCGTGTAGAACTCCATCACGGTCGGGATGGTGCGGGCGGCGATCAGGCCCGTGAAGGACAGGATCACGGCCCAGAACAGCAGACCCATCAAGCTGACGCCAGACTGGTGACGGTGCGCACGCCTCATTGCCTCTCCTCGCTGAACAGAAAGCCCCGCAGTATCCACGGACGGCTCAGTCAAAGAATCCAATGCGTTTGGGATTGCTGAAGTTCATCCAGACCGCGAAGGCCTTGCCGACGATGTTCTCGTCAGGCACGAAACCCCAGAACCGGGAGTCGCGGGAATTGTCCCGGTTGTCCCCCAGCATGAAGTAGTGTCCCGCCGGCACCTTGCAAGTCAAGCCCTCAGCGTTGTAGGTGCAATGGTCCTGGAAGGGGAAGGGGCCGTCCTTGCGATCCGGGTGGAAGAACTGCTGGCGGTTCATGTCGACCAGCAGCTTGTGCGGCTTCTCGCCCAGCTTCTCCTCGAAGCGGTTGCGCATCTGCATGCTGTCTTCGTCGTAGTAGGCGTCCACCGGCTTCACATCCACCAGCTTGCCATTGAGGTAGAGATGCTGGTTGCGGTAGCTGATCTCGTCGCCCGGCAGGCCCACCACGCGCTTGATGAAGTCCATGCGAGGGTCCTCGGGGTAGCGGAAGACCATGACGTCGCCCCGCTGCACCTCGTGGTTGCTGATGATCTTCTTGTTGATCACCGGCAGGCGGATGCCGTAGTGGAACTTGTTGACCAGGATGAGGTCACCCACCAGCAGGGTCGGCACCATGGAGCCCGAGGGGATCTTGAAGGGCTCGAACAGGAAGGACCGCAGCACGAAGACGATGAGGATCACCGGGAACAGGCCGGCGGTCCAGTCCAGCCACCAGGGCTGGCGCAGCACCTCTTCCTTGGCCGCGATGATGTCGCCATCGACCCGGGCAATGCCCTGGGCGGCCAGGGCCTCGCGGCGCTTGAGATCGGCGGCTTCCAGGTCTGCCGCGGCCTTCTCCCGGACCGGACGGAAATGGACACGCTCGGCCAGCCAGTACAGGCCGGTCACCGAAGTGAGGATCAGCAGCAGCAGGGCGAAATTGCCCGTCCATTGCCCTGCGTACCAGCCGCCGCCATAGACGATCAGCGCCGCGAACAGAATCCCGGTCAGTGCACTCATGTAGATGTGGTTCAGTCTTCGACTTGGAGGATGGCCAGGAAGGCCTCTTGCGGCACCTCCACACTGCCGATCTGCTTCATGCGCTTCTTGCCCGCCTTCTGCTTTTCCAGCAGCTTGCGCTTGCGGGTGATGTCGCCGCCGTAGCATTTTGCCAGCACGTTCTTGCGCAGCGCCTTGATGTCCTCGCGGGCGATGATCTTGGCGCCGATGGCTGCCTGCAGCGAGACGTCATACATCTGGCGCGGGATGATCTCGCGCATCTTGGCGCAGACCTGGCGGCCGCGGTACTGGCTCTGGCTGCGGTGCACGATCAGCGAGAGCGCATCGATGCGGTCGCTGTTGATCAGCATGTCCACCTTGACGACGTCGGAGGCGCGGTATTCCTTGAACTCGTAGTCCATGGAGGCATAGCCGCGCGACACGGACTTCAGCTTGTCGAAGAAGTCCAGCACGATCTCGGCCAGCGGGATCTCATAGGTCAGCATGACCTGGCGGCCGTGGTAGGCCATGTTGATCTGCACACCGCGCTTCACGTTGGCCAGGGTCATCACCGGGCCCACGTATTCCTGCGGCATGTACAGATGCACGGTCACGATCGGCTCGCGGATCTCCTGGATCTTGCCGATCTCGGGCATCTTGGAGGGGTTCTCCACCTCGATGACCTCGCCGTCGCCCAGCTGCACCTCGTAGACCACGCTGGGCGCGGTGGTGATCAGGTCCTGGTCGAACTCGCGCTCCAGGCGCTCCTGCACGATCTCCATGTGCAGCAGGCCCAGGAAGCCGCAGCGGAAGCCGAAGCCCAGCGCCTGCGAAACCTCGGGCTCGAAGCGCAGCGAAGCGTCGTTGAGCTTGAGCTTCTCCAGAGCGTCGCGCAGCTGGTCGTATTCGCTGGCTTCAGTCGGGTACAGGCCCGCGAACACCTGGGGCTGGATCTCCTTGAAGCCCGGCAGGGCCTCTTCGGCGGGACCCAGGTTGTTGGGCAGCTTCTTTTCCAGCGTGATGGTGTCGCCCACCTTGGCGGCGGCCAGCTCCTTGATGCCGGCGATGATGAAGCCCACCTCGCCTGCGTTGAGCTGGTCACGGGACTCGCTCTTGGGCGTGAACACGCCCAGCTGGTCAGCCGGGTAGACGGCGTTGGTGGCCATCATGCGGATGCGCTCGCCCTTCTTCAGGATGCCGTCCACCACGCGGACCAGCATCACCACGCCGACGTAGTTGTCGAACCAGGAGTCGATGATCATGGCGCGCAGCGGCGCCTGCACGATGCCCTTGGGCGGCGGCATGCGGGTGATCACGGCCTCGAGGATGTCGTCGATGCCCATGCCGGTCTTGGCCGAGCAGGGGATGCCGTCGGTGGCGTCGATGCCGATCACATCCTCGATCTCGGCCTTGGCGCGATCCGGGTCGGCCTGCGGCAGGTCCATCTTGTTCAGGACGGGCACCACCTCCACGCCCAGCTCCAGGGCGGTGTAGCAGTTGGCCACGGTCTGGGCTTCCACGCCCTGCGAGGCATCAACCACCAGCAGCGCGCCCTCGCAGGCGGACAGCGAGCGGCTCACCTCGTAGGAGAAGTCCACGTGCCCCGGGGTGTCGATCAGGTTCAGGTTGTAGACCTGGCCGTCGCGGGCCTTGTACTGCAGGGCCGCGGTCTGCGCCTTGATGGTGATGCCGCGCTCGCGCTCGATGTCCATCGAGTCCAGGACCTGCGCTTCCATCTCGCGATCCGACAGGCCGCCGCAGCGCTGGATGATGCGGTCTGCCAGCGTGCTCTTGCCGTGGTCGATGTGGGCGATGATGGAGAAATTGCGGATGTGATTCATGCTCTGTCGTGCGTCACTCGCCGGCTGCCACGGCCAGGGCCGTCGCTTGAAAGGCTCATGTCACGCAGCGATGTGAAGGCCTCTTCGGAGGCCGTGCCGGACATAAAAAAAAGGCACGTCGAAACGGTGACGCGCCTTCCAACAAAAACGTATGGCAACTGCTTGTTGGGCTTCCATTGTAGCCGAGCGCCCGCCTGGAAACCGCACCGTCATTGGCTTTCCGGCCGTTGCGACCCGCCAACAAGGATTTTTATGCACAAGTTATCAACAGGCTCCTGTGAGCATCCTGGGGACAGCTTGGCCGACCTCGCCACTCATGCGGACAGCACGCTCAAACAAACGTTGGATAACGGGCATTCTATCCTACAAGCACCACAATCCCCGTCCGCACCGCCTAAGTGAGCGAGTACAAACCTCGCTTTTCGCCGCACGAGCAGCGTCGGCCATTTCATCTGGCGAAAAGCCCTGGCCGGATGCCCGGTTTGCGCATCCCGGCCGCCGGTGCCAGCAGGCCGGAACGCTGGGACTCAGCGTGCGCCCGGCTTGACCAGCACGAAACTCACGGCATCGCCCCGACGCACGAGGAGGTTGATCAGCTTGGCCTTCTCCAGCTTGGCCAGTTGAGCCTGCAGCTGCTTGACGGTGGCCACCTCGACGTTGTCCACCGACAGGATGATGTCGCCCTCGCGCAGGCCGGCTCGCGCGGCTGGACCTTCCGCATTCTCGACCAGCACGCCGCCGCGCAGCTTCAGCTCCTTGCGCTGCGCCTCGCTGATCTCGGCCAGGCCCAGGCCCAGGGCGGCGGCGGCGCCGGAGGCCGGCCTGGCCTCGGGCTCGGCACTCTTGGCCGGCTTGTCTGCCTCGAGCTCCGCAACCGTCAGCGTGAGGTCCTTGGTGGCACCGCGGCGGAACACCTGCACCATGGCCTTGCTGCCAGGCTTGATGGCCGCAATGGAGCGCCGCAGCTCGGCCGCGCTCTGGATGGACTTGCCCTCGACCTTGGTGATGACATCGCCGCCTTCAATGCCAGCCTTCTCGGCCGGAGAGCCGCTCTCCACGCGCTGCACCAGGGCGCCCGTGGGCTTGCCCAGTCCGATGGCCTCAGCCACGTCCTTGGAGAGGTCCACGATGCCCACGCCGATGCGGCCACGCTGCACCCGGCCGCCCGCACGCAGCTGTTCGGACACGCGGATGGCTTCGTCGATGGGAATCGCGAAGGAAATGCCCATGAAGCCGCCAGACTGGCTGTAGATCTGCGAGTTGATGCCCACCACCTCGCCGCGCATATTGAGCAGCGGGCCGCCGGAGTTGCCGGGGTTGATGGCCACGTCGGTCTGGATGAAGGTGAGGAAGTCGCCGGTGTCGCGCTGCTTGGCGCTGACGATGCCGGCCGTCACGCTGTTGTCGAAGCCGAATGGCGAGCCGATGGCCATCACCCATTCGCCGACCTTGAGCCGACCGCTGTCGCCGATCTTCACCTGCGGCAGACCACTGGCCTCGATCTTCACCACGGCAACGTCGGTGCGCTTGTCCAGGCCGATCACCTTGGCCTTGAACTCGCGCTTGTCGGTGAGGGTGACCAGCACCTCGTCGGCGCCTTCGACGACATGGGCATTGGTCATCACGAAGCCGTCGCTGCTCAGGATGAAGCCCGAGCCGAGGCCACGCCGGGTGGGCGCGTCCTCATCGCCATTGCGGGGGCCACCCCGGCGCGGCACGGGGATGCCGAAGCGACGCAGGAACTCCTGCATCTGCTCGTCCATGGCCGGACTCTCGGTGGGCTTGGCCTTCTCAGACGTCTTGATGTTGACCACGGCCGGACCGACACGGTCGACCAGCTCGGTGAAGTCCGGCAGCTCCCGCGCCTGGGCCTGGCTCAGCGCTGGGGCCAGGGTGAGGCTCAGCCCCAGGGCCAGGGCGCCCAGCCCCTGGGGCCAGCGTGACAGAGGCCGGCGCGCGGCGCCTTGATGCGAGGATGCTGTGTTCATAGGTGGATTCGGCTCGGGTTCCGGCCCCAGGGCGCATGCCCGGGCCGCCGTCATTGTGCAATGCCTCCGCCAGCTCTGCTCGGCGCATGGATGCTGGCCGACTATCTTTGCTCGGCAGGCATGTATCAAAGCATGAGCCCCCCGGTCGCGCCCAAGGTCATGGAGGGGCGCGAGCCTCGGGGTGGACACCCCCCGATCAGTCCAATGGACTCAGGCCCTCTCCGGCGGCAATCCTCGTGCCGAGAACAGCGCCCATCGCAAGCGCAGCCAGAGGCCCGGGTGCTGGTGCCGCGAGAGGGGCAGGTAGACCGCCGCATGCCGGCCCTCGCCCGTCGGACGGCAGCGCAGGAGCAGAAAGCCGCCGAGGTCCATCGACACCTGGAGCCACTGGGCCTGCAAAGGCGAGTCCTCCTGCGCCGCCCGGCACGCATCGCCGGGCCGCAGGGCCCATTGCTGCCCGTCCCACAGCAGCTGCCAGACCTCGCCGGCCCGATGCCGCCAGGCCAGGCAGCAGACCAGAGGCAGCAGTGGCAGGGCGAACAGCAGGCAGGCCGTCCCAGCTCCAGGCCCCAGGCGCGCAGCGACCTGGGCGAGCACCGCTGCTGCGGACGCACACCAGGCCAGGGCCCACAACAGCACGGTGAGCAGCCGCCAAAGAAAAGGCGCCCGTACTTCCAGCTGGAAGGCGGGCGCCTGGCGTTGACGCGGGGCCTGGCGGGCGGTCACGGCGGCCTCCGGATGCCGCCGCAGGCTCAGGCCCGCTTGAAGATCAGCGTGCCGTTGGTGCCGCCGAAGCCGAAGTTGTTCTTGGCGGCGTATTCGATCTTCATCTCACGCGCCACATTGGCGCAGTAGTCCAGGTCGCACTCGGGATCCTGGTTGAAGATGTTGATGGTCGGGGGGGCGACCTGGTTGTGGACCGCCAGCACGGTGAACACCGACTCGATGCCACCCGCGCCGCCCAACAGGTGGCCGGTCATGGACTTGGTCGAGGAGATGACCAGCTGCCTGGCGTGATCGCCGAAGGCCAGCTTGGTGGCATTGGTCTCGTTGACGTCGCCCAGCGGCGTGGAGGTGCCGTGCGCGTTCATGTACTGGACCTGGTCCGGATTGATGCCGGCATTGCGCAGGGCCGCGCGCATGGAGCGCTTGGGGCCGTCCACGTTGGGCGCGGTCATGTGATAGGCGTCGGCGCCCATGCCGAAGCCGGCCAGCTCGCAATAGATCTTGGCGCCGCGCTTCTTGGCGTGCTCGTACTCTTCCAGCACCAGCACACCGGCGCCCTCGCCCAGCACGAAGCCGTCGCGGTCCTTGTCCCAGGGGCGGGACGCGGTCTTGGGGTCGTCGTTGCGGGTGGACAGCGCACGGGCGGCAGCGAAGCCCCCCACGCCCAGGGGCGAGACGGTGGACTCGGCACCGCCGGCGATCATGACGTCGGCGTCGCCGTACTCGATCAGGCGGCCGGCCTCGCCGATGCTGTGCAGGCCGGTGGTGCAGGCGGTCACGATCCCCAGGTTCGGCCCCTGGAAACCGTACTTGATGGAGACGTGGCCCGAGATCATGTTGATGATCGAGGCGGGCACGAAGAAGGGAGAGATACGGCGCGGTCCGCGCGCCGTCAGCTCGGCGTGGGTTTCCTCGATCATCGGCAGACCGCCGATGCCCGAGCCCAC
The DNA here is from genome assembly GCF_039872765.1 of Roseateles flavus. Taxonomy (NCBI): domain Bacteria; kingdom Pseudomonadati; phylum Pseudomonadota; class Betaproteobacteria; order Burkholderiales; family Sphaerotilaceae; genus Roseateles; species Roseateles flavus. The sequence continues at coordinate 1,063,248 of NZ_JBDPZC010000001.1, read as the reverse complement.
GAGCACGCCGATACGCTCGGCCTGCTCTTCAGTCAGCTGATCGTTGGTCGCGAGACCGGCATCCTGCACCGCCTGGATGGACGCAGCCAGGCCGAAGTGGATGAAGCGGTCCATCGTCCGCGCTTCCTTGGTCGACATGTAGTCGCCAACCTCGAAACCCTTGACCTCCCCTGCGAACTGGCAGGCGAAGTTGCTGGCATCGAAACGGGTGATGCGATCAATGCCGGATTGACCAGCCAGGATGTTGGCCCAGCCTTCAGCCACCGTGTTGCCCACGGGGCTGATCAGACCGAGACCGGTGACGACAACGCGACGACGGCTCATGCGATCAGCAGATTCTTTGAAGACATACCGCGGGGCACGAAGGCCCCGTGGTCCAGAGGGCGCGAGGCCCCGTGGCCCTTAGGCCTTCTGGTTCTTGACAGCGTAGTCGATCGCCAGCTGGACGGTGGTGATCTTCTCGGCTTCTTCGTCGGGGATCTCGATGCCGAACTCGTCTTCGAGTGCCATCACCAGTTCCACGGTGTCCAGAGAATCAGCGCCCAGATCGGCGACGAAGGCCTTCTCGTTGCTCACATCGGCTTCGGGCACGCCGAGCTGCTCGGCGATGATTTTCTTGACACGTGCTTCGATATCGCTCATGACTCCTCCAAGAGGGGTTTGCAAAGGAACAACCCGGGATTCTAAGGCTTCTAGAGTGACACCCCTAGCGGGGCCCCGAACGAGCGTGTCCGGGCACTCAGAAGATCCTTCACCGGCCGGGGGAATCCGGTGGGCCGCCGGCCTGAAGGCCTGCAGCCACAAAAGGGTCAAAACAACGGGGGCTAACTCCGTCAGCTCATGAACATGCCGCCGTTGACGTGCAGCTCGGTGCCGGTGATGTACGCGGCCTCGGGCGACGCCAGGAAGGCGACGGCATGGGCGATCTCCCGGGGTTCACCCAGGCGACCGGCGGGAATCTGGCCCAGCAGCGCGGCCTTCTGGGCCTCGGGCAGGACTTCGGTCATGTCAGTGGCGATGAAGCCGGGTGCCACGCAATTCACGGTGATACCGCGGCTGCCCAGCTCGCGCGCCAGGGACCGGGTCATGCCGGCCACGCCGGCCTTGGCGGCAGCATAGTTGGCCTGGCCCGGATTGCCCGAAGCCCCCACCACCGAGGTGATGTTGACGATGCGGCCGAAACGCGCCTTCATCATGGTGCGCATCACGGCACGGCTCATGCGGAACACGGCCTTGAGGTTGGTGTCCATCACCGCGTCCCAGTCCTCGTCTTTCATGCGCATGGCGAGGGTATCGCGGGTGATGCCGGCGTTGTTGACCAGCACATGGAGGCCGCCCTTCGTCTTGACGATGTCGTCCACCGCGGCGTCGCAGGCGGCGGCGTCATTGACGTTCAGGACGATGCCATGGCCGCCCAGGGGCGCCAGCGCCTCGCTGATGCCGGCAGCGCCGGATTCGCTGGTGGCCGTGCCGATGACGGTGTAGCCCTTCTCGGCCAGGGCCAGGGCGATGGCGCGGCCGATGCCGCGGCTGGCGCCGGTGACCAGGGCCACCTGGCCCTTGATGGTGTCGCTCATGGTGGTGTGTCTCGCAGGTCTTGTTCTGTTCAACCCAGCAGGGTCCGTGCCTCGGCCAGGCTGGTCGGGTCGAGCACGGTGGCGCTCTGGATCTCGGCATCGACGCGCTTGGCCAGGCCGGCCAGCACCTTGCCCGGACCGCATTCAATCACATGGCTGATGCCGCGCGCCTTGATGGCCTGCACGATCTCCACCCAGCGCACCGGGCCGAAGGCCTGACGGTACAGGGCATCGCGCAGGGCGTCAGCATCGGCGCTGATGCCCACGTCGATGTTGTTGATGACGGGGATGGCCATGGGCTTGAAGTCCACCCCAGCCATGCGCTCGCGCAGGCGATCGGCGGCCGGCTTCATCAGGCTGGAATGGAAGGGGGCCGACACGGCCAGGGGCAGCGCGCGCTTGGCACCCGCCGCCTTGAGCACCTCGCAGGCCTTGTCCACGCCGGCCTTGGTGCCGGCGATGACGGTCTGCTTGGGATCGTTGAAGTTGACCGCCTCGACGGCCTCGCCCACGGCCTGGGCCGCGGCGGCACAGCCCTCGCGCACGGCGGCAGCGTCCAGGCCCAGGATGGCGGCCATGGCGCCCACGCCCACCGGCACGGCATCCTGCATGGCCTGGGCGCGGAAGCGCACCAGGGGCAGGGCCTCGGCCAGGCTCAGAGCCTCGGCGGCCACCAGGGCGGTGTACTCGCCCAGGGAGTGGCCGGCGACCACAGCGGGCTTGAGGCCGGTCTCGGCCAGCCAGGCGCGGTAGCAGGCGATGCCGGCGGCGAGCATCACCGGCTGGGTGTTGGTGGTCAGGTCCAGCTGTTCCTTGGGACCGTTCTTGATCAGGGCGCCCACATCCTCGCCCAGGGCGGCAGAGGCCTCCTCCAGCGTGCGGCGCACTTCGGGGTGGTCACCCCAGGCGTCCAGCATGCCCACGGTCTGCGAACCCTGGCCGGGAAACACGAATGCAAAGCTCGCGCTCATCGTCTCGTCTCTTTCTTGTGCAGTGGAACGGGTGATCAGAGGTCCAGCAGGACCGCACCCCAGGTGAAGCCGCCGCCCACGCCCTCCAGCATGACGGTCTCACCCTTCTTGATCTGGCCCGAACGGACCGCGGCATCCAGGGCCAGCGGAATGGACGCAGCCGAGGTATTGCCATGCTGATCCACCGTCACCACCAGTTTCTCAAGCGGCAGTTTCAGTTTCTTGGCAGTCCCCTGCATGATGCGGATATTCGCCTGGTGGGGGATCAGCCAGTCGATGTCGGCGTCGGTCTTGCCGGCCTTCTCGAGCACGGCACGCGCCACCTTCTCCAGCACGCCCACGGCCAGCTTGAACACAGCCTGGCCGTCCATCTTCAGCAGCGGATGGCCCAGCACCTGGCCACCGGACACCGTACCCGGCGTGCAGAGGATGTCCACGTGGCGGCCGTCGGCATGCAGCTGGCTGGCCAGGATGCCCGGGGTCTCGCTGGCGCCCAGCACCACGGCACCGGCGCCGTCGCCGAACAGCACGCAGGTGGTACGGTCCTTGAAATCAAGGATGCGCGAGAAGGTCTCCGCACCGATCACCAGGGCCTTGCTGGCGGCGCCGCTCTTGATCATGGCATCGGCCACGGTCAGGCCGTAGACGAAGCCCGAGCACACGGCCTGCACATCAAAGGCCGCGCAGCCGGCGATGCCCAGCTTCTGCTGCAGCAAGCAGGCGGTGGAGGGAAAGACCATGTCCGGCGTGGACGTGGCGACGATGATGAGGTCGATCTCCTCCGCGGCCACGCCAGCCGCTTCCAGGGCCGCACGGGCGGCCGGCAGGGCCAGGTCGCTGGAGGTCTGGTCGGGCGCCGCGAAGTGGCGGGCACGGATGCCGGTGCGCTCGACGATCCATTCGTCGGAGGTCTCGACGCCGTCGCGCGCCAGCTGGGCGGCGAGTTCGGCGTTGGTCAGGCGCTGTTCGGGGAGATAGCTTCCGGTTCCCAGGATGCGGGAAAAGCGGGGGGCAGTCAGTGAGGAACTTGTAGTCATGCAGCATGGGCGGCCGAGGCCGCCTTGTCTCCTGCACCACCTGACTCACCCGGCAGGCTGGCGTCCGCGGTGGCGGGCATGGCCTGCAGCGTGGCGATGATGCGGTCGTGAACCCGGTCGAGCAGCCGGTTGCGGGCGGCATCATACGCCCTGTTCAGCGCTGTCTCGAAGGCGACAGCATCGGCCGAGCCGTGGCTCTTGAAGACCAGGCCCTTGAGCCCCAGCAGGGCCGCGCCATTGAGCCGGCGATGATCCACCCGGCTCTTGAAACGCTGCAGGATGGGCAGGGCCAGCAGGGCCACCAACTTGGTCAGCAGGTTGCGGCTGAACTCGATGCGGATGAAGGTGGAGATCATCGAGGCCAGACCCTCGGCCGTCTTGAGGGCCACATTGCCCACGAAGCCGTCACAGACCACCACGTCCGCGGTGGCCTTGAAGATGTCGTTGCCTTCCACATTGCCATGGAAGTTGATCTGGCCGGCGGCATCGGCGGCGCGCAGCAGCTCGCCGGCGCGCTTGATGGTCTCGTTGCCCTTGATCATTTCCTCGCCGATGTTCAGCAGGCCCACGCGCGGCTCGGCCTTGCCTTCCACCGCGCTGACCAGGGCACTGCCCATCACGGCGAACTGCAGCAGGTGCTCGGCGCTGCAGTCCACGTTGGCGCCCAGGTCCAGCATGGTGGTGAAGCCACCGGTCTGGTTGGGCATGACGCTGGCGATGGCCGGACGGTCGATGCCCTCCAGCGTCTTGAGCAGGTAGCGCGAGACCGCCATCAGCGCGCCGGTATTGCCGGCCGAGACGCAGGCCTGCGCCCGCGGCTGCTCGCCCTCCGCCGCCTTCAGCTGCTGGATGGCCACGCGCATGGAGGAGTCCTTCTTGCGACGCAGGGCCACCTCGACGGGATCATCCATGGTGACGACCTCGCTGGCCGGCACGATCTCGCAGCGCGGCCAGGATCGCGCCTCCTTCAGGGCCTCGGGCTGGCCCACGAGCAGCAGGCCGGCCTCCGGATGGGCCGCCAGGAAAGCACGGCAGGCCGGCAGCGTGATGCTGGGGCCATGGTCCCCGCCCATGCAGTCCACCGCCAGGCGGATCAGGCCGGGGGCCACGGGCACGGGCACGGGCGCATTCGATTCAGGAGAGGACATCAGGATTCGGACCGGAACTGGGCACATCGCCGACCGCACGGTCGACACTGCTTGCGCAAGCCGCGCACCTTACGCGAGCCCCCGTGACGGAGCAAGCGGACACACCCTGTAGCGAGCCCCTTATTGCGAGAGCTCAAGCACAAAAGCCCGGCGACGCATCGAGCAGCGAGCCGGGCTTTTCACAGACTGTCATTGACTGAGGCACCACAGCAGGTGCCCAGCAGTTCAATCAGGCGTCTGCCTTGGTCTTCAGGACCTTGCGACCACGATAGAAGCCGTTGGGGCTGATGTGGTGACGCAGATGCACTTCACCGGTGGTGGGCTCGACGGCAGTGCCCGGATTGGTCAGGGCATTGTGCGAACGGTGCATACCACGCTTGGAAGGCGACTTCTTGTTTTGCTGAACGGCCATGGTGAATTCTCCTGGGGCTTCGGTGATTTGAGGCTTGCTCGGCGGGTCCAGGCACTCATCAGCACGAATCGCTGACCTGCATCCGGAGATTCAAAAAGATGAATGCCCCGAAAGCCGTCACCGCGTGACTCGTGCGTGTACCCGCTACCGACGCCTCGGCATCCCGTCCTTTGCCATCCATGTGCCCGTAAAACCGGCAAACACGAAGAGCAAAGCGGGGAAAGCCTGCGATTCTAGCATGGCTTGAGGGCCTTGAGAATCCTGCCGCTACAAAACACGTCGCAACAAGGCCAGGGGTGGCGGATGCGGCCAGGACGGCCGCCCACACATCGCCACCCGCCCCGCGTCCGCACTACTGCGGCCGCCCCTTGCCCTTGAGTGCGGCGAGGGCAGCAAAGGGATGGGGCTTCTCGTCCTGGGCAGGCTCGGGCAGGTCATGGTCGGCGTGGACCAGGGGCTCCGGGCACTCCTCATGGCGGGGCACCAGGGGCAGCTCCAGCAGCAGTTCGTCCTCGATCAGCTCGCGCAGGTCCAGGGAACGGCTCATGGCCAGCACGTCCTCGTCGCTGTCGGCATCGAGTTGCGCGGCCATGTCCTCATCGCGCACGAAGCGCAGGCTGCGCTGCACGGCCAGATGCTGGGCGTAAGGCTGCAGGCAGCGCTGGCAGACCAGGGTCACGGTGGCCTCGGCTTCCAGGTGCAGCCAGGTCTGGGGCTCGGCGGCGCGTGGGCTCAGGCGCTCGCCGCGCACCGACCAGCGCAGCGGCGGCCAGCTGGCCGCCGGGGATTCCTCGGAGGCCGACTCCGCCAGGCGCGGGAGCTCGACCATGGACCATTCCCCTTGCAGCTCGCCCGCATCGCGGGCAAAGGCCTCGACGTCGAGCTTCAGGGGATCGAATTGACGCTGTTTCATGGGCTCAAGTGTACGAGCGCCCCTCGTGGGCGGCGCCGCCGCGATGGGACAATCCGCCGCATGAGTTCCACCCTGCCCCCCCTCCAGGACGCTGCCGAAGCCCGCTTGATCCTGGGTTCCACCTCCCGCTACCGGCGCGAGCTGCTGCATCGCCTGCACCTGCCCTTCGCGGTCTGCGCGCCTGCCGTCGACGAGACGCCCCTGCCCGGCGAAGCCCCGGCCACCCTGGCGCGCCGCCTGGCCCTGGCCAAGGCGCGCGAGGTGGCGGCGCGCTTCCCGCAGGCGCTGGTGATCGGTTCCGACCAGGTTGCCGACCTCGACGGCCAGCCCATTGGCAAGCCCGGCACGCACGAGCGGGCCGTCGAGCAGCTGCACGCCATGCGCGGCAGGACCGTGGTCTTCCAGACGGCGGTGGCGGTGGTCTGCCAGGCCCGCGGCTTCGAGGCGCAAGACCTGGCCCCCGTCTCGGTGCGCTTCCGGGCGCTGGACGATGCAGAGATCGAGCACTACCTCCGCACCGAGCAGCCGTACGACTGTGCCGGCAGCGCCAAGTCCGAGGGCCTGGGCATCGCCCTGCTGGACGCCATCGACTCCGACGACCCCACGGCACTCATCGGCCTGCCCCTGATCCGTGTGGCCCGCATGCTGCGCGACGGCGGGCTGAATCCGCTGGTGGCCGCATGACGGCGACCGCTGCGCGCAAGGGCCGACTGATCCTCGTGCCCAACACCCTGGACTTCGGCATCGAGGGTGGGGCCGTGGACCTGCGCCTGGTCATCCCCGACGACGTCCTGCGCTGCGCCGCAGGCCTGCAGCACTGGGCCGCCGAGAACGCCAAGACCACGCGAGCCTTCCTCAAGCGGGTCGACGCCCTGCATCCGCTGAGCCGCCCGCTTCAGGAGCTGCAGATCCAGGAGCTGCCCCGCCCCCCCAAGGGCGGCAAGCCCGTCACGGGCGACGACGCGGCCTGGCAGGCCCTGCTAGCCCCCGCGCTGGACGGCCATGACGTCGGGCTGATCTCGGAGGCCGGGCTGCCGGCCGTGGCCGACCCGGGTGCGCGGCTCGTGGCGCTGGCCCACCTGGCGGGCATTCCCGTGCTGCCATTGAGCGGCCCCTCCTCCCTGCTGATGGCGCTGGCGGCCAGCGGCCTGAACGGCCAGAGCTTCGCCTTCGTGGGCTACCTGCCGGTCGAGGCCGCGTCCCGCACGGCGCGGCTGAAGGAGCTGGAGCAGCTCTCGCAGCGCTTCCAGCAGACGCAGCTGATGATCGAGACACCCTACCGCAACGAGGCTCTGCTGGACGCGCTGCTGGCGAGCCTGCGGCCTGAGACCCGCCTCACGCTCAGCTGCGGCCTGACCCTGGCTCAGGGCTTCAGCTGCAGCGGCACGGTCGCGCAATGGCGCAAGAAGCGCCCCGCCCTGCCGGACAAGGTGCCCGCCGTCTTCGGCCTGCTGGCCTGAGCGGCCGCCGCATGAAAAAGGCCCGCTGCGGCGGGCCTTCGATGCTGGGGTCAGGTCTTGCTCAGGACTCGCTGGGCGCGGCCGCCGGCTTGGCGCCGAACAGGGCCGCCACCTTCTTCTTGGGCTTGATGTAGCTGCTCAGGCCCTTGACCGGTGCCGCTGCGGTGCCACGCTCCCAGGCCGGCGGCTCCTCGGTGCTCTGGGGCTCGTAGGGCTTCTCGAAGAAGGCATCACGCGGCGCCGACCGGGGTGCGGGACGCGGGGCCGCAGCAGGCGCAGCAGCTGCACCGGAGGGCGCGCCTTCGCGGCGATCTTCCCAGTCACGGCGCGGGCGGCGCGGGCGGTCATCCTCGAGTTCGAAGGGCTCCAGGTCCAGCTTGCGCTTGATGAGCTTCTCGATGTCGGCAACCAGGCGGGCGTCCGAGCGGGCCACCAGCGTGACGGCAATGCCCGAGGCACCGGCACGGCCGGTGCGGCCGATGCGGTGGACGTAGTCTTCGGCGTTGAAGGGCACGTCGAAGTTGAAGACCGCCGGCAGGTCGGCGATGTCCAGGCCACGGGCTGCGACGTCGGTGGCCACCAGCAGGTCCACGTCGCCGCGCTTGAAGGCGTCCAGGGACTTCAGGCGCTCGTCCTGGGACTTGTCGCCGTGCAGGGCCGCGGTGCGCAGGCCGTCGCGCTCGAAGGAGCGGGCCAGGCGCGCGGCGCCCAGCTTGGAGTTCACGAAGACGATGGCCTGCTTGATCTCGCGCTGACGCAGGATCTGGCAGACGGTGCGGCGCTTGTCGTCGTCCTCGACGCTGTAGAAGCGCTGCTCCACCGTGGAGGCCGTGGCATTGGGGCGCGCCACCTCGATCAGCTCCGGATTCTGCAGATAGCTCTGGGCCAAACGCTTGATCTCAGGCGAGAAGGTGGCCGAGAACAGCAGGGTCTGGCGCTGCTTGGGCAGGTAGCTGAGGATGCGCTGCAGGTCGGGCAGGAAGCCGATGTCCAGCATGCGGTCGGCCTCGTCCAGCACCACGTACTCGACCTGGTTCAGCACGGCCGTCTTGGCCTCGATGTGGTCCAGCAGCCGGCCCGGCGTGGCGATCAGCACCTCGACGCCGCGGCGCAGCTCTTCCATCTGCGGCTTGATGTCGATGCCGCCGAAGACGCAGGCCACGCGCAGCTGGCTGTGCTTGGCATAGGCCTTGACGTTGTTGGCCACCTGGTCCGCCAGCTCGCGGGTGGGCGCCAGGCACAGCGCGCGCACCGGATGCCGGGCCGGCGAGGCGCTGGCGTTCTCGTGGCGCAGCATGCGCTGCAGCAGCGGGATGGAGAAGGCGGCGGTCTTGCCGGTGCCGGTCTGGGCCGCCCCCATCACGTCGCGCCCGGCCAGCACGACCGGGATGGCCTTGGCCTGGATGGGCGTCATCGTCGCGTAGCCCTGGTCAGCCACGGCGCGCAGCAACTTGGCGTCCAGGGGCAGCGTGTCGAAGAGCGCCGGTGCGCCTTCGCTTTGTGAAGCTTCAGTCATGGGGCCGGATTATCGTCTATCTGACTTTCCTGTCCCCGCCGCCCCCGCCGGCTGCCCGTGGACCGGTGCGCGGAAGACCATCCAGCGGGGCGTCCTGAAGCGCACGATGCGCCAGTAGAGGTAGAGGTAGATCACCGCGAAGACCGCCATGCAGATGGAGATCCAGAAGGTGGATTGCCAGAACAGCAGGGCCGGAATCAGGGAGGTGATGCACAGCAGCCACAGGTAGGGCGCCGTCATCGAATTGCGGCGCGTCAGCGCGCGCGCGTCCTGGGCCCCCACCGCCCAGCGCATGATGCGCCGGTAGACGAGCGAATGCAGGTGGATGCCGTCCGGCAGCCCTGGAGGCGCCGCCCTCAGCACGCGCCGGCGGTAGATGGAGAACACCGTCTCGAACACCGGGTAGATGCACACCATCAGAGGGAACAGCGGCGAGACCTGCTCATAGCGCGAGATGAGCACGATGCCCAGCTCCGCCAGGAAGAAGCCCAGGAAGTAGGCGCCGCCATCGCCGAGAAAGATCAGCCCGGCCGGGAAGTTCCAGACGAAGAAGCCCAGGATGGCCCCCACGCCCGCCACGGACCAGAACAGCAGCTCCCGGTCACCCACCTCGTAGGCCACGTAGCCGATGGCCATCAGCATCAGGCTCACGCACATGGTCGACAGGCCGTTGAAGCCGTCGATGATGTTGACGGCATTGGCCACGCCGGCCACGGCAAAGATCGTGGCCAGCAGCGAACCCAGGCCGGTGGACACCAGCAGGTCCAGGCCGGGGACGTCGGTCCGGGTGATGGCCGCCCCCAGGAAGGCCACGCCCAGGGCCGCGCTGACCGAGGTGGCCAGGAGGCGGACCGGCGGACTGACCCGCTTGGTCAGGTCCTCGATCAGGCCGAACACGAAGGCGGGGACGCCGCACAGCAGGATGCCCGCGCCCAGCCGCGCGACACCCGCCTCGCCCCGGAAGTGGGCCCAGGCCACCATCAGCCACAGAGCGGCGTACATCCCCACCCCGCCAATGCGGGGCACGGGCCGGGCGTGGAACTTCTGGGGCCCAGACAGGTCCCCGTCTGTCGACAGATGGGAATGCACCCTCGCGGACTTCAGGACCAGCAGGGTCAGCGCCGCGGACGCGAGCAGGGGCAGGAAAAAGGTCAACATGGCGCGCAGTGTACGAGGCCGGTCTCGGCGGCCCACTACGCTGGCACTAGAATCGCGCCGCCGCGTTATCGCGGTGATCTCCAGAAACTGACCATGAGCACTCGTCGAGCGCAGCCCCTGAACTGCCTTCAATCCTGGCCTCTGCAGGTGCGCAGCCCGCGCGGAGCCCGCCGCGCCGGCGCATTGGCCCTGAGCGCGATGTTGGCATTGGGCTCGCTGTCCGCTGCTCATGCGCAAAGCTACCTGGAGGACGAGACCACGCGAACCCGCAGCACCAACCAGCAGCGGGAATCCACCACCGAGACGGACGACGCCCGTTCGACCACCCGGCTGCGCCAGAACGGCAACCGCCTGGACGAACGCAGCACCCTGACGGACAAGGAGCGCCTCAACGAGGAGTCGCTTCTGCGCCGGCGCAAGACGCCCTATGTGGCCAGCGAGTTCGAGCGCTACGTGCAGAAGGCGCTCGGCCAGGACAAGAAGATCGAGAGCCGGGACGCCATCGGCGAGGAGCAACTGCCGCCCCCGACCATCAAGCGCTTCGGTGCGGAGCTGCTGCTGCCGACCGTCGAGGACCTGCGCAAGGAGCCCAGCACCAATGCAGGCACCACGGTGCCGCCGGACTACGTGCTGGGCGTGGGTGACGAGGTGATGGTCAATGTCTGGGGTGCCGTCGACGCCGACCTGCGCCTGGTGGTCGACCGCTCTGGCCGCATCTCCATCCCGCGCGTCGGTCCCATCCTGGTGGCCGGCGTGCGCTTCGCGGACCTGAACAATGTGCTGCGCCAGCGCATCGGCACCGTCTTCAAGAACTTCCAGGTCTCTGCCAGCCTCGGCCGGCTGCGCGCGGTGCGGGTCTACGTGACCGGCTTCGCGCAGCGCCCCGGCGCGCATACCGTCAGCGGCCTGTCGACCCTGGTCAATGCCCTGATCGAAGCCGGCGGCCCGTCGGCCTCCGGCAGCTTCCGCCGCATCGAGCTGCGCCGCGGTGGCGAGCTGGTGACCACGCTGGACTTCTACAAGCTCCTCATCAAGGGCGACAAGACCTCGGACCGCCTGCTGCAGGCCGAGGACGTCATCTACGTCGGCCCGTCCGGTCCTCAGGTGGCCATCGTGGGCAGCGTCAACAAGCCGGCCATCTTCGAGATGAGCCCGAGCGAAAGCCTGGAAGACGTGCTGAACATGGCCGGCGGCTTCAATGCCGTCGCCGACACCAGCCGCGTCGCGGTGCAGCGGATCGACTTCACCAAGGAAGACCAGGTGGTCGAGCTCCAGCTGCCTGCACAGGCGTCTGCACGGCTGAAGAACGGCGACATCGTCCGGACCTTCAGCCTGGTTTCGCTGGCGCACCCGCGTGACGCCCGCAGCAAGCGCGTCCGCGTGGAAGGCGAGGTGCTCCATCCCGGCGAGTACGTGCTGCCGGCCAAGAGCACGCTGGCCGACGCCATTGCCAAGGCCGGCGGCGTCACGCAGCAGGCCTACATCTTCGGCACCGAGTTCACCCGCGACAGCGTGCGGGCGTCCCAGCAGGAGAACTATGACCGGGCCCTGCGCGACCTGGAAACCGAGTTCACGCGCAACACCTCGACGCAGCGCGCCCTGTCAGCCGACGAGGCCGCAGCCCAGACCGCGCGGGCCAGCGGCGCGACCCGCCTGATCGAGCGCCTGCGCGCCGTGCGCCCCAATGGCCGCATCGTGCTGCAGCTGGCGCCCAATGCAGCTGCGCTGCCCAACCTGATGGTCGAGGACGGCGACCGCATCAGCATCCCCGCCAAGCCCAATACCGTGGCCGTGTTCGGCAGCGTCTTCAACGGCGGCAGCTATCTGTACACCGAAGGCAGCTCCATCGAGGACGCCCTGCGCCAGGCCGGCGGCCCCACCCGGGGCGCCGACACCAACAGCGTCTTCGTGCTGCGCGCCAACGGCAGCGTGGTCAGCACGCGCCAGAGCAACAGCGGCTGGCTGAGCCTGGGCCAGTCCTTCTCGGGCATCGCGGCCTTGCCTGGCGACACGGTGTTCGTGCCTGAGGAACTGAACAAGACCACCTTCGCCCAGGAGGCCAAGGAATGGACGCAGATCCTGTACCAATTCGGCCTTGGTGTGGCTGCCCTGAAGACCCTGCAGAACTGAGGCAGAGAACGTGACGTCCGCAAGCCCCTCCTCGACCCCCATGCCCACCGCTCCGCAGGCGCAGACCTGGTCCTCGATCCTGGCTCCCGTCCGGATGCAATGGCGGCGGCTCAGCGCCGGCTCCGTGCTGATCGGCTGCATCGGCCTGGGCATCAGCTTCCTGGTGCCCCCGACCTTCACGGCCAGGACCCAAGTGCTTCCGCCGGCGCAGCAGCAGTCGGGCGCCATGGCCGCCATGGCATCGCTTGGCTCCCTCTCCGGCCTGCTTGGCGGCATGGGCGGGGTGGGCAAGAACACCCCCGATCAATACGTGGGGCTGATGCAGAGTGAAACCGTTGTCGACCGCATGGTCGAGCGCTTCAAGCTGGTCGAGCTGTACGAATCCAAGTACCGGGTGGACGCCCGCAAGGAGCTGGCCACGAACACCCGCGTGTCGGTAGGCAAGAAGGACGGGCTGATCTCCATCGAAGTCGATGACGAGAGCCCGCAGCGGGCAGCGGACATGGCCAATGCCTACGTGGAAGAGCTGCAGCGCCTGTCCTCCTCCCTGGACATCACCGAAGCTCAGCAGCGCCGTTCCTTCTTCGAGCGCCAGCTCAAGCAGGCCCGCAACGACCTCGAGAAGGCCCAGGAGAAACTCACGGCGTCGGGCTTCACCGAATCCACCTTGCGGGCCGAGCCCAAGGCAGCCGCCGACAGCTTCGCCCGACTCAAGGCCACCCTGACTGCAGCCGAGGTCAAGCTCCGGGGTCTGGAGGCCACGATGACGTCGGCGGCGCCCGAAGTCCAGCAGCAGCAGAGCATCGTCGCCAGCCTGCGTGGGCAGGTCAATCAGTTCGCAGACGACGAGGGCTCCAAGACGAAGGCCAGCTACGTCAGCGCCTATCGCGACTACCGCTATAACGAAATGCTGGTGGAGCTGTTCGCCAAGCAGTTCGAGCTGGCCCGCATGGACGAAGCCCGCGAGGGCGGGATCCTGCAGGTCGTGGACAAGGCTTCGGTGCCCGAGCGCAAGAGCAAGCCCAAACGCTCGGTCGTCGGGCTGCTGACCACACTGGGTGCCTTCATCACTCTGAGTTGCCTGGTGGTTCTGAGTGACCAGCGTCGCCGCAAGGCAACGCTCATCGCTACGTCATGAATGCCCTCCCGGTCGTTCCTGCCCCCGGAGCAGCACGGGCCATGACCGGGCCGCGCCAGCCCCCTTCCCTTCCTCCTGCCCAGAGCCCCGCGCCATGGGCCTGAAGGACGCCTGGGCCTACCTGGCCCTGCGTGCGTTCAACGGCGCATTGGCGTTTGCCTCTCTTGCCTGTCTGACGCGCTGGCTCGATGCGGAAGCCTATGGCCGCTATGCGCTGGGCATCGGACTCATCGGCGCGGCCGCCTCCATCAGCTACCAGTGGCTGGGCACGGCAACCGGGCGGTTTTATGCGGTGCACAGCGCGGCCCCAGACGGGCTGCTGGCCACCGTACTCAGGACCTGGTGCGCACTGAGTCTGGGCTTGCTAGCCCTCGCCTGGCTGGCGCATGCGCTGGGCTGGCAGTCGCTGTTCAACCCCATGCAATGGCTGCTGATCAGCGTGGGCGCGATACTGATGGGCCTGTTCAACCTGTTTCTGCAATGGGCCAATGCCCGTGCGGAGCCGCGGCGCTATGGCCGAATGACAGTACTTCGTGCAGCGCTGGCGCTCGGGCTGGCCGCCCTCGTACTGCGCTGGCCCGGTCTGCCGGGTTCGTGGGCCGGAGAGACACTCGCGCTGGCCTGCGCCGTGGCCGCATTGCTCGTGGCCTGTGCCTTGGCGGGCATCGCCAACCCGGCGGCGCTGAGGCATGGCGCTGCGCCGGTCGCCCTGGCCCCGCTGGCCCGCTACGGACTCCCGCAGGCCGGCGGCTTCCTGGCCATCATGGTCCTTGACCAGAGCGACCGATTCATCATTCAGCATTGGCAGGGCAGCGCCGCCGTTGGAGGCTATGCCGCAGGCTATGACCTCGCACAGCAGAGCATGGGTGTACTGCTGAACGTGTTCTACCTGGGCGCGTTCCCCCATCTTGTGCGGCTGCACGAGCAGGGGAGCCAGACTGCCGCCCGTGAGTTGTACGTCCAGACCGCGGAAACCGTGATGCTGGTGGCAGGTTTTGCCGCCGCAGTCTTCATCGTTCTGTCGTCTGCCATGGCCCGCCTGATCTTCGGCCAGGGCGTCGCCCAGCTGGCGGCTGAAATCATGCCCTGGATCGCCGTCGCCATTGCCTTGGGAGGCATCAAGGCCTATGTGCTTGACCTTGGCTTCCAGTTGCACAAGCGGACGCGGGCGACCCTGCTGATGACCGCATTCATGGCCCTGCTGAACATTGCTCTCAACTTGCTGCTGGTGCCGCACTTCGGCGTGATCGCCGCAGCATGGAGCGCCGTAGCCGCCTTTGGCTTGGGCGCCGGATGGAGCTATCTTTGGGGCCGGCACCGGCTGCAGATGCCGGCACTGGGTCGATGCATGCTGGGCAGCGTCACCGCGACAATGACCGCCGTCGCAGTTGGCAGCTACGGCAAGGCGATCTGGATGCCGGATTCGCCGACGCTGCTGGCGACCGTCCTTACCGGCCTGCTGATGACGGCAAGCTACTTTCTCGTGGCCCTGGGTCTCGACCTCGCTGCGTTTCGTCAACTGACCGGGCGCATGGTGCGGCGCCTTGTCGGGCATCGCATTAGCTAGGCACTGAACGCGCATTCACATCATGGCATTCATCGGCCTCGTACTGCTGCTCTTCGCATTCACCGTCCGCCGCGTGACGGGCGACATCGCTCATCCGGCCACCGTGTTTCCTGCCGTCTGGGGCGTGATCCTGGTTCTGATCCAAACCGCGCAGCCCCTGGGCTACTACGGCGTCGGTGCGCCTGCCTTGCTGCTCTTTCTCGCGGGATCGCTCGCCTTTTCCTTCGGTTCGCTTGCCGGCGGCAGCCTCACGCGACGCATCAAGGTCACCAACGCCGGGCAAGGGTTGGCGCTGGACTTCAGGAAGCTGGCAGCCTTCGCGCTGCTGTTGCATGCCTGCATGGTCCCGCTGTGGTGGCAGGAGGTCCAGGAGCTGACCAATGGCGCGGACAATCTGCTGTCGTTCGCCTTCCAGTTGCGCATCAAGAGTGTCTATGACGAGCTGACCGTCGGCGCTCTGGTGGGCAACTACCTGGTGGCCGGCTTCATCTTCGTGCCTGTCTTCGCGCTGGGCGTCATGCAGGGGCGTGTTGGCATGCCGATCACATTGCTGGTTGCCCTGCCATGGATCGTGACCAACCTCCTGACCAACGGGCGTTCCACGCTGGTCCAGCTGGTGCTGGCTGTCATCTACCTGCGCATACTGCAACCCAAGCCGATGTCGACCCGTGTTCTGGCAGGCATGATTGGCCTGTTCTGCCTGATCTTCGGCGCGGGCGCCGTGCTGGTCGGCAAGGGCGGCATCGACGCCGACAGCAGCAGTGCCGAGTCCTTAAAGCTCATCGTGATGAACTTCTTCGACTATGCACTGCAGGGCCCCATCCTGTTCTCGTCCTATCTCGACAACCCCAGCAGCATCAATCCGAGCTGGGATCCATTCCGCGCCTTTTGCCTGGCGGCCCAGAAGGTAGGCATGTGCGAACCCGGCCCGCTGCACCAGGACTTCCTCTACTTCGGTCGGAGCCCCGAGCAGATCGGCAATGTCTATTCGATCTTCCTCTCGACATTCCCCAAGTACGGAGCCCTGGGCACGCTGCTCATTCTGGGCACCTGCGGCCTCTGGGCCGGGTATCACCACCAACGTTGGCGCCAAGGCAGCTCGCTGTTCCATGCCATCGTGGCTTCCTTCCTGTTCGCCGCAATCGTGCTCTCGATCTTCCTGGACAGCTTCTTCCCCTTGGCCAATTTCCTGCTGAAGGTGGCGCTGGCCAGCATGTTGCTGCCAGTGTTCTTTGGTGCTCGGCAAACGCCAACGGCCACCGTCGGGGCATCTTGATGGAAGCAAGCCCCCCCGAGCGTGCCCATGACTCGCGGCAGACATCTCCGCCCGGGCCCGCATCAGCCCTGCCGCTGTTCACGGTTTTCACACCGACCTACAACCGGGCCCACACCCTGCATCGCGTCCATGAAAGCCTGCGCGCGCAGACCTTCACCGACTTCGAATGGCTGATCGTCGACGACGGCTCCACCGACGGCACGGCGGCGCTCGTCGAGCAATGGCAGCAGCAGGGCCGGATGCAGATCCGCCTGGTCACGCAGGCCAACCGCGGTAAGCACTTCGCCTACAACCGCGGCGTCCGCGAGGCACGCGGGGAACTGTTCCTCGCCTTCGACTCGGACGACAGCTGCGTCCCGGACACGCTGGCCGTCTTGCGCGAGACCTGGCTGGGCATCCCTGACAAGACCCGACCCTCGTTCTCCGGGGTGAGCTGCCTGTGTCGTGATGAAGCCGGCACCGTTCTGGGCGGCCCGCTGCCAGCGCCTGTCATCGATGGCCATCCGCACCGGCTGCTGCCGCAGCTGGGCCGTCATGCGGAGATGTGGGGCATTCATCGCACCGAGGTCCTGCGGGCCCACCCCTTCCCGGAGTTCGACGGCGAGAAGTTCGTGCCCGAGGGTCTGATCTGGAACCGCATCTCCCGGCGCTTCCAGGTGCGGCACATCAGCCGTGCGCTGCGCATCTATCACGACTCGGCAGACTCGCTCTCGCGCAAGATGGTCGACCTCCGCCACCGCAGTCCGCGGGGCAGCAGTCTCTATTACGCCGAGCTGCTGCAGGACTGCGAGCGCCCCGCACAGGTACTGCGCTGCGCCGCCAATCTGGCACGCTACCAGCCAGAATCAGCAGCCACGCGGCACGCTGCCACGGGCGTTCCCCTGCGCCTGCGCCCCTGGTTCTGGGTCGGTGTCATGCTAGGTCAGGTCTTGCGCTGGCGTGACGCCAGGCAGGCCCGACCGGCACGCAAGGGCGCGGCATGAGTGACAGCACGCGCCCTGAAGCAGGCGTGGCCCGGCGCCAGCTGACCGTGGCCGGGCTCACGCAAGGCCTGCTGCAGCCCAGCACCCGCTTTCGCTGGTCGCAGTACCGTTCGCTGTTCCTGGCCGCGGGCCTTGATGCACGGGATCTGCACGCCCGCTTCAGTGCCTATCCGCCGCAGGCGCGCTGGCAGCGCCCGGCCTGGGGGCTGGCCGCCCTCGCGGATGCGCGGCTGCGCGTGGCACGGGCGAACCGCGACGCGGATCTGGCCTTCCTGCAGCGGCACCTGTTGTCGACGCTGCACACCGCCGAGCGGGCCCTGAAGATCCCCTACGTGTTCGACGTCGACGACGCCATCTTCCTGGGCACGCGCGGCGAATCCGCCGATGCCATCGCACGGGGCGCCCGGCACATCATCTGCGGCAATGCCTTCCTGGCCGATCACTTCCAGCGTTTCGGCCCCGTCACCATCCTGCCGACCGCCGTCGACACCGACCATTTCACGGCCCGCCAGGCGGCCCCTGCCCGCCCGACGCTGGGCTGGTCCGGCAGCTCCAGCGGCTTCCCCTATCTCTACGCCATCGAGGGTGCCCTGGCCCGCGTGATGCAGGCGCTGCCGCAGGTGCAGCTGCACATCGTCGCGGACCGCCCGCCGGCTTTTCGCAGCCTGCCGACGGACCGCGTGCAGTTCACGCGCTGGCAGCCTGACATCGAGGTGGAGGTCCTCAAGACCTTCACCGTGGGCCTCATGCCGCTGGAAGACTCACCCTGGGCCCGCGGCAAGTGCAGCTTCAAGATGCTGACCTACATGTCCTGCGCCCTGCCCTGCGTCGTGTCGCCTGTGGGCATGAACCGCGAGGTGCTTGACCTCGGCGCCTGTGGCCTGGCCGCCGCGGGCGAGCAGGACTGGGTCGAGGCGCTGCAGGCGCTGCTGTCCGATGAAGCCCTGGCCTGGACGATGGGGCAGACCGGCCGCCGCATCGTCGAGCAGCGTTTCGCCCGCCGGGTCGTGGGCGCACAGCTGGTCGAGCTCCTGAGGCGCGAGGCATGAGCCGCATGCCACCGGAGGTCGTGCACATCATCACCGGGCTGCAGCAGGGCGGCGCCGAATCCATGCTGCACAAGCTGCTGACCGAGGCCCGGCAGCAGAACCCGGAGATCCGCCAGTCCGTCTATGCCCTGGGGCAGTCCGGCGTGGTCGGGGAGCGGCTGTGTGCGCAGGGCTTCGAGGTGCGGGCCCTGGGCCTGTCGCCGCGGCTGGGCAATCCCTGGGTGCTGCGCCCCCTGTGGCAGCACCTGCGCCAGCTGCCGCCCGACAGCGTGGTGCAGACCTGGATGTACCACGCTGACCTGATCGGCGGACTGCTGGCCTACGCAGCCGGGCAGCGACGCATCGTGTGGAACATCCGCCAGAGCGGCATCGGCCCTGCGGACATCGGGCGCATGACGCGCTGGGTGGTCGGCCTCTGCGCGCGGCTCTCGCACCGGCTGCCCCGGAAGATCATCACCAACGCCCGGACAGCGCAGGCCGTCCACGTGGCCGCCGGCTATGCGGCCTCGCGCTTCACCTGGATCGGCAATGGCTTCGACACGCAGCGCTTCAGCTTCCAGCCCGAGGGGCGGCGGCGCGTGCGGGAACAGCTGGGCGTGTCGGACCAGGCGCTGCTGATCGGCAACGTTGCCCGCCATGACCCGCAAAAGGACCTCGGCAACTTCGTGGCCATGGCCCGGCAGGTGCACCAGCGCCAGCGCCACACCCGCTTCCTGATTGCCGGCCGCGGGGTCCCCTCGTCCGCGCCCCTTCGCACCCAGATCGCCGCGGCCGGCCTCGAGCAGGCCTTCCTGCTGCTGGACGAACAGCAGGACGTGCCGGCCCTGATGTCTGCGCTGGACCTGTTCTGCCTGAGCTCCCGCGCGGAAGGATTCCCCAACGTCCTGGGCGAGGCCATGGCCTGCGAGCGGCCCTGTGTCAGCAGCGACTGCGGGGACGCTGGCGCCGTCCTCGGCGATCCGCGCTGGATCGCCCCCACCGGTGATCCGGAGGCCCTGGCCGACAGGGTCTGCGCCCTGCTGGCCCTGCCGGTCGCGCAGCGCCTGCAGCTCGGGGCGGGCCATCGCCAGCGGATACAGTCCAGCTTCAGCGTCGCCAGCATCTGGCGGGACTATCTGCATCTCTACCGCTCGCTCTGAACCAGCGACAGCCTCTCCACACCATGTGCGGCATTACCGGCTTCCTCTCTTTCGCCCCTGACCACGCCGAGGGCATGCAGGCGCAACTCCAGCGCATGTGCGACGCCATCGCGCATCGCGGCCCCGACAGCGACGGCTTCTGGATCGATGCCGCGGCGCAGGTCGCGCTGGGCCACCGCCGGCTGGCCATCGTTGATCTGTCCCCGCAGGGTCACCAGCCCATGCGTTCCGCCTGCGGCCGCTACATGCTGGTGTTCAACGGCGAGATCTACAACCACCAGGCCCTGCGCAAGGCGCTGCCCGAGCAGGCCTGGCGCGGCCACTCGGACACCGAGACCATGCTGGCCGCCATCACGCACTGGGGCTTCGAGCCCGCGCTGCAGCGCATGGTCGGCATGTTCGCCATCGTGGCCTGGGATGCCCAGGAGCGGCAGCTGCTGATGGCGCGAGACCGCATGGGCGAGAAGCCCCTCTACTACGGCAAGCTGCCCAACGGCGACTTCGCCTTCGGCTCCGAGCTGAAGGCCCTGCGGGCGCATGGCGCCTGGCAGGGTCGCATCAACCGCGATGCGCTGGCGCTCTACCTGCGGCACAACGCCATCCCCGGCGAGCACTCGATCTTCGAAGGCATCGCCAAGCTGCCCCCCGGGCACTGGATGGCCGTGCGCCACGACGGCAGCGTGCGCCAGCACTGCTACTGGCGACTCCAGGACCTCGCCAGCCAGGCCTGCGCCAGGCGGCCGTCGCGCAGCGACGCCGAGGCCATCGAGGGCCTGGAACAGCTGCTGGGCACCGTCATCCGCGACCAGATGGTGGCCGATGTGCCGCTGGGCGCCTTCCTCTCGGGCGGCGTCGACTCCTCGGCCATCGTGGCCCTGATGCAGCGCCAGAGCACCCGGCCGGTCCGCACCTTCTCGATCGGCTTCGACCAGGAGGCCTACAACGAGGCCGAGCATGCCAAGGCCGTCGCCCGGCACCTGGGGACAGAGCACACCGAGCTGTACGTCACCGCCCAGGATGCTCTCGATGTGATCCCGCAGCTGCCGAGGATCTACGACGAGCCCTTTGCCGACTCCTCGCAGATCCCCACCTACCTGGTCGCGAAGATGGCCCGCCAGCACGTCACCGTGGCGCTCTCCGGTGACGCGGGGGACGAGCTCTTCCTCGGCTACAACCGCTACCTCATCGCGCACCGGATGTGGCGCCAGCTGCGCCGCCTGCCCCTGCCTCTGCGCAAGGCCGCCGCGGCGATGGTGCTGCGCATCAGCCCCGAGACGCTGACCCGGCTGGGCAGCCACCTGCCCTCGCTCAAGGCCCATGGCCCGCTGGGCGACAAGCTGCACAAGTTCGCCCACCTCGTGCTGCCGGCCCGCGACGCGGCCGACATGTACCGGCGCCTGATCTCGCACCAGGGCGATCCCGAGGCCTGGGTGCACGGGGCGCACGAGCCCGCCACGCTGCTCAGCCCCGGCGCCCTGCCCGCCATGCCTTCCGAGGTCGAGCAGATGGCGCTGGCGGACCAGCTGACCTACCTGCCGGACGACATCCTGGTCAAGGTCGATCGCGCGGCCATGGCGGTGAGCCTGGAGACGCGCGTCCCGCTGCTGGACCACCGCGTGGTCGAGCATGCCTGGACCCTGGACATGAAGCACAAGATCCGCGACGGCCAGACCAAGTGGCTGCTGCGCGAGGTGCTGTACCGCCACGTGCCCCGCGCCCTGATCGAGCGGCCAAAGAAGGGCTTCGCCGTGCCGCTGGACAGCTGGCTACGCGGGCCCTTGAAGTCCTGGGCCGACGACCTGCTGTCCGAGCCGCGCCTGCGGGCCGCGGGCATCCTCGATGCGCAACGCGTCAGCACGCTGTGGGCCGAGCATCGCTCGGGCCGCCGCAACTGGCAGTACCAGCTGTGGGACGTGCTCATGTTCGAAGCCTGGCGAGATTCGCTCTGAGCCTGGCCGGCCGGCGTCGAGCGGCCAGCGGCGATGGCACAATCGACTACCCCTCTGCCGCCACCCACACCGTGCCCTTTTTGCCTTCCGTGACTCTGCTGCTGCCTTCGGACAGGCCGTCCGGCAAAGACGCTTCCCCTGCGCGGCACGTCCGGAGGGTCCGGCATTGAAGGTCGCCATCGTCTCCAACTCGGCTTGGTACCTACAGAACTTCCGCCTGGCCTTAGCGCGCCATCTGCGGCATCAGGGGCATGAGCTTGTCTTCATCGCCCCACCCGACGGCTACGAGTCCCGGCTGAGGGAGGCCGGCTTCGGTTTCGTGCCCTGGTCCCTGGCCGGCGCCGGGGTCAACCCCTTCACCGAGCTCGGCGCCGTGCTGGCGCTGCGCAAGATACTGAAGACCCACGCCGTCCAGGCCGTGCTGGCCTACACGCCCAAGGGCAATATCTACGCTGGACTCGCCCTCAAGGGACGGTCCTGCCTGTTCGTGCCCAACATCTCCGGCCTGGGCCGCGTCTTCATCGCCCCGGGGCCGCTCACGGCTCTGGTCACCCGGCTCTACAAGCACGCGCTCTCGGGTGCCAACTGCGTCCTGTTCCAGAACGAGGATGATCGCCGGGCCTTCGTCCAGCAGTTCCGCATCGTCCCGGAGGCCCTGACCCTGCGCCTGCCGGGTTCGGGCGTCGACCTGCAACGCTTCCAGCCCCCGGCCCGGCCCGTGGCCTCTGGGCCTAGCCGCCGCTTCCTCTTCGTGGGACGCCTGCTGCGGGACAAGGGCGTGGTGGAGTTCGTCGAGGCCGCCCGGCGCATCCGTGCCGAGCGGCCGGACTGCGAGTTCGTCATGCTCGGCTCATCCCGCCCGGACAACCCGGCTGCCATCGATCCCAAGCAGCTGGGCGAATGGCTGGCCGAGGGCTTCGTGCGCCACATCGAGCAGTTGGACGATGTCCGCGAGGAGCTGGCGCTGGCCGATTGCGTCGTCCTGCCCTCCTATCGCGAGGGCGTGCCGCGCAGCCTGCTGGAGGCCGCAGCGATGGCCCGGCCCGTGATCACCACGGACGCCCCCGGCTGCAGGGACACGGTGCTCCATGGCCGGACCGGCCTGCTTTGCGAGGTGCGCAGCGCGCAGGCGCTGGAGCAGGCCATGCGACAGCTGCTGGCCGCGACACCTGGCGAGTGGCAGGCCATGGGCCGGGAGGCTCGCGCCTTCGTCGAAGCCCACTTCAGCGAACAGCGCGTGCTGGACACCTACGCCCAGCTGCTGGCGGCCCGCCGCTGATTCAGGCGGACGATTCAGGCTGACTTCAGGCGGACCACAGCCGCCACAAGCGGCGGCGCAGCCGCAGGGTCGCGCGCCACAGCCAGGCGCGCTCCTGGTCCTGGTTCCAGCGTTGAGGGTTCAGCAGCTGGTCCAGCTGCGGATGGCGCAGACCATTGCGGAAGCGGGAGAAGCTGTCCACGACACGGCGCGGGTAGGCCGCGACCTGGGCCTCGTCCCGCAGGAAGACCGCGACCTGGTCCGCCCAGATGTCGTCCTCCTGCTCGCCGGTGTAGGACTCCAGCAGGACCGTGGCATAGCCGCGCGAACGGGCCCAGCGAGCCAGCGCCATGCCGCTGTCGGGGTAGAAGCGCCAGCAGTCCACGGGATAACGGTGAAACTCACCGCCCGAGGGTGCGTTCAGGTAGAACAGGCCGGTCGGCTTGAGCACCCGCTGGATCTCGAGGAAGCTCTGCCAGAAGAACTCCGAATGCTCGAAGCAGGATGAGCTGAGGACGGCATCCACGCTGCCGTCCTCGAAGGGCAGCACGTAGGGGTCGTCCAGCACGACATCCACCCCCGGCGCAGCCTCCAGGTCGACGCCCACATAGTCCAGGCCCTGAGGCGCCACGTCACGCAGCGAGCCGTTGACATTGCGCGCTCCGATCTCCACGACGCGCAGGCGCTCGCCGGCCTGGACCCGCGGTGTCACGTAGACATCGAAGAATCGACGGGCGTTCTTGAGCGCAGTTGCATGCATGTCTCGGGTCCAGCGTAGCGAGAGTCGAAAGGGCCGGCGGGCGCCGAGGCCTACAGCAAGGTCTTGTAGAGCGACAGCGTGCCGTCGCGCATGGCATCGATGCCGAAGCTGTCGCGCACCCAGCGATTGGCGGCGGCGCCCATGCGGGTCCGCAAGGCTTCGTCGCGGACCATCTGGTCCAGCGCATCTGCCAGGGCGCGCTCGTCGCGAGGGGGCGTCAGCAGGCTGGTCTCGCCGGCGCGGTTGAGGCAGTTCACGCCGTTGTCCAGGTCGCAGACCACCGTCGGCTTGCCACAGGCCATGGCCTCCGCGCTGGCAATGCCAAAAGCCTCGGAACGCTCGATGGAGGGCAGGCAGAAGACATCGCAGGTGCGCAGGGCCGTCGCCAGCACGCCGCGGCTCACCTCGCCCAGGAACTTCACGCGATCCAGCAGCTGCCGCTCCCTGGCGTGACGCTGCAGCTCCGCGCTGAGCGGGCCGGCGCCGATCATCAGCAGCACGGCGTCCGACTGCAGGGCGGCCACTGCCTCCAGCAGGTGGTGATAGCCCTTGTAGTACACGTGCCGGCCCACCGTGAGGATGATGGGGCGACCCGCGGCCCACTGCTGCAGCTCGGCCTGCACGGCGGCCTCACTGGGCGTCTCGTCCAGCTGGGCGAAGTCGATGCCGATGGGCACGGCATGCACCTTGTGCTCGATGCGGGCCTGCTGAAGCTGCGCCGAGCTCTCGTAATGCTTGGGCGTGAACACGATGATGCGGTCGGCGCGCTGCAGCGCCTTCTGCTGCATGGGCCCGTAGAGCTTCAGCAGCATCTGCTGGCGGACGATGTCGCTGTGCCAGGTCATGACCACGGGCACGTCCCGGGGCGCACGCAGGGCTGCGATGTCTGCCCAGGGATTGGGCGCATGGATGTGCACCAGGTTGCCGCGCTGCTGGCGCAGCTCCGCGCTCACGGCGCCGAGGATGGCCGGGCAAAAGGGCACCGAGGCCAGCATGGCGTAGTACGGCACGGGAACGATGCGATAGGGCGTGGGCTCCAGCGCCCGCCCCATCACGCGCGAAGGTTGGCTGGCAATCAGCGTCGACTGCGCCTGCCCCGCCATGGAGCGGAGCAAGGTATCCACATGGGTTTCCATCCCGGCGAAGGGCGGTGGAACAAACTTGCCAACGTGCAGTGGCCGGATATTGGGGGGCATGAGTCAAGCGAGATGCAGCCGTGCATTGTATGTGCGGCCGCCAGGGGATTTGGAGTGGCCGGAACTCAGGAACGGTGCCGCCCCTGCGCCGCTTCCTCGCGCCCGCGATGGTCCATCTGGAAGGGCCTGCGCAGGAGCACGGCCGGCAGGTGCGACTCCCTCGACAGGAAGGCCGCATAGCGCAGCAGCATCTGCAGCCGCCCCAGGCCCATCACGCGGGCGAGGCCGCGGATCAGGGCATTGGCCAGTGTCAGCCGGCGGCCCTGCATGTGGAGATTGCGCGTATGGACCGCCCCGCCGACCGGGATCCCATGCAGGCCGGCCTTGCGCAGTGCCTGCTGGAAGGCCGACGTCGCGGCAAAGGGCCGGGCCGTGCACTGCGCCTGCGGCCCCATGGCCGGCAGGGCCCGCCTCATCAGGCCATGGATGGGGGTGCCGTCATCCAGCGTGCCGAAGCCATAGGGCAGGCTCCTGAGGCTCAGGTGCCCGGCCTCGCGCAAGGCCTGCACATAGTCCTCCAGCAGGCGCTGGACCAGGGGCAGCTGGGCGAGTGAGTGGCGCGTCTGGTGGCGCGACAGCACCGAGGTGTCGCCCACGTCGATCCCGCTGAAGTGGAAGAAGAACAGGCCCTGCCCGTTGACCTGGACCGGCCCCTGCCCCGCCTCCTGCGTGAGCTGGCGCTCATGCAGGTTCCAGTAGGCCACGTTGCAGCCAGGGTGGCGCAGCAGCCCCACGCCTTCGAAACAGGCAGGCGCGAGGTCCATCCACTTCTGGTCCACGAAGACGCCAAAGGCGGGGTCGTTGAAGCCATGGGACAGGCAGCGGGACTCCCACCAGTCCAGCAGCGCATCGGCACAGGCGCTCTGGCGCAGGGCCACGAAGCCCAGGTTGTGGACCCCGTTGCGCAGGAAGTCGATGTCCGACGGCCGATGCCCGTCCAGGACCGGCCGCAAGGCATGGGGCGTCAGCAGCACGTCCTGGCGCTGCAGGCCTTCGAGCACGGGCGTCAGCGGGGCGTAGCAGCGGATGTCCGGGTCCAGGTACACGAGCTGCTCGTGGCCCTCACGCAGCAGCTGCTTGAGAAAGCTGGGCTTGAGGGCGGTGTTGAGCTCCAGGATGTCGAACTGGTAGGCCAGCTGCTCGAAATCGGGCAGGCCCAGGTCCTGCGCGAAACGGGCTTTCAGCCCGGTCTTCGCAAGGGCCTCCTGCACGGCCAGCGTGGGCCGGTCCACCACCAGCACCTCGAAATGGCCGTCGGGATGGTGCTGCCGGACGGAAGCCGCGAGCACCGCCGCATAGGCCAGGTAGTTTGCGGAGACGATGGTGCAGACGCAGAGGCTCATGGGCGGGCCAGGAGAAAGTTGTAGGCATAGGCGGCCAGGTCCTCGGCCAGGCCCAGGCTCAGCCAGCGCAGGGCCTTGGACTTGCCGCCCCCGAACTCCGGCGCCAGCTTCAGGACGCGCAGGCCCTGGCCCTCCAGCATGCGCACGGCGCTCTTGCGCGTGTAGAAGCGCAGATGGGTCTGGTCCAGGATGCCCGAGGGCGTGTAGGTGAATTCACCGCGCAGCAGCAGCGGCACGGTCACCGAGATGTGGCGGATGTTGGGCAGCGCCACCAGCAGATGGCCGCCGGGCCGCAGCCACGCGAGGGCTCGTTGCAGCACGGCCTCCGGCTGCTCGAAGTGTTCCAGCACGTGCGACAGCACGATCAGGTCGAAGCGGCCGGACCAGTCAGGCGGGCTCCACTGCAGCACGTCGGCCTCCACGACCTCATGCGCCACCTCGCGGGCCCGCGCCGCGGCGTCGGGGCGCAGCTCCAGGCCCGTGGTGCGGCATCCGGCGTGGCGGCGCCGCAGCTCCGCCAGCGTGGCACCGGCCCCGCAGCCGATCTCCAGCACATCGGTCACCGTCACCCCGGCCAGCAAGTCCAGCAGCGGCGCACGAACCATGTCGTAGTAACCGGCATAGGCTTGCCCACCCTGGGCAATCTGGTCATTGAGCATCGCGAGCAGGCGCACGCGGCGCCGTGGAATTCAAAAGCTGCATTGTCCGCCGAGCCAGTACCAGCGCCACCGCCAGGTGCGTGGCGGCATAGCCCAGCAGCATGCCCGCCAGGCCCCAGTGGCTGCCGAGCAGCCAGGCCATGGGAGGAGCGGCCAGGGCCAGCACGGCACAGGGCCAGACGAATCGCTGCTTCACGTCGACAGCGAGCAAGACCTGACCCCATGTAGCGGTCAGGCAGGCCAGCCAGGCGCCCAGCAGCAGGAGCAGCTGCACCACGCCGTCGTTCAGGAAACCCGCGCCGGCCTTGTGCAGCGGTGCCTCCAGCCAGCCGCTGCCAAGCACGCAGGCCGCCAGGACCAGTCCCGCGGCAATGGCCGACATCAGCCCTTTGAGCTCGGCCAGGCCAGCGCTCAGGCGGGCCTCGCTGCACCAGCGCGGGAAACGCAGCTGCGCCCACAGGCCGCACAGCGCCACCACCGCCGTCAGGGCGCGCGAGGCAAAGGCGTAGCCCACGAGTTCGGCCGCGGGCAGCCAGTGGCCGGCCATCAGGATGTCGGTGCCGCTGGCGCAGAAGCCCGCCACAGCGAGCGCCGTGAGGCCGGCGCCGTCCTGCCATCGAAAGCTGGCCATGGGCACCGAGCCGCGCGGCATGGCGGCCACCGCACGCCGCACCCCGAACAGCAGGGCGGCCTGGGCGAGCAGCACAGCCAGGCCCAAGCCCGGCATGCCCAGCCCGGCGAGGGTCATCAGCAGCAGGGCGGCCAGACCCAGCGCAGAGGTCAGGGCGAGGTAGCTGCGCTCACGGCCCGTCTGCTGCTGCCCCGTCAGGGCGGCCATGCCCGCGAAGGCCTGCAGGCGCAGGTGCTGGCCGAGCCCGTAGAGGCCGGCGGCGAGCCAGCCCTCCGGGGCAGACACAGCGGCCGGCCCGAAACCCCCCAGGTGCATGACCAGCACGAAGGCCAGCTGCATCAGCAGCAGGCCGGCGCCCGACCAGCGGGTCCAGGACTGGATGAGCAGGTCCCAGTTGGCGGGCAGCCCACCCGGTCCGCCTTGTCGGGCGAGCGCGCGGATGGTCGGCTGCAGCCGTCCGGCGAGCATGAGCCCGACCAGGGGCGCGCTCGCCGTGATCAAGACCCACGATGCGGCAACCGCCGGCCCCAGCTGCAGCCGCAGCCAGGGCAGCAGCACAATGCCCTGCACCGCCTCCAGCAGGAAGAACGCGGCAGCCGCGAGAGCCGCCACCCGCGGATGGGTCCACCAGGCCGGATTCATGGGCGCCCTGCCCTTGAGCGTGCGTGACAATGGCTGGCTTCGCCCCGGGCCTCCGGGCTCCAGGCCTTCATGCCACCCACGTCTCCAACCTTGCTTCCAACGATGAGGCCAGTTGTCATCAACGGTAAGTTTCTTGCACAGCGCATGACGGGCGTGCAGCGCGTGGCCCACGAACTGGTGCGTGCACTCGATCAGGAATTGGGCCGGCGCCCGGCCGGCGACAGGCCGCAGGTGCTGTTGCTGCACCCGGACAGCGGCATCGCGCCCGCATTGGACCATATCTCCTGCCGCGCCACGCCCGCGCCGCTGGGCCGCCTGCACCTGTGGGAGCAGTGGACCCTGCCCCGCGCCGCGAAGGGCGGGCTGCTGCTCAATCTGGCCGGCTCAGCGCCCGCGCTGGGGCGCCGGCAGATCTGCATGCTGCACGACGCCGCCGTGTTCGACTGGCCGCAAGCCTATACCCGCGCCTTCGTGGGCTGGTACCGCTATCTCTTCGGCCGGCTCGCCGGCAGGGCCAGGGTCATCCTGACGCCATCGGCCTTTTCCCGAGGCCGGCTGCAGGGACACCTGCCCGCGCTGCGCAAGCGCCCTGGCAGCGACTGCCAGGTGCTGCCGCTGGCGGCCGAGCACATGGACCGGATCGCCGCCGACAGCGCCTGGCTGAACGGTACCGGCCTGGCGCAAAGGCCATTCCTGCTGGCCGTCGCCAGCGAAAACCCCAGCAAGAACCTGGCAGGCCTGCTGCAGGCCTTTGCGCAATGGCCGGGCCGCGCCGGCCACCTGCTGGTGCTGGCCGGCGGCGCCAATCCGGAGGTCTTCAGGTCAGACCGACCGCCGGTGGCGGACGAAGCGAACGTCAGGCGCCTGGGCCCCGTCAGCGATGCCCAGCTGAAGGCCCTCTACGGGGCCGCCAAGGCCTTTGTGCAGCCGTCCTGGTACGAGGGCTTCGGTCTGCCGCCGCTGGAGGCCATGCGCTGCGGATGCCCCGTGCTCAGCAGCAATCAGGCGAGCCTGCCCGAGGTCTGCGGCGAGGCGGCCGCCTACTTCGACCCTCACGCGGCCCCGTCTGGCCCCGGGGGATTTGGCCCAGCGCTGGACCGCCTGCTGGCCGATCCTGCGGCCGCCGAGAAGGCCCGCGCCCGCGCTGCCCAGTTCAGCTGGGCGGCCAGCGGTCAGCAGCTGCTGGCGCTGCTGGAGCGAGCGGCCTCGGAGCCCGGCTGAGGCGCCGGGGGCGCCGCTACGGCTGCCTCAGCCGCCCGCCGTCGAGCGCAGCACTTCGCCCAGGGTGGTGGCACCACGGACCACCATCTCGACGCCACTGCGCAGCAGGCCGTCGTCCTGGTGACGGCCCAGCATCTGCAGCAGGGCGGATTCGCCGTCGCCGGCAGCGATGCGATGCCCCATGTCCGGCGTGATGTCGATCATGTCGTACACCGCGATGCGGCCCCAGAAGCCCGTGCCGCTGCAATGCGGGCAGCCGACGGGCTTGCGCAGGCGGCTGCGGTCGCTGAAGCTCATGCGCTGCAGCATGGCCAGCACGGCATCGTCGGGTTCGGCATCCGGCACCGCGCAGTGATCGCACAGGCGACGGACCAGGCGCTGCGCCATCAGACCGCGAACACTGGCGGCGATCAGGAAGGGCTCGATGCCCATGTCCACCAGACGCGTGACCGCGCCGATGGCCGAATTCGTGTGCAGCGTGGACAGCACCAGGTGGCCCGTCAGCGCCGACTGGATGGCGATGCGCGCGGTTTCCTCGTCGCGGATTTCACCCAGCAGGATGGTGTCCGGGTCATGCCGAAGGATGGAGCGCAGGGCCGCCGCGAAGGTGAAGCCGATGTCGGCATTGACCTGCAGCTGCGTGATCCCGTGGATCTTGTACTCCACCGGATCTTCCACGGTGATGATCTTCTTGCTGCGGTCGTTGGCCAGTTCCAGCGTGGTGTAAAGCGTCGTGCTCTTGCCCGAGCCCGTCGGGCCCGTGACCAGCACGATGCCATTGGGCAGATTGCTCCATGCCGTCAGCAGCTCGGCCTGCGCCGCCGTCATGCCCAGGTCCTGCAGACGCGTGGGCTTGCGCTCCTGGCGCAGCAGGCGCAGCACGATGGATTCGCCATGCACGCCCGGCAGCACCGACACGCGGATGTCGAAGGCCTCGCCATTCACGCGCGCGCTGATGCGCCCGTCCTGCGGCAGGCGGCGCTCGGCGATGTCCAGACTGGACAGGATCTTGATCCGGCAGGCCACGGCGTCGAAGCGGTCCCGGCCATAGCGGGCCAGCTCCAGCATGTCGCCATCGATGCGGGCGCGGACCACGAAGCCCGCCTCCTCAGGCTCGAAATGCAGGTCGGATGCACGCTGCGTGACACCGCGCGAAAGCATGGTGTTGACCAGCTCGATGGTGGGCCCCTCCTCCGCCAGTTCGCGCAGGGCGCGGAGGTCGTCCTGGAGGCCCATCTGGGTGCTGCTGCTCTCGGTACTGCGCGCCGTGATGGCCTCGAACAGCGTGGGCGTGAGCACCGCGGGCTGCAGCTCCATGCCCAGGGCCGCCGTCTTGCGAAGAAGCATCTGCCAGACGTCGGCCTCAGGCTGCTCCTTGAAGGCGACTTTCGTGGGACCTTCGGGAGCGCGCAGCAGGCACAGGCCCTTGCTCTTGAGCCAATTCAGTGACAAGCCAAGTGCGCGGACGGCTTCATCGTCCTGCATGAGCCCGGTGTCCCAGTCGCGCTGCTGCAGCAGCGGCACGCTCAGGAACTGGCTGAAGGCCTCGTACAGGGGCAGTTCGGCGATGGCATTGAGCCGCAGAAGCGC
This sequence comes from Roseateles flavus, assembly GCF_039872765.1. NCBI lineage: Bacteria > Pseudomonadati > Pseudomonadota > Betaproteobacteria > Burkholderiales > Sphaerotilaceae > Roseateles > Roseateles flavus. The sequence continues at coordinate 1,032,525 of NZ_JBDPZC010000001.1, read as the reverse complement.
TGCACAGATCGGCAGATGCGTCTGTTCATGCAATACCACCGCGTCCTGGACGGCCTGCTCCTGAATTCGTCCTGCGGCCCGCAGATACTCCAGAAAACCCAGCGGGGTTTGATTATTGATTCCAGCCGATTCCATCGTTCTGTAACTATTTAATTCGCACAGGGGAATATCGCTTTGAACTTCGGAGTTCAGGCGGAAGTAACTAGATTGAGGTTGCCGTCATTAATTCAGCGGACCGGCGCTGCGACTGCAGCCGCCGAAGCCGGCGCGCCGGCAGGCATGCTCGCAGCCTGGCTGGAGGAGGCCGCGAAGGCATGCGCCCGGGGCAATGCCGAGGCGGGTGCGGCCATCTTGAGCTCGCGCTCAGCGTAGTACCAGCGCCCCCGGCTGTAGGCCATGAGGGTCAGGTAGGTGTCATGGGACAGCTCGACCTCCATGGAGGCCTGCGCGACCTCGCCACCCTTGAATGGCACGGCCTTGATGAACACCGGGGGCACCGGCTGCCCAGGGGCCGCTGGCTTTGCAGCAGGCTTGCCCTTGCGACCCTTCAGCAGTACCAGCCACCCGGTACCAGAAATTTCGCTGCGAACCCGTACCTGGGTCTTGCCAGGTTCCATCACATCCGGTGCATCGATCACCAGGTAGCCGGAGCTGGCCGGCTTGCCGCCGATGGCCTGGAACACAGCGTCCACGGTCACGGCCGTGCTGACGGCAGGACTGATCACCTGGGCCTGCGCCGCACCGGCGCAGATCAGCAAGGCCATGGCGGCCCGCCTGGGCATCACGCCTCCCTCCACGAGCTGGCGCACGAGCCACCCAGCAAAAGCACACACCATAGCCACCAGCCCTCTCGGCTCTTGAGCCCGTCGAACAGAAAGCTGGATTGTAGAGAAGTACAGGCAAAGAAAAGGGGGGCCGAAGCCCCCCTTTCCAACCAAACACGAGTACAGAAATTACTTCTTGATACCGGTCTGAGCGTCTTGATCGATGTGATCGCGCGGCGAGGCTTCGAGGTTCACGAAGTCAGCACCTTGTGCGCCCGACACTTCGGTCAGAGCACCCGTACGGGTGTTGTAGAAATAGTTCTGCACGCGCAGGGTCGAGGCCTTGGTCGACGAGATACGCAGACGCGTGTTCGCAGCCAGTTCCTGACCAGCAGCAGCGGTGATGCCGCCGGGGCCCGTGTTGTCCGCACCAGCCAGGCTCGAGTTGTTGCTCAGCAGGGTGTGGATTTCCTTGGCGGTGAAGTAACGAGCAGCACGTGCCGGCAGTTCGCCCATGGCGCCCCACTTGCCGTACTTGCCGTCAGCGCGGATGTACTGGCCAGTCAGGTCAGCCGATTGGGTTTCGCTGTTGTTGATCACGCGAACCACGTTGATCCACTCGCCGTAGGCGTCGGACACGGGCTTGGCCGGATCCCAGCCGATGAAGTTGCGGACGTCGATCTTGACGCCGCCACCCAGGCCAGCCAGGTCACGACGGCAGGACTTGTTGTTCTGTTCGTCGGACAGGTCTTCCTTGATCAGCGAAGCCACGCCTTGGAAGGTGGACTGGGGGATCTCGACGTTGCCAGGCACGTTGTAGCAGATGTAGGCGCGGTCGGTGGTGGCGGTGTAGCCAGAGACCGGGTCAGCACCCGCACCCAGCGGGCCGGTGGCGAGCGGGTCGCCGATAGCCAGCAGCGTGTTGGTAACTGCACCACCAGTCACGACGCTCACCAGTTGAGCGTGCGAGAAGGTCACGGTCCAGTCCTTGCCGTCAGCCGAAGCCACGACGGTGCCGGCGGTCGACACGTTGTTGGCGCCGGTAGCCGAGCAGAAGGGGCTGTTGGACAGGGTGATGGTCGAACCAGCGGCAAAACCGTTGCTGGAGTACAGCTTGACCACGGCTTCCTTGGTGTCCACAGCGCCGTCGGTGTTCAGCACGCCAGCGGTGTTCAGGTCACCGTTGTTGTTGGCATTGTTGGCACGCAGCTTGTAGTAGTCGGTCGCCAGGTCCGTATCCCAAGCGTCAACGCTCAGGTTGCGGAACTTCACGAAGCCCAGGGGCATCACGGTGCTGGTGCCGAAGCCTGCGCTGTCGGTAGCCAGAGCCTTGTTTTCCACGGCCGGGTTGGTGGAACGGTTGGGGGCCACGCCCTTGCCGATCACCACGTTCACGGCTTGCGAGAACAGGATGTAACCGTTGTTGGTCACGCCGGTTTCGCCGGACTCACCGATCACGCCGACGCCAGAGCCGGTGTAGTTGCGGATGTTCAGGCTGATGCGCTTGTCGCCGTCGGAGCAGACGTCGGTAGCGATTTCGGCAGCGCCGTCAGCGTCCACGGTGCCCACGGTCGGGACCAGGTTGGTCACCTTGGCGAACTTCGGAGCAGCCGGAGCGGGCTGAGCGTCGAAGTCCACGCCGCCAACGGTAGCTGCAGCGATGGCAGCGGTGTTGACGTTGAAGTTCACTTGTGCGGTGGTCAGGTTGACCGGCACGTTGTCCTTGTTCTCCAGGCGGAACTTGAAGCGCAGGGTCTGAGCGTCAACGACTTCGATGTCCAGCAGCTCGACAGCAGCCTTGCCAGCAGCGGTCGTGCCGGCGGCCAGCACGGGCACGTCAACCGGCGCACCAGCCACGAAAGCCTTGACCTGGACGGTTTCCAGGTTCGGCAGGTTGCCGGCGGTGGCCAGCCAAGCGGCGGCACCGTCGCCACCCAACTTCAGCACCAGATTGAAGTCCTGGCTCGAGGCAGCGTTGGCGCTCAGGTTACCGGCGTAGGTGAAGCTGGCAGCCGGGGCGATGATGGCCTGGCTGTTCTTCATGATCACTTCGCGAGCGACCGTCACGCCCGACTGGCTGATGGTGGCGGCCATCGCCGAACCCACTGCGAACAGACTTGCGACCGCAGCAGCAACATGCAATTTCTTCATTGCCTTCATTGAGTGAACCTCATGTTTGGTTAACAAACGGCGCTCCTCCCACACACAAGGTGAGACTACCGCCTCAACAATCGCGATCAGCCCAAGAGGCCGTGCTAAGCGTTGTCGGGGCGAAGTCTACGCGAACTTTTTTCGTCGCCGCAACGCGGATAAGAAAAAAAGGGGTAGGGATTACCGCCAGATGCAAATTGTCAGGGCATTCATCGCACAAAGGCTGGAACACCCCTCTGCCATGTTGCTAGTGGACAACGCGCAGGCCCCAGGCCGCTGGCTCACGCCGTGATCCACGGGCCCAGCGCTCCGCAGCCTCATCCACAAGTCGCATGACTGCATATCTATTAATGCAGCGCAAAGAAAGGCCATCGCCCCAAAGGGTGCCGCGAATTCGCGACACCTGCGCACTGCGGCACAATCGCGGCGCCATGGAACACTTCAACTACGTCGCCCTGGACCCGCAGGGGCAACGTCATGCCGGCAGCGTCCTTGCCACCAATCGATCAGAGGCGGAGCGTCAGCTCGGGGACCAGCAACTGCTGATCGTCGCCCTCGAGGCCGTGCAGGCGCGGGCTCGCAAGTCCGGCGGCCCGGTCAATGTGGTCGCCCTGATCGACGAACTTTCCACACTGCTGGAGGCCAGCGTGCCGCTGGCCGAAGCCGTGGATACCCTGGGCCAGGGCCTGCCGGCGGACCATCCGCTGCACGGCATTCTCAGCGACATCCGGGGGGGCAAGGGCTTCTCCGCGGCATTGCGCGAAAGCGCGCTGGAGCTGCCTGACTATGTGCTGCAGCTGGTGCGCTCCGGCGAAACCACTGGCAAGCTGGCCGCCGCGATGCGCGCCGCCGCCCAGCACCTGGAATCCGATGCCAAGGTCCGGCAGGAGGCCCGCAACGCCATGATCTACCCGATGGTGCTGGTCTTCAGCGGCATCGTGGCCACGCTGGTGATGTTCGTCTTCGTTGTGCCGCGCTTCGCCTCCGTGCTGAGCAACCCCAAGGCCGAGCTGCCCTGGGTCAGCCAGCTGATCCTGACCGCCGGCCTGTGGCTGGCGCAGCACCAGGTCGGCGTAGGCCTGGTGATCTCCGCGCTGCTGATGCTGGGCATTGCCGCCTGGCAGCGCAAGGAGGTCAAGGACGCGGCCTGGGAGTTCGCCGCCCGACTGCCGGTGCTCGGCCCCTGGACCCTGCATGCCGAGCTCTCCCGCTGGTCCTCGCTTTTTGCCGTGCTGCTGCAGAGCAAGGTGCCCCTGCTGCAGGCTCTGCAGCAAGCAAACGAGACCCTTCGTCGCCGAAGCCTGCGGACGCAGGCGGCGCTGGTGCTGGCCGACGTGCGCGGCGGCCGCTCGCTCAGCGAGTCGCTGGGCAAACACACCATTCTGGATGCGGCCGGCCTGAACCTGATTCGCGTGGGTGAACGCTCGGGCGCCCTGCCCCAGACGGTCGCCTCGCTGTCGCGGGTGCACAGCAATCAGGCGCAGCTGCGCCTGAAACGATTCCTCGTCCTCCTGGAGCCCATCACCATCCTGGGGATCTCGGTGGTGCTGGGCGGTATCATGGTTTCCGTGATGCTGGCCATCACCAGCCTCACCAACGTCCTTTGATCGCAATGCCGCAGCTCCGCTCCATGTCCCTTCGTCGCCCCCGCTCCCTCATCAACGCCAAGCTCAAGGCGCAGGGCTTCACGCTCCTGGAAATCTTGATCGTCATGGTGATCATCGGCCTGCTGGCCGGCTTGGTCGGTCCCAGGTTGCTCGGCAAGGCCGATACGTCCAAGGTACAGACCGCCAAGACGCAACTCAAGATGCTGAAGAGCGCCATCGGGATCATGCAATTGGACTTGGGTGTCCTCCCTACCGCCGAGCAGGGCCTCAAGCTGCTCGAGGAAGCACCGACGCAACAGCCCCTGCGGAGCCAGTGGAAGGGCCCCTACATCGAAGGCCGGTTGCCGCTGGACCCCTGGAACAACCCCTACGTTTATGTCGTGCCGGGCGAGAATGGCCAGCCGTTCACGCTCAAGTCCTGGGGTGCCGATGGCAAGCAGGGCGGTGAGGGACTGAACGCCGACCTGAGCTCCGACTGATGAAGCGGCGATGAACCCTCCGACCCGGTTCGGGCGCGGTTCGAGTGGTTTCACCTTGGTGGAGATGCTGGTGGTGATGGTACTGCTGGGACTGCTCAGCACGATTGCCCTCCCCTCGCTTCACCGGTGGCAACAGGCCTTGCAGGCTCGCAGCGAGGCCGCGCTGGTGATCGAATCACTGCGGGCCCAGGCCTTCCGCGCCGGCGCTTCCCAACTCGAATTGGCTCTCAGGCCGGAGAGTTTCCAGGAGAAGCCGGCGCCAGGCCTGGTGCAGGTCAAGCTTCCGCCGGGCTGGACCCTGCGTCGCATGGTGCCGGCGAGCTTCCTGCCCAACGGGCTGTGCCGTCCTGGCCTGCTGGCCTTCACCACCTCGCAGGGAAGTCACGAACTGCTGCTCATCGAAGGCCCCATCTGCAAGTTCAGCTGGCAGAAAGATCTCAGCGTGGCCGAGCCATGAATCGCAAGCTTCCGCGCGGGAATCCCCCCAGCCAGGGCGGCTTCAGCATGATCGAGGTGCTGGCCGCCATGGTCATCTTCAGCTCCAGTGCCGTGGTGCTGTTCTCCTGGCTCGGCCAGACCTCCGATCGCCTGTCCAAACTGCAGGTCGAGCAACAGCGGCTGTTCGCCGAGCTCGATGCCCTGGAGTACATCAAGGGACTGAACCCCATGGCCCAACCTGAGGGCGAGGTGAGGATCGGCGAGCAGCGGATCCGATGGTCCAGCAAGGCGGTCGGTGACGCCCTGCCCACCAAGGCGCCGTCCGGCGGCGTGGGCGTCTATGTCGTTCAGCTCTTCAGTGTGAAGGTGACAAGCTTCGCCCCAAACTCTCAATCCGACCAGACGATCCACCTGATCGGCTGGAAGCAGACGCAAGATGCCCGCCGTGAGCTGCCCTTCGACCTCCGCTGATCGCCACCAGGCGGGCCTGACGCTGGTGGAGCTGCTGGTCTCCATGGTGATCCTCAGCCTGGTGATGGTCCTTGTCTCCCAGGCCCTGTTCCAGGCCGCCAAGGTGGCGCAGGTGGCCGAGTCGGCCAGCGCGCAACTGCATTCCCGCTGGGGCCAGGGCTGGGCGGCGCGAGATCTGCTGAGCAATGTGGCCGCGCCGCCGGAAGGGGGCGAGAAGCCGTTCGTGGGCGACGCCAAGTCGATCAGCGCCTACAGCCTGCAGCCGCTGGATCGACAGGTCTTCGGCCCCATGAAGTTCACCTTGGAGATCCAGCCGGACAGCGTCGCCGCAAGCGCCCCCAAGTCCATGTTGCTGCGCTACACCGCCGGCGACGCGCGACCTGGCGACATGGCAGCGAAGACTGAGACGGTCGCCCGCCTGCCCCTGAAGGTGGAGTTCGCCTATCTCGATGCCCGGGGGCAGTGGCTGGAAGCCTGGCCACCCCTGATCGACAAGAGCAAGACGACGCAGGAGCAGGCCTTGCCGCGCGGCGTCGTGATCCGCGAATCCGAATCCAAGCGTCTCATCGCCATCTACCGCTACCTGGGACCGCAGGGCAGTGCCCGCCCTCAGGAACGCATGTTCTGGGAGAACCAATGAAGCAGCGTGGGTTTGCGCTGGCGGTGGTGCTATGGGTGCTGGCCGGTCTGGCCGTGGTGGCGGCCACCGTTGCCAGCCTGACGCATGACAGCGCCAAGAGCATCCAGCAACTGAGGCAGCGGGTCACCACCGAACGAGCAGTGATCGACACCCGAGCCAGGCTCTCCCTGCTGATGGCTACCGGCGCCCCGACGACCCACAGCTATTTCAGTCCCGGTGGCGTGCTGTTCGCAGACGGCAGGCCTCTTGCCGTCACCGATGGCCATGCCGTGGAAGTCCAGGACCTCAGCGGCCTGGTGAACCTGACCAAGCCCGAGCATCGCCGACTGACCCAAGTCCTGCTGGCCTGCGGCGCCAAGGAAGACCAGGTGGCCAGCCTGATCGATGCGCTGGAGGACTATCAGGATGTGGACCACAACAAGCGGCTGAACGGGGCCGAAGCTCAGGAATACCGGGACGCCAAGGCGCCACCGCCCAGGGACAACCCGCTGATGAGCGCTGACGAACTCTGGCGCGTCATGGGCTTCGGATCGATCAAGGCCAGCTGGGAGAAGGCCCGGTGCGGTGATCTGGTCACCGTCCACGGGGAAGGGATCTTCAATCGCAACACCGCACCCGCAGAGCTGCTGGTCGCGGATGGCATGGACCTGGCCACGGCACGCGCCTATGTGCAAAGCCGCCGCGACGGCCTGGCCGACCCGCTCTCCCAGGAAAGAAGGAGCAACGACAAGTCCAATATCTTCGCCTGGGAAGGCACCAGCTACGTCGGCCCGGTGGCGCGGGTGCGCCACCATCTCCAGTCAGTAGAATGGTGCCCCTCATACGTGCTCGAACTCAACACCACGCAGCCCGGCGGCCCTGTGCTGGTGAAGGAACCCCTGGCCGAGACCTGCGAACCGCTCAAGTCCAAACCGCTGCACTCCCTGCCGCCCCCGGTATTTGTTCGCAAGGACAACGACTCAAACAGCCCCGATGCTCCGCCCCGTCTACCATTTAGCCTTCGATGACGCCCAGCGCGTGCGACTGCAGGCCACAGGACTCAAGGCCTGGATGCCAACGCTGCTGATCCCCCGGCAGCTCTGTGTCTTCGAGAGCCTGCCGTGTGCGGGTCTTGCCTGGCGCGAGCAGCAGCGTTTCGCCACCGCGCAGGCCAGGCGCCTGGCTCCTTTCGCTTCCACCGGCAGCTCGGCTGTGATCAGGAAGGGCCGCCTCATGCTCTGGCTGTGGGACAGCCAGGAACTGCAACAGCTGCTCGAGCCCTTGAAGCTGAAGATCGGTGACTGGCGCCTCGTGGCCGAGTGCGTCTACGGCGAGGCCCCTCAGGGCCAGGGCGAACAGCGGCGCAGTTGCATGAACGGCGAGGACCTCTGGCAGGTCGAGCAGCAGTCGGTGGTCGGCAGCATCTGGCGGGCAAGCACCCAAGGTCATGCCGTCACCCGCGGACCGTGGGGACGCAACCTCACGCCCCAGGTCGGCGCGGGCCCACAGAAGGAAGCCCGAAGCTGGCGCGTGAAGCCCGTCGTGCTCGCGAACGCCGCCATGGCTGCGCTCACGCTGTCGACCATGGGCTACCTCGGCTTCAATGCGGGCCGGTACTGGAGTCTGGAGGGGGAGGTGGCACGTCTCGAGGCCGAGGCCGATCAGGCGGACAACCGCATCGTGCAGCTCAGCCATATCGGCTCCGAAGCCCGGAAGGAGGCGGAGTGGCTCGACCAATACCGCCAGCTGGCGTCCAGCATCCAAGTCAACCGGCTCCTGGAGGCCATACAGCCGCTGTTGGAGCGCCATGGCGTGGTGATCAGCGAGTTCGAGCTGAGGGATCAGCACCTGCGCCTGCAACTGGTCACCGCCGCTGGCGACATCGACCTGCCCGCCCTGCTGGACTCCTTCATTCACCTGAGCGGCGTCGCAGACGTCCAGCTACGGGATAGCAACGAGCTGACCTCTGTCACGCTGGCCATGCAACTGCCGGGATACCGCCGGCTGATGGGTCCTGCCTCTGAGGCCGTCCATGAGTGATCCCTCGAAATTCCAGATGACGCCCCGGGCCGCCGCACTGATCGGCATGGTGCTGGCCATTCTCTGCTGGTGGAAGGCAGACGAGCTCGAGGCGACGCTTCAAGGCCTGAGCACGCGTGCCGTCCAGGCCCAGAAGCGCATCGAGCGCGCCACGCCAGAAGCGCTCGCGCAGCGCCAGCAGGAGGCGCGCTCCCTGGCCGAACTCCGGGAACGGACGCTGGCCTCGCTGAGGACCAATGAGAACCAGCACATGACGCGGGCACGGCTCATCTACGACCTGCGGCAGAAATGCGATGCGGTGCCCGTGACTTGCCAGGTTCGACTCGCCGATCTGGCGGAGTCGCTGAAGACCGTGAAAAGCGCGCCGACCGGCGCTGACAACGCACCAGCCTCCCTGGACGCCCTAGGTGTCGGCCGAGCCCGCGCGGTGCTCACGACGACCTTCAAGGCCGGGGAGCTGGATGCCTTGCTCGACCTGTTCAACACGGATGCCTCCGCCCAGTGGCGCATCAACGGGCTGGTGATCCGCAACAACACCGTTGAGCTGGACGTCGAACGCCTGGTCCTGACCTCAGACATGGCAGGGAGCCAGCCATGAGTGCTGTCAACGCCAACAATCCGGCGGCCGCCCGCGTGAGCTGGCCGCTGATCCTCCTGGCCACGGCCGGGCTGGTGGTCGTGGTGTCCCTTTATGCGGGATACCGTTCGGGCCAGATCGTCCAGGCAGCGAGTGGCGCAGCGGACGGCAAGCCGACGGCGCCTGCGGCACCCCAGGAGAGCGGCGGTCCGTCGACCGACAAGGAGCGGGCCAATGCCGCGCCCGAGCTGGCCTGGCCCAGGTGGGCTTTCCAGCTGAAGGACCCACTGCCGGAACGCCAGCCGCCGCTGACGCCCCCCCCCTGGCGCATCCTCGGCGCCACGATGACACAGGGCACCTGGAACCTGCTAATCCTGCGGGAAGGCAAGGCCGAGACCGAGTATTTCAAGGTCGGCGACAAGCTCCCCGGCAATTACCTCATTACCGCCATCTCGGAAGAAGACGTGACCCTGAAGCACGGCAAGCGTGAGATGGTGCTTGCTTACATCGGAACTCCATGAATCGTTTTCAGCCAACCCTGACGCTCCTCGCCAGTGCCTTGATGCTGAGCGCCTGCAGTCTTCCCCGCATGCCAGGTGCGCTCAACTTCCCCAAGGATGCACCGAGCACGACCAGCGCAGGAACCAGCACGAGCCCAAATCAGACGTCCACAGAACCGCAGCGCATGCAGATCGGGGCACTGCCCCCGGCCTTGACGCCGCAGCGGCAGTCGGTGAGCGTCACCCCGGCCAGCAGCAATCCGGCCGACGGGAAGGCTGCCGACGAGGAGGTCAGCATCGCGATCGAGCAGACGCCCCTGCCCATGTTCGTGCAGATCCTGTATGGCAATGTGCTGAAGCGCCCCTATTCGATGGATGCTGCGGTGAGCGCACGCACGGACCCGGTCACGTTCAAGTCCTCCAAGCCCCTGAGCAAGCGACGCCTCAACGAGCTGTCCGCCAACCTGCTGAGAAGCTATGGCCTGGGCGTCGAGGACCTGGACGGTGTCATCCGCGTCACGGCCCAAGGCAACGCAGGGGTCAACAGCACCCGTCTGACGGTGGGACGGCAGGTGCCCGAGAACACCAGCGGCCTGAGCCAGGTCCACCAGTACGTGGAACTGGAGTACGTCAGGAACTCGGAAATGGTGCAGTGGCTGCGCCAGATCCTCGGCCAGCGCTTGCAGCTCCAGGAAGACAACGCGCGCAATGCCTTCCTGCTCAGTGGCAGTGCCACGGAAATCCGTGCGGCCATCACCCTCATCGAGAGCTTCGACCAGCCCCGCATGCGCGGCAAGGTCTCCGCCCGGCTCAACCCCGCCTACGTCAGCCCGGTCGATCTGGCCAACCGCCTCAACGACATGCTCAATGCACAGGGCATCGCGGCGAGCCAGAACGTGACCACGGGACAGGCGACCGTTCTGCTCATCCCCATGCAGGGCACGGGCAGTGTGTTCGCCTTCGCCACTTCGCAGGCCCTGCTGGACCATACGCTGCGCTGGGCCATGGAGCTCGACAAGCCCAATCCTACCGGCACCAATCTGCGCGGCGGCTTGTTCACCTACCCGGTCAAGTACGCAGACGCCCAGGCCCTGGCCCAGACGCTGGGGGACGTGCTGTCCTCAGGGAACACCAGCACAGTGGCGCCCGCCCAGGCGAACGTTGCAGGCGGTTCAGCCGCCACGCCGGCGACCCGGACCTTCGGCCGCGTCACCGTCAACAACGCCACCAACACGCTGATCATCAAGGGCACGAGTGCCGACGAGCAGCAGCAGATCCTCGACCTGCTGCGTGAGCTGGACCGCCCGGCCAAGTCAGCCTGGATCGAGGTGCTTATCGCGGAAGTGACCTCCGAGGCCAAGGATGAGCTCGGCGTCGACTGGTCCGGCAACACGGCCGGGGTCGGCGTCAAGGGCCCGCTCAAGTCCGGCGGTCTGACTGGGAGCGGACTGAACCTGTCCTACGTCAACAGTGCCAGCACCTTGCTGGCCAGGCTCAATGCGCTGTCCACGCAGGGCAAGAGCCGCATCGTGTCCTATCCGCGGGTGCTGGCCCGCAACGGCGAAACCGCATCCATCCGGGTGGGCCGGGAAGTTCCTGTTGTGACCAGTGTGCAGAGCACAGGGGTGACAAGCGGGACCAACGGAGGCCAGTTGGGGGTGCTGCAGCAGATCCAGTACCGGTCGACGGGTGTGATCCTGCAGGTCCGGCCCGTGATCAACTCAGGGAATCGCCTCGACCTGGAAGTCACCCAGGAGGTCAGCTCCGCGATCCCGACCACCACCGGCGTGACCTCGACGCCTACCATCACCAACCGCCACATCGAGACCAAGCTTTCCCTGCGCGATGGCTCCTCGGTGCTGCTGGGCGGCCTGATCCAGCGCAATGACAACACGAGCTCGGGCGGTCTTCCGGGCGTCAAGGACATCCCCATCTTCGGCGGCCTCTTCGGCAATTGGTCCAAGAGCTCCGACGACACCGAGCTGCTGGTCATGATCACGCCGTATGTGGTCAATGACGACTTCGAGGCCGAGCAGCTGGCGGAGTCGGTACGCTCCACCTTCGGAAAGTGGGCCCAGGAGCTGTCGCTGTCCCGCGTGGTCAAGGAGCGGCCGGCGGTGACGCCTGCCCCGACACCCGCGGAGCGCACGCCTCAGCTCGAGGTGCCGCAGTACGTGCCGTCGCAGACCCTGCCCCAGCCGCAGACCCGCGCGCCGGCCAGCCGCCCGATCGAAGGTCCGCCGGATGACAGCGGCATCATCTCGAGCAAGCCTCTGCAGGTCGCCCCCGCTCCTTCCGTGTCCACGGAAGCACCCAAGCCGGGTGAGAAGCCTCCCGCCGAAGGCAGCGCCAGCAAGCCGACGGCGCCTGCACCCGGTCCGGCAGTGACCTTGCCCGGCGGCGTCAAGGGCAATCAGGTGACAGATCCTGCGGTGCTCGACGAGATCAAGAAGCTGATCAAGCAGAAGTAAGCCGGCGAGTGTGGGGCGGGGCACTTACGACGTCCCGCTGCGGCCTGCCGTTCGGACGTTGCGTTCAAAGAGGGGGCGCCGCGTGGCCGGCGCCCCTCAGCGGCGCGCAGAGCGCCACCAGACTGCGGCGACCGTCCGCCACACCCACCGCAAATCCCCCCCCAGGCTGGCCGACTCCACATAGTCCACCATCAGCGCCAGTTTGGCGGGCAGGATCTCCTCCACATAGGTGCGCTCCGGGTCCGCGCTGGCGGCCAGCAGCTCGCTCTCGTTGCGAAAGGCCAGCGAGGCGGGATCCGTGATGCCAGGCCGCACCGAGAGCACGATCTCCCGCAGCGCCGGAGGGTACAGGGCCACGTAGCGCGGCACCTCGGGCCGGGGCCCGACCAGGCTCATCGCGCCGCGCAGCACGTCCCACAGCTGCGGCAGTTCGTCCAGCTTGCTGCGCCGGATGAAGCGGCCGGAAGCGGTGATGCGCGGGTCCTCGCCGATGGTGATCTGCGGCCCCAGCGCCGGCGCGTCCACCCGCATGCTGCGGAACTTGTGGATGCGGAAGGGCCGGCCAAAACGCCCCACACGCTCCTGGCGGAACATCACCGGGCCGGGCGAATCCCACTTGATCCACAGCGCCACGAACAGCAGCAACGGGGACAGCAGCAACAGCCCCAGCGCGGAGGCCAGGATGTCGAAGAGGCGCTTGGCCATGAACTGCCCTCGCCGGCTTCAGCGCAGCGAGATCTCGCGCACGGCAGAGATCACGCGCTGGACGTCGGCATCCGTCATGGCCGTGTACAGCGGGATGCTGAAGGTGCGCTCGTAGGCCTTCTGCGAATGCGGGAACTGCTCCGGCGTGAGCTGGTAGCGCTCACGCCAGTAGGGCTGCTGGTGCAGCGGGATGTAGTGCACGCTGCAGCCGATGCCGCGGGCGAACATCTGCTCGATGAAGGCGTCGCGCTCCACCGCGCATTCGTCGGCCAGGCGCAGCACATAGAGGTGCCACGAGTGCGTGTCCCCTTCGATGGGCTGAGGCGGCAGGATGAGCGGCAGGTCCGCGAAGGCCTCGTTGTAGGCCTGGGCGATCTGCTCGCGCCGCGCCTGGAAGCCCCTCAGGCGCTTGAGCTGGTGCAGGCCCAGGGCCGCGGCGATGTCGGTCAGGTTGTACTTGAAGCCCGGCGCCACGATCTCGTAATACCAGCTGGGCACCTTGGCGGTGAAGCGGTCGAAGGCGTCGCGGTTGATGCCATGCAGGCGCATGACCTTGGCGCGTGCCGCGATCTTCGGGTTGCGGGTGACCAGCATGCCGCCCTCGCCCGTGGTCATGGTCTTGTTGGCGTAGAAGCTGAACACCGTGGCGTCGCTGCCCATGGTGCCGATCAACTCCTTCTCCAGCGTGGTGGGCAGGGCATGCGCGGCGTCCTCGACCACGCGCAGGCCGTGCTTGCGGGCGATGTCCAGGATGGCCAGCATGTCGGCCGCCAGCCCGGCGTAGTGCACGGGCACGATGGCTTTCGTTCGAGGCGTGATGGCGGCTTCGATGAGGGCCGGGTCGATGTTGAGCGTGGCCGGGTCGATGTCCACCAGCACCACGTCGGCGCCCAGGTAGCGCACCACCTCGGCGGTGGCGGTGAAGGTGTGGGTGGTCGTGATGACCTCGTCCCCCGGGCCCACGCCGATGGCCTCCAGCGCCAGGTGCAGGCCGGCGGTGGCGGAATTGACAGCAATGCACTCGATCTCGGGCTCGCCGAGGAACTCGGTGAAGGCCTGCTCGAACCTGCGGGCCTTGGGGCCGGTGGTCACCCAGCCGGAGCGCAGGGTGTCCACGACCTCGGCGATCTCCTCCTCGCCGATCTCTGGCAGCGCGAAGGGCAGGAATGGCAGGTCGGTACCCTGGGGAGCGGACATGGTGGCGGTCTTTCGAAACGGGGGATCGGTGGGAATTGTCGGCGAGCGCGACTCAGGGCGCGCCGGCGGCGCGCAGCGCATCGATGAAGCGCTGCGCCAGCACCGGGTAGGTGTGCTGGGCCAGCACGAAGGCACGGCCGCGTTCGCCCATGGCCGTGCGCTCGGCAGCGCTCAGGGCCAGCAGGCGCTGCACGCCGGCGGCCACGGCGGCCGGGTCCTCGGGCGGCACGGTGAGGCCGGCGCCGGCCTCCGCGACCGGGTCGTTGCCCGCCTCCACCGAGTGGAGCACCACGCGGCGCGCCATCAGGTAGTCCATCAGCTTGTTGGGCGCGATGCCGAAGCGGTAGATGGGCGTGCGCTGCCAGCCGATGTAGGCGATGTCGAAGAGCCCCAGCAGCGCAGGGATCTGGCGCTTCGGGATGGGCGGGAAGAAGCGCACGTGGCGCAGGCCCTCGGCCTCGACACGGGCCTGCAGGCGCTCGCGCTCATGGCCGTCGCCCACCAGCACCAGGGACACCGGCGCCGACTGCAGCAGGCGCGCGGCGTCCAGCAGCACGTCCAGCGCGTTGGGCAGGCCCATGGAGCCGGCATAGCCGAGCACCTGGCGGCCCGCGGCGCGCTCGGTGGCGATATGGGCGGCGATGGCGGCGTCCACGGGCTCCTGGCGCGACTCGTCCCACTCGTCCAGCGTGATGCCGTTGGGCACGATGTGCAGCTTCTTCAGGTCCAGGCCAAGCGCGGCCATGTGCTGCTGCACCTTGGGCAGCATGGAGACGACCACGTCGGCATCGCGGTAGGCCTCGTCCTCGGCCTTCTGGCACAGCATCGCGAACGGGTGGCGGGGCGACATGCCGGACAGTTCGATGGGAGACAGCGGCCAGAGGTCATGCACCTCGTAGACCAGCTTGGCCTTGGCGGCACGGGCCACGCGGCGGGCCACCCAGACGTCCATGGGATAGGTGCTGGAGGCGATGACCGCATCGGGCTGGAAATCGCGGGCGAGGATGTCGGCGTCCTTCCAGACCTGGCGGCAGAAGGACCAGATGTTGCGCACCCGGCCCAGGCCGTTGCCCTGGTAGGCCGGTGTGGGGTACCAGCAGTAGGAGACGCCCTCGATCTGCTGCGGCCCCACGCGCGGCTGGGTGCTGCGCACATGCGAGTGCGAGGCGGCCAGGATCAGCACCTGGTGGCCGGCGCGCACCCATTCGCGCGCCAGATAGAAGGGCCGGTATTCCATGCCGTGCTCGGGCGAGCCGGCGTAATGGTTGATCAGGAGAATGCGCATGGAAGGAGATCAGCGTGCCGGCGCGTCCAGCGCCTTCAGACGGTCGACGAAACGGCGCACGGCCGGCGGGAACAGGGCATGGCGGGCCACCCACTCGCGGTTGACGGCCCCGACGGACTCCCCCTCCACGAGCAGCGTCTCCAGGCGGTCCAGCAAGACCTGACCCTCGGCTTCGGCGCCCTTGGCCAGCAGCAGGCCACGCTGGCCATCCGCCAGCAGCTCGCGGTTGGCCGGCAGCTCGGACAGCAGGGGCAGGCACTCGTGGGCCAGGGCCTCCAGGACCGAGACCGAGACCGAGTCGCTCGCCGGCAGGCTCAGGAACCAGCGGGCGCGGGCGTAGTGCACGCCTTGCGCCTTGGGGTCGAGCCGGCCGACGAACTCCACGCGGTCGTCCAGGCCCAGGGTCTTCGCCTGGGCCTCCAGCGCGCCGCGAAGGCTGCCGTCATTGGCCATCACGAGTCGAGCCTCTGGCTTGAGCCGGGCGATGGCGGCGAAGGTGGCCAGCACGCGATCGGGGCGGTAGAGGGGCTCCAGGCCACGATTGCTGAAGAACAGCCAGGGCTGCTTGCGCACGTTCTGCTTGGGCAGGGCCTCCAGCCCGAAAGGGAAGGTCATGACCTCGCCCGCGCCCAGCTCGTGCATGCGGGCGCTCATGTGCTGCGAGTCCGAGGTGCACAGCGTGCAGGCCCGCAGCACGCGCGACGTCAGCCAACGGTAGGCCCAGCCCTGCTGCGGCGTCACCAGGATGTCGCTGCCCCAGGCCGATCCGGCGATCTTCGCGCGCAGCCGCCAGCCCGTCTTCGCGGCCCAGGCCAGGGTGCCGTGCGAGGTGAGGTAGTGCGGGAGCAGCCAGTCGGCATCGACCTGTGCCAGCCAGTGGCCCAGCCGCGGCAACGTCTTGAGCACGGCCACATTGCCGCCGGCATGGCGCGGATCGGTGCCCAGCACCAGGCGGCACTCGGCCGGCACGAGGGCCTCGAAGGCCGGCGTGAAACCGCGCGAGGAGGCCGCATGCAGATGCAGGCCCGGCACCGCGGACAGGGCACGCGCCCACTTGAGCAGGTGCGGGCTTTCGCCATCACCGATCAGGACCAGCTTCACGCGCGGGCTCCTTGCTGCAGGGAAGTCGGGGAAGGCACGCCGCCACGCCAGATCCAGGCCAGCAGCGCCACGAAATAGAAGGGCAGCAGCAGCGAAACCGCACCCAGCGCCTCGCGCAAGGCACCGCCCTGCCCCAGCACCAGGCCCAGGGCCGCGATGTACAGGGCATTGCCGGCCAGGCTGAAGACCAGGGCACCGGCCTGGCGGCCCGTCACCATGGGGGCCACCGTCAGCGGCGCCGCGATGAAATGCGCGGCCACGTAGGGCGCGAACCAGCGGGCCAGCTCGCCGGACACCCGCCACTGATCGCCCAGCAGCCAGGCGAAGAGCGCGGGGCCCGTGATCATCAGCAGCACCATGCCCGGCAGAGCCAGCCCGGCCAGGGCCCAGAGGCTGCGGCGCAGGCGCGGACGCAGGCTCTGCCCACTGCGCCAGTCCGCCGCCAGCGTGGACAGCAGGACCTCGGAAAGCGCCCCGCCGATCAGGCTGGCGGGCGCCTTCACCAGGCGCACCATCACCGCGTAGTAGCCTGCCGCCGCGGCACCCGCCCAGGCGGTGATGAAGGCCAGCACGACGGTCTCCTGCAGTGCATTGACGAAGGCATGCGGGCTGTTGATCAAGGGGAACTGGCGCTGCCGCTCGGCCACGCGGCGCAGGTGCCGCACATGGCGCTGACCGGCGACAAGCGTGCGAGAACGCCGCCAGCGCAGGCGAAGCCCTCCGGCCTGCAGCCACAGCGGCGCCAGCATGCTGCTCAGCAGCTGCGCCACGACCAGGGCTGAGGCGGTGGTCCAGCCCGCCAGCATGGCCAGCCCCTGCGCGACGGCCAGGCCGCCCTGCTGCAGGACGCGCGACTGCCCGATCAGACCGAAGCGCCCCTGGCGATTGGCCCACAGCGTCATCGCCTGCTGAAGGCCGGCCAGCGCCACCACGGGGCCCAGGGCCAGCAGGGCCGGGTTCAGCGCGGACAGCCCGGCCCAGCGCCCGTCCAGCGCGGGGGCGCCCATGATCAGGCCCAGGCTGAGCGCCATCGAGAGCAGGCCCGTCAGGCCAGCGATCCACAGGGCCAGCTCCAGCAGCAGGGCGGCCTCGCCCATCCGGCGCGGCAGCAGCACGGCGTACTCATAGCGCAGATTGGCCACCGTCGCCAGATTGGCCGCCAGCGCCGCGAAGAGGGCCCAGTGCCCCAGGGCTTCGGGACCGAACTGGCGCGTCAGCAGGGGTGCCATCAGCAGGGGGATGGCCTGACTGAGGGCCGCGGCAGAGGCCAGCTGCGCGAAGCGTTGACGCAGGCTCATGCGGCCGCCCCCCGGGCCAGGGCGCGCAGGCCCTGCTGCTGGCGCGGCGAAAGATCGGCATGCAGGCCCAGCGGCAGGTTCAGCACCGCGCGGGCCGCCGCCTCGCCCTGCGGGCAGGCGCCGGCCTCGTAGCCGTAGCGCAGGCTGCCCGCCGGGTGCACCACGTCGTCGAACCAGACGCCGGGCACGATGTCCAGGGCCACGAGGCCGCGCATCACGGCGGCACGCTGCGCCGCATCGTCGATGCGCACGGGATAGCGCAGCAGCACCTCGCCCTCGCGATGCAGGGGCAGCGTCCAGCCCGGGGCGCCGGCCAGCAGGGCGTCGTAGGTCCGGGCCTGGCGGCGGCGCGTGGCCCACAGGGCCTCGGCACGCCGTGCCTGCTGCAGACCCAGGGCGGCGGACCAGGGGTGCAGGCCCAAGGCATAGTCAGGCGCAGAGGCGCCGCTGAGCTCGCTGTCGGGCGTGCGGGCCACCACGCCGGCCGCGCGGGCCGGCAGGCGCAGCACGGCGCTCAGGCCCCGCATCAGGCCCCCCGGCAGGGACTGCCCGAGCCGGTGCCAGACCAGGGTCAGGACTTGCCGCAAGACCTGACCCCGCTTCGGCACGCGCAACGCCGGCAGGCGCCGGGCCAGGCGCGCGCGCAGTGACACGTCGTTCAGCACGAGCGCACCGCCGATGCCCGTGGTGAGGGGCTTGGAGTACTCGAAGCTGAAGAAGGCCGCCTGCGCGCGGGTGCCGGCCATGCGGCCTTCGGCGTCGCGGCTGCCCCAGGCATGGGCCGCATCCTCCACGAAGACCACCGAGGGAAAGCGCTCGCGCAGCGTCTCGATGCCGTCCATGCACAGGCCGAAGTTGTGAGGCAGCACCACCAGGGCCGTGCGCGGCGTGATGGCCTGGGCGATGGCCTCGGCGGCGGGGTTCCAGCTGCCCGGGGCGATGTCCACGTAGCGGACCGGCAGGCCCAGGTGCAGGAAGACGTTGGGCACGACGACGCAGGTGTAACCCGGCAGCAGCACCTCCGCATCCGGAGGCAGCGCAAGGCCCGCCACCAGGGCATGCAGGGCGCTGCGACCGCTGCCGAACAGGCTCACTCGGGCGGCGTCCAGCCCCAGGCTGGCGGCGAAGGCGGTGCGGAACTTCAGCAGCGAGGCCTCGCTGTCGAGCAGGGCCTGCAGCGTCGCCGTGAGGAAGTCCCACCAGCGCAGCGCGCCGGTGACATGGCCCTTCATGCGGACAGCCCTTCTGCGCCGCCCAGGCGACGCAGCGCGCGCGCTGGTGCGCCGCCGTAGAGCCAGCCCGAGGCCAGGCGCCCGCTGACCACGGCATGAGCGGCCACGGCGACGCGGTCCTCGATCACCGAGCCCGGCAGGACCGTCACGCGGGCTCCGATGAAGACATTGCTGCCAATGCGCACCTCCGCCCGGCGGTACTGCTGGCGGAACAGGCCTGCGCCCTGCACGTCATTGGATTCGCAGAACAGCATCAGACCGGGGCCGATGGCGACGTCGTCGCCGATCAGCAGTTGCTGCGCGCCCACGAGCAGATAGCCGCCCGGCGCCAGATGGCTGTCACGACCGATGCGGAAGCGCCCGCCCGCCGTGGCCAGGATCTGCACGCCGCGGTACAGGATGCTGCGCTCGCCGATCGCGCAGCCCTCGCCATGGCGCAGGCGGACGCCCGGGTGCACCTGCGCGCCGGCACCCACAGCCAGGCCCAGCAGGCCCAGCCAGCGGGCGCGCACGCGGGCACGCAGGGCATCGAGGCGGTAGCCCAGCAGCATGGCCGGCGATCAGGGCAGGGCCGCGCGCAGGGCGGCGATCACCAGGTCCTGCTGCGAGGGCTGCAGGTCCGCGCTCATGGGCAGGCTCAGCACGCGGGCCGCCGCAGCCTCGGCATGCGGCAGCGGCGCGGGCACCCGGCAGCGCTGGG
This sequence comes from Roseateles flavus, assembly GCF_039872765.1. Lineage (NCBI taxonomy): Bacteria > Pseudomonadati > Pseudomonadota > Betaproteobacteria > Burkholderiales > Sphaerotilaceae > Roseateles > Roseateles flavus. Next base: position 1,012,890 of record NZ_JBDPZC010000001.1, on the reverse strand, counting down.
CATAGGCCGGCTGCAGGTGCAGAGGCTTGGGGTAGTGGATGGCCGTGGGCACGCCCGCGGCATTGAGGCGCGCGGTCACGCCCTCGCGATCGGCCACCTGCAGCGTGAACTGGGCCCAGACGCAGTCGCGATCCTCACGCACGGCCAGACGCTGCACGGGCAGCCCGGCCAGCGCCTGCTGGTAGCGCTCGCCGATGGCCAGGCGCTGCGCGATCTCCCAGTCGAAGCGTTCCAGCTTGGCCAGCACGATGGCGCACTGCAGCGTGTCCATGCGGCCGCCCACGCCCAGGCGGGTATGCGTGTAGCGCTGGCTCTGGCCATGAACGCGGATCTCGCGGGCCGCCTGCGCCAGGGTGTCGTCGTCGGTGAACAGCGCGCCGCCGTCGCCATAGCAGCCCAGGGGCTTGCTGGGGAAGAAGCTGGTGGCGCCCCAGGTGGAGAGGCCGCAGGACTTGCGACCCTGGTAGCTGGCGCCAAAGCTCTGGGCGGCATCCTCGATAACCGCGATGCCGCCATGCTTCGCGGCGATAGCGTTGATCTCCGCCATGTCCGCCACCTGCCCGTACAGGCTCACCGGCATGATGGCGCGGGCGCGCGGCGTGATGGCGGCCTCGATCAGGCGGGCGTCCAGGTTGCAGCTGTCGGGTTCGATGTCCACGAACACCGGCACGCCGCCCAGCAGCACGATGACCTCGGCCGTCGCCGCGAAGGTGAAGGGCGTGGTGATGACCTCGTCCCCCGGCTGCAGGTCCAAGGCCATCAGCGCGATGAGCAGCGCCTCGGTGCCGCTGGCGACCGTGATGCAGTGCTTCACGCCCGCGTAGGTCGCGAGCTTCGTCTCCAGCTCCTTGACCTCCGGGCCCATGATGTACTGGCCGTGGTCCAGCACGGCCTGCATGCGCTGGGCGATGCGGTCCTTCAGGGCGGCGTACTGGGCCTTGAGGTCGATGAAGGGCAGCGCGTTGCCGGCAGTAGTCACGGGAGTCTTCCTTCCTGGACCAGCACGCAGCGCTGGTCCTGCAGTTCATACACATCACCCGTCTGCGGGCAGGTGGCGCGGCCGTCGGCGCCGAAGGCCAGGCGCTCGCCGAAGCGGCTCATCCAGCCGATGCGGCGGGCGGGCACGCCCACCACGAGGGCGAAGTCGGGCACGTCCTTCTGCACCACGGCACCGGCGCCGACAAAGGCATGGGCGCCGATGGTGACGCCGCAGACGATGGTGCAGTTGGCGCCCAGCGTGGCCCCGCGTCGCACGAGGGTACGGCGGTACTCGTTCTTGCGCGCCACCGCGGCGCGCGGGTTGTAGACGTTGGTGAAGACCATGCTGGGGCCGCAGAAGACCTCGTCCTCCAGCGTCACCGCGTCATAGACCGAGACGTTGTTCTGGATGCGGACCCCGTCGCCGATCAGCACGTCGTTGCCCACGTAGACGCCCTGCCCCAGCGCGCAGCGCGCGCCGATGCGGGCGCCCGGGCTCACGTGTGCGAAGTGCCAGACCCGCGTGCCCTCGCCCAGTTGCGCGCCTTCGTCGACGATGGCGCTGTCGTGTTTCCAGTAGCTCATGGCGGCGGGATCAGAAGACCAGGGGAAGGCCGACGCGCTGCCCGTCGCGGGCCGAGCGATACGCGGCGATGAGGATCTCCAGCGAGCGCAGGCCCTCGTAGCCATCGACCTCTGCATGGGCCTCGCCGCGCAGGGTGCGGATGACGTTGTCGTAGTACAGCGGGTGGCCGAAGCCGTAGACGCTGCCGGTCTCGTAGGAGCTGGCGGCGACCTGCGCGTCATCCTCGTGGGCTTCAGCGAACTGCCAGTGCTCGATCTTGTTGACGGCCGTGCCGCCGATGCGCACGGTACCCTTCTCGCCCAGGATGGTGATCGAGCCCTCGAGGTTCTGAGGCCAGGTCAGCATGGTGACATTGATGCTGGCGAGACCGCCGTGGCGCAGGCGCAGGCTCATCACGCCGGTGTCCTCGGCCTCGATGTCTCGAGCCAGGGTGGCGGTGTAGGCATGGACGTTGTCCACCGGGCCCACCAGCCAGTCCAGCAGGTCCACGTAATGGCTGGCCTGGTTCATGAAGGCACCGCCGTCGAGGTCCCAGCGGCCGCGCCACTTGGCGGCGTCGTAGTAGCTCTGCGGGCGGGTCCAGAACACATTGACCGTGCTCAGGTAGATGCGGCCGAAGCGGCCCTGCTCGATGGCACGCTTGACGAGCTGCACCGTGGCGTTGAGCCGGTTCTGCTTGACGACGAAGAGCTTCACGCCGGCATCGCGACAGGCGCGCACCATAGCCATGCCTTCCTCGAACTTGGTCGCCATGGGCTTCTCGGACAGCACGTGCCGCCCGGCGCGTGCGACCTGGATGGCCTGCTGCGGATGCAGGCCCGAGGGCGTGGCCAGCACGACCACATCGGCGTCCGAGCCCGCCAGCAGGGCCTCCAGCGAGGCGAAGCCCGGTGCGCCAGTCAGCTCGACGGCGGCCTGCAGCGCCTCGGGCCGGGTGTCGCAGACGGCCACGACCTCGGCCCGGTCCGCATGCCGTGCCAGGGCCTCGAAATGGTTCTTCGAGATGCGGCCGCAGCCGACCAGGGCGAACCGGATCTTGCGATCTGGCGAAGGCAGAGGGGAGCGGTTTTGGGGATTCATGGACGACCGTCAAGGGCGAAGGGTCCGATTCTACGAGGGCGCCCTCCCCGAAAGCGCCTAAAATCGCAGCAAATTCAACGAGTTGAGCATGACCCAGCACACCCCCGCCCAGCCGCACCACGCCGCGCCCGCCCAGGACGAGAACCAGCTCATCACCGAGCGCCGCGAGAAGCTGGCCGCCCTGCGCGCCAAGACCAGCGTCCCCTTCCCCAACGATTTCAAGCCCCAGCACCGCGCCCTGCCCCTGGCCCAGCGCTATGGCGACATCGCCAATGAAGAGCTCGAGCCGCAGGCCGTGCAGGTCAGCGTGGCGGGCCGCCTGATGCTCAAGCGCATCATGGGCAAGGCTTCCTTCGGCACGCTGCAGGACGCCACCGGGCGCATCCAGCTCTTCATCACCAAGGATGGCGTGGGCGAGGAGGTCTACGAGAGCTTCAAGCACATGGACCTGGGCGACATCGTCGGCGCCGAGGGCACGTTGTTCCGCACCAAGACCGGCGAGCTGTCGGTGCGCGTCAGCGTGCTGCGCCTGCTGACCAAGAGCCTGCGCCCGCTGCCGGACAAGTTCCATGGCATGAGTGACCAGGAGCAGAAGTACCGCCAGCGCTACGTCGATCTCATCACCGACGAGCACGCCCGCGCCCGTTTCGTGGCCCGCTCCAAGGCCGTGTCCTCCATCCGCGGCTACATGGTCGAGCACGGCTTCCTGGAGGTCGAGACGCCCATGCTGCACCCCATCCCCGGCGGTGCCAATGCCAAGCCTTTCGTGACCCACCACAACGCGCTGGACCAGGAGATGTTCCTGCGCATCGCCCCGGAGCTCTACCTCAAGCGCCTGATCGTGGGCGGCTTCGAGCGCGTGTTCGAGATCAACCGCAATTTCCGCAACGAAGGCATCTCGGTCCGGCACAACCCCGAGTTCACGATGATGGAGTTCTATGCGGCCTACTGGACGCACCATGATCTGATGGACTTCACCGAGGAAGTGCTGCGCCACGCCGCGCGCGCCGCCACCGGCAACGCCCGCGTCACCTACGCCGGCAAGGAAGTGCACCTGGACCAGCCCTTCGCACGCCTCTCGGTGCGCGACTCCCTGGTGGCCCACGCCGGCCTCAGCGAGAGCGAGGCCGACAACGCCGACGTCCTGCGCGCCAAGCTCAAGGACCTGGGCGAGGAAGCCCCCAAGCACTGGACCCTGCCTGAGCTGCAGTTCGGCATGTTCGAGGCCGTGGTCGAAGAGAAGCTGTGGCAGCCGACCTTCATCATCGACTACCCCGTCGAGGTCTCGCCCCTGGCCCGCGCCTCGGACACCAACCCCAAGATCACCGAGCGCTTCGAGCTCTTCATCACCGGCCGCGAGTACGCCAACGGCTTCTCCGAGCTGAATGATGCGGAAGATCAGGCCGCGCGCTTCCACGCGCAGGTCGCCAACAAGGAAGCCGGTGACGACGAGGCCATGTTCTATGACGCCGACTTCATCCGCGCCCTGGAATACGGCATGCCCCCGACCGGCGGCTGCGGCATCGGCATCGACCGCCTGATGATGCTGATCACCGACTCGCCCAGCATCCGCGACGTGATCCTGTTCCCGGCGCTGCGCCGCGAGGGCTGAGACACGGGCACAGTCCATTCCGGATAGACCGGCATCGGCCGGCCTCCCTTGCAAGGCGACCTTCGGGTCGCCTTTTTCTTGAAGCCAGGCCCGCCGCGGCCCACTGCCGCCAGGTTCGCGCTTACCCAAAATGGACGTTCATTTCGTTGGTTATTGTCGGCTACTATGCCGGCCTGCCACTTGAGCGCAGGAACCAATCGAGGGAGTCCATGAAAATTTCAAAGAAGCTGTGCGGCCTGCTGGCCGCCACCCTGGCGAGCCTGGCACCCGTCGCTGCAAGCGCGGCTGACCTGGGGCCCGCATTCATCGTCAACAACTACCGGCTGGGATCGCAGTACCTGGCCAACGTCGCCGTCGGCGCCAATGGCGATCAGCTGGTGCTCTGGATGGATGCCGCCCGCAGCAACGCCTTCTTCATGCAGCGCTATGACGGGACCGGCGCCGCCATCCAGTCCGACGAGTGGTTCGTGACGCCCCAAGGTGATACGACCGCTCTGGATGCCTTCGGCAACTACGCCGTGACAAGCTATGAGAAGGACGGCAATGGCAATGCGGTCTACCTCACCGTCTATCAGCGCAATGGCGCGGTAAAGGTCCCCAGGTTCAAGGTCAACCAGGTCAGCGGAGAGAACGCCATGATGGCCCTGGTGGCCAGCACCGCGAGTGGCCACATGGCCATCAGCTGGACTGTCGTGCAGTCAAGCGGGACGCTCACGCCCTTTGTTCGCACGTTTTCGTCCGCGGGCCAGCCCACCAGCCCTGTAATGCAGGTCGCCCCCGCATCGACCGGGCAGTACGTGCAGGGTCTGGCCATCGATGAGACGGGCGGCGTGGGCATTGTCTGGACGGGCCGGTCGAACACCGGTGCGGCCCACGACTACGACGTCTTCTATCGACGCTTTGGGGCCGCGGGCAGCAGCCAGAGCCCCGCCCTGAAGGTGAACAGCTACACCCCGGACAGCCAGGGAAATTGCCGCCTGGGCATGACGCCTGGGGGCGAGGCCATCGTGACCTGGGAGAGCACGGGGCAGGATGGCAGCTACCGCGGGGTCTATGGCCAGCGCCTTGACCGCTATGGCATCAAGCAGGGTGCGGAGTTCCGCGTCAATGAAACCACCCTGGGTGACCAGGCCGGATCCCGGGTGGGCATGGCCGAGGACGGGTCCTTCGTCGTCAGCTGGATCAGCAGCAATCGCACGGACGACCCCACTGCCGCGGCGAAGGTCATGCTGCGGATGTACGGTCCCAATGGCACGGCGCTGGGTGGAGAGCAGGTTGCCTACACCGGCACCAGCACGATGGTGCCGGACCTCACCTCCCTTGGCGTGAGCCCTGCCGGCGAGGCCATGCTGGCCTGGCGCGTCTACAACGGCAGCGATGTCGATGTCTACGCGCGGCGCTATGTGCTGGACAACCAGCCGGCCGTCACCACGCTGAGCAGCAACGGCCCCGCGGTCAACCTGTCGGCCAATGCAGGCGAATGGCGGTACTTCAAGGTCACGGTGCCAACAGGTCACACCAGCCTCACCGTGACGCTGTCCGGGCCTGGCACGGGCAACGCCGACATCTACGGTCGCCTGGGCGGCCTGCCCAGCGCGGCCACATACACGGTGGTGTCTCGCGCACCGGGCAACGCAGAGCAGATCGTCATCAACAATGTGCCGGCCGGCACTTGGTACTTCGGTCTCTACGGCGTCAGCACCTTTTCGGGCGTGAGCTTCAGCGCCACCTACTGAGCCGCGACCCCGACCCGACCTGGCGGCACGCGGCCGCCAGGGCTGCAACCTGTCAGCGCGCAGCCTGCACCGGCTGGCCGGCCAGCACCCGGTCGGCCGGTAGCTTGCTGCCGGCACCTTCATTCAGGCGCGGGCCCAGCTCGGCCTGGGCGTAGTCCATCTCACCCGCCTGACGGGCGCGCTGCAGCTCGGCCTTCACGGCTTCGCGGGAAGCCGCCGGGGCAGCGGGCTGCGCCTGCTCGGGCTTGGCCGCCGGCTTGGTGGCGTCCTTCTTTGCCATGGCGGTGGCCGCCGGTGCCAGGGGCTGGCCGAAGAGCGCGGTGTCCTCGCTGTTCATGCGGGCCAGCTCGCCGCTGGCGCGGGCACGCTGCAGTTCGGCGATGACTGCTTCGCGGGTGGGCGAAGCGCCCGTCTGGGCCAGGGCGGGCAGGCCCAGGGCAGCGACGAAAGCCAGGGCGACGGTGCGAGACAGGGTGTTCATGAGGCGATCCTTTGCAGTGAGGTTCGGGGCTTGAGGCGCCTTGCGACCGCAAGGCGTCTGTCCATGACCGTGACTGTAGGGATCGAGACCTAGTAGAAACACCAGGGCCGCGGCAAGAATCTATTGCTAATTCACAAACAATCCATCATTCGCACGGCGGATTGTTTGCGATGCATCAGCGATGCTTGAAGTCCGGGGCACGCTTGTTCAGGAAGGCATCCATGCCCTCGCGCTGGTCGTCGGTGCCGAACAGGGCGTGGAAATAGCGGCGCTCCACGGCCACGCCGTCCAGCAGCGGGCCCTCGAAACTGCGGTTGACCAGTTCCTTGATCAGCATCGTCGAAGGTGCGCTGAAGCCGTTGATGGTCTGGGCAGCGGCCAGGGCCTCTTCCAGCAGCTTGTCGGCCGGCACCACACGGGACACCAGACCGCCGCGCTCGGCTTCGGCCGCGTCCATCATGCGGGCGGTGAGCAGCAGGTCCATGGCCTTGCTCTTGCCCACGGCGCGGGGCAGGCGCTGCGTGCCGCCGGCGCCGGGGATGATGCCCAGCTTGATCTCGGGCTGGCCGAACTTGGCGGTGTCCGCGGCGATGATGAAGTCGCACATCATGGCCAGCTCGCAGCCGCCTCCCAGGGCGAAGCCGGCGACGGCACCGATCACGGGCTTGCGGACCTGCAGGATGGTCTCCCAGTTCTTGGAGATCAGGCCGCTCTTGAAGGCGCTCATGAAGTTGTGCGGGGCCATGGTGGGGATGTCGGCGCCCGCCGCGAAGGCGCGCTCGGAGCCGGTCAGCACGATGCAGCCGATGCCGTCATCGGCGTCGAAGGCCAGCAGCGCCTGGCCCAGCTCGTCCATCAGCTGGTCGTTCAGGGCGTTGAGCTGCTTGGGGCGGTTCAGGGTGATCAGGCCGGTCTTGCGGGGACCGTCGCCGCGCACCTCGGTCAGGATGCATTCGTACTGGCTCATGGTGTAACTCCTTGGAATTTGCGCAACTATACGGGGCGCCGGTGCCGGGTCTTCAGGGCGCGGCCTGCAGCGGGGCCGACTGCAGCATCAGGTCGATCCAGGTCTGCTCGTCCTGGCGAATCATCAGCCGCACCGGCAGGTATTGAAGCGAAGGCGCGAGCCAGACCTCGGCGCGCAGGTCGCTGCCGGTGTTCTCGGCCAGCGGGCGCAGGTGCCAGGCCGCCAGTGGGCCCATGGGGGTGTCCAATTGCTCCTCCCCCTCGACCACATAGCGCCAGGCATAGAGCTTGCGCGGCAGGGCCAGGGGCAGGCGGATCTCATGGCCAGGCCGGGGCGTCTCGCGGCCGGTCAGGAAAAGCCAGGTCAGCTGCACGAACTGGCTGGCGGCGTCCTGCACGCCAGGGGGAGCCCACTCACGGCGGCCGTTGGGGAAGACGAGCTCGCGGTCCAGGAACTGCAGCGTCAGGCGGCGCCGTGCGGCCAGCAGGATGCGGGTGTCCTCATCGAAGCGTTCGGGCTGGATGCCCTGGGGGGACAGCACGCCCTCGCTGCTCATGGTGCGGGCGATCAGGGGGGCAAAACCTGGCCCCACCGCCACCTCCAGATGCACCTGGTAGCGCCGGCCTTCGCGCAGCCACTCCACGCGCGCCCGGCCGGTCACCGCGCCCCGGTAGTTGCCACGCAGCTTGTAGTCCAGCCGGGTCGAGGCGGGCCATTCGGGGCCCGGCTGGAAGTCGGCCGGGGCACTGGCCGCCGCTGCTGCCGACGCCACGCCGACCACGCCCACCACGGCGCTGGCGGCCTCGGCCGGGCTGGCGGGCACGGCCGCCTCTGCCTCTGCAGTCCGGGACGGCTCTGCCGGCGGCGCCTCGGGCGCTGAAGCCGCCGGGTCGGGTGCTACGGGCGATGCCGATGACGCCGCCGAGGCCGGTGCTGCGGCCGCAGGCGCGGCCCCCTTGCCGGCAGACGGCTGCGCCGGCCGGGGCTCGCCCGGCCTCGCCGCAGGAGGAGCGCTGGGCGTGAGCGTGCGAACAAAAGCCGCGGTGAGGCGCGGCGGCATGGGCGCCAGCTCACGCCACCCTGCCACCTCGTCAGCGAGCTGATCGAGCACCCAGCCATGCAGGCACAGCACGGCCAGGGCCAGCAGGGCCCCGCCCCCGAGCGTGCGGCGTGTCAGCCGCCCTGCAGCCATGCCCGACGCAGGCTCTGCAGCCGGGCCGGGGCCTTGTCCGTCAGGCTCAGCAGCACCGGGGCGCCTGCCGGGCGATCCAGGGGCAGGCGCAGTGGCAGGGCCAGCACGCGCTGCTCACGGCCCACCCAGAACTCCAGCCGCTGCGGCGCCTTGGGATCGAGGCTCAGCAGGGCGTCGTCCAGCTTGCGCAGGCGCCAGCCATTGCAGGCGATGAGCTCATCCCCCGCCTGCAGACCCGCGGCCTCGGCCGCACCGCCGCTGAACACCTGCCTGACGCTGAGCACGCCCTGGGTCTCGCCCACGCGCAGGCCCAGGCGCTGCGCCAGGCCCAGCTTGTCGGCGGACCACTGCACGCCGAACTTCTCCAGCAGCGGCGCCAGAGGCAGGTCCTCGCAGCCATGGATCCAGTCCCGCAGATGGCCAGCCAGCTCGGCCGAGCCCAGGGACTCGACGGCCGCCAGCACCTGCGCCTCGCTGAGCAGGCGTTCCGGCGTCTCGCGCCAGAGCTTGCGCATCAGCGCGTCCAGGCTGGCACCCTTGGCCCCGCCCGCACGCAGGCTGAGGTCCAGGCACAGGGCCAGCAGGGAGCCCTTCACGTAGTAGCTGACGATGCTGTTGGGGCTGTTCTCGTCCTGGCGGTAGTACTTGGTCCAGGCCTCAAAACTGCTCTGAGCGACGGACTGGCGCAGGCGGCCCGGCCCGGACAGCACGGTGTTGACATTGCCCGTCAGCAGCTTGAGATAGCGGGCCTCCTCGATGAGGCCGGCGCGCACCAGAAAGAGGTCGTCATAGTAGGACGTGAAGCCCTCGAAGAACCACAGCAGCTCGGTGTAGTTCTCCTGCCCGTAATGGAACTGCGCGAAGTCGCGCGGGCGCAGGCGCTTGACGTTCCAGGTGTGGAAATACTCGTGGCTGATCAGCCCGAGCAGGCGCACATAGCCGTCGCTGGTCTCGGCCTGGCCCAGGCGGGGCAGGTCGCGGCGGGTGGCGATCAGGGCCGTGCTGGCGCGGTGCTCGAGGCCGCCGTAGCCGTCTTCCGTGGCATTGAGCAGGAAGACATAACGCCCGAAGGGAGGAGCCTCGCGCTTGCGGCCCTGCGCATGCCAGAAGTCGATCTGGGCCTCGCAGATGCGCTGGGCATCGCGAAGCAGACGCTCGCCGTCGAAGATGGGCAGGGCGCCCGCCACCACGAACTCATGGGGCACGCCCCGGGCCTGGAACTCGCCACGCCAGAAGGTGCCCAGCTCGAAGGGGTGGTCCAGCAGCTCGTCGTAGTCGGCGGCCTGGTAGAGATGTCGCGCGCGGGCTCCGCCGGCCGCCGGCATGGCCGTGGCGACCTGCCAGCCGCGGGGCAGGTCCGCCAGCTGGATCTGCTGCGTCTGGTCCTGCGCGCCCTCCACCTGCAGGCACAGGCTGCCCGCGTTGAAGAAGCCTCGCTGGGCGTCGAGGTAGGCACAGCGCACCGAGGTGTCGAAGGCGTAGGCCTGGTAGCTCAGCACCAGCGGGCCCTTGCCCAGGCCGTCCACCTGCCATTCGTTCTTGCTGAGCTGGCGCACAGGCAGCTCCCGGCGACCCTGGCGTGCCGTGATCGGTCCCAGGTGGCGGGAAAACTCGCGCACCATGTAGCTGCCCGGGATCCACACCGGCAGCGAGAAGCGCTGGCTCGCACCCGGCGCCGGTACCGTCAGCTGGATGTCGAAGAGATGGGCATGGAGCGCTGCGGTCGAGATGCGGTAGTGGATCATCGTGGGCGAGCGTCGGTGGCAGTCACAAGGAGGCGGGCTCAGGTGGCCGCGGCACCCAGGAAGCAGCACAGGGCGGCGACGGCGCTGAGCCGGAAGCGCAGGGTCAGCCAGGCCCCGGCGCCGAGCCCAGGATAGTGACGGCGGTCCCAGACATAGCAGGCAATCAGCATCACGCCCAGCACGACCAGCCCGGCATAGGCCTGCATGATGGCACCCACCCAGGCGCCCGTCACGGCCACCGTGCCCCAGATGAAGGGGGCCGGCGACGGCACGGTCTGGCGCATGCCCAGTCCCCAGTGGATGCCGCCCAGCATCGCGACGATCAGCGCCGCGTACTTGGACAGGCCGTCCACCACATAGGCGTGCACATCAGCCCTCACCAGCCACGCCAGCAACACCCCCAGCACAAAGGGCAGGAGGCTCAGGTGGCCCAGGCGCACGGCGATGGGGTTCAGGGGCAGCGGACGCAGGGCCGGTTCAGACATGGCGGCGTGGAGATGAGGTGGACTGGATTGGGGGATCAGGGGCCGCTCGGCCCCCGGGGGTCAGGACTTGCCAGCGAGGGCCTGCAGCCTGCGCTCGACCTGCTCGGCGCTCATTGCGCCCGGCACGCGGGAGCCGTCCTCGAACAGGATGGCGGGCGTGCTGTTGATGTGGTGGCGGCGACTGAAGGCCAGGTTGCGCTCGATGGCGGAATCATCGCACTTGCCTTCCGGCCGGGTCGGCGCCGTGCCGTCCAGCATCCACGAGCGCCAGGCCGTGGTCTGGTCCTTGGCGCAGACAATGGCGCGGGTCTTGTCCGCGGAATCCGGTCCGAGGATGGGGATGACGAAGGTGTAGACCGTGACGTCCTTGAGCTCCTGCAGGGCGCGCTCGAAGCGCTTGCAGTAGCCGCAGTTGGGATCGGCGAAGACTGCGATCTTGCGTTTGCCGGTGCCGGTCTTCCAGATCACGGCATCTTTCAGCGGCAGGTTGGCGAAGTCGACGGCCGTCAGCTTGGCCACGCGTTCCTCGGTGAGGTTCTTCTTGGCGCGCAGGTCCAGCAACTCGCCCTCGATGAGGTAGTTACCGGCGGCATCGGTGTAGCGCAGCTCGGAGCCGGTGCGCACCTCCCAGATGCCGGGCATGGGCGTGGGCCGCACCTCGTCCACCTTGAAGCCGGGCAGGCGCTCGGCCAGGGCCTTCTTGATCACCGTCTCGTTGGCCCAGCCATTCGTCGCGGCCAGGGCCAGAAGGCCGGCGGCGGCCAGGCGTGCAAAGTTCATCGCGTGCATCATCTTCCTCTTGTGGATCGGTACCCCCGGGGGCCCGCTTGTGTTCATTGCCCCAAGGCTCGGGCGGTGAGCCAGCGCTTCAGCGGCGCCGCCCGGTCCAGCCATTGCAGGCCTTCGTTGCGCAGCCGACGCAGGGGCGCGGCCTCGCTGGCAAACAGCTTGAGCAGACCATCGGTCAGCTCCCCCATGGCCAGGGTCGGCAAGGCCCGGGCACGTTCGTAGCGGCGCAGCAGCCGGGCATCCCCGAGGCTGCGCCAGCTTTCCTTTTCAGCGATGACCTGGCTCAGGGCCAGGACATCGGCCAGCCCCAGGTTCAGGCCCTGCCCGGCCAGGGGATGCACCAGGTGCGCGGCATCGCCCAGCAGGACCCAGCCCGGCCCGGACACCGCCCCGGCCCGGGCCAGCGCCAGGGGCCAGCTCTGGCGCTGGCCAGCCAGGCGCAGCGCGCCGGCAGCACCGCCGGTGGCTTCCGTCAGCGCGGCCTCGAATGCGTCATCAGCAAGGGCCAGCAGCTCCTGAGCCCGGGCCTCGGGCAGGGACCAGACCAGGCCGAAGGAGCAGGCCGGTTGTGGCCGATCGAAAGGAAGCAGGGCCAGCACGTCGGGCGAGCGGAACCACTGGTGGGCCACGCCCTGGTGCGGCAGGGCACTCGTCAGGCGGGCGGCAATCGCGCGATGCCCGTAGGCTTGCGGCTCGAACGCCACACCCAGCTCGGCACGGCGGCGGGATTCACGCCCTTCGCAAAGGGCTTCCAGCGCGGCCGGCACGGGCTGGCTGACCACATCCACCCGCGGCGCATAGCGCAGGGCCTGGCCCAGCTGGCGCTCCAGCTCACCGGCGTCGACGATGCAGGCGAGCTCCGACACCCCCTGCTGCCAGGCCGAGAAGCCCAGCTGCGCGCCCTGGGCGTCGCCGCGGATGCACATGTCGTAGACGGGGCTGCGGGCGTCCTCGGGCAGGGCGTCCCAGACCTTGAGCTGGCGCAGCAGGGCCACCGAGGCGGCATTGAGTGCATAGGCCCGGACATCCTCCCCCTGCCGCTGCGGCGCCTCGCGCTCGCCCAGCAGGGCCACGCGCAGGCCTTGGCTGCCCAGCTGCAGCGCCAGGCTGCGCCCGACGATGCCGCTGCCGCGGATGAGGATGTCATAGGGATCCATGCCTCGATTGTAGGCAGCCCCGCGGGCGCCGGCCGGCGAGCGAACAAGACGCCTTAAAATCAGGGTTTTGCGTCCACGCCAGCCCTGGCGCCAATCAGAAAGCCTTCCATGAGCCTCAAATGCGGCATCGTGGGCCTGCCCAACGTCGGCAAGTCCACCCTTTTCAATGCGCTGACCAAGGCCGGCATCGCCGCCGAGAACTACCCCTTCTGCACCATCGAGCCCAATGTGGGCGTGGTCGAGCTGCCGGACCCCCGCCTGGCCCAGCTGGCCGAGGTGGTGAAGCCCGAGCGCGTCGTGCCCGCCATCGTGGAGTTCGTGGACATCGCCGGCCTGGTGGCAGGCGCCTCCAAGGGTGAAGGCCTGGGCAACCAGTTCCTCTCGCACATCCGCGAGACCGACGCCATCGTCAACGTGGTGCGCTGCTTCGAAGACCCGAACGTGATCCACGTGAACGGCAAGGTCGACCCCATCTCCGACATCGAGGTCATCCAGACCGAGCTGTGCCTGGCCGACCTCTCCACCGTTGAAAAGAGCCTGCAGCGCTACACCAAGGCGGCCAAGGCCGGCGGCGACAAGGACGCCCTGCGCCTGGTCGAGGTGCTGAAGAAGTGTGAAGCCACGCTGAACGAAGGCAAGCCGGTGCGCTCCATCGACTTCAGCAAGGAAGAACTGGCCGTGCTCAAGCCCCTGTGCCTGATCACCGCCAAGCCGGCCATGTTCGTGGGCAATGTGGCCGAGGACGGCTTCGAGAACAACCCCTTCCTCGACCGCCTGAAGGAATACGCCGCCGCCCAGAAGGGCCCGGTGGTGGCCATCTGCGCCAAGACCGAGGCCGAACTGTCCGAGATGAGTGACGAGGACAAGGCCATGTTCCTGGCCGAGATGGGCCAGGACGAGCCCGGTCTGAACCGCCTGATCCGCGCCGGCTTCGGCCTGCTGGGCCTGCAGACCTACTTCACCGCCGGCGTCAAGGAAGTGCGCGCCTGGACCATCCACAAGGGCGACAGCGCCCCGCAGGCCGCCGGTGTGATCCACACCGATTTCGAGCGCGGCTTCATCCGCGCACAGACCATCGCCTTTGAAGACTTCATCCAGTTCAAGGGTGAGGCCGGTGCCAAGGACGCGGGCAAGATGCGCGCCGAAGGCAAGGACTATGTGGTCAAGGATGGGGATGTGCTGAACTTCCTGTTCAACGTCTGATCCTGCCATCCAGCAGCACAGGGCCCTCTCGAGGGCCCTTTTTCATGGGCTCATCGGCTCTGCCGCCCTCGCCGCCCGGCCTCGGGCGCCCCTGCGCCTCCAGCACGGCCTCGCGGAAGCGCTCGGGATGGGTGTAGAGCGCAAAATGCGCCCGCCCCGGGAATCAGGAAGACCTGCTTGTCCGGCGCCTCCAGCGACTGCGCGTAGGCCCGCACCAGCCAGGAGGGCCTCACGCGAGCCTCACGCGGGCCTGCTCGCCCGCGATGAAGCAGATGGGCGTCTGGAAGCGCGGCTGTGGGCCGGGCGCCTGCAGAGCCCAGAAGCCGGCCCCCTCGTTGCGCGCCAGCTACCGCAGGGAGAAGCGGCTGCCGCGCACGAAGTGGCAGAGGTCTCGCAGCGAGTAGTCCGGGCTGCCCAGCATGCCCCGCACGAAGCGGCCGGGGTCGGTTTCGCCCTCCATCATGCCGCCGTAGGCCCACAGCTTTCCGTACTTGGTGCTCATGCCGCGGACGATGTCGGCACAGGCCGGCTCGCCAAGGCCGGCGAGCTCACGCTCGGCGGTGTCGTCGTGTCGGGCGCGTGCCTGGGCCTGGGCCCAGCGGTGCGACTGCCGCTCCTGCTCGAGCAGGTCGATCATCTGCCCGGTGCCCACGAAGGCATGCAGGTTCTCCGGGTGCCGCCAGGCCTCGTGGATGCCCAGGTCGGCGCCCCAGGAATGCCCCAACAGGAAGAGGCGCTCGCGCTGGAAGCGCCGGCGCAGGTGCAGCACCGGCTCGGGGGGGGGCGACTGGAACTGCTGCGCGAAGCCCATGCAGGGGCTGCCCGGACCGCCACGAAGGAAGAGCAGCCGGGGCTTGCTGCGGTCCGCCCCGCGGATCAGAAGTCTCTGCAGGCTGCCGCCCAGCAGCACAGCTTCCTGTAAGGCAATGGGCGCATGGTCCGGATCGGCAGGCAGCGGCTGCCCCCGCCCGGTGCAGCAGGCGGCGGGGGGAGCATCGGCAGCGGCATGGCCAGCAGACAGGCAAGGTGCGTGCGCCGGCTCATGGCGCGCTGGGCGGCCGCAAGGCGTGCTCGGTGCTGTGAGGCCCGGCCTCCCATGCGGTGCCCGGGCCCGACCGCCCGGCCCGGGTGGACGGGCTGGCGGACCGGCAGGCGGGTGAACACGGGCAAGGGAGCCGGAGGGCGGAAAGTGTGCGGGGCATCACGGGGACTCCAGAGGGCCGATGGGGTGCATGGCCCCATCCGGTTTTGAACATGACAATGCGCTAAATTCGCATGGATCCATCCATTTCTGGAAGCGCCGATGCCTAGCAGGCCCCTGAGTTGGGACGATGTCCGCCTGTTCCTGGCCGTGGCGGAAGGCGGCAGCGTGAGCCAGGCCGCGCGCAGCCTGCAGCTGGGGCAGGCCACCGTCAGCCGCCGCCTGGCGGACATGGAACTCAGCGTGGGCGAGCCCCTGGTGACGCGCCGCGCACAGGGCTGCGAGCTCACGGCGGCCGGCGAACGCCTGCTGCCGGCCGCCCAGCGCATGGCCGAGTGGGCCCAGGAGGCCGAAATCCGCCTGATGCGGCCGACGCACCGTCTCGAGGGCAAGGTCCGCATCGCGGCGGCGCCGGGGCCCGCCTTCGAGCTGCTGGCCCCGCTCGCCGGGCACTTGCGCCAGTCGGCACCCGGACTGCAGCTGGAGGTGCTGGCGGGGGTGGAGACCCTCAGCCTGGCGCGCGGCGAGGCGGAGCTCTCGCTGCGCCTGGAGCGCCCCAATTCCGCCGAGCTGCTGACCCTGGCCGAACTGCGCTGTCCCCTGGCCGCCTACGCCAGCCCGGACTATGCCCGCCAGTTGCCGGAGCGGCCGCGGCCCGAGCAGGTCGACTGGATCGTCTGGGCCCCGCCCTACGAGCACCTGCCGGTCAACCAGGCGCTGGCCGCCGCCATCCCTGACTTCCGCCCCGTCTTCAGCTCGGACGACTACCTGGTCCAGCTGGCCGCCTGCCGAGCGGGCGTGGGCGCCATGGTCCTGGCGGTCGCGCCGCATGCGCACGCCCTGACACAGGGCCTGGTCCGGCTGGCGCTGTCGCCCGGGCCGACGGTCCAGGCCGAGCTCTTCCTCGTGGCCCATCGGCGTGCCGCCGAGCTGCCGCGGACCCGGTTCGTGGCGGAGGCGCTCGGCGCCATCCTCCAGGACCTTCAGCACCAGGAGGCGGGCTGAGCCTGCCCAGCGGCAGGCGGCTTCCACCATGACATCCAACGAGCGTTTCCGCGCACTGCAGCAGACCTTGTGGCGCATCCTGGCCCTCACCCTGGGCTATGCCGGCGTGGGCCTGCTGAGCCTGAAGCTGGCCATGGCGCCCAACTACGCCATCCCCCTCTTCCCCTCGGCCGGCCTGGCGCTGGCGGCCCTGCTGTGCTGGGGGCTGCGGGTGAGCCCGGGCGTGCTGCTGGGCTCGTTGCTGCTCAACCTGGTGCTGGGGGAGGAGCGGGGGCAGATGTCCTGGATGAGTTCCAGCATGATCGGCCTGGGCGCCATGCTGCAGGCCATGGCCGGCACTCTGCTGGTCCGCCGTGTGCTGCCCGGCACCCTGGTGCTGGTCGATCCCTGGGACCTGCTGCGCTTCAATGTGCTCGGCGCCGGCGTGGCCGGGCTGATCAGCGCCACGGTGGCGACGCTGACCCTGCGCAGCGGCGGCGCGCTGGCACCGGACCAGACCCTGGACAGCTGGCTGTCCTGGTGGATGGGCGACGTGCTGGGCGTGCTGATCGGTGCGCCCATCCTGCTGTGCCTGATCGGTCGGCCGCACGCGATCTGGGCGCCGCGGCGGCTCAATGTCGCCCTGCCCCTGCTGCTGGCCACGGTCCTGATGTCCTACGGCACCCAGTTGGTCCAGTCCTGGAACTACGACGCGGCCCGCAATGCCTTCGAGCGCGAGGCCGACGGCCTGCTCGCCACCGGCAGGCAGGCCATCCTCCAGCCCCTGGTGCCGGTCCAGGCCCTGGCCCTGCAGCTGGAGCAGGCTCCCGGCATGAGCCAGCAGACCTTCCGTCAGGTGGCCGGCCCCTGGATCGATGACACCGTGAGCGCACTGGGCTTTGCCGCCCGCGTCGAGCGCCGCGAGGCCGCCTCGCTGGACCAGGCGGCCGTTCAGGACGGTCTGCCGGACTTCCGCAGCCGCGACCGCCAGCGCCGCGGCGACGTCCGGCCTCCTGCCGACGAGGCCATGGTGGTGATACGCCATATCGAGCCCCAGCAGCTCAACCGCGCGGCGCTGGGCACCAATGTGCTGAGCATCCCCCATGCCCGCGAGGCCCTGCTCGCGGCGCTGCAGGGCCACAAGCCCGTGGCCAGCGCCGCCTTCATGCTCAGCCAGTACGAGCAGCCGACGCAGGGCGTGGTGGTCTATCGCGCGGTTCGCCCCGTGATGGCGCCGGCGGACCGGGCACCGGCTGGCGTTGTCTTCTCCACCGTGCGGCCCGACCTGCTGCTGGCCCAGGTCCCGCAGTCGCCCAAGGGCCTGCTGCTGTGCCTGCTGGACCGCGGCGACGGCGCGGCGCGCCAGCTGGCCGGCGCACCGGGCTGCATCGGGCGCCGGGCCGACCTGCCGCAGCGAGAGATTCAGATCGATTTCGCCGGCCGTCACTGGACGCTCGCCGCCTACATGCCGCGCAACGACCTCGGCACGATCGCCAGTGCCAGCAGCCTGCCTTTCGTCGTCGTGGCCCTGTTCAGCACGGCCCTGCTAGGCGCTCTGCTGCTGAGCGTGACCGGCCGCACCAGCACCGTCCAGGCCCTGGTGCGCGACCGCACGGCGGCGCTGCGCCATGAGATCGCCGAACGCGAGCGTGCCACCGCCGCGCTGAAGGATCGTGAGCGCCGCTTCAGCAACATCTTCGAGCACGCCCCCATCGGCATCGTCTTCACCGAGCTGGACGGTGCCGTGCGCGAGGCCAATCCGCGCTTCTGCGAAATGGTGGGCTACCCCCTGGCCACGCTGCTGGGCCGCCGCACCCTGGACCTCACCCACCCCGAGGACCGCGAGCAGGACAAGCGCATGGGCCAGGCCCTCCTGCGCGGCGAGTTCAGCAGCTACCAGCGCATCAAGCGCTACCTGCACCGCGGCGGCAGCGTGGTGGAAGTGCGCGCGCTGGTCAGCGTGCTGCGCGACGAGGATGGCCAGCCCTACAGTCTGCTGGGCGTGGTCGAGGACATCGGAGACCAGCGCCGCCTGCGCGACCTGGAGCGGGCCCGCGAAGCCGCCGAGGCCGCCAGCGCCGCGAAGAACGAGTTCCTCTCCCGCATGAGCCATGAGTTGCGCACGCCGCTCAATGCCATGCTGGGCTTTGCCCAGCTGCTGAGCCTGGAGGGCCAGCCGCCCCTGTCGCCGCGCCAGAACGAATGGACCCACCAGATCCAGCAGGCCGGCTGGCATCTGCTGGAGATGATCAACGACACCCTGGACCTCTCCCGCATCGAGAGCGGCGCCATGCGCCTGAGCCTCGACCGGCAGGACCTGCCGGCGCAGCTGCAGGAGGTGTCGGCGCTGCTGCAGGCCCAGTGGCAGCGGCAGGGCGTGCGCATCGAGTTGCGCCTGGCGGCCGGCGCACGCTGGGTGCAGGCCGACGCGACGCGCCTGAAGCAGGTGCTGAGCAATCTGCTGAGCAATGCGATCAAGTACAACAGGCAGGGCGGCGAGGTGCGTGTCAGCAGCGAGGCCGTGGCGGGAGGCCAGATCGAGATCCGCGTGCAGGACCAGGGGCCGGGGCTCACGCCCGCCCAGCAGGCCCAGCTCTTCCAGCCCTTCAACCGCCTGGGCCAGGAGAACGGCCGCATCGAGGGCACGGGCATCGGCCTCGTGATCTCGCGCCGGCTGGCGGAGCTGATGGGCGGCAGCCTGGACTTCGAGCCCGCGGCACGCGGCGGCAGCAAGCCCGACAACGGCGGCAGCGAGGGCGGCAGCAGCGGCGCCTGCTTCGTGCTGCGCCTGCCGGCCGCGGAGGGGCCGCAGGCCGCCGTCCATGAGCTGCCCGGCATCGCGCGGCGCAGCTATGCCCGCCGCGGCGAGCTGCTGTACATCGAGGACAACCCGGTCAATGCCGAGCTGATGCTGGCCATGCTGGCCCAACGCCCTTCCCTGCATTGCGAGCTGCGCGCCGACGGCCGCAGCGGCCTGCAGGCCCTGCGCAGCCGGCGCCCCGACCTGCTCCTGCTGGACATGCAGCTGCCGGACATGGACGGCCTGGACGTCCTTCGCCAGCTCCGCCAGGAGCCCGGGCTGGCGGACCTGCCGGTGCTGATCGTCTCCGCCAATGCCCTGCCCGAGCAGCAGGCGGCCGCCCAGGCCCTGGGGGTGCAGGCCTATCTCACCAAGCCCCTGGACCTGCAGACCCTGCTGGCACAGCTGGACGCCCTGTTCGACGACGGCACCGCCCGCTGAGGGCCGGTGTGGATGCGGCAGCTCGGAGCGCGCATTGCGTCGCACCACAGGGCATTTCCATTGGCGGAGGTCCGGGCGGCCTGTGCACAATAGCCGGTGAAGGGCGCCCGCGCCCGCATCGTCCCGAGAACACCGTCCATGACTTCGACCGAACTCGCCCCCGCCACCGGCACCGCCCTGGTGGAAACCGACAGCCCGGCTGCCGCCCTGCAGTTCCTGACCTTCCGCATCGGCGCGGAGGAGTACGGAATAGACATCCTCAAGGTCCAGGAGATCCGCTCCTACGAGGCCCCGACCCGCATCGCCCACTCGCCGAGCTTCGTGAAGGGCGTGGTCAACCTGCGCGGCGTGATCGTGCCCATCGTGGACATGCGCATCCGCCTGGGCTGCGAGGCCGAGACCAATGCCTTCACCGTGGTCATCGTGCTCAACGTGGTGGGCCGCGTGGTGGGCATGGTGGTGGACTCAGTGTCCGATGTGCTGGAGATGGCCCGCTCGGCCATCCGCCCGGCCCCCGAGGTTGGCTCTTCCATCGACACCCGCTTCGTGACCGGCCTGGGCACCATCCATGAGCGCATGCTGATCCTCCTGGACATCGAAGCCATGATCGCCAGCCCGGACTTCGGGCTGATGGACTGAGCAAAACCGATATAAATCAAGTACTTGGGGATTTTTCTCGACGATTAGCACTCCTCGCATTTGAGTGCTAATATGAATGGGTCGAAGCTGATAAAGGCTTCACCGAAAGCGAGAACCATCCATGTCCAACCAAGCACTGACTGTTCGCGATCCCTGGGCCCTGCTCCCGTCGCTGGGCAATCTGGACGCGTATATCTCCGCCGTGAACCGCATGCCCCTGCTCACCCCCGAGGAAGAGCAGGGCTTCGCCCGCCGCCTGCGGGAGCAGGGCGACCTGGAAGCCGCCGGCCGCCTGGTGCTCTCGCACCTGCGTCTGGTCGTCTCCATCTCCCGCCAGTACCTGGGCTACGGCCTGCCGCAGGGCGACCTGATCCAGGAAGGCAATGTGGGCCTGATGAAGGCCGTCAAGCGCTACGACCCCGAGCAGGGCGTGCGCCTGGTGTCCTATGCCATGCACTGGATCAAGGCCGAGATCCACGAGTACATCCTGCGCAACTGGCGCATGGTCAAGGTGGCGACCACCAAGGCCCAGCGCAAGCTCTTCTTCAACCTGCGCTCCATGAAGCACAGCCTGAAGGGCGAGGCGGCGGACGGCCAGGTGCAGCGCGCCAGCCTCAGCGAGGCCGAGATCGAGCACGTGGCGCGCGAGCTCAACGTCAAGCGCGAGGAAGTCCTGGAGATGGAAACGCGCCTGGCCGGCGGTGACGTCGCCCTGGAGCCCCAGACCGACGACGACGGCGAAAGCTTCGCCCCCATCGCCTACCTGGCCGACGACAGCCAAGAGCCCACCCGCGTGCTGGAAGCCCGTGGCCGCGACTCCATGGCCGGCGACGGCATCACCCGCGCCCTCGCGGTGCTGGATGACCGCAGCCGCCGCATCGTGGAAGAGCGCTGGCTCAAGGTCAACGACGACGCCTCCGGCGGCATGACCCTGCACGAGCTGGCCGCCGAGTACGGCGTCAGCGCCGAGCGCATCCGCCAGATCGAAGTGGCCGCGATGAAGAAGATGAAGAAGGCGCTGACGGAAGCGGCCTGATCTCCAGCCCCTCCCCGCCAACGACAAGGCCCCTCGCGAGGGGCCTTTTGCATAGGCAGTATGGGCGAGCTTGGCTGCTTTCGACCCAGACCAGACCGTCACTTCGGAAGGCGTGGCGCCTCAAAGCCGTCGCTCAATGCTTAAGCTAAGTTGCCGTAGTCGAAGGCTCACACGAGGCCGCCGGGATCAAGAGCGGGGCCGTCGCTAAAAAGTGAGGATTCCGGCACTTCTTTCGCGCTTTGTACGTTCATCGGCGCGATGCCCCTGCCCATGTGCTGAGCCGGGCGATACGCTGGGCAGAAACCATGGGAGGACATGAAGTGGACGACAACAAGGACAAAGTGAATCCGGCTGTTCGTACGGGAGCTCTGTCGCAGGTGCTGCGGCAGGGGGCCACGGACGAGGGCGCCAAGAAAATCATCGACGAACTGCGGGCCATGCCGGATGCCGTGCTTGACATGTCGGCCCGGGCTGCGGGTGTACCCGAAGAGCAGTTCGAGCTGCACCGGGCCATGGTCCGGCAGGAGCCCAACGCCTTCATGCAGGAACTAGGTGCGGTCGATGGCCTACTCAGGCCAGGGGACTTGATCCTGATGACAAATCCGGCCTCGATTGCGCTCGTGGATCTGCAGAAGAAACTCTATGACCATGCGCGGTCAAGCCACGTCGCCTTGATCCACACCGACTTCCTCTGTGTCGACGCCATGCCCAAAGTGGGCGTCTCCAATCGCACGATTGCGGCGCTCCTGAAGAACGCGCGGGACGATTGGCGCGTGATCCGGTGCAGCAAGGTGCGGGACACCGACGCCATGATGCTGGCCTGCGCCTACTACCTCGCGCAGCCGTACAAGGTGCTGCCGGCAAAACGGTCTGCCAAGAGCTTCGCCTACTGCTCGGAGTTGGTGCGTAAGGTCTATGTCCATTGTGGCCTCACCAGTGTCGGTATCCCCAACGACTATGTGATCGCGCCGGCGCATTTCGACAAGCTGGCCGATGGCGCGGCTGGCAAACCCGACTGGGAGGACATCACCGAGCAAGTGCGGCCGGCTATCGACTTATGCCTTAAGTATCCGGCACTGATCGACATCACTACGAAGCTGACAGTGGAAGGCCTCAAGCTCAACCGCCAGCGTTTCCATGAACGAACCCATTGGCTGGAGACAATCAAGAGGCAGGAGCGCTCAGGCCAGATATCCAAGGCCAAGGCCGATGAACTTCGAGGAGTCATCTACGACATGGAAAGCAAGATGAACCACAAGTTCTGGGACGTCCGCCGTCCTGCGACGACGTCTTCAGCACCGGCTGGCGAGCCCGAGGCGTAAGCGCGAGGCCAAGGTCTACGGCGACAACGCCAGACGAAGGCGCCGCGACCGGGACAAGGGAGTAGCTCCAAGTCACCCCAGCGCTGAAGCCAACGGCATCGTTCCGTCGGTCGCCATGAGAGCCGAGTCACAACCAGCAGGTGCTACCAGCTTCTCGCGGTAGGCTGCGAGTCCATGAGCACCAGCGCTTCGTTTGACATGTAGCTGCGCCATGGCGTGCGAGTGTGCCGTGCTTCGCCATTCGATTGCAGATCGCTTGTACGAAAGCCGCACTTCGTGGCCGACCGTTCATGGCCGCCAGCAGTCGCCCACGGCCCCATCGGTTCCATGGCCAAGCAGCCCAGCGGCCGGCCACGCTCACGAACGTCTGCCGGGCGGTCCATGAGCGCGCCAGGCGCCTCCGGACTCAGCGCTTGGCTTCGGCAAGCAACGTCATGATGTCCTGACTCAGCGCCTCGGCCCCGCTGCCATAGCGGGAGAAGACGCGGATGCGGCCTTCGGTGTCGAAGATGAAGCTGGCCGCGGTGTGGTCCATGGTGTAGGTCTCGGGCGTCTTGCCGGGCACCTTGGCGTAGTAGACCTTGAACTCCTGCGCCGCCGCCTTGAGCTGCTCGGGCGTGCCGCGCAGGGCCACGAAGCTGGGGTCGAAGCTGCCCAGGTAGGCCTTGAGCAGCTCGGGGGTGTCGCGGTCGGGGTCCACCGTCACGAAGACGCCCTGGACCTTGTCCCCATCCTTGCCCAGCATCTTCTTCACCTGGGAGAGCTCGGCCATGGTGGTCGGGCAGACGTCCGGGCACTGCGTGAAGCCGAAGAAGACCACCACCACCCGGCCCTTGAAGTCGGCCAGGCTGCGGCTGCGGCCGTCGATGTCGGGCAGCTGCAGCTCGCGGGCGTACTTGGCCCCGGTGAGGTCCACGCCCTTGAAGCTGCTCTTGCTGGATTGGTAGAGGTCGCAACCCGACAGGGCCAGGCCCAGGCCCAGCGTCCCCAGGAGCAGCAGTGCACGTTTCTTGATCATGGTGTCAGGCCATCAGAGGCAGAAGGTAGTGGTCCACCAGCAGGGCCCCGAACAGCAGGGACAGGTGCAGGATGGAGAAACGGAAGGTCTTGCGCGCGAGGGCCTCAGAGTACTCGCGCCAGAGCTGCCAGCCATGGAGGCAGAACAAGAAACCCAGGATCAGGGCGCTGGCCAGATAGACCCAGCCGCTCATGCCGATCAGGAAGGGCAGCAAGGTGGCCGCAAACAGGATCCAGGTGTAGAGCACGATCTGCAGGCGGGTGAAGTCGCTGCCATGGGTGACCGGCAGCATGGGCAGGCCGGCGCGGGCGTAGTCCTCGGCGCGGTACAGCGCCAGGGCCCAGAAGTGCGGCGGCGTCCAGAGGAAGATGATCAGGCACAGCACCAGGGACTCCGGCCCCACCTCCCCCGTCACCGCGGCCCAGCCCAGCACCGGCGGCATGGCACCCGAGGCCCCACCGATGACGATGTTCTGCGGCGTCATGGGCTTGAGGATCACCGTGTAGATGATGGCGTAGCCCACGAAGGTGGCGAAGGTCAGCCACATGGTCAGCACATTGGCGCCCCAGGCCAGCAGCGCCATGCCCAGGCCGCACAGCACGGCGGAGAACAGCAGGGTCTGCGGCCGGCTCAGCTCGCCCTTGGCGGTCGGGCGCCAGGCGGTGCGCTTCATCTTGGCGTCGATGTGCTGCTCGATGAGGCAGTTGAAGGCGGCGGCGGCGCCGGCCACCAGCCAGATGCCCAGGGTGCCGGCGGCGATGGCGCCCCATTGCGCGGGGCTAGGCCAGCCGGGGATGGCCAGGGCCATGCCGATCACGGCACAGAAGACGATCAGCTGCACCACGCGGGGCTTGGTGAGCTGGTAGTACTGCTGCCAGCGGGAGAGCGAGGCGGTGGATGCGAGCGTTGCGGCCATGTCAGGCGTTCAGGGTCAGGGGCTGCGTGCGGGCACGCAGCAGGGTGAGGCAAAGCAGCAGCGCTGCGGCGCCGCCAGTGTGCGCCAGGGCGGCCACCAGAGGCCAGTCCAGCACGACGTTGCTGAGGCCGCTGAGCAGCTGCCACAGCAGGATGAGAAGCAGGCGCCAGGCCCAGCGGCCCAGGCCGGCCACCTGCAGGCGCCAGGCCAGCAGCAGGACCGCGCCCGTCGCGCACAGCGCAAAGAGCCGGTGCGTCCAGTGGATGGCCACCAGGGCCTCGAAGGGCAGCACGCTGCCGTCGTGGTGCAGGCCCAGCTCGCGCCACAGCGTGAAGCCGCGCGCGAAGTCCATGGCCGGCCACCAGCCGCCCTGGCAGGTGGGAAATTCGTCGCAAGCCAGCACGGCATAGTTGGTGCTGACCCAGCCGCCCAGGGCGACCTGCATGAGCACGATCGCCAGTACCAGCACCAGACCGCGCCGCAGCCCCTCGCCCACCAGCAGCACGCGGTCACCCAGCCGTTGCGCCTGCCAGCCCAGCAGCATCAGCAGGCCCAGGGCCAGCAGCAGGTGCAGGGTGACGATGGCGGGGAAGAGCTTCATGGTCACGGTGAGGGCGCCGAAGAGGCCCTGCACCAGCACCCAGGCCAGGCTCAGCCACGACCAGGCCGGCGACGGCATGCCGGGCTCGCGCCGCCAACGGGTGTGCAGCACGGCGGTGACGAGGATCAGGAACCCGACGGCGCTGGCGAAGTAGCGGTGCAGCATCTCCACCCAGGCCTTGCCGTGCGTGACCGGGCCGGTGGGCATGGCCGTCTGGGCCTGCTGGATGTCACCGTGGGCCCCCAGGGGCGAGGCGTGGCCGTAGCAGCCCGGCCAGTCCGGGCAGCCCAGGCCGGAATCGGTCAGGCGGGTGAAGGCGCCGAAGAGGATGAGCTCGAAGGTGAGCGTCATGGCCAGCACCGTCAGCAGGCGCAGGCGCTCGCGGTGCGGTGCCCCACGGCCGCGGCGCCAGGCCCAGGCCAGCGGCAGGCCACCCAGCAGCGTGGCCATGGCCAGCATCTGCAGCAGGGGGCTGAAGTCGAATCCGATCACGGTGATGCCCTTCAGCGGCCGGGCCGGTCCCAGCCGGCATTGGCCTTGACCAGGCGGTCCAGGTCCTTCTTGAACTTGGAGGGATCCAGCTGGGCGGGCGAGCGCATCATCCAGCGGCCCACCGGGTCGATCAGGAACAGGTGCTCGTTGAGCTGGTGCCCGGGCGCAGGCTTCAGCCAGGCCTGCAGCTGATCGGCCGGCACGCGCAAAGCGGTGACAGGCGTGCCCTGCGAGATCAGCGCGCGCAGCTCGGCCGAGACCGGCTCCTGGTCGGGGATCAGCCAGAGCTTGTCGAACTTGTCGCGCTCCTTGCCCTGCATCTCGCGCAGCTGGCGCTGGGCGAACATGAGGCGGTCGCACTGCGCGTCGCAGCGGCTGGGCTGCACCACGGTCAGCAGCCACTGGCCCTTGAGCGTCTCGGCGCTGACCGGCTTGCCGTCCAGGTCCTGCAGGCTCAGGCCGACGGGCAGGTCGACGGTGGGCGTGATGAGGTCGGAATAGGCCCGGCCCTGCAGCTTCAGCACATAGAAGCTGAAGTAGGAGGCGATCACCGGCGCCGCGCAGACGGCCACCACGCCCAGCATGCGCAGGCGGCCCGCGCGGGTGCGCTGCTGCTGGGCCAGCGCGGCGAGCTCACTCGCCTGCGGCTGGCTGTGGACGGTGAAGGACAGCGGGCTGTCGTCCCCGGCCGCGGCCTGCATCTCGGTGCGGAGCTCAGCGGGAGCGTCGGGGGCGGAGGACTTGGAACCAGACATACAAACCCAGTTGAAGGACCGAAAGCGCGGCCCATTGCGCGGCATAGCCGTAGTGCTTGTGGATATCGACCGCCGGTGCCGGCCAGTCGCGCAACAGGCCGGGCGTCGCCCCTTCATGCGCCGTCTGCAGCACGGTCAGGGGCAGCAGGGGCAGGCCGGTCTCGCGGGCGAAGGCGGCCGGGTCCAGATTCTGCCGGATGCGCCCCGCCCCTGCCTCGCCCAGCTGATACAGCCGCGAGGGCGAAGCGGCCATGCGGCCTTCGATCACGGTCTCGCCGGCCTCGGGGGGCAGCGTCGGCAGGCGGCTGCGGTCGGCCACATCGCGCGGGGCCCAGCCTCGCTGGACCAGCACGACCTCGGGGCGGCCGCTCAGGCGCAGCGGCGTCACGAGGAAGAAGCCCACACGGCCGTCCATGGGCCGGTTCTCCAGCCAGACACTGTGCTGCGCCAGCCACTGGCCCTGCAGGCGGACGCGCCGGTGCAGCCCCTGCTCACCCACGGCGGCCAGGCCGGCGGCGTCCAGGGCAGGCGCCTGGGCGCGCTGCGAGATGGCCGCTTCCAGCGCACGCTTCTGCCCGGCGCGGTCCAGCTGCCAGGCGCAGAGGCCGGCCGTCAGCGCGACGCCGACCAGGGTCAGCGGCAGCAGCCAGCGGCGCTTGCGGTCGGCGGGGGAACTCGTGTTCATGCCGGGGTGTTTTGTGCGGGGCGGGTGAAATAATCGGCGACCATGAAAACCATCATCTTGCTCGGCTTCGTGGCCATTCTCGGCGCATTGGCTGCGGCCGGCCTTTTCATGCTGCGCCGGGGCGGCGACCGCAAGAAGCAGGGGCCGCAGATGGCGCGGGCCCTGGCCGTGCGGGTGGGCGTGTCCATCGCCCTGTTCCTCGTCATCCTGCTGAGCTACCAGATGGGCTGGATCAAGCCCACCGGCGTGCCCATGGGGCACTGAGCCCGGCCGGCGCGACACCTGCCGCAGGCTGGGGCCTGCTCGCGGGGTGCGGCCCTCAAAGACAAAGCGCCGCGGCATGCGGCGCTTTTTCATGGCCGCTCGGCAGGGCCATGGCACGCGGTGCCGCGGCACCGCGCGTGGACGATCACATCCAGTAGACGACCACGTACAGGCCCAGCCACACCACGTCCACGAAGTGCCAGTACCAGGCGGCGCCTTCGAAGCCGAAGTGGCGATCGCTGGTGAAGTGGCCCTTCTGCAGGCGCAGCGTGATGAACAGCAGCATGAGCATGCCCACGAAGACGTGGAAGCCGTGGAAGCCGGTCAGCATGAAGAAGGTCGAGCCGTAGATGCCCGAGCTGAGCTTGAGGTTCAGCTCATGGTAGGCATGCGAGTACTCGTAGCCCTGCACGCACAGGAAGGTGATGCCCAGCAGCACCGTGATCCACATGAAGGCGATGGTCTTGGCGCGGTTGCCGGCGATCAGCGCGTGGTGGGCGATGGTCAGGGTCACACCCGAGGTCAGCAGCAGGGCCGTGTTGATCGTGGGCAGGGGCCAGGGGCCCATGGTGGTGAAGGCCTCCACCGTGCCGGCCGGCGCGGCGGTGGCGCCAGCGGCGACGCTGGGCCACAGAGCCTTGAAGTCGGGCCACAGCAGCTGGTTCTCCAGGCTGCCCAGGGCCGGCACCGAATGCACGCGAGCCCAGTACAGCGCACCGAAGAAGGCGGCGAAGAACATCACCTCCGAGAAGATGAACCAGCTCATGCTCCAGCGGAAGGAGACGTCGATGCGGTCGCTGTAGAGGCCGCCTTCGCTTTCACGGATGGCGTCGCCGAACCACTGCTTCAGCACGAAGGCCCACCACAGCAGGCCGAAGGCCAGCGAATAGGCGCCCCACTGGTGGTCATTGATCCACTGGCCGGCGCCCAGGATCACGAAGAACAGGCCGATGGCGGCCATCACCGGATGCCGCGAAGGGCCCGGCACGAAGTAGTAGGGGGTGCTCCCCTGGGAGGTCGCTGCCGACATTGATGATCTCCTCGATCTTCTAACGACTCAATTCAACTCAACACTAGGAGCCAGCCACGCCGCTGCCGATCACCCACTGGACCAGCAGCACGAGGCTGACCACGAATACAGCGGCCGCAATGACGCCGGCAATGATCACATGCACCGGGTTCAGTTGCGCCACATCCTTGTCATAGCCAGCACCCTTGCGGATGCCGATGAAGGACCAGGCCACCGCCTTGACGGTGCCCAGGAAGCTGCCCTTGCGGGCGGCCGCCTCCTTCAGATCCTGGCCGGCCTTGCTCACAGCTTGCGCTCCTGGGCGGGAGCGGCGGCCTGCTTCTTGGCGGCGTCCTTGCCAACGTCCTTGCCCGTCACCTCGAAGAAGGTGTAGGACAGGGTGATCGTCTTGACGTCCCTGGGCAGCTTGGGGTCCACATAGAAGACCACCGGCCACTGCTTCACCTCGCCGGGAGCGAGGGTGTATTCGTTGAAGCAGAAGCACTCGAGCTTCTTGAAATGGGACGTCGCCTGCTTGGGGGCGTAGCTGGGGATGGCCTGGGCCGACATGGTCCGGTCCTGCACATTGCGGAACTCGTACATGACGGTGGTGAGCTCGCCCGGATGCACGGTCAGGTGGTTCGTCGCGGGCTTGAAGTCCCAGGGGCCGCGGGCGTTGGCATCGAACTCGATCTCGATGCTGCGGCTGTAGTCCACCTGGGTGTTCTTCACGTCCTCGGCGCGCACCGCGTGCGTGCCTTCCGCCAGCGTGAGCACATTGATGCCCAGCGCCGTGCAGACCGCGCGATAGACCGGCACCAGGGCATAGCCGAAGCCCGACATGAGCGCGACGACGACCAGCAGCTTGCCCATCATGAGCCGGTTGTCCCGGCGCAGGAGGTCAGCGAGTTGCCAGCGTTTGTCGCTCATGGGGGCCTCAGCGTCCCAGCCAGGTCATCTTGACCATGAAGCCGACCATGAAGGCGATCGCGACCGAGGCCAGGATCAGGCCCAGGCGGCGGTTGGCCTTGCGTTGTTCAGGCGTGCTGCTCATGGCCGGGTCCTTCAGCCAATCACCTTGGTGGCGGTGGCGTCCAGCTTGGGCGGGTTCTCGAAGGTGTGGAAGGGCGCCGGCGAGGGCACTTCCCATTCCAGGCCTTCGGCGGCTTCCCAGGGCTTCTGCGGGGCCTTCTCGCCCTTGCCGCGCATCATGGGGACGGCGACGGCAAAGAAGAAGTACACCTGCATCAGGCCGAAGCCGAAGGCGCCAATGGAGGCCACGGCGTTGAAGTCGGCGAACTGCATGGGGTAGTCGGCGTAGCGACGGGGCATGCCGGCCAGACCCAGGAAGTGCATCGGGAAGAAGGTGATGTTGAAGAAGATCAGCGAGCCCCAGAAGTGGATCTTGCCGCGGGTCTCCGAGATCATCACGCCGGACCACTTCGGGCCCCAGTAGTACACACCGGCGAACAGCGCATACAGCGAGCCGGCCACCAGCACATAGTGGAAGTGGGCGACGACGTAGTAGGTGTCCTGGATCTGGATGTCGATCGGCGCCATGGCGCAGATCAGGCCGGTGAAGCCGCCCATCGTGAACACGAAGATGAAGCCCACGGCCCACAGCATGGGGGTCTCGAAGGTCATCGAACCGCGCCACATGGTGGCCAGCCAGTTGAAGATCTTCACGCCCGTGGGCACGGCGATCAGCATCGTGGCGTACATGAAGAAGAGCTGACCCGTCACCGGCATGCCGGTGGCGAACATGTGGTGGGCCCACACGATGAAGGACAGGATGGCGATCGAAGCGGTGGCATACACCATGGAGGCGTAGCCGAACAGGCGCTTGCGGGCGAAGGCCGGGACGATCTGGCTCACGATGCCGAAGGCCGGCAGGATCATGATGTAGACCTCGGGGTGACCGAAGAACCAGAAGATGTGCTGGTACATGATGGGGTCACCACCGCCAGCCGGGCTGAAGAAGCTGGTGCCGAAGTGGCGGTCCGTCAGCGTCATGGTGATGGCGCCGGCCAGCACGGGCATCACGGCGATCAGCAGGTACGCGGTGATCAGCCAGGTCCAGGCGAACATGGGCATCTTCATCAGCGTCATGCCGGGCGCGCGCATGTTCAGGATGGTCACGATGATGTTGATCGAGCCCATGATGGACGAGGCGCCCAGGATGTGCATCGCGAAGATGCCGGCATCCATGGAGGGGCCCATCTGCAGCGTCAGCGGGGCGTACAGCGTCCAGCCGGCAGCGGGGGCGCCGCCGGGCATGAAGAAGGACGCCACCAGCATGATCGCAGCGGGGATCATCAGCCAGAAGCTGAAGTTGTTCATCCGCGCGAAGGCCATGTCCGAGGCGCCGATCTGCAGCGGGATCATCCAGTTCGCGAAGCCCACGAAGGCCGGCATGATCGCGCCGAACACCATGATCAGACCGTGCATGGTCGTGAACTGGTTGAACAGCTCGGGGTTGAAGAACTGCAGCCCCGGCTGGAACAGCTCGGCGCGGATGCACAGGGCCAGCACGCCGCCGATCATCAGCATCGTGAAGGCGAACAGCAGGTACAGGGTCCCGATGTCCTTGTGGTTGGTGGCAAACACCCAGCGGCGCCAGCCGGTGGGCGCGTGGTGGTCGTCGTGGTGATCGTGCCCGTGGGCATGAACGTCATGACCGTGGGGGTCAAGCACTGCACTCATGTTGATTCCTCTGTTCCTTGACGTTCAAACCATCACTTGCGAGCGGCCACGATCTCGGCCGGCTGCACGATCTGGCCGGTCTTGTTGGACCAGCTGTTCTTGGTGTAGGTGATGACGGCGGCGATTTCGGTGTCGCTCAGCTGCTTCCAGGCGGGCATGCCCTTGTCCAGGCGGCCGTCGAGCAGCACCTGCACCTGGTCTTCATGCTTGTCGGAGAGCACCACGGGCGAGCCGTCCAGGGCCTTGATGGGGCCGGCGCCCTTGCCGTCAGGCTTGTGGCAGGCGGCGCAGTTGGCGTTGTAGACCTTTTCGCCGCGGGCGACCAGCTCTTCCTGCTTCCAGACCTTGGAAGGATCATCAGCCTTGGCGGCGAGTTCCTTCTTCTTGCCATCGACCCACTTGCTGTAGTCCTCGGCGGACAGCACCTTCACGTGGATGGGCATGTAGGCGTGTTCCTTGCCGCACAGCTCGGCGCACTGGCCATAGAAATCGCCGGTCTTCTCGGCCTTGAACCAGGTGTCGCGCACGAAGCCGGGGATGGCATCCTGCTTGACGCCGAAGGCCGGCACCATCCAGGCGTGGATCACGTCATTGGCCGTGGTGATGATGCGCACCTTCTTGCCCACGGGCACCACCAGCGGGTTGTCCACGCGCAGCAGGTAGTCGTCAACGGCTTCGGGCTTGCCGGAGTCGGAGGCATTGCGCTGGTTCACATCCAGCGTGGACAGGAAGCCGATGCCCTCGCCCTCGCCCTTCAGGTAGTCATAGCCCCACTTCCACTGGTAGCCGGTGGCCTTGATGGTGAGGTCGGCATTGGTGGTGTCCTTCATGGCGACCACGACCTTGGTCGCCGGCAGGGCCATCAGGATCACGATGATGAAAGGCACGACGGTCCAGGCGATCTCGACCTTGACGCTCTCGTGGAAGTTCGCGGGCACGGCGCCCTTGGACTTGCGGTGCTTGATGATGGAATAGAACATCACCCCGAACACCGCCACGAAGATGGCCAGGCACAGCACCAGCATCATGTTGTGCAGCCACATCTGCTCGCTGGCGATCTTGGTGACCGGCGGGTGCAGGTTCAGCTGGTTGACGGCGGGGCCGCCCGGCAGGTCCTTGACGGGGTTGGCCAAGGCGGCATGGGTGGCCAGCGTCGCGCCCAGTACCAGGCTGAAGCGGCTGCAGGCCCGCCCCATCTGGCGCACCGCTGCGTTCATCATCTTCATGGTCGTCACTTCTGTCTCCAATCGATCCGACAAGCCGGCATGCGCCCCATTGGCACGCACACCCGCCCTTGCGTCCTTCCCGCCAGCCCCCATGTACCGCAGCGATGCAGTCACGGCCGGACCGGCTCGACAAACCTACAGCCTCTGAAGCCGGCTTCACCGCCGTGGCAAGTCCTGACCCCGCATGGCCTCAGCTCATCAGGAAAGTACCGGTGCCGCAGACCCCTGCTGCACCGGCCTGGCGCATGGGTGACCGCCGCAGCTGTCACGAATTGCCTCACCTGTTGACCTGACGCAAAGCGAAGCCCCAGTAAATACCCTAGGATGAAAGGGATTTGGCCTCAGAAAACCGCGGGATTTTAGCCCAGGCATCCTGAGGCCATGTGGCCTTTGTACGTCGCATTCGTGTGCCTGTTTACCCTGTAGGCAGGCAGGCTCCGCGACCGGCACCGGCCGGCCGGGAGGGTCAGTCCTTGCCTGGGCGCCGCACCATGCTGCGCATGTCGTCCAGGCTGACGTGGGTCTCGCCGCTCATGCGCGGGCGCGGCACCGGCTTGAAGGCATGGCCGTAGACCAGCTCCAGGCTCAGCGCGATCAGGCCGTCCGGGCCGCGCAGGCCTTCCAGCGCCTGCAGCAGCTTCCGGCGCCAGCGCGGCGTGCGCAGGCCGGCGAAGCGCGCGGCCGCCACGTTCCCGCCCAGCGAGCGCAGGTCCGCCAGCAGTTTCTCGGGTTCGGACCAGGTCAGGCGCAGGCGCTCCTGGTCCATCACCGGGTCGGCGAAACCGGCCTCGACCATCATGTCACCCAGGTCGTGCATGTCGACCCAGGCCGGCAGGGGGCGCCCCCAGCCCATGGATTCGTAGAGGCGCACCAGCTCCACCAGGCTGTCCGGCCCCAGGCAGGAGAACATCAGGAAGCCATCGACGGCCAGCAGCTGGTGCCAGGTCTTGAGCAGGGCCGGCTTGTCAGGGGCGGCATGCAGGGCCATATTGGCCCACAGCATCTGCACCGGCTCGCCACCCTGGGCCAGCTGGGGTCCGGCGGACGCCAGCAGCTTGCGCCACCAAGGCTTCTGCAGCCGCTGCTCGGCACGCTGGCGCAGGGTGGGCGTGGGCTCCACCCACCAGGCGCGGGCGTTGGGATAGGCCGCCTGCAGCGCGGCGAGGCTGTCGCCCAGGCCGGGTCCCCACTCGAGGTAGTCCGCTGGCTTGAGCTTGATGAAGTCCAGGCGCTCGGCCATGCGGCGGGCGACCTCCGCATGCAGCCAGGGCGCCTCCTCCCGGCGGGCCAAGCGGCGCAGCTGCTGCTGCAGGGCCTGGGCATCGATCTGATGGGGGACGGGACGCGCGGACTCATTCATCGGCGTCAGTATATTGAGCCATGCCCGCTGCCGCCTGGATCCGCGCCAAAGCCCTGCTGCCGCCCGCCGGCCTGGGTTTCGGCGGCCTGTGCCTGCTGTGCCGGCAATGGAGCCGGGGCCAGCTGTGCCAGGACTGCCTGCTGCACGCCGCCTGGCGTGACCCGGACCGGCTGGCCTGCGGGCGCTGCGCCCTCCCCCTGCCCCCGCGCGGCAGCCTCGTCTGCGCGGCCTGCCAGCGCCGTCCACCGCCCCTGGACCACTGCCATGCCGCCCTCGACTACCACCACCCTTGGGACCGGCTGCTGCTGGACTTCAAGTTCAATGCCCAGCCCCAGCTGGCCCGGCCGCTGGCGGCCCTGCTGCTCGAAAGCCTGCAGGGTCAGGTCTCGACCCTGGGCCGGCCGGACCTGCTGTGCTGCGTCCCCCTGTCGGCCCAGCGCCTGCGCGATCGCGGCTACAACCAGAGCCACGAGCTGGCCCGCCGCCTGGCCCGGCCGCTGCGGCTGCCCTACGAGCCCCGCCTGGTGGCCCGCCTGCCGGGCACGGCGCAGTCGCGCCTGGATGCCGAGTCGCGGCGGCGCCATGTGCGCGGGGCCTTCGTGCTCGGCCCCGGCATGGCGGCGCGGGTGCGTGGCGCCCGCGTGGCCATCGTCGATGACGTGATGACCACCGGCGCCACCCTCGATGAAATCGCCTCGACGCTCAAGCGCGCCGGTGCCGCCGAAGCCTGGGGCTGGGCCCTGATGCGGGCCCTCTGAGGGCCGCCCGCCGGAGGCCCTAGACTGCGGCCATGTTCCGCATCGTCCTGGTCCACCCCGAAATCCCGCCCAACACGGGCAATGTGATCCGCCTGGCCGCCAACACCGGCTGCGAGCTGCACCTGATCGAACCCCTGGGCTTCTCCATGGAGGATCGGCTGCTGCAGCGCGCCGGGCTGGACTACCACGAGTACACCCGGCTCAAGCGCCATGCTGACTGGCCCAGCTTCCTGGCCGCCGAGCAGCCGGCCCCGGACCGCCTGTTCGCCTTCACCACACGCGGCAGCCATCCGCTGGCCGAGCAGGCCTGGCTGCCGGGAGACTGGCTGGTCTTCGGCTCCGAGACCGCCGGCCTGCCGCCGGCCCTGCGGGACAGCTTCCCGCCCGCGCAGCGCGTGCGCCTGCCGATGCGGCCGGAGCAGCGCAGCCTCAATCTCAGCAATGCGGTGGCCGTGGCCGTCTTCGACGCCTGGCGCCAGCACGGCTACGCCGGCGGAGCCTGAGCCCGGGCAGCGTCCTACTCCGGCTTGAGCTTCAGCCGCCGGATCACCTGGCCCCAGCGCTCGCGGTCCTCGCGCATCTGCAGGCGCAGGCCCTCGGGCGCGGAGCCGATGGCATTGAAGTGCTGGGCCAGCAGGCGCTCGCGGAAGGCCGGGCTGCGCACCAGGGCGCTGACCAGGCCCGCCATGCGGTCGACCAGCGGCTGCGGCGTGCCCGCCGGTGCCAGCAGCCCCTGCCATGACAGGGCCGAGAAGTCCTTCAAGCCCTGCTCGGCCAGCGTGGGCAGCTCCGGCCAGCTGGTGCTGCGCACGCTGCTGCTGAGCCCCAGGGCCTTGACCTTGCCGGCCCTCCAGGCGCCCAGGGCCATGCCGGGCACCATGAAGGCCGCCTGGATCTCGCCGCCCAGCAGGGCCTGCAACACGTGGGGAAAGCCGCCATAGGGCACGTGGTTGAGGGGAACGCCCGCCCGCGCGGCCAGGTCCTCCATGGCCAGATGCGAGGCGCTGCCCAGGCCCACCGAGCCGTAGTTGATGCCCTCGCGGCGGGTGCGCAGCAGCTGCAGGAACTCAGGGAGCGTGGCCACCCCCAGTGCCGGGGATACCAGCAGCACATTGGGCGAGGAGACGATCAGGCTGACGGGGGTCAGGTCTTGCCTCGGGTCGTAGCCAGGCTTGCGGCTCAGCAGGTCCGCGGTGGTCAGCGGCCCCTGGATGGTCAGCAGCCAGGTATAGCCGTCCGGCGCGGCGTGGGCCGCGAGGCCGGTGCCGATCAGGCCGCCCGCGCCGGGCTTGTTCTCCACCAGCACGGTCTGGCCCAGCGAGGGCCGCAGCCCGTCGGCCAGGGCCCGGGCGATGAGGTCCGGCGAGCTGCCCGGCGGGAAGGGCACGATGAGCTTGAGCGGCCGCGCCGGCCAGCCCGCGGTGTCGGCGGCCCGTCCGGCACGCGGCAGGGCGCTCAGGGCCAGCAAGGCGGCCAGGGAGTCACGGCGGCGCAACATGGGACTGCGGTGCTTCAGTGTTCGGCGCGCGCCTGGCGGCCCATCAGCAGGTCCACGCCGGCCCGCGGGCTCAGGCGGCCGTCCAGCACGGCGACCACGGCCTCGGTGATGGGCATGTCCACGCCTTTGGCACGGGCACGCGCCAGCACGGTCGGGGCGCTGTAGACGCCCTCGGCCACATGGCCCAGCTGCTGCAGGATGTCCGGCAGGGCCAGGTCTTGCGCCAGCAGTAGGCCGACGCGACGGTTGCGGGAGAGGTCGCCGGTGGCCGTCAGCACCAGGTCACCCATGCCGGAGAGCCCCATGAAGGTCTCGGTGCGAGCGCCCAGGGCCAGGCCCAGGCGCAGCATTTCGGCCAGGCCGCGGGTGATCAGGGCGGCCCGTGCGTTGAGACCAGGCGCCAGGCCAGGCTCGCCAGCGGCCTCGGCACGCTGGCGCAGGCCGTCGGCAATGCCTACGGCGATGGCCATCACGTTCTTGACCGCGCCGCCCACCTCCACGCCCACCGGGTCGCTGGCGCTGTAGACGCGCAGACGCTCGCCGTGGAAGGCCTGCACGCCCAGCTGGGCCAGTTCGGCGTCCTCGCTGGCCGAGACCAGGGCGGTGGGCTGGCCCGCAGCCACCTCCTGGGCGAAGCTGGGGCCGGAGAGGATGCCCACGCGCAGGTCCGGCCGGACCTCGCGGGCGATCTCATGGCCCAGCAGGCCAGTGCCGGCCTCGAAGCCCTTGCACAGCCACATGACGCGAGCCCCGGCGGGCATCTGCTGCAGCATGCCGCGCAGCGCGGCCATGGGCGTGGCGATGATGATCAGCCCATCGCGCGCATGCGCCAGCGCCTGGTCGAGGCGACTCTCCAGGCGCAGCGAGGCCGGCAGCGCCGCGCCGGGCAGGTAGCGCTCGTTGAAGCGGCTGGACTGCATGTCCCTGACCTGGGCCTCGTCGCGGGCCCACAGCAGCAGCTCATGCCGTGCAGCGGCCTGGACGGCCAGTGCGGTGCCCCAGGCACCGGCTCCCAAAATGCTGATCTTCATCACGTTGCCAGGCAAACGGCGCCAGAGGCCGTCGGGATCAGAAGTGACAACGCCACCTCGCGGTGGCGTGCATGAGGGCACAAGCCAGGCCCGTGGGCCCGATCATGCCAGGATCATCAGTTCAGAGCTTCGGCAGCCGGGGCCTGGGCCTGCGCCTGCTGGCGGGCTTCGAACATGGCCTGGAAGTTGACTTCGGTCAGCAGCACGGGCGGGAAGCCGGCGCGGGTGCAGACGTCGGACACCACGGCGCGCAGGTAGGGGTAGATCATCTGCGGGCAGACGATGGCCAGGATGCCCTCGATCTGCTCTTCGGGCAGATTGCGGATCTCGAAGATGCCAGCCTGCTTGGCCTCGATCAGGAACAGGGTGCGATCGGCGATCTTGGTCGTCACGGTGGCGGTGACGCTGACTTCGAAGACGCCATCCACCACGGGCTCGGCGGCCAGGGTCAGGTTGATGTCGACCTGGGGCTGGGCCTGCTCGGTCAGGATCTGCGGGGAATTCGGCTGCTCCAGCGACAGGTCCTTCAGGTACATGCGCTGGATGTTGAACACGGGGGTCAGTTGCTCGTCGGCCATGATGGTCTCGTTCGTGTGAGTGGATGCCCGGCAAACGCACAGCCGCCAAGCAGACGGGGCGGATTATGACCCAGGCCCGCCAGGCACCCGGGAGCGGAATTGCCCGCTCTTGAATTGGCTCAAGAAGGCCCCAGCAAGGGCCGGGGGGGTCGCTGGATCAGGCGCCCGGCCTCAGGCCGCCTGCTGCTGCAGCAGGGGCATGAGCCCGCCGCGCTGGTCCAGGGCGATGAGCTCGTCGCAGCCGCCCACATGGGTCTGGCCGATGAAGATCTGCGGC
Source organism: Roseateles flavus (assembly GCF_039872765.1). Taxonomy (NCBI): domain Bacteria; kingdom Pseudomonadati; phylum Pseudomonadota; class Betaproteobacteria; order Burkholderiales; family Sphaerotilaceae; genus Roseateles; species Roseateles flavus. The sequence goes on along the minus strand of NZ_JBDPZC010000001.1, from coordinate 975,285 downwards.
ACGGTGCGCCGCCCGGTGAGGGTCATCATGGCCTCGCGCTGGGCGGGATCCAGGTCGACACGGATCTCCTCGATCTGCTCGACGCCCCGCTGCTTCAGCAAGGCCTTGGCCCGCACGCAGTAGGGGCAGACCTGGGTGGTGTACATCTTCACAAGGCTCATGGCCGGACTCTCTGATACTTCTCAGCGCGAGGGGGTGGGACGGGAAAGGCTCAGGCCTTCTCGATGGGCAGGTTGGCCTCGCGCCAGGCCTTCATGCCGCCGGCGAGCACCTGCACATTGGCATAGCCCGCCTTGCGAAGCATGCCAGCAGCGCGCCCGGCGCGTGCGCCGGTCTGGCACACCAGCACGAGAGGCAGGGTCTTGTTGGCGGGCAGGTCCTTGCTGGTCTCGACGCTGCCAAAGGGAATGTTGCGCGCGCCGCTGGCATGGCCTGCCGCGAATTCGGCGGGCTCGCACACGTCGATCAGCACGCCCTTCTCACGGTTGACCAGGCGCACCGCCTCGTTGGTGTTGACCTGCCCGGCGCCACCGCCTTGCAGGGCCGAGCGCAGCAGCAGGGCGCCGGAAACCAGGGCCGCCAGGACCAGATACCAGTTGTCGATCAGGAATTTCAATTCGGGGCCTCGATGGGAAGGGTGCGGGATTATAGAAAACGGCGCCCGCAGGCGCCGTGAAGGGGTCCGGGCCTGCGCCCGGGCTGCCGCGAAGCCTGGCACTCAGCCCAGCTTGAAGGTGGACACCGCCGTCTGCAGGGCCCGGGCCTGCTGCTCCAGGCTGCTGGCCGCGGCGGCCGCCTGCTCCACCAGGGCCGCGTTCTGCTGCGTCATCTGGTCCAGCTGGCTCACCGACTGATTCACCTGCGTGATGCCCTGGCTCTGCTCGCTGGCGGCAGCGGTGATCTCGCCGATGATGTCCGAGACCCGCTGCACGCTGGCCACGATCTCGCTCATGGTGGCGCCCGCATCCTGCACCAGGCGGCTGCCGGACTCGACCTTGTCGACGCTGGCGCCGATCAGGGCCTTGATCTCCTTGGCCGCCTCGGCGCTGCGCTGGGCCAGGCTGCGCACCTCGCCGGCGACCACGGCGAAGCCACGGCCCTGCTCGCCCGCGCGGGCCGCCTCGACGGCGGCATTCAGCGCGAGGATGTTGGTCTGGAAGGCGATGCCGTCGATCACGCCGATGATGTCGTTGATCTTTTTGGAGCTGGTGTTGATCTCATCCATGGTGGTCACCACCTGGCTGACCACCTCGCCGCCCTTCTGAGCCACCGCGGCGGCAGAGCCCGCCAGCTGGTTGGCCTGCGAGGCCGCATCGGCGCTCTGGCGCACGGTCTCGGTGAGGGTCTGCATGTTGGACGATGTCTGCTCCAGCGAGGTCGCCTGCTTCTCGGTGCGCACCGAGAGGTCGTGGTTGCCCACGGCGATCTCGCGCGAGGCCACCGTCATGGAGTCCGTGCCGGTGCGCACATTGGCCACGATGGCGGCCAGGCCGCGCGACATGTCGCGCACCGCCGCCAGCAGGCTGGCCTCGGCGCCGGGGCTGACCTGGATGTCCTGCGAGAGGTCGCCCTCGGCCATCTGGCGCATGACGTCGCGAGCGTACTCGGGCTCGCCGCCCAGCTGGCGCCAGACGCTGCCGATCACGAGGAAGGACCCCACGCCCAGGCACAGCACCACCACGAGGCCGCTGACCACGATGGCGCTCAGGCTGGACGACACGCCGCTGCTGGCCGCCTGCAGGCCGTTGTCGAAGTTCTCACGCGCCTCGGCCCGGGCCTTGGCCAGCACGCCTTCCAGCTCCTTCAGCGCAGCCTGCATCTTCGGGATCGCGCCGGCCTGGTCGCCCTGCTTGATGCCCAGGAAGAGCTGGGCGGTGTCGGAGGAGGCGGCGTAGTAGGTCTCGAAGCTGGCGGCGAGCTTGCCCGCCATCTCGGCTCGCCCTTCGATGGCCTTGATCGTGCCCAGGGTCTTGCGCATGGCGGCGGCACGCTCGTTGGCTTCGTCCAGGCGCTTCTTCTCGCCCTCGGCCACGGCGCTCTGGATGGTCGCGCCCAGGGCCTCCAGCTGTGAGGCGAACTGGTTGGTGGCGTCCAGGTAGGGCGCGTGCACATCGCCGATGGCCTGGATGGCGCCCGAGGTGCGTGCCGAGAAGGCCAGCACGACGGCGATCCCGATGGCGAAGATCACCGCCGCCAGCACGGGCAGCAGCCAGATCCGGGTCTTCACATTCATGTCCAACTCCTTGCTCAGCGGGCGGAGCGCGGCGCGCCCCGCCCGGCTGTCGTCGCGGGCTCAGTCAACCGACAGGACGACCTTGACGCTGCCGTCCACGGCAGACTTCTCGATGTAGCCGATGGCGTCCGGATTGCCCGCCACGAACTTCTTCACCTCGGCCGAACTGGCCACCTCCTTGGGCGGCGTGGCCTTGCCGGAGAAGACCAGGCGCGACCAGGCCGCCTTGACCTGGGCGCTGTTCTTGCCCGTGACCTTGGTGTAGAAGGTCTCGCGGATGGCGGCGCTTTCGGGCTGATCCACGGGAGCCGCCGCGGCACCGCTGGGCAGGGTGTTGCTCTTGCCCAGGAAGATGTTGGCCACCTGCTCGGCCGTCATGCTGGCGGCCGCGCTCTTGGGGTTCACCACCACGGCCACCTGAGCCTGGGCGGCCATGCCGGCGCCGGCCAGGGCCAGCGCGATGAGGACTTGTTGCATGCGCATGGTCGGCCTCCTTAGAACACAAAGTCCACAGCCAGGCTGTAGACGCTGACCTTGCTGGAACCGAAGCCGGGCTGCGGGCTGGTGAACAGGCCCGGGCCGTTGGGCGTGATGCGCTCGTACTGCGCCTTGACCGCGATGTTGCGGTAGGCGTCCCAGCGCAGCCCCAGGGCCACGGTCTTCTGCTGGTTGCTCTGGTCATAGAGCGTCTTGTCGACCACGGCCTTCAGGTCGGCGATCGGGAAGGGCGCAGGCGGTGACGGGATCTTCACGCCGGCCGGGATCACGTTGTTGACGTTGTTGTCCTTCTGCTTGAGCTCGGACACCGTCACATAGGGTGTGAACTTGCCGAAGCGGTGGCCCACGGTGAAGTACCAGCCGTCGGTGTCCGGCACATAGGTGTCGGTGCGGCGCATGGTGTACTCGAAGTTGGCCAGCCAGTCGCCCTGGTCCCAGGCCAGGCCCACGCCGGTGAAGCTGGCCTTCTTGCTCTCGGCGGAGAGCTGATCGCCCACCGCGGCGAAAGGCGTGGCGCGCAGCAGCGTCACCAGGCCGGCCAGGGTGGTGCTGTCCACCGTCAGCTTGCCCTGCACATGGCCCAGGCGCACCGTGAAGCCGCCGTCCAGCTCGGCCGTGGCATTGAAGCCCGCCATGCTCTTCATGTGCACGTCCACGCCCTCGAAGACGGCGGTGGACTTGCCCCCGTAGACCTGGAGGTTGACCGTGGCGCTGCCCATGGCCGTCTGGTAGCTCAGGTCGGCGCCATCGAAGTGGCTGACGGGGACTTGGCCGTAGACGTCCTGGGGCGGGCGCAGCCAGGTGTTGGCATAGCCCACGTCGCGGAAGTCGGACACGGCGAAGTACGGGCCACCCATGCGCCCCACGCGCATGCTCAGCGAGGGATTGAACTGCGCCTTGGCGAAGGCCCATTCGAATTCGGGCTTGTAGTTGCCGTCGCCGTTCTGCTTGCTCAGCACCTGCACCGTGGCCGAGAACATGGGGCTGAACTTGGCACCGACCTGCACGCCCAGCTTGGTGTCGACGTCACCGCTCCACTTCTTCGTGGCGCCGCCGGGCTGGCCTGAGATCACGAAGTCGGCCTCGTCGGTCGTGGTCTTGACCACGCCCACCGTGCCGAAGCCCGAGAACGTGAACATGGAATTGGTGTCCGACTGCGCCTGCGCCGTGGCGGCCAGCACGGCCAGCGCCACGGGCGCCAGCCGAAGTGATTTCAGAACCATCATCTACATCTCCTTTGGTTTGAAATTGAAAACGGCCAGTCCCGCGAAGGACAGGCCGTTTCAGACGTGTCCCTTGCTTTCGGCAAGCGAGCCGCGATCTTTAGGAAAGCCCCGGGGCAGGGCGGGCTCGATAGAATCCGGGCCGCGCGGCGCCTTGCCGCTTTGGCCCGTCGCCGGCTGCCCTGCAGCCAGCCGCCCTTTCACCGAACCGAATCGCCCATGTACAAGCTCGTTCTCATCCGCCATGGTGAATCCACCTGGAATCTGGAAAACCGCTTCACCGGTTGGACCGATGTCGACCTGACCGCCACGGGTGTGGAACAGGCCAAGCAGGCTGGTCGACTCATCAAGGATGCCGGGCTCGACTTCGACGTGGCTTACACGTCCATGCTCAAGCGTGCAGTTTGGACGCTTTGGCACTGTCTGGATCAAATGGATCGAACTTGGTTGCCTGTAGTCCACAGCTGGCGCCTCAACGAGCGCCACTACGGCGCCCTGCAGGGTCTCAACAAGGCCGACATGGCCAAGCAGTACGGCGACGAGCAGGTGCTGGTCTGGCGCCGCAGCTACGACACCCCGCCGCCGCCGCTGGAGGCCAACGACCCCCGCAGCGAGCGCAGCGATGTGCGCTATGCCCGGCTCAAGACCGAGGACGTGCCCCTCACCGAATGCCTGAAGGACACGGTCGCCCGTGTGCTGCCCGTCTGGAATGACAGCATCGCACCCGCCATCAAGGCCGGCAAGCGTGTGGTGATTGCGGCACACGGCAACAGCATCCGCGCCCTGGTGAAGTACCTGGACAACATCGCCGATGACGCCATCGTGGGCGTGAACATCCCCAACGGCATCCCGCTGGTCTACGAACTGGACGCCGATCTCAAGCCCATCAAGAGCTACTACCTCGGCGACGCCGAGGCCGCCGCCCGGGCCGCCGCCGCCGTGGCCAGCCAGGGCAAGGCCTGACCCTGCTGCTCCTGGCGGAGCGCTCTGGCAAGCAAAGGCGAGCGAACTGCTCGCCTTTTTTCATGGCTGCTGCCGGGGTCTTCTTGCGGGGCCGGGCCGATTCGCGCATGCTCTTGGCCCGCCGCACCGCCCGAAGCCGACCATGCCCACGCTCGCCGCCAACCTCTCCTTCCTGTACCAGGAGCTGCCCGCTGCCGAGCGCTGGGCCGCGGCGCGTGCGGATGGCTTCCGGGCCTGCGAGATCCTCTTCCCCTACGCCGAACCCGCCTCGCCGCTGGCCGCGCGCCTGCGATCCCTGGACCTGCGCCTGGCCCTGTTCAACGCCCCAGCCGGCGACTGGTCCGCAGGCGACCGGGGCCTGGCCTGCCTGCCCGCGCGCCGAGAGGAGTTCCGCGCCGGCCTGCTGCAGGCCCTGGACTACGCGTCAACCACGGGCACGCAGCGCCTGCATGTGATGGCCGGCGTGCCTGGCGCTTCGGTCGCACCTGAGCTGGCCCGGGACTGCTACCTCGAGCAGCTGCGCTGGGCCGCCGAGCAGCTGGGTGAAAGCGATCTGCGCCTGTGCATCGAGCCCATCAACGGCATCGACATGCCGGGCTACTTCCTGCACAGCCAGGCGCAGGCGCACGCGCTGCTGGACTTGCTGAACGACGATCGCGTAGGCCTGCAGTTCGACGCCTACCACTGCCAGCGCAGCGAGGGCGAGGTGCTCAACAAGCTGCGCCAGGCCTTCGAGCGCGGCCGCCTGGCCCATGTGCAGATCGCCGGCGCCCCCGACCGCCACGAGCCTGACCGCGGCGAGCTGCGCGTCGAGGCCCTGCTGCAGGCCCTGGACGACTGGGGCTACACCGGCCACGTGGGCTGCGAATACCGGCCCGCCTCCACCACCCGCGAGGGCCTGGGCTGGTCCCACCCCTGGCTCAAGTCCTGACCCCAGCGGACCCTGACCCAGCGGGCCGGCGCCGGGCCGCCCCAAGCCGGCCCTCCTGCCATGGCTTGCGGCTCAATGCCGCGAGCCATGGCGTCCCCCCGGGGGACCGCCCAGACTCGCGCGCGTTCAGCACCGCGAGTCTGGGCGTGGGGTCAACACCCGGCCGAGCGAGTGCCGGCCCGCCTCCACCACCCGCGAGGGCCTGGGCTGGTCCCATCCCTGGCTCAAGTCCTGACCCCAGCGGGCCGTGCTGACCCCAGCGGGCCGTGACCCAGCGGGCCGGCGCCGGGCCGCCCCAAGCCGGCCCTCCTGTCATGGCTTGCGGCTCAATGCCGCGAGCCATGGCGTCCCCCCGGGGGACCGCCCAGACTCGCGCGCGTTCAGCGCCGCGAGTCTGGGCGAGGGGTCAACACCTTGGCGAGCAAGGGCACGACACTGACCGCATTGCTCTCGTGCGGCACGGCATTGCTGCTCCACACATGCCGCACGCCCGCCGCCTTCAGCAAAGGCAAGGCATCGCCGTTGAAGAGGGCATGCGTGACCGCCACGTCCACCGAGGCCGCCCCGCGGGCCAGCAACTGCTCGGCAGCGCCGATCAGGGTGCGGCCGGTGGAGGCCATGTCGTCCAGCAGCACGACCGCCCTGCCCTTCACCTCGACCTCGGGCAGGGCCAGGCGGACCTGGTGGTCGCCCTCGCGCAGCTTGCGGCCCACGGCGTGGTCCAGGCCACCGGCCTGGGCGGCTTCCTTGACCCACTGGCCCGACTCCTCGTCCGGCCCGATCAGCAGAGCGCCCGGCACATGCCGCGCGATCCAGGCACCCAGCACCGGGGCCACGGACAGGGCGATGCCAACGCCGGGCGGCATCACCTCGTCCAGGCTGGCGATGCGGTGCAGGTGCGGGTCCAGGGTGATCACGCGGTCGAAGAGCTGGGCCAGCCAGCGGGCCACATGGCGCTGGCTGACGGCCTCGCCAGGCGTGAACTCGATGTCCTGGCGCATGTAGGCCAGGTAGGGCGTGACCAGGACCAGCTGCCGGGCGCCCAGCTCGCGCGCGGCGGGCGCTGCGATCAGCAGCTCCACCATCTTCTCGTTGGGCTGCTGCAGGCCGCGCAGCAGGATGACACCCGCCGGCAGGGGCTTGGGCAGCACCAGGCGCAGCTCGCCGTCCGGGAAGCGGTGGCGGCGGATGAAGTCCAGGCGCAGGCCCAGGGCCTCCGCCAGTTCGCGGGCCAGCGGCGCTTCGTCCTCGAAGGCCAGCAGCAGGGTCAGGTCTTGAGCCATGAGGAGCGGATCGTCAGATGGAGAAAAAGCCCACGGCATGCGAGAGCTCGGTCCAGTGCGCAGCACTGCCCAGGCGGCAGCCGCTGTCGCGGTCGGCCAGCTCGCGGGCAAACTGGAGGTCGGTGGGGTACTGGGCGTGGATGCGGTAGAGCGGCTCGCCGGCCTTCACCGTGTCGCCCAGCTTCTTGAGCAGGTCCAGGCCCGCACCGGGCACCTGGGGTGCGCCGGCCAGACGGGCGATGCGGGCAATCCGCAGATTGTCCAGGGACAGCACGACGCCGTCCTGCGCCGCACAGATCTCGGCGCTGAGGGCGCCCAGCGGCGGTGGCTCGGCGCGGCGTCCCTGGGCATCGATGATGGCCTCCATCTGGGCCAGGGCCCGGCCGGACTCGAGGATGTCCCGGGCGATCTGGTAGCCCTGGCCGCCGCGCACATCGGGATCGAACTCGATCATGCGACCGGCCAGGCGCAGCGCCTTCTGGCGCAGGTCATGCGGCGCGTCGGGGTCGCCGCGCAGCACTTGCATCACGTCGCGCGCCTCCAGCACCGGGCCGATGCCGCGGCCGATGGGCTGGCGGCCGTCGCTGATCACCACGTCCAGCTCCAGGCGCAGATGGCTGGCGACGAACTCGAAGAGCTTCTTGAGCCGGTGGGCCTCGGCCATGGAGCGCACCTTGGCGCTGTCACCCACCGGGATGTCCAGCACCAGGTGCGTGGAGCCGGCGGCGATCTTCTTGGACAGGATGGACGCGACCATCTGCCCCGGGGAGTCGATGGACAGGGGCCGCTCGACGCTGATGAGGATGTCGTCCGCCGGCGAGAGATCGGCCGTGCCGCCCCAGGCCAGGCAGGCGTGGGTGTCCCGCACGATGCTGACCATGCGGTCGAAGGGCAGCTCCACATTGGCCAGCACCTCCATGGTGTCGGCCGTGCCGGCGGGCGAGGTGATGGCGCGCGAGCTGGTCTTGGGGCACAGCATGCCGTGCGCCGCGACGATGGGCACCACGAGCATGGAGGTGCGGTTGCCGGGGATGCCGCCGATGCAGTGCTTGTCCACCACCGGCCCGGACCCGACCTGCGCGCGCCAGTCCAGGCGGCGGCCCACGGCGATCATGGCCTCGGTGAGGTGAAGCACCTCCTCGCGGTCCAGCTCCACCTGGTTGGTGGCAACCACGAAGGCCGCCAGCTCGATCTTGGAATAGCGGGCCTCGGCGATGTCGCGGATGATGCCCATGAGGTCCTCACGCCCCAGGCGGTCGCCATTGATCTTGCGGTGCAGGGCGGCAATGGAATGCGGCGGCTCGGCATGCGCGATGCTGGCCTGGTGGCCCTCGGCCACGCCCAGCCGCGTGAAGGCCTCCTCGCTGACGCCCAGCTCGCAGCTGCTCACGATGCGCTCGTCGTCGACCACGTTCAGCACGGCCTGGATGGTGCAGCCATTGGCATGGATCTCGACCTTGGACAGGGCCTGGAAGCCCGCCGCGCGGACCACGGGGCAGTCCCGGTGCAGGTAGGCGACGTTCTCGCGCCAGGTATCGATGCCGACACGGCGGATCTGGAGTTGGGAGGCTTGGGCGCTCATGCCCGGATGGTAGTCCCGCGCGCGCTCAGGAGAGCTTGGCGGCGATCAATTCGCGCAGATGCTCCGCCAGCAGCCGGCGGTCGGCATGGGCGGTAGCGTGGGCGGGCAGAATCTGCAGCTCGATGGCCAGGCCGCGCGCGGTGACCACGCGCCAGATGCTCTGCAGCAAGGTCGTGTCGCCGATGAACTGGGCGCTGCGGCTGAAGCGCTGCCCCGGCTCCTGCCAGCGCAGCACCAGGGGCTGGACCGGCAGCTCGGTGGCGATGGCGGCCTGCAGCAGGTTGCCGTGGAAAGGCAGCAGCTCGGGGCCCGGGCCGGTCGTGCCCTCGGGGAAAAAGGCGATGGTGTCGCCCGCCCGCAGGGCCTCGGCGCACTGGTGCACCACGCGCAGGGCGTCGCGCTTGGAAGCGCGCTCGATGTAGAGCGAGCCCACGGCCGTCACCAGGGTGCCGATCAGGGGCCAGTGCTTGACGTCGGCCTTGGAGACGAAGCGGGCCTCGGGCATCACGGCGTGCACGGCCGCGATGTCCAGCCAGGACACGTGGTTGGACACCAGCAGCTTGGCGCCCGGGCGCGCCTGCCCCTGGCTGCCCAGCGTGATGCCCAGCAGGCGCAGCATCTTGCCGGACCACCAGCGCACGCGCGCCTGGCGCTGCTGCGGCGTGTAGGCACCGAAGCGCAGCTTCACCAGCGCCAGGCCGTGCAGCACGTGCAGCGTCAGCCTCAGCAGACGCCAGATCCCGATCAGGCCTCGCATGCGCGCGTACCGGGCCTCAGCGGCCTTCGTAGGCCAGGGTGCCGGCCACGACGGTGGCCTTCACGCGGCCGGGCAGCTCGAAGCCGCTGACCTCGAAGGCGAAGGGCGTGTGGGTGCCCTGGCTCAGCAGCTGAGCCGGCTCCACGGCCCAGCGGGCGCCAGCATCGAAGAGGCAGAGGTCGGCCACGCCGCCCTCCACCAGGCGGCCTGCGCTGGCCGACAGCGAGCCCAGGGCATTGCCCAGCACCCGCACCGGCTCGCTGCTGACCACGGCCAGCGCGCGGGCCAGGGGCAGGCCCTCGTCCTCGGCCCACTTGAGGGCTACGCTCAGCAGCAGCTCCAGCCCGGTGGCGCCGGGGGTGGCCTCGGCGAAGGGCACATTCTTCTCGTCGGCGCTGACGGGCATGTGGTCCGAAACCAGCGCGTCGATCGTGCCCTCGGCCAGCGCGGTGCGCAGGGCGTCGCGGTCACGGCCCTGGCGCAGCGGCGGCGTCAGGCGCATGGCGGTGTTGAAGTAGCCGATGTCGACGTCAGTCAGGCACAGGGAGTTGATGGACACGTCCGCCGTCACCGGCAGGCCTTCCTGCTTCGCGGCGCGCAGCAGCGCCACGCCCGCCGCGCTGGACAGGCGGCACAGGTGCACGCGGGCGCCGGTGGCGCGCATCAACTCGAAGATGGTGTGCAGGGCGATGGTCTCGGCCGTCACCGGCAGGCCGGAAAGGCCCAGGCGCGTGGCCACGGCGCCGCTGGCGGCCACGCCGCCCGAGAGCCAGGGGTCCAGGGGATGCAGCCACACGGTGTAGTCGTAGGTGGCCGCGTACTGCAGGGCGCGTTGCAGGAACTGCGTGTTGCGGATGGGCACCTCGGCCTGCGAGAAGCCCACGCAGCCGGCCTCGGTGAGCTCGGCCATCTCGGTCAGCTGCTCGCCCTTGAGGCCGCGGGTCAGCGCGCCCAGGGGGAAGAGCCGGCACATGCTCAGCTTGCGGGCGCGGAACTTGAGCATCTCGACGAGGCCGGGCTCGTCCAGCGTCGGGTCGGTGTCCGGCGGGCAGACGAGGCTGGTGATGCCGCCCGCGGCGGCCGCGGCCAGCTCGGTCTCCAGCATGCCTTCGTGCTCATGGCCGGGCTCGCGCAGGCGGGCGCAGAGGTCCACCAGACCGGGGGCCACGACGAGGCCAGTGGCGTCGATCACGCGCTGCGCGTCGAAGTCCGGCGGCACCTCGCCCAGCGCCACGATGCGACCGGCGGCAATGGCCAGGTCGCCCACACGGTCCAGGCCCGAGGCCGCATCCACCAGGCGGCCGTTCTTGATCAGGATCTTCACTTGCTGTTCTCCGCTCAGTTGCCGGCCAGGATGCTCATCACGGCCATGCGCACCGCGATGCCGAAGGTGACCTGGGGCAGGATCACGCTCTGCTGGCCGTCGGCCACCTCGGAGGCGATCTCCACCCCGCGGTTGATGGGCCCGGGGTGCATCACGATGGCATCGGGCTTGGCCAGCTGCAGCTTCTCGGGCGTGAGGCCGAAGCTCTTGAAGAACTCGCCGGTGCTGGGCAGCATGGCGCCGTTCATGCGCTCGTTCTGCAGGCGCAGCATGATGATGACGTCGGCGTCCTTGATGCCCGATTCGAGGTCGTGGCAGACGCGCACGCCCATCTCGCGCAGGTCCCCCGGCACCAGGGTCTTGGGGCCCACGGCGCGGATCTCGGGCACGCCGAGGATGTTCAGTGCATGGATGTCGGAACGGGCCACGCGCGAGTGCACGATGTCCCCGACGATGGCCACCGTCAGGTTGCGGAAGTCCTTCTTGTAGTGACGGATGGTGTACATGTCCAGCAGGCCCTGCGTGGGGTGGGCATGCCGGCCGTCACCGGCGTTGACCACGTGCACATGCGGCGCGCAGTGCTGGGCGATCAGGTAGGGCGCGCCGCTCTCGCTGTGGCGCACCACGAACATGTCGGCGTGCATGGCCGAGAGGTTGGCCACGGTGTCCAGCAGGGTCTCGCCCTTGGCGGTGGAGCTGCGGGCGATGTCGAGGTTGATCACGTCCGCCGAGAGCCGCTTGGCGGCGATCTCGAAGGTGGTGCGGGTGCGGGTGCTGTTCTCGAAGAAGAGGTTGAACACCGACTTGCCGCGCAGCAGGGGCACCTTCTTGACCTCGCGGTCATTGACCGACAGGAAGGTGCCGGCGGTGTCCAGGATCTGGTGGATGACGGCCTGGGGCAGGCCCTCGATGGAGAGCAGGTGCACCAGCTCGCCGTGCGTGTTCAGCTGGGGATTGCGCTTGGACAGCATGGGGCTCAGGCTCCTTTGACATCAAAGCTGAAGCGGCCGCCTTCGTCCTTGGCCAGGCGCAGGCGCTGGGCAGGGGCGAGGTTGACGCGGGCCGCCGAGAAGACCGGCTCGATGGGGAGCTCGCGGCCGCCGCGGTCCACCAGCACGGCCAGCTGCACGCTGGCGGGGCGGCCGAAGTCGAAGAGCTCGTTGATCACGGCGCGCACGGTGCGGCCGGTGTAGAGCACGTCATCGACCAGCACGATGTGGCGGCCGTTGACCTCGAAGGGCAGGCGGGTGTGGTCGCTGCTGGCACTCATGCCCTTGGAGCCGAAGTCGTCGCGGTGCAGGGAGCTGGAGATCACGCCGTGCGCATCCAGGGCCAGGTCCGCGGCCAGGCGCTCGACCAGCCAGGCCCCGCCGGACCAGATGCCCACCAGGGCGATCCCGCCTTGTGGGCGGGTGGCCAGCAGCCGCTGCACGCCCTGGCGCAGGTCGGCGTACAGGGCCTCGGCATCGAGGAGTAAGGTGCTCATGAATGCTCTCGGAAGTACTGTTCAAGAATGAGGGCGGCCGAGGTGGAGTCCACATCGCGGGCGCCCAGGCTCTCGGCCTCGACGCTGGTGTAGCGCTCGTCCACCTCGTAGACGTGCAGGCGGAAGCGGCTCTTGAGCTGGCGACCGAAACGGCGCGCGGCCACGGTCATCTCATGCTCGGCGCCATCGGGGTGACGGGGCACGCCGATGACCAGGGCGTCGGGCTGCCATTCCTTGAGCAGCCGGGCGATGGCCTCGAAGCGGGCCTCGCCGCTGACGGTGATGGCGCGCAGGGGTTCGGCCTGCTTGAGCATCACATGGCCCTTGGCGACGCCGATGCGGCGGGTGCCGAAGTCAAAGGCCAGCAGGGAGGCCGGCGGGGAAAGTTCGGAAAAAGCGGCAGTGGAGGCGCTGGGCGCGGGGGCGGCGTTCGAGGAGGAGGAGGAGGAGCGGTCGGCGCTCATGCGTGCCCCGCCTCCGTGCTCAGCATGCGCGGGTCGATGCCCAGCAGGCCCAGGGCCCGCTCGTAGCGCTGCTCGACGGGGGTCTCGAAGATGATCTCCGGCGTGGCGTCCACGGTGAGCCAGCCGTTGCGGCCGATCTCTTCCTCCAGCTGGCCGGCGGCCCAGCCGCTGTAGCCCAGGGTCACGAGGAGCTTGCGCGGGCCGGCGCCGTGGCTAAGGGCCTCCAGCACGTCGCGGCTGGTGGTCATCTCCAGGCCGCCGGGGATGGCCAGGGTGGCGTTGTAGTGGCCGCCCTGCTCGTCCAGGCGCTCGTGCAGCACGAAGCCGCGCTCGGTCTGCACCGGGCCGCCGTAGAACACGGGGCGGCCGGCCAGGTCTTCATCGGGCAGGGCCAGCTCGACCTTCTCGAAGAGATGGCCCACGGTCAGGGAGATGGGCTTGTTGATCACCAGGCCCAGCGCGCCCTTCTCGTTGTGCTCGCACATGTAGACCACGGAGCCCGCGAAGGCATCGTCGGCCATGCCGGGCATGGCGATGAGGAACTGGTTGGTCAGGTCGATGCGGTCCTTGGACATGGGGGCATTTTAAGGGCTGGCTGTTCGGCCGCCTTCCGATCGCGGACACTCCGGGCCCATGCGACACGACAAATCCCTGGTCTGGTTCCGTCGCGACCTGCGCGCCGAGGACCACGCCGCCCTCTACCACGCCCTGAAGAACAGCCGCCAGGTGGTCTGCGTCTTCGTGCTGGACACCGAGATCCTGGACGCCCTGCCCCGCCGCGACCGCCGCGTGGCCTTCATCCTGCAGTCCCTGGAAGCCCTGGACCATGCGCTGGCCGCCCTGCAGCCGGGCGCCGGGCTGGTGGTGCGCCATGGCATCGCACGCGACGAGATCCCGCGCCTGGCCGCCGAGCTGGGGGTGGACGCCGTCTACTGCAACCATGACGACGAGCCCGCCGCCCTGGCCCGTGACGCCCAGGTCAGCCAGGCCCTGGCCCGGCAGCGCCGAGCGTTCCTGAGCTTCAAGGACCACGTCGTCTTCGAGCGCAGCGAGGTGCTGACCGGCCAGGGCAAACCTTATGGCGTGTTCACGCCCTACAAGAACGCCTGGCTGCGCCAGCTCACGCCCTTCTTCCTCTCCAGCTATCCGGTCAGCCGCTACGCCGCAGCCTTGGCGCCCTGCCCGGCGCGCGGCGTTCCCAGCCTGGCCAGCATCGGCTTCGAGCCCCTGGAGCTGCCGCCCCTGCTCAGCGGCGGCAGCGCGCGCGCCGAATCCCTGTTCCAGGACTTCCTGGGCCGCATGGACCGCTACGACCGGCAGCGCGACTTCCCCGCCGTCAAGGGCCCCAGCTACCTCAGCGTGCACCTGCGCTTCGGCACGGTCTCCATCCGCCGCCTGGCCCGCGAGGCCTGGACACGGGCGCAGGCGGGCGATGCGGGCGCGGGCGTGTGGCTCTCCGAGCTGATCTGGCGGGACTTCTACCACCAGGTGCTGCACCACCATCCCCAGGTCGTGACGCAGGCCTTCCGACCCGAGTACGACCGCATCGAATGGGCCAGCGGCCCGGAGGCCGAGGCGCACTTCGTGGCCTGGTGCGAAGGCCGGACGGGCTACCCGCTGGTCGACGCCGCCATGCGCCAGCTCAACGAGACGGGCTACATGCACAACCGCCTGCGCATGGTCACGGCCAGCTTCCTCGTGAAGGATCTGGGCATCGACTGGCGCCGCGGCGAGGCCTACTTCGCCCGGCAGCTGCTGGACTTCGACCTTGCGGCCAACAACGGCGGCTGGCAGTGGGCGGCCTCCAGCGGCTGCGATGCCCAGCCCTACTTCCGCATCTTCAACCCGGTCAGCCAGAGCGAAAAGTTCGACCCCGAGGCCCGCTTCATCGAACGCTATGTGCCCGAGCTGGCCGCCCTGCCCCCGGCGCTGCGCCATGCCCCATGGGAGGCGCCGCCCCTGGCCCTGCAGGCCGCGGGCGTGGTGCTCGGGCGCGACTACCCGGCGCCCGTGGTGCGCCATGACGAAGCCCGGGCCACGACCCTCGCGCGCTACGCCGTGGTCAAGTCGCGCGCGCTGCCGGAGGCCTGAGCGGGTTCAGGGCAGCGAGGACGGCTGGAAGCGGTTCAGCAGCGCGGCATGGCGCTGCGGCCAGGCCTGCAGCTCACGGGCGTCCCCCTCCAGCACCTCGCGCACGAAGGCCAGGGTCAGCTCGCGCGTGGCCGCCTTGACCCGCGGGTTGAGCTCGACGCCGCCCGTGCCGCTGCGGTCAGTGAAGATGCTGTGCGAGCCCCCCTTGAAGACGGCCAGGGCCTTGGACGGCCCGCCGGTGGCCTCGAAGACCTGCAGGCGGTCACTGGCTGGCGAGTAGTAGCCGGGGATGCGGATGACGTCCTCGGTGGCCGTGACATGCAGCGTGGGAATGCGCACGCCGGCCAGGATGCGCTGCGGGTCGGGCTCGCCATAGAAGGGCGGCGCCGAGATCACGATGGCGGCGCGCAGCCGCGGCTCCGCCAGGTCCAGCACCTGGCCCTGGCGCTGCACCTGGGCGCCGGCCAGCAGCAAGGTGGTGTTGGCGCCGTAGGAATGACCGGCCGCGATGATGGCGTCCCGGCGGATCTGCGCTCCATGGGAGCCGGCCAGGACCTGGTTCAGCGCGAAGCGGACGTCCCGCACCCGGTTCTGCGCCTCGGCTTCCTGTGCCGCGCCCTGCAGGCGCCCGACCAGCTGCAGCGGGTTGCCCGACCACAGGCTGCGGTCCGAGCCCACATGCTGCACATGCAGGGCGGCGATGCCCTGCGAGGCCCAGAAGGCGCCCAGATAGCTGTAGCCCCGGCGCGAGCCGCCGATGCCGTGCGAGAAGACCACCAGCGGGACGGGCGTTCCCGCCGAGGCGGACTCCGGCCAGTAGAGCCGCACGGGCACGGCGCGGCCGCGGCTGGCGTCCGTCCAGTCGAAGTCCAGGGTCTGGACACCCGGCAGCACGGCGGCATCCGCCCGCCCCAGGCCCACCGCCGAAGCGCCGGCGGCCTGCGCCTCGGCCGCCGCCGGATGGCGTGATTCCGGATGCCAGGCCTGCGCGCCCCAGGCGCCCAGCAGGGCCGCCACGACCGACACACCGACCAGCAGCCGCCGAATTCCCGGTTTCAATGCCCGCACGCTCATGCTCCAACTCCCTGCCGCGGCGGCCCAGACACCGGCCACCCATCGGTCCGCCAGCTTGACAGCGGGCGCGCCGCAGCGCCGAAGGTCATGGGGCTTGAAGCGGCTCGCGGCGTGGAATCAGGCCGAGTTCAGGCGGCATCCAGGGCCTGCAGGCGAGCTTGGGGGGGACGTCAGCCCGCCTCGAGGAGGCCGGCCGCAAAGGATGTCGCACAAAGGCCGGGAAGGCCCGGGAGGCCCTCCCGCAGGCTCAGAACAGCTCGATGTCGCTGTGCTGTTCCTGTTCCTTCATCTCGCCCACGCGGACCAGCTCCGCATGGCTGTGGACCTGGTTGCGGCCGTGGGACTTGGCGTGATAGACGGCCTTGTCGGCCCGCTCGAAGGCGCTGGCGGGGGTGTCGCCCCCACGGACCTCGGTGAAGCCGACGCTGACGGTGATGTGACCGATCTGCGGGAAGCTGTAGGCCTCGGTGTTGTGGCGCAGGCGCTCGAAGGCGTGGGCGGCATCGGGCTCGTCGGCACAGCGCATCAGCACCACGAACTCCTCGCCGCCGAAGCGATAGAGCAGGTCATTGAAACGGAAGCTGTTGCGCATGAGGCGAGACAGCAGCAGCAGGACTTCGTCGCCGATCAGGTGACCAAATCGGTCGTTGACCTGCTTGAAGTGGTCGATGTCGATGACGCCCAGCCACCAGTGCGGATGGGCGGGCTCATGGCGACGGCCATCCTCGGCCTGCACGCTGCTGGGACTTAGGGGCAGCTCGCTGACAGCCTTCAGGAAGCTCTCGTCGAAGG
This sequence comes from Roseateles flavus, assembly GCF_039872765.1. NCBI lineage: Bacteria > Pseudomonadati > Pseudomonadota > Betaproteobacteria > Burkholderiales > Sphaerotilaceae > Roseateles > Roseateles flavus. The sequence continues at coordinate 958,584 of NZ_JBDPZC010000001.1, read as the reverse complement.
TCTTGCGGTTGAGCAGGCCGGTGAGGGTGTCGCGCTCGCTGTAGTCCAGCAGGCCTTGGAAGTTGTGATAGATGCGCAGGATGCTGCCCACCGTGCGCTGCTCCGACGGCGTCAGCAGCTCCAGGGAGCGCACCTCCAGCACGCCGATGACCTCGCGGTCGGTCTGCAGCGGGAAGAGCGTCTCGTGGTGGCCGTCGTCCAGCTCGCTCTGCAGGATGGTGCGGCTGTCCAGGCACAGATGGCGCTGCGGGAAGGCCTCCAGCAGAGGCAGGCGGCCGGGCTCGGTCCAGAGGGAATCGGCGGTGGCCACGGCGTCGTCGGCGGCCAGGCGGGCCCGCGTCAGCCAGCGCTGCTGACCGGGCTCGCCGACACAGCGGTAGATGGCCACGGAGACCGGCTCCAGCAGGTCGCGCAGGGCCGAGACCAGGGTGACGTCCATGACGTCCCGGTCCCGGAACCCGGTCAACTCTGCCAGATGCTCAACGACTTCGGACATGACGGCCTGTCAGGACGCTCCGGGCCCGGAGGCCTTCAGGAAACGAGGAACTTGAGGTCAAGGGCAGCCTGGTATCAGGCGGCCGCATTTTCCTCGGCAGTGTAGCGAGCAATGAGGCTCAGCAGCAGATCCTCGTCATAGGGCTTGCCCAGATAGTCGTCGACTCCCAATTCGTGCGCATAGTCACGATGCTTCTGCGCAATCCGCGAGGTGATCATGATCACCGGCAAGGCCTTGAGGCGCGGATCGGCGCGAAGATTGCGGACCAGGTCGAAGCCGTCCATGCGCGGCATCTCGATGTCGGAGAGCACCACGCCGGGCAGTTCGTCCGCGGCCAGCTGCTCCATGGCATCCAGGCCGTCCTTGGCCAGCTTGACGCGATAGCCTTCGCGCTCCAGCAGGCGCTGGGTGACGCGGCGCACAGTCAGGGAGTCGTCGACCACCAGCACCAGCGGCGGCAGCTTCTCCTCGACCACCACCGAGGCCTGGGCCGCCAGGGCGGCAGCATCCGCGCGGACCAGGGCCTGCGCATGCTCGCCGTAGACGTTGGCCAAGGCCACCGGGTTGTAGATCAGGGCCACGTCGCCCGAGGCCAGCAGGCTGATGCCGGCCAGACCCGGCACGTGGATCAGCTGCGGGCCGAGGTTCTTGACCACGACTTCCTGGTTGCCGATCACTTCGTCCACGTGCAGCGCGACGCGCTGGTGGGCGCTGCGCACCAGCACCACCGAGGCGGTGCGGCCATGGATGTGCCCGCGCTCGCCGGCCTGCAGCAGGCCGCCCAGCCAGTACATGGGCACGGTCATCTCGCCCAGGCGCAGTTCGCCGTCTTCATAGCCCTTCTCGACCTGGGGCGGCGGCAGGCGCAGCACGGAGTCGATGAGGTTGGCCGGCACGGCCACGATCAGCTCGCCGCAACGCAGCTGCACGACCTGGGTCAGCGCGGTGGTCAGGGGCACGCGCAGCGCAAAGCTGGTGCCCATGCCTTCGCGGCTCTGGGTCTCGACATAGCCGCCCAGGGTGTTGACCTCGGATCGGACCACGTCCATGCCCACGCCACGGCCGGCCAGCTCGGTGACCTCGTGGGCGGTCGAGAAGCCGGGGGCGAAGATCAGGCCCATCAGCTGCTCGTCGGTGAGCTGGGCGTCCGGCTTGATCAGGCCCTGGCTCACGCCACGCTCGCGGATGCGGGGCAGGTTGAGGCCAGCGCCGTCGTCGGTGAAGCGCAGCACGACCTCGTTGCCTTCCTGGGCCAGCATCACATGGATGTGGCCGACGGCGGGCTTGCCTGCGGCTTCGCGCTTCTCGGGCGACTCGATGCCGTGGATCACGCTGTTGCGCAGCAGATGCTCGAAGGCGCCGATCAGGCGCTCCAGCACGGAACGGTCCAGTTCCACATGGCCGCCGGAGATCTCCAGCTGCACCTGCTTGCCCACCTCGCGGGAAGCCTGGCGCACCACGCGGTGCATACGCTCCGCGAGGGACTCGAACTCCACCATCCGGGTGCGCAGCAGGTCGTCCTGCAGCTCGCGGGTCAGTCGCGACTGGCCGGCCAGTTCATCTTCACCCAGCTGCACATTGCGCAGCAGGCTTCGCTGCACCGTGGCCACGTCGTTCACCGACTCGGCCATCATGCGGGTCAGTTCCTGGAAGCGGGTGTAGCGGTCGAATTCCAGCGGGTCGAAGTCACGGCCCAGCTGCTTGGCCACCTCGCGGCTGGAGCCCATCTGGGCTTCGGCCTGCACTTCCAGCTCGCGGAGCTGGGCGCGCAGACGCTCCAGGTTGTCCTCCAGGTCGACCAGGGCAGTCTTCATCGCACCGAGTTCGCCTTCCAGGCGGGCGCGGCGGATCGAGACTTCACCGGCCTGCGTGGCCATGCGCTCCAGCACCGGGCCGCGCACGCGCACCACGGACTGGGCCTGGGACAGCATGGCGCTGTCGGATTCCAGTTCCTTGCCGGCGGCGAACTGCGCCCATTCGATGGGCTTGCTGACCACCGGCGCGGGGGCCGGCGCTGCCACCACCGGCGGCAGCTCGCCAAAGGCGGAGAGCAGCTCCTCGGACAGGGGCTCGACCGCGGGCAGCGCTTCGGCGGCGGCCTCGGGCAGCAGAGTGTCAGCGGCGGGAACCAGCTCGCTCGGGAGGGCGGGCTCGGCCAGTTCCGGCGCCAGGGCGTCGACGGCCAGGGCATCGGCCGGCGCCTGGTCTGGGCTTTCGGCGGGGGCCAGGCTGTCGAGGCGATCGGTGACGGTCTCGGCAAGCGGAACCTCGACCGCTTCGACCGCTTCTACGGCCTCGCTGGGGCGCAGCGCCTCGGGCATGGGCACCGGGGGAACAGGCGCCGCGGGCACGGCCGGAGCAGCGGCCATCACGGGAACGGAAGCGGGAGCGGGCGCCGGCATCGGGGCCGCGCCGCCGCCCTTGAGGCGTTCACGCAGGCGCTCGAAGGCGGCTTCCAGCCCGTCGGCATCGTCCTGCAGGGCCATCACGCTGCCGCCATCGAGGCCGGCATCGGCGAGCACGCGTTCGATGGACGATTCCAGCTGGTGGGCCAGCTCGCCCAGCTGCATGGCACCGGCCAGCCGCGCACCGCCCTTGAAGGTGTGCAGATGACGCATGCAGGCCGCGGCGCGGCTGGGGTCGCCCGGGGCGGCCTGCCATTCGCGCATGGCGGCATGCAGGCTGCGCAGCAGGTCGTCGGCCTCTTCCTCGAAGATGGGGAAGAGCTCGTCGTCGATGTGATCGACCTCGCCCACCGGGAATTCCTCGGCGGCAGGCGCGGCGGCCAGCGCGGGAGCCGGGGCCGCGGGCAGCTCGGCGGGCAGCTCATCCAGGGCCGGCAGCGCCTCGGCCGACAGCTCGGCCGCATCGGCCTGCAGCTCCTCGGTCGAGACCATGGCGGCGAGCTGGTCGTAGTCGCTGTCCGTGGCGTCGGCCAGCGGATCGCGGCGGTCCAGGGGCTCGTAGGCCTGCAGGGCCTCGATCAGGCCCGGCTCCACCGGCTTCAGGAAACCGGCGGCGAACTGGTGCAGCAGGCGGCGGATGTCCTCGGCGGCGCGCACAAAGGTCTCGGCGTCCGTCTCGGTGTAGCGGCCAGCCAGGGCGGCGCGCTCCAGCGCATGTTCCAGGGCACGGGCCAGGTCCGAGAGCTCCTCGTAGCCGACCGTGGCCGCATTGCCGGCCAGCTTGTGGGCCAGGGCTTCGCAGGCGGCCGGCACGGTGTCGCTCAGCTGCAGCGACCACTCCGACAACTCGGTGCCCAGGCGGCGCGACAGCTCGTCCGCCTCGTTCAGGAAGATGTTGAACAGGCTGATGCTGATGCGCAACGGACCAATGACCTTGACGCTTTCGTCGTCGCTCTGCGCGTCACCGGCCTCCTCGGCCGCGAGATCCTCGGCGGCCAGGGACTGGCCCTGGTCGCTGACCAAAGTGAGCTGAGGCGTGGCCGGCAGCTCCTCGGGAATTTCCAGAGGCAGTTCGACCGGCAGCTCAGGTGGCAGCTCAGGTGGCAACTCGACCGGCACCTCAAGCGGCGAGGCCTCCGGCACTTCCGGCGCGGCCAGCGCCACCGCCTCGCCCGCATCGAGCAGGGCGGGCATTTCCAGCACTTCGATGTCGGGCGTGGGCAGGGCGGCGTCCTCGGCCGCCTGCAGGGGCTCGGCAGCCAACTCGGTGGCCTCGGCAAGGGGCAGCTCGAAGGCCGGCAGGGCTTCGTCGCTGAAGGCCTGCGGCTCGGCCACCGGCAAAGCCAGCGTGGGCGTTTCGTCGGGGCTGAGGGTCTGCAGCTCGGGCTCGGGCAGGGCCACTTCGCCCAGGTCTTCCATCAGCACCAGGTCCAGCGAGGGCTCGACCGCGGCGGCCGGCTCCAGGGTGTCCAGCGGCACTTCCAGATCCAGATGCAGCAGGGGCTCGTCCAGGCCGGTGGCCGAGGGCAGGTCCTCGGTACCCAGGCGCAGGGTGCTGTCGACCTCGTCTTCAGGCGCGGCGTCCGTGCTGAACTCGGCGGCGGGCAGATCCAGGTTCAGGGCCAGGGGCTCCAGGACTTCCGGGGGCGTGGGCAGGGCCGCCTCGAGCGGCATGGGCTCGGTGGCCAGGGGCTCGGGTTCGGCGGGGCCGGAGGCGTCCGGCAGGGCTGCATCCAGCGACAGCTCGGGCACGGCACCTGGCAGGGCCTCCTCGCTGAGCACCGGCATCTCGATGACCTCGCCCAGCTCGGGCAGCGCATCCAGCGACAGGGCCTCGCCCAGCTCGGGCAGCTCCATCGGCACTTCCATCGCATCGGGCAGCTCCAGCGGCTCGGACGCGGGCAGGTCCAGGGACAGCGCGGGCGCAGCTTCCAGCGGCGCAGCCATCTCCAGCGGCGCTTCGGCAGCCGGCTCGAGGGCATCCAGCGACAGCTCCGGCAGCAGCTCGGGCTCCGGCACCAGCTCGGCGTTGACCTCGGTCACCTCGAAGGCCGTCGGCAGCTCGGCGGGCACCACCAGCTCGAGCTCGGCAGCCTCGGCACTGGCGCTGCTGATCGGCAGGAACTCGCCGCGCAGGCGCAGGGAATCGGCACTCAGGCGCAGCGGCGCTGCGCTATGGCGGCCGAAGCGCTGGTCGGCGATGTCGGACACCCAGGCGTCGAAATAGTCCAGGGCCTGGTGCGTGAACTCCAGCAGCGCGCGATCGGCACCGGCCTGCTCGGACAGGCGGGCGTTGTAGAGCTGCTCGCAGGCCCAGCCGGCTTCGCCGAACTCGTTCAGCCCGACCATGCGCGAGCTGCCCTTGAGCGTATGGAAGGCACGGCGCACCGTGGTCATGTGCTCGAGGTTCTGGCTCTGCTCGCCCAGGGCCTGCAGGGCCTCGCGGGCGGTCTGGCAGACTTCCTCGGCCTCGGCCAGGAAGATCTCCAGCATTTCCTGGTCCAGGGCGGCCGGGTCTTCGGGAATGGGGGCGCTCACCGGCGGCAGCTCGGGCACGACAGGCGTGCGGGCAGCCACCAGCTCGTTGAGGGACTGCGCCGCCTGGGCGCGGGCCTCCACGGCCTCAGCCGCACTCGCGGGCGCCTCGGCACCGCCGGTGGCCTCAGGGCGGGCGGCGTCCAGCATCTGCTTGGCGGACTGCGCGGCTTCGGCCACGGAGACCTCGTCGGCAGCGCGGGCCTGCAGGGCGATGCGCTCCAGGCTGCGGGCGAGGTCCTCGGCCGGGATCTCGCCGGCCGCGACGGCCGCGGCGGCGGCCTGGACCTGGCTCAGCAGGTCGGCGGAATTCGGCACCGAGACCGGCGCTGCCTTCTGGCGACGGACCTCGGAGTTCAGGCTGCCCGTAGCCTCGTCGAAATGGAACATGCGCTTGGCCAGCTGCGGCTGGACGCTGAGCATGTCGATGAGGAAGCCCAGGGCGCCCAGATTGTTGGCCAGGCGATCGAAGATCTCCTGTGGGCCCGGCAGGGTGGGATCGACCTCGGTGTTGGCGAGGGAGTCGATCTCGTCACGCATGCGCACGCAGGCCAGCGCGGCCTGGTCCATGCCCAGCACGCTCAGCACGCCACGCATGCTCTGCAGCTGGTTGGGCACGGGGATCAGCACCTCGCGCTTGGCCGGGTCGCGGAAGTATTCGTCGATCTGGCGCTCGATCTCGGTCAGGCTGGCGCGCAGCTCATGGACCACGCTGCCCAGGGTCTGCCGATCGGAGACCCGGCGGTAGAGGTCCTCCATCCAGGCCTCGAGCTCTTCGGGCGCCTCGCCACGGGCCACCGCGGAAATGCGGCGGGCCAGCACGCGCACGCGCTCGGCCTGCTCGGGCTGATCGAAGGCGGCGTCTTCCAGCGCAGCTTCGATGTAGAGGATGGCGGTGGCCACTTCCATGGCCAGATGCGGTGCCGGCGGCTGGTTCGAGCGCAGGGTGGCCACGACGGCCCGCTGCAGCACCTCGCCCAGCACGGCGCCTTCGGGGAAGAGCTGGGCCAGGGATTCGGACAGCGCCGTGAACTGCTCGCTGAGGCTGCCCAGGCGGTGCGATTCACCCTCGGCGGCCGCGGACCAGCCCTCCTTGGCGGCATGCACGCGGCGCTTGGCCTGCGCCACCCAGTTCGGGTCGATGCGACCGAGACTCTGGTCCTCGTAGTCGCCCGAGGCCGCGGACTCCAGGTGATAGGCCGCACGCACCGCGTGCAGGCGCGGTGCCTGGCTGGACTGTGCGGGGTTGCGCGCCTGTGCGCAGAAGAAGAGCAGATCCTGACCCAGACGGTCGGACACGCTCACCTCGCCGCCGCTGCCGGCGCGCAGCTGGGACAGCAGGCGCGAGCCCAGGCGCTTGGCGTAGTTGTCGGTCTGCAGCAGGCCCTGAGCCTGGGCCTCGAACTGGGCCGAGGCCAGGCGCCACAAGGTGCGGGACTGGAGGTCGGGGGCGGAAGCGCCCAGACCGGCGCAGAGCTCGCTGAGCAGGCGCGCATGGCTGGGCGCCGGCGCGCGCATCTGCTTGAGCAGGGCGGATTCGAAGACGTTGCGGACGGCATCCGGGCGCAGCCCGGAGACCGGCGGGAAGGTCGAGACCTCGCGCCAGGTCCATTCGTGGTGCCACAGGTCGGCCGGGTGCACACGCTCGGCCTGCGCCAGCTCGGAAAGCTCGCGGTAGGCCGGGAACAGCGCCAGGGTGGACACGGCATTGCCGGCCAGCATGCGGGTGATCAGCGAGAGCAGCGCAAAGTGCGCGCGCTCGAAGGCCTCCACGGCATGGTTGTCCAGGTTCTGGGGGCTGCTGGCCAGATGACGCAGCGCACGCTCGCTGGCACCCAGCAGCTTGGCACCGGCCGGCAGACCAACCACGGACACCACACCCACCAGCTGGTGCAGCTGGGCGGCCGTGGCCTCGATCAGCTGGTGCGGGCCCTGAGGCTCGCCACCCAGCATCAGGGTGCTGCGGCTTTCGTTGTCACGCAGCACACGACGCAGGGTCTTGTGCACGGACTCCAGGGAGCGGCGCAATTCCTCCTGCACCCAGGCCAGGGGGCTGAGGTCCGCGGGGAACTCCGAATCGCGCGGGAAATCCATGCCGGGTCTTGCCTTCTAGATCTGTTGTTTTGCTGAGGGCTGCAGGGCGATCACTCGACCTTGAATCGCGACACCGACTGCTTCAGGGCCTCGGCGGAACGCGACAGCTCGTGCACCATCTGGGCGGTGGAGCGCGTGCCCTCACCCGTCTGCTCGGTCACGGCAAAGATGTGCTGGATGTTGGAAGCCACGTCGTTGGCAGAGCGGGCTTCGTTCACGGCGGATTCGGAAATGCGGCCGATCAGCTCGTCCAGGCGGCGGGACACCTCGTTGATCTCCTCCAGCGCGTGGCCGGCGGCATCGGACAGCTTGGTACCCTGCACCACCCCCAGCGTGGAGCGCTCCATGGCGGCCACGGCATCCTGGGTGTCGGTCTGAATGGTCTTCACCAGGGCGGCAATCCGGCGGGTTGCATCGCCGGAGCGTTCTGCCAGGCGCTGCACTTCTTCCGCCACCACCGAGAAGCCACGGCCCGCTTCACCGGCCGACGCGGCCTGGATGGCGGCGTTCAGTGCCAGCACGTTGGTCTGCTCGGTAATGTCCGAGATCAGCTCGGTAATTTCGCCAATCTCCTGCGAGGACTCGCCCAGTCGCTTGATGCGCTTGGAGGTTTCCTGGATGTGCTCGCGGATCTGGTTCATACCGCCGATGTTGTTCTCCATGGCCTGCTTGCCCTGCTCGGCCGCTTCACGCGACTGGCGGGCCACCTCGGCGGTCGTCTGGGCCTGGGCGGACACCTGGTTGATGCGCTCGGCCATCTGCAGCACGGCCTCGCCGGTGGCGCGGATCTCGTGCAGCTGTTCGGTCGAGGCGGCCAGCAGCTCGGTAGAGGTCTGGTCGACCTGGCCGGTGGTTTCCGTCACCCGCGCGGCCGTGGACTGCACCTGGGTCACCAGGTTGCGCAGCTCTTCCACGGTGTAGTTCACCGAGTCGGCGATGGCGCCCGTGATGTCTTCCGTCACCGTGGCCTGTTGGGTCAAGTCACCTTCAGCGACCGACTGCAGTTCGTTCATCAGTCGCAGAATGGCGGCCTGGTTGGCGTCGTTGACGCGCTTGGCCTCCTGCTCCTGCTGCTCTGCCAGCTTGCGCTGCTCTTCGGCCATCTCGGTACGGTGGGCCTGTTCAGCCACATACAGGCGCAGGAAGCCCACGGCGCCGGCCACCAGGGCCACCAGGGAGCCGACCATCAGCAGCAGCAGCAGCGGGTTCGTGCCGCCCGAGGCCTCCAGCTGCTGACCGGCCTGGTCCAGGCCCTTTCGCAGCGGTTCGCTGTCAGCCAGGATGGCGGCCTGAGCCTCACGGGCCGAGGCCAGGCCCGGCATGTTGCTCAGAATGGCGGAGGCCTGTCCACGGGTCTCCTCGAACTGCTTGAGCAGCGCGGCGAGGCGCTCGCGCATCTGCGCGTTGCCCACGGCCTTGAGACCCAGCTCCGAGTTGCCCTTGAGCAGGGCCTCGTTGATCTCGCGGAAGGTGTTCAGATCCTTGCCCAGCAGGAACACGGCCTCGGCGTTCACGCCTTCCTGCGTCAGGAATTCGTTGGCGCTCTTGCCGATGCGCTGGGTCAGCATGACCATCTGGCCCACGGCGGCGATTTCCACCGCCGAGCTGTTCTGCTGCAGGGCCAGGGAGGACACGGCCTCGGCGCTTTCCAGCAGGTCGGAGGACTGGCGGTTAATCGTGCGCAGAGCGGCGCCGACCTGCGTCAGGATCTTTTCCTGGCCCAGCACCAGCTTGGCGTTCTTCTCGGCCGCGGCGATCTTGGGAGCCAGGTTCTCCAGGGTCTGCAGGGCATCGCCCGAGGCCTTGGCCAGCTCACCCTCGCCGGTGCGCAGATTGTTGGCGATGCCGCTCAGCACCGAGGAGCTCTCGCGCAGTTCGGCGAAGGCCTGGGTGTTGCCCATGGTGGCGGTCGACACGGCCTTCGCGAGACGCTGCGACTGCATCATGGCCTGACCGGAGGCCCGCACCTGGGCGGCGGTCCGGCTGCTGTTCCAGATGTTGAGGCCCACGGTGGCCGCGGTGCCGACCAGGCCCACCGCCACCAGCGCCGTCAGGGTGCGCTGGCGCCTGACGCGGTCCGCAGCGGCGGCGGCGGCCACGGCCGTCAGTGCGGCGGCGGGGTCGGCAGCCTGCGTGTTGCCGAAGGTGGTGGTCTGGCCGAAGGTGGTGCTGCTCGCGCCCTCGGCGTACTCATGGGCCGGCGCGGCCTGCTCGGCCGTCGGCATGGCCTCGGAAATGATGGACACATCGGCCGGATGCGCATCGACCTGGACGGTCTCGGCACCCTCCTGGGAGGAAGGCTGTGCCTCGTGGTTGGCGTCGTGGAGCCCTTCGGGTGCGTGCTCACCCTCTTGCTTGCCCATGCTCTTGATCTTGTCCAGGAAGCTCATCTGACCCTCTGACGTCTGTTGGATAGCGTGAAAGACGCGCGGCCGTCTCGCGTTCGGCCGGCGCTGCAGGTTTAGGCGACGATGCGCAGGAATTGTTCGTGCTTGGCCAAGGCTTCGAGATCGAGCACCTGCCAGCTGCGGCCTTGCTCATCCTTCAGGCGCGCACCGGCGAAGCGGGGCCGCGCGCCCGTCTCGACCGCATCGGGATCGGGACTCAGCTGCTCATCCGAACGCAGGCCCAGCAGGCGGTCCACCAGCAGGGCGCAGTTGATGTTCAGATCGGAATTGATCGCCACGAAGCGGGACTGGCTGGCGTCCAGGCGGGTCCCGGGCTCGCGGGCCCCGAGGAAGGCGGCCAGGTCCACCACGGTGTGCAAGCCGCCGCGCAGATTGGCCACGCCCAGCATCCAGGGCTGGGCATAGGGCACGGTCTTGAGCGGCACGGGCGAGAAGATCTCGGCCGCCTGCTTCAGCGAGAACAGCATGGCATGCCCAGCCACCTCGACGGCGAGCCAGCTGGCGCTGCGGGTCTGTTCCCGCGCCGCCTGCATCCGCTGCGCCAGGCGCTGCTGCAGTTCACGCAGGGCTTGCTTGTTGGCCATGGTGTATCAGCCCTTGGCGCCTTCCAGCGCCTTGATCTTGGCGATCAGCTCATCGGACTTGACGGGCTTGACCACATAGTCGGATGCGCCCTGGCGCATGCCCCAGACCTTGTCGGTTTCCTGGTTCTTGCTGGTGCACATGATCACCGGCACGTGGGCGAAGCGGGGGTCGCGGGTGATGGCCCGGGTCAGCTGGAAGCCGTTCTGGCCGGGCATGACGACGTCCATCAGGATCAGGTCCGGCACTTCCTCGCCCAGGCGCTTCATCGCTTCCTCGCCGTTCTCGGCGGTGCGCACAGCGTAGCCGCGCTTGGTCAACAGCTCGCTCAGGTGGTGGAGTTCGGTCTTGGAATCGTCGACCAGCAGAATTTTTTGGATAGTCATGGAAGCTCCTTGCTGGATCAGGGGGGTGTCGCAGCAGCGTGTGGGGTCGGCCCGCCAGCTCAGGGCTGCGAACGATGCTGTTGCACCGCCTGCAGCAGTTGGTCCTTGGTGAAGGGTTTGGTCAGGTAGTCCTGCGAGCCCACCATGCGACCGCGCGCCTTGTCGAACAGGCCGTCCTTGGAGGACAGCATGATCACCGGCACATGGGCGAACTGCGGATTGCGCTTGATGATGGCGCAAGTCTGATAGCCGTCAAGCCGCGGCATCAAGATATCGCAGAACACCAGGTCGGGCTGATAGTCGCTGAGCTTGGACAGGGCGTCGAAGCCGTCCTCTGCCAGCACGACCTCGTGACCGCCCTGCTTGAGAAAGATCTCGGCACTGCGACGGATGGTGTTGCTGTCGTCAATGACGAGCACCTTGGTCGCGGCCATCTTGCCTTCTTGCGCTTTCCCGTCCAACCCAGCTACTCCTTCAGCGGTGGGGAACACGCTTGCAGCGTGCCTTGGTCTTGTGTGTCTTGTCAGCCCGTCAGATGCGGACCATTTCGAAATCTTCCTTGCGAGCACCGCACTCGGGACAGGTCCAGTTCATGTCCACGTCGGCCCAGGCAGTGCCAGGGGCAATGCCATGCTCGGGGTCACCAGCGGCTTCGTCGTACATCCAGCCGCAGATCAGGCACATCCAGGTACTTGCTTCGCTCACGATACAGTTCTTTGCTCACTACAATGCGACGAAAGATTGTAGCCACGCCCCTCAGACGTTCTCGCGGAGCATATAGGCACAGATGCAACAGGAAACTCGGGGCTTATCCCCACTTAGATGGGCGAGCCCAGAGAATTCCGAGCACTATTACCCACACTGCTGCCCATGCCGCCCGCCGGACCGTGCCGGAGTACGGTCCAGATCGCGGTCCACAGCACGGTTCACCACAGGCTCAGCCTGGCCCACGCTCCACCATGAACAGCCCTGACACCCCCCTCCCCCCGGACGCCAGCGCGGCTGAAGAAGAAGCCCAGGCCCCGGCCTGCGTGATGAGCTTCAATGCCAGCGAACCCACCGGTGCCACCGGCATCGCCGGCGACATCGCCACCATCGCCGCCATGGGCGCCCATGCCCTGCCCGTCGTCACCGCCATCGTGCTGCGGGACACCGCCGAGATCTTCGAGCACCAGACCCTGGACAGCGACCTGCTCGTCGAGCAGGCCCGCTCGGTGCTGGAGGACGTCCCCGTCGCCGCCTGGAAGGTCGGCTTCCTGGGCAGCGCCGAGGGCGTCAGCGCCGTCGCCGAGGTGCTGTCCGACTACCCCGACGTACCGCTGGTGTCCTACATGCCCGCCATCAGCTGGCTGGACGAGGAACAGCAGCAGAGCTACTGGGACAGCTTCCGCGAGCTGATCCTGCCCCAGACCCAGATCCTGGTGGGCAACCACAAGACCCTCACCGATTTCCTGCTGCCCGACTGGGACGCAAGCCGCCCGGCCTCGCCGCGCGAGCTGGCCGTGGCCGCCGCCGAGCATGGCGCCCAGCATGTGCTGGTGACCGGCATCGCCCTGCCCAACCAGTTCGTCGACAACGTGCTGGCCAGCCCGCAGGGCCCTATCACCGGCGAGAAGTTCGAGCGCTTCGAGGTCAGCTTCATCGGTGCCGGCGAGACGCTGTCGGCCTCGCTGGCCGCCCTGCTCTCCGTTGGCGCCGAGATCCATGCCGCCGTCGGCGAGGCCCTGGCCTTCCTGGACCAGAGCCTGGACGCCGGCTTCCGCCCCGGCATGGGCAATGTGGTCCCGGACCGCTTCTTCTGGGCCCTGCCGCCCGGCGAGGAAGGTGAAGCCGGTGCCCCCGCCGAGCACGAGCACGGCCACGACCTGATGATGGACGAACCCGCCAAGGGCCCGCGCCGCATCCACTGACCCCTCTTCGACCCGATTCCATGAGCCAGAACCAGACCCTGTTCGAGCGCGCCCAGCGCGTGATCCCGGGGGGCGTGAACTCGCCCGTCCGCGCCTTCCGCGCCGTCGGCGGCACGCCCCGCTTCATCACCCGCGGCAGCGGCGCCTACATCTTCGATGCTGATGCAAATCGTTACATTGATTACATCGGCTCCTGGGGCCCGATGATTCTGGGTCACGGCCATCCGGCCGTGCTGGAGGCGGTGCAGAAGGCCGCACTGGATGGCTTCTCCTTCGGCGCGCCCACCGAGCGCGAGATCGAGCTGGCCGAGGAAATCCTCAAGCTGGTGCCCTCCATGGAGCAGGTCCGCCTGGTGAGTTCGGGCACCGAGGCCACCATGAGCGCCATCCGCCTGGCCCGCGGCGCCACCGGCCGTAGCAAGTTCATCAAGTTCGAGGGCTGCTACCACGGCCACACCGACAGCCTGCTGGTCAAGGCCGGCTCGGGCCTGGCCACCTTCGGCAATCCCACCAGCGCCGGCGTGCCGGCCGAGGTCGCCCAGCACACCGTCGTGCTGGAGTACAACAACCTCGCCCAGCTGGAAGAGGCCTTCTCGCTCTATGGCCACGAGCTGGCCTGCGTGATCATCGAGCCCATCGCCGGCAACATGAACTTCGTGCGCGCCGCCCTGCCCTTCGTCAAGCGCCTGCGCGAGCTGTGCACCCAGCACGGCGCCCTGCTGGTCTTCGACGAAGTCATGACCGGCTTCCGCGTGGGTCTGCACAGCGCCCAGGGCCATTACGCCAGCCTGTTGCCGGGCTTCAAGCCGGACATCAGCACCTTCGGCAAGGTCATCGGTGGCGGCATGCCCCTGGCGGCCTTCGGCGCCAGCCGCGACATCATGAAGCACCTCGCTCCGCTGGGCGGCGTCTACCAGGCCGGCACGCTGTCGGGCAACCCGGTGGCCACCGCCTGCGGCCTGGCCACGCTGCGCGAGATCCAGAAGCCCGGCTTCTTCGACCGCCTGGGCGCTCGCACCCGCCAGCTGGTCGACGGGCTCAAGGCCGTGGCTGCCGAGAACGGCGTGCCCTTCAGCGCGGACTGCCAGGGCGGCATGTTCGGCTTCTTCCTGCTGCCCGAACTGCCGCAGAACTACAAGACCGTCATGACCACCGACGGCGCCCGCTTCAACGCCTTCTTCCACGGCATGCTGGACCGCGGCGTCTACCTGGCCCCGGCCCTGTACGAAGCCGGATTCGTCTCGGCCGAGCACACCGAGGCCGACATCGCCGCCACCCTGGAAGCGGCGCGCCAGGCCCTGCGCTGACATCCGGCTGAAGCCATGAGCAATGCCTCCCGCCGCTACCGCGCGGCGGTCTTCGACATGGACGGGCTGCTGCTCGACTCCGAGCGCCCCATCCAGGACGCCTGGCTGCAGCTGTCGGCCGAGGCCGGCGTCGCGTTGACGCCAGCCGACTACCGCCTGACCGTGGGCCGCAATCGCGCCGACTGCCTGGCCTTGCTGAGCGGCTGGTTCGGCTCGACCGAGGCGGCCGAGCGCATGTATGAGGCCGTCGACGCCGAGGTCGCACGGCGCTTCGCCGGCCGCGGCTTCGCCCTCAAGCCCGGTGTCCTGCCCCTGCTGCAGGCCCTGCGCGAGCGCGGCATCCCCTGTGCCGTCGCCTCCTCCACCCGCCACGCCAAGGTGCTGGACCGCCTGGGGGCGGCCGGCATCGTGGCGCACTTCGACCCCATCCACGGCGGCGACCAGGTCGCGCGCGGCAAGCCGCATCCGGACCTCTTCGAGCTGGCCGCGCGCAGCCTGGCTCGTGCGCCGAGCGACTGCCTGGTCTTCGAGGACTCCAGCTACGGCGCCCAGGGCGCGCTGGCGGCCGGCATGGGCGTGGTCCTGGTGCCCGACCTCAAGGAACCCGACCCGGACATCGCCCCGCGATGCCTCATCCTCCCCAGCCTGGAGCAGGCCCCGGCCCACGTGCCGGCCTGGTTCGGCGACTGATCATCTGCAGCACACCATGCACATCCACATCCTCGGCATCTGCGGCACCTTCATGGGCGGCCTGGCGGCCCTGGCCCGCGAGGCCGGCCACCGCGTCACGGGCTGCGATGCCAATGTCTACCCGCCCATGTCCACGCAGCTGGAGGCCCTGGGCATCGAGCTGATCGAGGGTTTCGGCGCCGAGCAGCTGGCCCTGAAGCCCGACCTCTTCGTGATCGGCAACGTGGTCACCCGCTCCAGCGAGGGCCGCTTCCCGCTGATGGAAGCCATCATGGACGCCGGCCTGCCCTACACCAGCGGCCCGCAATGGCTGGCCGAGCACGTGCTGCAGGGTCGCCACGTGCTGGCCGTGGCCGGCACGCACGGCAAGACCACCACCACCTCCATGCTGGCCTGGATCCTGGAGCATGCCGGACTGAACCCCGGCTTCCTGGTGGGCGGCGTGCCGCAGAACTTCGGAGTCTCGGCCAGGCTGGGTGCAGTGGCATCGCGAACCCCGAGCGCCGCCGGGCCGTCCCAAGGCGCGAGCGCCCCCTCGGGGGGCAGCGCAGCGCCCGCAGGGCCAAGCGTGGGGGTACACCTGTCGGCCGGGCCGTCCCAAGGCGCGAGCGCCCCCTCGGGGGGCAGCGCAGCGCCCGCAGGGCCAAGCGTGGGGGCCCCATTCGTCATTGAGGCAGACGAATACGACACCGCCTTCTTCGACAAGCGCAGCAAGTTCGTCCACTACCGCCCGCGCACCGCCGTGCTGAACAACCTCGAGTTCGACCACGCGGACATCTTCCCGGACCTGGCCGCCATCGAGACCCAGTTCCACCACCTCGTGCGCACCGTGCCGCCCACCGGCCGTCTGGTCGTCAATGCCCGCGAGGAAGCCCTGCAGCGCGTGCTGCAGCGCGGCTGCTGGAGCGAGGTGCAGCGCTTCGGCGCCCGCAAGGAAGAGCCCGGCACCCTGCGCGCCCGCGGCGAGCCCTCGGCCTTCGACGTGCTGCGTGGCGCGCTCAAGGTCGCCCGCGTGGAATGGGACCTGGCCGGCGAGCACAACCAGCTCAACGCCCTGGCCGCCATGGCTGCGGCCGAGCACCTGGGCGTGACGCCGGAGCAGTCCGCCGCGGCCCTGGCCGTCTTCAGGAACGTGCGCCGCCGCCTGGAGCTGCGCGGCGAGGCCGGCGGCGTCAAGGTCTACGACGACTTCGCCCACCACCCCACTGCCATCCGCACCACCGTCAATGGCCTGCGCCGCCGCATCGCGCCGGCAGAGCGCATCCTCGCCGTCTTCGAGCCGCGCTCCAACACCATGAAGCTGGGCACGATGAAGGCCCAGCTGCCCTGGGCGCTGGAGGAAGTGGACCTGGCCTTCTGCAACCAGGCCGGCCTCGGCTGGGACGCGGCCGAGGCCCTGCTGCCCATGGGCGCTCAGGCCCAGGTGCACGAGGGCGTCGACGCCCTGGTGGCGGCCATCGTGAAGGCCGCCCGCCCGGGCGACCACGTGCTGTGCATGAGCAATGGCGGCTTCGGCGGCATCCACGAGAAGCTGCTGGCGGCGCTGGCGCGCTGAGACGCCGACGCTGGCGCTGAGACAGGCAAGACCTGCCCCTTGCCCGCTCCGCTGCGCCAGGCGTGATCAGCGGGCCGCGGCGTCCGGCTTGCTGAGGCGCTCGATCTCGTAATCCCCGTCGTCCACCAGCCGCTCCCAGCCCTCGAAGCGGCCCAGGCCCAGCGAACGGGCCATGGACAGCAGCAGGCTCTGGCCGGCCACATTGCTGAGCGGCTGCAGCTGGTAGACCGGGTCCTCGAAAGCCTCGGCCGGCGAGATGAACTGCCAGCCGCGGGCCTTGAACATCGCGATCACGTCGTCCAGGAACAGGGCATTGAGCAGGTTGTGGTGGGTCAGCAGGACCTGGGCGATGTCCCGTCCCTGCAGACGCCGCGACAGCGCCTGGTAGGCCTGCGCCCGCTGCCAGAGGTGGTCCAGGTAGGCCTGGCGGATGTCGCCGACATCGGCCTGGGGATCCGCCTTCAGCCGCGTTTCCAGGAATTCGTTGAGGCGCCAGTCGCTGGTGTCCAGGCTCACATAGGCATTGCGAATGCCCTGGGCCTTCAGCCAGGCGCGCATGCCGTCTCGCTTGGCCTCGGGCTTGCCTTCGCGCAGGAAGGTGAAGCGGAACCAGCGCTGCAGTCCGGCCCGGCCGGCGAGGATCTGCTGGCAGCGCTGGATCTCGTCCTGGCACTGCTCGAGGCTCACCTGCGGGCTGTTGAGATCCAGGTGCGTCATGGTGTGGTTGCCCAGCAGCTGGCCGGCCTGCGACCAGGCCTGGACCAGGGCCAGGCCCTCGGGCCGGTCTGCGCCGTTGCCGCAGGTCACGAAGAGCGCGGCCTGCACTCGGTGCTTGCGCAGTGCCGCGAGGATGGCCTCATTGCGGGCCTGCGGACTGAGCCTCGGCGTGGCGCTGAGGTGGGGGCCGTCGTCCATGGTGAGGGCGATGCGCTGAGGCGCTTGCGCCAGCGCGGACGAGGCGAGGGCGGCCAGGGCGGCCACCGCGGTGAGGAGGAGGGATCGGATCATGCGGCGATTGTCTCCAGCCCGCGCCCGGCGCCGAAAGGCCCACCCGGCGCCGGTGCGCGCTGCGCCCGGCAAGACCTGACCCCGGAGCTCAGACGCCCATCAGCTCCTTCGCCAGGGCCTCCGCCACCTCGATGCCATCCACCCCGGCCGACATGATGCCGCCGGCGTAGCCCGCCCCTTCGCCGGCCGGATAGAGGCCGCGCACATTGAGGCTCTGGTAGTCCCGGCCCCGCGTGACGCGCAGGGGGCTGGAGGTGCGGGTCTCGACGCCCGTCAGCACCGCATCGTGCATGTCGAAGCCGCGGATCTGGCGGCCGAAGGCGGGCAGGGCCTCGCGGATGGCGTCCAGGCAGTAGTCGGGCAGGCTGCCGCGGCCCTTCTCCTGCAGGTTGGTCAGGTGCACGCCGGGCTTGTAGGACGGCATCACGCTGCCGAACTCGGAGCTCACCTGGCGCTTGATGAAGTCGCCCACCAGGCTGCCCGGGGCGATGTAGCCACCGCCGCCCAGCTCGTAGGCCCGCGATTCCCAGATGCGCTGGAAGGCCATGCCATCCAGCGGATTGACGGGGCCCTCGCTCAGGCCGTCCTGGCGATAGTCCTGCGGGCTGATGCCCACGACGATGCCGGCATTGGCATTGCGCTCGTTGCGCGAATACTGGCTCATGCCGTTGGTGACCACACGGTTGGGCTCGGAGGTGGCGGCCACCACGGTGCCGCCGGGGCACATGCAGAAGCTGTAGACCGAGCGGCCGTTCTTGGCGTGGTGCACCAGCTTGTAGTCCGCCGCGCCCAGCAGGGCATTGCCGGCGTTGGGGCCGAAGCGGGCCTTGTCGATCAGGCTTTGCGGGTGCTCGATGCGGTAGCCGATGGAGAAGGGCTTGGCCTCCATGTAGACGCCGCGCTCGTGCAGCATCTGGAAGGTGTCGCGCGCGCTGTGGCCCAGGGCCAGCACGACCTGGTCGGCGCGGATCTGCTCACCGCTTTCCAGCACCACGCCGCGCACGTGGCGCTGGCCGTCCTGGCCGGGCTCGATGAGCAGGTCGCTGACCTTCTGCTGGAAGCGGATCTCGCCGCCCAGGGCCTCGATCTCGGCCCGGATCTTGATCACCATGCTCACCAGGCGAAAGGTGCCGATGTGGGGCTTGGAGACGTAGAGGATCTCCTCGGGCGCGCCGGCCTTCACGAACTCGGTCAGCACCTTGCGGGTGAGGAAGCGGGGGTCGGAGATCTGGCTGTAGAGCTTGCCATCCGAGAAGGTGCCGGCGCCGCCCTCGCCGAACTGCACGTTCGATTCGGGATGCAGGTTCTGCTTGCGCCAGAGGTCCCAGGTGTCCTTGGTGCGTTCGCGCACCTGCTTGCCGCGCTCCAGCACGATGGGGCGCAGGCCCATCTGCGCCAGGATCAGCGCGGCCAGGATGCCGCAGGGGCCAAAGCCGATCACCACGGGGCGCAGCTTGTCGCCCCGGTTGTAGAAGTCCACCGGCGCGTGAGCGATGAAGTGATAGCTCGTGTCAGGCGTGGGCTTGACATGGGTGTCGCCCTCGAAGCGGGCCAGCACGGCGGCTTCGTCCTCGACCTCGCAGTCCACGGTGTAGATCAGCATCATGGCCGTCTTCTTGCGCGCGTCATGGCTGCGCTTGAAGAGATGGAAGGCCTTGAGCTGGCTGGACTTCAGGCCCAGGCGCTGGACGATGGCCGGGCGGAGCTCGTCATCGGCATGGTTCAGCGGCAGGCGGAGTTCGGTGATGCGGATCATGGAGGTCCTCAGGGGCGTGGCGATAACCCAGTGGGGATGAGAAACGAGTCCGGCCGCGAAGGCAAGCCAGGCTCAGAAACGGAAACGGCGCCTTTGCAGGCGCCGTCATGCAGTCTTGAGACCGCCGGTCGATCAGCCGCCCTTGTGGGTGCGCTTGCCGGGGTTCTTCTTGCTGCGGGTGTGGGTGCCGCGCTCCAGGCTGGTGCAGTTGCCGCGACCGTGCGTGAAGCTCACGCCGTTGGCGGGGACGGGACGGGGGGCGGCGCGCTTGTCGGCCTCGGTGACGATCTTGTTGCCCATGGTGGCTCCAGAAGGGTTGTAAATTGATGACGGCAGCTTTTCGCGGGTCAACTCGTTATTTTAGCCCGACTGTGGCTGAATCCCGCCAGCGCCTGTGGCGGCCCGCCCGCATGCCCCCCTCCGCCGGCCGTGACCTGCGCCACGCGCATCGCCCCTGCTGACAGTTTTGGCGGCCCCGCTCCCTACAATCCGCCCAGCCCCCGAGAGGGGCTGTTCCTGTTTGTAGCGCCCCATGCAACTGCCCCTGATCGCTCCCGGAAAGAAGTTCTCGCTGCCCCGCCCGCCGGGCTCGGCCGACGCCCTGCTGCTGGCCCGCTTCTGCCGCCAGCAGCTGGAGTCCGGCCGGCTGTGCACCATCGTCACGGCGGAGCCCGGTGACACCCAGCGCCTGGAGGACGAGCTCAAGTTCTTCGCGCCGGAGCTGCGCGTGGCCGTCTTCCCAGACTGGGAGACCCTGCCCTACGACACCTTCAGCCCGCACCAGGACCTCATCTCCGAGCGCCTGGCCACGCTGTGGCGCCTGCTGCAGTCCAAGGGCAGGCCGCGCGAGGAGCGCGACGTCGACGTGGTCCTGCTGCCCGCCAGCACCGCGCTGACGCGCCTCGCCCCGCCCTCCTTCCTGGCGGCCACCACCTTCCAGTTCAAGCAGAAGCAGCGCCTGGACGAGTCCGCGCTGAAGGCGCAGCTGGTGCTGGGCGGCTATGCGCATGTCTCGCAGGTGGTCTCGCCGGGCGAGTTCGCGGTGCGCGGCGGCCTGATCGACCTCTTCCCCATGGGCTCGCCCGTGCCCTACCGGGTGGATCTCTTCGGTGACGAGGTCGACTCCATCCGCACCTTCGACCCCGACAGCCAGCGCAGCCTCTACCCCGTGCCCGAGGTGCGCCTGCTGCCCGGCCGCGAGTTCCCCATGGACGAGGCCGCCCGCCAGGCCTTCCGCGCCCGCTGGCGCGAGAAGATGGACGGCGACCCCAGCAGGTCCCGGCTCTACAAGGACATGGCCACGGGCCTCGCCACCGCCGGCATCGAGTACTACCTGCCGCTCTTCTTCGAGCAGACGGCCAGCTTCTTCGACTTCGTGCCCGAGGACGGCGCCCTGGTACTGCACGGCGAGGTCGACGAGGCCCTCCACCGCTTCTGGACCGACACCCGCGAGCGCCACCGCTTCCTGCAGCACGACCCCGAGCGGCCGCTGCTGCCGCCCGAGGAGATCTTCCTGCGCGTCGAGGACTTCTTCGGCGCCACGCGCACGCGGGCCGTGTTCAGCGTGCGCGGCGCCGAGGCCGTGGACTATGCCCGGCCCCTGCCCGACATCAGCGTCGAGCGCGGTGCCCAGGAGCCCCTGGCCCGCCTGGCCTCGCACCTGAAGACCACGCCGCACCGCGTGCTCATCGTGGCCGAGAGCGAGGGCCGGCGCGAGAGCCTGCTGGAGCTGCTGCGGGACAACAAGATCGATCCGCCCTCCGTGGCGAGCCTGGCCGAGTTCCAGTCCTCCGACGAGAAGTTCGCCATCACCGCCGCCCCGCTGGCTGCGGGCTTCTTCTGGCACGAGCCGGAGGCGGCGCCCCAGGGCATCGCGATCCAGTTCCTGACCGAGACCGAGCTCTTCGCCACCACGCCCACCACGCGGCGGCGGCGCAAGCAGGAGCTGGTCAGCGACGTCAATGCGCTGATCAAGGACCTCTCCGAGCTCAAGGTCGGCGACCCCGTGGTGCACATGAACCACGGCATCGGCCGCTACCAGGGGCTGATCAACATCGACCTGGGCGACGGCCCCAGCGAGTTCCTGCACCTCGAGTACGCGGACAAGGCCACGCTCTACGTGCCCGTGGCGCAGCTGCACCTGATCAGCCGCTACACGGGCGTGTCTGCCGAGGAAGCGCCGCTGCACAAGCTGGGCTCGGCGCAATGGGAAAAGGCCAAGCGCAAGGCCGCCGAGCAGGTGCGCGACACCGCGGCCGAGCTGCTCAACCTCTACGCGCGCCGCGCGGCGCGAGAGGGCCACGCCTTCCGCTACTCGCCGCATGACTACGAGGCCTTCGCCGCCTCCTTCGGCTTCGAGGAGACGCCGGACCAGCGCGCCGCCATCCATGCGGTGATCCAGGACATGATCTCGCCCAAGCCCATGGACCGCCTGGTCTGCGGCGACGTGGGCTTCGGCAAGACCGAGGTGGCCCTGCGCGCCGCCTTCGTGGCCGTGATGGGCGGCAAACAGGTGGCCCTGCTGGCGCCCACCACGCTGCTGGCCGAGCAGCACTACCAGAACATCGCGGACCGCTTCGGCCGCTGGCCGGTGAAGGTGGCCGAGATGAGCCGCTTCCGCTCGCCCAAGGAGATCAAGGCCGCGATGGAAGGCCTGGCGGACGGCAGCATCGACATCGTCATCGGCACCCACAAGCTGCTCTCGCCGGACGTCAAGTTCAAGCGACTGGGCCTGCTGGTGATCGACGAGGAACACCGCTTCGGCGTGCGCCACAAGGAGGCGATGAAGGCCATGCGCGCCGAGGTGGACGTGCTGACCCTCACTGCCACGCCCATCCCGCGCACGCTGGGCATGGCGCTGGAAGGCCTGCGCGACCTCAGCGTGATCGCCACCGCGCCGCAGCGCCGCCTGGCCATCAAGACCTTTGTGCGCACCGAAAACAGCGGCACCATCCGCGAGGCCGTGCTGCGCGAGTTGAAGCGCGGCGGCCAGGTCTACTTCCTGCACAACGAGGTCGAGACCATCGAGAACCGCAAGCAGAAGCTCGAGGAGCTTGTGCCAGAGGCCCGCATCGTCGTGGCTCATGGCCAGATGCCCGAGCGCGAGCTGGAGCGGGTGATGCGCGAGTTCGTCGGCGGGCGGCACAACGTGCTGCTGTGCTCGACCATCATCGAGACCGGCATCGACGTGCCCAGCGCCAACACCATCGTCATCAGCCGGGCCGACAAG
This sequence comes from Roseateles flavus, assembly GCF_039872765.1. Lineage (NCBI taxonomy): Bacteria > Pseudomonadati > Pseudomonadota > Betaproteobacteria > Burkholderiales > Sphaerotilaceae > Roseateles > Roseateles flavus. The sequence goes on along the minus strand of NZ_JBDPZC010000001.1, from coordinate 936,223 downwards.
TTCGGCCTCGCCCAGCTGCACCAGCTGCGCGGCCGCGTGGGTCGCTCCCACCACCAGGCCTATGCCTACCTGATGGTGCCGGATGTCGAAGGCCTCACCAAGCAGGCGGCCCAGCGCCTGGAGGCCATCCAGCAGATGGAAGAGCTGGGCTCGGGCTTCTACCTCGCCATGCATGACCTCGAGATCCGCGGCTGCGGTGAGGTGCTGGGCGAGAACCAGAGCGGCAACATGATGGAGGTGGGCTTCCAGCTCTACAACGACATGCTCTCCGAGGCCGTGCGCTCGCTGAAGGCCGGCAAGGAGCCCGACCTGCTCTCGCCCCTGGGCGGCGTGTTCGGCGCCAACACCGAGATCAACCTGCACGCCCCCGCCCTGCTGCCTGACGCCTACTGCGGCGACGTCCACGTGCGCCTTTCGCTCTACAAGCGCCTCGCCACGGCGGACAAGGCCGAGCAGATCGACGCCATGCTGGAGGAGATCACCGACCGCTTCGGCAAGCTCCCCGCCCAGGGCCAGACCCTCTTCGACACCCACCGCCTGCGCGTGCTGGCCAAGCCCTATGGCGTGATGAAGATCGATGCCGCGCCCACGGTGATGAACATCAACTTCCGCCCCAACCCGCCCATCGACGCCATGCGCGTGATCGAGCTGGTGCAGAAGAACCGCAACATCAAGCTGGTGGGCAATGACAAGCTGCGCATCGACAAGGCCCTCAGCGACCCCAAGGACCGCGCCCAGGCCATTCGCGAGGTGCTGCGCCTGCTGGGCGCGCCGCTGAAGCAGGACTGAGCCGGGGCATGCCGGCCGAGGACACCCTGCGGACCTGGCTGCAGGACACGGACTGGCTGATGCAGGCGCTGCGCTGCGCGCGCCTGCTGAGACTGGGCTCCTGGTGCATCGGGGCGGGCGCCGTGCGCAACGTGGTGTGGGAGCGCCTGCACGGGCGGCGCCTGGATGTCGACCTGCTGGCAGACATCGACCTGGCCCACCACAGCCCGCAGCGCACAGCGCCGGACGACGACGCCTGCCTGGCCCGGCAGCTGCGCGCGGCCTTGCCCCTGCCTTGGGAAGTCGTCAACCAGGCCTTCGTGCATCGCTGGCCCGGAGCCCGGCCGGGCCGGCGGCCCCATGCCGATCTCGCGGCGGCGCTGGCTTCCTGGCCCGAGACGGCCACCGCCGTGGGCGCCTGGCTGGACGCCCGGGACCGCCTGCATCTCGTCGCGCCCCATGGGGTGGAAGACCTGATGGCCGGGGTGCTGCGCAAGAGCCCGGGCGTCGACCCGGCGCTGTTTGAACGGCGGCTGCAGGAGAAGGCCTTCCTCACGCGCTGGCCCGGTCTGCGTCAGGCTGCACGAGGATGAAACCCGACGGAACGCCTATCGCCCCGGGCGCGTGCTAAGGTGCGGGCCGCCACAGACCTTGCCCACGGAATTCATCGTGACCGCCCCGACCCCGTCCTCCCTGATCATCCAAGGCTTCACGCCGCCGCTGCGCCTGGCTGATTTCCGTCTGGCGGCCTTCGACATGGATTCGACCCTGATCAACATCGAGTGCATCGATGAGATCGCGGCGGCCGCGGGCAAGAAGGCCGAGGTGGCGGCCATCACCGAGGCGGCCATGCGCGGCGAGATCACCGACTTCAAGGACAGTCTGCGCCGCCGCCTGGCCCTGCTCAAGGGCGTGCCGGTAAGCGCGCTGGAGCAGGTGCTGGCCACGCGGCTGCAGTTCAATCCCGGCGCCCGCGAGCTGTGCGCGGCCCTGAAGGCGGCGGGGCTCAAGCTGCTGCTGGTCTCCGGCGGCTTCACCTACTTCACCCGCCATGTCGCGGCCGAGCTGGGCATGGACTTCGTGCGCAGCAACGAGCTGGAGATCGTCGACGGCCTGCTGACCGGCGGCCTGGTGATGCAGGCCTGGGGCGAGATCTGCGACGGCGAGGAGAAGAAACGCATGCTGCTGCAGTGCGCCGCCGAGATCGGCGCCCAGCCTCACCAGTGCATGGCCGTGGGCGACGGCGCCAACGACCTGCCCATGATGGGCGCGGCCGGCCTCTCGGTGGCCTACCACGCCAAGCCGCGGGTGCGCGAGCAGGCCATGGTGGCCATCAACGAAGGCGGTCTGGAGCAGCTGCTGCACGTGCTGGGCTGAGCGCGCCGCGCCGCCCGTGTGGGGCGAGCCCCGGCCCGCGCCGCATCGTCCCACCTGCGGGCGATGCCCTCCCACTCCCTTGAGGCGCTAGCATGCGCACATGAAGGACACGACGAGGCCGCGGCGGCCATGGCTGCAACGCTGGAGCACCCTGGGCGTAGCCCTGGGCCTGGCAGTCGCCCTGGGCTGGCTCTGGCCACGCGAGGACGAAGACACCCAGGCCCCTCCCCGCCTCTCGGCCGAGCCGGCACCGAGCGCCGCCAGAGCCACCCGCCGAGCTCCTGCCGGGCCTGCAGAGCAGCCCGGCCTGCCAGCTTCGGCGCCCTCGCGCCCGGCCTCCCGCCCCGCCGATCCCGGCACCGCGCCACGCGACCCTGCCCCCCTGAGCCCCGATCAACTGGCCCAGATCGAGAAGCAATGGTGCACCCACGGCCTGAAGGCCCACCAGCAGGTCCGGCAGGCGCTGGAGCGGGCCCATCCCCTCCGCTTGGATGGGGAGAAGCTCGACGGCGATGCCCCACACGCACGCTGGGACGCCATGCTCAGGGAGGTCGGCACGCAGGCCATGCTGGCCGTCGACTCCCGGCTGAAGCGGCAATGGATCCTGCAGCTGCGCCAGCGGGGCGACCTGCGCAGCCAGGCCGCTGCCGACTACCTGCAGATCACGATGAGCGATCAGGACAAGGCGCCAGCCGTCTTCCAGCACCTGCTGAGCCTCGCCCAGAGCAGCCGAGACCCGCTGATCTTCATGACCTGGCAGGTCGCTCGGTCTGACTGCGTGCTCAATGCCCTGTGCAGCGCCCTCCCCATGACAGACTGGCGTACCCTGGACCCCGGCAACCTGCTGGCCTGGCTGCCCACGCGCGCCAGCGGCCAGTACGCCACCGAGCTCGACTGGGACGCGATCGCCCACACCCGCTTCGCCAACAGCTACCTGGAGGACTTCCAGGCCCTGCTGCTGCCCCTGCTGGACCAGGAGCCTCCGGGCCTGGGCCTCCAGCAGGGCCTGGCCCTGATCAGCCGCCTGAACTACTCGTGGCCCAGCAGTGCCGGCGCGCTGGCGCTGGGCCGCAGCTGCCTCGAGGCCAGCGAGACCCAGCCGCAGCGCAGGGCCACCTGCGTCCATGCTGCCGATCTCCTCTGGCGCAGCCCCTCGGCCGGCCTGCTCGAGTACAAGTTCGCTACCGCCATGGCCGCCTTGGCGGGCGCGGGAGCGCAGTCGCCCTGGGCCGAGCGCCTGGCCTTCGTCAAGGGCCTCAGCGCCGCCGACGGCCAGCGGCTGATGGACCTGGAGTACCCCGGCAACCGGGACGGCCAGAGCTGCGAGACCCAGGCCGAACAGCGCCGGCAGCTCAAGGAGCGGGTGCGCAACGGGCTCTGGGCCGCAGCGCTGGGCAGCGAGGGCGCGCGCCGAGTTCCCTGAGCGGCGCATCGCGGCTTGCGCGATCTGCGCCCAAATTGACACCCGAACGACACACTTCTGCCACCAACCCCCAAACAGGGGCTTGACCCCGGGCAAATCCCGATCCTTTTTGCAACACCTTGCTACATCCTCTTGCCATTCGATCCTGACGCCAGAAGTGGGGCTGCGCACAATCGCTGCTTGGCCTGACGCAGGCCCTGAGCTGTACCGCCTGTTCCCCTTCTTCCATGCGCGTTCCTGTCGATCTCCGCCAAGTCAGTCGATTGCTCAACCACGGTCCCACGGTGCTGGTCAGCAGCCAGCATGAGGGCCGTCGTGATGTCATGGCGGCGGCCTGGAACATGCCCCTGGACTTCAGCCCGCCCAAGGTGGCCGTGGTCATCGACAAGGCCACCTACACCCGCGAGCTGGTCGATGCCTCCGGCGAGTTCGTCCTGGCCGTGCCCTGCGCCGCCCAGGCCCAGCTGACGGCCGACGTCGGCCATGTCAGCGGCCGGGAGGTCGACAAGTTCAAGCGCTTCGGCATCCAGGCCCAGCCCGGGCAGAAGGTGGATGCCCCCCTGATCGAAGGCTGCCTGGCCTGGCTGGAATGCGTGGTCTATCCCGAGCCCTATGTCGAGCACCGCTATGACCTCTTCCTGGCCGAGGTGGTGTCCGCCTGGGCCGAGGACTGGGCCTTCGTCAACGGCCGCTGGGTGGACCAGCTCGAGGTGCAGCGCCGCGCCCTGCACCACCTGGGCGCCGGCCAGTTCTTCACCAGCGGTGGCCTGCTGGTGACGCAGGCCGCGGCCTGAGGGCGCGCAGCGCGTGGCTGCCCGAGGCAGCGCTCCGCGCCCCCCCGCCGCCCTCGCCAAGACCGCGCCCGGCCCTGTGCGCTCCCGCCCTGCCCCCTGAGCCCAGCCGCTGTCCCTCGTCGAGGGTCCAGGCGGCGCCGTTCTCTTGATTCACCTCACGAGGCGATCTGGATCAAGACCCGCACAATGGATGGATCGGCCAGGGAGAAATGCCATGACAGTCACCGACCAGCCCGCGCCGCCGCCCGGCGCCCTGCTGGAACAGACGCTTGAAGCCGCCGGCATTGGCCTGGCCTGGGTCGATGCACGCGGCCGCCTGCAGCGCGGCAGCGCCTGCTTCCGACGCTGGGTCGGCGCCGCGGCCACGCTGTTCGACTGCGTGCATGCCCTGGACAAAGACAAATGGCAGGACTGGCAGGCCTCACCGGGCGAGCCCCGCCAGCTGGCGCTGCGCGGGCCCGATGGCGCCACCCTGCAGGTCGAGGCGCAGCTGCGCCCGCTGGCCGCCGGGAGCGACGGCCTGCTGGCCCTGGTGCTGAACCCGCTGGACGAGCGCCGCGAGCGCCACGCCATCGACATCCTTCAGCGCGAGGTGCTGGAGGCGGTGGCCTCCAGCCGCCCGCTGCAGGTCGTGATGGACCTGCTGTGCCGCCGAGTCGAGGCCATGGACGCCGGCGTGATCTGCACGGTGCTGGAGATCGACCGCGAGGGCCGGGTCCATCCCCTGGCCGCACCCAGCCTGCCGGCCAGCTTCAGCAGTGCCATCGATGGCGAGCCCATCGGCCCGCAAGCCGGCAGCTGCGGCACGGCGGCGTGGCGGCGCGAGCCCGTGGAGGTGCGGGACATCGCCAGCGACCCGCTGTGGGAGCGCTACCGCCCCCTCGCCCAGTCCTTTGGCCTGGCCGCCTGCTGGTCCACGCCCATCAGCCTGGCGGACGGCCCAGTGCGCGCCACCTTCGCGCTGTACTACCGCCAGGTCCGCAGCGTGGCGTCCTTCCACCGGCGCATGGTGGAGGCCTGCGCCCAGCTGTGCCAGCTGGCCCTTCAGCACGAGGACAGCCAGCGGGAGATCGAGCGCCTGGCCTACTACGACAGCGTCACCGGCCTGCCCAACCGCACGCTGTTCACCGACCGCGCCCAGCAGGCCCTGCAGATGTCGCAACGCCTGGACCGGCCCTCGTCCCTGCTGCTGCTGGACCTGGACCGCTTCAAGACGGTCAATGATTCGCTGGGCCATGCCGCGGGCGACGAGGTTCTGCGCGAGGTGGCCCGCCGCCTGAACGCTGCGCTGCGCGACTCTGACACTCTGGCGCGCCTGGGCGGCGATGAATTCGTACTGATGCTGCCCGGCTGCAACGCGCTGGACGCGCTGCACGTGGCCCAGAAGCTGCATGCCGCGCTGTCCGCCCCCTTGCAGCTGGACAGCGGCATGCGGATCAACCTCAGCGCCAGCATCGGCATCAGCACCTGCCCCGACGATGGGCAGAGCTTCGAGCCCCTGCTGAAGCACGCGGACATCGCCATGTACGAGGCCAAGCAGGCGGGCCGCAACTGCAGCCGCTACTTCCTCGCGTCCATGAATCAGTCCCTGGACGAACGCCTGAACCTGGAGTCCGAGCTGCGCCAGGCCCTCAGCGCGGGCCAGCTGCAGCTGCATTTCCAGCCCAAGCTCGCGCTGGCCGACGCTCGCGTGCTGGGCATGGAAGTCCTGCTGCGCTGGCCTCATCCGGTGCGAGGCTGGGTGCCGCCGGACCGCTTCATCCCCGTGGCCGAGGAATGCGGCCTGATCAACGCCCTCGACGCCTGGGTGCTGGAGGCCGCCTGCCGCCAGCTGCGGGACTGGGCCGAGGCAGGCCTGCCGGGGCTGCAGCTCTCCGTCAACGTCTCCGCCCTGCGCTTCGTGCAGGACGACGTGGCCGCCCATGTGCAGCAGCAGCTGCAGCGCCACGGCCTGCAGGCGTCCCAGCTGACCCTGGAGATCACCGAACGCCTGATGCTGGATGAGCGCGGCCGGCCGCATGAGCAGCTGCTGGCGCTGGATGCCATGGGCGTGCGGCTCTCCGTGGACGACTTCGGCACCGGCTACTCCAGCCTCAGCTACCTCAAGCGCCTGCCGGTCTCGGAGATCAAGCTCGACAAGAGCTTTGTGCGCGATCTCGACAGCGACCCCGACGACCGCGCCCTGGCCAGCGCCGTGATCAGCATCGGCCAGGCCCTGGATCTCAGCGTGGTGGCGGAAGGCGTGGAGACCGAGGCCCAGCGGGAGACTCTGCTGCGCCTGGGCTGTCGCATCGGCCAGGGCTGGCTGTTCGGCCGGCCCATGGATGCGCAGGCCATGGCACAGTGGCTGCGCAGCCGGGAGCGTGCGCCCGCCTGAGCAGAGGCGGACCCGGCTCAGCTCAGGCGCTCAGGCGCTCAGGCGCTCAGGCAGCACCAGGCAGCCGTCCTCGTCCGCGTACAGCCACTCGCCCGGCCGCAGCAGCAGACCGTGCAGCTGCAGCGGCACGTCCACCGAGCCCTGGCCCTGGCGGTCCGTCGGCAGGGGCACGTGGCCCAGGGCGAGGATGCCCACATCGGCCGCGCGCAGCTCGGCGCGATCCCGCACACAGCCATGGATCAGCAGGCCGGCCCAGCCATTGCGGGCGGCCGCGGCGGCGAGATGGCCGCCCAGCAGGGCGCGATGCATGGAGGCGCCGCCGTCGACAACCAGCACGCGGCCCTCGCCGGGCGACTCCACCGCCGCCTTGACCGCGCTGTTGTCGTCCAGGCAGCGCACCGTGCGGATGGGCCCCGCGAAGCGCTCGCGCCCGCCATAGCTGGCGTAGCGGCCGCCGGGGAACACGCGCAGTGCGCCGCTGGCATCGCTCTTGAAGCGGTCACAGATGTCGCAGGTGCTGAAGTCCATGTCGATGCGCCCCCGCCCGGGATCAGGCCACGATGCGAATGTGCTGGCCCTGCACGCTGATGCGCTGACCGGCCCGCATCTTGGCGGTCTTGCGGCTCTCGGGCTGGCCGTCGACCGTGACCTGGCCCTCGGTGATCATCAGGCGGGCCTGCCCGCCGCTCTGGGCCAGGCCGGTGGCCTTGAGCAGCTTGTCCAGCTCGATGTACTCGCCGCGCAGTTGGAATTCGATGTCGTTCATGCGGGCATTGTCCCAGAGGCTGCGGCGCTCAGGCCTGGCCCAGGCGCTGGCGGGCTGCCTCGCGGATGGCACTGAGCGTGCTGCGGCTGGTGGAGACGTCGCTGGAAAGGCGCAGGTGGAACAGTGTCGGGCGCTCCTGAGCGATGGCTGCGCGCAGGGCGGGCTCGAAGTCCTCGGTCTTCTCGATGCGGTGCGAGGCCCAGCCATAGGCCTGGGCCAGCGCTGCGAAGTCCGGGTTGTAGAGATCGCTGCCCGAGACACGCCCGGGGTACTCGCGCTCCTGGTGCATGCGGATGGTGCCGTAGGTGCCGTTGTCCACCACCACGCACAGCAGCTTGCGGGCGCCGTAGCCGGTGGCCGTGGCCAGTTCCTGGCCGTTCATGAGGAAGTCGCCGTCCCCTGCGATATTGACCACCCAGCGCGACTGCAGCAGCGAGGCCGCGACCGCCGCCGGCAGGCCGTAGCCCATGGCGCCGCTGGTCGGTGCGAGCTGGGTGCGGCCGTGCCGGTGCAGGCCCGTGTAGCGGTGAAAGCGATGCAGCCAGCCGCTGTAGTTGCCGGCGCCGTTGGTGAAGACGGTGCCCTCGGGCAGCAGGCTGGAAAGGCTCTTGACGACCTCGGCCATGTCCAGCGGCGCGACCGGCTGGGCGACAAGGTTCGCCTCGTAGTCGGCATGCGCGGCCTGTGTCCATTCAGCCCAGGCACAGGCGGCCGGCGGCGCCAGCGCGGCCAGGGCCGGCGCGGCGCAGCGCATGCTGGCGTTGATCATCAACTCGGCGGCATAGACCCGGCCCAGCTCTTCGGCACCGGCGTGGATGTGGATGAGGTCCTGGTCCGGCAGCGGCGCCTGCAGCAGGGTGTAGCCGCCGGTGGTCATCTCGCCCAGGCGCGGGCCGATGGCGAGGATGAGGTCGGCGTCCTTCACGCGCTGCGCGAGCTTGGGATTGATGCCGATGCCCACGTCACCGGCGTATAGCGGATGGGCGTTGTCGAAGAGGTCCTGGAAGCGGAAGGCGCAGCCCACGGGCAGCTGCCAGCCCTCGGCGAAGCGCTGCAGGGCGGCCGCGCTCTCAGGCGTCCAGCCCCCACCACCGGCGATCACGAAGGGGCGCTTTGCGGCCGCCAGCCGCTCGCGCAGCTCGGCCAGGGCCGCGGGGCTGGGCGCGGCCTCGGCCACGCGCACACGGGGCAGGACCGGGGCGCTGATCGTCTGCGTCAGCATGTCTTCGGGCAGCACCAGCACCACGGGGCCGGGGCGGCCCTGCATCGCGGTGTGGAAGGCGCGGGCCACATATTCGGGCAGGCGCTCGGCGTCGTGCACCTCGCCCACCCACTTGGCCATGCCCAGCGTGCCGGGGCCGAACATCTGGCGGTAGTCCACCTCCTGGAAGGCCTCGCGGTCGCGCTGGTCGCTGGCGACCTGGCCGATGAAGAGGATCATCGGCGTCGAGTCCTGGAAGGCCGTGTGCAGGCCGATGCTGGCGTTGGTGGCGCCCGGGCCGCGGGTCACGAAGCAGATGCCCGGCTGCCCGCTGAGCTTGCCCTGCGCCTCGGCCATGAAGGCCGCGCCGCCCTCCTGGCGGCAGGCGATGAAGCGGATGCGCTCGCGGTGCTCGTGGAAGCCGTCCAGCACGGCCAGGTAGCTCTCGCCGGGAACGCCGAAGGCCGTTTCAACGCCTTGTTCGATCAAGGCCTCGACCAGCGCGTGGCCGGCGAGGCGCGATACAGCTTGGGTGGATGCTTGCTTCGTCATGCGGCGACTGTAGCGTCCGCCCGGGGGCCGGGTCTTGCGCTGTTGCAAGGCCCTCTTCGGGGCTTTCCCTAGCGCTGGAGCCTCCTCAGGCCGGATCAGGCCGCGGCCTTGCGGCGTGCCAGCCCCACCAGCGAGGCGGCGCAGATGCCCATCAGCAGGGCGAGGGCCGCACCGTAGAAGATGCCGTGGGTCTGGCCGCGGTCCATCAGAGCGCCGAAGACGGGCGCGGCCAGCGCGAAGCCGATGTCCAGGCCCGAGTACACCGTGCCATAGACGCGACCGGTGGCACCGGGCGGGGCGGCGCGCTTGATCAGCATGTCCCGCGAGGGCCCGGCCAGGCCGGTGCCGAAACCGGCCAGCGAGGCCACCACGAGCGCCGCCTCCATGGGCAGCCAGCCCGTGGCCGTGAGGCACAGGGCGGCGGCTGCGCCGGCCATGGCCAGGCCGATGGTGCGCTCCAGCTGCGCGCCGCGCGCCACCACGAAGCCGCCCAGCACCATGCCCACGGCGCCGGCCAGCATATAGCCCGTCACCACGAAGGCGGTCGAGCGCACGGGGATGTCGTACATGGCCGCCAGCGCAGGGCTGGCAAAGCTCTGGATGGCCGTCAGCGCCGCGGTGGTGAAGAAGAAGAAGGAGAAGCACAGCCACACCGAGGGCAGGCGCAGGAAGGCCAGCGGATGCTCCTCCTTGACGTCCGCGGCGGCGTGGCCGGGTTTCTCGTGGGCCCAGCTGCCCTGGCGGTCGTCGATGGCCTCGCGCTGCCACAGCAGCAGGGCCATCACGGTCAGGGCCAGCAGGGCCGTGCCCAGGTAGGCCACACGCCACTGTCCGCTCAGCTCCGACAGGCCGATCAGGAAGACCGGCGCACTGGCCCAGCCCAGGTTCCCCGAGATGCCATGCACCGAGAAGGCATGCCCCAGACGCGCCGGCGAGACCCGCTTGTTGAGGATGGTGAAGTCCACCGGATGGAAGGGCGAGTTCCCGAGGCCGGCCAGCGCCGCCGCCAGCATCAGGCCGCCGAAACCATGGGCCGTGCCCGCCGCGATGGAGGCCAGCACGAAGCAGCTCAGCGCCGCGAACAGTACGGGCCGGGCCCCGGTGCGGTCCACCAGGAAGCCGGCCAGGGCCTGGCCGATGCCGGAAATCACGAAGAAGGTGGTGACCAGCAGACCCAGCTCCGAATAGCTGAGCCCGAACTCCCGGATGAAGACCGGGAACAGCGGCGGCAGCAGCATGTGGAAGAAGTGGCTGGTGCCGTGGGCCAGGCCGATCAGGCTGATGGTGCCGAGGTCGCGGCGGGCGCTGTCGGGGGAGGACGGGGTGAGTACTGCGGAATTCATGGCTCCAATGTAGGCAGGGCTGGGGCGGCGCAGTTACGATAGGCTGACAGATTCTTTCGAATTCCGGCCATCCTTCCTCATGAGCCCGCCCAAGACACCCAGCAAGCGCCGCAGCGTGCCGCCCATGGACCCGCAGCGCTTCAAGCCCAGCCTGGAGCGGCCGGTGCGGGCCAAGGCACGCTGGATGGAGCATCAAATGGACATCCAGCCCCATCAGCACGAGTGGGCGCAACTGTCCGTGTCCATGGTCGGTGCGGTGCGGGTGCAGGCGGAGGGACCCCAGCGCAGCCACAGCTACCTGGTGCCGCCCTCGCGGGCCGTGTGGATCCCGCCGCACACCGTGCATGCCGTGAGTGCGGTGGAGCGGGCCGACATGCGCGCGCTGTACGTGCACGAGTCCGCCCTGGCCCAGCTGGGCCTGGCCGGCGGCCCGCAGGCCTGGGCGCAGTGCCGGGTGCTGGAGGTGACGCCCCTCATGCGCGAGCTGCTGCAGGCCCTGGCCACCGAGCCCGACAGCCTCCCCGGCCACAGCCCGCAGCATCCCCTGGATCAGGCTCGCGAGCAGGCCCTGTGCCAGCTGCTGATCGACGAGCTTCGCCGCGCCCGCAGCCTGCGCCTGGGTCTGAGCCTGCCTCACGACAAGCGCCTGCGCCACCTCTGCGAGACCATGATGGCCGAGCCCGCCCGCCACGCCGACATCGACGGCTGGGCCACCGAATGCGGCGCCAGCGCCCGCACGCTCTCGCGCCTGTTCCGCGAGGAGCTGGGCACCAGCTTCAGCCAGTGGCGCCAGCAGCTGCAGCTCGCCCACGCCCTGCAGCTGGCCGCGCAGAAGAAGCCCATGAACCTGATCGCCGCGGAACTGGGCTATGCCAGCGCCAGCGCCTTCTCGGCCATGGTCACCCGCGCCGTGGGCATGCCGCCGAGCCGCTTCTTTGAAAGGGCTTGACCCACCCCCTACGCGCCATCGCGCCCTTGCGGGGCGCACCGGCTGCCCGGCCAAGCCGGATCAGCGGTGGTCGCGTGGGGCGAGTGCCGGCTGGGCCGGGCACTCTCTGCCAGTCAGGTGAAGCGTTCGCTTGGAGAGGCCATGCCGCAGCAGGGGGCCGGGGCGCCACCTAGAATCCCAGCATGGAACAACAGCTGTTTGACTACACGCTTCAGGACGCCGCCGGCGAGAGCTGCACGGCCCATGCGTGGGCCAAGGTGCCCGCGCCGCTGAACCCCGCCCAGCGCGCCGAACTCAAGGCCCGCGCGGCCGCCCTGCTCAAGGCCAAAGGCGCGGTGCTGGTGGCCCACTACTACGTCGACGGCGACCTGCAGGACCTGGCCCTGGAGACCGGCGGCTGCGTGGCGGATTCACTGGAGATGGCCCGCTTCGGCCGTGACCATGCGGCGCAGACCCTCATCGTGGCCGGCGTGCGTTTCATGGGCGAGAGCGCCAAGATCCTCAGCCCCGAGAAGCGCGTGCTGATGCCCGACCTGGACGCCACCTGCTCGCTGGACCTGGGCTGCCCCGCCGACGAATTCAGCGCCTTCTGCGACGCCCACCCGGACCGCACCGTCGTGGTCTACGCCAACACCAGCGCCGCGGTGAAGGCCCGCGCCGACTGGATGGTCACCAGCTCCTGCGCGCTGGAGATCGTCAGCGAGCTCAAGGCCCGCGGCGAGAAGATCCTCTGGGCGCCGGACCGCCACCTGGGCCGCTACATCCAGGAGCAGACCGGGGCCGACATGCTCATGTGGAACGGTGCCTGCATCGTGCACGACGAGTTCAAGGGCCTGGAGCTGGACCTGCTGCGCGAGCAGCACCCCGACGCCATGATCCTGGTGCACCCCGAGTCGCCCAAGAGCGTGGTCGAGAAGGCGCATGTGGTGGGCTCCACCTCGGCCCTGATCAAGGCAGTGGTCGAGGGCACGGCGAAGGAATACATCGTCGCCACCGACAACGGCATCCTGCACCGCATGCGCCAGCTGGCGCCGGGCAAGACGCTCATCGAGGCCCCCACTGCCGGCAACAGCGCCACGTGCAAGAGCTGCGCCCACTGCCCCTGGATGGCCATGAACGGCCTGCAGGGCGTGATCGACTGCCTGGAGCGGGGCACGGGCGAGATCGGCGTGGACGAAGTCATCCGCCAGAAGGCCCAGACCTGCATCACCCGCATGCTGGATTTCACCGCGCAGCTCAAGGCGCGCCAGGCCACGGGGCTGGTGCCGGGCATCGGCGCCGCCTGAGCCTCTGATCCTGCGCCCAGGCAAGATCTGGCACCTGCCCCCGCCGGGACGCGATTTGCGTCCGCGGGGGCTTTCTTTTTGGCGGCTGCGGAGGCTATAAAGCGCCTATGCTGTCCCGCTGCCAGGGCCCATGCCGGGCCGCAGCGTCCACACCATAGAAGGGCCTCTTCATGTCCTCCGTCGACTTCACCTCGCTGTACAACCACCATGAGCGCGAAGTGTTCGCCGCCGTCATCGCCAGCGCGCCCAAGTACCCGACGCTCAACCGGGACGACGACCTGCTCTGCGACGTGGCCTGCGTGGCCCTGAACCGCCTGCCCCCGCGCTACATCCGCCATGCCGTGGATTTCAGCTTCTACCTGACGGAGTCCGAACGCCTGGAGACCGACGCGGCCATCGCCGAGGCCGTCTCCTATGCCTTCAACTTCGTGCAGGCGCGACTGGCCCTGCGCACCAAGCAGGGCGGCTGAGGTCCGGCCGGGCCGGGCTGATCCCCGGGGCGCTCAGCGCCGGCCGCGTTCGGCGATGAGCACCGTGGGAAAGCTCACCGGCAGGGTGCGAGGGTAGTCGCGGCTGAAGTGCAGGCCGCGGCTCTCGTGGCGCAGCAGGGCCGAGCGTACGATCAGCTCCGCGCAGTCGACCAGATTGCGCAGCTCCAGCAGGTCGCGCGTGACACGGAAGTTGGCGTAGTAGTCGTCGATCTCGCTGCGCAGCAGGGCGATGCGGTGCAGGGCGCGCTCCAGGCGCTTGGTCGTGCGCACGATGCCCACGTAGTTCCACATCAGCAGGCGGAGCTCGTCCCAGTTGTGGGCGATGACGACCTGCTCGTCGGCATCCTCCACCTGGCTTTCATCCCAGGCCGGCAGGGGCGCGGGCGGCAGCGTCGGCAGGGACTGGATGTCCTCGGCGCAGGTGCGGCCCAGCACCACGCATTCCAGCAGCGAATTGCTGGCCAGGCGGTTGGCGCCGTGCAGGCCCGTGTAGGCGGTCTCGCCCACGGCGTAGAGGCCGGGCAGGTCGGCGCGGCCCTGCAGGTCGGACACCACGCCGCCACAGGTGAAGTGCACGGCGGGCACCACGGGGATGGGCTGGCGCGCGATGTCGATGCCCAGCTTGAGGCAGCGCGCATGGATGGTGGGAAAGTGGCTCTTGAGGAAGTCCTCGCCCAGGTGGCGGGCATCCAGCCAGACGTGGTCCAGGCCGTGCTTCTTCATCTCGAAGTCAATGGCGCGGGCGACGATGTCGCGCGGGGCCAGCTCCATGCGGTCGTCGTGCGAGGCCATGAAGCGGGTGCCGTCGGGCAGGGTCAGGTAGCCGCCCTCGCCGCGCAGGGCCTCGGTGATGAGGAAGCTGCGCTCTTCGGGGTGGTAGAGGCAGGTCGGGTGGAACTGGATGAACTCCATGTTCGCGACCCGGCAGCCTGCGCGCCAGGCCATGGCGATGCCGTCGCCGGTGGAGGTGTCGGGGTTGGTGGTGTAGCGGTAGACCTTGCCGGCGCCGCCGGTGGCCATCACCACGGCACGGGCGGGCAGAGTCTCGACGCGGCGGCTGTCGATGTCCAGCGCATAGAGGCCGTAGCAGCGGGGCTCCTCCTCGCGCTGCACATGGCGGGAGGTGATGAGGTCCAGGGCCATCCAGCGCTCGCGCAGCTGGATGTTGGGGTGGGCCTGGGCGGCCGCCAGCAGCTGCTCGTGGATGGCCTTGCCGGTGGCGTCGGCGGCATGGGCGATGCGGCGCACGGCATGGCCGCCTTCGCGCGTCAGGTGCAGGCCCAGGGGGCCGCCGGCCTCGGGCGTGAAGGGCACGCCCTGGCGCACCAGCCATTCCACGGCCTCGGCGCTGCGCTCCGCGATGAAGCGGGCCGTGGCCTCGTCGACCAGGCCGGCGCCGGCGTCCTGGGTGTCGCGCACATGGCTGTCGATGCTGTCATCGCTGCCCAGCACACCCACGATGCCGCCCTGGGCCCAGGCCGTGGCGGCCTCGCCCAGCTCGCGCTTGGCCAGCACGATCACGGGGACCTGGTCCGCCAGGTGCAGGGCCACGGTCAGACCGGCCAGGCCGGCCCCCACGATGACCACGGGAAGTTGGGAAGCTGCAGCGCTCATGAATCGTTCGGCACGCCGCCCGGTTCATGGGGGCGTCATCGCAAAAGGTGCCTGATTCTAGGAGCGGGGCGGGCGGGGAGCCTGCGTGGGGGGCAAAGGCAGTGCTCGTGAAGGGAGGCCGTGCTTGGCGGGGCACGGACGGGGCGGTGCAAGCCGGGCGACGATCAGAAGCAAAGAAGCCCGCCGGTGCAAGCCGGCGGGCTTCTTTCAGCACGACGCCTGCGGATCCGGCTTCGCCGGGCCGTCAGGCGTGCCCTCTTGGGGGACCGGCACAGCCGGTAGGGGGCTCAACTCCGCTGCATGCCAGCCTTGAGGAGGTTGGACAGCATGTCCAGAGACTCGGCCAGATGGGCGCGGGTCTCGACCGACTGCCCGCCACGCGCCACCGCCGCGCGCAGCTCAGACTGCAGCTGGTTGGCATGCAGGCGCAGCAGCGCGTAGGCATCGGCCATCACGCCCGGGCCCCCCCCCTTGACCAGCACCGCCTGCAGGCGGCGCAGGTGTTCACGCTGCAGGTTGCGGCGCAGGCGGTCGATCTCGCCACCCGCCTTGAGCTCGCTCCACACGGCCGCCTGGGTGCTGGCATAGACCTCGTTGAGCGAGATCAGGCCCTTGCGGTCCTTGGCCGGCACGAAGCCCGGCAGGTCCATCAGGCGCTGGGCGGTGCCGGCGCTGTAGAGACGATCCAGGGCCACGTTCTGGATGCGGGCCACGGCGCCGGGGATGTCCACCGGGCCGGCGCGCTCCCATTCGTTGTAGTCCACCGTCAGCGTGCTGAGGAACTCAGGCTTGAAGCGGAAGCTGTCGGCGCTGAACAGGCCCTTGGCCAGGAAGTCCAGGGCCTCGCGCTGGCGGGCGGGCTCGACCGGCTTGAAGGCCGGCTGCATGGAGGCGCCCGGCAGCTCGCGCTGCATGTACATGCCGCCCACGTACTTGCCCACCAGCTCGGAAGCGCGGGCCAGCTGGTTGAAGCCGGCCAGCAGCACGCGGCGCTGGCGCAGCGGGTCCTCGCCCACCTTGGGCTGACGCTCCTGCACGCGGGCCCACAGCTCCTGCGAGAGCTTCAGACGGCGCTTGTAGTAGGCCAGCGGGTCGGCGCCCAGATCGAAGCGGTTGGCCAGCGGGTCGATGCCGCCGAAGAGGTCGGCGTCGGCATCGTCCGCATAGGCCAGCAGGGGATCGCTGCTGCGGGCAGCGATCCTGCCCAGCTCCTGCGCCTCGGCCGCGGCGGCCACGGGCTTGTAGGCGTACTCGATGGCCCAGTAGTCGTAGGCGCCCAGGGTGGTGTTGGTCAGGGCGCCGCTGGGCTCGCCCTTGAGCGAGAGGTTGTAGGCGTTGTAGTCCATCACCGAGCCGGAGATGCCGTGGGCATCGGTCCAGGCCTTGTCCAGCAGCTGAGCCTGGGTCACGGTGGTGGAGGCCTTGAAGTTGTGCTTCAGGCCCAGGGTGTGGCCCACCTCGTGCATGATCACGTCGCGGATCACGGCATGGACGAAGGCCTCGGCTTCGGGGCTGTCAGGCTGGATCTCGCCGCGCGCCTCGAGCACGTCCATCGCGAAGTCCATTTCGCTGACGGCCTCCTGGGCATAGCGGCAGGCCTCGGCGTCGTCATGGCTGGCATGGGCCGTGCGGGCCGCCGGGCGATTGACGTCCTCGACCAGGAAGCGGCGCGAGCCGCGGGCGAAGACATCGCTCATGCCGATGTCGGCGTCCAGGATCTCGCCAGTGCGCGGGTCGGCATGGCTGGGGCCGATGGCGAAGCCCACGTCGGCGCCCACGAACCAGCGGATGGAGGCGTGACCGGCGTCCATATTGTCCCAGTCGGCATCATCCGGCTGCTGCTTGGCGACGATGGCGTTCTTGAAGCCGATCTTCTCGAAGGCCTTGTTCCACTCGAGGATGCCCTCCTCCACCGCCTTGCGGTACTTGGGCGGGATGTTCTTGTCCAGCCAGTAGGTGATGGGCTGCACCGGCTCGGACAGGGCGGCACTCGCATCCGCCTTCTCCAGGCGCCAGCGCTTGATGTGGTGCACGCGGGTGTTGGGCTTGTAGTCCTCGCTGAGGTCGGTGTAGGACTCGGCGAAATGGCCCAGGCGCGGGTCGGCCAGGCGGGCCTTCATGGGCTGCTCGGGCAGGGCCTTGAAGCTGTAGACGAAGCTCATGAACAGGCTGCGCGGATCCGGCGTGGCCTGCGGTGCGCTGGGCATGGGCACGGGGGTCGGCGTCATCGGCGGCGCGGGGATGCGCGGCGTCGCGAAGTGCATGCGGGCGGTCAGCGTGCTGAGACCGGCCTCGGCGCGGGTGGCCTCGAAGAAGCTGTTGCTGCGATCCGGGCTGTAGGGCAGGCGGTAGGCGAACTCCAGGCGGGTGGACAGGCCGGGGATGTCGCTCAGCAGCAGGCTGGCATCCACGAGGAAGGACTTGCGCTCCGCGTGCTCGGCGCTGGCCACCGGCGAGGCTGCCAGCAGGCTGGGCGAGAAGGCCTGCTCCGAAGCCAGGCGGTTGCCGCCCTCGGCGCGGAACTTGGTGTTCAGGGCCACCAGCTGCAGCTGATTGCCCACGCGGCGCCACTCGGCCAGGTGCGCACGGCCCATCTGGCTGGCGTAGAGGCCGCGCTCGCCCACCGCATTGGAGACGTTGACGGAGAAGAGGAAGGGCTTGTTCAGCTGGGCCTTGGGGATCTCGATCCAGACCTTTTCGTCCTTGCGCCAGATGGGGAAGAGACCGTCCTGGCTCTTGGCGTCCTTGATGACGTCGGCGAAAGGCTTGGGCGCGGTGGGATCGACCGGCGGCTTGGGCGCGGCGGCCGGTGCGGAGGCGGCGCTGGCCGGCGCGGCCGGCGGCGTACCGCCATTGCCTTGTGCAAGCGCCGACTGGCCGGCGAAGGCCAGTGCGGCCAGGGCCAGCAGGCTCAGCCGGGGAGCCGGCACGCGGGAATAATTCTGGGTCATGGGTTCCGCTTTCATGGGGTGGGCCGGCCCGCGGCGAAGCGCCTGGGCTTCGCTTGCATGGCCGACGACAAGCCGCACATTGTCGAGAGCGGCCCTGCGGCGTCAATGCAGACCCACCCCACTCGTACCAGCCAAACCGTGCTTCATCGCACAGCTCGCAGTCGCCCGCGGTGACGCGCAGCCGACAGCCGCCGCCGCGCCCGGGCGCTAGACTGCCCCGCCATGAACGCTCCCCCGCCCCGCAGCACCCATCTGCTCTACCTGCACGGCTTTCGCTCTTCGCCACGCTCGGCCAAGGCGCAGCGCATGGCGCGCTGGGTGGGCGAGCATCGCCCGGACCTCACCTGGCTGGCGCCGCAGCTGCCGCCCTCGCCCCGCGAGGCCCTGGCCCTGATCCGCGAGCAGATCCGCGACTGGCCGCGCAGCACCATGGCCGTGATGGGCAGCTCGCTGGGCGGCTTCTACGCCACCTGGGTGCAGCAGCACACCGGCTGCCGCGCGGTGCTGCTCAACCCGGCCGTCGATCCGGCGCGGGACCTTTCCCGCCACATCGGCGAGCACAGCTGCTGGCAGGACCCGCAGGAGCGCTTCTTCTTCCGGCCCGAGTTCGTGGACGAGCTGCGCACCATCGCGCAAGACCTGACCCCCGGCGCCATCGCCCGCCCTGCGCAGCTGCTGGCCGTCATCGCCAAGGGCGACGAGGTGCTGGACTGGCGCGAGATGCACGCCCGCTACGAGGGCAGCCGCATCCATCTGCTGGAAGGCAGTGATCACGGCCTCTCCGATTTCGACGACTACCTCTCTGAACTGACGGAGTTTCTGCAGCTATGAATCCCGCACGCCGCCTGGAAGGCAAAGTCTCCATCATCACGGGCGCCGCCCAGGGCATCGGCCTGGCGACAGCGCTGAAGTTCGCGCAGGAGGGCGCCATCGTCGTCGTCTGCGACCTGCGCCAGGATGCCGTCGACGCCGCCGTGGCCCAGTGCCAGGCCGCGGGCGCCCAGGCCCTGGGCTTTGCGCTGTCCGTCACGGACCGCGGGCAGGTCGACTCCATGGTGGCCGAGGTCAAGGCCCGCCATGGCCGCATCGACGTGCTGGTGAACAACGCCGGCATCACCCAGGACGCCCGCCTGCAGAAGATGAGCCTGCAGCAGTTCGACGCCGTCATCGACGTCAACCTGCGCGGCGTCTTCCACTGCGCGCAGGCCGTGGTCGACAGCATGGTGGCGCAGGGCAGCGGGGTCATCCTGAATGCCTCCTCGGTGGTGGGCATCTACGGCAACTTCGGCCAGACCAACTACGCCGCCGCCAAGTTCGGCGTGATCGGCTTTACCAAGACCTGGAGCCGCGAGCTGGGACCCAAGGGCGTGCGCGTCAACGCGGTCGCGCCGGGCTTCATCGAGACGCCCATCCTCTCCACCATCCCCGACAAGCTGCTGGGCCAGATGCAGGAGGAGGTGCCCCTGCGCCGCCTGGGCAGCCCCGCCGAGGTGGCCAATGTCTACGCCTTCCTGGCCAGCGACGAGGCCAGCTACGTCAACGGCGCGGTGCTGGAAGTCTCCGGCGGGCTGACGGTGTGAGCGCCCGTGGCTGAGGCACAGGCCCGCATGCTCGTCAGCGCCTGCCTGCTGGGCGCGCCGGTGCGCTACGACGGCCGTGCGCAGGACCTGCGCTCGGCCCTGCTGGACCGGTGGCAGGCCGAGGGGCTGGTCGTGCCGCTGTGCCCCGAGCTGGCGGGCGGCCTGCCCGTGCCGCGGCCGCCGGCGGAGATCGAGGCCGGCGCCCGGGGCTGGCAGGTCTGGCTGGGCCAGGCCCGCATCCGTGATGCCGACGGCGGCGACCCGACGGAGGCCTTCAAGGCCGGCGCCGCCGCGGCCCTCGCCCTGGTGCAGCGCCACGGCCTGCGCCTCGCCGTGCTCAAGGAAGGCAGCCCGTCCTGCGGCAGCCAGCGCATCGCCTCGGGCCACTTCGACGGCCTCAAGCGCCCCGGCGAAGGGCTGACCGCCGCCCTGCTGCGCCAGCATGGCGTGCAGGTCTTCAGCGAGCATGAGCTGGAGGCGGCGCAGGACGCGTTGCGGCATCTCATGGCCTCGCAGCCCCCTGATCCAGGCTTGATCCAGGCCTGACTCGAATCCGGCTCAGGCCTGGTGCCCCAGCCGCACCCGCATGGCCGGGTGCCGCGCGGCCAGCGCCTTCAGGGCCTGCAGGCTGTTGACGTTGCGGGCGGCATCCCGGGTGAAATCGCCCGGCTCGACCCCATGCTCCCAGCCCCAGCGCGTGTGGCAGGTGTCGCCCGCCAGCAGCACCGGCCCCTGCGTGGTGCGCAGCAGGTAGGCCGTGCTGCCGGCGGTGTGGCCGGGCACGTGCAGGGCATAGACGGAGCCGTCGCCGAAGACGTCCAGCACGGCCAGCGGGTCCGTTCCCAGTGGAGCCTCGAAGGGCCAGGCGCGCAGGGGCGGACGGCCCTTGAGCAGGGCGTCGCTGGCGCCGTGGACGAAGAGATGGGTCCAGTGCCGCTCGGTGGTTTCACCGGGGCCGGCATAGAGGGGAAGGTCCAGCGGCAGGTCGGGCAGGCCGCTGAGGTGGTCCAGATGCAGATGGGTCAGCAGCACGCCCTGCAGGGGCTGGCCCAGGCTGCGCAGCACGTCGCCGCTGCTGTTCCACACGCGCATCTGGTCGAACTTCATGGCCTTGCGCAGGAAGGCGTTGAGGCCCCAGTCGCCGGGGTTCTGGATCAGGGCCTGGGCCACGCCCGTGTCCACCAGGAAGGTGCCCCGGCTGGGATGCTTGAGCACATGCAGGAAGATCTGGATGGGCTCGTCGCGGTTCTGCAGGCCGGCTGCGCGCGCCGCCGGATGCGCCAGATTGAGCAGTCCCTCCAGGGCCGAGACGCCGGTGGCGCTGGCCACCGTGTCCAGCTCGATGGGGCCGGGCTCATCGAGCCGGGCCTCCATCTGCGCCCAGCCCACCGGCCGGCTGATGCTCTCGCGCTGCATCTGGTGCGCGGTGGGCGCGCAGGCCGCCAGGGCCAGCAGCGCCGCCAGGGCCAGGCCTGCCCAGCGCCGCTGGCGTCCTGAGTCCAAGGCCGCGTGGACGCTCCACTGACGCGTCAGATGCGCCGCCGACTGCTTCTTGATCTGATGACTCATGCTAGCCTCCCGTTCAACAATATGGGCCGCATGCTTTCACGGTGAAGGCCGCTTGGGAATCGACCAAGTCTTGATCGGCCCATGCAAAAGGACATGGCTTCATGGCACGCGAGCACTTGCGCTGGGACGACCTCCAGCTCTTCCTGAGCGTGGCCGAGTCCGGCAGCTTCAGCGCGGCGGCGCGCCAGCTGCGCCTGGCCCAGCCCACCTTGTCGCGCCGCATCGCGGAGCTGGAGGAGAACGTGGGCGAACCCCTGTTCCAGCGCCAGGCCCAGGGCTGCCGCCTGACCGCCGCCGGCCAACGCCTGCTGCCCTCGGCGCGGCGCATGGCCGAATGGGCCCTGGAGGCGGATGTCGCCCTGAGTCGCCCCCACGAGCGCCTGGAGGGCAAGGTGAGGGTCGCCGCACCGCCGCGCATGGCCTTCGAGCTGCTGGCGCCGCTGGCCGCGCTGCTGCTGCAGCAGCAGCCAGGGCTGAGGCTGGAAGCGCTGTCCGGCATCGAGACCCTGAATCTCGCGCGCGGCGAGGCTGACCTCGCCCTGCGCACCAGCCGCCCGGCGGACAAGGAGCTGCTGATCCTGGACCAGCTCAGCTGCCCCATCGTGGCCTACGCCAGCCCGGCTTATGCGGCCCGCCTTCCCGCGCCGCCGGAGCCGCTGAAGCTGGCGCAGCTGGACTGGATCGTCTGGGCCCCTCCCTACGAGGAACAGCAGGTGAACCAGGCCCTGGCCGCGGCCATCCCCGGCTTCCGGCCGGCCTTCAGCTCGGACGACTACCTGGTGCAGCTGGCCGCCTGCCGCGCGGGCGCCGGCGTGCTGGTGATGGCGCGCGCCCTGCACCGGCACAGCGCGCTGGACGGGCTCGTCGAGCTGCCCGTGCCCCTGGGCGATCACCGCGGCGACCTGTTCCTCGTCAGCCATCAGCGCTCGGCCGGCCTGCCACGGGTGCGCCATGTGGCTGCGCTGATCAGCGCTGAGTTCGAGCTGCTGCGCCAGACGCCCGGCGTGCACTGAGGCAGGCCGGGCCCTGCGCACCCAGGGTCATCCCGGAGCTGCAGCTGTCATTGCGCGCGGCGAATGTAAGACCGATGCAATGTAGTCCAACAAAGCGCAACGCCCTGCCGTGACGGCCCGGCGTGCGCCCTACATTGCGCTGGCACCTCGGTGGCCCAGCCGGCATCCAGAGGCGTACCCCGACAAGAACAGGAGACCCACGTGCCGCTTTCCCGCCATCCCCACCT
Organism: Roseateles flavus; assembly: GCF_039872765.1. NCBI lineage: Bacteria > Pseudomonadati > Pseudomonadota > Betaproteobacteria > Burkholderiales > Sphaerotilaceae > Roseateles > Roseateles flavus. The sequence goes on along the minus strand of NZ_JBDPZC010000001.1, from coordinate 913,942 downwards.
TTTCCGCCAGCCCCACCTTTCCCGCCGCCTGCTGCCCCGCCTGGTGAGCCTGACCGTGGCCTCCCTGGCCGCCGCACCCGCGCTGGCTGCCGACGAGGCGCCCGCCCCCAGCGCCAACACGCTTGAGCAGGTTGAGGTGCGCGGCGTGCGCGCCACGCTCAAGCGCAATCTCGCCGAGAAGCGCGAGGCCCAGAACATCGTCGACACCATCAGCGCCGAGGACGTGGGCAAGTTCCCCGACAAGAACGTCGCCGATTCCCTGCAGCGCGTGCCCGGCATCTCGGTGGACCGCATCTGGGGTGAAGGCAAGGCCATCTTCGTGCGCGGCACGGACAAGAACCTCAACATGACCCAGCTCAACGGGCAGGCCGTGGCCTCGTCCGAATGGTGGCTCAACGAGGCGCAGACGCGCAGCTTCAACTACGACGTGCTGCCCTCCGAGATCGTCGGCAGCCTGGAGGTCTACAAGAGCCCCTCGGCGGACCTGGACGAAGGCAGCATCGGCGGCCTGGTGATCGTCAGGACCCGCCGCCCCCTGGACTTCAAGGACGCGCTGACCCTGCAGGCCTCGGCGGAGGCGCTCTACAGCAAGCTGCCCGGCAAGACCGACCCGCAGCTCAACGGTCTGCTGAACTGGAAGTCCGCCGACAAGACCGTGGGCGTGCTGCTGGCCCTGAGCCGGCAGCAGCGCACCATGCGCCGCGACGGCCTGGAGATGTTCCCGGACGGCCCCTACGACATCCAGGACCAGCACGGCGCCGTCACCCGGGCCTACGCCTCCTGGGGTGGCGGCTCGGCCATCTTCCGCCAGGAGCGCGAGCGCACCACCGCCAACCTGGCCGTGCAGCTGCAGCCCACTGCGCAGACCGACATCGTCCTGAACCTCATGGATTCGGACATGAAGATGAACAACAACAACCAGAACTACCTCTGGCAGGTGGGCGGCCTGGCGGACAAGGGCGTGATTGCGGTCACCGACCCGCGCTTCATCACCGTCGGCGACGGCGGCAAGGCGCTGGTGGGCGGCATCGTGGGCCCGAAGACCGGCGTGTCCTTCGAGCCCATCTACCGGGAGTCCTATGTGAGGTCCCGACTGGCCGACCTGGACGCCAGCTACCAGGGCAGCACCTGGAAGCTGCACGGCCAGGCCGGCATCACCTCCAGCGAGGGCGGCAGCTCGCATGACCGCCACTTCTGGATGGAAGGCGACACCCGCGCGCAGATCAGCCTGGGCCCCGACCACTACGGCGTGAAGTACCTGGACATCAACCCCCTGGACCCCAAGGCGCTGACGCTGAAGGCGGGCGACGACCGCATCCGCCGCATGGAAAGCCGCGAGACCTACGGCCAGGCGGACCTGAGCTGGGAGCTGGGCGAGGCTTTCTTCAACACCCTCAAGCTGGGCGTGAAGCTGCGCGACAACACCCTGCGCAACAAGCGCACCCAGGGCTCCGCCAAGGCCGGCTCGGCGGGCTGGCAGGCCTTCTCGCTGGCCGATCTGTCGACCGGCCCCTCGCCCCTGCTGAGCCAGGCCGCGGCCACCTCCGATGCGCTGACCCAGTACGCCTGGTTCGACGACGGACTGGTCGCCAGCAAGGCCATCCCGATGTACGACAAGGCCATGGTCTACAAGGACCTGCTCAACGAGAACTACACCATCAAGGAGCGCATCAGCGCCGGCTATGCCAAGGCCGACTTTGCCAGCGGGCGCTGGCGCGGCGACGTGGGCCTGCGCGTGGTCCGCACCGAGCAGACCTCGGACGGCTACCTGGCCAACGCGGACGGCAGCTTCGCGCCGGTCAGCCAGAAGCACCGCTACAACGACGCCCTGCCCAGCCTCAACGTGATCTACGACTGGAGCAAGGAGATCATCGTCCGCGGCGCCGTGTCCAAGACCATGGCGCGCCAGACCTTCGACCTGCTGAGCCCCGGCCTGCGCCGCGACGGCACGGTGCTGACCCGCGCCTATGCCGGCAATCCGCTGCTCAAGCCCGTCCATGCGAACCAGGCCGAGATCGGCGCCGAGTGGTACTACGCCGACGCCTCGCTGCTGGCCGCCACGCTGTTCGTGAAGAAGCTCGACACCTTCACCTACAAGGCCTCGAAGCAGGAGCCGGTGGGCGGCGAGACGCTCAATGTCGAACGCCCCTACAACGCCGACAACGGCGCCGACATCAAGGGCTTCGAGCTCCAGTGGCAGCAGCCCTTCGGCCACAGCGGCTTCGGCACGGTCGTCAACTACACCTTCACCGACGCCGTGGCCGGCGCCGTGGCGGGCCAGCCGCGCCTGAAGGTGCTGGGCAACTCGCGCGACCAGCTCAACCTCAGCGGCTACTACGAGCGCCACGGGCTGACGCTGCGACTGTCCTACAACTACCGCTCCAAGTCCTATGGCGACGTGCAGATGGGCGGCCAGGTCGTCAACAGTGCCTACGGCCAGTGGGACGCCTCGGCCAGTTACGACGTCACGCCGAAGCTGACGGTCTATGCCAGCGCGGTGAACCTCAACAACGAGGTCATCCGCAGCAACACCGCCGACGGGCTGCCCATCGGCGTCTACGAGAACGGCGCCCGCTACAGCATCGGCCTGCGCGCCAAGTTCTGAGCGCCGGCAAGACCTGACCCTTCGTGCCAGGCCCTGCGCCGCCCGCACCAGGCGGCGCAGGGTCGGCTGCGCGCTGCCCGCCTCACCGGACGCACCCCCACCATGCACGCCAAGACCTCCACCGCCCCGCGCCCCATGACCCTCGCACAGGGCCCCTCGGTCCTGCTGGCCATGGGCTTCATCGCCCTGATGTTCTTCATCCTGGGCTTCGTCACCTGGCTCAACGGCTCACTGATTCCCTTCCTGAAGCTGGTCTGCCGCCTGAGCAACTTCCAGGCCCTGTGGGTGACCTTCGCCTTCTACATCGCCTACACCGTGATGGCGCTCCCGGCGGCGCTGCTGCTGCAGCGCACCGGCTACAAGCGGGGCATGACCCTCAGCCTGGGCGTGATGGCCGCGGGTGCGGGGCTCTTCATCCCCGCGGCCCAGAGTGCGCACTACGGCCTCTTCCTGCTGGCGCTCTTCACGCTGGCCACCGGCATGACGCTCATGCAGACGGCCATCAACCCCTACATCGTCTGCATCGGTCCGCGCGAGAGCGCCGCCATGCGCATCAGCATCATGGGCCTGTTCAACAAGGGCGCGGGCATCGTCGTGCCCCTGGTCTTCTCGGCCCTGGTCCTGGGTGGCATCGGCCCCTATGCGCATACCGAGATGGCGCGGCTGGCTCCCGCGGCGCAGGCGCTGCTGCGGGTGGAGCTGGCCTCGCGCCTCATCTACCCCTATGCGGTGATGGCCGTGGCGCTGCTGCTCTTCATGGGTCTCGTGCAGCTGGCGCCGGTGCCGGAGCCCGCGCTGGAACCGGATTCCGCCCCCGGCCGCCGCGAGACCCGCGCCCTGGGCGTGCTGCGCTTCCCGCAGGCCGTGCTGGGCGCCCTGAGCCTCTTCGGCTACGTGGGCGTGGAGGTGATTGCGGGCGACACCATCGGCCTCTTCGGCCAGCAGCTGGGCGTGCCGCACTATGCCGTGCTGACCTCCTACACCATGGGCTTCATGGTGCTGGGCTACCTGCTGGGCGTGCTGCTGATCCCTCGCGTGCTGAGCCAGGCCCGTGCCCTGGCGATCTCCGCGGCGCTGGGCCTGCTGTGCGTCGTGGGCGTGGCCGGCAGCTCCAGCAGCGCGACGGGCTGGAGCAGCCTGCTGCTGGGCTGGCTGGGCGTGCCCCCCGTGCCCGACGCCGTGCTGTGCCTCGCCCTGCTGGGCCTGGCCAATGCCCTGGTCTGGCCCGCCATCTGGCCGCTCGCGCTGGAAGGACTGGGCCGCTACACCGCGGCCGGATCGGCCCTGCTGATCATGGGCATCGCCGGCGGCGCCCTGCTGCCCATGCTGTACGGCCGGCTCAGCGACCAGCTGGGCGGTCAGGGCGCGTACTGGATGATGCTGCCCTGCTATGCGCTGATCCTGTTCTACGCCCTCGTGGGGCACCGCCTGCGGCGCCGGCCGGGGCAGGACTGAGGCCGGGGCACGCAGACCCGATGCGCAGGGCGCACATGGGGCCGCGTCCCGATGCTGCAGCCTCGCTAGACTCGCGGGCCACCATCACCGGACCCTCGCCATGGCCGAACATGACCCGCTGCCTCCTTCCAGCCGCCTGCTGCACTGGCTTGTCGCCACCTTGATGCTGGGCCTGGCCGGCGTGGGCCTGTACATGAGCCGCAGCGAAGCCTGGGCGCTGTACCCCTGGCACAAGTCGCTGGGTGTGATCGCCCTGCTCCTCATCGCCGTGCGCCTGGTCCAGCGCCTGCGCCTGGGCCTGCCCGGGCCGGTGCAGCCCACCTCGCCCGCGATGCAGCGCGCCGCCCGCTGGGCCCACGGCACCCTGCTGGCCCTGACCCTGCTGATGCCCTTGAGCGGCATGGTGTTCTCGGGCGCCAGCGGCCACGGCTTCGGCGTCTTCGGCCTGACCCTGGTGCCGCACCAGGACGATCCCGCCAAGCCCGGCGAGGTCCTGCCCTACAACGCCACGCTCGCCGAGCTGGGCCATCAGGCCCACCACTGGCTGGGCTACCTGCTGCTGCTGCTCGTGACCCTGCACGTGCTGGCGGCGCTGAAGCACCACTTCATCGATCGCGACAGCACCCTGCTGCGCATGCTGGGCCGCAAGAAGGGCTGAGCCCCGGCGCGAGCGTTCAGCCCGGCCTTGCGCCAGCTGCCCCGGCCGCCGATTCCTCCGGCACCCCCACCGGGCTCGGCAGGCTCAGCCGCACCTCCAGGCCGCCCTCGGGATGGTTGCGGAACTGCAGCTGCCCGCCGTGATCGGCGACGATGTCCCGCACGATGGACAGACCCAGCCCCAGCCCCTCCTCCCGCGCCTGCCGGCCGTGCGCCAGGCGGGTGTAGGGCTGGCCCAGCTGGTGCAGCGCCTGCTCAGGCACGCCGGGGCCGTGGTCTCGCACCGTCAGCAAGACCTGACCCTCAGGGCCGGCCTCCATGCGCAGCTGCACCGGCCGGCCCTCGCCGCCGCAGCCGTAGAACACCGCGTTGTCCAGCAGATTGCCCAGGGCCCTCTTGAGGGCCAGGGGCTTGCCGAAGACGGTGAGGGGCCGCTCTTCCAGCTCGATGCGCTGGCCGGCCATGCGGGCGTCGCGCACCATCTTCTGCAGCACGAGGTCGATGCGCACGGGCGCGCGGTTCTCGTGGATGTCGGTGTCCTTGACGATCTGCAGGGCCGTCTTGACCATCAGGTCCAGCTCATCGAGGTCCTCGTGGAACTCGTCCTGCACGGCCTCGTCGTCCAGCAGCTCGCTGCGCAGGCGCAGGCGCGTGATGGGCGTGCGCAGGTCGTGCGAGATGGAGGCGAAGAGCCGCTCGCGGTCGCTCAGGTAGCGGCGGATGCGCTCCTGCATCTCGTTGAAGGCCTGCGTGGCCTGGCGCACCTCGGCCGTGCCGCTGACCCGCAAGGGCTGCGGCACGGAGCGATGCCCCACGCGCGCCGCCGCCCGGCTCAGGCCGCGCAGGGGCCGGGTGAGCGTGCGCGAGGCCACCAGGCTCAGCAGCAGGGCCAGGGCGAGGGTCAGGCCTTGCGGGGCCAGGCGCTGCCAGGTGAAGAACTCCAGCTGCTCCAGCAGGAAGGGATCCGGCAGGGTGCTGCTGAGGTACAGCCATTGCCCCGGCTCCGTCTCCAGCTGGATCACGACGAAGGGCGCGGGCCGGTCGGCTGCCAGCAGGGAGGGATCGACCCAGCTCTCCGGCAGGTCCGACAGCAGCCCGCCCTGCGGCCCCACCCGCAGGCCCAGGGGCGAGGCCAGCGTCACCCGCAGCGGCGCCTGCTGCCCCAGGCGGGCCTGCAACTCCCGCTGCAGCGAGGCCTCCAGCTCGCGGACCACCGGCGGCCCGGGCAAGGGCTGGACCTCCACCGCCGCCGCGTTGATGAAGACCAGGAAGCGCGTGCCGCCCATGGTGCGCAGCTGCTCGATCAGCAGCGGGCGGTAGGCCGCGGGCAGCTCGCGCAGGCCGCGCACCGCGCCCAGGGCGCCGCTGGCCAGGTGGTGGGCCGCCAGCTCGACCTGCCGGCGCGTGCGCTGCTCCAGCTGGTGGTACCACAGCAGGTTGACCAGCAGCTGGACCAGCGCCAGCCCGCCCAGCATGGCCAGCACGAAGCGGCCCTGCAGGCTGTCCAGCAGGAAGGCCAGGACGCGCTGGAGGCCGGCCGGCGGCGTCCAGCGCAGGCCGGCCTCAGGCCGCATCGTTGACCTGGACGGTGCTGGCGAAGACATAGCCCGAGCCCCGCACGGTCTTGATCAGCGCCGGCTGCTTGCCGTCGTCGCGCAGGCGCTGGCGCAGGCGGCTGATCTGCACGTCCAGGGACCGGTCCAGCGGCCCGAGGTCGCGGCCGCGGGTCACCTCGGCCAGGCGGCTGCGGTCCAGCACCTGGCCGGGATGCTCCACCAGCAGCTTCAGCAGCTGGAAGTCCATGCCGGACAGGGGCGAGGCCTGCCCGTCGGGGTCCACCAGGCTGCGCTCCAGCACGTCCAGCGTGAAGCCGTTGAAACGGAAGAAGCGCGCCGGCTGGCTGCGCTCCTGGCCGGAGCGACGGTGGATGGCCTTGATGCGGGCCAGCAGCTCGCGCGGGTTGAAGGGTTTGCCCAGGTAGTCATCGGCGCCCAGCTCCAGGCCCACGATGCGGTCCGTCTCCTCGGCGCTGGCCGTGAGCATGATCACCGGCACGTCGGAGCGGCGGCGCACCGCCTGGCACAGGGCAAAGCCCTCGGTGTCCGGCAGCATGACGTCCAGGATGCACAGGCTGATCTGCTCGCGATGGCGTTCGAACTCGGCCATGAAGCTGGCGCCGTCGTGGGCGAGCAGCACCTCGTACTGGTTCTTCTCGAGGTAGGTCTTGAGCAGGGTGCGGATCTTCTGGTCGTCGTCGACGATCAGGATGGTGCGGTTCATGGCGCGGCGGATCGGGAGGGCTTGGGAGGCAGGGCGCGCAGCAGGCCCAGCAGCCTGCGCTGCGCGGCCGCCGGCGTCTGGGCGGGATCCAGCGCAAAGCGGTGGACGGTTGCGATCAGGGCGTTCTTGCCCACCTCGCCAAAGGCCATGCGGTGCACCAGGCTGGGCACGCGCGGCGTGGCGGGGGACGCGAAGAGGCGGTAGGACTGCTGGGCGCAGGGGTCCAGCTCGTCCACGGGCACATCCTTGCGCACAGGCACCGAGCCCTTGATGCGGTTGTAGCCCAGCTGCAGCGTGGCGCTGGCCAGCAGCTCGGCCATCTTCTCCTGCTCGGGCTGGGCGCTGCGGTCGCCGGCCAGCATGGCCAGGGTGTCGATGCTGAAGAGGTGGACCGCCGCCGTGCCAGGCACGGCGCGGCAGTCGAAGTCGCGGCCCCCCTCCAGGCCCAGGGCGCCCAGCTCGCCGCGGGCCCAGTCGCCCGTGATCAGCATCGCGGCGCGCCCCGAGGCGAAGTCGGCCACCAGCTCGGTCCAGGGGCGCTCGCCGCCGCCGGCAGCGCCCCCCGTGGCAGCGCTGGCCGGCAGCGCGAGGCTGCGCCACTCGCGCAGGCGCCGGAAGGCGCGCTCCAGCGCCGGATCCTCGAAGGCCTGCCACTCCTGCTGCACCATCATGCGCCGGTACAGCTGCGGGCCGGCCTCGCCCAGCAGGAGGGCCTCGAACACCGTGGCCACCTGCCAGGGTTCGTCGCTGAAGGCCACGGGCGTGACACCGGCCGAGCGCAGGCGCTCGGCGGCCCGGGCGAGGCCCGCCCAGTCGGTGGGGGGCTCGATGCCGTGCTGGCGAAAGACCGCCCGGTTCAGGTAGAGGTTGTTGATGCGATGGATGCCCAACGGCGCGGCCACGATGTGCTCGCGCACGCTCAGCTGGCTCAGCACCTGCGGAAAGAGCGTGCGGGCCCAGCCCTTGCGCTGGGCAACGGCGTCCAGCTCCAGCAGCAGGCCCATGTCGGCCCATTCGTTCATGGACTGGCCGTTGAGCTGCGCCACCTTGGGCGCCATGCGCCGCAGGATGCGCTCATTCAGCACCTTGACGGCCGGCCCGCCGCCGCCGCCGGCCACCGCACTGTCCACCCAGCGCAGGCCCTGCTCGGCCAGGCGGGCCGCCACATGGTTGGCGGCGGCCCGTTCGCTGGCGGAGGTCCACCAGTGCAGCACCGTCAGCTCGCCAGGGGCCTCAGCCACCGCCGCCGACGCAGGCGCGGGTGCCGGCGCTGCGGTCACCGGCAGCGCCGACCACAAGCTCATTGGCAAAGCAGCCGCCCACAACATGCGCCGCATCTTGCCGGCGCCTCTGCTGGAGCCGGCTGACGTTTTGTTGGACTTTCGTGAGCTTCTGTAAGACACAGACCTTCCCGTCGCGGACCTTGTCACGATTCTGATGGCCGCGGAGCGCGGCCCGGATTGGGAGTTTCTCGATCAGCCGCCGGGCGGCAGGCGCGGCAGGCGCCCGCTTGTTCGCACAGCGGGCAATGAACTCGTAATGAAGCGTAAGCCCTGCCCCCGCGCCGGGGTCCGCCGCCCTGTGGAGCCGCCCTCGCAGGGCCCCCATGACGTCATGACGATGGGCTAGGCTCGCGCCCACAGACGCTCACACCGTCAGGGCCCGGACCAGGGTGCCTTGCGGGCCCGGCAGGCAAGCCGCGGGCCCTGGGCATCGAGTCTGGCGCCCACCCCTGTGGATCGCTCCTCGTTCCAGCGGGCCGCCACCGACCAATGCCCCGGCGGCCCGCTGACCTCTTCGCGGCGCCCGTCGTGCGAGGCCCGCGTTCGGCTTGCGACCGGCACCACTGCACTTGGGCGACAATGCGCACCCTATGTTTGCCCTGTTCGATGACGCCGGAAAATTCCTCGCCGGCCGTGTGATGTCCGAAGCGGAAAGCTCGATGCAGATCGAGCTGGACTCGGGCAAGCGCGTCAAAGTGAAGGCAGCCAATGTGCTGCTCAAGTTCGACAAGCCGGCCCCCGCCGAGCTCATGGCCGAGGGCCAGGCCCTGGGCCTGGAGATCGACCTGGACCTCGCCTGGGAGTTCGCCCCCGAGGGCGAGTTCGGCTTCGCAGACCTGGCGCGGGACTATTTCGACGCCAAGGCCGGCGTGATCCAGCAAGCCGCCGCCCTCTTCAGGCTCTACGAGGCGCCGCACTACTTCCGCCGCATGGGCAAGGGCCTGTTCAAGAAGGCCCCCGAGGAGCAGGTCAAGGCCGCCCTGCTGGGCATTGAGCGCAAACGCCAGCAGGCCCTGCAGATCGAGGCCTGGGCCCAGGAGCTGATCGCGGGCCAGTGCCCGGCCGGCATCCGCGAGCAGATCTACAAGATCCTCTTCAAGCCCGACAAGAACGGCCCCGAGTACAAGGCCGTGGTCGAGGCCGCCAAGCGTTCGCAGCAGGCGCCGCTGGACCTGCTCAAGGGCGCCGGCGCGATCAGCAGCCCCTACCAGTTCCACTGGAAGCGCTTCCTGTTCGAGAACTTCCCCAAGGGCACCGGCTTCCCGGCGCTCACCGCGCCGGCCATCACCGACGAGCTGCCCCTGGCGCCCGTGCAGGCCTTCTCCATCGACGACTCGGCCACCACCGAGATCGACGACGCCCTCTCCGTGCAGGGCCTGGGCAGCGGCACCATCGTCTTCGGCATCCACATCGCCGCGCCGGGCCTGGCCATCCAGCCGGACTCGCCGGTGGACAAGGTCGCCCGCGAGCGCTTTTCCACCGTCTACATGCCCGGCTGGAAGCTGACCATGCTGCCGGACGAGGTGGTGCAGCACTACACGCTGGCCGAGGGGCGCGACTGCCCGGCGGTCTCGCTGTACGTCACGATGGACGAGGCCACGCTGGAGATCCGCAGCCGCGAGACCAAGCTCGAGCGCGTGCCCATCGCCGCCAACCTGCGTCACGACAAGCTGGACAGCACCGTCACCGAGGCCTCGCTGACCGGCGAGGCGCCGGCCGACTACGCCTTCGGCGCCGAGCTGCGCTTCTGCTTCCGCCTCGCGAAGCACCTGAAGGCGCAGCGCGAGGTCGTGCGCGGCAAGCCCGAGACCTTCAACCGCCCGGACTACACCTTCCGCCTGGACAGCAACGGCGAGCGCGAGCCCGAGGGCCACGAGGCCGTCAGCATCGGCACCCGCCAGCGCGGCGCGCCGCTGGACCTGATCGTGGCCGAGGCCATGATCCTGGCCAACAGCAGCTGGGGCGGCTGGCTCAACGAGCTGGGCCTGCCGGGCATCTACCGCAGCCAGGCCAGCCTGGCGCCCGGCGTCAAGGTGCGCATGGGCACCAAGGCCCTGCCGCATGCCGGCATGGGCGTGGCGCAGTACACCTGGGCCACCTCGCCGCTGCGCCGCTACACCGACCTGGTCAACCAGTGGCAGATCATCGCCTGCGCCCGCCACGGCCGTACCGCGGCCCTGGTGGCGCCCTTCAAGCCCAAGGACGCGCAGCTCTTCTCCATCATCTCGGGCTTCGATGCCGCCTACTCGGCCTACAACGGCTTCCAGTCGGGCATCGAGCGCTACTGGACCCTGCGCTACCTGCAGCAGAACGCCATCCATGAGCTCACCGCCTCGGTGATGAAGGACGGCCTCGTGCGGGCCGACACCCTCCCCCTGGTCTTCCGCGCCCTGGGCTGCGAAGGCCTGGCGCGCGGCAGCCATGTGCGGGTGCGCATCACCGGCATCGACGAGATGACGCTGGACGTGCACGCCTCCCTGGTCGAGCGCCTGGACGAAGCACAGGCCCCGGATGACGCGGAGACCGTGGACGAGGACGAAGACGCCGGCAGCGGCCCGCTCACGCTCGCCATCGACATGAACGACGCCGAGGGCGGTTCCGAGGCGCCTGCCGCCCCGGCCGCCTGAACGCACGCAAGCCCACGCCATGCTGCCTCGCAAGATCCAGCCGCTTCACCTCGCCCTGATCGTCTCCCTGGGCCTGCACCTGATGCTGCTGGCCCTGCGCATTGCCGATCCCGAGCGATTCCAGCGTCTGTTCCAGGACACGCCCCTGGAGGTGGTGCTGGTCAATGCGCGCAGCAAGGACGCCCCGGCCGAAGCCAAGGCCCTGGCCCAGGCCAATCTGGCCGGCGGCGGGGAGTCGGCCCGGCAGAAGCGGGCCACTTCGCCGCTGGCGCCCTCGCCGCGCATGGAGCTGGGCGACAACACCGAGACCCAGCGCGCCCAGATCGCCAAGCTGCAGGAAGTCCAGCAGCAGCTGCTGGCCCAGGTCCGGCGCGAGCTGGCCCTGCTGCCGCCGCCAGACCCGCGCCGCGAGCGCAGCTCCCCCGAGGCCCGCGAGCAGGCCGAGAAGCGCCGCCAGCTGGTGCAGCTGATGGCCGAGATCGAGAAGCGCGTCAACGACGAAAACGCCCGTCCCCGCAAGCGCTACGTGAGCCCGGCCACGCGCGAGGTGGTCTATGCCCAGTACTACGACACCCTGCGCCGGCGCATCGAGGAGCGCGGCACCCGCGACTTCCCCACCTACCGCGGCCGCAAGCTCTACGGCGAGCTGATCATGAACATCCACGTGGATTTCAAGGGCCGCCTGGTGGACACCGAGATCGTCCAGAGCTCCGGCAACAACCAGCTGGACAAGCGCGCCGTGGCCATCGTGCGCGCCTGCCAGCCCTTCGGCGACTTCAACATCGAGATGCGACGCAGCGCCGAGGTGCTGGTCATCACCACCCGCTTCAAGTTCACCCGCGAGGATGGACTGGAAGCCACCGTGACGGAGCAGCTATGAACGCCACCGGCCCTGACCGCTACGCTGTCGCCGGCAATCCGGTGGCGCACAGCCAGTCCCCGAACATCCACGCCCAGTTCGCGGCGCAGACGGGCCAGCACCTGGTCTACGAGCGTCTGCTGTGCCCGCTGGACGCCTTCCTGCCCACGGTCCAGGCCTTTGCGGCAGCGGGCGCCAAGGGCTGCAACGTCACCGTGCCCTTCAAGTTCGAGGCCTTTGCCTCGGCCCGCCGCCGCAGCCCGCGGGCCGAGCTGGCCGGTGCGGTCAACACCCTGCGCTTCGACGAGCAGGGCTGGTGGGGCGACAACACCGACGGCCTGGGCCTGGTCCGCGACATCCAGGCCAATGCAGGCCAGCCCCTGGCCGGCCTGCGCGTGCTGCTGCTGGGCGCGGGCGGAGCCTCGGCCGGCGTGCTGGGCAGCCTGATCGCCGCCCGGCCTGCCGAGCTGACGCTGGCCAACCGCAGCGCCGACAAGGCCCTGGCCCTGGTGGTCAGCCACGCCCGCTGGGCCCAGGAGCATGGCGTGCGCCTGCAGGCCAGCACCCTGCAGGACCTGCCCGAAGACCGCTTTGACGTGCTGGTCAACGGCACCAGCGCCAGCCTGGCCGGCGCTGGCGTGCCGGTGAGGGGTCAGGTCTTGCGCGAAGGCGGCCTGGGCGTGGACATGATGTACGGCCCGCAGGCCCAGGGCTTCCTGGACTGGGTGGCCGCCCAGGGCGCCCGCCCGCGCGACGGCCTGGGCATGCTGGTCGAGCAGGCCGCCGAGGCCTTCCAGCTCTGGCGCGGCATGCGCCCCGATACCGCCCCGGTGCTGGCCGGCCTGCGCGCCCAGCTCGCGGCCAGGGGCTGAACCATGCTGCGCCGCCTGCCCCTGCGTCTGCTGGCCCTGCTGGCCCTGGGCCTGCTGGCCCTGCAGCTCTATTTCCTGGTCCGCATCGCGCTGATGAACGGGCTGGACCCGCAGTCCACCAGCTTCCAGCGCTCCGAGATCTGGCGCCTGGCCACCGAGAAGCATGAGGTCGCCTGGAGCCAGGACTGGGTGCCCGATGCCCGCCTCTCCCCGGCGCTCAAGCGTGCGGTGATCGCCAGCGAGGATGCCGGCTTCTCCGAACATGGCGGCGTCGACTGGGACGCGCTGGAGAAGGCCTGGGACAAGAACCAGCGCGAGCAGGCCCGGGCCGACAAGCGCGCCCGGGCCGTCGCCAAGGCCCCGGCCCGGGACAGCGACAAGCCGGCGCCGGCCAAGCCCCAGGCCAAGGTCGTCGGCGGCTCGACCATCACCCAGCAGCTGGCCAAGAACCTCTTCCTCAGCGGCGAGCGCCAGCTGCTGCGCAAGGGACAGGAGTTCATCCTGACCTTCATGCTGGAGGCCCTGCTGTCCAAGCAGCGCATCCTCGAGATCTATCTCAACAATGTCGAATGGGGCGAAGGGGTCTTTGGCGCCCAGGCCGCGGCGCGGCATTATTTCCGTGTCGACGCCGCCCAGCTCGCGCCCTGGCAGGCCGCCCGCCTGGCGGTGATGCTGCCGGCGCCCAAGCGCTTCGAGAAGCGACCCGGCTCCGCCTACGTGGTGGGGCGCGCCAGCACCATCGAGGCCCGCATGGGCGGCGTTGTCCTGCCCTGAACCCCTGACCCTCACGCCCACCCACCATGGCCTCTGCCAGCCCGCTCACCGCCGAGATCGCCGCCGTCGCCGCCCGCATGGTGGTGGAGGAAGGCCTGGAATACGGCCCGGCCAAGCGCCGCGCCCACAAGCAGATGGGCCTGCCCCGCAATGCCCCGCTGCCCAGCAACGAGGAGCTGGAGGACGAGGTCCGCGACTATCTCGCCCTCTTTTGCGCCGACACCCAGCCGGCCGAGCTGCGCGCGCTGCGCGAGCTGGCCGCCCTGTGGATGGACCGCCTGGCCGAGTTCCGCCCGCATCTGTGCGGCGCCGTCTGGCGCGGCACGGCCACGCGCCTGTCCAACATCCATCTGCAGCTCTTCTGCGACGACAGCAAGTCCGCCGAGATCGCCCTGATCAACGCCGGCGTGGACTACGAAGTCGGCGAGACCCAGGGCCCCCGCGGCCCGGTGGACCTGCTGACCGTGGCCGAGCGCTGCAAGCCGCTCAATGAATGGGTGACCATCGCCCTGAGCATCCTGGACAAGGACGATCTGCGCGGCGCGCTGAAGGCCGACAGCCGCGGCCGCACCGAGCGCGGGGACCTCACAGCCCTGCGCCGGCTGCTGCAGGAGGAGGCTCCGCCTGCACCCCTTCTCCCGGCCGGTGGGGACGCGGCATGAATCGCCGCCACGCCCTCTTCGGGACCGTGGGCCTGGCGGCCGCCGGCCTGGGCGCCTGGATGGCGCAGCGCCGCCCCACCCCCGCGCCTGCCGAAGCGCCCCCGCGCCCGAGCTCGCCGGCCGACGCCTTCTGGCTGGCCCGCTTCGAGACCCTGGACGGTGGCGAGCTGGCCGCCCGCGCCCTGCGCGGCAAGCCCCTGCTGCTGAATTTCTGGGCCACCTGGTGCGCGCCCTGCGTGCGCGAGCTGCCGGAGATCGAGCAGTTCCTCAAGGCCCGGCCTGACTGGCAGGGCCTGGGCCTGGCCATCGACCGCAAGGAGGCGGTGCAGGAATTCCTGGGCCGCCTGCCGCTGACCCTGCCCCTGGCCCTGGGCGGCGTGCAGGGCCTGGAGCTGGGCCGTCAGCTGGGCAACAGCCAGGGCGGACTGCCGTTCAGCGTGGTCTTCGATGATCGCGGTCAGCTGTTCTGGCGCCGGCTGGGCGCCCTGCAGACGGGGGAGCTGGAGGCGGTGGCCCAGGCCCTCGCCAGCGGCCGGCCCGCCCCCGAGGCAGGGAAAACCGGGGCCTGACGGGGGCGCGTCACGCGCCAGAATGCCGTCCGCGCCAGCCCCGGTGACCGTCAAGCCCCGAATCCCGTGCTTTCTTGGGCAAGCTCAAGAAGCGCGGAAGGTCAAGCCATTTATTTTTGGCTAGATGCCGGGATCTGGGTCTAAAAAAGCTAAAGTTCAGCCTTTCACGCTTCTAGTGTCTACGCTCTAAACCGCCGCGGCACGTCGCTGATGCAGATTCTCGTGATTCATGGTCCCAACCTCAACCTCCTTGGCAGCAGGGAGCCCGGGGTGTATGGCGCAACGACTTTGGCGCAGATCGATGCAGATCTGCAGCAATTCGCTGCCAATGCAGGGGCCACGCTTGAAAGCTTCCAGAGCAACCACGAAGGTGCCCTGGTCGACCGCATCCAGGCGGCGGGTCGTGACGGCACGCGCTTCATCATCATCAACCCGGCAGCCTATACGCACACCAGCGTGGCCATCCGGGACGCCCTGGCGGCGGTGGCCCTGCCTTTTGTCGAGGTCCATCTCTCCAATATCCACAAGCGCGAAGCCTTCCGCCACCACAGCTATGTGTCGGAGCTCGCGCTGGGCGTCATCTGCGGCCTGGGCCCCCAGGGCTACCGCTACGCCCTGATGCACGCACTGGATCATGTCCGGGCCAGTGCCGGCTGAAGGCGGCTGAAGCGAGGGCACGGTCAAGGTCCTGACCGTGGCATTGGCAAGCACCACAAATCTTTCCGTTGGAGAAGCCTCATGGATCTGCGCAAGCTCAAGACCCTGATCGACCTCGTGTCCGAGTCGAACATTTCTGAACTTGAAATCACCGAAGCCGATGGCAAGGTGCGCATCGTCAAGTCCGACGGCACGGTGGGCGTGCCCATGGCCCAGGCCATGCCGGTGATGGCCGCCCCGGTGGCCGCCGCTCCCGCAGCTGCAGCCCCGGCCGCCGCGGCCGCCGCGCCGGCCGCCGCGCCGGTCGAGACCGGCCATGTGGTGAAGTCGCCCATGGTGGGCACCTTCTACCGCGCGTCCGGCCCCAATGCCAAGGCCTTCGTGGAAGTGGGCCAGCAGGTCAAGGAAGGCCAGGCCATCTGCATCATCGAAGCCATGAAGATCATGAACGAGATCGATGCCGACAAGTCCGGCACTGTGACCAAGATCCTGGTGGAGAACGGCCAGCCGGTGGAATTCGGCCAGCCGCTGTTCATCATCGAGTGAACACGCCCCACCCCCTACCGGCTGCGCCGGCCCCCTCGAGGGGGCGCGATCGACGGCCCGGCGATGCCGGATCCGCGACCGCTGCTGGATGGGCCCTTGGCCGCATTGCGCCCAGAGTGCTGAGCAACTGCCATGTTTAAGAAAATCCTGATTGCCAATCGAGGCGAGATCGCCCTTCGAATCCAGCGCGCCTGCCGCGAACTGGGTGTGAAGTCGGTCGTCGTCTACTCCGAGGCCGACCGCGACGCCAAGTACGTCAAGCTGGCCGACGAGGCCGTGTGCATCGGCCCCGCCCCCTCTGCCCAGAGCTACCTGAGCATGCCGGCCATCATCGCCACCGCCGAGGTGACCGATGCCGAGGCCATCCATCCGGGCTACGGCTTCCTGTCCGAGAACGCGGACTTCGCCGAGCGCGTGGAGCGCAGCGGCTTCACCTTCATCGGCCCGACGCCGGACAACATCCGCATGATGGGCGACAAGGTGTCCGCCAAGCAGGCCATGCGCGCGGCCGGCGTGCCCTGCGTGCCCGGTTCCGAAGGCGCCCTGCCGGATGACCCCAAGGAGATCGTCAAGATCGCCCGCGCGGTGGGATACCCGGTGATCATCAAGGCCGCAGGCGGTGGCGGCGGCCGCGGCATGCGGGTGGTGCACACCGAGGCTGCGCTCGTGAACGCCGTGCAGATGACCAAGGCCGAGGCCGCGGCTGCCTTCGGCAATCCCGAGGTCTACATGGAGAAGTTCCTCGAGAACCCCCGCCATGTGGAGATCCAGGTGCTGGCCGACGGCCACAAGAACGCCGTCTGGCTGGGCGAGCGCGACTGCTCCATGCAGCGCCGCCACCAGAAGATCATCGAGGAAGCGCCGGCCCCCGGCATTCCCCGCCGCACCATCGAGAAGATCGGCGACCGCTGCTCCACCGCCTGCAAGAAGATGGGCTACCGCGGTGCGGGCACCTTCGAGTTCCTCTACGAGAACGGCGAGTTCTACTTCATCGAGATGAACACCCGCGTGCAGGTGGAGCATCCGGTGACGGAAATGGTGACGGGTGTGGACATCGTCGCGATGCAGATCCGCATCGCCGCCGGCGAGAAGCTGCCCTTCACCCAGCGCAATATCGAGATGCGCGGCCATGCCATCGAGTGCCGCATCAATGCCGAGGATCCGGTGAAGTTCGTGCCCTCGCCTGGCCGCATCACCATGTGGCACCCGCCCGGCGGCCCCGGCGTTCGCGTGGACTCGCATGCCTACACGAACTACTTCGTGCCGCCCAACTACGACTCCATGATCGGCAAGATCATCGTGCACGGCGACACCCGCGAGCAGGCCCTGGCCCGCATGCGCATCGCTCTGTCGGAGACGGTGGTGGAAGGCATCCAGACCAACATCCCGCTGCACCGCGAACTGATGGCCGATGCCAAGTTCATCGAAGGCGGCACGTCCATCCATTACCTCGAAGGCTGGATGAACCAACACAAGCGCTGAACAGGCGCCGGACCAGCGCCGCACGCGAGCGACGCCCTATCATTCGCGTCTGACGCATACGCACCCGCCACAGCCCTGGCGCGGCCCATGCCGCCCAGGGCTTGTGCTTTTGATGTGCATTTGAAGGTTTCCCCATGAGCAACACCCCCAGCACCCCCGACCTGCACGAGCTCGTGCTCATCTGCCGCGAGGACGACGTCGAGACCGTCAGTGACGCGCTGATGGAAGTGGAGTCGCTCGCCGTCTCGGTGGAGGATGCCGACGCTGACACCGCTTCCGAGAAAGCCCTGTTCGGCGAGCCCGGCATGCCCGCGCCCAAGGCGGGCTGGGAACGTTCCGTCGTGAAGGCCCTGTTCGCCAGCGAGGCCGAGGCCACCGAGGCCGCCACCCTGCTGCTGGCCCAGGACTGGGCGCAGGACGTGCACGTGCAGACCATCCAGGCCGTGGAGGAGCAGGACTGGGTGCGCCTGACGCAGTCGCAGTTCGCGCCCGTCGAGATCACGCCCGAGTTCTGGATCGTGCCGTCCTGGCATGAGGCGCCGGCCCAGGCCACGCGCATCATGCGCCTGGACCCCGGCCTGGCCTTCGGCACCGGCACCCACCCCACGACGCGCATGTGCCTGCGCTGGATCGCCCGCCACGGCGCCGAGGCCGCCGGCTGGGACCGCGTGCTGGACTACGGCTGCGGCTCGGGCATCCTGGCCATCGGCGCCGCGCTGCACGGCGCAAAGAACATCGATGCAGTGGACATCGACCCCGCCGCCATCATCTCCTCCCAGGCCAATGCGGAGGCCAACCAGGTCTCGCTGCGCGCCGCGCTGCCGGATGCCGCCCAGGGTGACTATCCGGTGGTGCTGGCCAACATCCTGGCCACGCCCTTGAAGCTGCTGGCACCGCTGCTGTGCGCCCATGTGCGCGCCGGCGGGCATCTGGTGCTGGCCGGCATCCTCGAGCGCCAGGCCCAGGAGCTGAAGGACGCCTACGCGCCCTGGCTGGCCCTCGAGGTCAGCGACAGCGAGGAAGGCTGGATCCTGATGACGGCGCGGCGTCCGGCCTGAGTCCTTCGCGAAGAGCCAGGCAAGGCCTGACCCCCACCGCCGCGCAAGCCCCCTGCAAGCGCGCCCGATACTGATGTTTCTAGGGGTGAGCGCGCGCTGTGCGGCCAGGCCTTCGTGGCATGATCCTGCCCCATGAGTCTTGCTACCCGCTGCACCGCCTGCGGCACCATCTTCCGCGTGGTGCAGGACCAGTTGCGCGTGTCCGAGGGCTGGGTGCGCTGCGGCCGCTGCGCCGAGGTCTTCGACGCCCGTGAACAGCTCTTCGACCTGGATCGTGAAGCACCGCCCCCGTGGCCGCCTGCCGGCCCGGAGTCGATGATCGACGTCGCCTCCGAGGAGGCCTTCGCCCCCGCACAGCCCCCGGCGCCTGCGCCGCGGGTGGTCGCACCGGCACAGCCTGCGGCGCATGCGGCGCCGCCGCTCGCCCGTCCACCTACACCCACACCCGCGCCCCCGCCACCGCCGCCAGCCCGCCCCATGGCCCGCGAAGCCGCGGCGATGGCCCCGGCGACGCCGCCATCGGCAGGCGTCGGTACCGTCGCGCATGAAGAGGCCCGTCAGCCGCTGCAGGCGCCCGCCTGGTCTGCCGGCGGCGAGCGCCCGGGAGACCGTCGCGAGCCCTTCTGGGAGGAGCCGTCCACGCCGGCTGCGCCGCTGGATGCCCGCGAGGACCTGCCCGAACCCAAGGGGCTGAAGTTCGAACCGCCGGAGCCGCTCGAGGAAGCCCCTGCGCCCATGGTGGCCCGCCCGCCCGCTGCGCCGCAGCCCGCGGCTGCCGCAAGCCCGGACCTGGGCCCCGACGTGGTGCTCTCACCGCGCCTTAAGACGGCACAGGCCCAGGCGAAGGCGGCACAGGAATCGGCGCCTGCAGCTGCCAGCGCCGCAAGCACCATGCCTGACGCGCCGGCCCGCAAGCCAGGCTTCCTGCGCCGCGCCGAGGGCGAGGCGCGCTGGCAGCGCCCCGGCGTGCGCCTGGCCCTGGGGCTCGGCAGCGTGCTGCTGCTGCTGACGGCGGCCGCGCAGTTGGGCTGGCATTACCGCGACGCCCTGTCCACGCAGTCCCCGCTGGCCCGGCAATGGCTCGGTGGCGCCTGCGAGAAGCTGGGCTGCGAGCTGCAGCCCTGGCGCCGCCTCGATGCCTTCAGCGTCGAGAGCACGGGCCTGTCGGAAGCCGCCAGCGGCAACCACTACAAGTTCAGCCTCAGCCTGCGCAACAAGAGCCCCTGGGAGCTGGCCACGCCCTGGGTGGAGTTGAGCCTCAACGACGGCAACGGCAAGGTACTGATGAAGAAGGCGCTCAAGCCCGAGGACTTCGCCAACGGCCGCGCCAGCACGGGCGCCAACAGCGAGCAGGCCCTGCAGCTGGTGTTCAGCACCGGGCGACAGCGGGTCAACGGCTACACAGTCGAGATCTTCTACCCATGAAAAAACCCGGCCGAGGCCGGGTTTTCTTCTTTGACGGGGAGCACCCGAAGGTGATCCCCTGGGCTCAAGCTCAGGGCTTGTTGCCAGTCGGGAAGGGCCACGCGGCTTGCGGGCTCAGGGCCGTCTTGGCAGCCGGTGCAGCGGCAGGCTTGGCAGCTGCGGGAGCAGCGGCGGCCTTCTTGGCTGCGGGCTTGGCGGCCGGCTTCGCAGCCTTGGCAGCGGGCTTGGCGGCCTTGGCAGCGGGCTTGGCGGCAGGCTTGGCGGCCTTGGCAGCGGCCTTGGGAGCAGCCTTGATCGGCGGCTTCTTGGTGCCGGAGGCCTTCTTTGCCGGAGCAGCAGCCTTCTTGGCCGGAGCGGCCTTCTTTGCCGGAGCAGCAGCCTTCTTGGCCGGAGCGGCCTTCTTCGCCGGAGCAGCAGCCTTCTTGGCCGGAGCGGCCTTCTTCGCCGGAGCAGCGGCCTTCTTGGCCGGAGCGGCCTTCTTCGCCGGAGCAGCGGCCTTCTTGGCCGGAGCGGCCTTCTTCGCCGGAGCAGCGGCCTTCTTGGCCGGAGCGGCCTTCTTCGCCGGAGCAGCAGCCTTCTTGGCCGGAGCGGCCTTCTTCGCCGGAGCAGCGGCCTTCTTGGCCGGAGCGGCCTTCTTCGCCGGAGCAGCGGCCTTCTTGGCCGGAGCGGCCTTCTTGGCGGTAGGGGCCTTGTTGCCCGGGGTCTTTGCAGTTGCCATGGTTTTCTCCTTGATCAAGTGAACAAAGCACTGCCTGCGGCGGACCGGTCCACCTCAGCGCAGCTATCCACCGCCCGAGAGTCGCTTTGGAGCAGCGCCACGGTACGGTGAATGGGGTCGCGATGCACCGCCGCGCATTTCCGCGTCTGACGGTTCATTTGCATCGCTTGTCTTGATCTCATTGACGAGCACTCAAAGGGACACAGGCCGCTGACCAGGCAGCCCGCTCAATCCCAGGACAGGGCGCCACCGGACTGGTACTCGATGACGCGGGTTTCGAAGAAGTTGCGTTCCTTCTTCAGGTCGATCATTTCGCTCATCCAGGGGAAGGGGTTCTCTTCGTTGGGGAAGAGCTCCTCCAGACCGATCTGGGTGGCACGGCGGTTGGCGATGTAGCGCAGATAGCCCTTGAACATCGCGGCATTGAGGCCCAGCACGCCACGCGGCATGGTGTCCTCGGCATAGCGGTACTCGAGCTCCACGGCCTTCAGGAACAGGGCTTTGATCTCGGCCTTGAAGGCGGGCGTCCACAGCTGCGGGTTCTCGAGCTTGATCTGGTTGATCAGGTCGATGCCGAAGTTGCAGTGCATGGACTCGTCGCGCAGGATGTACTGGTACTGCTCGGCGGCACCGGTCATCTTGTTCTGGCGGCCCATGGCCAGGATCTGCGTGAAGCCCACGTAGAAGAACAGGCCTTCCATCAGGCAGGCAAAGACGATCAGCGACTTGAGCAGCGTCTGATCGGCAGCCAGCGTGCCCGTGTGGAAGTTCGGGTCCATGATCGCGTCGATGAAGGGGATCAGGAACTCGTCCTTGTCACGGATGGAAGCCACCTCGTGATAGGCGTTGAAGATCTCGCTTTCATCGAGGCCCAGGGACTCGACGATGTACTGGTAGGCGTGCGTGTGGATCGCTTCCTCGAAGGCCTGGCGCAGCAGGAACTGGCGGCACTCGGGGGCGGTGATGTGGCGGTAGGTGCCCAGGACGATGTTGTTGGCGGCCAGCGAATCGGCCGTCACGAAGAAGCCCAGGTTGCGCTTGATGATGCGGCGCTCGTCCTCGCTCAGGCCGTTGGGGTCCTTCCACAGGGCGATGTCGCGGGACATGTTCACCTCCTGCGGCATCCAGTGGTTGGCGCAGGTGGCGAGGTACTTGTCCCAGGCCCACTTGTACTTGAAGGGCACGAGCTGGTTGACGTCCGTCTGGCCGTTGATGATGCGCTTGTCGGCGATGTTGACGCGGCGCTCGCTGGCGGTGGCGGCAGAAGCCGGCGGCGTCGGCGCCGCCACGGCCTGCTGCAGGCCGCTGGAGTGGGTGGCGCTCAGGCCATGATTCGAGGCGCTAGGCGCAGGCTTACGGTCTTCTTCCCAAACCAACATGGTGGACTTCCTATCTTGCGGATTATCGGAGTGTTGTGTCTAAAACACCAAGGACTTCTTGACAGCGACACAAATGCGCTGTTGCTGGACCGCATCGCTAACGCCGCAAATGTGCGTGGCGATTTCGGCCTCGGGCAGCGTGCGATGACGCCGCGGTCCGGTGCTGAAGCATTCACGGATGCCCGCCGAACGCGGGCAGCGATGAACGCTCGCTTCTGAATGCGTCCGCGCCGGACTGACCGGCGCGGACTTGCTGCAAGCCTTACTGGCAGGCCTCGCAATCGGGGTTGTCGATGGAGCAGAACTTGATGTCGGTGGCCGGGGTGTTGTCCACCTCGACGGCCGGCGCGGCCTGCACCGCCGGGGCTGCCGCCACGGGCGCGGCGTTCATGCCCGACATCCCACCTGGCACCGCGTTGAGCTGGCCCGCCTTGCTGACCGTGCTCTTCTCAGCGTGCGTGGCGCCGATCGTGCGGAGGTAGTAGGTGGTCTTGAGGCCACGCTGCCAGGCCAGCTTGTAGGTCTCGTCCAGCTTCTTGCCCGATGCGCCTGCCATGTAGATGTTCAGGCTCTGCGCCTGGTCGATCCACTTCTGGCGGCGCGAGGCGGCCTCGACCAGCCACACCGGCTCCACCTCGAAGGCGGTGGCGTAGAGGGACTTCAGCTCCTCCGGCACGCGGTCGATGCGGCGCAGCGAGCCGTCGAAGTGCTTGAGGTCCATGACCATCACGTCGTCCCACAGGCCCAGCTGCTTGAGGTCGCGCACCAGGGACTCGTTGATCACCGTGAACTCGCCGGACAGGTTGGACTTGACCGAGAGGTTGCCGAAGCAGGGCTCGATCGAGGCGTCCACGCCGATGATGTTGGAGATGGTCGCGGTCGGGGCGATGGCCACGCAGTTGCTGTTGCGCATGCCGTAGGTGGCGATGCGCTGGCGCAGGCTGTCCCAGTCCATGGACGAGGAACGGTCGACCTCGACATGGCCGCCGCGCTCCTGCAGCAGCAGGTCCAGGGAGTCGATCGGCAGGATGCCGCGGTCCCACAGCGAGCCGCGGTAGCTGCTGTAGCGGCCGCGCTCTTCCGCCAGCTCGGTCGAGGCCCAGTAGGCGTAGTAGCAGATGGCTTCCATCGAGCGGTCGGCGAACTCCACCGCCTCGGCCGAGGCGTAGGGCGTGCGCAGCGCATACAGCGCATCCTGGAAGCCCATCAGGCCCAGGCCCACCGGGCGGTGACGCAGGTTGGAGTCGCGCGCCTTCTTGACGGCGTAGTAGTTGATGTCGATGACGTTGTCCAGCATGCGCATGGCCGTGCGGACGGTCTTCTTCAGCTTGTCGTGGTCGATGACCTTCTTGCCATCCGGGCCGTCCTTCAGGTGCTGGACCAGGTTGACCGAGCCCAGGTTGCACACGGCGATTTCGCTGTCATTGGTGTTCAGCGTGATCTCGGTGCAGAGGTTGGACGAGTGCACCACGCCCACGTGCTGCTGCGGCGAGCGGACGTTGCAGGCGTCCTTGAAGGTGATCCAGGGGTGGCCGGTCTCGAACAGCATCGAGAGCATCTTGCGCCACAGGTCCTTGGCGGGCATGCGCTTGAAGAGCTTGATCTCGCCGCGGTCGGCCTTGGCCTCGTACTCGACGTAGGCCTTCTCGAAGGCCTGGCCGAAGAGGTCGTGCAGGTCCGGGCAGGTGGAGGGGCTGAACAGGGTCCAGTCACCGCCCTCGACCACGCGCTTCATGAACAGGTCGGGAATCCAGTTCGCCGTGTTCATGTCGTGGGTGCGGCGGCGGTCGTCGCCGGTGTTCTTGCGCAGCTCGAGGAACTCCTCGATGTCCAGGTGCCAGGACTCCAGGTAGGCGCAGACGGCGCCCTTGCGCTTGCCACCCTGATTCACGGCCACGGCCGTGTCGTTGACCACCTTCAGGAAGGGCACGACGCCTTGCGACTTGCCGTTGGTGCCCTTGATGTGCGAGCCCAGGGCGCGCACGGGGGTCCAGTCATTGCCCAGGCCGCCGGCGAACTTGGACAGCAGCGCGTTCTCCTTGAGGGCCTCGTAGATGCCGTCGAGGTCGTCAGCCACCGTCGTCAGGTAGCAGCTGGAGAGCTGCGAGCGGCGGGTGCCCGAGTTGAACAGCGTGGGCGTGGAGCTCATGAAGTCGAAGCTGGACAGCACTTCATAGAACTCGATGGCGCGCGTCTCGCGGTCAATCTCGTTCAGCGCCAGGCCCATGGCCACGCGCATGAAGAAGGCCTGCGGCATCTCGATGCGCTTGCCTTCGGTGTGCAGGAAGTAGCGGTCGAACAGGGTCTGCAGGCCCAGGTAGTCGAACTGGAAGTCGCGCTCGGCCTTCAGGGCCGCGCCCAGCTTGGCCAGGTCGTACTGGCCCAGCTTCTCGTCCAGCAGCTCGGCCTGGATGCCCTTCTTGATGAATTGCGGGAAGTAGTCGGCGTAGCGCGTGTGCATCTCAGCCTGCGTCACTTCCTGGCCGAGGATCTCCTTGCGGATCGTGTGCATCAGCAGGCGGGCGGTGGCCTGGCTGTAGCCCGGGTCCTTCTCGATCAGCGTGCGGGCGGCCAGGATGGAGGCCTTGTAGACCTCGTCGATGGGGACGCCGTCGTACAGATTGCGCTTGGTCTCGGCCAGGATGGGCTCGGGCTTGACGTCGGCGCCCAGGCCTTCGCAGCTGGAGCGGATCAGGGCAGTGAGCTGGCCCAGGTCCAGGGGCACGCGGTGGCCGCCGTCGGTGACCATCAGGGCGGTCTCGGGCGCGGCCGCCTGGGCCACCTCGCCCTGGCGCAGGCGCTCCTGCGAGCGGCGCTCGCGGTACAGCACATAGGCGCGGGCCACTTCATGATGGCCACCGCGCATCAGCCCCAGCTCGACCTGGTCCTGCACGTCTTCAATATGGAAGGTGCCGCCGCTCGGGCGCGAGCGCAGCAGGGCGCGCACCACGGCCTCGGTCAGGGCGTCGACCGTCTCGCGCACGCTGGCAGATGCCGCACCGCTGGTGCCATGCACGGCCAGGAAGGCCTTCATCAGCGCAATGGCGATCTTGCTGGGCTCGAAGGACACCACAGCGCCATTGCGGCGGATGATCTGGTAAGCCTGGTAGGCCGACTGACGAGGCGTGTCAGCGGTGGCAGCGTGGGCCACGGCGCCTTCGGCGAGCGTGCTGGCGACAACGGTTTGCATGAAGTGTCCTTGTCTGGAAATCGTTACTGCAGAGAACAAAAAGCCCGGGCCCGCCTCAGCGTTCCCAAGATTCTTTTTTTGGTTTGGATGGCTCACGCCCAGATGCCGACAGCTGCGTCACGACGGGCCGGCTCATGCAGCCGGTATGCCCGCCCTGCCGCCGCTGGCGACTGGGCTCCACTGCGCTTTCCGTTCCGGCCGATGCCATGCGGAGCGAACTCCGGCGGCATCCTGCGAGCCCTGGTGTGAAGTCCTCGAAGCCGGCTTCCAGGGAAGCGGCGACGAAGATTGACAGGGCATGAACGCGAGGCATTTCAGTGGTTTGCCAAGTCAGCAGGATAGCATGAAAGGACACTATATCTAGGGCACCCACCCTCTTCAAGCACTACCGATAGCGTCCTACCCCCATTGACCGGGCCGACGCAAATGACTAAGCGGACCGTCCAGAAAAGGGCATCGGCGGGCCCAGGCAACACCCGGATCGGCGCACAGCCCCCATGAACAGGGGCATCGCGGTCGCAGATCCAGCAATGGCGCGGGCTCGCGGGGCGATTCGGGCTCCGGGCCCGCATGGGATCGCGATGCCGGCAGCGGCTGAATCGGGGACCGGGGTCAGGCCTTGCCGGGCTGGTGCGGGCAGGCGCTCCGTCAATCGGGGCGCTGGCCGAACAGCTATCCCTTGTGGAAGGGACAGGGGCTAAACAAACGGAAACAGCTGGGTCTCCCAGCCCAGGTCCTGGCGCAGGCGCAGCCAGTCAAAACCTGGCCCCGGGTCCGCCTTTCGCCCGGGCGCGATGTGCTCATGGCCCACGACCGCCACCAGCGGATAGCGCTCGCGCAGCTGCGGCAGCAGCCGGCCCAGGGCCAGGTATTGCCGCTCGTCGAAGACGCCGCCCTCCAGGCCTTCCAGCTCGACGCCGAGGGAGAAGTCATTGCAGCGCTCGCGCCCCCGGAAGCTGGACTTCCCTGCATGCCAGGCCCGCTCGTCGGCGCTGACGAACTGCAGCAGCTCGCCGTCGCGACGGATCAGGAAATGCGCGGAGACCTCCAGGCCACGCAGAGCCTCGAAGCTGGGATGCGCGCTGCAGTCCAGGCAGTTGGTGAACAGGGCCTCGATCTCCGGGCCGCCGAAGACACCCGGCGGCAGACTGATGGAATGCAGCACCAGCAGGCTGGGTCGCTCAGCCCCGGGTCGCGGGCCGAAGTTGGGCGAGGGCACGGCGCGGGCGCCGGACAGCCAGCCGCCCTCCCAACGTGCCGGCTCAGGCCCCGTCACCGCCCTCACCCACGCTGATCTGCAGCCGCGCCATGCGGTAGCGCATCTGCCGCAGCGACAGGCCAAGGCTGGCGCCCGCGGCGGTGCGGTTGTTGCGATGCTGCTCGAGCGCCCGCACGAGGATGTCGCGCTCCACCGCGTCGAGGTAGGCGGCCAGGTCCGAGGGCAGCGGCGCCTCGGCCTGCCCCGGCAGCGGCGGGCTGACGACAGCTGGGTCGAGATCGATCTCCAGGTCCACGGCCGGCCCGCCGGCCTCGAGTTCCTGGTCGGGCAGGTCCAGCTCGTCGGCATGGATCCACTCGCCGCCGGACAGCGCCACCGCGCGATGGAGGATGTTCTCCAGCTCGCGCACATTGCCGGGAAAGCTGTAACGCCGCAGCAGCTGCATGGCCTCGGCATCCAGCTGCGGGGCGGGGCTCACGCCGGCATCCTGCGCGATGCGGCGCAGCACGCGCGAGGCGATGGCCCCCAGGTCCTCGATGCGCTCGCGCAGCGGCGGCACGCGGATCTGGATCACGTTGAGGCGGTAGAACAGATCCTGGCGGAAGCGCCCGGCGCCCACCTCGCTGGCCAGGTCCTTGTGCGTGGCGCTCAGGATGCGCACATTGACCGGCAGCTCGCTCACCGCGCCCACCGGCCGCACGGAGCGCTCCTGGATGGCCCGCAGCAGCTTGGACTGCATGGCCAGGGGCAGGTCGCCGATCTCGTCCAGGAACAGCGTGCCGCCGTGCGCAGCCTGGAAGAAGCCCTCGCGGTCTTCATTGGCCCCCGTGAAGGCGCCCTTGCGGTAGCCGAAGAACTCCGCCTCCAGCAGCTGCTCGGGAATGGCACCGCAGTTGACGGCGATGAACTTCTCGCCCGCGCGCGAGCCGGCCTCATGGATGGACCGCGCGACCAGCTCCTTGCCGGTGCCGGACTCGCCCTGCAGCAGGACCGGGGCCATGCTGCGCGCCACCTTCTCGATGAGGTCACGCACCTGCTGCATGGCCATGGAGTCGCCGGCCAGGCGCTCGGCGACCCGCCGCGGCGTGACGGCTTCCGCCGGCGGCTTGGCCGGCGAGGGCGGCAGCGTGACCAGTGGCGCTTCGCTGCCGCCGCGTTCGGAAGGCAGTCGCGAGGGCACGACGGAGGGCGGCTGCTGCGGCACGCGGCCCAGCGCCGAGGCCACGACCATGCGGAACTGGCGCAGGTCGACGGGCTTGGTGAGGTAGTCGAAGGCACCGGCCTTCAGGGCCTCCACCGCGTTCTCCGAGGAACCGAAGGCGGTGATCACGATGGCCTTCTCGCGCCGGCCCTGGGACTCGAGCCAGGCCAGCACGTCCAGGCCGCTGCCGTCGGGCAGACGCATGTCGGTGATGACGGCGCTGTAGCGCCTCAGCTGCAGGCGTTGCAGCGCCTCCTCCACCGAGCCGGCCGTCTCCAGCTCGTAGCCCTCGCGCACCAGGGTAAGCTCGTAGAGGGTGCGCAGGTCCGGCTCGTCGTCGATGACCAGGAGGCTGTAGGGTGTGGAAGCGCTCATGCAGTCGGAGAGAAAAGGTCCGCGGGAATCGTGCCCTCTGCGAGGCTGGGCCGCCGCAGCTGGACACGGAACTCGTTGCCGCCCCGCCCGCCGCCACGGTGGCTGCGGTAGTCGATGCGGGCGCCGTAACGTTCGCACAGTTCACGGCAGATGTAGAGCCCCAGGCCGGAGCCGCGGCTGCGAGTCGAGAAGAAGGGCTCGAAGAGGTGGCGCTCGATGTCCGCGGGAATGGGCTCGCCCAGGCTGAAGACACTCAGCAGCACCGGCCGCTCCTCATGGCCGGGATGGGCATCGAGGCGCACGCGCACGGTGTCCGCCCCTGAGGGCGCATGGCGCAGGGCGTTGTCCAGCAGATTGACCAGCACGCGGCGCAGGTGCTCGGGTTCGAACAGCACCATCACCGGCTGGCTGGGCAGGTCCAGCTTCATGGGACTCATGCCGCCCATGGGCAGCTGGTTGGTGCTGATCCAGTCTTCGCAGCAGGCACGCACGAGGCTGGCCGCGTCGAAGGCCACCGGCTCGGGCGCCACGCCGGGCGCGACCTCCATGACGTCGTCCACGATGCGCTTGAGGCGCTGCACATTGGACGCCACCATGCGCGTCAGCTGCTGCGAGCGCGGGTCGGGCATGTCCTCGGACAGCAGGGCATTGGCCTGGTCGATGGCGGCCAGCGGGTTGCGGATCTCATGGGCGATGCCCGCCGAGACGCGCCCCATCGCGGCCAGCTTCTCCTGGCGGTTGCGCGCCATGACCTTGCGGTTGTCCTCCAGCAGCAGCACGCAGAGGTCCTCTTCCGCGCTGGACTCGCGCCGCCGCGTGAAGCGCATGCGCACGCGCAGGCTGCGCGGGCCGCCGCCCTCGAAGGTGAGGGTCACGTCTTGCCCGCCTTCCGGCCAGCCGCCGCGCGAGAAGGCCTCCTCCACGGCTGCCACCAGGCCGGACCAGGCGGCCACGCTGCGCAGCTGGAAGGGCGCGGCCGGCGCATGCTGGCCATGCGCCAGCAGGGCTTGCGCGGCGGGATTGGCGGCTCGCACGCGGCCGCGGCGGTCCACGACCAGCACGCCCTCCTGCATCTCGTCGATCACCAGCCGGTTCAGCTCGGCCTGCTGGCGCGCGAATTCGAGGCTGCCGCGGGCGGCACGCTCCTCGCGGGCCAGGCGGCCGGCCAGCTCCGAGGCCAGGAAGCCGATCACGAAGAAGCCGCAGCTGACCAGGCCCAGCTGGCTGAAGCGGATGCCGCTTTCCTGACCCGCCCAGACCCGCCAGCCGGCATGCCCCAGCAGCAGCAGCGAGGCCGCCGCCGCCGTGGCCAGGGCCATGCGCCGTGGCGACAGCACGCCCGCCATCAGCACCGGCAGGATGAAGAGCGCACTGAAGCCCACGCCGGCGCTGGCATCCAGCACATTGAGCAGGCCGAAGCTGATCAGGTCCAGGCCCACGCTGCTCCACCACAGCAGGTGGACCGGGCTGGCGAGCTGCCGCGGCACGGGCTGCGCCCTGAAGCCCACGAACCACCAGGTGAGCACAGCCACCAGGGCGTAGGCCACGCACAGGCCCAGCAGCCGCAGCGGCGTCGCCGAGCCCAGCACCTGCCCCAGCAGCAGGGCGGCCACCAGGGCCAGGCCCAGCGCGGCACGTGCGGCCAGGAAGGCCCGCAGCATGCGCTGGAAGGTCGTGCTGCCGGCAGCGGCGCGGCGGTCGAAGAAATGCGGATCGGAGCCCGAGGTCGCAGCGTCAGCGGCATCCCAGCCGCTGTCCTGGTGCGGACCGAACCAGGAGATGGTGTCGGGCGCCAGGGAGCGATCAGCCATGGCCCTGGCGTGCCTCGTGGCGTTGCCGGTGCTCGGCGCTGCAGAAGTGCCCGCCCCGGCCAGGGAAGGCCTCGGACTGCGGGAGATGCGTGCCGCATTCGGCGCAGGACACCATCATCGCGGCCTCCGCCCCCTGGTGCGGGTCGCGCGGCCGGGTATCCGGCCCCCGGCCCGAGCCTGGCCCGTTGCCGCCACCCGCACGGCCCTTGCGGACACCGCTGAGAAAGACCAGGCCCATCACGACCAGCAGGAGCAGCAGGTACTTCAATTCAGACTCCCGCGGGGCGCTGCAGCACCACTTCCAGCACGAAGCGCGTGCCGGCATACGAAAGCAGCAGCAGGGCCGCGCCCAGGTACAGCCAGCGCGTCGCGCGGCGGCCCCGCCAGCCGAAGACGCGCCGGCCGGTCAGCAGGCCCACCAGGACCAGCCAGCCCAGCACGGACAGCAGGGTCTTGTGGTCCCAGCGCCACTGCGGCGTGAAGAGCCAGCCCAGCACGATGGCCAGGGACAGCACCACCACGCCCGCTCCGACGAACTGGAAAGTCAGCCGTTCCAGGCGCAGCAGCGGCAGACCCAGGGTCAGGCCTTGCCCCTTGTGCTGGCCCATCTGACGCATCTGCCGTTCGGCCCGGTTCAGCAGGGCCGCATGCAGCACCGCCACACCGAACAGACCATAGGACGCCAGACCCAGCACCCAGTGCAGGGGCGCCCAGGGCGAGGCCGCAGCGGGACGGCTTTCACCCGGGAAGGCCCAGGCCAGCGCCACCGCGCCCGCCGCCAGCAGCGACAGCACGCGGCGCAGCTGGGGCAGCGGCAGCAGCCGGCTCTCCACCAGGTAGACGGCCAGGATCAGCCAGGCCGTCATCGAGAGCGCCGGGGCAAAGCCGAAGCGCGCGCCCGGCTGATCGAGGCCCAGCCCGGCGATGTCGATCAGCAGCGCCACCAGGTGGGCGGCGAAGGCCAGAGGCAGCAGGGGATGCAGCCGGTTCGCGTGGGACTGCGCGCGAAGTGCCACGACGGCATAGCTCAGCAGGGCGACGGCCGAAGCGGCCGTCAGGGCCCCGCTCGCGGTCGCTGCAGACACGGACGATAAAATCATCAGCACAGTGTAATTTGCGCGCTCACCTCCGCGGTGAGGCCGTCCCTATGGCATCCACCCTCACCGACCGCCTGAGCCAGCTCGTGAAAACGATGCGGGGCCAGGCCCGCATCACCGAAAGCAATGTGCAGGACATGCTGCGCGAAGTGCGCATGGCCCTGCTGGAGGCCGACGTGGCCCTGCCGGTGGTGCGCGACTTCATCGCACGCGTGAAGGACAAGGCCCTGGGCCAGGAGGTCGTGGGCTCGCTGAACCCGGGCCAGGTGCTGGTCTCGGTGGTGCACAAGGAACTCGCCGCCACCATGGGCGAGGGCGTGGCCGACATCAACCTCGCCGCCCAGCCGCCCGCCGTGATCCTGATGGCCGGTCTGCAGGGCGCTGGCAAGACCACCACCACAGGCAAGCTGACCAAGCACCTGATCGAGAAGCGCAAGAAGAAGGTGCTGACGGTCTCGGCAGACGTCTACCGCCCCGCCGCCATCGAGCAGCTCAAGACCGTCACGGCCCAGGCCGGCGGCGAGTGGTTCCCTTCCAGCCCGGACCAGAAGCCTCGCGACATCGCCCTGGCCGCCCTGGACTACGCGAAGAAGCACTACTTCGACGTGCTGCTGGTCGACACCGCCGGCCGCCTGGCCATCGACGAAGCGCTGATGGCCGAGATCCGCGAGCTGCACGCCACGCTGAATCCGATCGAGACACTGTTCGTCGTCGACGCCATGCAGGGCCAGGACGCGGTGAACACCGCGCGCGCCTTCAAGGAGGCCCTGCCCCTGTCCGGCGTGATCCTGACCAAGCTCGACGGCGACTCGCGCGGCGGCGCGGCCCTCTCCGTGCGCCAGGTCACCGGGGCGCCGATCAAGTTCGCGGGCGTCTCCGAGAAGATCGACGGCCTGGAGGTCTTCGACGCCGAGCGCCATGCCGGCCGCGTGCTGGGCATGGGCGACATCGTGGCCCTGGTGGAGGAGGTCACCAAGGGCGTGGACATGGCCGCGGCCCAGAAGCTGGCCGAGAAGCTCAAGTCCGGTGACGGCTTCGACCTCAATGACTTCCTCGCCCAGATCTCCCAGATGAAGAAGATGGGCGGCCTCTCCAGCCTGATGGACAAGCTGCCCACGCAGATCGCCAGCAAGGCCGGCCAGGGCGACATGGACCGCGCCGAGCGCGACATGCGCCGCATGGAAGGCATTCTCAACGCCATGAGCGCCAAGGAGCGCGCCCACCCGCGCCTGCTGCTGGACGACAAGAGCAAGGCCAGCCGCAAGCGCCGCATCGCCGCGGGCGCGGGCGTGCAGATCCAGGAAGTGAACCGCGTCCTGAATCAGTACGACCAGATGCAGGGCATGATGAAGAAGATGAAGGGCGGCGGCCTCTTCAAGATGATGAAGCGCATGGGCGGCATGAAGGGCATGAAGGGCCTGGGGCTCTGAGCCCGCCTCGCCCATCGCCAAACAAAAAGGGCCGCTGAACAGCGGCCCTTTTTATGTCTCTGACCCGTCCTGCCCAGCATTGACACATTTGCACCCGAGAGAGGGCAGATGTGATGGATACAGGGATCAAGCGCACCCAGCGCGACGACACGATGGCCTTTAAGTTGGCGGTGGTCGAGCCGGTGGAAAAGGGCGAGCTGACGTACAAGCAGGCCCAGGACCAGTATGGCATTCAGGGTCGATCGACCGTTTTGAAGTGGCTGCGCAAGCACGGTCGCCAGGGCTGGGGACGGGCGGCATCATCGGCGGCTATGCCCATCGACAAAGACCCGACGCCGCTCACGCCGGAGCAGCAAATCAAGGCGCTGCAGGTGCAGCTGAAGCAGGCGCAACAGAAAGCCCAGTTCTTCGAAGCCGTCGTCGACGTGCTGAAGAAGGACTATGGGGTGGGTGTCGTAAGAAAGCCTGTGGGCAAGTCATCGCGCAAGACCTCGTCAAAGGGTTGAGCGTGACGATGGCTTGCCACTTCATGGGCATCAGCCGGCAGGCACACTACCGAGGCCGCCAAAGAAGCTCGGACCGCGCGCAGCGAGCCGAGACAGTCGTGCAGTTGGTCAGCGAACAGCGAATGCGCCAGCCGAAGGTGGGAACGCGCAAGCTGCACCACATGCTGCGCGAAGCTTTGGAGCGGCGCGGAGCAACGCTAGGCAGGGACGCGATGTTTGACGTGCTGCGCAACGCGAGACTCCTGGTGCGGACGCCTCGGGCGTATCACAAGACGACAAACAGCCATCATCACCTCCGTCGTCATCCGAACCTGGTCAAGGCGGGCCCCGACCAGATCCAGGTCACGGGCCGCGAGCAACGCGGGGTGGCCGACATCACGTAGCTGCCCACAGACGGCAAGTTTGTCTACCTGAGCCTGGTGACCGACGCCCATTCACGCAAGATCGTGGGCTGGCACGTGCGCGCGAGCCTGCAGACCGAAGAGGTCGCGCAGGCCATGAAGATGGCGCTCAAGAGCCGCAAAACGCAGCTGGAGCTCGTGCATCACTCGGATCGCGGCCTTCAATAGTGCTCGAACTACTACCAGGAGCTGCATCGGCGTCACGGCGTCCGATGCTCAATGACGGACGGCTATGACTGCTACCAGAACGCCATGGCTGAACGC
Organism: Roseateles flavus; assembly: GCF_039872765.1. Taxonomy (NCBI): domain Bacteria; kingdom Pseudomonadati; phylum Pseudomonadota; class Betaproteobacteria; order Burkholderiales; family Sphaerotilaceae; genus Roseateles; species Roseateles flavus. Next base: position 880,540 of record NZ_JBDPZC010000001.1, on the reverse strand, counting down.
GTCAACGGCATTCTCAAGGGCGAGTTCTTGCTGAGCCGACCGGCCGACCTCCTTGAGGCCCGGCGCATGGTGGGCCAGTCGGTACAGATCTACAACCACGAGCGGCCACATCTGTCGCTGAAAATGCAGACGCCCGATGCAGTGCATCGGGCGTCGATGGCCAGCTGACGCCGGCCTTGTTCAACCGTTCTGAGTGTCAACCCAATTCAGGACGGGTCACTTGGCAGATCCGGCGCTCACTCCAGCAGCGCCTGCGCGAACTCCTGCGCGCTGAAGGTCTGCAGGTCTTCCAGCTTCTCGCCCACGCCGATGAAGTAGACGGGGATGGGCCGCTCGCGCGCGATGGCCGCCAGCACGCCGCCCTTGGCCGTGCCGTCCAGCTTGGTCACCACGAGGCCGGTCAGCCCGAGGGCGTCGTCGAAGGCTTTGACCTGGTTCAGCGCGTTCTGCCCGGTGTTGCCGTCCACGACCAGCAGCACCTCGTGCGGCGCGCCCTCCTGGGCCTTGCCGATCACGCGGCGGATCTTCTTCAGCTCTTCCATCAGGTGCAGCTGCGTGGGCAGACGGCCGGCGGTGTCGGCGATCACCACGTCGCAGCCGCGCGCACGGCCTGCGACCACGGCGTCGAAGGTGACGGCGGAGGGATCCCCGCCCTCCTGGCTGACGATCTCGACCCGCGTGCGGTCCGCCCACACGGCCAGCTGCTCGCGGGCGGCGGCGCGGAAGGTGTCGGCCGCGGCCAGCAGCACGCGCTGCTCGGCCTCGGCGAGATGACGGGTGAGCTTGCCGATGCTGGTGGTCTTGCCGGCGCCGTTGACGCCCACCACCATCATCACCGTGGGCGTGTGCTCGCCCACCCGCAGGCTCTTCTCCAGCGGCTTCAGCAGCTCGGCCAGGGCCGCGACCAGCAGGCTGCGCACGGCCTGGGGATCGGTGGCCTTGGACTCCTTGACCCGGCGTTTGAGGTCCTCCAGCAGGAACTCCGTGGCCCGGACGCCGGTGTCAGCCATCAACAGCGCAGCCTCCAGTTCCTCGTAGAGCTCGTCATCGATGCGCGTGCCGGTGAAGACCTGGGCGATGCTGCTGCCGGTCTTGCGCAGACCCTGGCGCAGCTTGTCCAGCCAGCTCTTGCGCGGCGCCGGCTCGGCGACGGGCGCAGCCGGGCTGATGGCGGTCGCGACCTCTGCAGGCCGGACGGACGCGGCTGCGGGCGCCACGGCAGGCGACACGGCGACCGGCACCTCCACCTTCTCAGGTGCGGGAGCCGGCACGACGGGGGCTGCGCCGGCCACGGCGGGCGCAGGCACCGGCGAGGGCGGCACCGAGGGCTCTGCAGCCACGGGCGCGGCCGCTGCGGTCTCAGGGACCGCAGGCGCCGCCTCCGCAGCCGGTGCCGGCGCCGGGCTGGCGGCGCCGCCACCGAATTTCTTCTTGAAAAAACTGAACATGGCAGATGGGTTGGTCGGGCCGCGATGACGCCCGGCGACGGCTCGCGAGAAAGTGTCCGCGGGAGGCCCACTGGCGCGCCTCAGAAACTTTTTTCGAGCAACACTTGCATTGTCGCCCAAAAGCTGTCTAGAATAGCGGTCTTCGCAAGGCGCTTTAGCTCAGCCGGTTAGAGCGACGGAATCATAATCCGCAGGTCCGGGGTTCGAATCCCTGAAGCGCCACCAGACAAGAAAACCCAGCAAGCGCAAGTTTGCTGGGTTTTTTCTTGGTCCAGCAGGGCCGGCATTGATTGTTCGCGTCGCCAGCCCGTGCGGGAGGCCCCCGGCCGATGCAGGCCACTCGGCGGCTGCCGAAGCAAGACCTGGCACCAGTTGGCGCGGCAGAAGGTCGCTCCGCCCGCCTGGCGCCGCGTGCGATGATGCAGCCCTTGTTCAACCCGGGTCGGGTTCCCGCCCTGCCCCGCAGCCACTGGATTGATACCATGTCCCGCTGTGCACCCCCCCTGCCCCGCCGCCTGGCCCTGCGCCTGGCCTTCATGGGGCTTGCCGGGCTGGCCGCGCTGGGCGCCTCGAGCGTCCAGGCCCAGACCCACCGCCAGTTCCCCGCCGACGCCCTGCGTGCGGAGATGCTCATCAGCACGCCGCCCGACCTTCAGCTGGACGGCAAGGACGCCCGCATGGCGCCCGGTAGCCGCATCCGCGGCGCGGACAACCTCCTGGTGTTCGCCTCCGCCCTCGTGGGCCAGAAGCTGACCGTGCACTACACGCAGGACTTCGCCGGCGTGGTGCGCGACATCTGGCTGCTCAACGAGGCCGAGCTGGCCAACAAGACCTGGCCCCGCACGCCGGAGCAGGCCGCGAGCTGGAGCTTCGACTTCGCCTCCCAGGTCTGGACCAAGCCCTGAGCTGCGCATGATCTGCGCGTGAGCCGAGGCCTGCCCGAAGCCCGGCAGGCCCGCCCCGACCTCCCCTCAGACACCTCTCCCCGATTTGCCGCGCCCCGAGCCACGGGGCGCTGGAGCCCGCCATGAGCAAGAAAGTTTTCATCAAGACCTTTGGCTGCCAGATGAACGAGTACGACTCGGACAAGATGGCCGACGTGCTGCGCGCCGCCGAGGGCTACGAGCCCACCACCGACGTCGATGAAGCCGACCTGGTGCTGTTCAACACCTGCTCCGTGCGGGAAAAGGCCCAGGAGAAGGTCTTTTCCGACCTCGGCCGCATCAAACACCTGAAGGCCAAGGGCGTGCTGATCGGCGTGGGCGGCTGCGTGGCCAGCCAGGAGGGCGCCTCCATCATCGAGCGTGCGCCGTACGTGGACGTGGTCTTCGGTCCGCAGACCCTGCACCGCCTGCCGCAGATGCTGGCCGCGCGCCGCGAGGCGGCCAAGCCCCAGGTGGACATCAGCTTCCCCGAGATCGAGAAGTTCGACAACCTGCCGCCGGCCAAGGTCGAGGGCGGCAGCGCCTTCGTGTCCATCATGGAAGGCTGCTCCAAGTACTGCTCCTACTGCGTGGTGCCCTACACCCGCGGCGCCGAGATGAGCCGCCCCTTCGACGACGTGCTCACCGAGATCGCCGGTCTGGCGGACCAGGGCGTCAAGGAGATCAACCTCCTGGGCCAGAACGTCAATGCCTATCGCGGCAAGATGGGCGGCACCGACGAAATCGCCGACCTGGCCCTGCTGCTCGAGTACTGCGCGGAGATCCCGGGCATCGAGCGCCTGCGCTTCACCACCAGCCACCCGAACGAGTTCAGCCCGCGCCTGATCGAAGCCTATGGCCGCGTGCCGCAGCTGGTGAACCACCTGCACCTGCCCGTGCAGCATGGCAGCGACCGCATCCTGATGGCCATGAAGCGCGGCTACACGGCGCTGGAGTTCAAGAGCATCATCCGCAAGCTGCGCGCCATCCGTCCGGACATCCGCATCGCCAGCGACTTCATCGTCGGCTTCCCCGGCGAGACCGAGGACGATCACGCGAAGCTGATGAAGCTGGTGGACGACGTCGGCTTCGACGCCTCCTTCAGCTTCATCTACAGCCCGCGCCCCGGCACGCCGGCGGCCAACCTGGAAGACACCACGTCCCACGAGACCAAGGTGCGCCGGCTGCAGGAGCTGCAGGCCGCCATCGAGGCGAACGCCGTCTCGATCAGCAAGACCCTCGTCGGCCAGACCCAGCGCATCCTGGTCTGCGGCCACGCCAAGCGGGACCCCAGCGAGCTGATGGGCCGCACGGAGTGCAACCGCATCGTCAACTTCAAGGGCCCGGCCCGCCTGATGCACCAGCTGATCGACGTGCGCATCACCGAGGCCTTCGCGCACTCGCTGCGCGGCGAGGTGCTCACCCGCGAGACGGCGGGCGCCTGATCAGCGCCGCAGGCTCAGCCAGGCCTGCGGCAGCGCGATGGCCAGCAGCATCAGGCCGTAGCCCAGCATCTTGCCGTCGTGCCCCAGCAGCACCAGCGCCAGCAGCAGGCCCAGCGTGCCGCCCGCGCCTCCCCAGAGCCACAGCTGGCGCCCGCTGCGGCTCTTGAGCTCGGCGCGCCACAGCAGCTTTATCAGCGCCGCGACCACGCCGGCCACGAACCAGGCGGGCAGAAGGAAATTGCCGAGGTGCCAGAAGGCGTCGAGAGGGCTCACAGGATTCCCGCCAGGAGGCCGCAGGGCGGCCCGGTGCGCAGGGGCCAGCGCCAAAAGCGGCACGGATTGATGCTTATCAAGTATTTCTATGCGGACAACGCAGCAAGCCGCCCTGTCTGCAAGCCCTGGAATTTTATAATCGCACCATGTCGGTCTTTGCCCTCGGCTTGAATCACGAATCCGCGCCCCTGGATCTGCGCGGCCGGTTCGCCCTTTCAGCCGAACAGCTGGCGCCCGCCCTGCTGGGCCTGCGCGAGCAGCTGAAGCAACGCACCCGCATCGGCGCCGAGGCCGCCATGCTGTCCACCTGCAACCGCACCGAGCTCTATGTGGCCGGTGGCCGTGAGCTGGTGCAGCCCACGGTCGAGTGGCTGGCCGAGGTCGGCGGCGTGGCCTCCAATGCCCTGCTCAACCATGCCTACGTCAAGGAAGGCAGCGCAGCCGCGCGCCATGCCTTCCGCGTGGCCAGCGGCCTGGACTCCATGGTGCTGGGCGAGCCCCAGATCCTGGGCCAGATGAAGCAGGCCGTGCGTGAGGCCGACGAAGCCGGCACCCTGGGCACCACCCTGCACCAGCTCTTCCAGCGCAGCTTCTCGGTGGCCAAGGAAGTGCGCAGCTCCACCGAGATCGGCGCACACTCCATCAGCATGGCCGCCGCGGCCGTACGCCTGGCCGGGCAGCTCTTCGAGGACCTGGCCCGTATCAGGGTGCTCTTCGTGGGCGCCGGCGAGATGATCGAGCTGGTCGCCACCCATTTCGCGGCCCGTAATCCCCAGGGCATGGCCGTGGCCAACCGCACGCTGGAGCGCGGCGAGAAGCTCGCCTCCCATCTGGGAGCCGAGGCCCTGCGCCTCAGCGACCTGCCCCAGCGCCTGCATGAATTCGACGCCGTGATCTCCTGCACGGCCTCCAGCCTCCCCCTGATCGGCCTGGGCGCCGTGGAGAGCGCGCTGAAGAAGCGCCGCCACAAGCCCATGTTCATGGTCGACCTCGCCGTGCCGCGGGACATCGAGCAGGAAGTCGCCCAGCTGGACGACGTCTACCTCTACACCGTGGACGACCTCGCCCAGCTGGTGCAGTCCGCCGGCGAGAAGCGCCAGGCCGCCGTGCAGCAGGCCGAGGCCATCATCGAGACCGGCGTGCAGAGCTTTGTGCACTGGCTGGGCCAGCGCAACACCGTGCCCCTGATCCAGGCCCTGCATGCGCAGGCGGACGACTGGCGCAGCGCCGAGCTGCAACGCGCCCGCAAGCTGCTCGCGCGTGGCGAGGATGTCGAGGCCGTGCTCGAAGCCCTGTCCAAGGGCCTGACCCAGAAGATGCTGCACGGCACCCTCGCCGAGCTGCACGCCGCCGACGGCGAGCATCGTGTGGCCCTGGCCCACACGGTCTCGCGCCTCTTCCTGCGCAAGAGCGCCAAGGACCCGGCCGAGCATTAGCGCTACGCTTCGCCCTGGCTCGTCCGTCCAGGCCCCGCGCATGCCCCTTGCATGCCCGCGGCCTGGCCCTCTCTCCTTGTGAATCCTTCCCATGAAAGACAGTCTGCGCCAGCAGTTCGAACGCCTGGGCCATCGGCTGCATGAGCTCGACACCACGCTGGCCGACGGCAGCATCGCCGCCGACATGAAGCGCTACCGCGCCCTGACGCGCGAGCAGGCCGAGGTCTCCGATCTCGTCACCCGCTACCAGCGCTACCTGCAGCGTGAGCAGGACCTGGCGGCCGCCCGCGAGTTGCTGTCGGATCCAGAGATGGCCGAGATGGCACGCGAGGAGATCGCCGGCGCGGAAGCCGACATGGCGCGCCTGCACGAGGAGCTGCAGCTGGCCCTGCTGCCCAAGGACCCGGATGACGTCCGCCCGGCCTTCCTGGAAATCCGGGCCGGCGCCGGCGGCGACGAGAGTGCGCTCTTTGCCGCCGACCTGGCCCGCATGTACCTGCGCTATGCCGAGTCGCAGGGCTGGCGCGCGGAGACGCTCTCCGCCAATGAATCGGACCTGGGCGGCTACAAGGAGCTGGTGCTGCGCCTCGAGGGCGAGCAGGTCTACGGCCGGCTCAAGTTCGAGTCCGGCGGCCACCGCGTGCAACGCGTGCCGGCGACGGAATCGCAGGGGCGCATCCACACCAGCGCCTGCACCGTGGCAGTGATGCCCGAGCCGGACGAGGCCGAGGAGATCCAGCTCAACCCCGCCGAGCTGCGCATCGACACCTTCCGCGCCAGCGGCGCCGGTGGCCAGCACGTCAACAAGACGGACTCCGCCATCCGTATCACCCACCTGCCTACCGGCCTGGTCGCCGAATGCCAGGACGACCGCAGCCAGCACCGCAACAAGGCCAAGGCCCTGGCCGTGCTGGCGGCGCGGCTGCGCGACAAGGAACGCAGCGAGCGCGCCGCCAAGGAAGCCGCCACACGCAAGAGCCTCATCGGCAGCGGCGACCGCAGCGACCGCATCCGCACCTACAACTTCCCGCAGGGCCGGCTGACCGACCACCGCATCAACCTGACGCTCTACAAGCTCGGCGCCATCATGGACGGCGACCTCGGCGACGTCATCAGCGGACTGCAGCAGGCCCAGGCCGCCGAGCAGCTGGCCGCCCTCGAAGGGCGCGGATGAGCTGCACCGTTCGCGAGCTCCAGCAGCGTGCTCTGCAGGCCGGCCTGCCTCGCCTGGAGGCCCAGTTGCTGCTGTGCGCGCTGCTCGACCGGGACCGCAGCTGGCTGATCAGCCATGACGAGGACCCGCTGCCGGCCGGCACGAGCGACCGCTTCGAGAACTGGCTCCGCCAGCGGCTGGACGAGGTGCCCCTCGCCTACCTCACCGGACACAAGGAATTCCACGGCCTGCGCCTCCAGGTGAGTCCGGCCACCCTGGTGCCGCGGCCCGACACCGAGGTGCTCGTCGACGCCGCCCTGCGCTGGCTGACCAGCTGCGGCCTGGCGGCGCCACGGGTGCTGGACCTCGGCACCGGCAGCGGTGCCATCGCCCTGGCCGTGAAGAAGCGCCATCCCCGGGCCAGCGTGACGGCGACCGACTTCAGTGCCGAGGCCCTGGGCGTCGCCGAGGCCAATGCCGGCCGGCTGGGCCTGGAAGTCCGCTTCCTGCAGGGCGCCTGGTGGCAGCCGCTGGGCGCGGAGCGCTTCGACCTGGTGATGAGCAATCCGCCCTACATCGCCCCCCAGGACGAGCACCTGCCGGCGCTGCGCCACGAGCCCCTGAGTGCCCTGGCCGCACCGGAGCAAGGGCTGGCAGACCTCCGGCAGATCATCGAGGGTGCGCCCGCCCACCTGCTGCCGGGCGGTCTGTTGCTGCTGGAGCACGGTTACGACCAGGAGCAGGCCGTGGCGGATCTGCTACGCGGCGCCGGCCTGCACTATCAGGGTTGCGAGCGCGACCTGGGGGGCCAGCCCCGCTGCAGCGCGGCGCTCAAGCCCTGATGGCTGCCTCCTAGGCGGGGCGCAGGCCTCAGTCAATGTCTGTAAAACCAGGTAATTGATCCTGCACAAATTTACCCGCGCGGCGTAGCATGGTTCTCCGAGCGGCAATCTCCACCCCCGCTCGGCTGCAAGGAGATCATCATGCGCAGCCTGCCCACCCCCTCTGGATCCCGCTGGCCCACGGCCATGGGCTGGTTGGTGGTGAGCGCCCTGGCCCTTGCCATGGCGGCCCCAGCCCAGGCCCAGGCCCCGCTGATGGGCCATCCCACCGGCACCGAGGCGCCCGGCCTGCGCTGGCAGGCCCGCGTGCAGCTGAGCCAGGTGGATGGCCTGGATACCAGCACCGGCCGCAGCTCACGGTCCCTCAGCGCCGCCCTGCTGGGTGACTACTACCTCACCCGCTCCGGGCTCGGCGAAGGCGTGCGCGGCGGCCTGCGGGCCACGGGTGGCCTGATGATGGGGTCCCTGAGCATCACGCAGAGCGGCTCCGGCCTGACGCTGAGCCCGCAATCCATGAGCCTGGGGCAGTCCCTGGCCATCGGCCTGCGCGCCGTCGGCTCCACGGCGGACCGGGGCGATCCTGGCAGCACGCTCTCCTACATCGGCATCGGCTACAGCGGCATCTCCACGCGGGGCGGCTGGGGCTTCAGCGCCGACGTCGGCCTCATCAACCGCAACAGCCTGCGCCTGGGCAACAGCCTGGGCTCCGTGGATGAGGCCCTGCGCGACAACCGCCTGATGCCCGTGCTGCAGTTCGGTCTCAGCTACAGCTACTGAAGTCCTGAGCTGCATCAGCAAGCGGCGTCAGAAAGTGGCCCTTCCCGGGGCGAAGCCGGGCGCAAGACGCCCTTGCGCGGCGCCGGGCATGCACTGTGCCCGATAATCACGCCAAGGCCGGAGGGCAGCGCCCCAGGCAGTTTCGGCCACAGCTTTTCATCAAGGAATCAAGCCATGAGCGACGTTCAGCAACGCATTGACGACCTGGTCAAGAACAACCGGGTGGTGCTCTTCATGAAGGGCAATGCCCAGTTCCCTATGTGCGGCTTCTCCGGCCGCGCCGTGCAGATCCTCAAGGCCTGCGGCGTGACGGACCTCAAGACCTTCAATGTGCTGGAAGACGAGGAAGTGCGCCAGGGCATCAAGGAGTACGCCAACTGGCCGACCATTCCGCAGCTCTACATCGGCGGTGAGTTCGTCGGCGGCTCGGACATCATGATGGAGATGTACGAGAGCGGCGAGCTGCAGCAGGCGCTGGGCGGCCAGTGAGCGCCACGCCCGCATCGCCGCAGCGCCTGATCGTGGGCATCAGCGGTGCCAGCGGCGCTGCCTATGGCCTGCAGCTGTTGCGCCGATGCCGGGAGCTGGGGGTGCACACCCACCTGATCGCCACGCCCGCCGGCCTGCTCAATGTGCACCATGAGCTGGGCCTGGACCGCGATGCCCTGGAGGCGGAGGCCACCCAGGCTCATGCGCCGGGCGACATCGGCGCCTGCGTGGCCAGCGGCAGCTTCGGGGCCACGGCCATGGTGGTGGCGCCTTGCTCCATGAAGAGCCTGGCCGCCATTGCGCATGGCTTTGGCGACAACCTCCTCACCCGGGCAGCCGACGTCACGCTCAAGGAACGCCGCCGCCTGCTGCTGATGGTGCGTGAGACGCCCTTCAACCTGGCGCACCTGCGCAATATGACGGCCGTCACGGAAATGGGCGGCATCATCTTCCCGCCCCTGCCGGCCTTCTACCTGAAGCCGCAGAGCGTGGACGAGCTGGTGAGCGAAGGCGTGGAGCGGGTGCTGGACCTCTGCGGCATTGCCGGCGCCCAGCCCCAGCGCTGGCAGGGCTTGCGCGAGGCGCGCTGAGACAGGGCCGCCGCCCGTCTCAGCGTTCGCCCGGCATCAGCCATTTGCGCCGTGCGCCCAGCACGGCATTGGGATACTCCGGCCGCCCGCGACTGCCGTTGTAGCGGCCCAGGGCCATGAAGAGATTGCCGTCCTCCCGGTCGAGGTAGTGGCGCATGATCACGCAGCCGAAGCGCAGATTGGTCTGCATGTGGAAAAGGCGCGAAGCCTGGCCATCCCCGATCAGGCGGGCCCAGAAAGGCATCACCTGCATGTAGCCGCGGGCACCGACGACGCTGATCGCGTACTTGCGGAAGCCGCTCTCCACCTCGACCAGGCCCAGGACGAGGCTGGGATCCAGGCCGGCACGCGTGGCCTCGTACCAGAGGGTCTCAAGGAATTCGATGCGGGTCTGCGATTCGGTCTTGCGCGGCCGCAGTCGATCGCTCATGGTGCCCAGCCAGCGCAGATAGGCCAGGCGGTCCTCGATCTTCTCGAAGCGGGGCCGCGGCGGCGCGCTGTTGCGGATCGAGGCCGACAGCGCCGAACGCACCGAATCCGCCAGGGGCTCCTCGACCTGGGCACCCGCCCAGGCCCGGCCCACGGGCAGGAAGCTCAGCAGCGATGCAGCGAGAAGGCCGCGCCGGGCGCGGGATGCTGGCTGCATCGGCGCCTCAGGCCTTCAGGCGGGCCTGCAGATGCGCCACCACCTCGGCCAGGGCCAGCTTGGTCGCCTCGGCATCACGGCGCCCCTGGTACTCGACCTGGCCTTCCTTGAGGCCGCGGTCCGACAGCACCACGCGGTGCGGCACGCCGATCAGCTCCCAGTCCGCAAACATGGCACCGGGACGCTCGCCACGGTCATCCAGCAGCACGTCCACGCCCAGGGCCTGGAGCTGCTCGTACAACTGCTGGGCGGCAGCCTTGACTTCCTCGCTGCGGTCCATGCCGATGGGGCAGATCGCCACGGTGAAGGGAGCGATGGAATCGGGCCAGATGATGCCGCGATCGTCATGGTTCTGCTCGATGGCGGCGCCCAGGATGCGGGTCACGCCGATGCCGTAGCAGCCCATCTCGAAGGGCTTGGGCTTGCCGGTCTCATCGAGGAAGGTGGCGTTCATGGCCGCCGAATACTTGGTGCCCAGGTAGAACACATGACCCACTTCGATGCCGCGCTGGATGGCCAGTTGGCCCTTGCCGTCGGGCGAGGGATCGCCGGCAACGACGTTGCGGATGTCGGCGACCACGTCGGGCTCGGGCAGGTCACGGCCCCAGTTGGCGCCGGTGAAGTGGAAGTCGGCCTCGTTGGCACCGCAGACGAAATCAGCCATCTGCGCAACCGTGCGGTCGGCGATGACCTTCACCGGCTGCTTCATGCCGATGGGGCCGAGGTAGCCGGGCTTGCAGCCGAAGTGCGCCTCGATCTCACCGACGGTCGCGAAACGGAAACCACCCTTCAAGCCCTCGACCTTGCCGGCCTTGACCTCGTTGAGCTCGTGATCGCCACGCACCAGCAGCAGCCAGACCTGGGTCTTGACCACTTCGCCGTGCTCGTTGAGTTCGTCGGTGGCCAGCACCAGGGACTTGACGGTCTGCGACAGGGGCAGGCTCAGCAGCGCGGCCACGTCCTCGCAGGTGCTCTTGCCCGGCGTGGGCGTCTTGGTCAGGGCCTGGGCCGCGGCGGCACGGCTGGCGAGCAGGGGCAGGGCCTCTGCCAGCTCGATGTTGGCGGCGTAGTCGCTGTCGGGGCAGTAGACGATGGCGTCCTCGCCGGTCTCCGCGATCACCTGGAACTCATGCGAACGGTCACCGCCGATGGCACCGGTATCGGCGGCCACGGCACGGTACTCCAGGCCCAGGCGATCGAAGATCTTGCAGTAGGCCTGGAACATGTTCTCGTAGCTGCGGCCGGCGGCTTCCACGTCACGGTCGAAGGAGTAGGCGTCCTTCATGGTGAACTCGCGGCCACGCATCACGCCGAAGCGGGGGCGGCGCTCGTCACGGAACTTGGTCTGGATGTGGTACAGGTTCTTGGGCAGTTGCTTGTAGGAGCGCAGTTCCTGACGGGCGATGTCCGTCACCACCTCTTCGCTGGTGGGCTGGATGATGAAGTCGCGGCCATGGCGGTCCTTCACGCGCAGCAACTCGGGGCCCATCTTGTCGAAGCGGCCCGTCTCCTGCCACAGCTCGGCGGGCTGCACCACCGGCATCAGCAGCTCCACGGCACCGGCGCGGTTCATCTCCTCGCGGATGATGCCTTCCACCTTGCGGATCACACGCAGACCCATGGGCATGTAGTTGTAGATGCCGGCGCCCAGGCGCTTGATCATGCCGGCTCGCATCATGAGCTTGTGACTGACGACTTCGGCGTCGGCGGGGGCTTCCTTGAGCGTGGAGACGAAGAACTGAGAGGCTTTCATCGCGGAGACAGCGGAGTAAGAACCGGCAGCGCGCCTTCCTGGCACCCACCTGACAGCGGGCGCCCGGCTGGCGCGCCTGGGCTTGGGGTTAGCGAGGATCATGCAAGGGGCGAGGCCCGATGCAATAATCAATCCAACTAAAGATTTGAGGTTGATTATGCTCGACCGTGAAGGCTTCAGGCCCAACGTCGGCATCATCCTGCTCAACCACCGGAACGAAGTGTTCTGGGGCAAGCGCATTCGCACGCACTCCTGGCAGTTCCCGCAAGGGGGCATCAAGCATGGCGAAACGCCCGAGCAGGCGATGTTCAGAGAGCTCCACGAAGAAGTGGGCTTGAGGTCAGAGCATGTGCGCATCATCGCGCGCACACGCGACTGGTTGCGCTATGAGGTGCCCGAGCACTACATACGCCGCGACGCCCGTGGCCATTACCGGGGCCAGAAACAGATCTGGTTCCTGCTGCAGCTGATGGGCCGCGACAGCGACATGAACCTGCGCGCCACCGACCACCCCGAGTTCGACGCCTGGCGCTGGAACGACTATTGGGTGCCGCTGGAGGCCGTGATCGAGTTCAAGCGCGGCGTCTACCAGATGGCCCTCACGGAGCTCGCACGCTTCCTGCCCCGGACCAGCCACCACAACCGCTACCTGCGCGCCGGCATGCGGCCGCAGCAGCACCGTCACGACCACGGGCCGGGACGCGGCCCATCCGCCAACGACGACAGCGCCACGGAAGTGCCGCAGGACCCTGGCAAGGACGCCGCAGAGCACTGAATGCTCGCCAATGACAAAGGCCCGCCAAGCGGGCCTTTGTCTTGTGGCGTCATCGCGCAGCGCTTCAGCGCAGCACGAGGTTGTCGCGGTGGATCAGCTCCGGCTCGGCCGCATAACCCAGCACCGCCCCGATCTCGAAGGAGGGCTTGCGGGCAATCAGCCTGGCCTCAGCGCTGGAATAGTTGGACAGCCCGCGGCCCAGCTCCGCGCCGGCCGGATCACGCACCGCGATCACGTCGCCGCGATGGAACTCGCCCTGCACCTCGCGGACCCCGATGGGCAGCAGGCTCTTCCCTTCCTCGCGCAGCTTCAGCGCCGCACCGGCATCCACGATGACGGCACCCCGCATCTGCAGATGATCCAGCATCCACTGCTTGCGCGCCGCCTGCTTCGCCGTGCTGGCCAGCAGAGCCGTGCCGATGGACTCGCCCGCGGCCAGGCGCAGCAGCACATCAGGCTCGCGCCCCCAGGCGATGACGGTGCTGGCACCGCTGCCCGCTGCGCGCTTGGCGGCCAGGATCTTGGTGATCATGCCGCCTCGACCGATACTGGATCCCGCACCGCCCGCCATGGCCTCCAGCTCCGGCGTGCCGGCGATGGCTTCGTCGATGAAGCGTGCGTCCGGATCCTTGCGCGGGTCAGCCGAGTACAGGCCCTTCTGGTCGGTCAGGATGACCAGCGCATCGGCTTCCACCAGATTGGCGACCAGGGCACCCAGGGTGTCGTTGTCACCGAACTTGATCTCGTCGTTGACGACGGTGTCGTTCTCGTTGATGACCGGCAGCACGCGGTGCTGGAGCAGGGTCAGCAGCGTGGAGCGCGCGTTGAGGTAGCGCTCGCGGTCGGCCAGGTCGGCATGCGTCAGCAAGACCTGCGCACTGCCCAGGCCCTGCTCCCGCAGCTTGCTCTCGTACATCTGAGCCAGACCCATCTGGCCCACGGCGGCAGCGGCTTGCAGCTCGTGCACTTCCTTGGGCCGCGAAGCCCAGCCCAGGCGCTTCATGCCTTCGGCGATGGCGCCGCTGGACACCATCACCACCTCGCGCCCCTGCTGGGTCAGCGCGGCCAGCTGGCGGCACCAGTTGCCGATGGCTTCGGCGTCCACGCCCCGGCCTTCGTTGGTCACGAGGCTGGAGCCTACCTTGACGACGATGCGTCGCGCGTCCCGCAGCACGGCATTCATGACTTGCTCGCCTCGCCGCCCTCACCCTCTTCCGACGTGAAGCGCACATCGGGCTCCACATGGTGCTTCTGCTCGGCGGCCACGTGGTCGTAGATCGCGTGGATCAGCGGCTGGCAGCCTTCGCGGGTCAGCGCCGAGATCTCGAAGACCGGGCCCTTCCACTTGTAGCGCTTGATGAAGTCCTTGACGCGCTTGGCCCGCTCTTCCGCCGGCACCATGTCCAGCTTGTTGAGCACCAGCCAGCGCGGCTTCTCATACAGCGAGGCGTCGTACTTCTTCAGCTCGGCGACGATGGCCTTGGCCTCGGCCACGGGATCGACTTCTGGATCGAAGGGGGCCAGGTCCACCACGTGCAGCAGCAGGCGGGTGCGCTGCAGATGGCGCAGGAACTGATGGCCCAGCCCCGCACCTTCGGCGGCACCTTCGATCAGACCGGGGATGTCGGCCACGACGAAACTCTTCTCGGGCGCCACGCGCACGACGCCCAGGTTCGGGTGCAGGGTCGTGAAGGGATAGTCGGCAATCTTGGGGCGGGCATTGGAGACCGCCGTGATCAGCGTGGACTTGCCTGCATTGGGCTGGCCCAGCAGGCCGACGTCCGCCAGCACGCGCAGTTCGAGCTTCAGCTTCTTGGCCTCGCCGGGCCAGCCGGGCGTCTTTTGACGAGGAGCACGGTTGGTGCTGCTCTTGAAGTGCAGGTTGCCAAAGCCGCCGTCACCCCCCTTGGCGATCATGATCTTCTCGCCGGGCTCCAGCAGCTCGGCAATGACGGCACCCGTCTCGACGTCAGTGATGATGGTGCCCACGGGCATGCGCAGCACGATGTCGTCGGCCGCCGCACCGTACTGGTCGGAACCACGCCCGGCCTCGCCATTGCGGGCCTCATGGCGGCGCGCATAGCGGTAGTCGATCAGGGTATTCAGGTTGAGGTCGCCGACAGCAAACACGCTGCCGCCACGACCGCCATCGCCGCCGTCCGGGCCGCCGAAGGGAATGAATTTTTCGCGGCGAAAGCTGGCACAGCCGGCACCACCGTTGCCGGCCACTACGTCGATGGTGGCTTCGTCTACGAACTTCATGTCTTGCTTCTCGGGCTCGCGGAAGGAGCCATGGTAAGGCAGGCCCGCTGAAGGGGTCTCACCTGGGTTGCAGCCGAAAAAACAAAGCCCCGGGCATGCCGGGGCTCAGTCTGAACGCTCAGTGTGAACGATATGGCCGGCTGCTGCCAGCGCATCGTTTATTCGGTCCGGTCAGAAGACTCAGACCGGCGTCACAACCACGGTCGAGCGATTGGCTTCGCCCTTGGTGGTGAAGGACACGGTGCCGTCCACCAGAGCGAACAGGGTGTGGTCCTTGCCCATGCCGACATTGGTGCCGGCGTGGAACTTGGTACCGCGCTGACGCACGATGATGGAGCCAGCCGAGATGGCCTGGCCGCCGTACACCTTCACGCCCAGCATCTTCGGTTTGGAATCGCGGCCGTTTCGGGTCGAGCCGCCGCCCTTTTTCTGTGCCATGGATTACTCCTTGAACTGTTGCGAGAGCGAGGGATCAGCCGTTAACCGCGCTGATTTCCAGCTCGGTGTAGGTCTGGCGATGGCCTTGGCTCTTCTTGTAGTGCTTGCGACGACGCAGCTTGAAGATGCGCACCTTGTCGTGCTTGCCCTGGGCCACGACAGTGGCCTTGACGCTCGCGCCAGCAACCAAGGGAGTGCCGATCTTCAGTTCGGCGCCGTTACCCACGGCGAGAACTTGATCGATCACGATCTCTTGGCCAACTTCCGCAGCAATCTGTTCTACCTTGATCTTTTCGCCAGCAGCAACCTTGTATTGCTTGCCACCGGTTTTTATGACCGCGTACATATCAGCCCTTTCAATGAAACCACCTGCCGCCGACGCCACCAGGCACTCATCAAGAGCAGCTCGCAGCACCAGGCCCGCAGGCCTAATCCTCCGCACGCAATGCGCGCAGAGCCGGCGACTATAACATGATCGCTTACCCCTACTCAAGTGGCCCCAACTTGCCGTGGGAAGCTCCCGACGGCAGCAGGACCGGCGCGACTCAAGCCCGACACCCCCTCTGTGCTTCCTATAATCCCAGCTTCGCCCGAAAGTGAGCCCAGAGTGCACGCCCTGTCTGCCTCGTCCCCCCTTCGAGAGGTTCTTGCCGCGCTGGACGCGGACATGCGCGAGGTGGATGCCGTCATCGCCCGTCGCCTGACCTCCGACGTCGCCCTCGTCAACCAGATCGCCGGCTACATCGTCCATGCAGGCGGCAAGCGCATGCGACCCAAGCTTGTGCTGCTGTTCGCGAACGCCTTGGGCTTCCAGGGACCCGAGCGCTTCGAGCTGGCCGCCGTGGTGGAGTTCATCCATACCGCCACCCTGCTGCATGACGACGTCGTCGATGAATCCTCGCTACGCCGGGGCAAGCAGACCGCCAACGCCCTCTTCGGCAACGCAGCCAGCGTGCTGGTAGGCGATTTCCTCTATTCGCGCGCCTTCCAGATGATGGTCTCGACCAACCGGATGCGCGTGCTGGACGTGCTGGCCGAAGCCACCAACATCATTGCCGAGGGCGAAGTCCTGCAGCTGATGAACATGCACGACCCCGACATCTCCGTCGAGGACTACCTGCGCGTCATCCGCTACAAGACTGCCAAGCTCTTCGAGGCCAGTGCCCGCCTCGGCGCCGTGCTGGCGGACGCCACGCCTGAGATCGAGGACGCCTGCGCCGCCTACGGGCGAGCCCTGGGCACGGCCTTCCAGCTGATCGACGACGTCCTGGACTACGAGGGCGACACCCAGTCCCTCGGCAAGAACGTGGGCGACGACCTGCGAGAAGGCAAGCCGACCCTACCCCTGCTGGTCGCCATGGAGCGCGGCAGCGCCGCACAGCGGGAGCTGATCCGCCACGCCATCCAGCACGGCGAGGTCGAGCGCCTGCCGGACATCATCGAGATCGTGCGCAGCACGGGCGCCCTGGAGGCCACCCGCGAGGCCGCACGACAGGAGGCAGAACATGCCCGCGAAAAACTTTCTCTGCTACCCCTTAACAAGTGGCAGGAAGCTCTGCTAGAATTCGCGTTTCTGTCGGTGAACAGGTCAAACTGAAAAGCGAGACCTAGCCAGCCAGACATGACAGAACATCGGGGTGTAGCTTAGCCTGGTAGAGCGCTACGTTCGGGACGTAGAGGCCGGAGGTTCGAATCCTCTCACCCCGACCAGAATTTTTGACTTGATGGGGCTTGAGCCCCGCTGTTTCCGGATCGGGCCACAAGGCTCACCGGGCAGCAAGCTCAGCACAATCAGCCAACGACATCAAACGGCGCCTTCGGGCGCCGTTTTCGTTTGGACTCACGAGACACAACTGGTCGCAAATCTCCGGCCAATGTGGTGTGATTGCGAGGAATTCCCGGGCTTTCCAGTGCCGCAGAGGGTCCGGGCTCGGTTTACAGTGCCAGTTGCAGTCTTTGCGCCTGCGTGCCCATGCACGCAATCGCTCAAAAAGGCCTACGCTGATATTCGTTGGGAAGCTCACCGCTCGTCATGCAAGCCGAATCACCGCTGGTCGATCCATCATCCATGCTGTCCGGGGTTGCGCGCGTGCTCGTGCACGCCGGCAAGCTGCCCGCCAAGCAGGCCGAGGACCTCGTACGCCAGTCGCGCGAGAAGAAGATCAGCTTCGTCAACGCGCTCATTGGTGCCAACCTGATCTCGCCCAGCGAGTTGGCGCACACGCTGTCCAGCGCGCTGGCCGTGCCCCTGCTGGACCTCAGCGCCCTCGATGCGCAGCGGCTCCCGCACAACATCATCGACAGCAAGCTGGCCAGCCAGTACCAGGTGATCGCCCTGGGCCGCCGCGGCAACCGGCTCTTCATCGGCGGCGCCGACCCGACCGAACCGGAAGTCGTCGAGCGCATCAAGTTCGCCACGCAGCTCTCGCCGGAATGGGTGATCGTCGAGCATGACAAGCTGCAGAAGATGCTGCAGGGTGCGACCACCAATACGGTCGAGGCCCTGGAGTCCATCGCTGGTGGCGATTTCGACTTCGACATCGCCGAGGAAGACGCCGCCCCGCAGGAAGAGACGCCCGAGATCGCCGACGTCGAGGACGCGCCCGTCGTGCGCTTCCTGCAGAAGATGCTGGTGGACGCGATCAACATGCGCGCCTCCGATCTTCACTTCGAGCCCTACGAGTACAACTACCGCGTCCGTTTCCGCGTTGACGGCGAGCTGCGCGAGATCACGCAGCCACCGGTGGCCATCAAGGACAAGCTGGCCTCGCGCATCAAGGTGATCTCGCGCATGGACATCGCCGAACGCCGCGTGCCGCAGGACGGCCGGATGAAGCTGAAGTTCGGCTCCAAGTCCATCGACTTCCGGGTCTCGACGCTGCCCACGCTCTTCGGCGAGAAGATCGTGATCCGTATCCTGGATTCGTCTTCCGCCAAGTTGGGCATCGATGCCCTCGGTTATGAAAAGGCCGAGAAGGACCGCCTGATGGCCTGCATCAACAGGCCCTACGGCATGATCCTCGTCACCGGCCCCACGGGTTCGGGCAAGACGGTGTCGCTGTACACCTGCCTGAACATCCTGAACCAGCCCGGGGTCAACATCTCCACGGTCGAGGACCCCGCCGAAATCAACCTGCCCGGCATCAACCAGGTCAACGTCAACGACAAGGCTGGCCTCACCTTCTCCGCGGCCCTGAAGTCCTTTCTGCGCCAGGATCCCGACGTGATCATGGTGGGCGAGATCCGGGACCTGGAGACCGCCGATATCGCCATCAAGGCCGCCCAGACCGGCCACATGGTGATGTCCACCCTGCACACCAATGACGGCCCCACGACGCTGACGCGCCTGATGAACATGGGCGTGGCGCCCTTCAACATTGCATCCTCCGTGCTGCTGATCACGGCACAGCGCCTGGCCCGCCGTTTGTGCGAAAACTGCAAGGCGCAGGCTGACTATCCCCGTGAAGCCCTGCTGCGCGCTGGCTTCAAGGAAGATGACCTGGACGGTTCCTGGCGCCCCTACCGCGCCGTGGGCTGTTCGGCCTGCAACAACGGCTACAAAGGGCGGGTGGGCCTGTACCAGGTCATGCCCATCACAGAGGCCATCCAGCGCATCATCCTCAGCCAGGGCACCGCCATGGACATCGCCGACCAGGCCCGCAAGGAAGGCGTGCGGGACCTGCGCCAGTCCGGGCTGGTCAAGGTCCGGGCCGGAGTGACCACGCTGGAAGAAGTCCTGGCGGCCACCAACGAATAGCCACCCAGCCCAACACCGACAGCAGTACCGCTGCCCGCAGCGGCGGCAACGACAACAGGGCCTCTGACGCCCGGGAGTGAATATGGCGACAAGCGCGAGCCCCACCACCACCAAGGGGGTGAACGAGCAGGTCTTCGAGTGGGAAGGCAAGGACCGCAATGGCAAGGTCGTGCGCGGCGAGATGCGCGCCGGCGGCGAGGCCATGGTGAGCGCCTCGCTGCGCCGCCAGGGCATCCTGGTCAGCAAGGTCAAGAAGCGCCGGGCCAGCGGCGGCAAGTCCATCAAGCAGAAGGACATCGCCGTTTTCACCCGCCAGCTGGCCACCATGATGCGGGCGGGCGTGCCGCTGCTGCAGGCCTTCGACATCGTCGGCCGCGGCGCCACCAATCCACGCCTGACCAAGCTGCTCAACGACATCCGCCAGGATGTCGAGACCGGTACCAGCCTGTCCTCGGCCTTCCGCAAGCACCCGATCTACTTCGACGCCCTGTACTGCAACCTGGTGGAGGCCGGCGAAGCCGGCGGTATCCTTGAGCAGCTGCTGGACCGCCTGGCCATGTACCAGGAAAAGACCGTGGCCATCAAGCAGAAGATCAAGTCGGCACTGACCTACCCGATCGCCGTGATGGTCGTGGCCTTCGTGGTGCTGGCCGTGATCATGATCTTCGTGGTGCCCTCCTTCAAGAGCGTGTTCACGTCCTTCGGCGCCGACCTGCCGGCACCGACGCTGTTCGTCATCGCGCTGTCCGAGTTCTTCGTGTCCTACTGGTGGCTGGTCTTCGGCTCCATCGGTGGCGGGCTCTACTTCTTCTTCCAGAGCTGGAAGCGCTCCGAGAAGATGCAGAAGACCATGGACCGCCTGCTGCTGAAGATCCCGGTGTTCGGCGACCTGCTCTTCAAGTCGGCCCTCGCCCGCTGGACGCGCACCCTGGCCACCATGTTTGCCGCGGGCGTTCCTCTGGTGGAAGCGCTGGACTCCGTCGGCGGCGCCTCCGGCAATGCCGTGTTCACCGAGGCCACCGAGAAGATCCAGCGCGATGTCTCCACGGGTTCCGCGCTCACCGCGTCCATGCAGTCCACCGGCCTGTTCCCCGTGATGGTGCTGCAGATGGCCGGCATCGGCGAAGAGTCCGGCTCCCTGGATCACATGCTGGCCAAGGCCGCCGAGTTCTACGAAGAGGAAGTGGATGAAGCCGTGAAGGCGCTGTCCAGCCTGATGGAGCCCTTCATCATCGTCCTGCTGGGCGGCATGATCGGCGGCATCGTGGTCGCCATGTACCTGCCCATCTTCAAGCTGGGTCAGGTGGTCTGACGCATGCCTCTCGTGATCTCGCCGGACTGGCAGCACCTGCTCAGTCCCTGGGCCCTGGGCCTGCTGGGCCTGTGCATTGGCAGCTTTCTGAACGTGGTGGTGCTGCGCCTGCCGCGCATCATGGAACGTGACTGGACCCTGGACGCCTCGGCCCACCTCGGTGACGCCCAGGTGCTGGAACGAAGCGCCGGCCTGCCGGCGGCCGAGTCCGGCCCGCTGGCCGAGCAGATCCGCCGGCTGGGCGAGGCCGTGGAGAAGCAAGCGCCGTTCAGCCTGTCCCGCCCCCGCTCGCGCTGTCCCAAGTGCGGCCACCAGCTGGCCTGGCACGAGAACCTGCCCCTGCTGGGCTGGCTGCGCCTGGGGGGGCGCTGCGCGTCCTGCAAGACGCCGATCTCCTTCCGCTACCCCCTCCTCGAGGCCCTGACCGGCACCCTGTTCGCCCTCATCGCCTGGCGCTTCGGCCCGCAGGCCCAGGCCCTGCTGTGGTGCGGCTTCGCGGCGGCGCTGATCGCCCTGGCGGCCATCGACTGGGACACCACCCTGCTGCCTGACAGCATCAACCAGCCCCTGCTATGGGCCGGCCTGTGGGCCGCCCTGCTGGGCTGGACCCTGCCCCTGGACCAGGCCCTGATCGGGGCACTGACGGGCTATCTGAGCCTCTGGTCGGTGTACTGGCTGTTCAAGCTCCTGACCGGCAAGGAAGGCATGGGCTACGGTGACTTCAAGCTGCTGGCCGCGCTGGGCGCCTGGCTGGGCTGGCAGATGGTGCTACCCATCGTGCTGAGCGCCTCGGTGATCGGCGCCATCGTGGGCATCGCCATGAAGCTCACCAGCAGCCTGCGCGAGGGCCGCTATGTGCCCTTCGGGCCCTTCCTCGCTGGAGGCGGGCTGGCTGTGCTGCTGATCGGCCCGGCACGGCTGATGACCTGGTGGCTGGGCGGGTATTGAACGAACGCCGCGGGATCAGCGCATGCGCATCGGACTGACGGGCGGCATCGGCAGCGGCAAGAGCACGGTGGCGCGCTGCCTGGCCGAGCTCGGGGCTGCCCTGATCGACACCGACGCCATCTCGCGCCGCCTGACGGCACCCGGCGGGGCGGCGATGCCCGCGCTCGTGGCAGCCTTCGGACCCCAGGCACAGGCCGGCGACGGCGCCCTGGACCGCAGCTTCATGCGCGAGCTGGCCTTCCGCGATCCGGAGGCCCGCAAGCGGCTGGAAGGCGTCCTGCACCCCATGATCGGCGAGGAGACCCGCCGCCAGGAGCTCGCGGCGGCAGGGAGCCCCTGGATCGTCTTCGATGTGCCCCTGCTGGTGGAATCCGGCCGGTGGCGCCAGCGCGTGGACCGGGTGCTGGTGGTGGACTGCGCACCCGAGACGCAGGTGCTGCGCGTGATGGCCCGCAATGGCTGGACGCGCGAGGCCGTGCTGGCCGTGCTCGCGCAGCAGGCCACGCGCGAGCAGCGCCGCGCGGCAGCCGATGCGGTGATCTGCAACGAAGGCCTGGACCTGGCCGCGCTGGCCCTGGAAGTCCGGCAGCTTGCCGCACACTGGCAGGCCTGATGGGCCACCGCCCCGTCCCCATGCCCGCCATTTCGGTGCAGCGGGCTTCAGGGAGGACGGCCGGCTGTGAAACAATCCGCCATCCGCCTGCCGGCCACTGAGCCGGCCTGCGCGCCCACAACGCCAATTGCCCTGGGATGTCCGCCTTGGTCTTGTACGAGTACCCGTTCAACGAAAGCATTCGAACAATGCTGCGGCTGGAGCACCTGTTCGATCGGCTGGGCCAGCTGATCGCCCGCGAGACGTCCCTGGACCACCACTTCGCCCTGGTCACCCTCTTCGAGATCATGGACGTGGCCTCGCGGGCCGATCTCAAGTCCGACCTGCTCAAGGAGCTGGAGCGCCACAAGGCGCAGTTCAACAGCTACCGCGGCAATCCGGCCATCTCCGAGGCAGCTCTGGACAACGTCATCCAGCGCATCGATGCGGCCTTCAACAAGCTCAACGCCCTGTCCGGCAAGGCGGGCCATGCGCTCACCAGCAACGAATGGCTGATGAGCATCCGCAGCCGCATCAGCATTCCCGGCGGCACCTGCGAGTTCGACCTGCCGGCCTACTACACCTGGCAGCAGTTCCTGCCGGTGCGCCGCCGCAATGACCTGATGCAGTGGACCCAGTCCCTGATGCCGCTGGCCGAGGCCCTGCAGGTGCTGCTGGGCCTGCTGCGCGACTCCGGCGCGCCGCACAAGGTCGCGGCCCAGGCCGGCCAGTACCAGCAGAGCCTGCCCCAGGGCCGCAGTTACCAGCTGCTGCGCATGCGCATCGACCCCAGCCTGGGGCTGATCCCCGAGATCAGCGGCCACCGCCTCATGGTGGCCATCCGCCTGATGCGCCAAGACGAGGAGGGCCGGCTCAAGCTGTCCAACCAGGACGCCAGCTTTGAACTGACGCTTTGCGCCTGAGTCCCATGAGCACATCCAAGAAGAATGCCCAGGGCGAACGCCTGGTGCCCTGCCCCCACTGCGGTGGCGATGCCGTCTTCGCGCCCAGCAACCGCTACCGGCCCTTCTGCGGCGAACGCTGTCGGGAGATGGACCTCGGTGCCTGGGCCAGCGAATCGTTCCGCGTGGCCGCCGCACCGCCCACCGACGACAACGAGCCGCTGCCGCACTGACGGCGGTCCGAAGGCCCGCTTCAGCCGAGTAGGCCGCGCACGCGCAGCGTCTGCTCCGCCGCTTCCGGCGTGGTGAACAGCAGGGCCTGCCAGCCGCGTGCGGCCGCGGCCTCGATATTGGCCGGGTGGTCATCAAGGAAGACGATGTCCTGTGGCGGCACGCCCAGCTGCGCTTCCATCAACGCAAAGATCTCGGCGCCCGGCTTGGACTGCCTGACGCGGCTGGAGAAGATCCCGCCCTCGAACCAGCGGTCCAGCGGATAGTGCCGCTCCAGGTAATCGGCGTAGATGCCCGGCATGTTGGAGAGGTAATGCGTTCGATGCCCGGCCGCCTGCGCGGCCTCGATGAGGCGCACGGTACCCGGCACGGCCTGCAGCTCGTCCGGTACGGCGTCCACCACGGCACGCACCTCGACCTGCGGCCAGCCGGTACGCGCCGCGATGCGCTCGATCACGGCCTCGGGGCCGATGAGCCCCTGGTCGAAGGCGCCCCAGTCGCCGCTGTACTGAGTGAAGAACTCGCGGGCCGCGTCGGCCCCCGCGGCCTCGTCAGGACAGCGATGCGGCCACACACGGGCCAGGAAGCTGGGCGGGTGCCAGCGGAACAGCACACCGCCGAAGTCGAAGACCACACGCATGGGCACTAGCCTCCGCTTCTCAGCTTCGTCAGCAGGCCGGCCGTGGAGCCGTCCAGGCCCTGCGTATCGCCGCTGGCCAGGCGGGGCAGCAGGCTGCTGCACAAGGCCTTGCCGAGCTCCACGCCCCACTGGTCGAAACTGTTGATGCCCCACAGCGCACCGCTGACGAACACGCGGTGCTCGTAGAGCGCGATCAGCGCCCCCAGGCTGCGCGGCGTGAGCTGCTCCAGCACGATGGTGGTGCTGGGTCGATTGCCGGGGAAGCTGCGATGGCGGGCCACGGTCAGCCTGCCCAGGGCGGCGGAGGCCGTGGGCGCCTTCTCATGCAGCGCCTGCTCCACCGTCTTGCCCTGCATCAGCGCCTGCGACTGCGCCAGGCAGTTGGCCAGCAGCTTCTGGTGCTGGTCCCGCAGGCGCTCGGCCAGCTCGCCCTGCACATGGGCGCCATGCTGCGGGGTCTTCACGGCGATGAACTCCACCGGGATCACATCCGTGCCCTGGTGCAGCATCTGGAAATAGGCGTGCTGGCCATTGGTGCCGGCCTCGCCCCACACGACCGGGCTGGTGCCATAGGGCAAGACCTGACCCTCGCGGTCCACGCCCTTGCCATTGCTCTCCATCTCCAGCTGCTGGAGGTAGGCCGGCAGGCGGCGCAGGCCCTGGTGGTAGGGCGCCACGCTGCGGCTCGTGAAGCCGTGGAAGTTGCGGTACCAGAGGTCCAGCAGCCCCAGCAGCACCGGCACATTGCGCTCCTGCGGCGTCTCGGCGAAATGGCGATCCATGGCATGAGCACCGGCGAGCAGCTCGCGGAAGGCCGCGGCGCCGATGGCGATGGCGATAGGCAGGCCGATCACCGACCACAGCGAGTAGCGCCCGCCCACCCAGTCCCAGAAGCCGAAGCTGGTGTGGATGCCGAAGGCCTGCGCCGCCGCGGTGTTGCTGCTGGTGGCCACGAAATGGCGGGCGATGTCGGTGCCCCCCTGCGCCAGGAACCAGGCCTTGGCGGCCTCGGCATTGGCCAGGGTCTCCTGGGTCGTGAAGGTCTTGGAGGCGATCACGAACAGCGTCCTGCGCGCGTCCAGGCCCTGCAGCACGGGGGCCAGGTCATGCCCGTCGACATTGGAGACGAAATGCAGGCGGCGATGCGCGTCCGTGTAAGGCTGCAGCGCCTGCACCACCATGGCCGGCCCGAGGTCCGAGCCGCCGATGCCGATGTGCACGACGTCCGTGATGCCCGCATCCGCACGCACGCTCTCGGCGAAGGCCAGCATGCGCTCCAGCGAGCCCTGGACCTCGTCGCTGTAGGGCGCACCGCCCGCCGGCGCGCGCAGGGCCGTGTGCAGCACGGCGCGGCCCTCGGTGTGGTTGATGGGCTCGCCCTTGAAAAGCGCCTCGCGCTGCGATTCAAGCCCGCAGTCCCGGGCCAGTTGCAGCAGCAGTGCCAGCGTGGGCGCATCGATGCGGTTCTTGGACAGGTCCACGAACAGCTCCGGAGCCTCGAAGGACCAGCGCTCGAAGCGCGATCCCTCCTCGGCAAAGGCCTGGCGCAGGTCGAAGGCGGCGCCGCTGGATTGGTACTGTGCTTGCAAGAGGGCCCAGGCCGGGCTTTGGTCGCAACGCGGGTGCTGCATCAGAGTTGGCTTTCGATGATCTGGTCCAGCTTGCCGGCATCGACGGCAAACAGGCGGATGCCCTCGGCCAGCTTCTCGGTGGCCATGGCATCCTGGTTGAGGGCGAAGCGGAAGGCCGCCTCGTTGTAAGAGACCTTGGGCACCTCGGCACGGGCGGCCGCGGCGGCATCCAGGGCGCGGTTCAGCGGCGCCTCGCTGGCCTGCAGCTGGGCCAGCAGGTCCGGGCTGATGGTCAGCAGGTCGCAGCCCGCCAGGGCCTGGATCTGGCCGATGTTGCGGAAGCTGGCACCCATCACCTCGGTGCGGATGCCGTGCTTTTTGTAGTAGGTGTAGATCTGGCTGACCGACTTGACGCCGGGGTCGTTGGCGCCGGCCTGCGCGGCCTCGTCCCAGGCGCTGCCGGCGGCCTTCTTGTACCAGTCATAGATGCGACCGACGAAGGGCGAGATCAGCTGCACGCCGGCTTCACCGCAAGCCACGGCCTGGCAGAAGGAGAACAGCAGGGTCAGGTTGCAGCGGATGCCCTCGAGCTCCAGCGCGCGCGCCGCCTGGATGCCTTCCCAGGTGGACGCGATCTTGATCAGCACGCGCTCGCGGCCGATGCCGGCGGCTTCGTACAGGCCGATCAGGCGTTTGGCGCGGGCGATGGTGGCGGCGGTGTCGAAGCTCAGGCGGGCGTCGACCTCGGTCGACACGCGACCCGGCACGACCTTCAGGATCTCCAGGCCGAAGCGCACCAGCACCTGGTCCACGATCTCGTCCAGCGGCTTGCCCTTGTGGGCGGCCACGGTCTCGTTCAGCAGGGGTGCGTAGTCGGGCGACTGCACGGCCTTCAGGATCAGCGAGGGATTGGTCGTGGCGTCGCGCGGCGTGAACTGCGCCAGTTGCAGGAAGTTGCCGGTATCGGCGACGACGGTGGTGAAGGCCTTGAGTTGTTCGAGCTGATGCATAGGGAAACCCCGAAGTTCGTGCAGGCCGCTATTAGAACCGCTCCCCGGCCCGCCGCGGCCCCAACAGGGTTACAAGCGCGCGACGCAAGGATCCAGGCTTTCCCAGAGGGCAAGGCCTGCGGACGGCGGTCCGGATTGACCGGGTTACGAAACTCGTGCATCATAAATCAGGAAACTTTGTTACATCAAGAGTTCAAGCAGCACCATCTGCTCGAGCCTCAACCGGAACCCTGGCATGGCATTCGATCTCGTCTTCTTCGGTGGCACTGGCGATCTCACCTGGCGCAAGCTGATGCCGGCTCTGTTCCAGGCCTTCCGCCACGGCAAGCTGCCCGAGGGCGGCCGCATCCTGGCCGTGGCCCGCGACGAGATGCCCGACGAACGCTACCGCGACTGGCTCAAGGAGCGCTTCCAGGAAGTCGAGGGCGCCAAGCGCCCCAGCGACGAGGAGTTCGAGCGCTTCGCGGCCCTGGTGCATTACCGCCGCATGGACCTCTCCCAGCCCGAGCACTACGCGAGGCTCAAGGAATGGCTGGGCGAGCGCAACGCAGACACCGTGGTCTTCTACCTGGCCACCAGCCCCCACCTCTTCACCCAGATCTGCGAGCAGCTGGGCGCCGCGGGGCTGAACGGCCCGCAGGTGCGCGTGGTGCTGGAGAAGCCCCTGGGCCATGACCTGGCCAGCGCCCAGCACATCAACCGCGTAGTGCGCTCGGTCTTCACCGAATCGCAGGCCTTCCGCATCGACCACTACCTGGGCAAGCCCTCGGTGCAGAACCTCATGGCCCTGCGCTTCGGCAACGCGCTCTTCGAGCCGCTGTGGAACCGCCAGGCCATCGCCAACATCCAGATCACCCTGGCCGAATCACTGGGCGTGGGCACGCGCGGCCCCTTCTACGACGGCACCGGCGCGCTGCGCGACATGATCCAGAACCATGCGCTGCAGCTGCTGACCATGATCGCCATGGAGCCGCCCTCCACGAACGACGCCGACGCCATCCGTGACGAGAAGCTCAAGGTGCTGCGCTCGCTCAAGCCCTTCACGCCGGAATCCGTGGTCCGCGATGTGGTGCGCGGCCAGTACCGCGCCGGCAGCGTGGACGGCAAGTCCGTGGTGGGCTATCTGGACGAGTCCAAGATCCCCGCGAACAGCCCCTGTGAGACCTTCGTGGCCCTGCGCACCGAGGTGCAGAACTGGCGCTGGGCCGGCGTGCCCTTCTACCTGCGTACCGGCAAGCGCCTCGCGGCGCGTGACGCGCAGATCGTCGTCAACTTCCGCCCGGTGCCCCACCCCATCTTCCCGGGTGCCAACCAGCCCAATCGCCTGGTGATCAAGCTGCAACCCGAGGACGGCCTGGAGCTTCAGCTGCTGGCCGCCAAGGGCAATTCGCACGGGGAGTCGCTGGCGCCGGTCTCGCTGGACCTGGACTTCGACAAGGCCTTCGGCAGCGCCCGCGTGGGTGCGTACGAACGCCTGCTGCTGGACGCCATCGCCGGCAAGCTCAACCTCTTCGTGCGCAGCGACGAGCAAGAGCAGGCCTGGCGCTGGGTCGAGCCCATCCTGGATGCCTGGGCCGCAGACAGCAACGGCCCGCGCACCTACACCGCCGGCAGCTGGGGCCCCCCCGCCGCCAGCGCCCTGGTGGCCCGTGACGGCTTCAGCTGGGCCGAGGAGCAGTGAGCATGAGCATCCTGGAACGCGTCAAGGCGGCCCTGCCCGCCCTGCCCCCGGCCGAGCAGCGGGTGGCCAAGCTGCTGATCGCCGACCCTCGGTCCTTTGCCAACCTGCCGGTGAGCGAGCTCGCGGACCGCTCGCATGTCAGCAAGCCCACGGTGGTGCGCTTCTGCCGCAGCGTGGGCTATGACGGCCTGGCCGACTTCAAGCTCAAGCTGGCAGGCAGCGTCAACGAGGGCGTGCCCTTCGTGCACCGCGCGGTGGACGAGGACGACAAGCCGGGCGATCTCATCGTCAAGGTGGTCGACAACGCCGTGGCCGCCCTGCTGCACTACCGCAACGACGCCGCCAGCCATGCCTTCGAGCGCGCCATCACCGCCCTGACCGAGTCCGCCCGCCAGGGCCGGCGCATCGAGTTCTACGGCGTGGGCAACTCCGGCATCGTGGCCCAGGACGCCCAGCACAAGTTCTTCCGCCTGGGCGTGCACACCATCGCCTGCAGCGATGGCCATGTGCAGCTGATGAGCGCCACCATGCTGGCCCCGGGCGACTGCGCCGTGATCATCTCCAACTCCGGCCGCAGCCGCGACCTGCTGGACGCCGCGGAGATCGCCCGCAAGAAGGGGGCGACCACCATCATCATCACCGCCAGCGGCTCGCCGCTCGCCCAGCTGGGCCAGGCCCCGGGGCAGGTGCTGCTGGCAGTGGACCATCCGGAGGACTACGACCGCTACAGCCCCATGGTCTCGCGCCTGCTGCACCTCACCGCCGTGGACATCCTCACCACCGGCGTGGCCCTGCGCCTGGGCCAGCAGCTGCGGCCGGTACTGCAGGAGATCAAGCGCAATCTGCGCAGCAAGCGCTACGCGGCCTGAGCCCGACGCGCGCACCCACCTGCGCACAAAGACGAACGGCGCCCGAGGGCGCCGTTTCCATGATGCGAGCCAGGCTCAGAGCTGGGGAGCGAGCTCGGGCCAGAGTGCGGCGTCCACGCCATAGACCCGGGCCAGCTCCTGGAGCTTGGCCGGCACTTCATGGATCTGCAGCTGCAGACCCAGCTGCTCGCTCAGGCGCACCGCGCTCAGCAGCAGCGTCAGGACGCCGGAATCGAATTCGCTGAGGTCGACCGCATTGAGCCTGAGCATGGTGCCCGCCGCGGCGTTCACCTGCGCAGCCTCGGCGCGCAGGGCTGCGTCGAGCTCGGCCCAGATCAGGGGCAGCTCGGGCAGCCGGATGCTGGCGGGCAGCTTGAGCATGGCAGCATTCACCCCGCTCAGCTCTTGGCGCCGGTGGCCGCCTTCTGGTTCTTGTCGGCCAGGGCCTTGATCAGGCCGTCGATGCCATTGGCACCGATTTCCTGGGCAAAGCTGTTGCGGTACTGGTCCGCCAGCCAGATGCCCAGCACGTTGACGTCATAGATCTTCCAGACGGCGCCGGCCTTCTCCAGGCGGTAGTCCAGCTGGATGGGATCACCCTTGCCGCGGACCTCGGTCTTGACCACGACCTCGGTGTCCTCGGCACTGGCGCGCAGCGGCTTCAGGGCGATGGTCTGGTCCTTGACCTGGGCCAGGGCGCCGGCATAGGTGCGCATCAGCAGGGTCTTGAACTCCTCCTGCAGGCGCTTCTGCTGCTCGGGGCTGGCCTGGCGCCAGAAGCGGCCCACGGCAGACGAGGTCATGCGCTGGAAGTTCACATGCGGCATGACCTTGGTGTCCACCAGGGTCACGATCTTGCTGACGTCGCCACCCTGGATGGCCTTGTCGGACTTCACGGCCTCGATGGTCTCGATAGACAGCTGGCGGATCAGGCCGTCAGGCGTGCTGGCGTCCAAGGCATGGCTGGCCATCGGTAGCAGTGCCAGGGAGGCGGCGGCCAACAGGGCCTTCAGGGCGGTTCGCTTGGTCGACAGAATCATTCGGTTTCCTTTCAGTAGCGGGTGACGGCGGCCGTCACCATGGACCTCTCAACGCGGCAGGAGGCCCGGCGGTTCACAGGAGGGTCAGGGCTTGCCCTCGCCAGCAGGCGGCGGGGTGATCACCTCGAATTCGTCGTCCGTCTCGAAGCTGCCCCGGCGCTGCAGGTAGGCGTCGCGGATGAAGGTGTACTTGTCCAGGGCGATGCCATCGAGCATCTCGCCGGCCCGCAGGAAGTTGGACCGGGCATTGACCGTCTGCAGCAGGTAGATCGAGACCTTGCTGCGGCCGTCCTGGAAATACAGGGCCGGGCTGGCCGTGCGGTCCCAGGGCAGGGCCAGAGAGTCTCGCACCGAGGACGGACCGAACAGAGGCCAGACGATGTAGGCGCCGGTGCCGAAGCCCCAGCGGCCAAAGGTCTGCCCCAGGTCCTGGCTGTTGCGCTCCACGCCGGCCTCGCCGGCCAGGTCGATCAGGCCGCCGATGCCCAGCGTCGAGTTCACCGCGAAGCGGAAGGCCTGCTGCGCGGCCAGCTTGAAGCGCCCCTGCAGCGTCAGGTTGATGGCCGACCAGGCGTCGCCCACATTGCTGAAGAAGTTGTCGATCGCCGTGCGGGCCGGGCTGGGCACGACCTCGCTGTAGGCGGTGGCCACGGGCTTGAGCACGTGCGAGTCCAGGTCCTCGTTGAAAGCGAAGACCTTGCGGTTCCAGTTCTCCCAGGGGTCCAGCTTCTGGCCCGGGGCGCCCGGTCCCTTGAGCGAGGCGCAGGCCACCAGGCTCAGGCTCAGCGCCAGCACGGCGCCGCGTTGGGTCCAACTCACTTTTTCTCCCCGCTGCCGCTGTCCGCGGCCTTGTTGTAGAGGAACTGCCCGATCAGGTTTTCCAGCACCACGGCGGACTGCGTCTGCTTGATCACATCGCCGGCGACCAGGTTCTTTTCATCGGCGCCAGGCTCCAGGCCGATGTACTGCTCGCCCAGCAGGCCGGCCGTCAGGATCTTGGCCGAGCTGTCCTTGGGAAAGGCCACCCCCTGGTTGAGCTTGAGGACCACGCGAGCCTGGAAACTCTTGTCATCGAAGCTGATGGACTCCACACGGCCCACGACCACGCCGGCGCTCTTCACCGCGGCACGGGCCTTCAGGCCGCCGATGTTGTCGAACTTGGCCACCACCGTGTAGGTGTCGTCGAAGTTGAGGCTCAGCAGATTGCCGGCCTTCAGCGCGAGGAACAGCAGGGCCGCCGCGCCCAGCAGCACGAAGGAACCCACCCACACATCATGTCGAGAGGCTTGCATCCTCTTCTCCCATCAAATCGAGAACATCATGGCCGTCAGCACGAAATCCAGTGCAAGCACAGCCAGCGATGAAACCACGACCGTGCGGGTCGTGGCGTAAGACACCCCTTCCGGCGTCGGCTTGCAGCCATAGCCTTGCAGCAGGGCCACAAAGCTGACCGTCAGGCCGAAGACCAGACTCTTGATGACGCCATTGCCCACATCGGCAAAGACGTCGACACCGCCCTGCATCTGGGACCAGAAGGCACCGGCGTCGATGCCGATCAGCACCACGCCCACCAGCCAGCCCCCGATGACGCCCACGGCGGAGAACACCGCAGCCAGCAGGGGCATGGCGATGAAGCCCGCCCAGAAGCGCGGCGCGAGCACGCGGGTCACGGGATCGACCGCCATCATCTCCATGGCCGTCAGCTGCTCGCCGGCCTTCATCAGGCCGATCTCGGCCGTCAGCGAGGTGCCGGCCCGTCCGGCGAACAGCAGGGCGCTCACCACCGGGCCCAGCTCGCGCACCAGGCTGAGCGCCACCAGCAGGCCCACCGCCTCGGCAGAGCCGTAGCGCTGCAAGGTGTAGTAGCCCTGCAAGGCCAGCACAAAGCCCACGAAGAGGCCCGAGACGCCGATGATGGACAAGGATCGGTTGCCCAGGTAGTAGACCTGTTCCCGGATCAGCGAGAAGCGCATCAGGGCGCGCGGGCTGCAGGCCAGCAGCTGCATGAATAGCCGGGCCGCCTGCCCGACCTGGGCCAGCTTGCTGCGCAGCGTGAAACCGATGTGCAGGGAAAGGCGATTCATGCCGACCTCCCGCTGAGGCCGAAGTCCTGCAGCACGGGCACGGCCGGCTGGTGGAAGCGGACCGGACCGTCCGGCTGGGCGCCGACGAATTGCTGCACGAGCGGATCCTGGCTGTGACGGAGCTCCTCCGGCGAGCCCTGGGCCACCACGCGGCCATTGGCCACCATGGCCACATGGTCAGCGATGGCAAAAGTCTCGTGGAGGTCGTGCGACACGATCACGCTGGTCAGGCCCAGGGCGTCGTTGAGGTCGCGAATCAGGCGGGCCGTGACCCCCAGCGAAATGGGATCCAGGCCCGCGAAGGGTTCGTCATACAGCACCAGGTCGGGGTCCAAGGCGATGGCCCGCGCCAGGGCCACGCGACGCGCCATGCCACCGGAGATCTCGCTGGGCATCAGGTCGCGGGCACCGCGCAGGCCGACGGCGTTGAGCTTCATCAGCACCAGGTCCCGGATCATGGATTCGGGCAGGCGGGTGTGCTCGCGCAAGGGGAAGGCGACATTCTCGAACACGCTGAGGTCGGTGAAGAGGGCGCCGAACTGGAACAGCATGCCCATGCGCCGGCGCACGGCGAACAGGCCTGCCTGGTCCAGGTCGGCCATGTCCTGCCCGTCGAAGAAGGCCTGTCCGGCCATGGGCGTGATCTGGCGGCTCAGGGCCCGCAGCAGCGTGGTCTTGCCGCCACCCGAGGTGCCGATCAGGGCCAGCACGGCGCCGCGCTTGAGTTGCAGGTTCACGCCCTGCAGGATGGCGCGCCCGGCATAGCCGCAGCTCACGTCGCGCAGCTCGATCAGGGGCGTCACTTGATCAGTGGTCTGTAGTCTTTGGGCAGGCATGGGCCAGTGGCGGCTGGGCACCTGCCCAGACAAAAGAGGCCACATCATAGGGGAAACACGGAAATGCTCGCGGCGGCCGGGCATTTCTGCCCACTCTGCCGCACTTCACTGTTCGGACAGCACCTGGGTGAAGACGACGCCGGAGTCCTCGTAGACGACTTCGATCAGGATCCAGGTCCTGACCGGCATGCCGCCCAGCTTGCCCGGCTCGAAATGCGCCTGCAGAAAGGCCTGCTGGGTGAGCTCGACAAACGGAGGGGCCATCTCCAGCGCCTCGACCGCCACGCGCCGGACCCGCCCATGCTCATCGATGTAGACCCGGAATCGGCCCTTGTGCATCTGGCGGCCGGGGAAGCCCTCGGGCCAGGGGAGGTTCACCTGCCCCTGGACGCGCGGCCCCTCGTCCACCGCCCTGCGGGGCAGGTAGTCCTGCAGATTGAAGCCGGCCAGCTGCGCCACAGGAATTTCAGCGGACTCGCTGGACACCGCCGCAGACGCCCCCACCGTTGCCACCTGAGGGGCTGTCTGCGTGGAAGACGCCGTCACCGCAGTGTCAAGGCTTGCTGGCGCGGTGGCGGGCCCAGTGCCGGCAGTAGCCGGCTGCAGCACACGAAAAGAAAGGGAAGCCGGCTCACGCTGATGCGCAGAACCGCCTTCCCCCAGGGTGAGCGAGCGCTGGCCAAGGCCCAGCAGCACGCTCAGATGCAGGACTGCTGCGGCCGCCCAAGCTGCTTGGGGCGGCCGCCCTCCGACCCGACCTCGCTCAATGAAGCTCACGCCAGGTACTGCGGCGCGGGGCGCCCGAACTGACGGTCATTGGCGTGATTTCTTCCTGCGGCTGATTCACACCCGACTTCACGCCCGTCTTCACGGTCTTGTACTTGCCGGACTCATCCATGATGGCGCTGATACCGGCCTGCATTTCGGTCAGGCCCTGCACGGTGCCGCCACCGGTGATGATGTTGAACATGTACAAGCTGGCCTGGTTGGCCTCAGGTGCCTCGCAGTAGGTCGAGGCGGCACCCGGGATGTTGCCGACCGCAACCAGGGTGTTCGCCACCATCAGCATGTCGATATTGACCCGCTCGGACTTGCTCTTGAGATCCACGAACCAGCCCTTGTTCTTGGACCAGTCGACCATGGTCTCGGTGCTGCCCACGGTATAGGGCGTCGTGCTGGTGTCGATCTTCTGCTCGACCAGCAGCTTGCCGCCCCGGACATCATCCAAGCCCTTGTCAGACAGATCGTCGGCAATGGCGTAGATGCTTTGCTGCTGGGCTGGCGTGGCCTCGGTCGGGATGTCCGTCTTGCCCAGGTAGCGCCCGGTGCCCACGTAGACCACGCGCCGGCGGCCGCCGTTGGCATCGAACTCGGCCAGATTGGGCAGGGTCGTGATGGGCTGCAGCTGTCCGTCCCCGTTCTTCAGGACGGCCAGGCGCAGGGCCTTCTTCTTGGGTTCCAGCAGACCGTCGATGTCAAAGCGCCACAGGTTGCCGAGCATGTCGCCGCCATAGAAGCGCAGCGCCAGGTTTTCCTCCGGGCTGTCGATCCAGGCATTGACCTTGGCCAGGCCCTCGCCCACGTTGACCCCTTCCACTTCCGTGGGAATGGTCTGCAGCAGCTCGCCCGTCTTGGCATTCAGGATGAAGAGGTAAGCGCCGCCGGAGGGGTTGTTGTAGCCGCTGGCCAGCGCCACGATCCACGTGCCGTCAGCACGCTTGGTGACCACCGGGTTGGAGAAGGCCAGGCCCAGGCGGTCGCCTTCGCCCGCGGGCATGGTGTCGGGGCTGATTTCCCACAGGG
This sequence comes from Roseateles flavus, assembly GCF_039872765.1. Classification (NCBI taxonomy): domain Bacteria; kingdom Pseudomonadati; phylum Pseudomonadota; class Betaproteobacteria; order Burkholderiales; family Sphaerotilaceae; genus Roseateles; species Roseateles flavus. Next base: position 846,014 of record NZ_JBDPZC010000001.1, on the reverse strand, counting down.
GCTTGGGGTTCTCGGTGTCCGTCACGTCCAGGGCGTAGTAGCTGCGGCCACCTGCACCCAGGCCGCCGATCAGGATGGTCTTCCAGGCGTCGTCCACATAGATGTCGGACACGATGGGCGAGCCGTCCACGAAGTAGGTGTGCTTGGACTCATAGGACTTGTCCGACAGGATGTACATCTTGGACATGACGCTGGACGGCACATAGGCCCACAGCTCCTCGCCAGTCGTCTCGCTGAAGGCATGCAGCATGCCGTCGTTGCCGCCCACCACCAGGATGCGCTTGCGCTCGGCAATGGCCTTGGACTTCACCCAGGTCTGGTAGCCGTTCTCGGTGTACTGGTACTTGGACTGGCCGACGAACACCGGCGAGGAGTTCACCAGGTCACCCAGGATCCGGCTGCGCGAGCGGTAGCCCGGCTTCTCCACGCCCCGCAGGTAGGCCACCATGGTGGCGGGATCGTTCAGCGCCGTGATTTCATCCGCGCTCGCGGAGGCGCACTGCGAAGGGCGGTCCGTCGACGGCTTGTCGCAGGCCTTGGCGAACAGGGCCAGCTCATCGGCGGTCATCGAGGCCGCGTCGAAGTTGACCAGGCTGCCCGTGGTGGGCAAGGAACCGCTCTTGCGGAAGAACTTGATCTTGCGAACCGTGGATGCGGTGAGCTGGTCTGCCGCACTCCACTTGGCGTTGTCGACGAAGGTGCCGGACTTCTCGTCGTAGCGGGTGGCCTCGACCTTGCCGTTCTTGTCGAAGGTGTACTTGCGCAGGTCACCCGTCCATGCCGGCGAGGTGAACTGCGACACATAGGCGCCGTTGTCACCCGCCACCGGCTGCAGGGTACTGGTGGCAGCCGCAGCGGCAGTACCCGTCACCGAGGCGATGGAGTTCAGTGCCGTGGCCAGGCTCAGCGCAAGGCCCGAGGGGTCCTTGGCATTGAAGTAGCGGCCCCGGCCGTTGACGGCGGCGTGCCACAGATCGTCCATCTTGGCCGCTTCCGAGGAGAACGGGTTCGGCCAGTTGCGCACGCCGGTCTTGACCTTGTAGAAGTCGCCCGCGGTGCTGGTCTCGTAGTCCAGCTCGTAGCCCAACATGCCGCTGTTGCCCAGGCTCAGCGTGTAGGTGGTCATGTGCTGGTGCTTGGCGTCGTCCTTGCTGCCCTCGGTCACCTTCACGTTGTTCTCGCAGACGTCGATGCCCTTGGAGCCCGTGCAGTTGCCCAAGTCCGAGGTCCGCAGGTCGGTCTTGTAGTAGTACATGGCGACGTCCGCCAGCGAGTTCGAGGTGCCGGTCACGTTGGTGGTGGTGGTCTTGTTCGTCACCGCGCTCTTGACCACGGAGGTCTCGGCATCCGTCTTGGACACCGTGGTGCCTGCCGTGCGGCTGCCCGACTTGGCCACGGAGGTGGACGTGCTGACGACCGTCGGGGGAAGGTTGGAGGGCGCTACGCTGGAGCAAGCTCCCTTGGTCGCGGTTCCGTTCTTCCAGGAACCGTAGGTCGGGCTCGACCAGGGAGCCGTGCTGGAGTTGTAGCTGGTGCTGACCGTGGCGACGACGCTCTCGGCGCCCTTGGTCGGATCCGGCTCGTCCACGACGGTGGTCACCGTTTCACCGTCCTTGAGCGTGGTCGTGGTCTTGGTGTAGTTCCACGGCTGCTTCATATTAAATTTGTCCGTCCGCAGCGTTTCGGTCATCACCTGCGTGTAGGTGGCGGAACGTGTCTGGGGTTGTCCCCAGATGCGCTTGGTGCCAGCCGAACAAGAGGAGTCACTGACCAGCGAATAGAGCGTCTGAGATTCGGTGTTGACCTTGGTGGTCGTTTCCTTGTAGCTGATGTTGGACACCAAGACGCGGTCGAAGTAGTGGGTGTCCGTCCAGGTGTCCACGCTCACCACGGTGCTGCTGCTGCCATCGAACATCGGGCGCGGCGTGGGCAGGCTGTCCTGGTTGCCGATCTTCAGCTCGCCATTGATGTCGTAGGGACCGTAGTCCACGGACTTCGAGGTATCCCAATCCACGTACTCGGCATTGGTGTTCCAGTAGCCGTCCGTCGACAGCACCAGGAAGTTCTTCTGGCAGGAATACTGCATCGGGTCATAGTCCTGACCCGGATACTTGTTGGCGAAGTAGCGGCCGGCCTTCTGGACAGCGCCACGGAGCGGCGTGTAGCCCGAGGGCGGCACGCCGAAGAGCTTGGTGTAGAAATCGCCCTTCTGCTTGGCATCGAAGTCCCGCACATGCAGCATGCGCGACCCTTCGGTGACCTCCTTCTCCAGGATGGTCGTGAAGCCGATGCGGAATCGGTCATCCATGGGCTTGAAGGCCAGGCTGGCAGCCGAGCGCATCATGGCCATGCGATACGAGTAGTAGGTGGCCCAGCGCCAGTACTTCGCGATGAAGTCCGTGCCCGAGCTGGGCGTGACGATGTTCACCTCGAAGAGGCCATCAGGAATGCCGGTCGTGTCGTTGAGCGGCAGAGCACACTGCTTGTAGAAGTTCGTGGTCTTGCTGACGCTGCCCGTGGGGTAGATGTAGTTGACCGGCTCCTCGCCGCCCTTGGCCTTGTTGTAGGTGTAGTAGAGCTGGTTGCCCGGCGTGCCATAGGAAATGTAGGGTGAGGAGAAGTAGCCGCCCGCAGGCAGGCTGCGCGTCTGGATCGCTCGCACCGTCACCGTCTGGCTGGCGTAGTCCCAGGCTGACACGGTGCCGACCACCCAGCGGCCACGGCTGGAGTTGTCGAAGACCGTGACCGGCATCCCCGAAACATAGGCGTTGGCCGCCACGGCGGTGCCCAGGCGCACGGAGACGTAGGCATCGGAAGCTGCCGTGAGCTGAGTGACCCCCTGGGCACGGCCCGAGTAGTTGAGCGCGTTGGTCGAGGACAGCAGGGCGTCGATCTCGCTGGAGGTCGGCGTCTCAGGATAGAGGCTTCCGTCCCCCTTCACCGGCGCAGGATAGGACAGCGCGGGGTTGAAGGCCAGGCCATTGCACTGGGACGAGAGCCGCCCCATCTGCGCCCAGGTGGAATTGCTGGTGACCTTCTGGAACTGGGCGTCGTCAGGCAGGAAGTCGTCCGCCATACTGCCCGAGTCATCCAGCACGAACAGGATGTTGGGCTTGACGTTGACGGCAATCGAGGCCCACAGCGGCACCGTGGAAATGTCCGTCGACGCGAAGGCTGCCGTGGCCGTCAGGGCGGAGAGCCCCATGGCCAGCCGGGTCAGCGAATGAGGGAAGCGTTGGTTCATGGAATGCTCCACACCAGGGTTAACCGTTCAGGGATCCGGACCGCCAAGCGGTCAGAAATGGACCAGCGTCTCGGTGATGGCGACCGTCTGTCGCGAGCCTTCAGCGCGGGTGATCACCCGGTAGAAGGTCGTTGTCGTCTTGGGCAGGATTTTGCCCATGTAGCTCAGCATGCCCTTGTCCATGCTGACGGCCTTGGAAAGCTTGATCGGCAGGGCGCAGGGGCGGCCACTGCCGCCAGGGCCGGGCTCCGCACACAGGCGCGTGATCACCCACCGCACCTTGGAGTTCCCCGCCGTGAGGGCCACCGGATTGGGCTTCAAACATACGGCGGTGGCCGATACCTCCATGCCACCGCAGTCGTCGCCTGCCCAGTCAACCATGGACAGGGCCTTGGCAGCGTCCTGCTCGGTCAGTGTGGGCGCGAGGTTGTCCACGGCCACAGCGTAGTAGCCGAGTTCAAGAACGTCGCTCTCGAGCTTGGCGGGGCCGAGGCCCGCCAGTTTGGAGATGGCAGTTTCCGTTCCAATAGACGCCGCCGTGACTGCATCCTTGCGGAAACCGAGGTTGCCCAGCGTGAGGCTGCCGGTATCCACCGAACGCACCAGGGCCACGCCGCCCAGGGTCAGCACGACCAGGGAGATGAGCGCAAAGATCATCGACACGCCGCGCTGCTGGCGCCGGCCCATGCGGGCATTCAGGTGATGAGGCATGTTCAAGTCCAGTTTCATAGATTCGCTCAGTGAGGCAACCGAGAGAAACGAATCAGCTCTTCAGGTCGGAGCGCCACAGCTGATTCCGGATGGGAATCACCACCTCGAAGACCTTGTAGCGGTAATGTTCCCAGTCGGTCGCAACCTTGGGGTTCAGCTTGATGCACTTGCTGGCGCCGCAGTCCTCGGTGCCGGGCACATCGGCCACCTTGCCGACGTCCCACAGAGGTTCAGACACGGTCACCTTGTCCTTCTCGAACTGCTCGGAGCGCGTCAGCAGGGCCATGCGCACCGAGCGCACCTGCTGCCAGCCCTCCACCGAGGTGGGGGTGTCAGACACGTACTTGTCCACGATACCGTCAGCGTCCGAGTCCACACCATAGAAGGCCTTGAGGTCGACCACGCCGTTCTGCACCACGCGGGTGACGACGGCCCGGTCTTTCAAGGTGAACTGCGAGTTCCGCAGGGCGTAGATGGGGCTGCCGGCTGCGACGGGCTCCACCGTGTAGGTTGAACTCTCGAGGCCGCCCAGGTTGACGACGTATTGGTCCAGGGACAGCGCCGGCAAGGTGGCCAAAGCATTCCAGGCAGCATCAACTGTCCGTCCGATGCCCAGATGGTCATCCTTGACGTCGGTCGCCTGGAAGACGACGCAGGTCCCCACGCCGGTCTTGACATCGGCCGGCCCGCTAACCGCTGCGAGCAGATCACCCGCCGCAATGCCGATATTGGATTTCACGGTGACCGTGTTGGCGACCGTGCCCCCACCCCCAGGATTGAACAGCGGGGCGGTGACCTGGGACGGGATCGAGAAGCGCGAGGGCGTGCTCTTCGTGACACGCACCGTGTCTGGCTTGTCCGCCGTCTTGGTAATCACGACGGGTGCCAGGTCGGCTGGCATGCCGGCGATCACAGCCCCAGCATACGTGGCTGTCAGGGTGCAGCCCGTGCCCGCAGTGTCCGAGGTGAGCCCGTAGCCCGCCTCTCTGACGACCTGCTCAAGCTCGAAAAGCGCCAGCGCACCCGACACCTGGGCATCGGAGCCCGACATGGTGTTGCGCTTCTGTTGCTCCGAACGGGCCAGGATGGTGGCGATGACCACCGTGGACAGCAGGCCCACGCCCACCCCCACCATCAGCTCGACGAGCGTGAAGCCGGCGCTGCCGCGCTTGCGGGGCATGGTTTGAAGTCTCTTCTTGCTCATGGCTGCCACATCAGGACGGTTTGGTACTGGTTCGTGTCCGAGCCCTGCTGCCAGCGAATGATGATGTCGACCTTGCTGGTGCCGGTGTCCACGGTCACCTCGGGATCCTCGGCAGACGGCAGGACAGACTTCACCTTGGTCCGCCATTCCTTGCAGCGCGGATAGGCGGCGCAGGACGCCTTCTCATACTGCTTCATATTGGCGATGGTGTCCGTCTGGATCAGCGCAATGAGATCGGCAGCCAGGTTGGCCGCGTCGGCCCTGAACTTGGTGTTGGTCTGGGCGCGGGTCATGGCGGCCTGCAGCCCGATCAGGCCCAGCACGCCGAAGGCGAAGATCAGCACACCGATCATGGCCTCGATCAGCGCAATGCCCCGCTGGCGCGGGCGGCGGCGGCCCTGTTGAAACGTCATCGTGCTCATGGGCAGGCCCTCGGATCACTGGAAGACACCTTGGGATCGCAGCTGCGGATCGCGCCCCCGCTTTCCACACGGATCTGGAGTTCCCGTGCCGTGCCGGAGGCCGGCTTGATGGTGATGCGGTTGATGGCATCCGCGTTGACCACCTGCCCCAGGGTGTTGAAGATCACCCGGGAGGCGTCCTTGTCGTCGGCATCGACGGCCGCGACCTTGACCTGCGCCGAGCCGGAGACGGCCTCGGACCGCGCGACCAGCAGGGGGTCCGCGCTGGCAACGGTTTCGTTGCACTTGCCGGCGGGGTCCTTCACGCTGATCACCCAGTGGCGGCCGATGTTGGATACCGCGCAGCCGCTACCTGGCACCGCGGCGTCATCAGAAATCAGCCAGAAGCTGACCGCCCGGTTGTTCTTCAGCGCATCCAGGCGGGCTCGCTCAAGGCCCGCACGCAGCGACTCGGTGGCGCTGCGGACCTGCAGATTCTTGACCCACTCAATCGCACTTGGGACCGTCACCGCCACGAGCAGGCCCATGATGGCCAGCCCGACGGCCAACTCGATGAGCGTGAAGCCGGCGGCAGCTCGGTGGCGCCTGGGAACGGCGGTGCTCAGCATTCGTCGCCCCGTACGACCCAGCAGCTCTTGTCCACCGACTCGCCCTTGAAGGACGTCGTCTTGGTGGTGCTGGAGGTCAGCTCGTAGGTATGGCCCGCGACGACGGACGTCGATTTGCCGGTGGCGGTCAACTTGTAGTCCTGACCATCCGCCGGGGTCTCGCAACCGTAGTCGAAGTTCTTCTTGCCCGCGGGAGAGAAGTCCTTCCAGGCCGGCGCCGGAGCATCATTGGCACACTTGGTACTGGAGCCGTAGTTGCGGTGGTCCTGGTAGTACTGCTCCATCTTGACTCGGTAGTCCGACAGCGCTGCCGTCGCCTCCGGGATGCTGCCTCGCCGCACATAGTCACGATAGGAGGGCAAGGCCAGGCCCAGCAGGATGCCCAGGATGGCCGTCACCACCAGGACTTCCATCAAGGTGAAGCCTGACTGGGAAGCGCGCTTCGCACCGGCAAATCGAATATGTGTCATGGTTGCTCGCAGGTTCGTTCGGGACGCCAGAACCGTGCCCCCACAGGGAGCCTGGCATGGGCCTGAGCGTAGTGTCGGCCGAAGCATAGGCAAGGCGAGGGGGCGTTTTCCACGGTGGCGACACACCGCCCGACCAGCGGCCGCCCGTCGCGGACGAATGGCAAAAGCTTGTAACCAGCCGCAAACAGTTTCCGGTCGACCATGAAAAAGCCGCCCTCGCGTCACGCGGGGCGGCTGGCAGTCGGGCAAGGCCCGGGAGCGGTCAGACGGGGTCAGCGCGGCAGCACGCTGCTGCCGGTCAGGTATTCGTCCACGGCCCGGGCGGCCTGGCGGCCCTCTCGGATGGCCCAGACGACCAGGGACTGGCCCCGGCGCATGTCACCCGCGGCGAAGACCTTGTCGACGTTCGTCGCGTAGCCCCCCTGGGCCTCGGTGCTCGCCTTGGCGTTGCCGCGGGCGTCCTTGCCCACGCCAAAGGCCTCCAGCACCGGTGAGACCGGCGCGACAAAGCCCATGGCCAGCAGCACCAGATCCGCCTTCAGTATCTGCTCGGAACCCGGCACCTCGACCATCTTGCCGCCCTGCCACTCCACGCGCACCGTCTTGACGCCGGTGACCTTGCCCTTCTCGCCGATGAATTCCTTGGTGGCGATGGCGAACTCGCGCTCGCAGCCCTCCTCGTGGCTGGACGAGGTGCGCAGCTTGTAGGGCCAGTAGGGCCAGGTCAGCGGGCGGTCCTCTTCCTCGGGCGGGCGGGGCATCAGCTCGAACTGGGTGACGCTCTTGGCGCCATGGCGGTTGCTGGTCCCCACGCAGTCGCTGCCGGTGTCCCCACCGCCGATGACGATGACGTGCTTGCCTTCCGCCCGCAACTGGCCCTTGAGCTTGTCGCCGGCATTGACCTTGTTCTGCTGGGGCAGAAACTCCATCGCGAAGTGGATGCCCGCCAGGTCACGGCCCGGCACCGGCAGGTCTCGCGACTGTTCGGCGCCGCCGCACAGCAGCACGGCATCGAACTGGGCCTTCAGGTCCTCGGCGCTGACCGTTTCCTTGGCCCAGTTGGTGACCTTGCTGTCCTCACCGAGGCTGGCCACGAGCACGCCGGTGCGGAACACGACACCCTCGGCCTCCATCTGCTGCACACGGCGGTCGATGTGGGACTTCTCCATCTTGAAGTCGGGGATGCCATAGCGCAGCAGGCCGCCCACGCGGTCGTTCTTCTCGAAGACCGTGACCTCGTGACCGACACGCGCCAGCTGCTGCGCCGCGGCCAGGCCGGCCGGGCCCGAGCCCACGACGGCCACGCGCTTGCCTGTCTTCACGGCGGCCGGCTGCGGCTTCACCCAGCCCTCGAGCCAGGCGCGGTCGATGATGGCGTGCTCGATGGACTTGATGCCCACCGCGTCGTCATTGACGTTCAGCGTGCAGGCCGCCTCGCAGGGCGCGGGGCAGATGCGGCCGGTGAACTCCGGGAAATTGTTGGTGCTGTGCAGGACCGTGATGGCGTTCTGCCAGTCACCGCGGTACACGAGGTCGTTGAAGTCCGGAATGATGTTGTTGACCGGGCAGCCGTTGTTGCAGAACGGCGTGCCGCAGTCCATGCAGCGCGCGCCCTGCTGCTTGGCCTGATCGGCGCTCAACGCAATGACGAACTCCTTGTAGTTCTTCAGGCGGGCCGGAACGGGCTCGTAGCCCTCCTCCAGGCGCTCGTACTCCATGAAGCCGGTGACTTTTCCCATTGTGTACTCCTAATCTCTCAAGCCTTCACCGAGGCAGCGGGGGCCTTGGCGTGGGCAATGGTCTCGGCGGCTTCGCGGGCGGCGTGCAGCTCGCCCAGAGCCCGGCGGTATTCGTTGGGGAAGACCTTGACGAACTTGGCGCGCGAATCGGCCCAGTGGTCCAGGATGTCGCGGGCGCGCTGACTGCCGGTCCAGCGGTGGTGGTCCTCGATCATCTTCTTCAGGATGGCTTCGTCGGTCTGGGCCTCCCCGCCCTGGGTGAGGCGGTGCCAGATGGCCTTGTCGACGCTGGCCTCCTGCTCATGCGAGGGCAGGATCTTGTCCAGGCTGACCATGCTGGTGTTGCAGCGCTTGGCGAAGCTGCCGTCCTCGTCGAAGACGTAGGCAAGGCCGCCGCTCATGCCCGCGGCGAAGTTGCGGCCGGTCTTGCCCAGCACGACCACAGTGCCACCGGTCATGTATTCGCAGCCATGGTCGCCGGTGCCTTCGACGACCGCAGAGGCGCCGGACAGGCGCACCGCGAAGCGCTCGCCGGCCACGCCGCGGAAGAAGGCCTCGCCGCGGGTCGCGCCGTACAGCACGGTGTTGCCCACGATGATGTTCTTGGTCGCGTCACCGCGGAAGTCGATGGAGGGGCGCACCACCACACGGCCGCCGGAGAGGCCCTTGCCGGTGTAGTCATTGGCGTCGCCGATCAGGTAGAGCGTGATGCCCGGGGCCAGGAAGGCACCAAAGCTCTGGCCGCCCGTGCCTTCCATCTGGATGAAGATGGTGTGGTCCGGCAGGCCCTCCGGATGGCGACGCACCAGCTCGCCGGAGAGCATGGCGCCCACCGTGCGACGCACATTGCTGACCTCCTGCATGAACTGCACCTTCTCGCCCTTTTCGAAGGCGGGCAGGCACTTCTCGATCAGCTTGACGTCCAGCGCGCGGTCCAGGCCATGGTCCTGCGTGGCGTTGTGCAGGCGAGCCACGTCGGCGGCCAGCGCGGGGCGGTGGAAGACGCGGCTGAAGTCCAGGCCGCGGGCCTTCCAGTGGCTAATGCCCTTGCGGGTGTCCAGCAGGTCCGAGCGGCCGATCAGCTCGTCGAACTTGCGAATGCCCAGCTGGGCCATGATCTGACGCGCTTCCTCGGCGACGAAGAAGAAGTAGTTCACCACGTGCTCGGGCTTGCCGGAGAACTTGGCGCGCAGCACCGGATCCTGCGTGGCCACGCCCACCGGGCAGGTGTTGAGGTGGCACTTGCGCATCATGATGCAGCCCTCGACCACCAGCGGTGCGGTGGCAAAGCCGAATTCATCAGCACCCAGCAGGGCACCGATGACGACGTCACGGCCGGTCTTCATCTGGCCGTCGGCCTGCACGCGCACGCGGCCTCGCAAGCGGTTCAGCACCAGGGTCTGCTGCGCCTCGGCCAGGCCCAGCTCCCAGGGCGTGCCGGCGTGCTTGATGGAGCTCCAGGGCGAGGCGCCCGTGCCGCCGTCGTGACCGGCGATCACGATGTGGTCGGCCTTGGCCTTGGCCACGCCGGCCGCAATGGTGCCCACGCCCACTTCCGACACCAGCTTGACCGAGATGTCAGCGCGGCCGTTGACGTTCTTCAGGTCGTGGATCAGCTGAGCCAGATCCTCGATGGAGTAGATGTCATGGTGCGGCGGCGGTGAGATCAGGCCCACGCCCGGCACCGAGTAGCGCAGGAAGCCGATGTACTCGGACACCTTGCCGCCCGGCAGCTGGCCGCCCTCGCCCGGCTTCGCGCCCTGGGCCATCTTGATCTGGATCTGGTCGGCGCTGACCAGGTACTCGGCCGTCACGCCGAATCGGCCCGAGGCCACCTGCTTGATCTTGGAGCGCAGCGAATCGCCGTCCTGCAGTTCGTAGTCGGCCTCGATCACCTTGCTGCCGATGACGTCGGACACTTTGGTGCCCTTGACGATCTTGATGCCCTTGAGCTCGTTGCGATAACGCGCAGGATCCTCACCCCCTTCGCCCGTGTTGCTCTTGCCGCCAATGCGGTTCATGGCCACGGCCAGCGTGGCATGGGCCTCGGTGGAGATGGAGCCCAGGGACATGGCCCCGGTCGCGAAGCGCTTGACGATGTCGGCCGCCGACTCGACCTCCTCCAGCGGGATCGCCTTGGCCGGATCGAACTTGAACTCGAACAGGCCGCGCAGCGTCATGTGGCGCCTGCTCTGGTCATTGATGAGCTGGGCGTATTCCTTGTAGGTCTCGAACTTGCCCGAGCGCGTGCTGTGCTGCAGCTTGGCGATGGCGTCGGGCGTCCACATGTGCTCCTCGCCGCGGGCGCGCCAGGCGTACTCGCCGCCCGCCTCGAGCATGGTGGCCAGCACCGGATCGTTGCCGAAGGCCGCCTCGTGCAGACGCAGGGCCTCCTCAGCCACCTCGAACACGCCGATGCCGCCGACCTGCGTGGGCGTGCCGCGGAAGTACTTCTCGACAAAGTCCGCCTTGAGGCCGATGGCCTCGAAGATCTGCGCGCCGCAGTAGGACATGTAGGTCGAGATGCCCATCTTGGACATGATCTTCGACAGCCCCTTGCCCACGGCCTTGATGTAGTTGTAGATGGCCTTCTCGGCCGACAGATTGCCCGGCAGCTCGGCCGTCATCTGAGTCAGGGTCTCCAGCGCCAGATAGGGGTGGACGGCCTCGGCACCGAAACCGGCCAGCACCGCGAAGTGGTGCACCTCGCGCGCCGTGCCCGTCTCGACGACCAGGCCGGCCGTGGTGCGCAGGCCCTCGCGCACCAGGTGGTGGTGCACGGCGGACAGCGCCAGCAACGCGGGGATGGCCACGCGGCCGGCACTCAGGTGGCGGTCACTGATGATGAGGATGTTGTGGCCGCTCTTGATGGCGTCCACGGTTTCGGCGCACAGCGAGGCCAGCTGGGCCTCCACGCCTTCACGGCCCCAGGCGCGCGGATAGGTGATGTCCAGCTCATAGGGCTTGAACTTGCCGTTCGTGTGCTGCTCGATGGCGCGCAGGCGGGCCATGTCCTTGAAGTCGAGCACAGGCTGGCTCACCTCCAGGCGCATGGGCGGGTTGACAGCGTTGATGTCCAGCAGATTGGGCTTGGGGCCCACGAAGCTGTTGAGGGACATCACGATGTTCTCGCGGATCGGATCGATCGGCGGGTTGGTCACCTGGGCGAACAGCTGCTTGAAGTAGTTGTAGAGCGGCTTGTTCTTGTCAGAGAGCACGGCCAGGGGCGAGTCATTGCCCATGGAGCCGATGCCTTCCTCGCCGTTGGCGGCCATGGGCGCCAGCAGGAACTTGATGTCTTCCTGGGTGAAGCCGAAGGCCTGCTGGCGGTCCAGCAGGCTGGACTCGAAGCTGGCGGGCACCGGTTCGGCCACGGGAATGCTGTCCAGCTTGACGCGGACGTTCTCGATCCACTGCCGGTAGGGGCGCGCGTTGGCGAACTGGGTCTTGAGCTCCTCATCGTCGACGATGCGGCCCTGCTCCAGGTCGATCAGGAACATCTTGCCCGGCTGCAGGCGCCACTTCTTGACGATCTTGCTTTCCGGGATGGGCAGCACGCCGGATTCGGAGGCCAGCACGACCATGTCGTCGTCGGTCACGCAGTAGCGCGCCGGGCGCAGGCCGTTGCGGTCCAGCGCGGCGCAGACCTGGCGGCCATCCGTGAAGACCATGGCAGCGGGGCCGTCCCAGGGCTCCATCATGGCGGCGTGGTACTCGTAGAAGGCGCGGCGGCGCTCGTCCATCTGCTCATGCTGCTCCCAGGCTTCCGGGATCATCATCATCGCGGCATGGGCCAGGGGGTAGCCGGCCATGGTCAGCAGCTCGATGGCGTTGTCGAAGGTGGCCGTGTCGGACTGGTGCTCGAAGCTGATGGGATAGAGCTTCTTCAGGTCGTCACCGAGCACCGGCGACTTCATCACGCCTTCACGGGCGCGCATCCAGTTGAAGTTGCCCTTGACCGTGTTGATCTCTCCATTGTGGGCGACCATGCGGTAAGGGTGGGCCAGCGGCCATTCGGGGAAGGTGTTGGTGGAGAAGCGCTGGTGCACCAGGGCGATGGCCGAAACGGTACGCGGGTCCGAGAGGTCCTTGTAGTACTTGCCGACCTGGTCGGCCAGCAGCAGGCCCTTGTAGATGACGGTGCGGCAGCTCATGCTGGGCACGTAGTACTCGCGGCTGTGCGTGAGCTTCAGGGCCTGTATGGCGCTGGAGGCCGTCTTGCGGATCACGTAGAGCTTACGTTCCAGCGCGTCCGGCACGATGATGTCCGGGCCGCGGCCGATGAAGACCTGGCGGATGATGGGTTCCTTCTCCCGCACCGTGGGCGACATGGGCAGCTCGGCATCCACCGGCACGTCACGCCAGCCCAGCAAGACCTGACCCTCGGCCTTGATCGCGCGCGCCAGCTCCTGCTCGCAGGCCAGGCGGGACGCATGTTCCTTCGGCAGGAAGATCAGGCCCACGCCGTATTCGCCCAGCGGCGGCAGCGTGACGCCCTGCTTGGCCATTTCTTCACGGTAGAGCTGGTCCGGGATCTGGATCAGAATGCCGGCACCGTCGCCCATCAGGGCATCCGCGCCCACGGCGCCCCGGTGATCCAGGTTCTCCAGGATCTTCAGGCCCTGCTGCACGATGGCATGCGCCTTCTGACCCTTGATGTGGGCCACGAAGCCCAGGCCGCAGGCGTCTTTCTCGTTCTGGGTCCGGTACAGGCCCTGCTGCGCCAGGGACTGGATTTCGGCGTGGTCAGGCCCTTGGGTGGAAGGACTCTGGGGGTGGCTCATCTCGACTGCCATGGCGACTCCGCATTCAAAAGGCTGTAGCTCCGGCCCCGTGGGGCCTGCGCTACGCGATTGCTGCAGCGCGGGAGGATTGCCGTGCAGATTAGTCGTCGAACCGTTACAGGACAAGAACGATTAAATGGGGTCAGACTCTTTTATATAGATTCCAGAGTGCAAGCTCCAAATTAATTGGGGACAGTCTTATTGATCTGGCGCGGCGGACGGCCGCGCGGCCGGGGCGCCAGCGGCCGGTCGGTCTGCTTGGCCAACTGGGCGCGATAGGCGGGAGAACCAAGGGGCCAGCCGCGCAGGGCTGCCGCCAGCAGGGCCTCCATCTCCTCGGGGCTGCTGCCCTCCTCCAGGTAGCGCCGGTAGTTGGCATCGCGCTCAAAAGGCGTGTTGCCCATGGCCCAGAAGCCGGCGTGGTCGTGTACCAGCGGATCACGCACAGCGCCCAGATGGTGGGCCGCGCTGGACCAGGCATAGGCCTCCGGGCGCTCGACCAGGCCGCTGCGCTGCGGGTTGAGCTCGATGTAGCGCATGCACGACAGCAGCCAGCTCGGCTCCAGCGGTGCCGCGCGGAAGCGCCCTTCCCACAGTCCGCCGCTGCGCTGATGCCTCCGGTTGAAGCGGGCCACGTATCGCCGCCCCAGCGACTGCATCATCCGGCTGAGACTCTCCGGCGCGGGGGGCGTGGCCAGCAGGTGCAGGTGGTTGTCCATCAGCACATAGGCGTGGATGGCTACCTTGTGCAGGGCCGCGCATTCGCGCAGGGCATCGACGAAGGCACGGCGGTCCTCATCATCCCGCACGATGGGCTGCTGGTCGTGGCCGCGCTGGATCAGGTGATGGACCTCGCCCGGAATGGCAAGGCGGGACAGTCGAGCCATGGCGGCGCTCCTTGCAGCCGGGGGCTGCGTCAATCTGTCCCCAATTATTCCCCAGGGAATCGCTGAAAGGCAGCTCAGGCAAAAAGACGCTGCCCCGTCAGCCTTTCGTGCTCTTTCAGAGCGAAGCGGTCGGTCATGCCGGCGATGTAGTCGGCACAGGCGCGCGGGTGGTCCATCTGCTCTGCGAAGTCCGGCGGCAGGTGCTGGCGGTCCTGCAGATAGGCGGCGAACAGGTCCCGGAGGACGGTCTCCGCCCGTTGGCGGGTGTCGCGGACCTGGGCATGCCGGTACAGGTTGGCGAAGAGGAAGCGCTTGAGCTCGGTGCTGGCCTGGCGCATGGCCGGCGTGAAGCGGATCAGGGGGGGCGCCCGCCGGACGGCGTCGACATCGCACGGTCTGTGCTCAGCCAGGGCGGCTTCGCTGGCCTCGATGATGTCGTAGACCTGCTGCGACAGCATGCGGCGGATGGTCTCGAACAGCAGGCGCTTGCCCTGGAGGGCGGGATAGGCAGCCAGCGTCTCACGCAGGTAGTGCTGCACCAGGGGCACCGATTCCAGTTGTTCCAGTGTCAGCAGCCCGGAGCGCACACCGTCATCGATATCGTGGGCGTTGTAGGCCACCTCGTCCGCCAGGTTGCAGAGCTGGGCCTCGAGGCTGGGCTGGCCGCCGCGGAGGAAGCGCTGTGCGATGCCGCCGGGTTCGCGCGCCTCGAGCTGCTCCGCATTGCGCCGCGCGCAGTGCTTGAGGATGCCCTCCCGGCTCTCGAACGTGAGGTTGAGCCCGTCGAAGGCCGGGTAGCGTTGCTCCAGATGGTCCACAACACGCAGGCTCTGCAGGTTGTGCTCGAAGCCGCCATGGGCCTTCATGCAATCGTCGAGAACATCCTGGCCGGCATGGCCGAAAGGGGTGTGGCCCAGGTCATGGGCCAGGGCCACGGTCTCGATCAGGTCCTCGTCCAGGCCCAGGCTGCGGCCAATGGAGCGCCCCAGCTGGGCCACCTCCAGCGAGTGTGTCAGCCGCGTGCGGAACAGGTCGCCTTCATGGTTGAGGAAGACCTGGGTCTTGTAGACCAGGCGGCGAAAGGCGGAGCTGTGGACGATGCGGTCGCGGTCGCGCTGGAATTCGCTGCGCGTGGGCGCAGCCGGCTCCGGGAAGCGGCGACCGCGGGAGGCGTTGGCATGGCAGGCGTAGGGCTTCAGGGTCATGCGCAACGGTCTTTCAAGGCTCAGGCGCTGTGCTGCCGGATGACGTCGGTCACCAGGGCATCCGGGGCGCTGCGCATCACCGCCTGCCCCAGGCGTTCGATCAGCACGAAGCGGATCTCGCCATCTTCGGCTTTCTTGTCGACCCGCATCAGGTTCAAGAAGCGCTCGACACCGATCGAGGCCGGCGCCTTCGCCGGCAGGCCGGCCCGGCCGATGAGGGCCGTCATGCGGGCCAGGAACTCGGGCGGCATGAGTCCCAGCCGAACGGACAGATCACTGGCCATGACCATGCCGCAGCCCACGGCCTCGCCATGCAGCCACTCGCCGTAGCCAAGGCCGGTCTCGATGGCATGGCCAAAGGTGTGACCGAAGTTGAGGATGGCTCGCAGGCCTGACTCGCGCTCGTCCTGGCCCACGACCCAGGCCTTGATCTCGCAGCTGCGCTGCACCGCGTAGGCCAGTGCCGAGGGATCACGCGCCCGGAGCGCATCCATGTTGGCCTCCAGCCAGGCCAGGAAATTGGCGTCGGCGATGGGCCCGTACTTGATCACCTCGGCCAGGCCGGCAGACAGCTCCCGATCCGGCAGGGTACGGAGCGTGTCGAGGTCAGCGATGACGCGCTGCGGCTGGTAGAAGGCGCCCAGCATGTTCTTGCCCAGGGCATGGTTGATGGCGGTCTTGCCTCCCACGGAGGAATCGACCTGGGCCAGCAGGGTGGTGGGAATCTGGACGAAGGGCACGCCACGCATGTAGATGGCCGCCGCAAAGCCGGTCATGTCACCGATCACGCCGCCGCCCAGTGCGAAGAGCACCGTCTTGCGATCGGCTGCGGCCTCCAGCAGGGTGGACGCGATGCGCTCGATGGCGTCCCAGCCCTTGTACTGCTCACCATCGGGCAGCACGACGGACAGGACCTGCGCGTAGTGATCGCGCAGGCGGGCGGCCACGGTCTCGAGATACAGCGGGGCGACGGTCTCGTTGCTGACGATCACGGCGCATCGAGCCTTGGGAAGGCCCTCCCAGCTGCTGGCATTGGTCAGCAGGCTGCGGCCGATGTGGATGTCATAGCTGCGGTCATCCAGGGCGATGGGGACCCGGAGATGGCCGGCAGCAGCGAGCCCGGCAGCGCCCGGGCTGGAGGGAGTGGCGTTCATATCGGCCGAGTGTACGGCCCGAAGAACAGACACGCCTTCGACTGTGCCGATCTCAGGCTTGCTCTTCGTCCCCACGCCCGGCGCCCACGGTGGCGGCTACGCGCTCTGCAGAGATCAGGCCCGCCAACTCCAGCTGCATCAGCACCATATTGACCAGGGTCGCCACGGACGGGCGGCCTACCTCGATGGTGTAGTGGGCAGTCGTTCGGTAGAGGGGATCGCGCTGCGCATAGAGCTCGCGCAGCTTCTGGAGGGGGTCCTTCACCTGCAGCAGGGGGCGCTGGGTGTCGTGCCGCAAACGCCGGAACAGCTCTTCGGGCGTCGAGCGCAGGTACAGCACGGTGGACTGCTGGCGCAGCGCCAGGCGGTTGGCCTCGCGCAGAACGGCCCCGCCGCCGGTCGCCAGGACCATGTCGCCCGGGCGCTGCAGCAGGTCGGCAATCACGGCCTGCTCGATGTCGCGGAACCGGGCTTCGCCCTCGCGGTCGAAGAAGCTGCGGATGCTTTCGCCCAGCTGCTTCTCGATCTCGGTGTCGGAGTCGACAAAGCGCATCCCGGCCTGCCGGGAAAGACTACGCCCGACGGTGGACTTGCCACCGCCGGGCATGCCGACGAGGGAAACGATCAAGGGGTGCAGTTGACGTAGCCGTCCGGCTTGGCAACCGTCGTCACGTAGATGCCATGGGCGCTGACAACCCCCAGGGGCGACTGAACCTTGACCGTGATGACGCCTGAATTCACGTTGTCGAACTTGTAGTTCACCACAACGACGCTGGGTGCCGTCGTGCTGGGAATCGGCGAACCCGCGGCGATGGAAACTGACATGCCGTCCGTTGCCGACGCCGAGACGACCGATCCCGCCGCCACCGGATTGAACGCGACCTCGTTCGAATCCGAGACGTAGAAGGAGATGGTGGACTGACCAGGCATCGAATACAGCTGCGTGCCCGACACCGGATACAGGACAGCGTTCATCGGCTGGCCATTGGTGTCGTAGTCATACAGACGAGTGGCCGCAGTCGGGCAGGCCGCAAGCGAAGATGCCGCTGCATTGGGATGGTTCTTGGTGCCCCACATCGGATTCGCTGTGGAACGCGACCAGACCGTCTGGACCGCCTGGCGCACATAGGCACGACCCCAAGCTTGGTCGCAAGAACCGGGGCGCGACGGATAGATTTCGAGCTGGCGTCCGGTCGCCGGATCCTTGATCAGCTTCAGAACGCTGTCGTTGCCTTCCTTGCATTCCTTGTTGCCACCCAGGGACAGCGACAGGAACTGATCCTTCTCGACATCGAACTTGCCGTTGTAGAGGCGGTCCAGGAAGATGTCGCCCAGATCTTGGAAGTCTTCATCCTGGGTAGCACCGTTCTCGCCGGCCTTGTCGTAGATGTTGTTGCCGTTGCGGTCGATGAAGGACTCCTCGCCCAGGGCGTAGGCCACCATCGTCACACGACCATCCAGCGGACGCTGACCGTTCGAGGCCGTCGCAGCAGTCGCCTTGGCGATCCCGCCGGTCAGGGAGGTGAACTTCAGGGCCTCGATCTGACCGGACTCGGTCACGAAGTTGATCGCCGTACCATCCGGAACGGGGTTGCCCAGGCGGTCCGAAGCGATGACGGTGTAGTTGTTGGGCGTGCCGTCAAAGTCGTAGGCTTCGATGTTGAAAGCCGCCGGGGCCACCGAGAAGCGCAGCTGCGAAGGCAGGCCCACGGCGATCGACAGGCTGCTGGATACCGTCGCAATGGCGCTGTCCTTCAGCGTGGCCTTGACGCGAACCGGGGTCGGCACCGTGCCCGAATTGATGCGGACGGTAACTTCACCCTTGGAATCGGTCTTCTTGGTCACGGGGGCACTGCCGCCCTCGATCAGCAGGCCGCCGGCCAGCGTGGTCGGCTCCAGCACCACCAGCTGCTCGGGCACGCCCTGGCCGCTGGCATCCTTGACCTGGAACTTGACGTCGGAGTTCTCGACATAGCCGGACCCGCGCAGGTAGATGCTCTGCGGCGACGAGGAAATGAAGGAGATGCTGGCGACAGCCGGCGAGCTCAGGCTGAACTTGAGCGAGGCCAGTTGCGTCGTGCCGACCACCGCGATCTGCAGGTTGTCTTCCTTCTGGTAGGCGCCGCAGCCATTGTCACGGTAGGTGAAGCTGGCCGAGCCGGTCGTGGTGGTCACGTCCGCCGGCACCAGCGTCGCACGGCCGCTGGTCACGCACTGCGAGGCGATGGTGACCTTCACAGGCGTCGCGGAACTCGTGCCTGCCAGGGTGACGTTGATGGAGGTCTGGGCGTAGGCACCCAGGGCCGTGATGTCCGACGTTACCGAAGCAATGGTGACCGTCGTGGCGGTCAGCTTGAAGCCGGCCGACGCGCTGTAGGTCGCGTTGTTGTAGGTCACCGAGGCCGTCACCGTGTCAGCGCCGGTGCTGGTGCTGTCCTTGGGAGACAGAGTGACCGACGCCACGCCGCTGGCATCCGTCAGGGCCGTCGCAGCGCTGAACACGCCGAGGCCGCCCGTGGTGGTGAAGGTGACCACCTGCCCGCTGATTGCACCGCCGGTTGCATCCTTGAACACGGCGGTCACCGTGGCCGGCGAGGCCAGCGCAACGGTATCAGACGACAGGCTCAGGCTGACCTTGGGCGCAGGCGTTGTCGTACCGCCAGTGCCACCACCGCCAAGCACGGGCGATCCCGCGCTGCCTCCCCCGCCACAAGCCACCAGGCTCGTCACCATGGCCAGACCCATCAGGCCTTGCAACCACCGCGAGCCAAGTCCTCGGAACAACTTCAACATTTCACTCTCCTAGGGTGCCACGCGCTGTGCGAGGCACCAGTAGCACTTATTTTCCGCTCACCCGATCCGTCACCACCTTGGGGGTGATGAAGATCAGCAATTCCGTCTTGCTCGAGGTCTTGGCCCTGTTCTTGAACAGATTGCCAACCACCGGCACGTCGCCTAGGAACGGCACCTTCTTCACGTCCTCGTGCTCTTCCTGGGTGAAGATGCCACCCAGCACGACAGTGCCGCCATTCTCAACCAGCACCTGAGTCTTCACATGCTTGTTGTTGATGGCATAGCCCTGGGGCGTGAGAACGCCACGACTGTCCTTGTTGACATCAACGTCCAGGATGACGTTGCCCTCGGGCGTGATCTGCGGCACCACTTCAAGCTTCAACACAGCCTTCTTGAAAGTCACGGCCGTCGCGCCTGCCGAGGTCGCCTGCTGATAAGGAATTTCCTCACCCTGCTCGATCAGTGCCTTGGCCTGGTCTGCCGTCACCACACGGGGGCTGGACACGATCTTGCCGCGGCCATCTGCCTCCAGGGCCGACAACTCCAGGTTCAGGAAGCGGTTGGCGGTGGCGTTGAACAGCGTCAGCGCGAAGGTCTGGGGCGCCCCGCCCAGCACGCTCGGTGCCGGCAGGCTGATCAGCTGCGTATCGTTGTAGGTACGCGTGGCACCGGGCTGCAGGGTCTGACCGCCAACGGCGTTGTAGTTGCCGCCGATGGCCACATAGTTGTTGCCACCCATGTTGTAGCCGGGAATGCCGCCTTGCGACGCCCGCACGTCGTTGACGCCCAGCTTCACGCCCAGGGAGCGGCCGAAGCTGTCATCCGCCTCCACGATGCGTGCCTCGATCAGCACCTGGCGAACCGGGATGTCGATCTTGGCAATCAAGGCTTGAACTTCCTCCAGCTTGCTGGAGGTGTCATTGACAAACAGCTGGTTGGTCCGGGACTCGGAGATCACGCTGCCGCGCGGCGACAGGATGCGGGAGTTGGCGCCCCCACCGCTGCTCGTACCCGTCAGGCCCTTCAGGATGTCCTCAGCCTTGACGTAGTTCAGCTGGAAGGACTGCGTGCGCAGGGGCTCCAGCTGAGCCAGCTGGGCCTTGGCTTCGAGGTCGGCCTTTTCCTTGTTGGCCAGCTCTTCCTTGGGTGCAATCCACAGCACATTGCCGGACTTGCGCAGCCCCAGGCCGCGGGCCTGCAGGATGATGTCCAGGGCCTGATCCCAGGGCACATCCTTCAGGCGCAGGGTTACGTTGCCGGTCACGGTGTCGCTGGTCACCACGTTGAAGTTGGTGAAATCGGCAATGACCTGCAGCAGCGCGCGCACTTCGATGCTCTGGAAGTTCAGCGACAGCTTGTCGCCCGCGAAGCCGGGGCCTTGCACCAGCTTGTTGGGATCGACCTTCTGAGGACGCACCTCCAGGACGAACTGGTTGTCGCTCTGGTAGGCGCTGTGCTCCCAGACACCCTTGGGTTCCACGACCACGCGGACCTTGTCACCCACCTGGCTGGCACTCACGTACTGCACGGGACTGCCGAAGTCGGCCACGTCAAGGCGACGGCGAAGCTCGGGCGGCAGGCTGGTCTTGGGGAACTCCAGCACCAGGCTTTGCCCCTGCTGCTGGATGTCCACCCCCACCTGGTTGCTCGGCAGGCTGATGACCACGCGACCCGCGCCATCCGTACCGCGGCGGAAGTCAATATCGCGCAGGGTTTGGCTGGCGGCATTGAGGCTGGGAGCGAAATGCAAGGGTTCGGCCGGCTTCGATGGCGAAGCCACCGCCGCAGTCTGCGTCGCCCCGTTCTCAAGGATCACCAGCAGTGCCTTGTTGTCGAGTTGCGCACGGTAGCTGGAAGCCTGTCGCAGGTTCAGCACCACACGTGTGCGCTCACCTGCCTGGGCGACGCTGGCGGAACGCAGATTGCCTGCGTTGATTTCCACCGTGTTGCGCCCCATGCCGTTGGCAATGCCCGGCAGATCCAGCGCAATGCGGGGAGGCGCCTGCACCACGAAACCTGCGGGGATCTCTTTCAAGCTCTCATTGAGCTCGATTCGAACGACTTCCACGCCCGATTGCTGCATAGTGCTGATGGACTTGATGGCGTTTTGCGCCCAAGCCTGAAGCGGCAGCAAGGCCACCGCCACTACGCCAACCGCCCACCGACGCCATTGAGTCATACCGCTCATCTCCGACAAATTCTTCATCGTCCCTTCTCCTGCAACTGGAGGGTGCTTGTGCGTTCTATCCATTCGCCCGCAGCGTCCTGGACGACTTCCCGCAGGGTGATCTCGGTTTCGGAAATCTGGGTGATCCGCCCGAAGTTGAGACCGAGATGGTCACCTTGCTTGACCTGGTACAAAAGCGCGTCCACTTTCAGCAGCGCAAATGGACGCCCCTGACGCACCAGGCTGCCCACCATGACCATCGAATCAAGGGGGAAGGATTCCAACGGTTCCTTGCGCCGGTTCATTTCCGCCGTGAGCAGGGAATTCGGCTGCGCCGCTTCCTGCTTGACTGCGACGCGCAGCTTCTGGGTGCTGAACGGGTCCACGCTCAATGCCGCATCGTAGGGCTCAGGCGAGAACTTCTTCGGCGCCGCCAGCGGCTGCACGGTGGCACGCGTCTCGCGTCGCTGCTGGGCAGTCCAGTCCTGCAGTTCGGACAGGTCGTTGCCGCAGCCGCTGAGGCTCAATGCCGTCAGGCTCAAGGTGATGACTGTCAGGCGCTTCATTTCTTGGCTCCCGAACCGGCGCCCGCCTTGCCCTTGCGTTGCTCGGCGACTTCGCCCGCGTCCAGATATCGGTAGGTCCGCGCCATGGCTTCCATGGTGAGGGCGCCAGAGACGCCGGAATCCCGCGCTTGAATGGCGGTGAGGTTGACGTTGCTGAGCGTCACGATGCGCGACAGGTTGGCAATGTCAGCGGCGAAGGAGCCAATATCGTGATATCGGCCCGACACCTTGAGCGAAATGGGCTTCTCCGCATAGTAGTCCCGCACCACTTCCGCACCGGGGCGGAAGAGCTCGAACTGCAGGCCTCGGCCCACACCGGCGTTGTTGATGTCCGACAGCAGGGCATCCATGTCAGCCTTGCCCGGCAGTTGCTTCTCCAGCTGATTCACGTATTCCTCGACCTGGCTCTTCTGCTTGCGCAGTTCGGGCAGGTTCACAGCCTGGATCAGCTTGTTCCGAAAGTCCTGGCGCAGGCCCGGTTCCTTGGCCGCTTCGGCGTCCAGGGCCGTCTGGGCGTCAGCCAGCACCAGGAACCAGCCGGCCGTCACAGCCAGCGCAGCCGCGACCAGGAAAGCCAGCAGGCGCGGCGCCAAGGGCCACTGGCCCGGCTCCTGCGGGTTGAGTCCCCTGAACTGATCCTGGACCTCTTGGAACCAGACGTTCAGATCGAATTTGGCGGATGAGTTCTTGGCCATGTCGTCAGGGCTTCTTGGGAGGCTGCCCCTTGGCCGGCGTTTCCGCCACCGGAGCCTTGATGGAGACACGCATCGTGAATTCGAACAGCCGCTTCTGGTCCTTGGAGTTCACGACAGCGGCCTGACGGATTTCAACGAGATCCGGATTGAAGAGCCACTCGGAAGACCGCGAGGTATTGCGGATGAACTCCGAGACCCGGTCCTGGGTCTGAGCCAGACCGTTGACGGTCACCACTTTGTCAAGCTGACGGATGCTGGTCAGGAAGATGCCTTCGGGCACTTGCCGCACCAGCTCGTTGAGCAGGTGCACCGGCATGTTGCGATCCGTCTGCAGATCCTCGACGGCCTTCTGGCGGGACTTCAGGCCCTCGATCTCAGCCTTGAGGGTGGCGATGTCCTTGATCTGGTCATCCAGCAGCTTGTTCTCGCGCTTCAAGTATTCGTTGCGGGCAATCTGCTGGTCCGTCAGTTGCTGAAGCAGCAGCAGCCCGGCGCCGACAATCAGCCCGCCGAAGACCACCGACAAACCCAGCCAGACGAAGAAGGTCGTCTTGCGACGCTTGCGCTTCTCCGCACGATGCGGAAGGAGGTTGATCAAAATCACTGGAAGAACCTCCGCATCGCAAGCCCGCAGGCGGTCAGGTAAGCCGGAGCCTCACGACGAAGCTTGGACTCGCGCACGGCAGAGCCCAGCTCCATGCTCTCGAATGGGTTGACCACCATGCAGGCAAAGCCGGTCAGCTCAGTGACACGATCCTTGAGCCCGGGCAGCGTGGCGGTCCCGCCAGCCAGCATCACGTAGTGCACCTTGTGATGCGGGGTGCTGGTGAAGAAGTACTGCAGCGCACGGCCGATCTCCTGGGACAGGCTGTCCACGAAGGGCTGCAGCACCACGGTCTCGAAGTCCTCGGGCAGTTCATTGGCCAGCTTCTTCTGCTCGGCCTCCTCGAAGGAGAAACCGTACTGGCGCGAGATGAGCTGCGTCAGCTGCGAGCCGCCAAAGGCCTGATCGCGGTCGTAGAGCATTTCATCGTCACGCAGCACCTTCAGGCTGGTGGTGTCCGCTCCGATCTCGAACAGCGCCACCAGGGCATCCTTGCCTTCGCCCGGCAGGGCGGCAACCAGGCGGCCCATGGCCAGACGCGAGGCGTGGGATTCGATGTCCAGCACCACGGGACGCAGGCCAGCGGCCTCGGCCAGACCCTGACGGTCCTGCACCTTGTCCTTGCGCGAGGCGGCGATCAGCACCTCCACATCGCCGACCGATGTGGGGCTGGGGCCCAGCACGCAGAAGTCCAGGCTGACTTCATCCAGCGAGAACGGAATGTACTGATTCGCCTCGGCTTCGACCTGGAGTTCCAGCTCTTCTTCCCGCAGACCTGCGGGGAGCATGATCTTCTTGGTGATCACCGCCGATTGAGGCATGGCCAGCACGGCATCGCGCGTCTTGGTGCCACTGCGGGCCACCACCCGACGCACGGCGTCGGCCACTTCGTCGAATTTCTCGATTTGGCCGTCGGCGATCCAGCCCTTCTCGAACGACTCCATCGCGAAGCGCTCGAGCACCATCTCGCCATTTTTGTTCTGACTGAGCTCGACCAGCTTGACGCTGGATGAGCTGATGTCCAAGCCAATCACGGGCGGATGCTTGCGACCCAGCAGTACGTCAAGAATTCCCATGACGCGGTTCCCCCAACACGCTTTGCAGGCGTCGGATTGTTAATAAGTTACTTGAATGCTAGCAGTAAAGCCTATGACACCGTTCGAAAAACGGCTGCCAGCACGTAACACCACGTTGCGAAACATACACGGCTTTCTACGCCCATCTGTCCCCGAAAAGAAGCCCTTTCGTAACGGTTCCAGACCTTCGAAAGGAGGAGCGGTGATTCAAAGCGCAGCAGAGTGCCGTTTCTATAATGATTTGCCCTCACTGGAGCCCCATGAGCAAATCCAAATCATCAAACGTGTCCACTACGCCAGAGATGGACGCGAAGGATGGCCCGACGGCGTCGCGTCGTCACCACACACCGCGCCACCGATTCCTCTGGCGGCCCCTGATGTGGCTCGGTGGTCTGGCCCTTGGCGGCACCGCTGCAGTCGCCTTGCTGCTGGCACTGGGCCTGGCCATGGCCTACCCCAATCTGCCGGACATCTCGGGCCTGACGGATTACCGCCCCAAGTTGCCGCTGCGCGTCATCTCCTCCGACGGCGTGGTGCTGGCCGAGTTCGGCGAGGAGCGGCGCAACTACCAGCCCATCAAGGTCATCCCCAAGGTGATGCAGGAAGCCATTCTTGCCATCGAGGATGCGCGCTTCTACCAGCATGGCGGCGTCGACTATCTGGGCGTGATCCGCGCCGGCCTGGCCAATGTGGGCGAGGCGCGCAGCCAGGGCGCCTCCACCATCACCATGCAGGTGGCACGCAACTTCTATCTCTCGACCGAGAAGACCATGACGCGCAAGATCTACGAGATCCTGCTGGCGCTCAAGATCGAATCGGCCCTGAGCAAGGAGCAGATCCTTGAGATCTACATGAACCAGATCTTCCTGGGGCACAAGGCCTACGGTTTTGCGGCCGCCAGCGAGGTCTACTTCGGCAAGCCGCTCAAGGACATCACCGTGGCCGAGGCCGCCATGCTGGCCGGCCTGCCCAAGGCCCCGTCGGCCTACAACCCCATCAACAATCCGCGCCGCGCCAAGATCCGCCAGCAGTACATCATCGATCGCATGCTGGAGAACGGCTACATCACCGAGGAACAGCACGCCCAGGCCAAGAGCGAGGTGCTGCGCTACCGCTCGCTCAGCGACACGACCAGCCATGCCGAGTACGTGGCCGAGGCCGCACGCCAGCTGATCTTCAACCAGTACGGCGAAGAGGCCTACAGCCGCGGGCTGGACGTCTACCTGACCCTGCGCCATGACGAGCAGATGGTGGCCTACCGCGCACTTCGCCGGGGCATCATGGACTTCGAGCGTCGCCAGGTCTACCGCGGCCCCGAGGCCTATATCGACCTGCCGGCCGACCCCAAGGACATGGACGTGCGCATCGCCGAAGCGCTGGCCGACCACCCGGCCAACGACGAGCTGCTGGCCGCCGCCGTGCTCGAGGCGGACCCCAAGAAAGTGGTGGCCGTGCTGCAGAGCGGTGAAAGCCTGACCATCACCGGCGAGGGCCTCAAGCCGGCCACCTCCGGCCTGTCGGAGCGAGGCAACCCCAAGACCCGCATCCGCCGCGGCGCCATCATCCGCGTGCTGAAGCTGCCCAAGGGAGACTGGAGCATCACCCAGCTGCCCGAAGTCGAAGGGGCCTTCGTCGCCATGGACCCGCGGGACGGGCGCATCCACGCCATGGTCGGCGGCTTCGACTACAACAAGAACAAGTTCAACCATGTCACCCAGGCGTGGCGCCAGCCGGGATCCAGCTTCAAGCCCTTCATCTACTCGGCGGCCCTCGAGAAGGGCTTCACGCCCGCCACGGTGGTCAACGACGCCCCGCTCTTCTTCGACGCCACCACCACGGGCAGCCAGCCCTGGGAGCCCAAGAACTATGACGGCACCTTCGACGGCCCCCTGCCGCTGCGCAAGGCGCTGGCCAAATCGAAGAACATGGTGTCCATCCGCGTGCTGCAGTCCATTGGCGTGCATTACGCGCAGGACTGGATCACCCGCTTCGGCTTCGAGGCCGAGAAGCACCCCGCCTACCTGACCATGGCACTGGGGGCCGGCTCGGTGACCCCCATGCAGATGGCGCAGGGCTATGCCGTTTTCGCCAACGGCGGCTACCGGGTCTCGCCCCAGCTGATCGCCAAGCTGACGGACCACAAGGGCCGCGTGCTGTACGAGGCCCAGCCCCGCCCCCTGGGCGACGACGCCCGGGCGGTGGAGCCCCGCAATGCCTTCCTGATGAGCAGCCTGCTGCAGGAGGTCACGCGCAGCGGCACGGCGGCCAAGGCGCAGGCCCTGCTCAAGCGCCCTGACATCTACGGCAAGACCGGCACGACCAACGATTCCATGGATGCCTGGTTCGCCGGCTATCAGCAGAGCCTGGTCGCGGTGGTGTGGATCGGCTATGACCAGCCGCGCAAACTGGGCGATCGCGAGACCGGCGGTGGCCTGTCCCTGCCGGTCTGGATCGAGTTCATGGGCTTCGCCCTGAAGAACGTCGCCGTGGCCGAGATCCCGCCGCCCGAGGGCGTGGTGCAGGTCAACGGCGAGTGGTTCTATGACGAGTACGCCGGCACCTCGGGCGTCCGCGCCCTAAGCAACGATGCGGGCATTCCGCCCCCCGCGAGCGACGAGGAAAAGAAAAGCATCCTGGACCTGTTCAGGCGCTGAGCGCCGACAGGCACCTCACAGCACAAAGGCCGCCCCAGGGCGGCCTTTGTCATGGACCGGATGCCGGCGCACCAAGCGCCAACCCCGTTCAGGCCTGAACGGCCTCGAAACGCAGCGCCAGCCCGGCCTGAGCCGAGGCTTCCTCGGACAACAGGGCATGGAACTCGCGACCACCCCGCTCCAGCCAGCGCCCGTCCACGTAGCGGAAGTGAAAGCCGCCAGCCTTGGCGGCCACCCAGAGCTCCTGGAGGGGCGGCTGTGTGTTGATGATGATCTTGCTGCGATTGGGGAAACTGAGCTCCAGCAGCCCTCCGGTGCGGTGGGTGTCGATGTCGATCACGTCGCCGTCCAGCCAGGCGTCGATCCGGGACTCGATGCCTTGCAGGATCGCGTCGGTGCGCGCGTGGTAGTCGGCATCATCAAGGGGCGTGGCGGTGAGAGCACTCATGACCGATAAACTTGCAGCTATGAAGACTGATCAAGATGCCAGTTTAGTCGCCATGCCGGGCCGCCTGGCCCGCATGGCCCTGCCGTCGATGCGGTCGCGCCGAGCCGTCATGGCGGCGTCGCTGCTGTGCGCGGTGCTGGGGCTTCCGGGCTGCGGGCAGAAGGGCCCCCTGAGCCTGCCACCGGCAAAGGCCCCGGCCACGACTCCCGCCGCGGCGCCAGCCACCCAAGCGGCTGCATCCAGCCCTGCGCGCTGAACCAGGGCCGTCACACCGCCGGGCGGGTTCTCAGAACCGAAGGCTGCCTGGCAGGTCCCGGTAGGCCGCATCCAGGAACTGCACGGGGCCATAGCAGGCCTGCGCAGAGCCATGGCCGTTGTCGGCATCGGTCATCAGCGCCGCCCCGACCAGCGGACCAGCC
Organism: Roseateles flavus; assembly: GCF_039872765.1. Classification (NCBI taxonomy): domain Bacteria; kingdom Pseudomonadati; phylum Pseudomonadota; class Betaproteobacteria; order Burkholderiales; family Sphaerotilaceae; genus Roseateles; species Roseateles flavus. Next base: position 818,164 of record NZ_JBDPZC010000001.1, on the reverse strand, counting down.
GCCTCGCCAAAGGCCAGCCGGTAGTCCTCCGCCACATTGCGGCTGAAGCTGAGCCAGCCGCCCCGCTTGTCATGGCCGGAGCCGATGACGATCTTGCGGATGCGGTCGCTGCGCGGACTGACCTTGACCGTCCCAGGCGCCGCCTTGGCGTCCCAGACGTACATCAGCGTGGCATAGGGTGGCGCTTCGCCCATGATGGTCTGCGCCAGCTCGAACAGCATGCGATTGCGCAGTGACAGCTGACCTACATCGCCGTCGAAGGCCAGCACCAGGCTCGCCGGCGCGTCGTCGATGTCGGGATCGTCCACCTCCCGGCTGGATTCGAAGCGATCTATCCACCATTCAAAGCGAACTTCCTGCAACTGCTCGACGGGCAGACTGAGCCGCCGGCGCAGCAGGCTGGCCGAACCGCGGGCGTTTGCCTGCACACAGGGCCGGCTGGCCCGCACGTTCATGCTGTAGTGCGTGCGCGCCTTGCCTGGCAGCTCACGGACCGACCAGTCCTGCGGCAAGGCAGCCCTGCCCGCCTCAGGCTCAGTCTGGGCCGGCTCAGAGGCGGGGCGATGGGCGCAAGCCACCAGGCTCAACACCCAACCCAACAACAACCATTTCCTTAAGGCGCTCATGTACTACTCCAGACCCGCTGCAGCCAAGACTAGCTGCTTCGCGTCCCAGCGCCGTGATGCTATGCACAACATCGGTAGACACGATGAAAAAGGGCCCCGAAGGGCCCTGGATTGCGCGAAGAAGTGCGCAGATCAGAAGCGGTGGCGGATGCCCACCGTGTAACCCATGCGCGACTTGGCGTTGTTGGGCGTGCCGGCGCTGCTGTTCAGGCTGGCGTGGTCGCCCGTCAGCGAGGTGCGGTCGATCTCGGCGTACAGGTCGGTGCGCTTGGACAGGGCATAGTCAGCCACGGCCGACCAGAACGTAGCCTTCAGCTCCAGGGCCGACACGGCGCCGGTCTGCTTGGCGCTGTAGAAGTGCGTACCCAGGTTCAGCTGAGGCGACATCTGGTAGCCCATGCCCAGGGTCCACATCGTGCGCTTCTTGAGGCCCAGCAGGGCGGCGTTGCCACCCAGGGCGGCGTCGTAGCCAGTGCCGCCGTTGTTGAACGATGCCCACAGCAGGGTGCTGGCAATGGTGGCGCCGTCTGCCGCGGTGGGCGTGCCGTCCACCTTGTTCTCGCCCCAGCCGGCGTTCAGGTACCAGTCGCCCATCTTGTAGGAGCCGCCGAAGGTCGTGGCCTTGATCTTGGCACCCGAGGCCAGGCGGTAGTCCTGCATGCCCGCGCCGGCGGAGATGCCGTCGGCCGAGTAGCGCAAGATGCCGCCGAAGGTGCGGCCAGCGCCACCTTCACCCGCCGAGAACTGCAGCTCGCCACGGATGGGGCCCTGCTCGAACAGGTACTTGACCATGTTGTCGGCACGAGCGCTCAGCGCCAGGCCCACTTCAGGCTTGTAGACGTCGAAATAGGGCGAATAGGGGTAGGAAACGTAGGTGCTGGTGACCAGATCGAACAGCACGTTGTACTGGCGGCCGATGGTCACGCGCCCGAAGTCGCTGCTTTGCAGGCCGACCCAGGATTGCATCCAGAAAGGCAGCGGGGCCGGGTTGGCCGAGCCGGTGTCCAGATTCAGGCGGTGCTCCAGGTTGCCCAGCACCTTCATGCCGCCACCGAGGTCTTCGGTCACGTTGACGCCCAGACGACTCTGGGAGAAGCCGCCACCCACCACGCGAGTGATGGAGCCGCTGCCGCCCACGCCTTCATTCGTGGTCATGCGCACACCGCCGTCGACGATGCCGTAGAGCGTCACGCTCGACTGGGCGTAAGCAGCGCTCACGCTGGCAGCCAGCAAACCCAGAACCAGAGTAGCCTTCTTCATGAATCTGTCTCCTGCTTTAAGAATGAAGAGTCGCATTGGATTCTGTGACAGATGCCCCTGAAGGCCTAGCCGGTTCGTTGCAGGCCACCCACAAGCACTAACCCTGTCGCCGCGGTGACAAGGCTGAATTGGAGCTGACAATCAACGCCGTTCCCTGCTGTTCGCCCCCTGTTTGCAGCGGAACGCGCCAATGAAAAAGCCGCCCCGGAGGGCGGCTTGCACGTCGAGCGTGGCGGGCTGCAACGGCCCGCCGAGGGCTCGATCAGAAGCTGTGGCGCACGCCCACTTCGTAGGCAGAGGACTTCTGGCCCGCGGCAGCAGCCGGAGCACCAGCGATGGCCACCTTGGAGTTGCCCTTGTTGTCGATCTGCGAGTAGGTGGCGTACAGAGCCGTGCGCTTGGACATGTCGTGGACATAGCCGAAGGACAGGATGTTCAGGTCGTCAGCGACCTTGGCCAGGGCCACGGCATCGTTGGCGTTGGAGTGGGCGTAATGCACGCGCACCGAGCCTTCCTTGGTGACGGGCACCTTGGCACCGATCGTGAAGATCGACTGCTTGTAGGCGTCGAACTTGGTATTGGCCACGGTGGCCATCACGACGGCAGCGCCGAAATCATAGGAAGCGCCCAGCACGGACAGCTTGTACTTGCTGCCCTTGGCGTCGGTCTGCGCATAGGCGCCAGCAACGTTCAGCTCCTTGTCCTTGTAGCCCAGGCGAGCCGAGGTGTACTTCTTGCCATCGGTGCCTTCGCCGGCGCCCAGCTCGAAGGTGCCGTAGATGCCACCCAGGTTCTCGGGCAGGCTGTAGGCGACCTGGTTGTCCGAACGGTTCAGCGTGTCAGCACCGCTGCCCAGGGCCGAGTAGGCCTTGGTGATTTCGCCGATGCCGGTGGTCTCGAAGGGCGTGAAGCCGTCGATGGCCAGGCGGGCAGCGACCTTGTGGCGGCCGATGCGCAGCTCACCCATGTCGGCGGAGCTCAGGCTCACGGTGGCACGGCGGCCCCAGAAGCGGCTGCCGTCGGCACTACCGGTGTCGGGGTTCAGGGCAGACTCCAGCCAGAAGCCAGCCTTCAGGCCGCCGCCGAGGTCTTCCGTGCCACGCACACCCAGACGGCTGGCGTTCAGGCCGTCAGTACCGACTTGCTTGATGCTGGCGCTGCCAGACTTGGCCGAGCGCACGTTGGCGTCGATCACGCCGAACAGGGTCACGGAAGATTGGGCCGCAGCGGCACCAGCGAAGGCGGCCAGCACGGCTCCCACCAGGACAGTCTTTTTCATTTGTAGCTCCGAAAGAGTCATCAAGGGTCAGGCAACCATGACGATCTGAGGCTTTCGAGCAGCAGGCCGCATGGAAGTTGGCGTGATTGAACCAAAGGTTTTCCCTGATGCGCCACCTGGAAATCATGACAGTTTGTCATCCGTTGTCGCGTGGCAACGACGATCAAACATTTGCTTATGTTCATATGACCGTCACGAACCAAGACAAGGACGGCGGCGGGGATTTGCGACAGATGTCCTGCAAGACGTCGGCAACTGCAGGCATTCCCAAGCCTATTTACACTTCCGGCTTCCCGCTCCCTGCCCTGCCATGTCACCCACCCTCGACTTCAAGGACCGCCTGCTGTCCGCCGCTGGCCACAGCCTGTTGACTGTTTTCGGGCGCCCCGCCGCGGGCCGTCCCAGTCCGGCACACAGCCCGGCTGCGGAGCTGGACGAGGCCCAGCGTCAGCTGGCCGGGGCGCTGATGCGGGTGAACCATGTCGGCGAAGTCTGCGCACAGGCGCTCTACCAGTCGCAGGCCCTGCTGTCGCGGGAAGACTCGCTTCGCTGCCAGCTGGAGGCCGCCGCCGCAGAAGAGATCGACCACCTCGCCTGGACGCGCACACGCCTGGACGAGCTCCAGGACCGCCCCAGCCTGCTGAATCCACTCTGGTATGGCGGCGCCTTTGCCCTGGGCAGCCTGGCCGGGCTGATGGGAGACCGCATCAGCCTGGGCTTTCTGGTCGAGACCGAGCGCCAGGTGGAGCAGCATCTGGCCTCCCATCTGGATCGCCTGCCGGCCGAGGACCTGCGCTCCCGCGAGATCGTGGACCGCATGAAAGAGGACGAGGCCGCGCATGCGCAGCATGCCCTGGACGCCGGCGCGACCAAACTGCCACCGCCGGTGCCCGGCCTGATGCGCCTGGCCGCCCGCGTGATGACCACGGTGGCGCACCGGCTCTGAGGTCGTGGCGCCTGACCGGCGCGCGTCAGGCCTCGACGATCTCCACCGAGGTGGTGATGGCAGCCGTCTTGGCCAGCATGATGCTCGCCGAGCAGTATTTCTCGTGGGACAGGGCCACGGCGCGTTCCACCGCGGCGCGGTCCAGCGCCTTGCCGCTCACCACGAAATGCATGTGGATGCCGGTGAAGACCTTCGGATCCGTGGCGGCACGCTCCGCCTTGAGCTGGACCTGACAGCCGCGTACGTCATGGCGACCGCGCTTGAGGATGAGCACCACATCGTAGGCGGTGCAGCCCCCCGTGCCGGCCAGCACCGTCTCCATGGGGCGCGGGGCCAGGTTGTGGCCGCCGCCCTCGGGCGCGCCATCCATGGCCAGCATGTGGCCGCTGCCGGTCTGGGCGACGAAGCTCATGCCGTCCACGCCCATCCAATTGATCGTGCATTCCATGGCGCGCATTGTGGGCCCAATTCGAAATCCGCGTCGCCGCCTGCCGGCCGCCGCGCTGGCGGTGGTTCACGGCGGAAATTCGCAGGATTTCACGCCCATCGCCCAACTAGAGATGCTGCTCCAATACCAGGGCGCTTTTGATATTGCACCGCAGCATCACGCAACATAGAATCAATTTCATTGGGGATGACGAAGGCGCAAACGTATGCGCACTCGTTTTGTGCATTGAATTGCACCACTCTGGCCCCTGCCCTTTGTCTCCTCCACCGCCTCCATGGTGGATTCAACCCGAAGCTGCAAGGCTTCGGGTTTTTTTTGCCCGCATGGCTGGCGGGACAGCATTCGTGCACCGTCTCAGGGCACTTGCTCAAGGGCGACATCTCGGGCCGGCCGCCCCCGCTGCCGCGTGGAGGCCGCCGCTTATGATGCAGTGCCGCAACACCCGCATTGGAGTTCGCAGATGGCTGGCCAGGTTCGCAAGCGCCGCTCCCCGTCCACCCCGCCGCAGTCGCCCGCCCTGATTACGGCCGGCAACAGCTATCTGCAACGAATTCTGAACGCCAAGGTCTACGACGTCGCCATCGAGACGCCGCTGGACGCCGCCCGCAACCTGTCGCGCCGCGTCGGCAACAAGGTCTACCTGAAGCGCGAGGACCAGCAACCGGTCTTCAGCTTCAAGCTGCGGGGCGCCTACAACAAGATGGCCCATCTGGCGCCTGAGCAGCTCAAGCGCGGCGTCATCTGCGCCTCCGCTGGGAACCATGCCCAGGGCGTGGCTCTGTCGGCCCGCAAGCTGGGCTGCCGCGCGGTGATCGTGATGCCCACCACCACGCCCTCCGTCAAGATCAATGCAGTCCAGGCCCTGGGCGGCGAGGTCGTGCTGCACGGCGACAGCTTCTCCGATGCCTATCTTCACGCCCTGGAGCTGGAGAAGGCGCAGGGCCTGTGCTTCGTCCATCCCTTCGACGATCCGGACGTCATTGCCGGCCAGGGCACCATCGCAATGGAGATCCTGCGCCAGCACGAGGGTCGCATCGATGCCATCTTCGTGGCCATTGGCGGCGGCGGCCTGATCTCGGGCGTGGCGGCCTACATCAAGGCCGTGCGGCCGGACATCAAGGTCATCGGCGTGCAGACCCGCGACTCCGATGCCATGGTGCGCTCCGTGCGCGCCGGCAAGCGCGTGCAGCTCAGCGATGTCGGCCTGTTCTCCGACGGCACCGCCGTCAAGCTCGTCGGCGAGGAGACCTTCCGCATCACGCGCGAGCTGGTGGACGACTTCGTGGTCGTTGACACCGACGCCGTCTGCGCCGCCATCAAGGACGTCTTCGAGGACACACGCAGCATCCTGGAACCCGCTGGCGCGCTGGGCGTGGCCGCGGTCAAGCAGTACTGCGCTGCGCAGGGCGTCAAGGGCCAGACTTTCGTGGCCATCACCTGCGGCGCCAACATGAATTTCGACCGCCTGCGCTTCGTCGCCGAGCGGGCCGAGGTGGGCGAGCAGCGCGAAGCCGTCTTCGCGGTCACCATCCCTGAGGAACGCGGGAGCTTCAAGCGTTTCTGCGAGCTGCTGGGGCCGCGCAACGTCACCGAGTTCAACTACCGCATCTCTGACAGCCAGCAGGCGCATGTCTTCGTGGGTGTCTCCACGCAAAGGCGCGAGGAAGCCCAGAAGGTGATCCGCCAGCTGAGCCGCCAGGGCTACGAGACCGTGGACCTGACGGATGACGAGCTGGCCAAGCAGCACGTTCGCCACATGGTCGGCGGCCGCAGTGAGCTGGCCGAGAACGAGCGCCTGTTCCGCTTCATCTTCCCGGAACGGCCGGGCGCGCTGATGAAGTTCCTCTCCAGCATGCATCCGGACTGGAACATCAGCCTCTTCCACTACCGCAACCAGGGCGCGGACTATGGCCGCATCCTGGTCGGCATCCAGGTGCCGCGCCGGGACAACGCCGCCTTCAAGCGCTTCCTGGACTCGCTGAACTACCCCTTCGTGGAAGAAACGGACAACCCGGTCTACCGGCTGTTCCTGCGCTGAGCGCCACAGCGGGGAAGTTCGCGGAGGCAAGGCGGTCGGCATGACGCACAATCCGGGCCAGCGGCGCCAGTCGCCGGCCCGTCAGCGTCCATGTCCATCCACCAGTCCCTGATCTCCCCGACAGCCAACCCCGAGCTGCGCCGCGCGCTGAGCGAGCGCCTGCAGCGCCGTGCTGCCTTGGCCGGCGGCTTGGGCGAACTGGAGCCGCTGGCCATCCGCCTGGGGCTGATCCAGGACAGCCTGACGCCCCGCTTCCGCGACCCGACCCTGGCCCTCTTCGTGGCCGACCATGGCCTGGCCGTCGATGGCCTGCCGCTCATGTGGGGCCGGACCACCAAGGCGCACGCCGACCTGCTCCTGCACAACCGCCTGCCCAGCAGCGTGCTGGCACGCACGCAGGGCCTGCAGCTGTCGGTGGTGGACTGCGGCATCGCCGACGAGATGCAGCCCAATCCCCGCCTGCAGTCACGCAAGATCGCCCACGGCACGCGCAACTGCCGGCTGGGCCCGGCCATGAGTCTGGAGCATGCCCATGCCGCCGTGCGCGTGGGCATGGAAATCGCCGATAAATTCAGCGGCAATGTGCTGATCTGCGCCGGTCTGGGCCAGGGTGCCTTCGAATCCAGCGCCCTGGTGATGTCACGCCTGTGCGACCTGCCAGTGAAGGATTTCATCGTGTCCGGCCCGGACATGCGCCAGGACCAGCTCGATCCGCTGCTGAGCCTGCTGCTGGCCTGCCAGGCGCGGCACCGCGAGGTCGTCGACCCCATGGACGTGCTGGCGGCCTTCGGCGGCTTCGAGACCGCCGTGATGGTGGGCGCCATGCTGGTGGCGGCCAGCAAGAGGCATCTGATCATCGTCGACGGCCTGCCGGCCTGCGCGGCGCTCAAGGCCGCCTCCATGATCGCCGCGCCCGTCACCGACTACGCGGTCTTTTGCCGCAGCCACACGCACCATGGCATCGATCAGGCGCTGGCACAGTTCCACGCGGCAGCGCTGCTGGAGCTGGGCCTGGACAGCGCCGATGGCTGCGGCGCCCTGCTCGCCTGGCCCATGCTGCGTTCGGCCGCGGCCCTGCTGACCGACCTGCACGACTCCGCCGACACGCTGATGCCGCCCCCCGCACCCCCATCGGTCCGGGTCTCGGGCCCGGGGCGCCTCAGCAGCAGGCCCGGCCTGCTGGGCCTGCCGAGCGACACCGGACCCTGACCTGCGCCTACGCAATGAGAAAGGCCGCCCGAGGCGGCCTTCTTCTGTTCCTGTTCCTGTTCCTGTTCAGCGCAGCGGCAGGCTGTTGGGCCCCGGCTGCGGCGGCGGGACCTGGTTGGGCTGCGGCGGCATGGCGGCGTGGGGGCGCGTCGGCGGCAGGGCCGCGGGCGGCATGACGCCAGGCACCACGCCGGGATCCTGCTGGACCCCCATGGGCGGCGCGAGGGGGGCCGCGGCCGGTGCCATCGGTGCCGACAGGGCATAGGTCGCCGGCGGCTGCGTGTTCATGGGCACGCCCTGGGCCGGCAGCAGGGGCGCCAGCGTCAGGGTGAAGGCGGGCTGGCCTGGACGACCGATGCTCACCGAATTGCCCTGGATGGACAGCAGCTGGCGTTCGCCATCGACCAGCGCGCCCACGCGCACGGTGCGCGGCGGGCCGCCGTCCACGGAGATCAGGGCCACGCCCTCCTGCTCATGGCCATCGACACGCTTGGGCGCCACCAGGCCCATCAGCTTGAAGCGGCTCTCGTCGGGCGAGGGCGCTGCCTCGGCCTGCGCCGGCGTGGCGCCGAGCAGGCGGCTGAGGTCCGAACGCGGAGCCGCGGTGTCGGCAACCGCCACGGTCTGGGCCGGCGCGGCGGGCGAGCGCAGCCCCAGAGCCATACCCCAATAGACGATGGCCAGACCCAGCAGGGCCCAGACAAGAAAGGCACTCAATCGAGCAATCATGCGGCGATTATGATTCAGCGCTGTAGTGCCGCCATGGCCCTCGGGTAAACCATGCCCGGTGGCTTCGTCCAATTCTTTGTGGCTCCTGTCGTCATGCAATCCCTTCGCGTCCGTTCCTACCGTGCCGGCCAAGTGCGCGGCTTTACCCTGATCGAAATCATGGTGGTGCTGGTCATCATCGGTGTGCTCGCCGCCATGATCGGCCCCACGGTGCTGAACCGCGTGGGCGAGGCCAAGACCACGGCCGCGCGCGGGGACATCAGCGCCATCATGCAGGCCCTGAAGCTGTACAAGCTCGACAACGGTCGCTACCCCACGGCCGAACAAGGCCTGCAGGCCCTGGTGCAGAAGCCCAGCAGCGGTCCCGTGCCCAGCAACTGGAAGAGCTACCTCGAGAAGCTGCCCAAGGATCCCTGGGGTGGCGACTACCAGTACGCCTATCCCGGCGTGAAGGGCGAGATCGACGTCTTCAGCTACGGCGCTGACAAGAAGCCTGGCGGCGAGGGCGACGACGCCGACGTCGGCTCCTGGCAGTAAGCCCGCCGCAGGCCCTTCCCATGCGCACCAGCCGCCAGCGCGGCTTCACCATGATCGAGATCCTGGTGGTGATGCTCATCGTCGCCATCGCCTCCGTCTCCGTCACCCTCGCCCTGCGCGACAGCAGCCAGACCCAGGTGGAACGCGAGGCCGAGCGCCTGGCGGCCCTGCTGGAATCGGCGCGGGCCGAGGCGCGCGTGGCCGGTCTCCCCGTACGCTGGCGCCCGGTGGAGGACGCCAGCGGCAGCGGTTTCCGCTTCGAGGGCCTGCCGGAGCGCATCCAGCTGCCGCGGCAGTGGCTGGGCGAGGACATGCATGCCGAGATCGAGGGCGCGCAGAGCCTGCTGCTCGGGCCCGAGCCCCTCATCCCGGCGCAGGCGCTGCGCCTGCGCCATGGCAACTACAGCGTGCGCATCAGCAGTGACGGCCTGTCGGCCTTCGCGGTGCAGCCCGCGACCCAGGAGCCCTGATGAATCAACGGGCTTCTGCACGCCGCCTCTTGCGCGGCTTCACGCTGATCGAGGCGCTGGTCGCGCTGGCCATCGTGGCCGTCACGCTGGCGGCCGGCCTCAAGGCTGCGGGCGCACTGAGCAACCATGCGGCGCGGCTGGCCCAGATGACCTCCGCCCAGTGGTGCGCTGAAAACCAGCTGACCGAGCTGCGACTCTCGGGCCAGTTCCCCGACATCGGCGAGACCGACTTCCAATGCCAGCAGCTGGGCCAGAACTTCACCGGGCACATGCTGGTGCGGGCCACGCCCAACCCCAACTTCCGCCGCGTCGACACCCAGATGCGCGACGAGCAGGGCCAGGGTCTGCTGAGCATCACCACCATCATGGGGCGCAACTGATGCACGCACACCGCCGCATCCGCAACGGCTTCACCTTGATCGAGGTGATGGTCGCCCTCGTCGTGCTGTCCGTGATGGCGCTGATGGGCTGGCGCGGCATCGAGGCCATGCTGCGCACCCGCGAGATCGCGCAGGCCAACCTCGAGTCAACGGCCCGCCTGCAGACGGTGCTGTCCCAGTGGGAGCAGGACCTTCTGCAGCTCGAGGAAGGCCGCGACAGCGGCATCGATGCCCTGAGCTTCGACGGCGCCACCCTGCGCATCACCCGCCATCGCCCCGAGGGCCTGCAACTGGTGGCCTGGGGTGTGCGCGAGGGCAGCCTCTACCGCTGGGAATCACGCATCGCCCGCACCCGCAGTGAGTTGCGGACGGCCTGGGCCCAGAGCCAGCAGGCCCTGGTACTGGATGAGCGACGGCTCAAGGCCCTCGATGGGGTGCAGGGCTGGCAGATGTACTTCTTCCGGGGCAACAGCTGGAGCAATGCGCAGTCCGCCGACGACGTCGAGAAGGACAGCCCGCCGCCGCCCGCCACAGGGGCCGGCAAGGGCACGGGCACGGGCACGGGCACAGGTACCGGCACGGGCACAGGGACCAGCGCTGGCACCGGCAGCGGCGCCGGCCAGACCGGCGGCGCAGGATCGGGCACGGGCGGCCAGGGCTCGGACGCCGGCACCGACAAGAACCCCGGCGCCCCCGCCCGCAAGAAGCTGCCCACCGGCGTGCGCATGCAGCTGCAGTTCCAGGACGGCCAGGGCTATGGCGGCCCGCTGCTGCGCCAGGTCATGCTGGGACCGCAGTCATGAGGCCCGCCCTGACCCCTGCCCTGCCACGGCAGCGCGGCGCCGCCCTGCTGACGGCGCTGCTGCTGGTGACCCTGGTGACCAGCCTTGCGGCCGCCATGATCTGGCGCCAGTACCGCGCCGTGCAGATCGAGACCGCGGACCGGGCCCGCGCCCAGTCCGCCTGGATCCTCCAGGGCGCCCTGGACTGGGCCCGCCTGATCCTGCGCGAGGACGCCCGGGCCAATCAGCGCGAGGCCGTCGACCACCTGGGCGAGGTCTGGGCGGTGCCCCTGGCCGAGGCCCGCCTGTCCACCTTCCTGGCCGCCGACCAGGACGGCAAGAAGCCGCCCGGCGAGGAGGCCGTCGACGGCCCCGAGGCCTTCCTGTCCGGTCAGCTGAGCGATGCCCAGGCCCTCTACAACCTGCGCAATCTGACCCTGGGCGAGCAGGTCCCCGCCGCCGAACTGCGCACCCTGCAGCGCCTGTGCGACAGCGCCGGCGTGCCCTCCGGCACCGCCCAGCTGCTGGTCAAGCAATTGCGCGCCGCCGCCGGTCTCATCGAGGACAAGAGCCAGGCACCGCTGATGCCCAACACCGTGGACGAGCTCAGCTGGCTGGGCCTGGCGCCCGACGTGGTCAAGCGCCTCAAGCCCTTCGTGACCCTGCTGCCGCAGAAGACCCCGGTGAACCTCAATACCGCGCCGCGGGAGGTCATCGCCGCGCTGTTCGAGGGCATGGACCTGGGCAGCGCCGAGCGCATCGTGCGCGACCGCATCAACCAGCCCTTGAAGTCTCAGAACGACATCCAGCGCTACCTGCCCCAGGGCGTGCCGCCGGACGAAAGCCGCGCGGGCGTCGCCTCGGCCTATTTCTTCATCACCGGCACGCTGCGGCTGGACGAGCGGGTGCTGCAAGAGCGTTCCCTGGTCTGGCGCAACGGCCTGGAGATGCGTGTTGTTGCAAGGGAGCGTGTAAACCTGATGTTGCAAGCGCCCTAGCTTCGCCAGAATGCGCGTGCGAGCGCCGTGCCGGAGGACCAGGAGCGACACGGCCGCACGCGTGCGGGCCGCGCCCGCCCCCAAAGTCCCCGGGCTGCCGCACTCCTAGAATGGCCGCCTTTCAAGAGAGACCATGAGTTCGACCCTGCTGATCCTTCTGCCGCCGCGCGCCCGCCTGGGCCGCGCCGCGCACAGCGACGCGCCCCCGCGAGCCGGGCAGGGCGCCGAGCCTATGGAATTCGAATACCTGCTGAGCACGGACGGCCTGGGGCTCACGGCCCAGGGCCGCGCCCTGCCTGACGCGCTGCCTGCTGCGTCGGCCTGCGTCGCCGTGGTCCCCGACGGCGAGCTGAGCTGGCACCAGCTGAAGCTGCCCAAGGCGGCACGTGGCAAGCTGCAGGCGGCCCTCGCCGGCATGCTGGAAGAGCAGCTGCTTGAAGAAGCGGACGAGCTTCACTTCGCCGTCGCCACCCAGGCAGATGCCGACGAACGCTCCTGGGTCTGCGCCTGCCACAAGAGCTGGCTGCAGCAGCATCTCAACGCCCTGGAACAGGCAGGTCGGCTGGTGGAGCGCGTGCTGCCACTGAGCTGGCCCGGCGAAGCAGCGCGCGCCCATGTGCTGGACCGTCTGGGCGATGCCGAGGCCCAGGATCACGTGCTGAGCCTGATCCTCAGCGATGCCCGCGGCGTCACCCTGCTGCCCCTGGACGGCCCGCTGACCCGCCAGCTGCTGAGCCCCGGTGTGGGCGAGCTGGCCTGGACGGCCTCGCCCGACGCCGTGCAGGCTGCCGAGCGCTGGCAGGGTCACCCTGTGAGCGTGCTGGCCGCCAGCGCTCGCGCCCTGCAGGCCCTGCAGAGCCCCTGGAACCTGCGTCAGTTCGACCTCCTGCCCCGCACGCGCGGCCTGCAGGCCCTGCGCCAGTGGGGCCGGCAGCTGATGAGCCCCGCCTGGCGGCCGGCCCGGCTGGGCCTGGCGGGCCTGGTGCTGGTGCAGCTGCTGGCCATGAATGTGCAGGCCTGGCAGCTGAAGAGCCGGCTGCGGGGGGTGCAGGCCGAGATGAGCAGCCTGCTGATGGGCGCGTTCCCGGCGACCCGCGTGGTGCATGACGCCCCCCTGCAGATGCGCCAGGCCGCCGATGCCCTGCGTGCCCGCGCCGGCCTGATCGGCGAGCGTGACTTCGAGGCCCTGCTGAGCGCAGCCGCCACCGCCTGGCCCGCTGACATGCCGCCCGCCGAGGCCCTGAAATTCGAGGACGGCCGCCTGGCCTTCCCCGCCACGAGCTGGAGCCCGGCCCAGATCGAGGCCTTCAAGCGCCAGCTGGCCAGCGAGGGCTGGACCCTGGACAACCAGAACGGCCAGCTGCAGATCAGCCGCCAGCGCGGCACCGCTGCGGGCTCCTGAGCCCCTGGCACGGAAGAGACCCATGGACGCCCCGACCCGACGCCCCCTCCCGCCCCAGCTCCAGGCTCTGCAGCAGCACTGGCAGGCCCTGCAGCCTCGCGAGCGCACGATGCTCCAGCTGGGCGGCATCGCCCTGGCGGCCCTGCTGCTGTGGCTGCTCGCCCTGCAGCCCGCCCTGCGCGGCCTGCGCGAGACCCCGCCGCGCCTGGCCCAAGCCGAGGAGCAGCTGCAGCAGATGCGCCGCCTGGCCCAGGAAAGCAAGACCCTGAAGGATTTGCCGCCCGTGCCGCCCGCGCAGGCCGAGCAGGCGCTGAAGGCGTCCACCGAACGCCTGGGCGGCAGCGCCCAGCTGCAGGTCAGCGGCGATCGCGCCACCCTGCAGCTGCGCAACATCAGTCCCGAGCAGCTGCAGAACTGGCTGGCCGAGGCCCGCAGCGCGGCCCGCGCCCGCACCATCGAAGCCCAGATGCAGCGCAGCCCCACCGGCTACAACGGCGTGATCGTGCTGGCCCTGGACGGCGGAGCCGCTCCATGACCCGTCGCTCCACGCGCAAGCTCGCCAGTGCCGAGCCGCGGCTGCCGCGGCGCTGGGCCCTGGGCGGTGCGCTCGTGGGCGGCCTCGTCGGCCTGGTCCTGTGCGCACCGGCCCGATGGCTGGCCCAGGGCCTGGCGCAATCCAGCGGCGAGCACCTCCTGCTGGCCGATGCCAGCGGCAGCGTCTGGAACGGTTCCGGCGTGCTGGTCCTGCAGGGCGGCCCCGGCAGCCGTGACGCAGCCAGCCTGCCGGGGCGCCTGTCCTGGTCCGTGGGCCTGGACGGCTGGCAACCGGTGCTGCGCCTGCGCCAGGACTGCTGCATCAACGACACCCTCTCGCTGCGCGTCCAGCCCGGCTGGGGCCGCCTGCGCCTGGATCTGCCGGCCCAGGACCAGTGGCTGGCGCGCGTGCCGGCGGCCTGGCTGGGCGGCCTGGGCACGCCCTGGAACACCCTGCAGCTCTCCGGCTCGCTGCGCCTGAGCGCGCGCCAGCTCAGCCTGCAGTACCAGGGCGGCCAATGGCAGCAGCAGGGCCAGCTGGACTTCGAACTCGTCAACATCGGCTCGCGGGTCTCCACGCTCGCCCCGCTGGGCAGCTACAAGCTGAGCCTGGTGGGCGATGCCCAGAAGCCCGGGCTGACCCGCATCGAGCTGCAGACCCTGGACGGTGCCCTGCAGCTGCAGGGCCAGGGTCGTGTCGGCGAAGGCCAGCGCCTGCAGTTCCAGGGCGAGGCTTCGGCCGCCACCGGCCGCGAGACGGCCCTCAACAATCTCCTGAACATCATCGGGCGGCGCCAAGGCGCGCGCTCCGTCATCACGATCGGATGAGCATGAACACGCGTCCCCGCCTCAGCGTCCTGACCCTGGCCCTGGCCGCCCTCGCCTCGCAGTCCACGCCCTCCCTGGCCCAGGCCCCCTCGCAGCCCACCGCGGGCGCCCACAAGGCCAAGAAGCCTGGCGCCGCGGTCAAGGCCCAGACCCCGGTCACTCTCAACTTCGTCAATGCGGACATCGAGGCCGTGACCCGCGCCATCGGCGTGATGATGGACAAGCAGTTCGTCATCGACCCACGCGTCAAGGGCACGATCACGCTCTACAGCGAGCAGCCGCTGTCTGTGCACGAGGCCTATCTCAACTACCTGGCCGGCCTGCGCGGCCTGGGCTTCACGGTGGTGGAAAGCGGCGGCCTGCTGAAGGTGCTGCCCGAGGCCGATGCCAAGCTGCAGAGCAGCGCCGTCATCCTGGACAACGGTGCACCGCGCGGCGACCAGATCCTGACCCAGGTCTACCGCCTCAACTACGAGCAGGCCAACAACCTGGTGCCCGTGCTGCGCCCGCTGATCAGCCCCAACAACACGGTGCAGGCCAATCCCGGCAACAACACGCTGGTGGTGACGGACTACGCCGACAACCTCCAGCGCATCGCCAAGATCATCGCGGCCATGGACACCCCGGCCTCGACAGACCTGGAGATCATCCCGCTGAAGCACAGCGTGGCCTCCGACATGGCCGCCCTCGTGGCCCGCCTGTCCGATGGCGGCGGCGCGGCAGCGGCGCCGAACCAGCCCGCCCTGTCCAGCGGCGGCAGCGCCAGCGTGGTGGCCGATCCGCGCAGCAACTCGCTGATCGTGCGCGCCCCCAATGCGGCCAAGCTCGCTTTCGTGCGCAGCATCATCGCCAAGCTGGACGTGCCGGGCAGCGACAGCACCGGCAACATCCGTGTCGTCTACCTGAAGAACGCCGATGCCACCAAGCTGGCCACCGTGCTGCGCGCAGCCTTTGGTGCCGGCGGCAGTGGCTCCGCCGGCGGCGGCAGCAGCACGCCGGGCGGCTCGGGACTGGGCAATTTCGGCACCGGCAGCAATCCCAACGCCCCGATGACCAGCAGCGGGCAGGGCAGCAACAGCACCACCAGCAGCTCGGGTCTTTCCGCAGCGGCGACGCAGCCCGTCTCGTCCTCGCCCAGCCCCTCCACCGGCGGCTTCGTGCAGGCGGACCCGTCCACCAATGCGCTGATCATCACCGCGCCGGATCCGCTGTACCGCCAGATCCGCAACGTCATCGACCAGCTCGACGGCCGCCGCGCGCAGGTCTATGTCGAGACCCTGATCGTCAAGGTCGACGCCTCCAAGACCGGGGCCTTCGGCGTGCAGTGGCAGAACCTCTTCGGCACCAAGGGGGACAACACCCTCCCCGGCCTGGGCACCAACTTCGGCACCGGCGCCGGCAACATCATCCAGGGTTCGGCCGCGCTCTATGGCGGCTCGGCCAGCCTGGCCTCTGCCGTCAAGGATGCGCCGGCCGGCCTCAACTTCGGCCTGCTGAAGAAGATCGGCGACAAGTACACCCTCGGCGCCATCGCCAACTTCCTCGAGACCGAGGCCGGCGCCAATGTGCTGTCCACGCCCAATCTGGTCGCGCTGGACAACGAGGAAGCCAAGATCGTCGTGGGCCGCAACGTGCCCTTCGTGACCGGCTCCTTCACCAACACCGGCAGCAGCTCCGGCACGGTCAATCCCTTCCAGACCTTTGACCGCAAGGACGTGGGCATCACCCTGCGCATCCGCAGCCAGATCGGCGAGGGCGGCACGGTGCGCATGACGGTCTACCAGGAGAACTCCTCCATCGACCCGACCACCAAGGCCGACACCAGCGGCCCGGCCACCGAGAAAAGCTCCATCGAGACCACCGTCTCCGTGGACAACGGCGAGATCATCGTGCTGGGCGGCCTGCTGAAGGACGAGTTCGCCGACAGCGAGGGCCGCGTGCCCGGCCTGGGCAGCATTCCCATCATCGGCAACCTGTTCAAGAACACCGGCCGCAGCCGCGTGAAGACCAACCTCATGGTCTTCCTGCGCCCGGTGATCATGCGTGACCAGAAGTCGGCCGACGAGATCACCCTGGACCGCTACGAGTTCATCCGCGCGCTGCAGCAGGCGGGCCAGCCGGAGTCCAAGTTCGCCCTGCCCAACACCGGCGCGCCGTTGCTGCCCGGTGCCGACGAGAAGAAGCCCGGCCTGCCCCTGGGCCCCAGCAAGAACTGACCCCATGGCCAGCCGTCATCCCCTGCCCTATGCCTTCGCCCGCAGCCACACGGTGCTGCTGGAAGACGACGGCCAGCAGCTGACCCTCTGGGCCGCGCCCGAGGTGAGCTTCGCGACCCTGTCCGAGGTGCAGCGCCTCTACCAGGTGGACCGCATGGAGTCCCAGCCCCAGGCCCTGCTGGCCGAGCGCATCAGCAATGCCTATGCCGGCGCCGAGAGCAGCGCAGCCACGGTGGTCGGCGAGGTCGAAAGCGCGGTGGACCTCTCGCGCATGATGCAGGACCTGCCCGCCGTGGAAGACCTGCTGGAGGCGGCCAACGACGCCCCCATCATCCGCATGCTCAACGCCTTGCTGACCCAGGCCGCGAAGGATGGCGCCAGCGACATCCACATCGAGCCCTACGAGCGCGCCAGCTCCGTGCGATTCCGGGTGGACGGCACGCTGCGCGAGGTGGTGCAGCCCAACCGCGCCCTGCATGCCGCGCTGATCTCGCGCCTGAAGATCATGGCCGAGCTGGACATCGCCGAGAAGCGTCTGCCGCAGGACGGCCGCATCTCGCTGCGCATCGGCGGCCGTGCGGTGGACGTGCGGGTCTCGACCCTGCCCTCGGCCCATGGCGAACGCGCGGTGTTGCGGCTGCTGGACAAGTCGGAGTCCAAGTTCAGCCTCGAAGGCCTGGGCATGGACGGCGCGCTGCTGACCGAATTCAAGCGCCAGCTGCAGCAGCCGCATGGCATCGTGCTGGTCACGGGGCCCACGGGCTCGGGCAAGACCACCACGCTCTACGCGGGCCTGCAGACCCTGGACACCAGCACCACCAACGTGCTGACGGTCGAGGATCCGGTCGAGTACGAGCTGGCCGGCGTGGGGCAGACCCAGGTCAATGCCAAGATCGACCTCACCTTCGCCAAGGCCCTGCGTGCCATCCTGCGCCAGGATCCGGACGTGATCATGATCGGTGAAATCCGCGACTTCGAGACCGCGCAGATCGCCATCCAGGCCTCGCTCACGGGCCACCTGGTGCTGGCCACCCTGCACACCAACGATGCGCCCAGCGCCGTCACCCGCCTGATCGACATGGGCGTGGAGCCCTTCCTGCTGAGCTCCTCGCTGCTGGGCGTGCTGGCGCAGCGCCTGGTGCGCAAGCTGTGCCCGCATTGCAAACGGCCGGAGCCCGCGGATGAGAACGGGGTGATCCGCTATCGCGCCGTCGGCTGCGCCGAGTGCGGCCACAGCGGCTACAAGGGCCGCACGGGGGTCTACGAGCTGATGACGGCCACCGACCAGGTCCAGCACCTGATCCACAACCGTGCCGCCGAGAGCGAGCTGCTCGCGGCTGCCCAGGCCGCCGGCCTGCGCACCATGCGCGAGGACGGCGAGCGCCTGGTGGCGCTTGGCATCACCTCGCAAGAGGAAGTGCTGCGCGTCACGCGCGAGTGAGTGAGGCCGCATGCCTGCCTACAAGTACGAAGCCCTCAGCGAGGACGGCCGCAGCAGCAAGGGCCTGATCGAGGCCGACAACCCGCGCGCCGCGCGCGCCGCCCTGCGCGCGCAGAAGCTGGTGCCCGTGGCCGTGGAGGCCGTGGCTCAGCAGAGCGCCGAGGCCAAGCCCTCTTTGTTCGCACGTCGCGTCTTCAACCAGACCACGCTGACGGTCTGGACGCGCCAGCTGGCCGGCCTGGTGGCAGCGGGCCTGCCCATCGAGCGGGCCCTGACCTCCCTGACCGAGGAATGCGAGGACGAGCGCCAGCGCGAGCTGGTGGCCCAGCTGCGCGCCGAGGTCAATGCCGGTGCCGCCTTCGCCCGCGCCCTGGCCACCGCGCCGCGCGAGTTCGATCCCGTCTACCGCGCTGTGGTGGCCGCCGGCGAGCAGAGCGGCGCGCTGGGCCGCGTGCTGGAGAAGCTGGCCGATGACCTCGAGGACCGCCAGGCGCTGCGCGCCAAGGTCGTGGGGGCGATGGCCTATCCGCTGGTGGTCTGCGTGATCGCCGTGCTGATCGTGACCTTCCTGCTGACCAATGTGGTGCCCAAGGTCGCGGCCGTCTTCGTCAGCGGCAAGCAGGCCCTGCCGCCGCTGACCGTGTTCGTGCTCGCGCTCTCCGATCTGGTGCGGCACTGGGGCTGGCTCGTGGCCCTGCTGCTGACGGGGAGCCTGCTGGCCCTGCGCCAGGCCCTGCAGCGGCCGGCCTTCCGGGTCCGCTTCGATGCTCATCTCCTGCGTCTGCCTCTGCTGGGCCGCCTGGCCCGGGGCTACAACGCCGCGCGCTTCGCAGGCACCCTGGCCATGCTGGCCGGCAGCGGCGTGCCCATCCTGAAGGCCCTGCAGGCCGCCGCCGAGACGCTCTCCAATGCCGCCATGCGCGAGGACGCCATGGACGCCCTCGTGCTCGTGCGCGAAGGCGCGCCCCTGGGCCCGGCCCTGGCCGGCAAGAAGCGCTTCCCCGGCCTCCTGGCCATGTTCGCCCGGCTGGGCGAGCAGACCGGGCAGCTGCCCGAGATGCTGCAGCGCGCCGCCACCCAGCTCAGCGCCGAGGTCCAGCGCCGGGCCATGGCCATGGCCACCCTGCTGGAGCCGCTGCTGATCGTGGCCATGGGCGGCGTGGTGATGCTGATCGTGCTGGCGGTGCTGCAGCCCATCATCCAGATGAACGCCATGGTGCACTGACACCACGCCTGGCGAACGCGGGCGCGGCGCGGCCGTGAGGTATTGAACACAGCCCGGCAAATCCGGGCTTTCTCCAGTGCACGGCGGCGGGTGCTTTTTGCTTGAATGAACTCAGCCAGCCCGCATGGAGTTCATCATGAGCAGCCACGCCATCGCCTGCATGCCGCCGCGCATCCCCATCGCACAGATGCGGCGGGTGTTCGAGGTCCAGGACGTCGAGCGCAAGCTCGCCAAGCTTGCGCCGCAGGAGCACGAGCCCCTGCGCAGCACCTACCAGCGCATGCTGGAAAAGGGACCGGACCGCTTCCAGGTCAAGCCCTCCGGCCTGCTGAGCCTGGACCGGCTCTACGACGAGCTGCCCAACTTCCACGAGGTGCTGGACGACATCCGCCGCCAGATCGCCCTGTGCGCCGACAGCGGCGACGCGCTGGAGATCACGCCCCTGCTGCTGCTGGGGCCGCCCGGCGTCGGCAAGACGCATTTCGCGCGCCAGCTGGCGCAGCTGCTGAACACGGGCATGGGCTTCGTCTCCATGAGCTCGCTCACGGCAGGCTGGGTGCTGTCCGGCGCGTCGAGCCAATGGAAGGGCGCTCGGCCCGGCAAGGTCTTCGAGGCCCTGGTCGATGGCGACTACGCCAATCCGGTGATGGTGATCGACGAGATCGACAAGGCCGGCGGCGAGGCCACCTACGACCCGCTGGGCTCGCTCTACAGCCTGCTGGAGCACGACACCGCGGGCAGCTTCGTCGACGAGTTCGCCGAGGTGGCCGTGGACGCCAGCCAGGTGATCTGGGTGGCCACGGCCAACGAAGCGCGCAGCATCCCCGAGCCCATCCTCAACCGCGTCAATGTGTATGAAGTCCAGGCCCCCGACGTCGAGGCCGCACGGCGCATCGCGCGCCGCCTCTACGAAGGCATCCGCGGCCAGCACGACTGGGGCAAGCGCTTTGACGAGACGCCCAGCGATCCCGTGCTGGACCGCATGGCCGAGGTCGCCCCGCGCGAGATGCGCCGCGCCTGGATGACGGCCTTCGGCAATGCCAAGCTCGCCGGTCGCGCCACCGTGATCTGCGAGGACCTGCCGACCAGCACCGCGAAGCGCCAGCCGATCGGCTTCATGCACTGAGGGGTGCCCGGGGCAGGCATGGCTGGCTATCATCGCCGCCATGCCTGCCTCCCTGGACGACAAGCTCGTCATCGCCATCTCCTCCCGTGCGCTCTTTGATTTCGAGGAGGAGAACGAAGTCTTCGAGGCCGGGGACGACCGCGCCTACATGGCCCTGCAGCAGCAGCGCCTGGACCTGCCGGCAACCCCCGGCGTGGCCTACTCGCTGGTGCGCAAGCTGCTGGGCTTCAACACGCCGCAGCAGCAGCGCGTGGAGGTGGTGGTGCTCTCGCGCAACGACCCGATCTCCGGCATGCGCGTGTTCCGCTCGGCCCGCCAGCTGGGCCTGCCCATCCTGCGCGGCGTCTTCACCCGCGGGCAGTCGCCCTGGCGCTATCTGCGACCGCTGAACGCCCAGCTCTTTCTCTCGGCCAACGAGGACGACGTGCGCCAGGCCCTGGCGGCCGGTGTGGCCGCGGCCCGGGTCTTCCCGCAGTCGGCGCGCGCCTCGGCGGATCACCCCCAGGAGCTGCGCATCGCCTTCGACGGCGACGCCGTGCTCTTCTCCGACGAAGCCGAGCTGATCTACCAGCGCCAGGGGCTCGACGCCTTCCAGGCCCACGAGCAGCAGCACGTGATGCGCCCGCTGCCCGACGGCCCCTTCAAGCCCGTGCTGCGGGCCCTGCATGAACTGCAGCGGCATCCACAGACCGACATGCGCATCCGCACCGCCCTGGTGACGGCCCGCAGCGCGCCGGCCCACGAGCGCGCCATTCGCACGCTCATGGACTGGGCCATCGAGGTCGACGAAGCCATGTTTCTGGGCGGCCTGCCCAAGGGCGCCTTCCTGCGGGAGTTCGAGCCGGATTTCTTCTTCGACGACCAGGTCGGCCATGTGCAGAGCGCAGCGCCTCATGTCCCCTCCGGACATGTCAGCGGCGGTGTGACGAACTGCTAAGGCCTCGAGCTGCGACACAATCCGGCGCGCTGCGGGTGCTCCGGTGTTGGAAGGTGCGTCCGGGCGCCCCGGCCCCACCGGCCCCATCGAGGAGACCCAATGACAACAACATCCCGCTTCCGCCCCGCGCCGCTGACCCTGGCCTGCACCCTGCTCGCCCTGGGCCTGGCCACGGGTGCACAGGCCGGCCAGAACGGCTTCTACCGCCAGCCCGCTTTGCAGGGCAACACCGTCTACTTCGTCGGCGAGGGCGACCTCTGGCGCGTCCCTGTCCAGGGCGGCGAGGCCCAGCGCATCACCTCCCACGCCGGGCAGGAGACCCAGCCCGCCGTCTCGCCTGACGGCCAGTGGCTGGCCTTCACCGCCCAGTACGACAGTGGCACCGAGATCTACGTGATGTCCGCCAGTGGCGGCGTCCCCAAGCGCCTGACCTGGGAAGGCGGCGGCATGCGTGTCTGGGGCTTCAGCGCCAGCGGCGAGGTGATCTACACCGGCCTGGACAGCCGCCCGGGCACCCAGCTCTTCGCCGTCGACCCCAAGACCCTGCAGCGCCGCACCCTGCCCGTAGGTCAGGCGGCCGATGGCGCCCTGAGCGCTGACGGCAAGACCCTCTACTTCACCCGCGGCGGCCTGCGCGGCGACAACGCCCGCCAGTACCGCGGCGGCGGCCTCGCCCGGCTGTGGGCCCTGGACCTCTCCAGCGAGGCCGAGGCCCGCCCCTTCGTCGCCGAGGGCAGCAACGACCGGCGCCCCATGCCCTATCGCGTGGGCGGCGAGGATCGCGTGGCCTTCCTCTCCGACCGCGACGGGACCTACAACCTCTGGTCCGTCAACGCCCGCGGCGGCGACCTGCGCCAGCACACCCAGCACAAGGGCTGGGACATCCGCCATGCCTCGCTCGACGGCAGCCGCGTGGTCTACGCCCTGGGCGCGGACCTCTACCTGACCGACCTCGCGCAGGGCGGCGCCCCCCGCAAGCTGGACATCGCCCTGGGTGGCGACTTCGACCAGCAACGCGCCCGCTGGATCAAGCGCCCCCAGGACTTCCTGACCGAGACCGCCTTCGCCCCCAATGGCGAGCGCGTGCTGCTGGCCTCGCGCGGCCACCTGGCCACCCAGGGCGTAGGCCCGCTGCGCCGCGCCGAGCTGCCGGCGCAGGCCGACGGCGCCTGCAAGAAGGGCGAGTTCAGCAGCGACAGCAAGAGCGTCTTCGCCATCTGCGACTTCAGCGACGAGCAGGAGATCTGGCGCTTCCCCGCCAACGGCCTGGGCAAGCCGCAGCAGATCACCCATGACGCCAGCACCCAGCGCACCGGCCTCGTGCCCTCGCTGGACGGCCGCTACATCGCCCACACCGACAAGGAAGGCCGGATCTACCTGACCGACCTCAAGGCACAGCCCCAGCCCACGACACAGCTGATCGCCCAGGACAAGCTGGAGGGCAGCCCCGGCGACCTCACCTGGAGCAGCGACAGCAAGGCCCTGGCCTTCGTGATGCCGCTGCGCAATCCGGACCGCAACCAGCTGATGCTCTACACGCTGGCGGACGGCAAGACGCACCGCCTCACCAGCGACCGCTACGACAGCCATTCGCCCGCCTTCAGCCCGGACGGCAAGTGGCTCTACTTCGCCTCCGACCGCAACTTCCAGGCCACCGGCAACGGCAGCCCCTGGGGCGACCGCAACATGGGCCCCTTCTTCGACAAGCGCGGCAAGCTCTACGCCCTGGCCTTGCAGCCGGGCCTGCGCTCGCCCTTCGCGCCCAAGGACGAGCTGGAGGTCGAGCCCAAGGCAGACGCCAAGCCGGAGGCAAAACCTGACCCCAAGGCCGAGGGCAAGGCCGACGCCAAGCCTGACAGCAAGGCCAAACCGGCCCTCGTCACCGAAGGGCTGGCCCAGCGCCTGTACGAGCTGCCGGTCCCAGCCGGCAACTACCGCGCCCTGCGCACCGACGGCAAGCGCCTGTGGTTCCTGGACCAGGACCTGGAGCGCAAGACCAGCCTCAAGAGCATCGCCATCGACAACCAGGGCACGCCTGCCGAGGTGCTGTCTGGCGATGTGCGCGGCTACGAGCTCAGTGCCGACGGCAAGAAGCTGATGCTGGTGCGGGGCGCCGGCCCGGCCGCACCCGAGGTGCTGATCGTCGAGACCGCGCCCAAGCTGCCCTCGGAGCTCGCCAAGTTCCAGGTGCGCTGGAGCGACTGGCAGATCGCCACCCAGCCGCGCGCCGAATGGAAGCAGATGTTCACCGACGCCTGGCGCATGCACCGCGACCACTTCTACGACAAGGCCATGCACGGTGTGGACTGGAAGGCCGTGCGTGCCAAGTACGAGCCCCTGCTGGACCGCCTGACCGACCGCTACGAGCTGGCCGACCTGATGGCTCAGATGGTGAGCGAGGTCAGCGCCCTGCACAGCCAGGTCAATCCGGGCGACACCCGCCAGGGTCCCGAGGAGCCGGGCCTGGCCGGCCTGGGCGCACGCCTGACCAAGGTGGCCGAGGGCTGGCGCATCGAGCACCTCTACGAAGCCGATCCCGAACTGCCTGGCGAGGCCGGCCCTCTGGCCGCTCCGGGCCTGGGCCTCAAGGCCGGGGACGTGATCACGGCCATCAACGGCCGCAAGGCCACCGAGGCGCCGCACGTCTTCGAGCTGCTGCGCGGCCAGGCCGGCAAGCAGGTGCTGCTGGAGGTGAAGACGGCCGAGGGCAAGGCGGTGCAGAAGATCGTCGTTCCCGTGGCAGCACGGCGCGACAACGAGCTGCGCTACAACGACTGGCGCGTGAGCCGCGCCAAGGCCGTGGAGAAGGCCGGCGAGGGCCGCATCGGCTATGTGCACCTGCGTGCCATGGGCCCCAACGACATCGCCGACTTCGCCCGCGAGTTCTACGCCGCCAGCGACCGCGAGGGCCTGATCATCGACGTCCGCTACAACAACGGCGGCAACATCGACAGCTGGATCCTGGAGAAGCTGCTGCGCCGTGCCTGGGCCTTCTGGCAGCGCCGTTCGCCGGAGGGCTCCAAGCCCTATCCGAACATGCAGCACGTCTTCCGCGGCCACGCCGTGGTGCTGATGAACGAGGACACCTACTCCGACGGCGAGACCTTCTCCGAGGGCTTCAAGCGCCTGGGCATCGGTCCCGTGATCGGCAAGACCAGCTCGGGCGCGGGCGTGTGGCTGTCTGACCGCAACCGCCTGCTTGACAACGGCATCATGCGCGCCGCCGAGACCGGGCAGATGGACATCAACGGCAAGTTCCTCATCGAAGGCAAGGGCGTGACGCCCGACATCGAGGTGGACAACCCGCCGCGCGCCACGGCCCAGGGCCAGGACGCGCAGCTGGACCGCGCCATTGCCGAGCTGAAGAAGCGCATGGCCGAGCAGCCGGTGGTGCAGCCCAAGCCGGGCCCCTACCCGCGCCCCGTCAAACCCTGAGGCAAGACCTGGCCCCGATGGACAGGGGCCGGCGCAAACAAAACGGGAGGCTCGACGGCCTCCCGTTTTTCATGGTGCGCTCGATCTCAGGCGATCGTGACCTTGGCGAACTTGCGCTTGCCCACCTGCACGACCACGGTGCCGGCCTCCAGCTTCAGGGCCTTGTCGCTGATCACGGTGCCGTCGATGCGCACGCCGTTCTGCTCGATCATGCGCATGCCTTCGCTGTTGGAGGCCACGAGACCGGCGGACTTCAGCACGGCCGCGATGCCCAGCGGCGCGCCGGAAAGGCTCACCTCGGGGATGTCATCGGGAATGCCGCCCTTGGCGCGGTTGTTGAAGTCGGCCTCGGCGCTCTCGGCCGCGGCGGCGCTGTGGAAGCGGGCCGTGATCTCCTTGGCCAGCATGACCTTGGCGTCCTTCGGGTTGCGCCCGCCCTCGATCTCCTGCTTCAGCGCGGCGATCTCGTCCAGGCTCTTGAAGGACAGCAGGTTGAACCACTTCCACATCAGCTCGTCGCTGATGGACAGGATCTTGGCGAACATGGAGTTGGCCGGCTCGGTGATGCCCACGTAGTTGTTCTTGGACTTGGACATCTTGTCCACGCCGTCCAGGCCCTCCAGCAGCGGCATGGTCAGGATGCACTGCGGCTCCTGGCCGTACTCGGCCTGCAGGTGGCGGCCCATCAGCAGGTTGAACTTCTGGTCGGTGCCGCCCAGCTCCAGGTCGGACTTCAGCGCGACGGAGTCGTAGCCCTGCATCAGCGGGTAGAGGAACTCGTGCACAGAGATGGGCGTCTGGCTGGCGAAGCGCTTGGCGAAGTCGTCGCGCTCCATCATGCGGGCCACGGTGTACTTGGCGGCCAGCTGGATCATGCCGCTGGCGCCCAGGGGCTCGCTCCATTCGCTGTTGTAGCGGATCTCGGTGCGGGCCGGGTCCAGCACCAGGCTGGCCTGCTTGTAGTAGGTCTCGGCGTTGGCCTGGATCTGCTCCTTGGTCAGCGGCGGGCGCGTGCTGTTGCGGCCCGAGGGGTCGCCGATCATGGAGGTGAAGTCGCCGATCAGGAAGATCACCTGATGACCCAGGTCCTGCAGCTGGCGCATCTTGTTGAGCACCACGGTGTGGCCGATGTGGATGTCCGGCGCCGTGGGATCCAGGCCCAGCTTGATGCGCAGCGGCGTGCCCGTGGCCTCGGACCGGGCCAGCTTCTGCACCCAGTCGGACTGCGGCAGCAGCTCTTCGCAGCCGCGCAGGCTGATGCGCAGGGCTTCCTGCACGCGCTCGGTGACGGGGTAGGCCGGCTTGGCGGGGGTGTCGGTTCGCGATTCGGACATGAAGAGCTCTCGTGAGGGCGATGCGCAGCGGAAATCGGCCGGATGACGGGTTTCCCAGCCCTTGATCTAGGGGGTCCCTGGGTATACTCGGCGCCAGTTTTGGCCTCAGCGGCCATCTTTGGACGGCCGCAAAAGTGCTGGATTCTAGTGGACGGTCCCCCTCGGACCGCGTCGCTTCCAGGCTACCCGCGCAGGTGCGGTCCAGAACAAGCACAGAGAAGACCGGGACCCGCAAGCGTGACTGACTGGACCAAGGAACTGAACAAGGTGTTGGGGCATGCCGAAGCCTTCGCGGCTCGCCACCCGCGTGCCTTGACGGGCAGCCTGGTAGGCCTGCTCAGCGGATTCGCCGTGACCGCCTTCGGCGTGGCACCGCTGGCGCCCGACGCCCAGGACCTGCCCCAGACCACCATCGCCGAGGCCGTGCAGACGCACGACCTCGCCGCCCAGCTCGCCGACCTGGCCGAGCACGAGGTGGCCCTGAGCCGCAACGACCTCACCCGCGCCAGCGACACCGCCGACAGCCTGCTCAAGCGCATGGGCGCCTTCGATCCGGAATTCGCGGCCTTCCTGCGCAGCGACGCCACGGCCCGCCGCGTGCTGCAGGGCCGCGCCGGCAAGCTGGTGCAGATCAATGCCCGCCCCTCGGGCCGGGTCGAGTCCCTCATCGCCCGCTTCCCCGCCGAGAAGCCGGAGCAGCAGGCCACGCATTTCACCCGCCTGCGCATCGAGCGCGACGCCAAGGGCCTGCGCAGCGTGCTGGAGACCGCCCCGCTGCAGTCCCAGGTGCGCCTGGCCAGCGGCACCATCCGCAGCTCCCTGTGGGCCGCGACGGACGACGCCCGCATCCCCGACGCCATCGCATCCCAGATCGCCGAGATGTTCTCGGGCGACATCGACTTCCACCGCGAGCTCCGCAAGGGCGACCGCTTCTCCGTGGTCTACGAAGGCCTGACTGCCGACGGCGAGCCCATCACATGGGACGGCGGCGCCGGCAAGGTGCTGGCAGGCGAGTTCGTCAACAACGGCCGCAGCTACAGCGCCGTGTGGTTCCGGGACAGCGTCACCGGCAAGGGCAACTTCTACACCATGGACGGGCAGAGCAAGCGCCGCGCCTTCCTGGCCAGCCCCCTGCCCTTCTCGCGCGTGACCTCCGGCTTCTCGATGCGCATGCATCCGATCCTGCAGACCTGGCGCGCCCACCTGGGCGTGGACTACGGCGCCCCCACGGGCACCGCCGTGCAGGCCGTGGGTGACGGCGTGGTGGAGTCCGCCGGCTGGCAGAACGGCTTCGGCAACGTGATCCATGTGCGGCACGCCAATGACCGCGTCACGGTCTACGCCCACCTCAGCCGCATTGACGTCAAGAAGGGCCAGCGCGTCGAGCAGGGCCAGAAGATCGGCGCCGTGGGCGCCACCGGCTGGGCCACCGGCCCGCACCTGCATTTCGAATTCCGCGTGAAGGGCCAGCACCAGGACCCGCGCGCCATCGCCCGCGCCTCCGAGTCCCTGACCCTGCCGGGCTACGCCAAGGGCCTGTTCCAGCAGACGGCCCAGGCCGCCCGCACGCAGATCGACGTGGCCCGCTCCCTGGGCCAGGGCGTCAGCGACGCCGACTGATCGCCCCCCTGGCCGCGGCGTGAGCGCTCCGCAAGGCATGCAGCACTACATCGGACTGATGTCCGGCACCTCGCTGGACGGCGTGGACGCGGTGCTCGCGGCCTGCGCCCCGGGTGGCACCCTCCAGGTGCTGGACCACGCCTTTGCGCCTTTCGATCCCGCCCTGCGGGCCGAGTTGCTGGCCCTGAACACCCCGGGCGAGAAGGAGCTGCACCGCGCGGCCCTCGCGGCCAATGGCGTGGCCCGCGCCTATGCCGACCTGACGCAAGCCCTGACCCTGCGGCACCCCACCCTCACCATCCGCGCCCTCGGCGCCCACGGCCAGACGGTGCGCCACCGTCCGGGGGAGTTCGATGGCAGCGGCTACACGACCCAGCTGCTCAATGCCTCGCTGCTGGCCGAGCGCTGCGGCATCGGCGTGGTGGCCGACCTGCGCAGCCGCGACGTGGCCGCCGGCGGCCAGGGCGCCCCGCTGGTGCCCGCCTTCCACCAGGCGGTGTTTGCAGGGCGCTGCGAGGCCGTGCTGAACATCGGCGGCATCAGCAATATCAGCCTGCTGGACGCGGCGCCCGGCGCTGCACCCCGTGGCTTCGACTGCGGCCCCGGCAACTGCCTGATGGATGCCTGGATCAGCCAGCACCGCAGCCTGCCCTATGACGCCGATGGCGCCTGGGCCGCGCAGGGTCAGGTCTTGCCCGGGCTGCTGACCCGCCTGCTGGACGAGCCCTTCTTCCGTCTTCCGCCACCGCGCAGCACCGGCCGGGACCTCTTCAATCCGGACTGGCTGCAGGCGTGCCTGACGGCCCTGGCCCCGCCCGCCGCGCCCGAGGACGTCCAGGCCACCTTGCTGGACTTGACTGCCCTCTCCATTGCCCAGGCCCTGCTGACCCATGGTGGAACCGGCGGTCGGCTGGTGGTGTGCGGCGGCGGCGCGCTCAATGGCCGGCTCATGCAGCGCCTGGCGGAGACCCTGCCCGGCTGGACGCTGCAGCCCAGCGACGCCCTGGGCCTGCCCGCCATGCAGGTGGAAGCCGCCGCCTTCGCCTGGCTGGCCATGCGGCATTGCGAGGGCCTGGCGGGCAATCTGCCGGCCGTCACCGGCGCGCGCGGGCCGCGGATCCTGGGCGCCTGGCATCCCGCCTGAGCCCGCCGCCATCCCCGCACCCTCACCTCCACATTCACATTCACCGCGGGCCGCGCGGCAGCACAAGGGTCGACCCGGAATGCAAAACGCCGCAGCGGCCAGGCCGTGCGGCGTTGTCAGCGTATCACCGGGCGCCACCTGGGCGACCCGGCCCGCGAAAAGCGTCAGACCGAGAAGCTGGAACCGCAGCCGCAGGTGGTCGAGGCGTTCGGGTTCTTGATCACGAACTGCGCGCCCTGCAGATCTTCCTTGTAGTCGATCTCGGCGCCCATGAGGTACTGCAGGCTCATGGCATCGATCAGCAGGGTGACGCCGTTCTTCATCATCTGGGTGTCATCCTCGTTGGCCACTTCGTCGAAGGTGAAGCCGTACTGGAAGCCCGAGCAGCCACCGCCCTGCACGAAGACGCGCAGCTTCAGCTCCGGATTGCCTTCCTCGGCGACCAGGTCCCGCACCTTCTCGGCGGCGCTGTCGGTGAAGATGATGGGCGCCGGGATGTCGCTGGGGCCGGCGGTGGTGGATTCGAGAACTGCGCTCATCGCTTGTGTCCTGCTTGAGAGAGGTCAGATGGCTGGATTATCCCCCAGCGTCGGACTCAGGTATTCGCCAAAGGCCTGCATGACCCGGCGCCACGAAGGGCTTTGAGGCCTTGATGACACAGCGGCGACGGCCGGCGTGACGTCTGCACGCGGCGGTGAAAACAAAGAGTCCGCAAAGAGGCCGCAAAAGACAGCCTCTACAACGACAAAAGGCCGCATGAAGCGGCCTTTTGGAGCACTGGAAAGCTCCGAGGAGACTTTCCAGGCGGGGCTGGCACCAGGCCAGCCAGGAAGATCAGCGCTTGCTGAACTGCTTCCGACGACGAGCGCCGTGCAGACCGACCTTCTTACGCTCGACTTCACGCGCATCACGCGTGACGAAGCCGGCGCGGCTCAGTTCGGGCTTCAGGGCTGCGTCGTAGTCGATCAGCGCACGGGTGATGCCCAGACGGACAGCACCGGCTTGGCCGGACTCGCCACCACCATGAACGTTCACCTTGATGTCGAAGGCTTCGCCATTGTTGGTCAGCACCAGGGGCTGGCGGGTGACCATGATGGACGTCTGACGGCCGAAGTACTGATCCAGCGGCTTGCCGTTGACGATGATCTGGCCCGTGCCCTTCTTGATGAAGACGCGAGCGACCGACGACTTGCGGCGGCCGGTACCGTAATTCCAGTTTCCGATCATTGCCGTTCCTTAGATTTCCAGAGCCTTGGGCTGCTGGGCGGTATGCGGGTGGGTACCACCAGCGTAAACCTTCAGCTTCTTCACCATGGCGTAGCCCAGGGGACCCTTGGGCAGCATGCCCTTGACAGCCTTCTCCAGGGCGCGGCCCGGATGCTTGGCTTGCATGTCCTTGAACTTGGTGGCGTAGATGCCGCCGGGGAAGCCGCTGTGGCGGTAGTACACCTTGTCGGTGGCCTTGTTGCCGGTCACGCGCAGCTTGTCTGCGTTGATCACGACGATGAAGTCACCGGTGTCCACGTGAGGCGTGTAAATGGCCTTGTGCTTGCCGCGCAAACGGAGTGCCACTTCGCTGGCAACACGTCCGAGCACCTTGTCGGTGGCGTCAATCACAAACCACTCGTGCGTCACCTCGGCCGGCTTGGCGCTGAAGGTCTTCATGAGTTGCTTTCGTTGGCTGCGGCCGGCATCACACCCGCTCGCAGCAGTCGCTGGCTGAAACTTCTGCACCTGGGCCACCGTTCGGTGCCGCTTCTTTGCCTGCCGACCCACTTTTCAGGGGTTCAGCCCGCTCGCGGCCTCTCACGTTCATGACGCCAAGGCGCATCTTTCCCCGCAGCCAAATACGAGGAAAGCCCGCGAGTGTACCCAAGTACGGCCAGTCCGGCAAGTTGCGAGCAGGCTGGAATGCCGACCAGATCAAGGTCCCCCGGCAGCCGGACCGCTAATATGCGCCCATGCCGCAGCCCTCCCGGCTGCGCTCCCGGCTGTGCTCCTGGCCGAGCGGAGGCCCCCATGACTGCCCAAGAACCGTCGTCCCTGGCCGATCCCGGCCACACCGAACCCGAGCCCGAGTCGAGCGCCCTGGCCTGGCTGCCTCAGAAGCTGGGCCTGCAGCGATTTGCCAGCTGGGTGCCCATCCGCTCCCTGGCGCGCCGCCATCGCAAGCGCATCCTGACTCACCTGCTGAGCCTCAACGAAGGCGACCGCTACCTGCGCTTCGGCTACCCGGCCAGCGACGAGCAGATCAGCAAGTACGCGATGAGCCTGGACTTCGCCCGCGACGAGGTCCTGGGCATCTTCAACCGCCGGCTGCAGCTGGTGGCCATGGCCCACCTGGCCTACGAGCCGGCGCCGCAGCGCCAGGGCAAGCCTGCCATGGCCGAGTTCGGCGTCTCGGTGCTGGCCAGCGCCCGCGGGCGAGGCTTTGGCGCCCGGCTGTTCGAGCATGCGGCCCTGCATGCGCGCAACCGCGGCATCGAGACCCTCTTCATCCATGCGCTGAGCGAGAACGCGCCCATGCTCAAGATCGCCCGCAGCGCCGGCGCCACCGTGGAGCGCGACGGCAGCGAGTCCGAGGCCTGGCTGCGCCTGCCGCCGGATTCGGTGTCCTCCCATGTGGGCGAGGCCATCGAGCGGCACATGGCCGAACTGGACTTCCAGTTCAAGCGCCACGTGCGAGCCTTCGGTGACTTCATCGATGGCGTGGCCGAGGTCAAGTCGCAATACCGCGACGCCGGCAAGGCCGCCAAGCAATAGCGGCGACGCTTGGTCGCGACGGCGGTTCCGCCGTGGTTACACTTTGACGGCCGCCCGGCCCGGCAGGACTCCTTCCTGACGGCCCGACACGTCCCTCAGCAGCCCCCAGCGCCCATGCCGACCCTCATCCCGTGGATCTTTGCCCTGGCCTCCTGCCTGGGGCTTGCAGCCCTGGGTGCCGTCTGGCTCTGGAAACGCCCTCGCGGCGCCCGGCGCCGCCTCCCGGATGAGTGGCCCCTGACGCCCCGCCCTGTCTTCAGCACCGACGAGCGCCGCGTCTACCGCCTGCTGCGCGAGGCCCTGCCTCACCATGTGATCCTGTGCAAGCTGCCCCTTGTGCGCTTCTGCCAGCCCAGCGAGGCCAGCGAGACGCGCTACTGGTTCGATCTGCTCGGGGCGCTGAACGTGGGCTTTGCCATCTGCAGCAGCAACGGCCGGGTGCTGGCCGCCATCGACCTGGACACCGAGCGCCAGCAACAGGGCCGCGGCCTGCAGATCAAGCAGTCGGTGCTCAACGCCTGCCGCGTGCGCTACCTGCGCTGCCCCCTGGACAAGCTGCCCACCGCGGCCGAGCTGCAGCTGCTGGTGCCCTACAACAACAGCCATGTGCGCGGCCCCCAGGCCGGCACCAAGCCCGCACGCGCGCCGGCCGCCAGCCCCGCAGGCGCTGGCGCTGGCACACCGCTGGTGCCCGCCGGCAACGGCCGCCCCATCAACACGGTAGGCGCCAGCCTGTGGCAGGACTCGTCCGTGTTCCAGGACTCCTTCTTCGCACCGGACCCGCGCTTCGACAGCGCCACCGGCGAGCGCCCCAGCCTGGCGGGGGCGGAAGAGACGGACTCCGGCGGCCTGGACATCAGCCTGGACCAGACCCCGCAAGGCCCGGATGCCGCCCGGGACATCGTGGGCGTGGTGGTGGACAGCCCCCGCTTCCCCGACGGCCGCTGACCCGGCCGCGCCCTTCCCTTTCCTGATGCTGCCGGCTTGATCCGCCGGGCGCCACGCATGACCCCCGACACCGACCGCGCCTTTGGCGAGCTGACGCCCGAATTCATGCTGGACGCCCTGGAGGCGGCCGGCCTGCGCGGCGACGGCCGCCTGCTGCAGCTCAATTCCTACGAGAACCGCGTGCTCCAGGTCCACCTGGAAGACGGGCGCGTGGCCGTGGCCAAGTTCTACCGCCCGGGTCGCTGGACCGAGGCCCAGATCCTCGAGGAGCACGCCTTCGCCGCCGAACTGGCCGATGCCGAGGTGCCCGTCGCCCACCCCTGGACCCTGGCACGCAGCGATCACTTCGCCCATCC
This sequence comes from Roseateles flavus, assembly GCF_039872765.1. Lineage (NCBI taxonomy): Bacteria > Pseudomonadati > Pseudomonadota > Betaproteobacteria > Burkholderiales > Sphaerotilaceae > Roseateles > Roseateles flavus. The sequence goes on along the minus strand of NZ_JBDPZC010000001.1, from coordinate 785,153 downwards.
GCAGGGCGCGCTGGAGCTGCTGGGCGCACCGGCCACGCTGGGCCGCATCGGCCTGCAGCGCTTCGCCGTGGCCGCGCGCCAGGGCGGTCGCGCGCCGGAGCTGGAGGATGTGGAGGTGCTGCGCTGGATCGGCCGCCTGCTGGCGCGCCTGCATGAGGTCGGTGCGCGGCAGCCCTTCGCGCACCGCGTGCGCTGGTGGGGCGCCGAGCCCGGCGAAACCGCGCGCGCCTGGCTGATGGACCAGGGCGTGCTGCCGCCCGAGATCGCCCCGCGCTGGGACCGCGTCGTGCAGGAGTGCCTGACCCACATCGCGCGGGCCTTCGAAGCACTGGGCGATGCCCGGCAGCTGCGCCTGCACGGCGACTGCCACCCCGGCAACATCCTCTGGACGCCCGACCACGGCCCGCATTTCGTGGACCTGGACGACGCCGTCACCGGCCCCGCCGTGCAGGACCTGTGGATGCTGCTCAGCGGCGACGAGGCCACCGCACGCTGGCAGTGGGACGCACTGATGGACGGCTATGAATCCATCCGCGAATTCGACTGGCGCGAGCGCCGCCTGATCGAGCCGCTGCGCACGCTGCGCATGATCCACCACAGCGCCTGGCTGGCCCGCCGCTGGGGCGATCCGGCCTTCCCGCTGGCTTTCCCCTGGTTCGGCACGCCCAACTACTGGAACGACCAGGTGGCCAAGCTGGCGGAGCAGCTGGAGGCCATGCAGTCCGCCGAAGAGACCCCGGCGCCGCCCTCGTTCAAGGACGACGACGATGACTTCCATCTCGACGGCGACAGCTTCTCCTGACAGGGCAAGACCTGACCCCGGAGGGCCAGGTCTTGCCCGAGCGGCCTGATCAAGCCATCAGCAGCGCATTCACGCGCTTCACATAGGCCGCCGGATCTTCCAGATGCCCGCCCTCGGCCAGCACGGCCTGATCGAAGAGGATCTGGGCGAGGTCATCGAAACGGTCGCTGCCGTCGAGCATCTTCACCAGGGCGTGCTCGGCGTTGATCTCCAGCGTGGGCAGCGAGGCGGGCGCGGCCTGCCCGGCCTGCTTGAGCAGGCGGGCCAGGTGGCCGGACATGTCGCCCGCCTCGACCACGATGCAGGCGGGTGAATCGACCAGGCGGGTGCTCACGCGCACGTCCTTGGCACGACCCTGCAGAGCGGTCTTGAGCTTCTCCAGCAGAGGCTTGAAGGCCTCGGCGGCCTCCTCGGCCTTCTTCTTCTCCTCTGCGTCCTGCAGCTTGCCCAGGTCGATGGCGCCCTTGGCCACGGACTGCAGGGACTTGCCCTCGAACTCGTACAGGTGGGAGAGCATCCACTCGTCGACGCGATCGACCAGCAGCAGCACCTCGATGCCCTTCTTGCGGAAGACCTCCAGCTGCGGGCTGTTCTTGGCGGCGGCCAGACTGTCTGCCGTGATGTAGTAGATCTCCTCCTGGCCGTCCTTCATGCGGGCGACGTAGTCCGCCAGGCTCACCCCCTCGTCGGCATGGGTGGAGGCGAAGCGCAGCAGCTTGGCCAGGCGCTCCTGGTTCTGGTGGTCCTCACCCAGGCCTTCCTTGAGCACCTGACCGAAGTCCTTCCAGAAGGCGGCGTACTTCTCGCGCTCGGCGGCATCCTCGCTGTTCGCCAGGGACTCGAGCATGGACAGCACGCGCTTGGTCGAGCCCTCGCGGATGGCCTTCACGTCGCGGCTTTCCTGCAGCAGCTCGCGGCTGACGTTGAGCGGCAGGTCGGCGGAGTCGATCACGCCCTTCACGAAGCGCAGGTAGACGGGCATCAGCGCCTCGGCGTCGTCCATGATGAAGACGCGCTTGACGTAGAGCTTCACGCCGCCGCGCTTGTCGCGGTTCCAGAGGTCGAAGGGGGCCTTCTTGGGGATGTAGAGCAGCTGGGTGTACTCGCTGCGGCCTTCGACCCGGTTGTGCGTGTAGGCCAGCGGGGCCTCGGTGTCGTAGGAGATCTGCTTGTAGAAGTCCTCGTACTGCTCCTGGGTGACCTCGCTCTTGCTGCGGGTCCACAGGGCCGAGGCCTTGTTGACGCTTTCCCACTGGTCGGTGAGCTGCTGCTCGCCCTTCTCGGCATCCCACTCTTCCTTGCGCATCAGGATGGGCAGGGAGATGTGGTCGGAGTACTTGCCGATGATGGACTTCAGGCGCCAGGTCTTGAGGAATTCCTCCTCGCCCTCGCGCAGGTGCAGGATCACGTCCGTGCCGCGGCCGGCCTTGGTGATGGCCTCGACCTCGAACTCGCCCGTGCCTTCCGAGCTCCAGCGCACGCCGTCCTCGGCCTTCAGCCCGGCGCGGCGGCTTTCCACGGTGATGCGGTCGGCCACGATAAAGCCGGAGTAGAAGCCCACGCCGAACTGGCCGATCAGGTTGGCGTCCTTCTTCTGGTCGCCCTCCAGGCGGGACATGAATTCGCGCGTGCCGCTCTTGGCGATGGTGCCCAGGTGGGCCACGGCCTCCTCGGCGCTCATGCCGATGCCGTTGTCGCTGATGGTGATGGTGCGGGCTTCGGCGTCGAAGCTGACGCGCACTTCCAGGTTCGGCGCGTCCTCGTAGAGCGCGGCATTGTCCAGGGCTTCGAAGCGCAGCTTGTCGCAGGCATCCGAGGCGTTGGAGACCAGCTCGCGAAGGAAGATCTCCTTGTTCGAATACAGGGAGTGCGTCACCAGGTGCAGGATCTGCTTGACTTCGGCCTGGAAGGAATGAGTGTGCTTGTCCATGGCGTGGCAATGTGTGGTCAGTGGAGAAGGCGGCCTCCTCACCCGGAGCCGCCGTGCGCTAGGCCATCTGGGGGCGGCCACGGCAAGTTCAAGAGCCTCTCTTGAAAATCGTCACCGCTCAGTACACTGCCGCGATGCTCTACTGGTTCGACCTGGCCGGCGTGGCCGTCTTCGCCATCACGGGTGCCCTGGCTGCCATGCGTGCGGGACTGGACCTCTTCGGCCTGCTGGTGCTGGCCTCCATCACCGCGGTGGGCGGCGGCACGCTGCGCGACCTGCTGCTGAACCGCCACCCGGTCTTCTGGATGAAGGACAGCCGTTACCTCACGGTCATCGTGGTGGCCGCCCTGGCCACCCTCTTCACCGGCCCGCTGCCGCCCAGCGCGCTGCAGGCCCTGAAGATCGCCGATGCCCTGGGCCTGGCCGTCTTCGCGCTGTGCGGTGCCGAGATCGCCGAGGACTGCCACCTCCCGCCCGTGCCCGTGCTGCTGATGGGCGTGCTGACAGCCACCGGCGGCGGCGTGGTGCGGGACCTGCTCAGCGGCCAGGTGCCCCTGCTGCTGCGCCAGGACATCTACGCCACCGCGGCGCTGGCCGGCATTGCGCTGTACCAGCTGCTGCATCGCGTCGGCCTGAAGCGCGACCTGGCCTTCATGCTGGGCATGATCAGCGTGGCCGGCCTTCGACTGGCCTCCCTGCATTACGGCTGGCAGCTGCCGGTGCCGCAGCTCGGGGGCTGAGTCCGGCCGCAGGCCATGTGGGCAGGCAGGCAGGCAGGCCGCTGCAGGGTCAGGTCTTGAGGGCCGGCGCCCGGCCGGCAGCGCCGCTCAGAACGAGACCGCCAGCTTCGCCACATCCACCTTGACCAGGGCTTTGCTGAGGGCGCCGGAGGCCGCGCGGGCGAAGTCCAGCCCGAAGGCCGGATCGCGCAGCGCGGCCGCACCGACGGCCGCCGCCACGCCCAGGATCTTGTCGGCGATCAGCACCTTGCCCGAACCCCGCATGGGCTCGCAGCCGTGCTTGACGAACTGCTCGTCCAGCCACTGGCGCGCGGCGTCAAAGCTGAGAACCTCGGCCGCATCGACCGTGAGATGGACTTCCTCGCCGGGGCCGTACACGACCTGGACTTCACTGCGCATGGCTTGAGCCTCCTGTGGCAAGCATCCTAGCCGAGGGACCTCAGCCGCGGGACGCCTTGACGGCTTCGGACAACACCTCCAGCACGGCCAGCGAATCGTCCCAGCCCAGGCAGGCATCGGTGATGCTCTTGCCGTACTCCAGCTTGGCGGGGTCGTCCTTGCCCGGCGTGAACTTCTGGGCGCCGTCGTGCAGGTGACTCTCCACCATCACGCCGAAGATCTGGTTGCTGCCGCCCGCCACCTGGGCGCCGATGTCACGGGCCACCTCCAGCTGGCGCAGGTGCTGCTTGGAGCTGTTGGCATGCGAGCAGTCCACCATCAGCGTGGTGTCCAGCTTGGACGCGGCCAGGTCCTTGCAGGCGGCGGCCACGCTCTCGGCGTCGTAGTTGGGCGCCTTGCCGCCACGCAGGATCACGTGGCAGTCCTTGTTGCCCTTGGTCTCGACGATGGCCACCTGGCCGTTCTTGTGGACCGACAGGAAATGGTGCGGGCGCGCCGCGGCCTGGATGGCGTCGGTGGCGATCTTGATATTGCCGTCCGTGCCGTTCTTGAAGCCGATCGGCGCCGACAGGCCGGAGGCCAGCTCGCGGTGCACCTGGCTCTCCGTCGTGCGGGCGCCGATCGCGCCCCAGGAGATCAGGTCGCCGATGTACTGCGGCGAGATCACGTCCAGGAACTCCGAGGCCGCCGGCATGCCCAGGCGGTTGATTTCCAGCAGCAGCTGGCGGGCGATGCGCAGGCCCTCGTCGATGCGGTAGCTCTCGTCGAGGTAGGGGTCGTTGATCAGGCCCTTCCAGCCCACCGTGGTGCGCGGCTTCTCGAAGTAGACGCGCATCACGATCTCCAGCGTGTCGGCGTACTTCTGGCGCTCCACCATCAGGCGGCGGGCGTACTCCAGCGCGGCGGCCGGGTCATGGATGGAGCAGGGGCCGATGATGACCAGCAGGCGGTCGTCCTTGCGCTGCATGATGCGCCGGATGGCCTGGCGCGTGCCCACGACCAGCTTCTCCATGGGCGTGCCGCTGATGGGGAAGAAGCGGATCAGGTGCTCGGGCGGCGGCAGCGGGGTGATGTCGCGGATGCGTTCGTCGTCGGTCTGGCTGGTCTTGTCCTGCGGCGAGTACCAGCGCTCCGCCTGGTGCGCGGCAGACGAGGGCGAGCTGGGGGTCTTGGCATTCATGGTCAGGCTTTCTGCTTGTTCTGCTGTGGGGACCGACGACGCGAGGCAAAAAAAAACCGCCGGGGGAGGCCCGGCGGTCTTTAGAGATTCGTTGCGTGTCTGGTGGGTTACGCGTTCGCCTCTCCTCCGCCGGTGCGGTGCGAGAACCAAAAGAAGGCAAAGTAAAACTTCGGCGAGTGCATGGTGGCGAATACTGCCTGCTGCGGCGCGAGGGCGTCAAGCCCGCGCTTGTTGTCCTTGCGCTGCATCTTGCGTCGAATCAAGCCCGGACCGGCGCCCCGGTCAGGCCGTGCCGCCCACAGTCAGGCCGTCGATGCGCAGGGTCGGCTGGCCGACGCCCACGGGCACGCTCTGGCCCTCCTTGCCGCAGACGCCCACGCCGGTATCGAGGGCCATGTCATTGCCGATCATGCTGACGCGGGTCAGCGCGTCCGGGCCGTTGCCGATGATGGTCGCGCCCTTGACCGGGTACTGGATCTGGCCCTTCTCGACCCAGAAAGCCTCGCTTGCCGAGAAAACGAACTTGCCGCTGGTGATGTCGACCTGGCCGCCGCCGAAGTTGGTGGCGTACAGGCCCTTGTCGATGCTGGCGATGATCTCGGCCGGGTCCTTGTCCCCGCCCAGCATGTAGGTGTTGGTCATGCGGGGCATGGGCAGGTGGGCGTAGCTCTCGCGGCGGCCGTTGCCGGTCGGGGCCACCTTCATCAGGCGGGCGTTCATGGCGTCCTGGATGTAGCCCTTGAGGATGCCGTCCTCGATCAGCACATTGGCCTGCGAAGGATGGCCCTCGTCGTCCACGTTGAGCGAACCGCGGCGGTCCGCCAGCGTGCCGTCGTCCAGCACCGTCACGCCCTTGGCGGCCACCCGCTGGCCGATGCGGCCGGCGAAGGCGCTGGAGCCCTTGCGGTTGAAGTCGCCCTCCAGGCCATGGCCCACGGCCTCGTGCAGCAGCACGCCAGGCCAGCCCGGGCCGAGGACCACGGTCATCTCGCCGGCCGGGGCCGGGCGGGACTCGAGGTTGGTCAGCGCGGCCTTGACGGCGTCCTCGGCGTAGGAGGCGATCATCTCGTCGGTGAAATAGGCCAGGCCGAAGCGGCCGCCGCCGCCGCCCGTGCCCACCTCGCGGCGATCACCCTGCTCGGCGATCACGGTGATGGACAGGCGCACCAGCGGGCGCACATCGGCGGCCAGGGTGCCATCGGCGCGGGCGATCAGCACCACGTCGTGCTCGGCGGCCAGGCCTGCCATCACCTGCACGATGCGCGGGTCGCGGGCGCGGGCCATGCGTTCGGCGCGCTCCAGCAGGGCGACCTTCTCGGTGCTGTCCAGGCTGGCGATGGGGTCGGCGTCACCATAGAGCGAACGGCTGGCGGCGATCACCGGCTCGCCCGGCACCTTGACGCGGCGGCTCTGGCCGGCCGCGGCGATGGTACGCACGGTGCGGGCGGCGTCCAGGAGGGCGTTCTCGGAGATGTCGTCCGAGTAGGCGAAGGCGGTCTTCTCACCGGCCACGGCGCGCACACCCACGCCCTGGTCGATGGAGAAGCTGCCGCTCTTCACGATGCCCTCCTCCAGGCTCCAGCCCTCGGCGCGGGTGGTCTGGAAGTACAGGTCCGCGTCATCGACACGATGCTCGGTGATCAGCCGCAAGGCTTTGGCGAGCGTCGCCTCGGTGAGGCCGAAGGGTTCCAGCAGCTGGCTGCGGGCGGTCGCCAGACGGGCGATGGTGGGTTCGCGCGAAATCATGCGAGCCATTGTAGGAGCGCATCCCCTCGCCGCCCCCATGCGGGCTTTCACCCCTTCTGCCGATGCACTTATGCCTTCGCACCGGCAAGCTGCGCTTTCACCGTTCTTTACACGAGCGCTGTCACCGCCGGCGCAAGGGCCGGCGTTGTCACCTCACAGCCGGCGCGGTGCCGGTGACACCCCAGAAACCCAAACCCTCCAAGGAGTGACACGATGAGCTTCTCGACCTCGATGACCCGCCTGATCACCGTTCTCGCCCTCGGCAGCGCCGCAGCCCTCAGCGTCCAGGCCCAAGAGCCCACGACGCCGTCCACCCCGCGCGCCGACCAGCGCGAAGCCCGGCAGCAGGCCCGCATCGCCCAGGGCGCCGCCTCCGGCACACTGACCGCCCGCGAGACCCAGCGCCTGGAGCGCGAGCAGGGCCGCATCAACCAGGCCGAAGCCAATGCCAAGTCCGACGGCACCGTCACCAAGCACGAGCGCCGCCGCCTGCACCGCATGCAGGATGCCGCCAACAAGGACATCCACCACGCCAAGCACAACGCCAAGACCGCCAGCGCTCCCGGCAACTGAGCGGCTCTCGGCATGAGCCACGGGTGCGCCCCTGGATGCAGCGCGGCCCGGGCCGCCTGACGGCCGCTTGAGCGGATCCCTGTGCGGATCGTTGAGTGGATGGCTGGGTGGATGGCTGACCGGCCCACCCTGCGACCCCTATCGCGCGCCTCCGCGCCGGACGCCGTGGCCGCCATGCGGCCACCGGCCCGGCTGGCGGGTGCTCGAGGCCTCTGGCTGGCCGGCGGGCTCACGCGCTGAGCGACCGAGCGCCAAGCTTGCCTGCACAGGCCGCCCGGGTCCTGCGTCGTCAGGCCTCGGCGGCCTTCTTCATCTGCAGGCCGGCTTCATAAAGGCTGTTGCGCGGCAGGCCGCTGAGATCGGTCGCGATCTGCACGGCCTGCTTCAGCGGCAGCTCCTGCATCAGACGCTCCAGCATGCGTGCGACCTCCGGCGGCAACGCCTCGGCAACAGCCTGCGGCGGCTCCGCATGCAGCACCAGCACGAACTCGCCGCGCTCGCGCTGGGCATCGGCGGCCAGCCAGGCCGGCATGTCGGCTGCGGGGCCGGTGTGCACGGTCTCGAACTGCTTGGTGAGCTCCCGGCAGACGCTGAGCGTCTGTGCCGGTGCCAACTCCGCCAGCAGGTCCAGCAGGTTGGCAATGCGATGCGGCGCCTCGAACAGCACCTGGCTCTGTGCCGATCCCAGCAGGGCTTGCAGGCGCGTGCGCCGCTCCTGACCCTTGGGCGGCAGAAAGCCCGCAAAGGCAAAGCCCTGGGCGCGCGCATCACCCGCGGCGCTCAGGGCCGTCACCACGGCCGAGGGTCCGGGCAGAGGCATCACGCGCAGGCCGGCCCTTGCCACGGCGGCCACCAGCACCGCGCCGGGATCAGACACCGCCGGCGTGCCTGCATCCGACACATAGGCGATGCGCTCCCCCGCCTGCAGCCGCGCCACCAGTGCGGCCGAGGCCGACTGCTCGTTGTGCTGGTGCAAGCTGAGCAGCGGCTTGTGCAGGCCCAGGTGGTGCAGCAGCTGGCCGCTGACGCGGGTGTCCTCGCAGGCCACGGCATCCACCAGGGCCAGCACATGCAGGCAGCGCAGGCTGACATCCGCCAGATTGCCGATGGGCGTGGGCACCAGGTAGAGGGTGCCGGCCGGATACTGCTGGCCACCAGCCGCCGCGCGGGCGGCCTGCATCAGCAAAGAGGCATCGATGTTCAAGTGGAGCGCCTTCAAGTCGGGACCGCCCCAGGGTGGGGGCGGCGAAAGCCGCCAGGCACGCGGTGCAGAGGCCGAGCAGCGGGCGCTGCGGCATCTGCAGGCGCAGGGCATGCGGCTGCTGGAGCGCAATTATCGGGTGGCGCGCGGCCCTCACGCCCCGGGCGGCGAGATCGACCTCATCCTGCAGGACCCCACCGGCAGCCTGGTCTTCGTGGAGGTGCGTGCGCGCCGCTCGGCCTCGCATGGCGGCGCGGCCGCCTCCATCGGTGCCAGCAAGCGCCGTCGCATCCTGCTGGCTGCCCAGCACTATCTGCAGCGTTATCGCCAGCCGCCGCCCTGCCGCTTCGACGTCGTCGCCATCGACGGCGCCCAGCTGCTCTGGCTGCAGGCCGCTTTCGATGCGGGGTAGCCCCGTGCCGGGCCAGACGCTGGCTTATCATTCGCGCCAATGCTTGAACAACGCATCCAACAACAGTTCTTCGAGAGTGCCGACCTGCTCTACCAGGTTGCCGAGCCGCTCTCGCGCCCCATGGCCCTCGCGTCCCAGATGCTGGTCGACGGCATCACCGGTGGCGGCCGCCTGCTGTGCGCCGGCGCCGGCCTGGCTGCGCAGGATGCCGGCTATCTGGCCGCGCTTCTGACCGGCCGCTTCGAACAGGATCGCCCCGGCCTGGCGGCCCTCGCCATCAACGCGCTGCTGCACCAGGGTCCGGGCCCGCTGGATGAGGCTGCCGCCCTCGCGCGCCAGATCCAGACCCTCGGCCACCCCGGCGACCTGCTGCTGCTGATCGACAACCCCAGCGGGAGCGGCCAGAGCCTGGTGCCCCTCTTGGATGCGGCCCATGCCCAGGACATGAGCGTGGTGCTGCTCAGCGGCAGCCAGGACGAAGCGCTGCGCGCCGCCCTGCTGGACACCGACGTCCAGCTGCGCCTGCCCCACAGCCGCTTCGCCCGCGTCGCCGAGGGCTACCGGCTGCTGTGCCACTGCCTTTGCGATGCCATCGACGCCCAGCTGCTGGGCATCGAGGAATGACTTTTTGCTGATCCGGTCGCGGCTGATCGAATCAAGACCTGACCCCCGAGGCTGAACCATGCAAGCAAACCCTTCGCGCCTACTGCGCGCCCATCGCGCCCATCGCGCCCTTCGTGCGCTGCCCCTTGTCGTCGCGCTGGGCTGCGGCCTGCTGACGGCCTGCGCGCCCCTGATGGTGGGCGGCATGGTCGGCACGGCCCTGGTGGCCACCGACCGCCGCACCTCGGGCACCCAGCTGGAGGACCAGGGCATCGAGCTCAAGGCCGGCAAGCGCCTGGCGGACAAGCTCGGCGACCGCGTCCACATCAACATCAACAGCTACAACCGCGTGGTGCTGCTGACCGGCGAGACCCGCAACGAGGAAGACAAGGCCGAGGCCGAGCGCATCGTTGCCGAAGTGGAGAACGTCGGGCGCGTGGCGAATGAGCTGCAGGTGGGCTTCATCAGCTCGCTGAGCGCGCGCTCCAACGACGTGCTCATCGCTGGCAAGATCAAGGCCAGCCTGGTCGACGCCCGCGACCTGATTTCCAACGCCTTCTACGTGGTCGTGGAACGCGGCGAAGTCTTCATGCTGGGCCGCGTGACCGAACGCGAGGCCCACCGCGCGACCGAGATCGCCCGGGGCGTTGCCGGCGTGAAGAAGGTGGTGCGCATGTACGAGATCATTTCCGAAGAGGAACTGGCCCGCACGACACCCAAGCCACCGAAGCCCAACGAATCGAGGTAACCCCCTACGCGCTTCGCGCGCCCCCCAGGGGGCCACACCGACTGCCCGGCAAAGCCGGATCAGCGGCGTTCGTGCGGGGCGAGCGCCGGCTGCGCCGAGCGCTCTCCGTTTGGGCTTCCGGTTGTGAATCGGGTGGCGAAGAGGCCCTTGCGCCGGCTGCTCGCCGGGCTGCTCAGCGCAGGCGCTTGATCAGGCTGGAGGTGTCCCAGCGGCCGCCACCCATGCCCTGCACGTCGGCGTAGAACTGGTCCACGAGGGCGGTCACGGGCAGCTTGGCGCCGTTGCGGCGGGCTTCGTCCAGGACGAGGCCGAGATCCTTGCGCATCCAGTCCACGGCGAAGCCGAAGTTGAACTGGTCGTCGACCATGGTCTTGCCGCGGTTGTCCAACTGCCAGCTCTGGGCCGCGCCCTTGCCGATCACCTCGAGCACCTGCTTCATGTCCAGGCCCGCGCGGCCGCCAAAGGCGATGGCCTCGGCCAGGCCCTGGACCAGGCCGGCGATGCAAATCTGGTTGACCATCTTGGCGAGCTGGCCGGCGCCCGGCTCGCCCACGCGGGTCACGGCACGCGAGAAAGCCAGGGCGACGGGCTTCATGGCTTCGAAGGGCTCGGCGTCACCCCCGCACATGACCGTCAGCTGGCCATTGACGGCGCCGGCCTGGCCGCCGGACACGGGCGCATCGACAAAATGAAGGCCGCGCGAGCGCGCCACGGCATGCATCTCCCGCGCCACCTCGGCAGAGGCCGTGGTGTGGTCCACGAGGATGGCGCCCGGCTTCATGCCGGCGAAGGCGCCGGCCTCGCCCAGCAGCACGGAGCGCAGGTCGTCGTCGTTGCCGACGCAGACGAAGACCACATCGGCCTCGCGCGCGGCCTGCGCCGGCGTGTCGGCCAAAGCCCCCCCGAACTCGGCCACCCAGGCCTGCGCCTTGGCCGCGCTGCGGTTGTAGACGGTCACGGCATGGCCGGCTCGGGCCAGGTGGCCCGCCATGGGCAGGCCCATCACCCCCAGGCCGATGAAGGCGGCGCGGCGGGGCGCCGCCGGTTCGTAGCTGCGCGTGGTGTTGATGCTGTCGGCCATGGCTGCTGTGCTCAGAGGATGGTGAGGTGTTCGGTGCCTTGGCTGAGCTCGCCGCTGCGGGCGCGCTCGCTGTTGAGCTTGATCTGCAGGCGCAGGTCGTTGACGGAATCGGCGTTGCGCAGGGCGTCTTCGTAGTTGATGCGGCCGAATTCGTAGAGGTCGAACAGGGCCTGGTCGAAGGTCTGCATGCCCTGCTCGCGCGAGCGCTTCATGATTTCCTTGATCTCGCCCACCTCGCCCTTGAAGATCATGTCCGAGATCAGCGGGGTGTTGAGCAGAATCTCCACGGCGGCGATGCGCCCCTTGCCCTCGCGGCGCGGCAGCAGCCGCTGCGAGACGATGGATCGCAGATTGAGCGAGAGGTCCATCAGCAGCTGGGCGCGCCGCTCCTCGGGGAAGAAGTTGATGATGCGGTCCAGGGCCTGGTTGGCGCTGTTGGCGTGCAGGGTGGCCATGCACAGGTGGCCCGTCTCGGCGAAGGCCACGGCATGCTCCATGGTCTCGCGGTCGCGGATTTCGCCCATGAGGATGACGTCGGGCGCCTGGCGCAGCGTGTTCTTCAGCGCGATGTCCCAGTTGTCGGTGTCCAGGCCCAGTTCGCGCTGGCTGACGATGCAGTTCTTGTGCGGATGCACGAACTCCACCGGGTCCTCGATGGTGATGATGTGGCCGTAGGTCGTCTCGTTGCGATGGTCGATCATCGCGGCGAGCGTCGTGCTCTTGCCCGAGCCAGTGGCCCCCACCACGATCACCAGGCCGCGCTTGGTGAGCACCACGTCCTTGAGGATGGGCGGCAGGTCCAGGGACTCGATGCTGGGCAGGTTCTGCGGAATCGTCCGCAGCACCAGCGCCACGTGCCCTTGCTGCAGGTAGGCGTTGACCCGGAAGCGGCCGATGCCCTGCGGCGAGATCGCGAAGTTGCACTCCTTGTGCTTCTCGAAGTCGGCCGCCTGCTTGTCGTTCATGATCGAGCGCGCCAGCTGCAGGGTGTGCTGGCCGCTGAGCGGCTGAGGCGAGACCTTGGTCACCTTGCCGTCCACCTTGATGGCCGGCGGGAAATCCGCCGTCAGGAACAGGTCGGAGCCCTTGCGGGAGACCATCAGCCGCAGCAGGTCGTTGATGAATTTCGAGGCCTGATCGCGTTCCATGCTGGGGTGTCCTTCCATGCCCTCCGGGGGCCAAAGCGGCGCGCATCTTGCAACAGGACGCGCGGTTCAGGGGTGACGGAATGTCTCGCCGCGCGGCCTCCGGCCACTGGGCCAGGGCCGCCTCGGCAGGACGCCGCTCGCGGTTCGCCGAGGGCAGCCCGGCCGGGGCCGCCTCCGGATGCTCATCCGGGGAAGTTCTCGGGGAACTTGGCCTTGGCTCGGGCCTCGGCCGGCGAGATCACGTTGCGGCGCACCAGGTCGGCGAGGTTCTGGTCCAGGGTCTGCATGCCCTGCGAGTTGCCGGTCTGGATGGCCGAGTACATCTGGGCCACCTTGTTCTCGCGGATCAGATTGCGCACGGCTGAGGTGCCCAGCATGATCTCGTGCGCCGCCACGCGGCCGCTGCCGTCCTTGAGCTTGCACAGGGTCTGGGAGATCACGGCCACCAGGGACTCCGAGACCATGGCCCGGACCATCTCCTTTTCGGCCGCGGGGAAGACGTCGACGATACGGTCGATGGTCTTGGCGGCGGAGCTGGTGTGCAGGGTGCCGAAGACCAGGTGGCCCGTCTCGGCCGCGGTCAGGGCCAGGCGGATGGTTTCGAGGTCCCGCAACTCGCCCACCAGCACGGCGTCAGGATCCTCGCGAAGGGCGGAGCGCAGGGCGTTGGCGAAGCTGAGGGTGTGCGGGCCGACCTCGCGCTGGTTGATCAGGCACTTCTTGGACTCGTGCACGAATTCGATCGGGTCCTCGATGGTCAGGATGTGCCCGTACTCGTTCTCGTTGAGGTGGTTGACCATGCCGGCCAGGGTGGTCGACTTGCCCGAGCCCGTGGGGCCGGTCACCAGCACCAGGCCGCGCGGCTTCAGGGCCAGGTCGGCGAAGACCTTGGGCGCGTTGAGCTGCTCCAGCGTCAGGATCTTGGAGGGAATCGTCCGGAACACGGCGCCGGCGCCGCGGTTCTGGTTGAAGGCATTGACCCGGAAGCGGGCCAGGCCCTGGATCTCGAAGGAGAAGTCGCACTCCAGCGTCTCTTCGTAGTTCTTGCGCTGGGCGTCGTTCATGATGTCGTACACCATGTCGTGCACCTGGCGGTGCTCCAGCGCCTCGACGTTGATGCGTCGCACGTCTCCGTGCACACGGATCATGGGCGGCAGCCCGGCAGAGAGGTGAAGATCGGAGGCCTTGTTCTTGACCGAGAATGCCAGCAGTTGTGTGATGTCCATGGTGTGGGCGATAAGCGTAGGCCATTATGGCGACGATCAAAGAGAACATTCAAGAAGTGCACCGCCGGCTTGCCAAAGCCTGCACGGATGGGGCAAGGCCCCCGTCGGCCGTCCGCCTGCTGGTGGTCAGCAAGACCTTTGACGCGGCCGCCGTGCGCGAGGCCCATGCGGCCGGCGAGCGGGCCTTCGGCGAGAACTACGTGCAGGAGGCCCTGGACAAGATCGCCGCGCTGGCGGACCTGCGTGCTGGCATCGAGTGGCACCTGATCGGTCCCCTGCAGAGCAACAAGACCCGCGTGGTGGCCGAGTCCTTCGACTGGGTGCACACGGTGGACCGGCTCAAGATCGCTCAGCGCCTCTCGGAGCAGCGCCCCGAGGGCCTGGCGCCGCTGCAGGTCTGCCTGCAGGTCAACATCAGCGGCGAGGCCAGCAAGAGCGGCCTGAGGCCCGAGGAGGTGCCCGCCCTGGCCGCGCAGATCGCCCAGCTGCCGCGCCTGCGGCTGCGTGGCCTGATGGCCATCCCGGAGCCCGCCGGCGACCTCGAGGCCCAGCGCCGGCCCCATCGGCAGCTGGCCGAGCTGCTGCGCCGGCTGCAGGGCCAGGGCCTGGACATGGACACCCTCAGCATGGGCATGAGCGCCGACCTGGAAGCCGCCGTGCTGGAGGGCGCGACCCTGGTGCGCGTGGGCTCGGCCATCTTCGGCTCGCGGCCGGCCCCGATCTGATGCGGACCACGGCACGCCCCTGGACGGCGCGATGGCGCCCGGCGCTGGCGGCGCTGGCCCTGCTGGCCTCCGCCGCCCAGGCACAGACTCCGCCTCCGTTCGAGGACAGCATGGCCCAGCGCCTGCTGGCCTGCACCGGCTGCCACGGCCCCCAGGGTCGTGCAGGGCGTGACGGCTACTACCCGCGGCTGGCGGGCAAGCCGGCCGGCTACCTCTACCAGCAGCTGCTGAGCTTTCGCGAAGGCCGGCGGCAGTACGGCCCCATGAACACCCTGCTGGCGCCGCTCAGCGACGACTACCTGCAGGCCATCGCCACCCATTTCGCCAGCCTTGACCTGCCCTACCCGCCGCCCCAGCCGCCAGCCATGGCCCCGGCGGACCAGCTGCGGGCCCAGACGCTCGTCCGCCAAGGCCATGCGCAGCGCAAGCTGCCGGCCTGCCAGCAATGCCACGGCGAGGCCCTGCTGGGCCGCCAGCCCGGCGTGCCCGGCCTGCTGGGCCTTCCACGGGACTACCTCCTGGCCCAGCTCGCCGCCTGGCGCCAGGGCGAGCGCCGCTCACGAACGCCCGACTGCATGGCGGACATCGCCCGCCGGCTCGATCCGGAAGACATCCGCGCCGTGGCCGACTGGCTGTCCGCGCAGGCCGTGCCCACCGGCGCCAAGCCCGCCCCCGCCTCGGACGAGAAGCTGCCCCTGCAGTGCGGAGGCCTGCCTTGACGCGCCGCCTGCCCTGGGTCCTCCGGCTGCTGGGGGGACTGGCACTGCTGGGGTCAGGTCTTGCCTTCTGGGTATGGCAGGCCAACCGGCCGGCGCCGCTGCCCGCGCCGACTGCGTCCATGCAGGCCCTGCCCCTCGCAGAACAGCAGGCCCGCGGCGCCTATCTCGCCCGCGTGGGCAACTGCGCCGCTTGCCATACCGCCCCGGGCGGCGCGCCGCTGGCCGGCGGGCGCGCCGTCCCCACGCCCTTCGGCACGGTCTACAGCAGCAACCTCACGCCCGACGCCGAGACGGGCCTGGGCCGCTGGTCGCCGGATGACTTCTGGCGCGCCCTGCACGAAGGCCGCGGCCGTGACGGTCGCCTGCTGAGCCCGGCCTTCCCCTACACCAGCTACACCCTCCTCACGCGCGCCGACAGCGATGCCCTGCTGAGCCATTTCCAGGCACAGGCCCCGGTGACGGCACCGTCCCGCCCGTCGGCCCTTCGATGGCCCTATGGCACGCAGCCGGCGCTGGCCGTATGGCGGGCCCTCTTCTTTCGCCCGGCCACCTTCACCCCCGACGCCAGCCAGGACGCTGCCTGGAACCGCGGGGCCTATCTCAGCCAGGGCCTGGCCCACTGCAACGCCTGCCACGGCAGCCGCAATGCACTGGGCGCGCCTCAGTCCCTGGACCGCTTCGACGGCGGCCTGCTGCGCGGCCTGGGCTGGTATGCGCCGTCCCTGCACCGCGCGGATGAGGCCGGCGTGCAGGCCTGGTCCCCGGGCGAGATCGAGGCCTGGCTGCGCAGCGGTGTCGCGGCGCAGGGCATCGCGCAGGGGCCCATGGCCGAGGTGGTCATGGGCAGCACCCGTCACCTGAGCGCGGACGACCTTGCCGCCATGGCCCGCTACCTGAAGGCCCTGCCTGCCGAGCCGGTGGCCCGGCGCATGCCGGAGCCCTCCCCCGCGCCCGCGGCGCAAGGCCTGCTGGGGGCCGAGCTGTACAAGGCCCACTGTCAGTCCTGCCACGGCGAGCAGGGCCAGGGGCGGCCGGGCGTCTATCCGCCGCTGAAGGGCAGCCGCCTGGTGATGCAGGACTCGCCCGTCAACCTGCTGCGCCTGGTGCAGCAGGGCGGCTTCGCTCCGGCAACGCCCGAGCACCCGCACCCCTTCGGCATGCCGCCCTTTGCCGGCAGCTTCAATGCCGAGCAGCTCGCCGCGCTGCTGAACCATGTGCGCAACAGCTGGGGCCAGCAGGCGGGGGCCCTCAGTGCCCAGCAGGTCCAGGCCCTGACCAACGACATGGGCACAAACCCCTAGGCATCGGCCCGGTCGGCCGGAAGCGCCGAGGGGCGAAGTGGTATTGCAGCGGTTTGGCGCGGATTCGTTCACGTCCGCGCCCGCTTGCGATGATCCAAGAACTGACCCAGCGCTGACACTTCGCGCTGCCGTTTTTCCGGCCCCTCCGTCGAGCAGGGGTCCGGAAGCGGCGACCGGGTTCGCTGCCATGCCAGGCGGGTTCCCAGGCCGGGCGCCTGCCCGCGCCGGGACCGCTTCTGGCGCCGAGATGTCTGGCGCCTTGCATGCGCAGCCCGGTCCGAATCGACGTTTCTGAGGTCACCTGATGCAATTCCTGTCCCATCTGCGCATCGGCCAGCGTCTGGCCGTGAGCTACGCGCTGCTGATCCTGCTGCTCATGGCCATTGGCGCCTACGGTGCGGCCAATGCCAACCACCTCGCCAAGGACCTGGACCGCACGGCCAACTCCAGCCTGGTCAAGATCGCCGCCGCCAATGCGCTGGAGAGTGACGTCAACATCATCGCCCGCGCCTCGCGCGACCTGCTGCTGCTGGACGAGGCCCGCCAGATCAAGAAGCAGAAGGCGGCCATCGACGGCGCCATGCAGAACCTGGAGACGCACCTCGGCGAGCTGCAGGCCCAGGTCGACGACGACAAGGAGCGCGACATCGTCGCCCAGGTCAAGGAACGCCAGGCGCGCTTCCTGGCCTCCGTGAGCAAGTTCCTCAAAGTGCAGGCCGACGGCAGCCCCGACGAGGCCCGCGAAAGCCTGATCACCGACGTGCGCCCGGCCCAGCAGGCCTACCAGGAAGGCCTGAAGAGCCTGGTCGAGGCCAAGTTCGAGAGCGCCCGCTCGCTGGCGGAGTCCGGCTCCGCGCTGGCCAGCCGCTCGGTGGCCATCACCCTGGGCCTGGTCGTGGTGGCGGTGCTGGTGGGCGGCGGCGGTGGCGTGGCCATCTCGCGCTCCATCATCGTGCCGGCGCGCCAGGCCAAGGACGCCGCGCAGGCCATCAGCTCGGGCGACCTGTCCTACCGCATCCAGGCCAGCGGCCGCGATGAGCTGGGCCAGATGCTGCAGGCCATGCAGGACATGCAGGAAGCGCTGTCCGGCGTGGTGAGCAGCGTGTCCGATGCCGCCGGCGAGGTGGCGCAGAACTCCAGCGCCATCGCCAACAGCAATGGCAACCTCTCGGACCGCACCGCGCGTTCGGCGGCCAGCCTGCAGAACACGGCGGCCTCTGTCGAGCAGATCGCCGCCAACCTCACCGGCGCCAGCGAACTGACGCGCAAGGCCGCCGGCATCGCCGGCAAGGCCCGCCAGTCGGCCTCGGCCGGCGGCCAGGTGGTGGCCCAGGTGGTGTCCACCATGGAAGAGATCAGCACCAGCTCGCGCAAGATCGGCGACATCATCGGCGTGATCGACGGCATCGCCTTCCAGACCAACATCCTCGCCCTGAACGCGGCGGTGGAGGCCGCGCGTGCGGGCGACCACGGCAAGGGCTTTGCCGTCGTGGCTTCGGAGGTCCGCGCCCTGGCCTCGCGCAGCGCGCAGGCCGCCAAGGAGATCAAGGTGCTCATCCAGGAATCCTCCGTCAAGGTGGAAAACGGCACGGCCCTGGTCAACAACGCCGGCGCGACCATCCGCAGCGTGGTCGACGAAGTCAACAACATGGGCCAGCTGATCGAGGAGATCTCGCATTCGGCCCAGGAGCAGGCCAGCGGCGTGGGCGTGGTGAACGGCGCCATGAACGAGCTGGACCGCGCCACGCAGCAGAACTCCACCCTGGTCGAGGAACTCAGCCGCTCCACCGAAGCCCTGCGCGACAGCTCCAGCCGCCTGCTCAGCGCGGTCGGATTCTTCCGCGCCTGAACCCGCCTGTCCCCTTTTCCCGTAGTAGCACTCCAGAGACTCACATGAAGAAGAACACCCTGTCCCTCAGCGCCAAGTTCCTGCCGGCCGTCGCCGCCCTGCTGCTCGCCATCGGCGCCCAGGCCTCGCCCAAGCTGATCAAGAAGGTTGCACCGGAGTTCCCGCGTGAAGCCGCCCAGAAGGGCATCAGCGCCGGCACCGTCAAGGCCAAGCTGAGCATCGAGGCCGATGGCAAGGTGTCCGGCGTGGACATCATCGAAGCCGAGCCGCGCCGTGTCTTCGACCGCGCCGTGACCACGGCCCTGATGGACTGGCGCTTCGAGGCCGGCGGCGAGAAGCAGACGCACGAAGTGAAGCTGGTCTTCAAGAACGACGACTGAGCCCTCCCAGGCGCTGCAAGTACGAAGGCCCTCGAGCGATCGAGGGCCTTTTTCATGGGCGGCTGGCTGGCGTCGGCGCCGGGGTCAGGTCTTGCCTTCGCTGGTCTCGCGGGCCAAGAAAAAACGCCGGGCGGCTGCCCGGCGTTTTCATTCCGCGTAGGGATCGTGACCGATCAGTACGTGGCCTTCAGGCTGGTGCTGCTCACGGTGGAGTAAGCGTTGACCAGGATGTAGTAGGTACCGGCAGCCGGCGAGGTGAAGGTGATGGTCTCGGTGTTGGTGCTGCCATCGGACTTCTTGGTGTAGGAAGTCGTGGTGGGCGCCGTGGTCATGCGAGCGTAGATGTCGCCGTCACCCGTGCCGCCGGACAGCTTGATGGTCAGGCTGGCCTTGCCGGCCGGAACCACGATGCTGTACAGCTTGGACGCGCCGGTGGACAGGCTGATGCCGGTCACAGCGACGTTGTTGGTCAGCGGGGTGGCGGTGGTACCGGTGCCCGAGCAGCTCACGCCGACAGCGCTGAAGGCCGCGGTGACGTCAGCCGTGGTGTAGCCGCGGCTGGTGGCAGCCTTCTCCACGCCGCAAGCGCCGGCGTTGAAGGTGCTGTTGGCCGTCCAGTACAGGCGGTTGGCGTCAGCGAAGACTTCGAAGGCCTTGCGGGTGTTCCAGCCAGCCTTGGTGGCCAGCAGGTAGAAGGCCTTGTTGTACACGCCCGAGCTGTAGTGCACGTCCAGACCGCTGGTGTACTTGCTGGCGTTGTCGATGGAGCGGCCGTCCTTGGTGGGGTCGTCCATGTAACGCAGCGCGCCGGTGCCCTTGAAGATCTCGTAGCCGACCTTCCAGTCGTTCGAGCCCTTCATGTAGTACTCAGCGGCTTCGCCGGCCATGTCGGAGAAGGCTTCGTTCATGCCGCCGGACATGCCGGAGTACACCAGGCCCGAGTTCTGCTCGGTGAAGCCGTGGCTGACTTCGTGCGAGGCGACGTCCAGGGAGACCAGCGGGTAGAAGGTCGAGGCGCCGTCACCGAAGTGCATGGCCGAGCCGTCCCAGAAGGCGTTCTCGTAGCTGGAGCTGTAGTGCACCTTCATCAGCAGCTTCTGGCTGATGGGGCGGACACCCAGCCATTGCGTGTACATGTTGAAGATGACATTGCCGAAGTAGTGGGCGTCGTTCATCGGCGAGAAGGCGCCGTTGATGGCCTTCACCGTGTTGCGGGGGCAGGTGAAGCTGTGCGGAGTCGTGCCCGAGGTGCCGCCGTTCAGGTTGACGGTGGCAACGTTCGTGCTGTTCAGCGAGCAGGTGGAGCCGCTCTGCGTGACGTCCAGGTAGCCCTTGCCGGCGGTGGTGCCGTACTCGTACTGGCCGGTCTTCTGGTTGCCGCCAGGGCCGGTGCCGTTGGCGTGGTGGATGCCTTCCCACTGCTGCAGGACTTCACCGGTGTTGGCGTCGACCAGGAAGTTGGGACGCTCAGGCTTGCCGACAGCGTGGCCGGTCAGGAAGCTGACGTGGTAGACCAGGCGGGCCTTGCCGCTGTCATCCAGCTTGACGTACAGCTTGGCCTGCTCGTTCTCGGTCTGGCCGTTGGCACGGGCCTGGGCCTTCAGCTGGGCCAGGATGGCGTTCTGGTTCAGGGTGGGGCGGCCGTGAGCCAGGTCGTTGGTGATGTTGCGGATGCGGGCACCAGAGAAGCTGCTGGTGGCGCCGTCGTTGTGTTCAACGATGGCTTCGCCCCAGACGGGCACGCCCTGGAACATCTGCTGGTGACGGGTCACCACGCGGCCGCTGGCGTAGGTCTTGCTGGCGACGGACTTCAGCTCGTCGGCGGCCAGGCCCAGGGCGGCGGCGGCGTTGGACTGGCCGTTGCTGGACGTACGCAGCGCGTTCTGTCCACCATTGCTGACCTGCAGGTTCAGCTCTTCACGGTCGGCGGCCATGGCTTGCACAGCCAGGGTGACGGCGGCCAGGGCGAAAGCGCCCTTCAGCGCCGTCTTCATTTGCTTGCTCATCTTGCTCTCTCTTTGCTTGTTGTCAGGGGTTTTCCCCTGGTGTATCCAGTCTGACCTGGTGGGGCCATGGACCGGTCCTCGTCGACGTGAGCGCCTGGGTGAGGGCGCCCAGCCTTGCCGACAAGTCCGGAATACGCGCCATCGACCAGGGATAGCTCGCATCCGGGCGCCTTGTCGGCGCCCTTGCTCCACGCGACCGCCATACCTCCAACAGCCGTGCCTAGCAGGTGGGAGCGGATGCTAGCCAGCGCTATTAGCGGGGCTACCTGTCAAATCTGACATCCATATTTCCCCCGCTTGCTGCGCCGCCTTCGAATCGCAAATCGCACAAGCGGGCGACAGGCGGTCGGACCGGGCACGATTCGCCAAAGATCACCGGCTTGCGCCGCGCAGGGGGAGCCACCCCCTGCGGCATACGTTTGCGGGGGCGGTGGACTCAGGCAAGATGCAGGTCTTTCGCAGCCCACAGGTCCCGCGTGTCATGCCCGGTGAGTTCGACGCCCTGTACGACACAGACGATGCCTTGCAGCCCTGGTATGCCCAGGGCGTCTTGCATCTGCTGCCCACTGAAACGTCTTCTTGCATCCACCTGGCCTGGCAGTTGCGGGAGCGAGACAGCCACCAGGCCCAGGACTGTCTTGCCATCGCCACGCGGGAAAGCGAGAGGAGCGGGAAAGCCCTGAGCCTGCAGGAGCACTGGCTTGCCCGACTGACCCAGGCCGACCTGCTGCGCCTGCAGGCCCGCCTTCCGGAAGCCTCGGCGCTGCTGGCAAGCTTGCCGGAGCAGGACGCACCCAGCCTCGTTCTGGCGGCGGACCTGCAGGGCGTGCAGGCCGGCATCGCCACCGGCACGGGCAACTTCGCCGAACGCGACCAGTGCCTGCGCCGAGCCGCCGAGTGGGCGCGGCAGGCCGGCGATCAGGCGCGCGAAACCTACTACCGCGCCGTGCTGGCACGCCTGCAGGTCCTGCGCGGACAGGAGCCCGAACCAGACATCGACGCACGGCTGCAGCAGGCCTCCGACGGTCCTGCCTATGTGCAGGCGGCGCTGCAGCAGTTGCGGGCGACCCGCGCCTTTCGGCGCAGCGACTACGCCCAGGCCATCGAGGCCTATGTGCGCTGCCACCAGCTGGCCCTGTCCAGCGGGCAACTGCACCTGGCCATCATCGCGGCCGGCAATATCGGCAACGCCTTCACCAGCCTCAATGACCATGACGCCGCCCTGGAGTGGGTGCAGCGCGGACTGGACCTGGCCCTGCCCACGGGCTGGCCCAGCGCCGTCGGCAGTTGCCAGAGCCAGGTGGGCGAGGCGCTGCGTCACCTGGGCCGGCTGGACCTGGCCCGGCAGCGACTGGACGAAGCCGAGCAGACCCTGCGGCCGCTGCAGGCCTCCCGCTATTACGCGATCTCACTGCGCTACCGGGCCGAACTCGCGCTCGACCAGCAGCAGTACACCGAAGCGCTGGAGCGCCTGGATGCGCTGGAGTCCCGCGCCGAGTCCCGGGACCTGGCCATGGACCTGCGCCGCAGCCGCGCCCTGGCCCTGATGCGCCTGAGCCGGCTGGACGAAGCCCAGCAGGTCGCCCAGTCCGGCCTGGACGACGCGCGCCACGCGCAGGTCGGCGACCTCCAGGTCATGGCCCACATGGTCCTGGCCCAGATCGCGCGGGAGCGCCACCGCCAGCAGCCGGATGCCGGGCAGCTGGTGCAGGCCGCCGGGCACCTGGACCAGGCCCTGGCCGCCGCCTCCGGCATCCAGCACTACGCTCCGCCGATCGAGCTGCTGGACCTGCAGGCCCAGACCAATGCCGACCTGGGCCGTTTCGAGGCGGCCTACCAGGCGGCCGTGCGGGCCGGCGCGCTGCGCGAGCGCATGCATGGCCAGGACGTCACCGGGCGCATGCTCGCCATGCAGCTGCGCTACATGACGGAAAGCGAGCGGGCAGAGTCCGCCCACCACCGCGCCCTGGCCCATGCAGAGGCTCAGCGGGCGGAGATGGCTCAGCAGACCAGCGGCACGCTGGCGCGCCTGGGGGCCATCGGCCAGGAGATCACCACCAAGCTGGACGCGCCCTCGGTGTTCGCGGTGCTAGAGCGCCATGTCCATGCCCTGCTGGATGCGCGCAGCATCGCCGTCTACCTGATCGACGCCGACGGGCTCACCATGAGCTCGGTCTTCGACGTGGAGCACGGCCAGCACCTGCCGCCCCACCGCATCAGGCTCGATGCCGAGGAGAGCAACGCGGCTCGCGCGCTGCGCGAGCGCCGCGAGCTGCTGGTGGCCCTGGCTCCGGACGGGTCCGACCCCAGCCAGGTGCCCGGCACCATGCGCACCCTCAGCGCGCTCTTCGCGCCGCTGACCGTGGGGGACCGCGTGCTGGGCGTGATGACCATCCAGTCGCCGCTGCAGAATGCCTACGGCGAGATGGAGCGACTGGTGTTCCGCACGCTCAGCGCCTACACCGCCATCGCTCTGGACAACGCCCGAGCCTACAGCGACCTCGGTGACGCGCAGAAGCAGCTGGCCGCCCAGGAGAAGCTGGCGGCGCTGGGCGCCCTGGTGGCGGGCGTGGCCCATGAGCTCAACACGCCCATCGGCAATTCCCTGCTGATGGCGGGCACGCTGCAGAACAAGACCGACGAGATCGAGGCCGCCATGAGCGCCAACGCCCTGCGCCGCAGCAGCCTGGTTCGCTACCTCGACGACGCACGGCAGGCGGCGCAGCTGATCCACCGCGGCCTGCAGACGGCGGCCGGTCTCGTGGCCAGCTTCAAGCAGGTGGCCGTGGACCGCACCAGCGAGCAGCGGCGCGTGTTCGACCTGGCCCTCACCGTCACGGACGTCGTCGCCACGATGATGGGCGTGGTGCGCAAGGCGGGCCATCGCGTGGAGATCGACATCCCGCCCGGGCTGGAGATCGACGCCTACCCCGGCCCCCTGGGCCAGGTGCTCAGCAACTTCATCAACAATGCCCTGCTCCATGCCTTCGAGGACAGCTCCCGCGAAGGTGTGATGACGATCCGCGCGCGCAGCACCGACTCTGGCTGGCTGGCGCTGGAATTCGCCGACGACGGCCAGGGCATCGCCCCCGAGCTGCTGCACCGGGTCTTCGAGCCCTTCTTCACCACCAAGCTCGGCCGTGGGGGCACGGGACTGGGCCTGTCCATCAGCTACAACATCGTCGAGCAGCTCTTCGGCGGTCGGCTGCGCGTGCAGAGCAGCCCGGGCCAGGGCACCTGCTTCATCCTGGACCTGCCCCGCCAGGCGCCGCTGCGCCCCACCGAGGGGGAAGCGCCGCTGCACGTCGGGGCCACGGCATTCGCTCCGGCATACGCGAGCGAAGGACTCCCGCCCCCTCTCCCGGCTACGGGACAATAGCGGCCAGACCCCCCCGTACCGCGACACAGGAAAGACACCTCAGCATGGCCATCCAATGGTTTCCGGGCCACATGCACGCCACGCGCAAGGCCATCAAGGAGCGCATGAAGCAGGGCATCGATGTCGTCATTGAGCTCATCGACGCGCGCCTGCCCGGCTCCAGCGCCAACCCCTTGCTGGCCTCGCTGACCGATGGCAAGCCCAGCCTCAAACTGCTGAACAAGCAGGACCTCGCCGATCCCGCCCGCACCCAGCTCTGGCTGGACCACTACAACGCCCTGCCCGGCATCCGCGCCCTGCCGCTGGACGCCGGCAACAAGGCGCCGGCCAAGGCCCTCGTCGCCGCCTGCCGCGAGCTGGCACCGCTGCGCGGCGGCATGAGCAAGCCCCTGCGCATCCTGATCTGCGGCATTCCCAATGTGGGCAAGTCCACGCTGATCAACACGCTGGTGGGCAAGAAGTCCGCCAAGACGGGGGACGAACCCGGCATCACCAAGGTCGAGCAGCGGATCACGCTGGACCAGGACGCCTACCTCTTCGACACCCCCGGCATGCTGTGGCCGCGCATCAGCATTCCGGAGAGCGGCTACAACCTTGCCGCGAGCGGCGCCGTCGGGCGCAATGCGCTGGACGAGGAGGAGGTGGCGCTGGAGCTGCTGGACTACCTGCGCCTGAACTACGCGCCGCTGCTGCAGGCGCGCTACCGGCTCGAAGGCTCCATCGAGTCCCTCAAGGACGACGAGCTGCTGGAGGCCATCGGCCGCAAGCGCGGCGCCGTGCTGGGCGGTGGCCGCGTCAACATGCAGAAAGCCGCCGAGATCCTCATGTACGAGTTCCGCCAGGGCGTGCTGGGTCGCATCACCCTGGAAACGCCCGAGGAGTTCAAGTCCTGGGCCGCCACCGCCGCCATCGCCGATGCCGAGCGCGAACGCCTGGCCCAGGAGAAGAAGGCCGCGCGCAAGGGCCGATCCAGCCGGGACAGCTGGGACGCGGTCGAAGAAGAGGACGCATGAAGCTCGCCCGTCGCCCCCTCGCCCTCGCCGGACTGCTGCTGCTCGCGCGTCCGACCCTGGCGCAGGACGATCGCCCGCTGACCCTGCTCTACCGCGACAAGCCGCCCTACTCATACACCGAGGACCGCCAGCCCAAGGGCTTGCTGATCGAGCAGTCGCGTTCGGTGCTGTCGACCGCCGGCATCGCCGTGCAGATGGAGGAGGCCCCGCTCAAGCGCATCCAGCTGGAACTGCAGGCCAATGACCGCCCCCTGTGCTCTCCCGGCTGGTACAAGCTGCCGGAGCGCGAGGCCTACGCGCGCTTCAGCCTGCCCATGTCCCAGGACCTGCCGCATGTGGTGCTGGTCGGCCCGCGCTCCGCGGCCGCGGTGCGCGCCCATCGCAGCCTGGCCAGCCTGCTGGCGGACCCCACGCTGCACATGGCGGTGGTCGACGGCATCTCCTATGGCGGCGAGCTCGATGCCCTCATCCGCCAGCAGACGCCCCCGCCGCTGCGCGCCACCGTGACGCCCGTGCAGCTCACCCGCATGCTGGGTGCCGGCCGTGCCGACTACATGTTCATGGACCGCGAGGACTACCTCTGGCTGACCCGCCACGGCGAGGTCAGCAAGAAGCTCGGGGCGCTGAACTTCCCGGACCTGCCGGCGGGTCTGCAGCGCCACATGATGTGCAGCAAGAAGACCCCGGACGCCACGATGCAGGCCATCGATGCGGCGATCCGTACGCTGGGCCTGCCCAGGGCGCCCCAGCCCTGAGGGCGCGGCCATGGAAAAAGGCCGCAGCCCTTGCGAGCTGCGGCCTTGCCGATGCGCTGAGCATGGGCCGGCGGCTGCCGGCCCACAGGATCAGAACTCGTAGCGGGCGGTCAGGTTCATGCCCCACTGCGCCAGGCGGGTACGGCCGGCGGCATCGGTCGGCGTGACCAGCGGATCCGGCGTGGCGACGGCATACACCATCTTGCCGTCAGGCGTGATGCCGGCGAAGTTCACGAAGCTGCGGGTGGACGGGAATGCAGCCTCGGACACCTGGCCCCAGCGACGGTTCAGCAGGTTGCCGACGTTCATGATGTCCAGGGTGATCACGCCCTTGCCACCAGCGGTGATGCCGCGCACTTCCTGCGACAGGCGCAGGTCGAAGTTGTTGACCCAGGGCGCGAAGGCAGCGTTGCGACCGACCACGCCACCCTTGGCATTGCGCAGGGACTTGTCGCCGTTGACCACGTCCCAGAAGGCCGCTTCAGCCGCAGCGCCGGAGGCCGCCACGGTCTGGCCCGGCAGGCGGAACGCCACCTCGCCCGAGCCCGGGCCCTTCGGGATGTACATCAGGTCATTGCGCGAGCGACCGTCGCCGTTCATGTCATTGCGGTAGACCCAGCTGTAGGGCTTGCCGGCACGACCTTCATAGAACACGCCCAGCGTGGTCTTGTAGTTGTCGACAAAGGCCTTGCTGAAGTTCACGGCAGCGCTGATGCGATCACGGATCAGGTACTGCGAGTTGGCCGCCACGTTTTCATTGGGATTGAAGTTGGCACGGTTGTTCCAGCTCGAGCTCGAGACCGAGGAGGCCAGCGGGCTGACTTCCGTCGCGGCGGTGCGCGTGTAGGCCACGGACCAGCGCAGGTTGCTGTTCACGCGTTGCGAAAGCTGCAGGGTCAGGGTGTCGCCGTCGCCCTTGTTGGTCGAGGACGCCAGCAGCACGTTGCTGTAGTTGGCGTTGGCCAGCGCCTTGAAGCGCGAACCGCAGGACGAGTTCACCGACTCCGTACCGGCCGTCCAGCAGGCTTCGCTGCGACCGGCGGCGTTCCAGTACATCTCGCGGCCGTCCGGTGCGTAAGCAGTCACGGTACCCAGATTCAGGTGCTGGTAGTACAGGCCCTGCTTGACCTTGGTGTGCAGCCATTCCACGCCGGCTTCCAGACCGTACCAGGGCAGCTGGCCGTCCCAGGCCAGGTTCAGCTTCCACACGGAGGGTTGCGACAGGCCCTTCTCGACGAAGTCGACGTTGGCCTGGGGCGAGCCCGTCAGCGAAGGCTGGCTGGAGCCGTCCGGGTTGAAGCGCAGGCCGGCCGGGCACGGCGTGGTGCCGGTGCCGCAGTTGTAGATCGCCGTGGCGCCGACGTTCTGGTACGGGTTGGTCAGCCACACATTGGCTGCCGCGCCCTGGAACAGACCCACGCCACCACGGATCTGCGACTTGCGCTGGTCCACGGTGTCCAGCTGGTAGTTGAAGCCCAGGCGGGGCTGCACCAGCTTCTGGCCATCCACGTTGGCGGTGTTGTCCAGGCCGAAGCCGCCGGACTGGCGCACATTGGTCGCAGCATTGCCGGGGATCACGGGCAGCGCGGCGGCGGCATTGGCCACCGGGCGGTCGTCCGTCTTGACTTGATCGACGCGGACACCGGCCGTGATGTTCAGCTTCTTGTTGATCTTCCAGGTGTCCTGGAGGAAGAAGCCGATGTTGGTCAGGGTCCAGTTGGCGATCGAGTCGTCGATCGACTTGCCGGCGAAGGGCAGCTGCACCGAGTAGGACGTCGGCGTGCCATTGCGCAGCAGCGTCAGCGGGTCGGTGGCAGAGCCGGGGGCGCCGTTGCCGGAGAAGGTGTAGTTGCCGCGGGCGTCCTGCAGGAAGACGTTGAACATCTCATTGCGCGACAGGTCGGCACCGCCCTTGATTTCATGGTCGCCCACGAACAGGTTGCCGGCGAAGTAGGCGTCCAGCGTCTTGGTCTTCAGATTGTTGAGGTGACGGCTGCGCTCGGTGCCCAGATTCAGCGTGCGGCTGCTGCCATTGGTCCAGACCAGGTTGATCTGCGGCAGGTTGGTGTCGCTCAGCGTGGCCTTCTCGTAGTCGCGGTTCGAGACCTTCAGCTCGGTGGAGAAGTCCTCCGTCCAGTCGCTGAACAGCTGGGCCATCACGGTCTCGATGGTCTTGCGCTCGCGGTACCAGTAGGAGCTCAGCGCCAGCTGGTTCGTGCTGAAGCCCGGCAGGGTCGGCTCGTTCTGCTCGGTCTTGGTGTAGCGAACGTTGGCGCGGTGCTTGTCGTTGATGTTCCAGTCCAGCTTGACCAGCACGTCCTTGACGCTCAGTTCCAGGCCGCTGACGTTGTCCAGGCTGCCGGCGTCCACCTTGTAGACGTCCTTCATGATCTTCTGGGCTTCAGTGATCTGGGCCTGGGTGATATTCACCGCGGTCGCATTCGTCGAGCCGGCCGGGCCGTAGGCGGGCGAGGAGATGGAGTTGTGCTGCTCTTCATAGGCGGTGAAGAAGAACAGCTTGTCCTTGATGATGGGGCCACCCAGGGTGAAGCCGTACAGCCTTTCCTTGAACGGGGTCAGGCGGGTGAAGGTGTCGGTGGGCGGACGGTTCCAGCGGCGACCGGCCAAGTCCTGATCGCGGTAGGCGTAGGTGGCCGTGCCCTTGAAGGTGTTGGTGCCCGACTTGGTCACCGCATTGACGTTCGCGCCCGTGTAGCCCTTCTGCGTGACATCGTAGTTGGACAGGTTGATCTGCACCGAGTCGATGGCATCCATCGACACCGGCTGCTTCATCGTCGGCAGGTTGTTGGCTTCCAGGCCGAAGGTGTCGCTGATGGACACGCCGTCCACCGTGATGGAGTTGAAGCGGTTGTTCTGGCCTGCGGCAGAGATCTCGCCGTTTTCCTTGTTGGTCTGCGCGATGCGGGGATCCAGGCGGGCGTAGTCCTGCAGATTGCGCTGCATGGAGAACTGCTGGGCCAGATCAGCACCGGTCAGGTTGGTGCCGGAGCCCATGGTGGCCGAGTTGATCTTGGTGCTGGAGCCCGAGATCGTGACCTGCGCCAGCTGGTTCTGGGCCGGGCCGACGGTGAGGTCGATCGCAGTGGTCTCAGCCAGGGCCAGGAAGACGCCCTGGCGCTGGTTGCTGTCGCTGCCCTTGGTCACGGTGATGACGTAGGGACCGCCGGCGCGCAGGCCGCGGGCCGAGTAGCGGCCCTCGGCATCCGTGACCATGGTGTTGGTCGAGCCCGACTCGGTGTGCACGATGAGCACGGTCGCGCCCGCGACCGGCTTGCCATCGGGCGACATCACGCGCCCACCCACGGCAGCCGTGGTGTTCTGCGCCAGCGCCGGGGCGGCAGCCACGATGGCCACCGCGACGCTCAGCGCCGTGCGGGAAAAGCGAGACCAATGCAAGTCGTTCATGCCGACAACTCCTCAAGGAAGAATGAAAAAATCCGGAGACCCGCCCAAGCCCATGCCGACCGGCGAGTCAAGTGCACACAACAGAAATCAAATCAAGCGCAAACGTTTTACTTCTCGATTTCTCAGGAAGCCAAACGTTTTCGCTCACAGGACTCAGCACAAAAAACCGCATGCAGGAGCCACTCCGACAACAACGGGTCCGGCGGGTCAGGCCTGCGGCCCGCAGCAGCCGCGGCCCGCTCGCCACCCGGTCAGGCGCACAGGCGCCCGGCCTCGCCCCGTGCCGCCCGCCAGTGTGCCGAACTCATGTGCAAGACAGATGACAGGCAGGCAAGGACAGGCTCGCGCAAAGGCGCCTGGGCCGAATTCTGGCAGCAGGCCCGGATCACCCCCCTAGTGGAAGCCCCCAAAAGCCCGCAGCTGTCACAAAGTGTGGCGACGACGCCGCACATATCGCAGGACGTCCCGGCCGCCGCCGGCCCACGCGACGCTGACACGCCTTCGCGCCGGCCCGGGGTGCGGGCTTGCAGAGTCGCCGGGCGACCCCATCTGCAGGCTTCCACGCCATTTCCCCGGGGCCCTCATGTCGCTGCTTCTCCTCGGTCTCCTGGGCCTGTTCGCCCTGGGCCTGCTCCTGCTGCCTCCCTGGTGGCGCCGGCAGCAGCGCCAGCGCCGGATGCAGGCGCCGTTTCCCGCCGCCTGGCGCAGCCTGCTGCGCCGCGAGTGGCCCCTGTACCGCCGCCTGACGCCGCCCCAGCAACGCCGGCTGCAGCAGCTGGTGCAGGTTTTTGTCGCGGAAAAGCCCATCATCGGCTGCGGGGGCCTCAAGGTCAGCACCGCCATGAAGGT
The DNA here is from genome assembly GCF_039872765.1 of Roseateles flavus. NCBI lineage: Bacteria > Pseudomonadati > Pseudomonadota > Betaproteobacteria > Burkholderiales > Sphaerotilaceae > Roseateles > Roseateles flavus. The sequence continues at coordinate 754,962 of NZ_JBDPZC010000001.1, read as the reverse complement.
GCTCATCGCGGCGCAGGCCTGCCTGCCCTTGCTGGGCCATGCGCGGGGGGTCTATCCCCAGCTGAGCCAGGTGCTGCTCTACCCGGCGGCCTTCGCGTTGCAGCGGGTGCATGACCTCGGCGCCGGCGTGCAGATGGAGCGGCGCGAGTGGCTCAGCGGCGAATCCTGGCAGCAGGGGCAGGTGATCCTGTCCTGGCAGGACGTGGTGGCCGGCGCCCGGGTACCGGACGATGGCCGCAATGTGGTGATCCATGAATTCGCCCACCAGCTGGACCAGGCCAACGGCCGCGCCAATGGAGCGCCGCCCCTGGGCAGCCGCGAAGCCCATGCGCACTGGGCCGCGGTGATGCAGGTCGAATTCCAGGCGCTCAAACAGGCCCTCGCTCAGGGTCTGCCCTGCCTGCTGGATCCCTATGCCGCCACGGACGAGGCCGAGTTCTTCGCCGTGGCCAGCGAAAGCTTCTTCGAGCAGGGCGAGCTGATGGCACAGCACCATCCGCGCCTCTACGCCCTGCTGGCGGACTACTACGGCCTGCAGCCCCGCCACTGGCAGACGCCAGCCCTGGCCTGAAGACCCAGGGGGTGAGGCGCCCGCTCAGAACCCCAGAGAAGCCAGCAGGTCGTCCACGTCGTCCTGCTTCAGGGCCTTGTCGGGCGTCTGCACGCCCTCCAGGGTCGCACTGGAGCCCACGCAGGCCTCCTCGGCCACGAGCGGGGGCTCGGAGCTGGACAGCAACTGCTGCAGCGGGCTCTCCACCCGGTCCAGCATGCCGATGACCTTGTTGATCACCTGCCCCGACAGGTCCTGGAAGCCCTGGGCCAGCATCAGCTCAGTGTGCAAGGCCTGCTCGCGCTCGGCAAAGCCGCCGGCCTGGCGGGCGTAGGCCGCGCACAGCCGCATCATCGCCCGGGCACGGTCCACGCTCATGTCCTCGGACGAGGCCAGGCGCTCCAGGGCCTCGGCCAGGTCCTGCCCCTTCTTGCCCACCTCGCCGGCGTCCTCCTGCGCCTTCTCGACCAGGCTCAAGACCTTGTCGGCCGCCTGCTCCGTCATCTGCTGCACGTAGCGCAGGCGCTCGCAGGCATCGGGGAGCTCCTCGACCACCTTGTGCAGCACACGCAAGGCCTCGGCGCTCAGCTCGCTGTGCAAGGAGGGGTCGACGGCGGGCGCCGGACGGTTCTGAACTTCTGACATGACCGTGTTGTTGCTGTTCCCTGAAGCGGCGCACGCCAGTGCCGGTGGCCGCAGGGGCACATGGTAGTCGTGCGACAAGCCGCGCCCGCCCCCCTGAAAGCCGGCAATTGCACGACAAATCACACACATCGCCTTTGCATCGCGGGCGATACTGCAGACACATCGGCCAGCACGGACATCCAGCGGTACATGAGTCCCTCCCCCATCGCTTCCGAGCGCCTCCCGCGCGATGCCGGGCCGCTGGACCACGCGCTGAGCGAGCTGCTGGGTCTGGCCCTGGCACTGGTGGATGAGCAGGGCCGCATCAGCCAGGCCAACGCCGGCTTCGGCATGCTCACCGGCCTGCGTCCGAGCCAGCTGCGGGGCTGCGCGGTCAACAGCCTGCGCTCACTCCCTGCCCCCTTGCTGGACCAGCTCGCCAAGGCCGCCAGCCAGCCCGACCCGTTGTGGCAGGACGAGCTCAGCTGCCCCACGCCGGAGGGCGAGCACCGCTACCTGTGGCAGATCCAGCGCCTGCACAGCGCCGGCCCGGCCCGCCGCCAGCTGGTGCTGTGCGGCACCGACCTCGGCCCTGACAGCGGCGCCGAGTCCGGCAGCGACGGCCAGGACCTCCAGAACGAAGTCCTGCACACCCTGGTCTACGAGGACGAGCTCACCGGCCTGATGAGCCGCTACGCCCTGCGCGAGCGGCTGCTGAGCCTGATCGAGCGCCGCGAGGAGTTCGGCCTGCTGGCCATCAAGCCGCGCGACTTCAGCCTGCTGCGCGACAACTTCGGGCCCGACGGCGCCGACGAGGTCCTGGTCGCCGTCGCCAGCGCACTCAAGACCCTGCTGCCCGCGCCGGCCGTGGTGGCCCGCTCGCTGGGCGTCGAGTTCATGGTGCTGATGCCCGGCCCCGGTGGCATCGAGGAGATGCAGCGCCTGGGCCGCATGGTGCTGCAGCGCTTCACCCAGCCGCTGAGCCTCAAGCGCACGGAGCTGGTGGTGCCGGTGAGCATCGGCATTGCCTGTCATCCCATGCATGGCGCCGAACTGGAAGAGCTGCTGCGCAATGCCGACACCGCCCTGCACAGCGCGCAGGAGGACGGCGGCCGCACCCAGCGCGTCTACGACCCCCGCATGCAGCAGCGCGCCCGCGAGCGCCTGTGGCTGGACCATCACCTGCGCAAGGCCCTGGAGCTGCAGCAGCTGGAGCTGCACTACCAGCCCAAGCTGGACCTGCGCACCGGGCACTGCCTGGGCGTGGAGGCCCTGCTGCGCTGGCGCCATCCCAAGCGCGGGCTGATCCGCCCCGACCTCTTCATCGCCCGCGCCGAGGACAACGGCCAGATCGCCGCCATCGGGCGCTGGGTCATCGTCAGTGCCGCCTCGCAGGCCGCGCAGTGGCGCGCCCAGGGCCTGCCCACGCGCATCGCGGTCAACATCAGCGCGCGCCAGTTCCAGGACGCCGACCTGCTTCGCTGGCTCTCGGAATGCCAGCGCGCGGCCCATGGCCTGCTGGACGTGGAGCTGACCGAGAGCAGCGTCATCGGCGACCAGCAGCGCACCGCGGCCTTCATGCAGGAGTGCCGCCAGCTGGGCTTCAAGGTCTACCTGGATGACTTCGGCACCGGCTTCTCCTCGCTGGCCATGCTGGCGCGCCTGCCCATCGACGTGATCAAGCTGGACCGCTCTTTCCTGAAGTCCGGCCCCGAGCAGGAGCGCAGCGAGGCGCTGATGAAGTCCGTGGTCAGCGTGGCCAAGGAGCTGCGGCTGAGCATCGTGGCCGAGGGCGTGGAGACCATCGCCCAGGAGGCCTTCCTGCGCGATATCGGCGTGCACTCCGCCCAGGGCTGGCTCTATGCCGTGGCCATGCCGGCCGCCGAGTACCCCGGCTGGATGCAGGCCCGGCAGCGGCGCTGAGGGCCGCCACCGGGCGCAGGTCCCGGCTCAGGCTCAGGCCTGGAAGACGGCACAGGCCTCGGTGAGGGCCTCGGCCTGCAGGCGCAGGCTGCTGGCGGCCGCGGCGCTTTGCTCGACCAGCGCGGCGTTCTGCTGGGTCATGCGATCCAGTTCCGTGACCGCGCCATTGACCTGCCCGATCCCCTGGCTCTGCTCGCCCGTGGCGGTGGAGATCTCGTCGATCAGGGTCGTGACCTGGCGCACCTGGTCGACGATGCCCTGCATGGCGCCCAACGCACCCGTCACCTGGGCGTTGCCGGCCTCCACCTTCTCGACCGAATCGGCGATCAGGCGCTTGACCTCCTTGGCGGCCTCCGCGCTGCGCTGGGCCAGGCTGCGGACCTCGGAGGCCACCACCGCGAAGCCACGCCCCTGCTCACCCGCCCGCGCGGCTTCCACCGCGGCATTGAGCGCCAGGATGTTGGTCTGGAATGCGATGCCATCGATCACGCCGATGATGTCGCCAATGCGCTGGCTGGCATGGGTGATCTGCTGCATGGTGCCGGCCACGCCGGTGACGATGTCGCCGCCCCGCTCGGCCGCCTCGCGGGCCTGGTTGGCCAGACCACTGGCCGTCCGCGCATTCTCGGCACTCTGCTTGACCGTGCCCGTCATCTGCTCCATGGAGCTGGCCGTCTGCTGCAGATTGCTGGCCTGCGCTTCGGTACGGGCGCTGAGGTCCAGATTGCCCTCGGCGATTTCGCGACTGGCCTGGGCCAGGCCATCGACCTGCCCGGACACGTCATCCACCACCGAGCGCAGGTTCAGCCCGGCCTGGTTCACCGAGCGAAGAATCATGCCGATGTCGTCCAGGCGGTCCAGCTGCCGCATGCGCCCGGGCTGGCCGCTGGCCACCGTCTGCGCCTGCTCGGCGATGGTGCGCAGCGGCGCCACCAGCTGCTGCTCCATCCAGGCCCAGGCCGGCAGCAGCCCCAGCAGCACCAGCAGGGCCTGCACCCAGGCGGTGGCCCCCAGGGCGATGCCCAGGCCCACAGGCAGCAGGGCCATCAGCAGGCCCAGCATCACGCGGCCACGGACCGACAAAGTCTGGAACAGATTCAGTGCCGCCAGCGGCCCGCTGCGCAGCAGCAGCCCGCGGTGAAAGCGCAGTCCGCCCGCACGCCCTTCGCGAAAGCGCCGGTAGAGCTGCTCGGCGGCCCGCACCTCGGCCGCTTCCGGCTTGGTGCGCACGGACATATAGCCCGTGACGCGCCCGCCGCGCACCACCGGCGTCGCATTGGCGCGCACCCAGTAGTGGTCGCCATCCTTGCGGCGGTTCTTGACGAGCGCAGTCCAGGAGAGGCCCGCCCGCAGCGTGGCCCACATGTCGGCAAAGGCCTCCTTGGGCATGTCGGGGTGGCGCACCAGGTTATGCGCCTGGCCGATCAGCTCTTCGCGGCTGTAGCCGCTCACCTCCACGAACGCCCCGTTGGCATAGGTGATGTGGCTGCTGGCGTCCGTGGTGGACAGAAGCGTCACGCCCTCAGGGAACGGGTATTCCTGCTGGGTGACGGGAAAGTTTTCTCGCATGGTGCGGGTCTCCAGACTACTCCCCTGGGACGGGCCACATGTATCCGCGGCGCCAATCAATGCATGCATCAGAGTCAAACGATTTCATTGACTCCCGGCAGGGACTGCCGAGACTTCAGGAACTGACTCGATTCAGATGCGCCCACGAATGGTTACAAACCAGTTACATATCGTCAAGCGCCAGCGCAGCGGCGCATTTCACGGACAGCAACCGTTTGCATTCCGAATCATCGCAGGGCGTGGAACATGCACGGCCGCGCATGGGCCGGCGGCCAGGCCGACTAGCCCCAGAGGTCCAGCGGCGGCTCGTGCACCAGGGCCTTGAGCAGATCGCTGCGGGACACAAAGCCCTGCACCGCGCCGGCCTCATCCAGCACCGGCAGGCCTGGCAGGTGCAGTTCCAGCAGCAGGCGCGCCAGCTGGCGCAGCGAGGTCTGCGGGCTCGCGCAGGGCACCGGCGACAGCATGTGCTCCTGCACCGTCTCGGTCAGCAAGTGCTGCCAGTGCCAGGGATTGGGCAGGTCGGCCGAGCCCATCAGCGAAGGCGGCAGGAGCTCGCCCCGCAGCAGCAGGCCCACGGGGCGCCCGTCCGCGCCCAGCACGGGCGCCTGGCTCAGGCCGCGCTGCTGCAGGGCCTGCCAGGCGTCGTCGATGCTCATCTGCAGGGGCAGGCAGAAGGCCGGGCTGCTCATGACCGCTCGCACCTGCGACAGCGGCTGCTCGCGGCTGGGCGGCTCCTCATACTGGGCCAGTGCCTGGCGAATGCCGGCCGGCAGGCCGCCGAAGGGCGTCGGCCCCCCGGCCTGCACACGCTCGAGCGCTGCCCCGGCCACCTCGGCACCGCGCCCGACCGCCGTCGCGGCGCGCACCCGCGCGAGGGACTGCACGGCGTCGGAGCGCGCCAGCTGCTCGATATCCCCGCTGACGACCCGCCCCGCAAGACCGTAGACCGTGAACATGCGACACCTCCAGAAATGGCCGAACTGCCTTCAGCCTCGATTGGACAGGGGCCTGCCCCGCCTTGCCCGCAGGAACGGCAAGGAATCGTAAGTGGCACCACCTGACCCCGGGACGGCGGGGAGCGGCCGCCCGCCCGGGACCGCGCTCAAATCACCGGCAGCGCCGTCTCGTACTTCACCTCGCGCAGCACCACATTGCTGCGCACGCTGGCCACGCCGGGCACCTTGAAGACCTTGCTCTGCAGGAACTGGTCGTAGGCCTTCATGTCGGGGACCACGACCTTGATGACGTAGTCGGCCTCGCCGGTGATGCCGTGGCATTCGATGATCTCGCGGCTGGTCTGCACGAGCTGCTCGAACTGCTCCACCGCACCCTCGCTGTGCCGCACCAGGCTGACATTGGCCAGCACGCAGATCGACAGGCCCAGCTTCTCGCGGTCCACCAGGGCGACATGGCGGCGGATCACACCGCTGTCCTCCAGCTCCTTGACCCGCCGCCAGACCGGCGTGGCGGACAGCCCCACTCGCTCCGCCAGGGCCTGCGTGGAGAGCCGCGCATCGGCCTGCAGGGCCTCCAGAATCTGGCGCGTGGCCCGATCGAAACGTTCTGACTCCATAGCGAGCCTCCTTGAGATGAATTCTCTCACCCACCCGCTTGACAGGGGGAATTGAAGAAACAAACACTGCCTGGGCTCGCCAAAAATCTCGCGCAGTTTTCCCTCAAAGATTCCCGCGCCAGGAGACGCCCATGTCCGATGCACTCACCCCAACCGCGAGCCCTGCCGAGCCCGCCGGCCCCGCATTGCGCCCCTACAAGCTCTCCGACAACCTCAGCGCCGGCAGCGGCCAGGTCTTCCTGACCGGCACCCAGGCCCTGGTGCGCCTGCTGCTGGCCCAGAAGGCCCTGGACGAGCGCAACGGGCTGAAGACCGCCGGCTTCGTCTCCGGCTACCGCGGCTCGCCGCTGGGCATGGTCGACCAGCAGCTGTGGAAGGCGAAGAAGTTCCTCGAGGCCGCGCAGGTGAACTTCCTGCCCGCCATCAATGAAGACCTCGCCGCCACCGCCTGCCTGGGCGTGCAGCGCGTGGCGCTGGACCCGAAGCGCACGGTCGATGGCGTCTTCGCGATGTGGTACGGCAAAGGCCCCGGCGTGGACCGCTCGGGCGATGCACTCAAGCACGGCAACGTCTACGGCACCTCCACACAGGGCGGTGTGCTCGTGGTCTGTGGCGACGACCACGGCTGCGTCTCCTCCTCCACCCCGCACCAGAGCGACCTCGCCCTGCAGGCCTGGAGCATGCCCATCGTGCATCCGGCCAATGTGGCGGAGTACCTGCAGTTCGGTCTGTACGGCTGGGCGCTGTCGCGCTTCTCGGGCGCCTGGGTGGGCTTCAAGGCCATCTCGGAGGTCGTCGAGTCCGGCATGACCGTCGACCTGGACCGCGTGCCGCTGGACTTCGAGCTGCCGGTCGATTACGTGGCGCCGACGAACCTGCACATCCGCCAGGTCGACCTGCCCTCGCTGGACCTGGAATCGCGCCTGGCCCACAAGCTGGACGCCGTGCTGGCCTTTGCCAAGCTGAATTCCATCGACAAGCACATCGTCACCAGCCCGCGCGCCACGCTGGGCATCGTGACCGTGGGCAAGGCGCACTACGACTTCATGGAAGTGCTGCGCCGCCTGGACCTGGACCCCAACGCCCTGGCCGCGGCCGGCGTGCGCGTCTACAAGGTGGGCCTCGTCTTCCCGCTTGAACCGACGCGGATGCGCGAGTTCGCGCAGGGCCTCACCGACATGCTGGTGATCGAGGAGAAGGCCCCGGTGGTCGAGCGCCAGATCAAGGAGCTGCTGTACCACCTGCCCGATGCCCAGCGCCCGCGTGTGGTCGGCAAGACCGATGAACACGGGGCCGCCGTGCTCTCGGCCCTTGGCGAGCTGCGCCCCTCGCGCATCATGGCCACCGTGGCCGACTGGCTGGCCCGCCTGAACCCAGCCCTGGACCGCCGCCACCTCGTGGTGGACTTCCTCACGCCCTGCCTGCTCTCCAACGAAGCCGACGGCGTGCGCCGCCAGCCCTACTTCTGCTCGGGCTGCCCGCACAACACCAGCACCAAGCTGCCCGAGGGCTCGCGCGCGCTGGCCGGCATCGGCTGCCACTTCATGGCCAGCTGGATGGAGCGCGGCACCTCCGGCCTGATCCAGATGGGCGCCGAGGGCGTGGACTGGGCCGCGCACAGCCGCTTCACCACCGAGAAGCACGTCTTCCAGAACCTGGGCGACGGCACCTACTACCACTCCGGCTACCTGGCCATCCGCCAGGCCATCGCCGCGCGGGCCAACATCACCTACAAGATCCTCTACAACGACGCCGTCGCCATGACCGGCGGCCAGCCGGTGGACGGCACGACCAGCGTGCCCCAGATCGCGCGCCAGGTGGAGGCCGAGGGCGTGAAGCGCCTGGCGGTGGTGTCCGACGAGCCGGAGAAGTACCTCGGCCACGAGAGCCTCTTCCCGCCCAAGACCACCTTCCATCCACGCGCCGACCTCGACGCCGTGCAGCGCGAGCTGCGCGAGATCGAGGGCGTGACCGTGCTGATCTACGACCAGACCTGCGCCGCCGAGAAGCGCCGCCGCCGCAAGAAGGGCGAGTTCTACGACCCGCCCAAGCGCGTCTTCATCAACGAGGCCGTCTGCGAGGGCTGCGGGGACTGCGGCCAGGCCAGCAACTGCCTCTCCGTCGTGCCCGTCGAGACCGACTGGGGCCGCAAGCGCGCCATCGAGCAGAGCAGCTGCAACAAGGACTTCAGCTGCGTCAACGGCTTCTGCCCGAGCTTCGTCTCGGTGCATGGCGCGCAGCTGAAGAAGAAGGTCGGCTCGGGCTTCACCGCCGCCGACCTCGCCCGCGAAATCAGCGCCATCCAGCCCCCCGCCGCCTGGCAGTGGACGGGCCCCTTCGACATGCTCGTGACCGGCGTGGGCGGCACCGGCGTGGTGACCGTCGGTGCGCTCGTGTCGATGGCGGCGCACCTCGAAGGCAAGCAGGCCTCGGTGCTCGATTTCATGGGCTTCGCGCAGAAGGGCGGCTCGGTGCTGTCCTTCGTGCGCGTGGCGCCGACGCAGGACCTGCTCAACCAGGTCCGCATCGACACCCAGCAGGCCGACGTGCTGCTGGCCTGCGACATGGTGGTGGGCGCCTCGCCCGACGCGCTGGGCACCGTCAAGCCCGGCCGCACCGTGATCCTGGCCAACACGCATGAGCTGCCGACCGCGGCCTTCGTGCGCAACCCGGATGCCAGCTTGCAGGGTCAGGGCTTGCTCGCGAAGATGCAGCATGCCGTCGGGGGCCAGCTTGATCTGCTGGACACGATCGACGCACAGTCCATCGCCCAGACGCTGATGGGCGACACCATGCCCAGCAACATCATCATGCTGGGCGCCTGCTGGCAGCGCGGCCTGATCCCGGTGAGCTTTGCGGCCCTGATGCGCGCCATCGAGCTCAACGGCGTGGCCGTGGACGGCAACAAGACCGCCTTCGCGCTGGGCCGCCTGGCCATCGCTGCGCCCGAAGCCCTGCGCCGCCTGGCCGGCCAGCCCGACGGCACGCCGGTGCAGCTGCTGCTGGGCCAGGACAAGCTCGATGGCGAGGACGGCCTGATCGCCCGCCGCCTGGCCTTCCTCACCGACTACCAGGACGCCGCCTACGCGCAGCGCTACCTCGCCCTCGTGCAGGAGATCCGCCTGGCCGAAGGCCGCCTGGGCGAGCTGGGCCAGGGCGAGCGGCTCTCCAAGGCCGTGGCCCGCTACCTGGCCAAGCTCATGGCCATCAAGGACGAGTACGAGGTCGCCCGCCTCTACACCGACGGCCGCTTCGAGCAGGCGCTGAAGGAGCAGTTCCAGTCCTTCGACCGCCTCTCCTTCCACATGGCCCCGCCCCTGGTCTCCAAGCCGGGCGCCGACGGCCGCGCGAAGAAGATCGAGCTGGGCAGCTGGACCTTCTCGGCGCTGAAAGTACTGGCCAGGTTCAAGGGCCTGCGCGGCGGCTGGCTGGACATCTTCGGCAAGACCGAGGAACGCCGCATGGAGCGCCAGCTGCTGGCCGACTACGAGCAGCTGCTGCGCCGCGAGATCCTGCCGCTGCTGCAGCCCGGACTGGAGAAGCCGCGCTACGAGCTGATGCTGGCCCTGGCGCGCCTGCCGGAGAAGATCCGCGGCTATGGCCATGTGAAGCTGGCCAATGTGGTGACGGCACGGGCCCAGTGGAAGGACCTGCTGGACCGGCTGCAGGGCAAGGTGCAGGACGCCGGCCCGGTGGCCAGCGCGGCGCCGATCCGGATCAAGGGCGTGGCGGAGTTGTGAGCCCGACGGCAGGCGCTCAGGAGCGCCTGTCTGCTGGTGCGCCGGAGCTTACAGCTTCAGCGTCCAGCGCCCTGCCAGGGCACTGCCGGGCTGGCCCAACAGCACCATGCGGCAGTCGCTCACGGCACCCCAGACCTTGCCACTCTGGCGGAATGCGGCAGCGGGGTCCATCAGGTAGTGGCCCTCATCCACCTGCAAGACACCTTCCGCCAGGCCTGGAGTGGCCAGACCGTCCAGTTGGCCCTCGGTGACTTGCCAGTTGATGGATGGGTCCTCTTGCATGCGCAGTTTCCACATGAGCGGAATGCCAACGCCCAAGCTTCTGCTCACGGTCACGCTGCCGCGGCGGCCATCGACCCAGCCCTTGTCAGCAAAGCTTCCAATGTCGAGCCCCAGTCGATCTGGGCTGACGAAGTTTCCGAGGGCCAAGCCCCGGTTGTCGTTGCTGGTGCAGTTTGAAGTCCAGTCGGGCAGACCGGACACGTAGGACAGCCCCAGCCACACGTGCTGCGCCCCTGTCGCCCGATCCCGTTCGGAGCGAAACAGCAGGATGCTTCCATTGCGCAGCCTGCTTGCCCGCGCGTGGATCACCTCGGTCCCTGACAACAACTCAAGCTCGTCGCCCACAAGGCTCACCGAATACGTCTTTCGAAGCGATGCCGGGCAAGCGTCCACGGAGATCCCGGCATCGCCCTGGCACAAGGTGAACTGCTGGCCGGAGAACTTTCCTTGCCTGGCTTGGGCGCCCAGCAACTGCCCGACTGGGCCGACCTCCGTGCCCAGGAGGTTCAGCACAGCCCCTTCCAGTGCGTCCAGCGAGCGAACAGGGTTGCGCAGGCCGACATACATCTCGGCGCCTCCCTGGGTTTCATGACTGGCAAGCAGCACATCACTCCTGATGACCAGCGGCATGGCGTGCGTCTGCACGCCCGTGGGCGTCTTGATGTCCCAGTACTGGAACACCGCGCCTGTCAGGTCCGCCTTGACGTCGACCGCTTGCACCTGATCGCCGGTCTGCAAGGACATCCCAGTCCCTCTCCAGTGGATCAAGGCAGCCATGCGCTGGCCCCCGAAACTGACAACCTGGAAGGCGGGCATCTCACGGCCAGCGACATCCAGCGCAAGCGCGTTGTTGTCGGTGCGCAGTTCCCCGGCCGCTTCGACCCTGGACCAGACCCCGCTGGAGGCCTGAGGCTCGACGGCATAAGTCGCTCGCAGCTGCACCGTCGCGCCCTTGGGCACACGCGCCAGCGCCGCCTGCGGCGTCATGGAGGACGGGCACAAGCCCTGTTCCGAGCCTGCACACTTCAGGTCGAGCAGTTGCATCTTCGGCAGCGGCTGATGCGTCCACGTCACGTCGAGTGCATCGTCCGGCCCCGCATTGCGCAAGGTGAACTCGTAGTGCTGCACACGCGTCTCGCCCTGCATCTCCTCCACCGGTGTACCGGCCGTGACCGCGAGGTCAAAGGAACGCCACCGGGTGATGTGCCGGCTGGTGGCCACACTGCCGCCACCACCCTGCAGGTGGGCCTCGAAGGGCAGTTCGGCACTCAGCCCCGCCTCCGTCTTCACCGACTGCCGCAGGCTCACGCGGGCCCCCGCGCCCAGCTTCGCCACACGCAGGCGGCCATCGGACTGGACCTCGCAGCGCACGGCCGCCGCGGTGGATTCGCAATCCCATCGCACCTGGCGCACCCGGGCTTCATCGCTGACGGCGACGAAGACCTCCGCGACCTCCGCCGGCCCCTCGTTGACGAGCCGCCATTCGCGGACCTGCACGCTGCCACTGGGCAGCGATGGCGTTTGCAGCTGCAGGGACAGCTGCTGCGTCGTGTCCACAGACGGACCGCCGCCTCCGCAGGCGGACAGCAGCCCGCCGATGACCCAGGCGCTGGCGAATGCCAGCCCGGCCGTCGCCCACGGCGATGCCTTGCCTTCTTGCATGGATTCCCCCCAATGTCTTGTTGCTGTTGACTGCGTGCCATCGGCCTGCAGGGCCAGGTCTTGACCCACTGCAGGCGCATGCACTCCGCTGTGCCCTGGACGCGTCGCCACATGGCATGGGCCTCTGGTGTGCCCTGGCAGACCCCGCAGTTTATCGGCCCCGACGCAGGCCGGACCTTCGCGGGCGCATGCTGACGCCTCGCGGCATGCGCCCGCGAAGGCAGGCCGGCTCGCGAAGCCCGCACGCCGCTGCACGGGGGGCGGTACAAGTCCGCAGTCCCTTGACTCGGCACGGGCGGCAGGCGGCGGGCACGGGCTATGCTGCCGGCCGGAAGTCCTCGCCATGCCGTGTACCGCCCACCCCTGCCCTGTCCCGCTCAGGCGCCAGTTGCTGCTGGCGGCCTGCGCTGCCGGCATGGCCCCCGGCGCGCAGGCGCAGCCGCCCCTGCTGATCCGGCACAACATGGCCGATGGTGACGAGTCCACGCCACCTTACCGCCTCCAGGTCCTGCGCCTGCTGCTGGACCGCACTCTGGCCAGCCACGGCCCCTACGCGCTGCGGGCCGACGGCAGTGCCACCACGCAGAGCCGCGCCCTGGCCCAGCTCCGCGCTGGCGACCTCGACGTCTGGGCCAGCATGTGCTCGCGCAGCCGTCAGGACGCCGGCCTGAGCATTCCCATCTGCCTGCGCCGCGGTGTCAACGGTGTGCGCCTGCCGGTGGTGCTGGCCGAGCGACGCGGCGAGTTCGAGGGCCTGCGTCACCCGATGGCGCTGCGGACCTACCGCTACGGCCAGGTCAGCCACTGGCCCGATGTGCGGGTGCTGGCCGGCAATGGCTTCAAGCTGGAGGCCGTGCAGACCCTGGAGGCCTTCCCGGCCATGCTGCGACTGCGCCGCTTCGACATCTTCCTGCTGGCCGCCGATGAAGCGCACGCCATCGTCGAGGCGCACCCGGACCTCCTGGTGCTGGACCGCTGGTGCCTCGCCTATCCCTCCGTCTACGGCTTCTTCGTCAACGCCCGCCAGCCCGCCCTGGCCCGGCGCCTGCGTGAGGGCTGGGCGCAGAGCCTGGCCGACGGCAGCTTCGCGGCCCTGTTCGACGCCCATCTAGGCCCGCAGCTGCAGCGCGCCCAGCTCGACAAGCGCCTCTGGTTCCGCCTGCCCAACCCGGACCTGCCCGAGGGCATGCCGCTGCGCGAGCGGGGCCTGTGGCATCCCCTGGTGTGGCAGCGGCTGCTGGCGCCGGCGGCCTCGCTCAAGCGCTGAGCCACCCCGGCAGGGCCCGTGGGAACGGGCGGCCACCCTGGAAGAACTGCCAATAGGGTTGCGCCGGATGTCTGCAGGCAAACCCCGAGTCCATCGGCCCCGGCGGCCACCACACTCCGGATCGCGCGTGCAGAAGTTGTGCGGCATGCGCGTCCATAACAAGCCGGGCCGCAAGGCCTGAACCATCCATCCATCTGTACGAGGCAGATATGCACACGAAACTTCTGAAGTCCCCCATCGCCCGCACCCTGGGCGTCGCTGCGGCGCTGGTCCTGGGAGCACTGGGAGCCCAGGCCGCCACCGTCAACAACACCTACATCCAGAACTCGGCCACCGAGATCCGCGGCCAGCTGGGCGGCTATGCACGGCCCACCGTGTACGTGGACCGCAATGCCTGCGGCGAGGGCATCCCCGGCAATGCCGTGGCCTGCGGCCCCTACACCATCAGCGTGGGGGTGAGGTTCCTGCAGGGTCAGGAGAACAGCTACGGCAACTACGTGGCCAAGTTCATCATCGCGCACGAGTGGGGCCACAGCATCCAGTTCACCCGCGGCATCTACAAGCAGGCCCCCATGCAGGAGCTCCAGGCCGACTGCGTGGCCGGCACCTTCGCCAAGTACGCGCAGACCTCGCTGGGCTATCCGGCCTTCATCGAGTCGGCCGTGCGCTCGGCCCGTGCCGCGGCGGACTACTCCACCCACGGCTCGCCCTCGCAGCGTGACTACTACGCGCGCTACGGCTACGCCAACGGCCTGAGCCGCTGCCTGAGCCTGTAAGGAGCCCGGTCATGAGCCCCAAGCATCTGGTCCTGGCTGCCCTGGCGGCCACCGGGCTCACGCTGGCCGGCTGGCACTGGCTGGACGAGCGCGAGGCGGCGCGCGCCGAGGAAGCCCAGGCTCGCGCCAAGGCCGAGGCGGCCCAGCGCAATGCGGGGCTCAACACCGGTCTGGCCGACCTGTTCCGCCCCATGCCGGCCAGCGGCGCCCAGGCGCAGGGCGCCGGCGCCAACGGTCAGCAGGTCTGGCTGGCCGCGGGCCAGGGCGGCTCGCCGGGCACGGTGCCCGGCATGCCGCCGCCCGACATCCAGGTCGAGACCCCGCAGCAGCGCGCCGAAGCTGAAGCCCTGCGCAAGCTGGGCTATCACATCGACCAGCGCTACTACCAGATGAGCCTGGCCGAGCTGCGCCAGGCGGCCAACGGCGGAGACCGGCAGGCGCTCACGCACCTGGCCGAGCGCTACCTCTTCGCGCTGGACGGCAAGCCGCAGGATCCCGAGCACGAGCCCGGCTATCCCTACCGCGAGGCCGCCCGCGAAGCGCTGCGCCAGGCCTATGTGCGAGGCAATCTGCATGCGGCGGCCATCATCTCGGAGTCCTACCTGCTGGAGAAGCGGCCCCTGGATGCGGCGGCCTGGAACCTGGTCGCGCGGCGCTCGGGCGACACGCTCAGCGCCGACTGGTTCGTGGGCACCAAGGACTACCAGCAGCTCAACGAGTCCCAGCGCAGCGAGGCCACGCGCATGGCGGACAACCTCTGGGCCGACCTGGAGGCCCGGCGGCAGGCCAAGGGCTGAAGGCCCCCGGCCCAGGCAAGAACGGCAGCCCTCGGGCTGCCGTTCCTTTTCCTGGCTTCGCGTTCAGAGGCGGGTGAAGGGCCCGCTGGCCAGCCAGCGCTCGATCTGGGGCTGGCGGTCATTGCCCCAGAAGGGCTCGCCGTCGATGAGGAAGAAGGGCGCGCCGAACACGCCCGCGGCCACCGCGGCCTCGTTCACCGCGCGCAGGCGCTGCTTCCAATGCTCGTCCTGCCAGGCGGCCTCGGCGGCCTGGGCGTCCAGGCCCAGCTCCGTCACCAGGGCCCTGAGCTGGGCCGCGTCGCTGAGCACCACACCGCGGGTGAAGTAGGCCCGCAGCCCGGCCCGCGCGAAGCTCACGGCCTGCTGTGCACCCTGGGTGTCATGCAGCCACCAGAAGACACGCGCCGCGTTGTGCGTGGCGATCGGGAAGTGCTCGGGCTGCCGGTAAGGCAGGCCCGCGAAATGGGCGGAGCGTTCGAAGTCCCGCAGCGAATAGTCGCGCTTGATGGGATGGGCCACCGGCGGCTTCAGCTCGGCGGCCTGGAAGGTCACGCCCAGCAGGATGGCATGCCACTGCACGGTGCGGCCGTGGCGCGCGGCCACGGCATTGACCCACTCCGAGGCGACGTAGGAATACGGCGAGGAGAAGTCGAAGTAGAACTGGAGGGGCGGGCGGGCCGGGGCAGGCCGCCCGGCAAAGGGCGATTCACTCATGCCGCGACCTTAGGCCATTTCCCTTGCGCGCGCAGCCCGGGCTTTCGCTCCCCGCGCGTGCCCCTCACCGTTCAGACCAGGGCACGCCCGATCAGGATCTTCTGGACCTCGGAAGTGCCTTCGTAGATCTGGGTCACGCGCACATCGCGGTAGATGCGCTCGACAGGGAAATCGCTGACATAGCCGTAGCCGCCGTGGATCTGGATGGCCGCGGAGCAGACCTTCTCGGCCATCTCCGAAGCGAAGAGCTTGGCCATGGCCGCCTCCTTCAGGCAGGGCTGGCCGGCGTCCTTCAGGCTGGCGGCGTGCCAGATCAGCTGGCGCGCGGCCTCGATCTGCGTGGCCATGTCGGCCAGCTTGTGCTGCATGGCCTGGTGCTCGAAGATGGGCACGCCGAAGGCCACGCGCTCCTTGCTGTACTTCAGCGCCGCCTCGAAGGCCGCGCGGGCCATGCCCACGCTCTGGCTGGCGATGCCGATGCGGCCGCCCTCCAGGCCCGACAGCGCGATCTTCAGGCCCTGCCCTTCCTCGCCCAGACGGTAGCGCACGGGGATGCGGCAGTTCTCGAACAGGATCTGGGCGGTGTCGCTGGCGTGCTGGCCCATCTTGTCCTCGATGCGGGCCACCGTGTAGCCCGGCGTCTTCGTGGGCACCAGGAAGGCACTGATGCCCTTCTTGCCGGCGGCCTTGTCGGTGACAGCCATCACGATGGCCACGTCGCCGTTCTTGCCGCTGGTGATGAACTGCTTGACGCCGTTGAGCACGTAGTCGTCGCCATCGCGCACGGCCGTGGTCTTGAGGCCGCCAGCCTCGGAGCCCACATGCGGCTCGGTGAGGCAGAAGGCCCCCAGCATGTCGCCGCGAGCCAGGGGCTTGAGGAACTCCTGCTTCTGCTCCTCGTTGGCAAAGGCCATCAGGATCGAGCACACCGGGCAGTTGTTGACGCTGACCACGGTGGACGTGGCGCCGTCGCCCGCGCCGATCTCTTCCAGGATGATGGCCAGGGCCAGGTAGTCCAGGCCCGCGCCGTCGTACTCGGTGGGCACGGCCACGCCGTAGCAGCCCAGCGCGGCCAGGCCTTTCAGCTCCTCGGCCGGGAAGTGATGGCTCTTGTCCCACTCGGCCGCCTTGGGCGCGATCTGGTCTTGCACAAAGGCGCGCACGGCGTCCTGCACGGCACGATGGTCTTCACTGAGCAGCATGAGAGGGGTACTCCGGGGGGCTGGGAAATCGGGAGATCCGTGGATCGTCGGGAAACGAGGACGAGGCGCCTCGTGAGCGCCTCACCAGGCCAGGGGCTGGCCGTCGAAATTGAAGAAGCCGCCATTGTCGGACGGCTGCAGCCGGGCCAGCAAGGCGCGCATGCCGCCGATGCTGGTGGCAGGGTCGATGTCGGCGCCGGCGCCGCCCATGTCGGTGCGCACCCAGCCGGGATGCAGGCTCACGCAGATGGCGCGGCCCGCGAGTTCCAGGGCGGCGTCCCGCATCACCGAGTTCAGCGCGGCCTTGGAGGCACGGTAGAGCCAGCCATGGCTGTTCTCCCTCAATGCCAGCGAGCCCATGATGGACGAGATCATCGCCACGCGCGCTTGCGGCGCCAGGCTGTCCAGCAGCTGCGGCAGCAGGCGCATGGGGCCCAGCACATTGGTGTGCATGACTTGGTCGAAGTCGGCCTCCGCCGGGGTGACCAGGCCGTCGGTGCGCGCCCCGAAGACGCCGGCATTGAGCACGACCTCGTCAAAGGCCTCGCCGTCGATCTGCCAGGCCAGGCCGGCGCAGCTGGCCACGCTGGCCACGTCCAGCCGCAGCGCCTTGGCGCCCAGGGCCTGGAGGGCGGCCAGGCCCTCGTCACTTCGGGCCGTCGCGACGACGCGGTCGCCCGCCTCGCGGTACTGGCGCACGAACTCCAGGCCCAGGCCGCGGGAGGCACCGATGATCAGGACATGCTTCATGAAGGTCGCCTCGACGGGCGCCAAAAGGAAGGCGCGGGCCGGACCCAGCCGGCAGCCGCGCCTCGTGGGGCCGGGGGCAAGACCCGACCCTCAGTTTCAGATCAGCTCGCCGCCCACGGCACGACGGCCTGCGTCGAGATTCACAGGATCTCGACGCCCACGGCCGTCGCTTCACCGCCGCCGATGCACAGCGAGGCCACGCCGCGCTTCAGGCCGCGGTGCTTCAGCGCGCCCAGCAGGGTCACCAGGATGCGGGCACCCGAGGCGCCGATGGGGTGGCCCAGGGCCACGGCACCGCCGTTGACGTTGACGATCTCGTGCGGCAGCTTGAACTCGGCCATGGCGGCCATGGTCACGGCGGCGAAGGCCTCGTTGACTTCCCAGAGGTCCACGCTCTTGGCGTCCCAGCCGTTCTTGGCCAGCAGCTTCTGGATGGCACCGACCGGGGCCGTGGTGAACCACTCGGGGGCGTTGGCATGCACGGCCGTGCCCACGATGCGAGCGACGGGCGTCAGGCCCATCTTGGCGGCGGTGCTCTCGCGCATCAGCACCAGGGCGGCAGCCCCGTCGGAGATGCTGGAGGAGGTGGCGGCGGTGATGGTGCCGTCCTTCTTGAAGGCGGGCTTCAGGCCGGGGATCTTGTCCAGCTTGGCCTTGAAGGGCTGCTCGTCCCGGCTGATGACCACGTCACCGGCCTTGCCGGCCAGGGTCACAGGGGCCATTTCCCAGGCGAAGCTGCCGTCCTCGTTGGCCTTCTTGGAGCGCTCGGTGGAGGCGATGGCGAACTGGTCCTGCGCCTCGCGGCTGAAGGCGTACTTGCTGACGCACTGCTCGGCGAACACGCCCATGGCCTTGCCGCGCTCGTAGGCGTCTTCCAGGCCGTCCAGGGCCATGTGGTCGTACATCTGCGCGGCGCCGTACTTCACGCCCTTGCGCGCGAACATCAGGTGCGGGGCATTGGTCATGGACTCCATGCCGCCGGCGATGAGGATGTCGGCGCTCTCGGCCTTCAGGGTGTCGTGCGCGAACATGACGGCGCGCATGCCGGCGCCGCACATCTTGGACAGGGTCACGGCACCGACAGACTGCGGCAGGCCGGCCTTCAGCACGGCCTGGCGAGCGGGGGCCTGGCCCTGGCCGGCCATCAGGCAGTTGCCCATGAAGGCTTCCTGGATGGCATCGGCGGGCACGCCGGCGCGCTCCACGGCGGCCTTGATGGCCACGGCGCCCAGCTCCCAGCCGGCGAGGTTGGAGAAGTCACCCAGCAGGCCACCGATGGGCGTGCGGGCGGCGGAGACGATGACGATGGAGTCGGACATGGAGGCTCTCCTGGAATGGACTCAAGGGGTTATTGGATGGGCAGCTCGCGGTCCAGCGGATCGGCCGGCGGGGCCAGCACCGCTGCGCCTGCGCGCTGGGCTTGGAAGCGCTTGTGCGCCTCGTAGGGAAAGACGTCGTGCACATGGCCGGCCAGGATGCGCTCCTTGTGGCCCTGCCAGAAGCCGGCATCGAGCAGGTCGGCGTGGTGGCGCATGAAGAGCTCGCGCACGCCGGGATGGCCCAGCAGGAAGGGGCCGAAGGTCTCGGGGAAGACGTCGCGCGGGCCGACGGCATACCAGACCTCGCCGGACAGCTCCTCCTCCTCGGTGCGCGGCGTGGGCACCTTGCGGAAGTTGCAGTCGGTGAGGTATTCGATCTCGTCGTAGTCGTAGAACACCACCTTGCCGTGGCGGGTCACGCCGAAGTTCTTCCAGAGCATGTCGCCAGGGAAGATGTTGGCAGCCACCAGGTCCTTGATGGCATTGCCGTACTCGACCACGGCATGCTCCAGCTGCGGCGGCGTGGCCTCCTGGATGTAGATGTTCAGCGGCACCATGCGGCGCTCGATGTAGACGTGCTTGAGGATGAGGTCGTCGCCCTTCTCCTCGATCAGGCTGGGGCAGAAGGTCTTGAGCTCGCGGATCAGCTCTTCCTCGAAGCGGTAGCGCGGGAAGGCGACGTTGCTGTACTCCAGGGTGTCCGCCATGCGGCCCACGCGGTCGTGCTGCTTGACCAGCAGGTACTTGCTCTGGATGAGCTCGCGCGTGGTCTCCTTCTGCGGCGGGAAGTAGTCCTTGATCAGCTTGAAGACGAAGGGGTAGCTGGGCAGGTCGAAGACCAGCATCACCATGCCCTTGATGCCGGGGGCGATGCGGAACTTGTCGCTGGAGTGGCGCAGGTGGTTGAGGAAGTCGCGGTAGAAGAGGTTCTTGCCGTGCTTTTGCAGGCCGATGGCGCTGTAGAGCTCGGCCCGCGGCTTGCGCGGCATCAGCGAGCGCAGGAACTGCACGTAGGCGCTGGGCACCTCCATGTCCACCATGAAGTAGGCGCGGGCGAAGCTGAAGAGCATCAACAGGTCGTCCTCGCCGAAGAGCGCGGCATCGATCTCCAGCAGGCCACGCTGGTTGTGCAGGATGGGCAGCGCGAAGGGCGTCTCGGTGAAGCCGTTGATGATCTTGCCGACCAGGTAGGCGCCCTTGTTCCGGTAGAACAGGCTGGACAGCACCTGGATCTGGAAATTGGTCCGCCAGCGGAACAGCCCCAGCTCGCGCTGCACGGCATTGAGGACGCCGTCGACATCGCGACCCAGGTCCTCGAAGTCGCGCGCCAGCTGGAAGTTGTGGACGATGCGGATCATCGTCTCGCGCAGCGTCTCCCGCGTGGGGTAGTAGCAGCGGAAGGTGGGCGTGGCGGCGGGCTCCTCGTTCTCGATGTACTCGGTCGAGACCGCGGGCCGCACGAAGATGAAGTCGTTGTGGAAGTAGGCGTGGTGCAGGATGCGCGTGCAGGCCGAGTTGAAGAAGGTCTCGGCCAGCTCGGGCTGCAGGTGGTTGGTCAGCAGGCCGATGTAGTGCAGCTTGACCTGCTGCCACACGGCCATGGGCAGCTGGCTGACCTGGAACTGCTGCTCCAGCAGCTCCACGCATTCGTCCACCCGCTTGTCGTAGAACTCGATGCGCTGCGCCTGCGCCCGCTGCTGGCCGTGCCAGTCCGCCCGCTCGAAGCGCTTCTTGGCCTCGGCCGTGGTGGCGCGGAAGAGTCGGTAGTGCTTGTTGAAGCCGCCCAGCAGGGCCTGCGCGATCTGGTGGGCGCGGGAGTCGGTGAGCTGCTGGGGAAACATGGCGGGGCTGGGGCGGGCTAGGGACAGGCGCTCAGCTTACGCGGGCCGCTTCGTAGCGCTTCTTGACCGCGGTCAAGGCCTTCTGGAAGGCCGAAGCCAGCTGCTCGGGCGCCCCCACCGTGATGCGGAGGTCTTCCAGCAGACCGTTGTGCAGGCCGTAGACCCAGCCGTGCACCACGATCTCCTGGCCGCGTGCCCAGGCGTCCTGCACGACGGTGGTCTGGCAGGCATTGCGGGCCTGCTCCAGCACATTGAGTTCGCACAGGGCGTTGACGCGCTGGCGCTCGTCCAGGCTTTCCAGCCATTCCATGTGATGGTTGCGCACGTCCTGCACATGGCGAAGCCAGTTGTCGACCAGGCCTACGCGCTGGTCCAGCAGCGCGGCCTTGACGCCGCCGCAGTTGGAATGGCCCACCACGATGATGTGCTTGACCTTCAGCGCATCGACGGCGAACTGCATCACCGAGAGGCAGTTGAGGTCGGAATGCACCACCACGTTCGCGACATTGCGATGCACGAAGAGCTCGCCCGGCAGCAGGTTGACCAGCTCGTTGGCCGGCACGCGGCTGTCGGCGCAACCGATCCACAGGTATTCGGGCGTCTGCTGCTTGAGAAGACGGGAGAAGAAGCCGGGCTCGCGTGTTTCGGTGTCGAGGGCCCAGCGCTTGTTGCTGTCCAGCAGTTCTTGCAGTTCGGTGCTCATGGCCGCATTGTCGAATCGTGGGGCGGACCAGCCCTGCCCATTGGGCAAGGCTGACTTCGTTCCGGGACCTTGCCGGGGCCCCGGGCGGGCGTCACATCGTCTCGGCGAACAGCTCGCGGCCGATCAGCATGCGGCGGATCTCGCTGGTGCCGGCGCCGATCTCGTACAGCTTGGCATCGCGCCACAGGCGGCCCAGCGGGTACTCGTTGATGTAGCCGTTGCCGCCGAAGATCTGCACGCCCTCGCCGGCCATCCAGGTGGCCTTCTCGGCGGTCCACAGGATCACCGAGGCGCAGTCCTTGCGCACCTGGCGCACGTGGTCCGTGCCCAGCATGTCCAGGTTCTTGGCCACGGTGTAGGCGAAGGAGCGGGCGGCCTGCAGCACGGTGTACATGTCGGCGACCTTGCCCTGGATGAGCTGGAACTCGCCGATGCTCTGGCCGAACTGCTTGCGGTCGTGGATGTAGGGGATCACGTTGTCCATCACGGACTGCATGATGCCCAGCGGGCCGCCGGTCAGCACGGCGCGCTCGTAGTCCAGGCCGGACATCAGCACCTTGGCGCCGCTGTTGACGGCCCCCAGCACGTTCTCGGCCGGCACTTCCACGTTCTCGAAGACCAGCTCGCCGGTGTGGCTGCCGCGCATGCCCAGCTTGTCCAGCTTCTGGGCGATGGAGAAGCCCTTCATGCCCTTCTCGATCAGGAAGGCCGTGACGCCGCGCGCGCCCAGCTCGGGCTCGGTCTTGGCGTAGACCACCAGGGTGTCGGCGTCGGGGCCGTTGGTGATCCACATCTTGGTGCCGTTGAGCAGGTAGTAGCCGCCCTTGTCTTCAGCCTTGAGCTTCATGCTGATGACGTCGGAGCCGGCGCCCGGCTCGCTCATGGCCAGCGCGCCCACGTGCTCGCCACTGATCAGCTTGGGCAGGTACTTCTGCTTCTGGGCCTCGTTGCCGTTGCGGTTGATCTGGTTGACGCACAGATTGCTGTGCGCGCCGTAGGACAGGCCCACCGAGGCGCTGGCACGGCTGATCTCCTCCATCGCGACCATGTGAGCCAGGTAGCCCATGTTGGCCCCGCCGTACTGCTCCGGCACGGTGATGCCCAGCACGCCCAGCTCGCCCATCTTGCGCCACAGGTCCATGGGGAACTGGTCCTTGTGGTCGATCTCGGCGGCACGCGGGGCGATCTCGGCCTGCGCAAAGTCGCGCACGGCGTCGCGCAGCGCGTCGATGTCTTCACCAAGTTGGAAATTCAGGCCGGGCAGGTTCATCTCAGTCTCCGAGGCAAGTTGTCGAACGCCTGCGCGCCGGGCTTCGGGGGCGCGTCCAGGCCGGCGCCCAGCATCATCGGCGCCGGGTGCCAGTTTACGTTTACGTAAACGTCAATTCTAGCGCCGCTGTGCAATTCGTCGCAGCATGGGCGATGCAACCGTTCTCAACATTTCAAGCAAATACGAAAGTAGCTCACACTTATTCGACCGCTCGGTAGGACGCCGCACTCGACGGCAAGGAGCGGACAGGAGACTCTCATGCTGAACCAATGGTCCTTCCGGCGCCGCATCGCCCTGCTCACCGTCAGCGCCATGCTGGGCGTGCTGGTGCTGCTGCTGCTCACCATCTACCAGACCCATGTCGAAATCAATGGCAGCCGCCGCGAGATGCTGCAGACGGCGGTCCAGTCGGTCCACCAGGTCGTCGAGAACTACCGCCAGCAGGCCGCCAGCGGCAAGATGAGCCAGGCCGAGGCCCAGGCCATCGCCAAGGAGGTGATCCGCAGCGCCCGCTACGGCGGCGCCGACGGCAAGACCGAGTACTTCTACGCCTGGACGCTGGACGGCGTCAGTGTGATGCACCCGACCAAGCCGGACTGGATCGGCCAGAACATGGTGGGCAAGGTCAAGGACGGCGCCGGCAACGACATCATCCAGCAACTGGTGGACAGCATGCGGGCCAGCCGCGACGGCCGCGCCTACGTGCTGACCCAGTTCCCCCGCCCCGGCAAGACCGAGCCCGTGCCCAAGCTGCAGCTGGTGATGGCCATTCCGGAATGGAACTGGATGGTTGGCTCCGGCCTGTACCTCGATGACGTCACCAGCCAGGTCTGGAGCGCTGCCCTGGGACGCCTAGGCCTGGGAGCCCTGGTCCTGGCGGGCGTGGGCCTGGTCGGCTGGGCCATCACCCGCAGCGTGCTGCAGCAGCTGGGCGGCGAGCCCAGCGCAGCCATCGCCGCCATGCGGGCCGTGGCCGACGGCGACTTGCGGGGCAGCGCAGGCTCCGCTGCCGAGGCCAGCCTGCTGGGCCAGCTGCAGCACATGGTCGACGCCCTGCGGGGCACCATGGCGCAGCTGCGCGCCGCCGGCGACTCCATCAACACGGCCGCCGGCGAGATCGCCCAGGGCAACCACGACCTCTCCGCCCGCACCGAGCAGACGGCCTCCAACCTGGAGCAGACCGCCAGCTCGATGGAGGAGATGAACGGCGCCGTCAGCCAGTCCGCCGACACCGCGCGCCAGGCCAACCAGCTGGCCGTCTCGGCCGCCCAGGCCGCCCAGCGCGGCGGTCAGGTGGTGGACCAGGTGACGCAGAGCATGCAGCGCATCACCGACAGCTCGCGCAAGATCGGCGACATCATCGGCGTGATCGACGGCATCGCCTTCCAGACCAACATCCTGGCCCTGAATGCCGCCGTGGAAGCCGCCCGCGCCGGGGAGCAGGGCCGCGGCTTCGCGGTGGTGGCCGGCGAGGTGCGCTCCCTGGCCCAGCGCAGCGCCGAGGCGGCGCGCGAGATCAAGACCCTCATCGGCACCTCCATGGGCAATGTCGAGCAGGGCGCGGAGCTGGTGCAGCAGACCGGGCAGGCCATGCAGGACATCACGGCCAGCGTCAGCCGGGTCTCCGACTTGATCGGCGAGATCGCCGCCGCCTCCGCGGAGCAGCGCGACGGCATCCAGCAGGTCAACCAGGCCGTGGCCCAGCTGGACCAGATGACGCAGCAGAACGCCGCCCTGGTGGAGGAATCTGCGGCGGCGGCGCAGTCCATGCGCGAGCAGGCGCATCAGCTGTCGGAGGCGATCTCCGTCTTCCGGCTGGACTGAAGGCGCCCCCGCCCTGCCCGGCCAAGCGTGACCTGCGCCACGGCGCAGCCACGCGGGGCCGTGGTCTGCCTCTGGAAACTTGCACCAGATCATGGAGTGCGGGCAGAGCGCTGCCTAGCATGGCGCCTTCCAAGGAAGTCCCATGCGCCAGAACCTGCCTGTCACGCAGCAAGTCCACGAGATCCCGCACGATGCCACCCTGATGTCGGTGACGGACCCCCAGGGGCGCATCACCTACGCCAATGCGGCCTTCAGCGAGGCCAGCGGCTTCGGCATCGAGGAGCTGCTGGGCCAGCCCCACAACCTTGTCCGCCACCCGGACATGCCGCCCGAAGCCTTTGACGACCTCTGGCGAAGCCTCAAGGCCGGCCAGGCCTGGAGCGGCATCGTCAAGAACCGGCGCAAGAACGGCGACCACTACTGGGTCAAGGCCAATGTCACGCCCCTGCAGCGCGAGGGCCGCCTGCTGGGCTATGTGTCCGTGCGGACCCGGCCGCAGGCGAGCGAGGTGCAGGCTGCGGAAGCGCTCTACGCGACCCTGCGCAAGGGCAGTGCCCGGACGCCTCGCCTGCACCAGGGCTGGGTGCTGCCGCGCACCCGGTTCAGTCCCGCGGCCCTGGCCCACACCCTGTCCTGGCGCGCCCGCTGCCTGCTGCCACTGGCCGCGCTGTGGCTGGGCGGCCTGGCGGCTGCCGCGCTGGCCGGACTGGGCGGCAGCGCCCTGCTGCTGCTCGCGATGGGCAGCGGCCTGCTGGCCCTGCTGGCCTCGGCCTGGCAGGAATGGCAGCTGGTGCGCCCCGTGCTGCAGCTGAATGCACAGGTCCAGGCCCTGGCCTCCGGTCGGGTCGAGGAGATGCGCCAGCCCGCCCGCAGCGACGCCCTGGGCAAGGCCCTGCGCGCCCTCAACCAGGTCGGGCTGAACCTGAAGGCCCTGAGCGGGGATGTCCAGCACCAGACCCGCGGCATGGACGCCGCCAGCCACGAGATGCGCGTGGGCCACCAGGACCTGCATGCACGCACCGAGGCGGCCGCCGCCCAGCTGCAGCAGACGGCCGCCTCCATGGACCAGCTCAGCGCCGCCGTGAGCGCCAATGCCGCCTCCGCTGCGCGGGCGGCCCAGCTGATCGCCGAGGCCCGGGAGAATGCGCGCCTGGGCGGCGAGCAGATGACCACCATGGTGCAGACCATGAACGGCATCAGCGAATCCAGCCGGCGCATCGCGCCCATCATCGGCCTGATCGACAGCATTGCCTTCCAGACCAATATCCTGGCCCTCAACGCCGCCGTCGAGGCGGCCCGCGCCGGCGAGCAGGGCCGCGGCTTTGCCGTGGTGGCCAGCGAGGTGCGGGGGCTGGCCCAGCGTGCGGGCGAGGCCGCCCGCGAGATCCGCGGCATGATTGCCAGCAGCGCCGAGCAGGTCAGTGCCGGGGCCCATGTGGTCACCGAGGCCGGCCAGACCATGCAGGGCATCGTCGAGGAGGTGAAGGACCTGGCGGTCCTCATCGCCGGCATCAGCCTCTCCACGCAGGAGCAGGCCCAGGGCCTGGCGCAGATCAGCCAGGCCGTGGCCCAGCTGGACCACATGACGGGCCAGAACGCGGCCCTGGTGCAGCAGTCGGTGACGGCCTCGGGCGAGCTCAAGGAACGCACCGAGCGGCTCAGCGCCGCGGCGCGCGTGTTCTGCTGAGGCGCCGGCTGCGCGGGCGCCCGTTCAGGCCCCGGTCAGAGGAATCGCTCCAGCAGCTTCCTCGAATGCCGGTCCAGCGCGAAGCGGTCCGGCACCAGGAACTGCAGGCCGTGGCTGCTGGTGATCAGCAGCTTGCCCTCGCCCAGGCGGCGGATGTCCTCTTCGGTCTTGAGGATGAACTGGGCCTCGCCGCGCTCGGTCTGCACCGTCCACTGGCTGGGCGTCGAGAAGGTGCTCACGGCCAGCAGGGCCTGCACCGTGGGCATGAACTCGCGCACCTCGAACTCGGCTTCCAGCAGCGCGCGGTCGGCCGGCGGCAGCGCCGAGAGGCGCGGGATCCAGGCCAGCTCGTGACCGTCCTGGCCCACGAGGGAGACGCCCTCGTCCGGCGCGGAGATGGGATGGGCGCGCACCGGGGTCACGCTGGCGTGGCACTGGCCGTCGGTGTCGACCAGGTCGAGGCGGCCGAAGGCATTGCGGGAGAGTCGCTGGTAGGGGGTCGTCATGGGGCTCTCGCTGCTCATCAGGCGCTGACCGTGTGGGCGTTGGGGTTGGGCAGGGTCATGGGCTCGGCCTCTTCAGCGTCGACGCGGCGGGCCTGGGCCTCATAGAGCCGCCAGTAGGCGCCCTTCTTCTCCATCAGCTCGTCGTGCGGGCCGACCTCGACGATCTGCCCGCGGTCCATCACCACCAGGCGGTCCGCCTTGCGCAGGGTGGACAGGCGGTGGGCGATGGCGATGGTGGTGCGGCCCTTCACGAGGTTGTCCAGGGCCTTCTGGATTTCCTTCTCGGTCTCGGTGTCCACGGCCGAAGTGGCTTCGTCGAGGATCAGCAGGCGCGGGTTGATCAGCAGGGCGCGGGCGATGGAGATGCGCTGGCGCTCGCCGCCGGAGAGGCCCTGGCCACGCTCGCCCACCAGGCTGTCGTAGCCATGGGGCAGGCGCAGGATGAACTCGTGCGCATGGGCGGCGCGGGCCGCGGCGACGATCTCCTCGCGCGAGGCGTCCGGCTTGCCGTAGGCGATGTTCTCGGCAATGGTGCCGAAGAAGAGGAAGGGCTCCTGCAGCACCAGGCCGATGTGGCGGCGGTAGTCGGCCACCGTCACGCGGCGCAGGTCGGTGCCGTCGATGCGGATCGAGCCCTCCGTGACGTCATAGAAGCGGCAGATCAGGTTGACCAGGGTGCTCTTGCCCGAGCCGGAGTGGCCCACCAGGCCGATCATCTCGCCGGGCTGGATGTCCAGCGAGAGCCCGCGGATCACCGCGCGGTTGCCGTAGCGGAAGCCGATGTCCTGGATCTGCAGGCCGCCCGTCACCCCACCGAGCTTCACCGGATTGGCGGGGTCGGGCACGTTGGACTGGTGGTCCAGGATGTCGAAGATGCGCTTGGCGCCGGCCGCCGCCTTCTGGGTGACGGAGACGATGCGGCTCATGGAGTCCATGCGGCCGTAGAAGCGGCCGATGTAGGCCAGGAAGGAGGTCAGCACGCCCACCGTGATGTCGCCGTCGGAGACCAGGTAGATGCCGAAGGCCCACACCACCAGCAGGCCGATTTCCGTCAGCAGCGAGACCGTGGGCGTGAACAGGCTCCAGGTCTTGTTGAGGCGGTCGTTGACCTTGAGGTTGTTCTGGTTGGCTTCCTTGAAGCGCTTGGCCTCGCGGCGCTCCTGGGCGAAGGCCTTGACCACGCGGATGCCGGGAATGGTGTCCGCCAGCACGCTGGTGACCTCGCCCCAGACGCGGTCGATCTTCTCGAAGCCGGTGCGCAGGCGGTCCCGCACCAGGTGGATCATCCAGGCGATGAAGGGCAGCGGCAGCAGGGTGGCCAGGGCCAGCCAGTGGTTGATGGAGAAGAGGATGATGGCCGTCATGCCCAGCATGAGCACGTCGGTGATGAAGTCCAGGGCGTGCAGGGACAGGAAAACGCTGATGCGGTCGGTCTCCGAGCCGATGCGGGACATCAGGTCGCCCGTGCGCTTGTTGCCGAAGTACTCCAGGGACAGCGACAGCAGGTGCTCGAAGGTGGCGGTGCGCATGTCAGCGGCGATGCGCTCGGACACCAGGGCCAGGATGTAGGTCTTAGCCCAGCCCAGGATCCAGGACACCAGCCCGGCGCCCAGCAGGCCGCCCAGGTAGTAGGCCACCAGCCAGGGGTCGATCTTGTGGCCCTGCTGGAAGGGGATCAGCACCTCGTCCATCAGCGGGCGGTAGAGGTAGGGGCCGACCAGCGTGGCCCCGGTGGCCCCCAGCATCAGCAGGAAGCCCAGCAGCAGCTGGCCCTGATAGGGCCGGGCGAAGCGCCACAGGCGCAGCAGCACCCAGGTGGAGGGCGGCGTGTGCAGTTCACGCTCGCAGGTGGGGCATTCCTCGCTCTCCGGAGGCAGCGGGGCCTTGCAGCTGGGGCAGAAGCCCACCTCCTCGGCCTCGGTGCGCGGGCCATCGTCCCGGCGCTCGAAGGCCTCCTGGAAGCGCTGGGCCTGCAGGTTGATCGCCAGGGTGAAGCGCCAGAAGGCCAGGCGGCCGCTGGCGTCCACCAATTCCAGGCAGCCCACGCCGGCGTGGTCGGTGAGACGCAGCTCCAGGCCGGGGTGCAGGGGCCATTCGGACCACTGGCGGCTGCCGGCGTCGAAGGCCAGCAGGCGCTGCCGGGTGAGGGCCAGCAGGCCCACGCCGAAGCGCAATTGACCGTCGAGGTCAACCTCCAGGCTGGCCAGGACGTTCTCGCCCTTCAAGAGACGCGAAGTCAGAGTCGCCCACTCGGGATGCTTGGCGGACGCGTCGTCCACAGGATGTTGATGCTGCATTGTTCTTTCGTTCTGAACGCCCCCGGGGCGGCTGCCGGCGACCGCGCGATTTTCGCGCATCCTGCAACGCTCCCGCCGCCCAATCGATGACAGGCGAGCAGGTCCTCACTCACCGAACGGGCAAAGCCACCCCAAACTGAGAGCAAAATGGCGCCTGGTCGCCAGACGCACATCCCGGCCCTGGCCGGCCTTCCTCCTCCCGATCCGTCCATGCCCCGCCCCATGAGCCGACACGACGACATCCAGCTTTTGCGCGTCAACTACCTGCGTGGTCCCAATATGTGGACCTACCGCCCCGTCCTGGAGGTCTGGCTGGACCTGGGCCGGCTGGAGGAATTTCCCTCCCACAAGCTCGAGGGCTTCAACGAGCGGCTGACGGCCGCCCTGCCCGCCCTGGTCGAGCACCACTGCGGCGTGGGCGAGCGCGGCGGCTTCCTGCAGCGCCTCACCGAAGGCACCTGGATGGGCCATGTGCTGGAGCACATCGTCATCGAGCTGCTCAACCTCTCCGGCATGCCCACCGGCTTCGGCCAGACCCGCTCGACCTCCAAGACGGGCGTCTACCGCATGGTCTTCCGGGCCCGTGACGAGCAGGTGGCCCGCGCCGCCCTGGCCGAGGGCCACGCCCTGATCATGGCCATGATCAATGCCGAGACCTTCGACGTGAAGGCCGCCGTGGACCGCATCCGCGACAAGGTCGACGACTGCTACCTGGGCCCCTCCACCGCCGCCATCGTGGCCGCCGCCACCGATCGACGCATCCCCCACATCCGCCTGAACGACGGCAACCTCGTGCAGCTGGGCCACGGCGCCCGCCAGCGCCGCATCTGGACCGCCGAGACCGACATGACCAGCGCGATCGCCGAAGGCATCGCCCGGGACAAGGACCTCACCAAGAGCCTGCTCAAGAGCGTGGGCGTGCCCGTGCCGGCCGGCACCGCGGTCAAGACGGCCGCCGAGGCCTGGGAAGCCGCACAGGACATCGGCCTGCCCGTGGTGGTCAAGCCCTCCGACGGCAACCACGGCCGCGGCGTCACCCTGGACCTGCGCCAGGCGGCCGACGTCGCCGCCGCCTTCGAGCTGGCCGACAAGGAAGGCTCCGAGGTCCTGGTCGAGAGCTACATCCCCGGCAACGAGCACCGCCTGCTGGTGGTGGGCGGGCAGGTCGTGGCCGCCGCCCGCGGCGACGAGGCCTGGATCACCGGCGACGGCCAGCACACCGTCACGCAGCTGGTCGACCTCCAGATCAACACCGACCCGCGCCGCGGCCTGACCGAGGACTTCCCCCTCAACCGCATCACGATCGGCGAAGACGCCGTCGTGCTGCTGGACCTGCAGCGCCAGGGCGTGACGCCCGAGGCCGTGCCGGCCGCGGGCCAGCGCGTGCTGATCCAGCGCAACGGCAACGTCGCCATCGACTGCACGGCGCAGGTCCACCCTGAGGTGGCGCACGCCGTCTCGCTGGCGGCCCGCACCATCGGCCTGGACATCGCCGGCGTGGACCTGGTCAGCACCGACATTTCCAAGCCCCTGTCCGAGACCGGCGGCGCCATCGTCGAGGTCAATGCCGGCCCGGGCCTGCTGATGCACCTGAAGCCCGCCGAGGGCATGCCCCAGCCGGTGGGCCAGGCCATCATCGACCACCTCTTCGACGAAGACGAGACCGGCCGCATCCCCGTGGTCGGCGTGCTGGCCTCGCAGGGCGGCAACCACATCACCCGCCTCGTGGCCTGGCTGCTGCACCTCAACGGCCGCCACGTGGGCCTGGCCTGCAGCGACGGCCTCTTCCTGGGCCCGCGCCGTGTCGAGAAGCGCTCCAGCGCCCGCTGGGACGCCGCCCACCGCCTGCTGATGAACCGCGTGGTCGACGCCGTGGTGGTGCAGAACGACGCCGCCTCCATCCTCAAGGACGGCCTGGCCTACGACCGCTGCCAGGTCGGCGTGGTGACGGACATGGCCGCCTCGGTCGACCTCAGCCACTTCGACACCCTCACCGAAGACCAGCGCTTCAAGGTGCTGCGCACCCAGATCGACGTGGTGCTGGCCGAAGGTGCGGCGGTGCTCAACGCCGCCGAGCCCCGCCTCGTGGAGATGGCCGAGCTCAGCGATGGCGAGGTGCTGCTCTACGCCCGCGAGGAAGGCAACGAGGCCCTGCAGGCGCACCGCGCCAAGGGCGGCCGCGCGGTCTTCCTGCAGGGGGGCACCGCGGTGCTGGCGCAAGGCTCCAGCGAGACCGTCGGGGCCAATATCGCCGCCCTGGTCCAGCGCTTCGCCAAGGCCGGCCAGCCGACCGACGAAGCCACCCTGCTGGCCGCCGTTGCCACCGCCTGGGCCATGAACATCTCGCCCGAACTCATCTCGGCCGGCCTCGACACCTTCGTGCCGGATCTGGCGCAATAAGGCGCCCCGCGCCCTCAACCGAATCTCCCGAAAGACGACGCGAACATGGAAGTCTCTCGCATCCGCGCCCTCCGAGGCCCCAATATGTGGAGCCGCCACACCGCCATGGAAGCGGTGGTGCACTGCACGGAAGCCGAACGCGCGATCAGCGGCCTGGCCGGCTTCGAAGGGCGGCTGCGCGCCCTCTTCCCCGGTGTCGGCGCCCTGCGTGCCGAGATGAGCCTGGCCCAGGTCCTGGAGCAGGCCGCGCTGGCCCTGCAGGCCCAGGCGGGCTGCCCGGTCACCTTCAGCCACACCCACGTCACCAATGAGCCCGGCACCTGCCAGGTGGTGGTCGAGTACAGCGAGGAAGACGTCGGCCGCATGGCCATGGACGACGCCACGCGCCTGGTCCTGGCCGCCATGGGCGAAGGCAGCTTCGACATCGACGAATGCCTGAAGCGCCTGCGCGAGACCGATGAAGACGTGCGCCTGGGCCCGTCCACCGGCTCCATCGTCGACGCCGCGGTCAAGCGCGGCATCCCCTTCCGCCGCCTGACCCAGGGCAGCCTGGTGCAGTTCGGCTGGGGCGCCAAGCAGCGCCGCATCTGGGCGGCCGAGGTCGACGCCACCAGCGCGGTGAGCGAGTCCATCGCCCAGGACAAGGACCTGTGCAAGCAGCTGCTGCAGTCCGCCGGCGTGCCGGTGCCCACCGGCCGCCCGGTCGAGTCCGTCGACGACGCCTGGGACGTCGCCCAGGAGATCGGCCTGCCCGTGGTGGTCAAGCCCCAGGACGGCAACCAGGGCAAGGGCGTGACCGTCAACGTCACCACCCGCGAGCAGCTGGAGGCCGCGTACAAGGCGGCGGACGAGATCGGCCACGTGATGGTCGAGAAGTTCCTGCCCGGCTCCGACTACCGCCTGCTGGTGGTGGGCGACAAGCTCGTGGCCGCCGCCCGCCGCGACCCGCCCCATGTGATCGGTGATGGCGTGCTGACCGTCAAGCAGCTGGTCGACAAGGTCAACGCCGACCCGCGTCGCGGCGACGGCCACGCCACCTCGCTGACCAAGATCCGCTTCGACGACATCGCCGTCGCGCGTCTCACCCAGCAAGACCTGACCCCCGAGTCCATTCCGGCCAAGGGCCAGCGCGTGATCCTGCGCAACAACGCCAACCTCAGCACCGGCGGCACCGCCACGGACGTGACCGATGACGTCCACCCCGACGTCGCCGCCCGCGCCATCGCGGCCGCGCAGGTCGTGGGCCTGCATGTCTGCGGCGTGGACGTGGTGGCCGAGAGCGTGCTGCGCCCGCTGGAGGAGATCAGCGGCGGCATCGTCGAGGTCAACGCCGCGCCGGGCCTGCGCATGCACCTCTCGCCCAGCTTCGGCAAGGGCCGCAATGTGGGCGAGGCCATCGTCAACCACCTCTACGGCCACGGCCACAAGAGCGAGGACGGCCGCATCCCCGTGGTCGCCGTGACCGGCACCAACGGCAAGACCACCACCACCCGGCTGATCGCGCACATGTTCGCGACCTGCGGCCTGCGCGTGGGCATGACCAACACCGACGGCGTCTACGTCGACGGCCGCCAGATCGACAGCGGCGACTGCTCCGGCCCCAAGAGCGCCCGCAATGTGCTGATGCACCCGGACGTCGAGGCCGCCGTCTTCGAGACCGCCCGCGGCGGCATCCTGCGCGAGGGCCTGGGCTTCGACCGCTGCCAGGTCGCCGTGGTGACCAACCTCGGTGACGGCGACCACCTCGGCATGAACTTCCTCAACACCGTCGAGGAGCTGGCCCTGGTCAAGCGCGTGATCGTGCAGAACGTGGCCCCCAGCGGCTACGCGGTGCTCAACGCTTCCGACCCGGTGGTGGCAAACATGGCGGGCGTCTGCCCCGGCCAGATCATCTTCTTCACCGCCGACCGCCATCATGCGCTGATGGCCGCGCACCGCGCCCAGGGCAAGCGCTGCGTCTTCATCGACGGCGACCAGCTCGTGGCCGCTCAAGGCGCCTGGCGCGAGAGCATCCCGCTGCGCGACATCCCCTTCACGCGCGGCGGCATGATCCCCTTCCAGGTCGAGAACGCCATGGCCTCCGTGGCGGCGGCCTGGGGCGTCGGGCTGGACTGGGACACCATCCGCCGCGGCCTGGCCAGCTTCAACAGCGACAGCGACAACGTCCCCGGCCGTTTCAATGTGATGGACTACCGCGGCGCCACCGTGATCGCCGACTACGGCCACAACGGCGATGCCATGCGCGCCCTCGTGGCCGCCGTGGAAGCCCTGCCGGCCAAGCGCCGCTCGGTGGTGATCTCCGGCGCGGGCGACCGCCGTGACGAGGACATCCGCATCCAGACCCAGATCCTGGGCGCCGCCTTCGACGACGCCCTCCTCTTCCAGGACGCCTGCCAGCGCGGCCGGGAAGACGGCGAGGTGCTCAAGCTCCTGCGCCAGGGCCTGGAAGGCGCCACGCGCACCTCCCACATCGAGGAGATCCGCGGCGAGTTCGTCGCCATCGACCGCGCCCTGGAGCGCCTGCAGCCGGGCGATCTGTGCCTGGTGCTGGTGGACCAGGTGGAGGAGGCGCTGGCGCATCTGGCTCAGCGCATCAGCCAGGGCTGATCAAGACCTGACCCCGTCTGCAAGCCCTGGTGCGCTGCGGCCGCCAGGGCTTTTTCACGAGCGACCCATGCCGGGGGCGCTGAGCACCGCGCCCGCCATGGGCCTGGGCGCCCCGCACGACGACCCCGGGGCTCAACCCTGGCCGGCGTCCTCGGCCACGGGTTGCAGCGCCGGCTGGGGCACGGGGTCCGGTGCCCTCTGGGGGCCCGGCCAGTCCGGATCCCGGTGCCGCCGCAGCAGGAAGAGCATGGCCCCCACGGGCAGGGACAGGGTGAACACCCACGGCGCCACTGGCCCACCCTTCGCGAAACCCGCGCCCAACAACAGCACGCTGAGCAACTGCACGCCCCAGTCCCCCGAGCTCCAGTTGAACTGGAACTGGACCAGCCCGCAGGCCACGAACAGCACCCACAGCCACTTGCGCCGCTCGAAGCGGCTGCGCAGGCAGACCACCAGCGCATAGAGGATGAAGAGCGGGATGAGCGCGGACATCACCAGCACCAGGAAGTGAAACGGCCCCTTGCCGTCCAGGGTGAAGTCATTCTCCGAGGCCAAGCTCCGGGTTCTGGGCTGGAAGGTGATGCCCTTGAGCACCAGCTGAGCCTCCTTGCGTTCCAGCACCACCGTGGCGAGCTTCCAGGCGGAGGGATAGCTGTACTCCAGCGTGATCGTGTAGGTGGTGACCCCTGCCTTGGTCAAGGTGTGCGCCCCGACCGCCTGGACCGAGGTCGGCGCGGCCGCCGGCAGGGTCCGGGCTATCGTCTCCAGCTGGGCCGGGAGCTCCGGCGTCCGGTACTGGGGATCCAGCGCCGCCTCGATCGGCGCGAAGTCACGCGCGGCCAGCTTGGCGACGAGGTCCTTCGCCACCTGCACTTCCTCATGGGGCATCAGGGACTCGAACGTTGCAGCCATGTTGCAGCCGGCCAGCAGGAGCAGGACCGAGAACAGCAGAGCAAGGGGCTTGAACATGGTGACTGACTCCTTGTCAGGCCGAGCCTGCGCGATGCGGCATCCCGGCAATCCGCGACGGCTCGCGGGGCCGCCCTGGCCGCGGATTGTGGCGGCCAGGGCGGGCTGTGCGTGACGGGACTAACGCCATGTACGTCATGCCAGGGCCGTGCGCTTCGACCACTCTTCATGAGTGGTAGCGGTACCAGGGGCCGCCCAGCGGCGTGCTGCAGTCCCTGTGCTGAAGGTGCCGCGGGTTGTAGCAAAGCCCGACGGCCTGCCCCGGGGATCCCTCGAAGTCGAGGAAGAGCAGCTCGCCCTCGCGCCAGGCGGCGGCACGGGTCGGCCCCAGGAGCGAGGGCCAGATTTCGAAGGCGGGTCGCCACAGGTTCTCGTCGTCCTTGGCCGTGGCCAGCGCCTCCTGGGCGGCCGTCTCCAGGGCTCCGCGATGAAGGGCGATGAGGCAGCGAAGGCCGAGCTCATGCACCATGGGCTGCACGGCAAGGATCACCGCGAGCAGCAGACAAGTGCCCAGGGCACGCAGCAGCACGCGAGGGCCCTGGCCGGCGAGCAGGCCCCGCACCCCCGAGAGCGCGCCGGCCAGCAGCAGCCCGATCACGGCCAGCAGGCACAGGCCCGACACCAGCTGGAGCGGACCGAACAGGGCATTGGTCCCGAAGAAGCTGAGCACGGTCATCAGCATGGCGCAGACGCCGGCCAGCCAGGTCGTTCTGTTCACCGGCTCGGCCCACGACTTCCCGAGGCCGGTCCTTCGTGCTGCCGCCCGCGCGCAGCTACCGGTCGACGTTCCTGTCCAGCTGCGTCCAGAAGTCGGGGCCGAAGCGACGCTGCACCTCGCCGGTCATGCGCTCGTTGTAGGCCGCAGCGTAGCCGCGCTGCTCGGCCGCATCCGTGCAGCCGGGGCCGTGATCCAGGCGGATGCCCTTGGCGCGCAGCAGCCGCTCCCGCACGCGCCGGCGCGGCAAGTCCCCGACCGTCTCGAGCCCCGTCGACTCGAACAGTTTCAGTGTGCCCGCCGCGATGTCGGCCTGAGCCGCCTGCTCGCCGCGCTCGCGGCCTCGGGCCTCTGTGCCGATGCGGGCATCGATCGACACCCGCATGGGCTCGACGGCGGCGGCAGGGGCCGCGAACAGGCCGCCCAGCAGGACGGCAGCAAGCGGGGCAAGCGCTGTGATGACATGGATGTTCCGTGGCATGGCGCAAACGATAGCAGCTCGGGCGTCATTCAAGGCAGAAGCAGCGGCCCAGCGGATCCTCCGCCCGGTCTAGCTGCAGCGGCAGGGCGCCGGCGGGCCATCCAGCACGCGCGCGCTGCACCGCCCCAGGAGACGGGTCCTTCGCAGCTCGATGGGCTGGCCCGGCCGCAGGGCCGCGCCGCCGGGCACCACGCAGGCGTCCATGCCGCCACCGGTGCAGCACAGCGAATAGGACAGCTCGGCGGCCCCGCCCTCGAGGACCTGCAGGTGAGAGACCTCTGCGGAGATGCGCTCGGCCGGCAGCAGCAGCTCGGCCCCGACCAGCAGCAGCGCCACCGTCATCAGGCCTTGCAGCGGTCGCCCGGTACGCCTGGCCAGGTCCAGCAGCCCTGCGCGCCAGGAGCCCGTGCGTGCCCGGGCTCGCCAGCACAGCACGACGAGCAGCAGCGCTGCGACGACGGCAATCAGGCCTTCGAGCGCGGAGGCAACGTGCAGTGCAGGCATGTGCGGGGAGCTCCGGTGTTGGGGATGCGACGAGGCCGATCTTCGCCGATGCCCTCGGGCCGCGCTGCGCATCGGCGAGGGCTGGGGCCTCAGCAACGCGCCTGCCTCCATGAAGAATGACAGGCAGGCGGGTGGCGGCCAGGCATTCCTTGCCGCGTGATCCAGAGCATGGCAGGGACGCTGGCCCTTGCGCCGTCGCCCTCCCCCGGCCGGCCCGCCGGATTCAGTTCGCGCTCGTCTGGTACTGGACGCTGGCCGGATCCACCGCCGTCACTGCGCCGACCGTGCGGACCCAGACCCGCCCCTCCTTCACGCCGATCAGGGTGCCGCGCCACCTGGCCCAAGACATCGCCGCATTTCCATGAAAGGTTGCCGATATCACAAGGCTCCGCCACCGATATCAAGGGAAATCCCGGTGTCGCAAAAAGCGATCAATACGCGGGTTTTTGGACCCATGTCGACAAGCACCCGTGTTGGCGCCAGCTAGTCTTCGCACCTCTTTTTGACACAGGCGAGACAAGCGCTGCGCCCGCGTCGCGGGAAGGCGCAAGCCAAAGGACGTACCCATGAAGCATTTCAAGAAGACCCCGATCAGCAGCGGCACCACGCTGCTGTGCGCAGGTGCACTGCTGGCCATGAGCCTGGCGGCGCAGGCGCAGGAGACGCAGCAGCTGCAGCGCGTGGAGGTGACGGGCACCAACATCAAGCGCGTGGCCGCCGAGACCGCCTCGCCGGTCCAGCTGATCACGGCGATGGACATCGCCAAGTCCGGCAAGGCCACCGTGGCCGAGTACCTGCAGACCCTGGGCGTGGACGGCGCCGGCTCCCTGCCCACGGGCTTTGGCAACGGCTTCGCGGCCGGCTCCACCGCCATCTCCCTGCGCGGTCTGGGCGCCACCTCCACCCTGGTGCTGCTGAACGGCCGCCGCATGGCCGCCTTCGGCCGTGCCGATGATGGCCAGAAGACCTTCACCGACTTGTCCACCATGCCCATGGAGCTGGTCGAGCGCATCGAAATCCTGAAGGACGGCGCCTCCTCGGTCTATGGCGCCGACGCCATCGCCGGCGTGGTGAACATCATCACCCGCAAGGACTTCCAGGGCGTCACCGGCCAGGCCAGCACCGGCTTCTCGCGCTACGGAGACATGCAGCAGCACAAGGCCAGCATCACCGCCGGCTTCGGCGACCTGATGAAGGACGGCCACAACTACACCTTCAACTTCGAGGTCTCGCACTCCGAAGCGCTGGCCAACAGCGACCGCGCCTCGCGTGCCTGGATCGGCAAGGGTGACCTGCGCCCCTGGGGCTATGCGATCAACACGCAGTTCGCCTCGGGCTACATCACGGGCAACAACAATGCGGCGGCCAGCCCGGCCGGTTCCATCCGCGACCCCAAGACCCTGGACTACGTCTCGCTGCCGGGCTGCTCCAGCCTCTCGAACGCCAGCCCGCAGGATCCCAAGGGTGGCTGCCTGTGGCATCAGGACCAGTTCCGCTCGATGCAGCCCGCCATCGATGCCGTGAACCTGTTCGCCGGCGGCACCTGGAAGATCAACGACGACCTGCAGGCCTATGCCGAGGCCGGCTACTCCAGCCGCCAGACCTCGTTCATGATGACGCCGCCCTCGATCACCCCGACCGTGGCCTTCCCGCCCAATGCGGGCAACCCGTCCGGCGTGATCAACTACGGCTCCGGCGCAGGCACCACCATCGTGCTGGCCGCCAACCACCCGCAGAACCCCTATGGCGTGCCGGTGCGCGTGCGCTACGCCGCCTTCGACGTGGGCCCGCAGGAACGCAAGGCCGACAACGGCTTCAGCCGCTTCGTGGCCGGCCTGAAGGGCAGCGCCTGGGGCTGGGACTTCGACACCGCCTTCGTGCACTCGGAAAGCCAGCTGGCCCTCGACTACAGCGCCATGCTCAACATGAACGTGCTGAAGGACGCGCTGGGCAATCCCAACAGCAAGTACTTCCCGTACTACATCGGCGCCGAAGCCTCCAAGAACCCCCAGTCGCTGTATGACGCCATGGTGCGCCACAGCACGGCCGACATCTCCACCAAGCTGGACATGATCGACATCAAGGGCTCGCGCGAGCTGATGAACCTGCCTGGCGGCGCCCTGTCCCTGGCCGTGGGCGGCGAGTACCGCCGCGAGTCGCTGGACGCGCCCTCGCTGTCCGGCACCGAGGACGGCTCGGTCAATGCCAGCTACGTCGCCGCCAAGGGCAGCAACACGGTCAAGGCCGTGTATGCCGAGCTGCTGGCGCCGGTGTTCAAGGAGCTGGAGATCTCCGCGGCCATCCGTCATGACGCCTACGACAAGTTCAGCTCCAACACCCCCAAGCTGGGCGTGAAGTGGACGCCGCTGAAGTCCCTGGCCGTGCGCGGCACCTATGCCGAGGGCTTCCGTGCGCCGGGTGCCGCCGAAGCCGGCAGCGAAAGCCAGAGCACCGGCTCCTCGGCCGTGCGTGATCCGGTGCGCTGCCCCGGCGGCACGCCGGCAGCCGGCGGTGCCACCACCGGCGACTGCCAGATCACCATTGCCGCCGTGAAGGTGGGCAATCCCAATCTGCAGCCCGAGAAGTCCAAGGGCGGCACGCTGGGCCTGGTGTGGGATCTCCCGACCAACACCAGCCTGGCCGTCGACGTCTGGCAGATCAAGCGCAGCAACGAGATCAACCCCATGGCCTATGCAGAGGCCGCCGCCCTGCCCACGGCCATCCGTGCGGACAACAACCTCGTGGTGAACGGCGTGGTGCAGCCCAACACCGGCACCCTGCTGATCTCCAAGGCCCCGTACCGCAACAGCAGCTACACCCAGGTCAAGGGCGTGGACATCGACCTGAAGCAGCGCATCGCCCTGGGTGAGGCCGGCCGCCTGACCGTCGGGATCAACTGGACCCACCTGAACACCTGGAAGCGCGTCGAGCCCGACACCGTCAACGCGGCGGGCACCGTGGTCAAGGGCGCCCAGTACGAGTACGTCGGCACCCATGGCAACTGCGACACCTCCAACTGCGCCGGCACGCCGCGCGACAAGGTCAACTTCTCGACCACCTGGGACCGCGGCGACTGGAGCGTGACCGGCAACATCAACTACCGCTCGGCCATGGAGAACCGCTACTTCAAGGGCGACGGCTGCGCCTCCAAGCTGGCGGACGGCAGCGACGCCCCCAACGGCTGCCGCCTGTCTTCCTTCGCCACGCTGGACCTCTCGGTGCGCTACCAGGCCAGCAAGCGCCTGCAGGTCTTCGGCTCCATCCAGAACGCGACCGACCGCGTCGCGCCGCTGGATCCCCTGACCTATGGCGGCATGAGCTACAACCCCTTGGACGCCAGCGGCGCCACGGGCCGCTACTTCAAGATCGGCGCGAAGTACCAGTTCATGTAAAGCCTGTGCAGGCACCGCAAAGGGCGGTGCCCCTGCAGCGCAAGGGCGGCCTCGAGGGGCCGCCCTTTTTCATTTGCCTTGCGCAGGACGGCTCGCCGGCTCACGCCGCCGGGGCGGCCATCGCCTCCCATGTGGCCCAGCTCTGGACACGCCCAGGGAATGCCACGGCGGCAAAGGGCCAGTCCTGCTGCAGCCAGCGCGCGAGGCAAGCCAGCACGGCCTCCGCATCGAGGACCAGTCCCGCCTCGGACAGCCAGAAGAAGGCCTGCGCCTGGAACAGCCTCTTGCGCCGGT
This sequence comes from Roseateles flavus, assembly GCF_039872765.1. Taxonomy (NCBI): domain Bacteria; kingdom Pseudomonadati; phylum Pseudomonadota; class Betaproteobacteria; order Burkholderiales; family Sphaerotilaceae; genus Roseateles; species Roseateles flavus. The sequence continues at coordinate 714,721 of NZ_JBDPZC010000001.1, read as the reverse complement.
CGTCCTCCAGCCGGGACTTGATGCGCTTGAGATAGAGGCAGCCCAGGTAGGCCGTGCCGCCCGGGTCCAGCAGGGCATAGGCAAAGGCCTCGCGGCGCTCGAACTCGCCCGCATGGCGGTTCAGGTCCGCGAGGTTCTCCTCGAAGCCGAGGTCCGCCGCGGGCCAGCCATTGTGCGGGCCGAACACATGGCGGATGCGATCGGCGCTGGTGCGCACGGCGTCGAAGTCCGCCTCGGCATGGGCCGGGGACAGCACCTGGAGCTGGAAGCCCGCCGCCTGGAACTGGCGGGGCACCGAGAAGTCGTCAGGGACAAGCGCAGGCAGGGTCATGGCGGGCGCGCACCATGGGCGTCAGGCACGGGGTTCGATCGAGGATGAGGGGCGGAGGGCCGCGGCGGCTCCGTCGGCCCGGGCCAGCCAGTCCTCGCGCCGCAGCGTCATGGCCACCAGGTCCAGGCCCGGGCCGAAGCCATCGGCGAGCTGCCGCGTCACCCGGAAGCCATGCCGCGCGAAGAAGCCGGCCGTGTGCTGGCTGGTGTCGATCGCCACCTCGCTCACGCCGTGATCCACCCACAGCCGCTGCAGGCGCCAGGCCAGCAGCGCCCGTCCCAGGGACTGGCCGTGATGCGCCCGTGACACCAGCCCCCAGCTCAGCCGGCCGATGCCTTCCCGCACATAGCAGCCCCCGCAGGCCAGGACCTCGCCCTCGCGTTCGACGACGACGTAGTCCCCCGCCGGCGCCCGCAGAAAGGCCTCGAACTCCGCCACTTCCTCAGGCGCGAAATAGCGCGGCACATTGCTGGCGAAGAGGGCCAGGCAGGCCGGGCGGTCCGCGGCCACGTAGGGTCGGACATGCAGCAGGGGCGAGGTGTCTGGTGGCATGGGAGTCCGTCCGTGAAGATCGTTCGAGCCGGGCGCGGGCTGGGCGTGGCGGGGCCCAGCCGATCCCACTTCATCAGGGGCGCGATGGTAGCAAGGCGCCGCAGGCTCAGGCACGCGGCCCATACCGCGGCTTGCGCGCCGTGTGGATGGCCACAATGCCCAGCGACAGGCGCTCGAAACCGAGCTCCTCGAAACCCATCCCCTCCAGCTCGGCGGCCAGCTGCTCGGCCGAGGGGAAGCCGCGGATGCCCAGCAGCAGGTAGCGGTAGGCCGAGGCATCGCCCCCGGTGGCCAGCCAGCCCAGCAGGGGCATGCACAAGGCCATGTAGGTGAGGTAGGCGCGCTGCAGCCAGGCCGGCCGCAGGGTCGAGGCTTCCAGCAGGATGAGGCGACCGCCGGGCTTCAGCACCCGCAGCGCTTCCTGCAGGGCCGCCGGGCGATCGCAGATCTTGAGGGCCAGGGAGATCGAATAGGCGTCGACGCTGGCATCGGCCATCGAAGGCATGGACTCGAGATTCAGCACCTCGAACTGCAAGTGGGCCGGGTGGCACGCCAGGCGCTGCCGGGCACGGGCGAGCATGGCCTCGCTGATGTCGGAAGCGATGACGGTACGGCCGGCGACGCGCTCATGCGCCAGCAGGCGCAGGATGATGTCGCCGGTGCCCGTGGCGCCGTCCAGCAGCGTGGTCCAGGGCTCGTCGGCGATCACGCGGGCGACCCGGCGCTTCCACAGCCGGTGCAGGCCCAGGCTGAAGAGGTCGCAGAGCCGGTCGTAGCGGGAGGCGATGCGGCCGAAGACGTCGTCCTGCTGCCAGGAGAAGTCGGCGGCATTCCCGGGCGTGGGCGCTGGCGTGGGTGCGAGCGGTTCAAGGCCAGGCACGGGAACGTCCTGGCTTTCAGCCCGTGGCCGCCGGCCGCCGGGCCGCGAGGCTGTCGAGCCTGTTCATGCCTGCGTCGGCCCCAAGCACCGGCGTGGCTCAGCGGCGTATCTCAACGACGATGGGCCGCGGGCACGACGCCGGCCTGGCTCTGCGCGCCCACGGCATCCTCGATGGCCATGTGCATCTGGGCCACGGCCTCGCGCTCGCCCTTGATGGCGTAGGTGTCGTGGCCGCAGTGCGGGCAGTGCGCCATGAAGGCGGCCTCGATGCCCCGGATGTCGGAGATGTCCATGGGGGTCATCTCGTTGAGCTCGGCCTGGCAGTTGTTGCAGCGGATGTACTTCGGTCGCAGCGACAGCTGGCGCTCGATCGCGGCCTGCTTGCGCTGTTCGGGGGTGCCGCGGAGCTTGGCTTGTCCCATGGGGCTTCCTTCAGAGTCGTTGAGGTGTCGGGGCCGGCCCGAGGCCAGAGGGCGAAGGGCGCCCTGCGGCGCCCCTGCGTGATCCGATGTGCACGCGGTCGCGTCGGTCGGGCGCCTCAGTCGAAGTCGCCGCCACCGCCCACGTCGATGTCGCTGCCGCCGCTGTCCCAGCTGGCGCCGGCATCACTGCCCCCGAGGTCCAGGTCGTTGGAGGAGCCGTTGTCGAAGGGGATGTAGCCGCCACCGCCGCTGCCATCGTCCGCATGACGGCGATGCCGCTCCGAGGCCTCGGCGCTGCCGCTCATCATGGAGCCGATCGCCACGCCCACGCCCACCGCGGCGGCCGTGCCCAGGGCGCCGCCCAGGCCGCCGCCCCCGTAGCCAGGCTGGCCGCCGTAGCCATAGCCCGGCCCCTGTGCGCGGGCCTGCGCCTCGGCCTGCATGCGGGCCTCCTGCATGCGCAGGGCCTTGTCGCTGGGCTTCTCCTCGCCGCGGATCTCGGCGGCGATGTCGCGGGAACGCAGGATCAGGCTCTCGGTCTCGGCGAAGTCGCGCCGCGTGGCCAGCGTGCCGATGTGGGCACTGATGTCGGCCTGCGCCTTGCGCACGCGGTCGTAGGTGGCGAGCTTCTGCTCGGGGCTGAAGGCGGGGTTGGCGTCCGCCGCGGCGACGGCATCGCCCAGGTCCTTGTGGGCTTCCATCAGGGCGCCGCGCCAGCGCTCGACATCGGCCGGGGTGTTGCCCGCCACGCTGCGGCGCAGCTTGCGCCACAGCACAAAGCCCACGCCGCCCAGCACCAGCAGCCAGAACCAGGAGATGCCGCCGGACGAGGCCTCGCGGCGCTCTTCGCGCGTCTCTTCGCGCGCCACCCCGCGCGGCACCTCGGCGGCCGGCACGGCCGCGGGCGCGGGCTGCGGCAGGGCCTGCGGCCGGGCCGGGGCGTCCAGGCGGATGGGGCCGCCCTGGGCCTGGTCGATGCGCTGGATCATGACCTTCTTGCTGGCGAAGCTCTCGCTGGGATCCAGCTCACGGGCCTTCTGCAGCTCGGCCTTGGCGGCATCGATCTGACCCTGCTCGAACTTCACCTCGGCCAGCCAGAAATGCGCCAGCGCGTTCTCCGGATGCTTGCGCAGCACGCCGTCGAGCTTCTGCTCGGCCTGCGTCCAGCGCTGGGCGCGCATGTCGGCCGCGATGTCCTCCTTGGTCCCGGCCTGGGCCAGGCCGGCCGAACACAGCAGGACGGCCGCAAGCACCCAGGCGTGGCGACGGGATGCAGTCTTCATCATCATTCCTCCAGCAACTCGGCCCCAGGCAGCCGGATGCCGCCGCTGGGCAGAGGGCCCGATCCTAGCGCGCCCGGGCCCCCGTGCCGGAGGCCACGCGAGCTTGCGCTGGCGCAAAACCCTGCGGGCGACAGCCCTCCACAGTGCCAGCATGGCGAAGAAGTTCCCCCTCCTGCCCGCCCAGCCACAGCGCGTCTGCTGGGGCTGCGACCTCTACTGCCCCAGCGAGAGCATGCGCTGCGGCAACGGCTCGGTGCGCACCCCGCACCCCAGCGAGCTCTTCGGCGAGGACTGGGCGCTGGGCCTGCGGCCCGAGACGACGGCGTCGGAACCGCCGGTGCCCACGCCCGCGCCGGCCCCCGTCGACTGAGCCGGCGCTCGCGTGACCCCGCGCCTGCACGCCCGGCCGAAGCCGCTTATGCTGCCCGGCTGATCCTCCAGCCCGGCGCCTCGCGCGCCCTGCCGCCATGTCCATCGAAGCACTCAACGCCCGCAGCCAGGGCACCCTGCCCGGCCATCTGGGCATCGTCATCACTGCGCAGCGCCCGGGCGAGATCGAGGCCGAACTGCCCGTCGCCCCGCACCTGATGGCGCCCAACGGCTACCTGCATGCCGGCAGCATCCTGACGCTGGCCGACACCGCCGCCGGCTTCGGCTGCATGTCCAACCTGCCCGAAGGCGCGCAGAGCTTCACGACGCTGGAGATCAAGTCCAACCACCTGGCCACCGCCCGCGAGGGCCTGCTGCGCTGCACCGCCACCCTGGTGCACGCCGGCCGCAGCACCCAGCTGTGGGACGCCAAGGTCACGCATGCCGACACCGGCAAGACCCTGGCGCTGTTCCGCTGCACCCAGATGGTGCTGTATCCGCGGGGCTGAAGCCACCGCGGCCCTGGTCAGAACTTGCAGCCCTTGGCCCGCAGCGCGTCCAGTGCCATCGCGCCCAGGGCCAGCAGGCCGTTCTCGGCATAGGCCTTGCGGCAGTCCTCGCGCAAGGCCTTTTCCATGTCCTTCTGCAGCTTGGTCTTGAGCTCCGGCGGATTGGGCGCAATCTCCAGCAGGGCCCGCGAACGGCTGCTGGCCACCGGACCGCGCTGGGAGGTGGGCAGGTCCAGGTTCAGGCGCGGCGCGCTGGCCGGCGCCGAGGGCGCGGTGGCGACGTCGCGGCCGCGCTGGGCGCCGGCGTCCGGCGAACCCGGCTGAGGCAGCGCGGACGGGCCCTGGCTGGGATCGGCGCCCGTGAGGCTGACCTTGCCGGGTGCGGGCGCCACCTGGGCTCCCGGTGCCGTCGAGGCCGTGGCATTGCCTGTCAGTGAGCGCTCGCCTGCCTGGGGCTGGGCGGCGGTGCCGGGCGTGCGCTCGGAGGCCCTGCCCGTGGCGCTCGACGCCGCCGCGCTTCCCGCCGGCGTGGCAGCAGCGGCACCGCTGCCCGCCTGCTCGCTGGGCACGCTCATCGGCTGGAGACCCTGCAGGCTGGACTGCGCCGCGGCGCTGGGCGTCAGGCGCCCCAGGGGCTGCGGCGCGCTGATGCGGGCCGCACTGCTGGCCGCCTCGGCCGGCAGCTGGGCCACGGCATGCTCGGAGGGCGCCAGGCCGGGGCTGGCGGGCAGGTCCTGGGCGCGCGCGCCCTGCTCGGCGGCCAGCGGCGCCAGGGCGGCGGCCTGGACCTTGTCGGCAGGACGCAGGCTGTCCGCGCTGAGGCGGCCGGTCGAACGCTCCGGCAGGCTCAGCGTCGGGCTGGCGGCGATCGTGGCGGGCGTACTGCTGAGCGTCCCCAGGGCCTGGGGACGCACGGCCTGTGTCAGGGGGCTGGGCTGGCTGGGACTCTGCAGGGTGCTCACGCGGGGCGCGGGCGCCTCCAGGGGCGGCAGCGCGCGGAGTTCGGTGGGGCTGGGCGCCGAGAGCCGCTCCAGGCGCTGCGGAACCTCGATGCGAGCCGGGCTCACCTGGGTGTCCAGCCGCTCCGCCGACTGCGCCGGCAGGCTGGGGCGCGCCACCGGCTGCAGGCGCTCCAGGGGGCGTGCCAGGGGCTCGACCCGGGCCGCCTGCACCTGGGCCGGCGTGGGCGGGGCGCTGTCCAGCTGGCGGGTGACGCGCGGATCGACCTCGGCAGGCGGGGTCGGCAGCTCGCTGCGCAGGGCCTCGCTGCGGGGCGGGGCGAGCGGTTGGAGGGGCTCGGCCCGGGGCCTGGCGCTGTCGGGGGTGTCCTGCAGCTGCTTGACGCTGCTGGGCTGCGGCGCCCAATCGCCCTCGCGGGCGGCGCCGGGCTGGTCGGGCGGGGCCGGTTCGTCCTCGCGGCGGACCACGCCGCCGAAGCGACGGCTGGGGGCGTCGCCCACGGGGCCGCGGTCGGCCTGGCTGTCGGGTGCGCCGCCGGGCTGGGCGGTGGCAGCGCCCTGGAGCCGCACGGTCAGCCGGCCACCACCGGCCTGTTCGTCCTGCCGCGCATCGCCCGGGGCGGTGCCGACGAGCACGGCCAGCCAGACATGCAGCAGGCCGGCCAGCAGCAGGCTGCGCTTGAGCTGCTCGTCCTTGAGCTGCGGGCGCTGCTGGCGAGCCGCGGGCGGCATCAACGAGGCGGGGGCGGAAAGAGACAGGGACACGGAAATGGGCAGGGACCCGGACGGCGGCGGCATGCCCGGCTTGCTGCGCAGTGTGCCGCCGCTCGCGCTGCGCGTCCATCGGGCCCCAGGCAAACCCCAGGGCCAGGGGCGGACTGCGCCCGGCCGGCGGGTGTCAGCGGTAGAAGGCCTCGACCTGGCCCTTCAGCTTGATCAGCACCGGGCGGCCGCGGCGGTCCACCGTCTTGCCGGCCGGCACCTTCACCCAGCCTTCGCTGATGCAGTACTCCTCAACATCGAAACGCTCCTTGCCGTTGAACTTGATGCCGACGTCATGCTCGAACACGGCGGCCACGAAGTGCGGGCTGGCAGGGTCGACGGACAGGTGGTCGGGCAGGGCGGGGGCGTTCTCGGCAGCGCTCATGGTGAGGAGGGGTGAGTGGTCAAAGGCGCTATTGTCCAACGTTCGTCCCACCTTCGGCCGGGCCGGGGCCCGCATCGGACGGGGTCAGGTCTGAAGCCGGAAGGAGGGGTAGCCGGGTGCATGGCCGGCCGCCATCCCTAGACCTTGGTAGCGCCCGGCGGCATTTGGCGCTACCTTGGGGCCATCGCCCGCCAGGAGTCGCGCATGGCCAGCAGGAAGTCCGCCCCCGTCTCATCGGCCCAGGCCTCCCCCGATGCCAGCCCCTGGGACGGCGCCGTCCCCGCCGCTGCCACGGCGGTGGTCAAGCGCATCGAGGGCTTCTTCGCCCATCCCTATGACGACAACGGCGCCCAGCCCGGCGGCACCTGGACCATCGGCTACGGCACCATCATCGACGCCCAGGGCCGCCGCGTCACGCCGCAGACACCGCCCATCACCGAGGCCGAGGCCGAGCAGCTGCTGCGCCGGGACATGGCCGGGGCCGCCCGCGATGTCCAGCAGCGGGTGCAGGTGCCGCTGCTGACCTGCGAGGCCGCGGCCCTGATCTCCTGGGTCTACAACCTGGGGGCGGGCAACCTGGCCAAGTCCACGATGCTGCTGCGCCTGAACGCGAACCGCAAGTCCGAGGTGCCGGCCGAAATGCGCAAGTGGATCATGCAGGAGGGCCGCCCCATGCTGGGCCTGCTGCGCCGGCGATGGGCCGAGGCCGCCATCTTCAGCGGCATGGACGCCACCAATGCCTGCGTGCGGGCCTGGCGCGAGATCGACGACCTCTCCGACTGGCCGGCGTTCTGAGCCCGCTCAATCCCTGCCCTGCAGGCGGGCCGTGAGCGTGCCTGTCACCAGCAGGGTGGCCGCCGTGCTGCCAAGCAGCCACAGCGCATCCCCCCAGGGCAGCAAGGCCAGGTGCAGCAGCTGGCGCAGGGCGGGCAGCCACAGCGCCACGCCCAGCACCAGCAGGGCAGCCGCGCTCACCGCCCAGAAGGTGCGGGCGGCCGGCCCCAGCAGGGAGCGCCAGCCCAGGCCCAGGCTGAGGTCCAGGCCCACCAGGCCCAGATTGCCCAGGGTCAGCGCCAGCAGGGCGAGGGTGCGGGCCTGCTCGGTCGAGCGTCCGACCTCCAGGGCCCAGGCATAGAGGCCCAGGGTTGCGAGCAGCAGGAGGGCGCCCTGCATCAGCGCCATCAGCAGCAGGCGCGGCGCCAGCAGGCCCTCGTCCCGCCGGCGCGGCGGCCGCTGCATCAGGCGCGGATGCTCGGGTGCGCCCTCGAAGGCCAGGGAGCAGATGGGGTCGATCACCATTTCCGTCAGCACCACATGCGCAGGCATCAGCAAGGGCGGCAGGCCCAGCAGCACGGGCAGCAGGGCCAGGCCCGCGATCGGCACGTGGATGGCGACGATGTAGGCCATCACCCGGCGCAGGTTGTCGAAGATGCGCCGCCCCATGCGGATGCCGCCCACGATGCGGCCGAAGTCCTCGTCCAGCAGCACCAGGCCGGCCGCCTCGCGGGCCACGTCGGTGCCACGCTGGCCCATGGCGATGCCCACGTGCGCCGCCTTCAGGGCCGGGGCATCGTTGACGCCGTCGCCCGTCATGGCCACGGTCTCGCCCAGGCGCTGGAAGGCCTGGACCAGGCGCAGCTTCTGCTCCGGCATGACGCGGGCGAAGACCCGCACCCGGCGCAGGGCCTGGTCCAGCGCGGCGTCATCCAGCGCGGCCATCTGCTCGCCCGTCAGCGCGCCGGCCTGCACCTCGATGCCGGCCTGGCCAGCGATAGCCAGTGCGGTCGCCGCGTGGTCGCCGGTGATCATCGCCACCTGCACGCCGGCGGCCCGCGCCTGCGCGACGGCCGCGGGCACGCTGGCGCGCAGCGGGTCCTCGAAGCCCAGCAGGCCCTGCCATTCGAAGCGATGGTCGTGGGCCTGCGGCGGCATCGCGCCGGGCCCGACCGGCCCGGCGGCCACCGCCAGCACGCGCAGGCCGGCCTCGGCCAGGGCCTGCACTTGCGGACGCAGCTCGGCCCAGCGGGCCTCGTCCAGGTGGCAGAGATCAGCGACCGCCTCGGGCGCGCCCTTGGCGGCGATCCAGCGCTGGCCGTCGGGTGCCGTCCAGACTTGGGAGAAAGCCAGCAGGGCCGGGCTCAGCGGGTACTCGTGCAGCAGCGTCCAGTCGGGATGCAGGTGCTCGGACCCCGCCAGGCCGGCATCACCGCGCCGCAGCACGGCCTGGTCCATGGGATCGGCGCCGCCGCGGCGCGAGGCCAGCATGCCGAACTCCAGCAGACGATGCAGCGCCTCGGGCAGGGCCGCCTCGTCGGCCGGCCCCTGCAGGCTGAGGTCCAGGCCAGGGACGCAGAGGCGCCGCAGGCTCATGCGGTTCTCGGTCAGCGTACCCGTCTTGTCCACGCACAGCAGGGTGGCCGAGCCCAGGGCCTCGATCACCGCCGGACGCCGCGCCAGCACCTGGATGCGCGCCAGCCGCCAGGCCCCCAGGGCCAGGAAGACGGTCAGCGCCATCGGGAACTCTTCCGGCAGCAGGGCCATGCCGATGGCGATGCCCGACAGCAGGCCCTGCAGCCAGTCGCCCTCCCGCCAGCCATGCCACAGCAGGAGCAGCAGGCTGGTGCCCAGCGCCGCGCCACCGAAGACCTGCACCACGCGGCGCAGCTGAAGCTGCAGAGGGGTGCTGCTGCTGTCGATGCCGGCCAGGGAGGCGCCGATGCGGCCGAGCTGCGTCCGTCGCCCCGTGGCGTCCACCTCCAGCAGCCCGTGGCCGGCCACGAGCAGGGTGCCGGCGTGCAGCCAGGGGCTGTCGTCGCCCCCGGGGGACGGGGCTGCACCGCCCGCATCCGTGGCCTGCCAGGGCCTCTTGCGCACGGGCACGGACTCGCCGGTCAGCAGGGACTCGTCAGCCGAGACGCCGGTTGCCTCGAGGAGCCGGCCGTCGGCCGACACGCGATCGCCCTCGCCCACGGCGACCAGATCCCCCGGCACCAGCTCGCTGGCGGCACGCCGCTGCCAGCGCCCCTCCCGCAGCAGGCGGACCTGCGGCTGGGCCAGGGAGCGCAGGGCGTCCAGGGCATGGGCGCTGCGCCGCTCCTGCAGCACCACCAGGCCCACCGTCAGCAGGGCGAAGAAGCTCAGCAGCAGGCCCTCGCCCAGGTCCCCCAGCAGCAGGTAGACGGCCGCAGCCAGCAGCAGGAGCAGGAACATGGGCTCGGTGGCCACGCTGCGCAGGGTCTGCAGCAGGCCCTGCTGCTCGCGGTCCTCGAGCACATTGGGGCCGAAACGGGCCCGACGCTCGCGGGCCTGGGCTTCGCTGAGGCCTTGTCGGGCAGGCGTGGCGGGGGTGGGCGTCATGGCGATGCTGGCGGCGGGTGATCGCCCGACTCTAGGGCAATCCGGCGCCCCGGCGTGTGACGCCAGACAAGCGCTTGACATGGCTCAAGCTGCGTCCGGCACTACGTGGCATGCTGGACCGCATCCGCCCTGCAGGCATCCTTGGGAGAGCCCCATGCAAGACCTGACCCCCCTGCCCCCGCTGCCCCGGACTGCCGCCTCGCGCCGCCGCCCCTTGACGGCCCTGGGCCTGTCGATCGCGCTGGCCCTGGCCGGCTGCGGCGTCACCGTACAGAACCGCCTGCCTGCCGAGGCCCTGGCGCGCCAGAACAAGGCCCCCGGCACCGTCTACACCGGCTGGCGGGTCTTCCAGGACAAGTGCGCCCGCTGCCATGGCGCCGACGCCAGCGGCAGCGCCCAGGCGCCGGACCTGAGCCTGCGGGTGCGCGACATGGGCGCCCGCCGCTTCATGGCCCTGGTGCTGAGCCGCTACGACTGGGCCCTGCCCGCCGGCACCGATGCCACCGGTCGCGAGGCCCAGCTCGAGGCCGTGCTGCAAGGCCGCCAGGGCGCGCTGACCATGCCCGCCTGGCAGGGCGAGCCGGTGGTGACCGCTCACATCGCTGACCTCTATGCCTACCTGGCCGCCCGCGCGGACGGCTCGCAGGGCCCGGGGCGCCCGGCGCCCTGACCCGCCGCCCGCGTTGCGATGCCGTGACAGTCCCAGGCGCGACGGCGGCTATGCTGCCGTCATCACCGCGAGATGATTCCGAGGAGGAACGATGCCCGCCAAGCGTATCCTGATCGTGGACGACCAGGCGGAGACCCGCAGGCTGGTCCGCTGGGGTCTCACGGACAACGGCTTCACCCTGCACGAGGCCGCCAATGCCGCCGGTGCCCTGCAGCTGGCCCGCGCCCTGCATCCCGACCTCGTGATCCTTGACGTGGTGCTCCCCGGGGACACCGACGGCCTCGCCCTCTGCCGCCAGTTCCGCGCCGACGCCGAACTGGCCACGCTGCGCGTGCTCATCCTCTCGGCCAATGCCGACCCCAAGGACCGGCTGGCCGCCCTGGACGCCGGCGCTGATGCCTACCTCTCCAAACCCTTCAGTCCGGTCGAGCTCGACCGGCAGGTCCAGGCCCTGCTGAGCAAGACCTGACCCCCATGCCGCGATTCACATCGCGCTGGCTGCTGCTGCGCCGTCCGGACGGCCTGGCGGCCACGGTGTTGCTGCTGGGGCTGGTCATCGCCGCCTGCTCGGGCATCTGGATTGAGCAGCGCGAGACCCGCAGCGCCCAGGCGCGCTTCGATCGCCTGGGCGAAAGAGTGGAGCGCGAGGTGGCGCGGCGCCTGCAGCTGCCGGTCTATGGCATGCACGGCGCGCGCGGGCTGTTCGCGGCCACGGGGCAGGTCACCCTGCCCCAGTTCCGGGCCTATGTGGAATCGCGGCAGCTGGAGCAGGAGTTCCCGGGCATTCGCGGCTTCGGGCTGATCGAGCGGGTACCGCATGAGGCGTTGGCGTCCTTCATCGACGCCCGGTGGCGCGAAGGCCAGACCGACTACGCCGTGCAGGACCTCGGACCGCCCGGCAGCCCCCATTACCTGATCAAGTACCTCGAGCCGCTGGCCCCCAACCGCCCAGCCCTGGGCCTGGACCTGGCAGGGGACGCCACGCGCCGCCAGGCCGTCGAGCAGGCCATCGACACCGGCCGGCCCGTGCTCAGCGAGCGGCTGGTCCTGCGCCAGGATGCCTCCCAGTCCGTGGGCTTTCTGCTGCTGGTGCCCTTCTACCGGCCAGGCAGCGACCCGCAGACCTCGGAGCAGCGGCGGCGGGCCCTCATGGGCCTGCTCTTCGCCCCCCTGGTCGCGCACGAGATGTTCGAGCAGCTGGGCTACGTCACCGACGGCCAGTTGGCCGTGTCCCTCTACGACGGCGAACAGGCGGACGCGGCACAGCTGATCCACCGCTCCGAGCCCGAGCTGGACGAGCAGGGCGCCGCCTTCAGGACCTGGCACACCCTCACCGTCGCCCAGCGCCGGCTCAGCGTGCAGGGCCTCAGCACGCCGGTTTTCGAGCAGTCCTCGGTGAGCATGGCCTGGACGGGCGTCGTCGTCGGGGGCGCCCTGCTGAGCGCCGCCCTCGCCTTCGCGACCTGGCTGCTGGCCTCCGCCCGCCAGCGCGCCGAAACCCTGGCCCATGCCATGACCGCTGATCTGCAGCGCCTGGCCCTGGTTGCCCGCGGCACCTCCAATGCGGTGATCGCCACGGACGCGCAACTGCGCATCAACTGGGTCAACGAGGGCTTCACCCGCATCACCGGCTACGACGCCGAGGAGGTCCTGGGCCGCACGCCGGCCGAGGTCCTCAGCAGCGGCCTGGCCGCGCCTGAGACCCTGCACACCCTGGCGGAGGCCGCGCGCGAGGGCAAGGGCTGCCGAGTGGAGATCCTCAACCGCCGCAAGGACGGCCGGCTCAACTGGGTGGACACCGAGCTGCAGCCCGTGCGTGACGAGGACGGCTCCCTGACCGGCTTCATCGAGATCGCCCTGGACATCACCGAGCGCAAGGCCGCCGCCGAACAGCTGGCGCGCGAGCAGCTGCGCCTGCAAAGCATCATCGACGGCACCGGCGCCGGCACCTGGGAGTGGGACCTCGCCCATGACACCGTGCGCTTCAACGAGGAATGGGCCCAGATGCTGGGCTACACCCTGGCCGACCTGGAGCCCATCACCAAGCAGACCTGGGAGCGCCTGACCCACCCCGGGGACCTGCAACGGGCCACGCGCGTCCTCAAGGACCACCTGCAGGGCGCGACGCCGCAGTACGAGACCGAGATGCGCCTGCGCCACCGGGACGGGCACTGGGTCTGGGTCATGACGCGCGGCAAGGTCGCCGCCCGCGACGCGCAGGGGCAGCCGCTGCTCGTCGCTGGCACGCACCTGGACATCAGCGGGCGCAAGCGCGTCGAGCAGGATCTGCGCAACAACGAGGCTGTCCTCGAGCAGGCGGGCCGCATCGCGGGCCTCGGCGCCTGGCAGCTGGAGCTGAAGCCGCAGCGCCTGCACTGGAGCGCGCAGATGTTCCGGATCCATGACCTGGACCCCGCATCGCCCCAGCCCAACCCCGAGGAAGCCCTGCGTTTCTTCGACGCCGAGACCCGCGCTCAGATCAACACGGCCACCCAGGCGCTGGTGAGCGAGGGAACGCCCCAGGACCTGGAGCTGCGCCTCCTCACGGCCCGGGGGCGCGAGATCTGGGTGCGCTCCGTGACCCAGCCGGAGTTCGATGGCGGGCGCGTGGTGCGCATCGTCGGCACGCTGCAGGACATCACCGAGCGGCGGCGCCTGGAGGACTCCCTGCGCCGCAACCACGACGTGCTGCGCAGCGTGCTGGACAACCTGCCCTGCGGCCTCAGCGTCTTCGATGCGCAATTGCATCTGGTCGCCGACAATCAGCTCTTCCGCGATCTGTTGGCCTTCCCGCCCCAGCTCTTCGAGGCCGAGCTGCGCGGCGAGCCGGTCCGGTTCGAGGAGATCATCCGCTTCAACGCGCAGCGCGGCGAATACGGCGAAAGCCAGGACCTGGAGGCCACGGTGGACGCCATCATCGAGCGGGCCCGCCAGCCGACCCTGCACCAGTTCGAGCGCACACGGCCCGACGGCACGGTGCTGGACATCCGCGGCGCCCCCATGCCCGGCGGCGGCTTCGTCACCACCTACATCGACGTGACCCAGCAGCGCCACGCCGCCCAGGAACTGGCCAAGGCCCTGCTGCTGCAGAAGGCCGTGATGGACGCCTCGAGCAAGGTGGCCATCATGGGCTCCAACCGCCAGCGCATCGTCAACGTCTTCAACAAGGGCGCCGAGCTGATGACCGGCTACAGCGCGGCCGAGATGATAGGCAAGGCCAGTGCCAGCACCCTGTTCGATCCCGCGGAGCTGGAGGCCTACGGCCGCGAGATCTCGACGCAGGTGGGCGAGCCGCTCAGCGGATTCGCCGCCCTCGTGCACCCCTCGCAGCTGGGCCGCGAGGTGGAGTGCCACTATGTGCGCAAGGACGGCAGCAGCTTCCCGGCCCTGCGCGTGGTCACCGAGATGCGCACGCCCGACGGCGAGCTCTTCGGCTACCTGGGCGTGGGCTTCGACATCAGCCGCCAGAAGCAGACCGAGGCCGAGCTGCGCGAGGCCACCGCCACCGCCGAGGCCGCCAGCGCCGCCATGGGCCAGTTCCTGGCCAATATGAGCCACGAGATCCGCACGCCCATGAATGCGGTGCTGGGCCTGCTGCAGCTGCTGCAGCGCACGCCGCTGGACGAGCGCCAGCGCGACTACGTCAGCAAGACCGAGCGCGCCGGGCGCTCGCTGCTGGGCCTGCTCAACGACATCCTGGACTTCTCCAAGATCGAGGCCGGCAAGATGCAGGTGGACAGCCACCCCTTCTCGCCCCAGACCCTGCTGGACGACCTGCGCGTCATCCTCACCGGCAACGTGCGGCACCGGCCGCTGGCCCTGCACTTCGAGCTGGACCCGACCCTGCCGCCGGCCCTGCTGGGCGACAGCCTGCGCCTGCAGCAGGTGTTGATCAACCTGGGTGGCAACGCGATCAAGTTCACGCCCGAGGGTCAGGTGCAGGTGAGCCTGCGGCGTGAGCCGCCCCTGGCCGGGGACCCGCCGGGCAGTGTGCGAATGGAGTTCCGGGTCAGCGATAGCGGCATCGGCATCGATCCGGCGCATCAGCAGAAGATCTTCGAAGGCTTCACCCAGGCCGAGGCCTCGACCACCCGTCGCTTCGGCGGCACCGGTCTGGGTCTGTCCATCAGCCAGCGCCTGGTGCAGCTGATGGGAGGCCAGCTGCAGCTGCACAGCACGCCGGGCCAGGGCAGCGAGTTCTTCTTCAGCCTGGCCCTGCCGGAGGCCGACCCCGCCCAGCTGCCCGCGCCCACGCACAGCGCCGCGCCGGTCGGCAGCTCGCGGCTGCAGGGACTGCGCCTGCTGGTGGTCGAGGACAACCGCATCAACCAGCAGGTGGCCCGCGAGCTGCTGGAGGACGAGGGCGCCCGCATCGAGGTGGCCGGCAACGGCGCCCTGGCCCTGCAGCGCCTGGCGGAGGACGCCGCCTTCGACCTCATCCTGATGGACGTGCAGATGCCCGAGATGGACGGCTACACCGCCACGCGCGCCCTCCGCGCCGACGCCCGCCTGGCCCATCTGCCCGTCATCGCCATGACCGCCAACACCATGGAGAGCGACCGCGAGGCCGCGCGCGCCGCCGGCATGGACGGGCATGTGGGCAAGCCCTTCGAGCTGGACGAGCTGGTGGCCGTGATCAACCGCCGCCTGGGGCGCATGCCGGCCACGGACGCCCCGGTGGTGGCCGCTCCGTCCGGCACGACCCAGGTACCGCCAGCACTGCAGGCCCGGGGCCTGGCGCTGGGCCTGGATCTGGCCGACGGCCTCGCCCGCCTGATGGGCCGGCCGGAGCGTTACCTGCGCATCTGCCGGGGCTTCGTGGACGATGCCGCCGCCCTGGCACCGCGCCTGCAGCCGCTGCTGGACGCCAGCCGCTGGACCGACGCGGCCGCGCTGCTGCACGGCCTGCGCGGCCTGGCCGCCACCGTGGGCGCGCGCCGCGTGGCCGATCTGGCCTTCCGCTGCGAGCAGGACTTCAAGAAGGGCGAGGCGCCGCCGCCGGCGGAGGTCCAGGCCCTGCTGCAGGCGGCCACCCTGGCCGGGGAGCTGCTGCCGCTGGCGCAGGCTTTGCAGGCATCTGCGGGACCGACCAGCGAGGCAGCGGCCGCCTTCGATCCGCAGCCCTTGCGTGAGGCCCTGGCCACCCTGCGCGCTCGCCTGGCTGAATCCGATATGGCAGCATTCGACCAGCTGGAGCAGCTGCGTCCCCTGTGCGAGGCGCGGCCCGAGCTGGCCGAGCCCTTCGATGCCCTGGACCGATCCATGGCCCTCCTGGATTTCGTGAGCGCTGACCACAGCTGCGCGCAGATGCTGGACGCCCTGCCTCATGACTGAGCGCCTCTTCGACTTCAAGCTGCCCCTGGACCGCAAGCCGCGCCTGCTGCTGGTGGACGACCTGCCGCTGAACATCCAGGCCCTGCACCAGGTCTTCGCGGCCGACTGCCAGGTGCTGATGGCCACCAGCGGCGAGCAGGCCTTGGCACTGTGCGCTCGCCAGCAGCCCGACCTCATCCTGCTGGACCTGATGATGCCGGGCATGGACGGCTTCGAGGTCTGCCGCCGCATCAAGGCCGATCCCGCCCTGGTCGACATCCCGGTGATCTTCCTGACCGCCGACCAGGACGAGGCCACCGAGGAGCGCGGTCTGGAATGCGGTGCCGTGGACTTCGTCACCAAGCCCTTCCGGCCCTCGGTGATGCGCAGCCGGGTCAAGACCCACCTGACCCTCAAGTTCCAGACCGACCTGCTGCGCCAGCAGGCCCTGATCGACGGCCTGACCGGGCTCTACAACCGCCGCTTCTTCGACACGCGGGCCCAGGCGGAGCTGCAGCGCGCCCAGCGCAACGGCAGCAGCCTGGCCCTGATGCTGGTCGACGTGGACTTCTTCAAGCGCTACAACGACCACTACGGCCACCTGGCCGGCGACGACGCCTTGCGCGCGGTGGCCACGGCCCTGCGCGGCCAGCTGAGGCGCCCGGGCGACCTGGCCTTCCGCTACGGCGGCGAGGAGTTCGCCGTGCTGCTGGCGGAGACCGGGCTCGAGGGCGCCCGCCTGGTCGCGCAGGCTCTCGAAGCCGCGGTGCGCGCGCTGGCGATGCCGCATGCGCGGTCCGAGGCCGCGCCGGTGCTGAGCGTCAGCATCGGCGGCGTCTGCAGCACGGCAGCGCAAGACCTGACCCTCGCCGACTGGATGCTGCAGGCCGACCAGCAGCTCTACCTCGCCAAGGCCCAGGGCCGCGCGCGCGCCCTGGTCGAGCCTCTGGCCGCGCCGGGCACTGGAGACGGGCGCGGGCTCAGCCTGCGGCCGGCGTCGCCAGCCGGCCACGCAGCCAGCGCATCAGACGGCCGATGAGCGGCAGCTTCTCGTAGAGCTCCTCGGCGGCATCCCAGTAGTCGCGGTGCGCCAGCACCTGGCCCTGCGCCCCATAGCGGATGCAGCTGGCGCCGTGGATGTGCCAGGTCTTGCCCCCAGCCTCGCGACCGAACTCGAAGTCCCAGGTGATGAAGGCCATGTCGCCCTCGGTGACGGTGTGCTGCACCGTGAAGCGCGGGGCCACGAGCACCTCGAACATGTGGCCGAAGATGCGCTGGATGGGCGCGCGGCCACGGACCTCGTTGAAGGGGTCCTTGAAGGTGGCGCCCTCGTCGTAGAGCTGCATCAGCGCCGGCAGCGTCGAGGGGCTGAGGGCCTCGTAGGCCTGCACGAGGCGGGCGGTGCGGGGATCCAGGGACAGGGCGGACATGGGCGGTCTCGTCAGTGGGGCGGTGCTGCGGCCCGGGCCTCAGGCGCCGGTGGCACGCCGGACCGCAGCGAAGTACCAGGCATCCGGCAGGAAGCGCAGCCAGCGCATCCAGCGGGTGAAGCGCCGGGGGAAGTGGATCTCGAAGCGGCCCTGCGCCCAGCCGCGCAGCATCTCCTGCGCTGCCTCTTCGGCACTGATCAAAGCCGGCATCTCGAAGTCATTCTGCCGCGTCAGGGGCGTGGCCACGAAGCCGGGGTTGACGATGGACACGCCCAGGCCGCGCGGCCGCAGGTCCAGGTGCAGGACCTCGGCCAGGTTCTGCAGCGCGGCCTTGGTGGGCCCGTAGGCCAGGGCCCTGGGCAGGCCGCGGTAGCCCGCCACGCTGCCCACGAAGCTCAGGTGCCCCGCACCCGCGGCCAGCAGGGGCGGCAGGATGGTCCCCAGCAGGTGCAGGGCGCCGCGGTAGTTGACGTCCAGGTGCTTCTGCAGCTCGACGGGGTCCAGCGCCGTCGCATGCTGCGGCCGGTAGTGGCCGGCGCAGTAGACCACCAGGGCCGGCGCGCCGCCCGCCCAGGCCAGCACCTGGGCCGCGGCCTGCTGCAGGGATTGCGCATCCGTCACGTTGAGCGGCAGGGCATGGCTGCCGGGGTGCGCCGCCGCGAACTCACGCAGGGCCCGCTCGCTACGCGCGGACACGATCACGCGAGCGCCCTCGCGATGCAGCGCCTCGGCCAGCGCCCGGCCGATGCCCGTGGAGGCGCCCACCAGCCAGACCCACTGGCCGGCCCAGTCGCGCAGGGGCGGGTTCAGCGGCATGTCGTGGCCCCCGGCTCGTCCTTGGTGAACACCAGGGTCACGTCGCCCAGGTGCAGGCCCCACTTGCTCATGGCCGAACGGTTGAGCACGGTGCGCTCGTCCATGCGGAACATCCAGTCGTCCAGAGCGACCTCCCAGACGCGACCGTCCACAGGCAGGGCCAGGGTGTACTTCCACTGGAAGGCATTGCCTGCCTGCGCGCCGCGGGCTTCGCCCACGACATCGTCCGCCTGCCCGCTGTAGCGGCCCTGGCCCAGGTGGCGCAGGCGCCAGACGCGGCGCTGGGTGCTGCCGTCGCTGTAGGTGAAGTGCTCGTCAAGCGTGCCCTCCTCGCCCTGCCAGCGGCCTTCCATGCGCACGTGGAAGCGCTTGACGACGCGGCCGGCGCGGTCCGTGAACAGCCCCTGCGCCTGCAGGCAGCCCTGCAGATAGCTGCGCAGGTCCAGCGTGGGCTGCTCCTGGGCATAGTCCTGCACCTGCGGGCCGGCGCAGCCGCTGAGGGCGGCCGCCAGGACCAACGGCGCGAAGAGGCTGAGGGGGCGCTTGAGCTTCATGTGGTCGTACTCCAGGAAGGGTGGGCCCGCTCCAGCCGCCATAGCAGGGCCAGCGCAAGACCCTTGAGCGCACAGGGCAGGCCGGCGTAGGCCCAGGCCAGGGTGTCCAGTGCGGCGGCATCGCGCGTGCCGGGGGCATAGCCCAGACTGCCCAGCGCCGGCAGCGCCAGGCCCGCGGCCAGGGCGAGGTTGAGCTTGCTGGCGCAGGTCCACCAGCCGAGGAACTGGCCTTCCCGGCCCGGGCCGTCAGGATGGCGATGGATCAGGCCGGTCAGCAGCGCGGCGGGCAGCGCCAGGTCCGCCCCCAGCGCCAGCCCGCTGGCCAGGCACACGAGCAGAAAGGCGGGCGCATCACCTGCGGCCAGCCAGGGCGTGGCCGCGAAGCCCAGCACGCTGAGCGCCATGCCCGCACGCCAGGCCGGGGCCAGGCCCACGCGCGAGGCCAGCGCTGCCCAGGCGGGCAGGCCCAGGGCGCCAGCGGCGAAGTAGGCCAGCAGCAGCGCCGGCTGCCATTCGGCGGCCATCAGCCGGTCGCTGACGAAGAAGGGCAGCAGCGTGGCGGGGATCGCACTGGCCGTGCCATTGATCAGGAAGACGGCGAGCAGGTGACGGAAGTCGGCCTGCCGCCAGGGCGAGCGCGGCCTCGCGCCGTGCCGGGCCGGCGGCAGGGACGGCGGGGTCGGCGCCGCCAGCCTGTGCAGGCCCCACAGCCCCACGACCAGGGCGCCCGCCAGGACCAGGCTGCTGCCGCCCGTGCCCAGCCACCAGGGCAGGCCGCTGGCCACCAGCACGCCCAGCAGGGTGGCGCCCTCGCGCCAGGCGGTGACCCGCGCGCGCCAGGCCACGCTGCCGCCCCAGCGCGTGCCCCAGCCCTGGTGCAGCAGGCTCAGGGCGCTGAAGGCCAGGGTGCAGACGGTCAGGCTGGCCATCAGCCAGACCCAGGCGCGGTGCCAGTCGCCGGCGGGCGGCTGCCACAGCGCGGCAAAGGCCAGGGCGAGCATCAGGGCCAGCAGGGCCGCCGCACGCCAGGCGGGCCCGGCCCCTCGCTGCAGCAGGCCGTCGGCACGCCGGCCGAGCCAGGGGTCGACCACGGCATCCAGGGCCCGCAGGCCCAGCAAGGTGGCGCCCAGCACGCCCAGGGGCACGCCCGCCTGCGTGGCGTAGTGATGCGGCAGGCTCACGTAAAGCGGCAGGGACACGAAGGCCAGGGGCAGGGCCAGCGCGCCGTAGGCCAGGCCCTGACGCCAGGCCAGCGACGCCACATCGGCGCCGGCGGGCCTCGGTTCGAGCGAAGGGCGGGCCGCGTCCATGGACAGGCTCAGCCGGGCAGGCCCAGCAGCGACTGGCGCAGAGCCGGTGCCGAGCTCTGCGGCGCCAGCCAGATGCCAAAGAAGAGGCGCGCATAGAGCGGGTCCGCCAGCTCCGCGGTCGGCCGGCCGTTGTGGAAGAAGCGCACGCCGCCCTGGCCGTCATGCCA
This sequence comes from Roseateles flavus, assembly GCF_039872765.1. Lineage (NCBI taxonomy): Bacteria > Pseudomonadati > Pseudomonadota > Betaproteobacteria > Burkholderiales > Sphaerotilaceae > Roseateles > Roseateles flavus. The sequence continues at coordinate 694,652 of NZ_JBDPZC010000001.1, read as the reverse complement.
GCCCAGCAAGCGGTCGCCCGGCTTGACGTCGGGGAAGGCCTTCCTCATGAGGGCCAGCCATTGCTGGGCCTGCGCCTCGCTGAAGGAGCCCACGCGGCGCATCTCGGCGATGGAGCGCTCGGCGATGGCACCGCCCTCCAGGCGCCGGTCATAGCTGAGCACCAGGCCCAGGCGCTGGCTGGCGTAGTCCTCCGGCGTGAAGGCGGGCAAGGTCCAGAGTCGGGCCTCGTAGACCCGCAGGCCGAAGAAGCGCAGCACGCCGCTGCCCCGCAGGCGCGCCTCGGGCAGCAGGGGCTGGAGCTCCTCGGGCATGGCAGGCGGGGCGGTCGAGGCCGGGCCGGCAGCAGCCGGGGGAGCGGGGGAAGCGGTGGTGGCCATAAGCGTCCAGGGCATCGAGCAGAGTGCCGCACACAGCGCACGGCGGTGCAGGCGGCGGGGGTTCATGGGGCGGGCTTTCTGAGGGTGAACTGCATCACATCGGTGTTGCCGGTGTCGAAGGCAGCTTCGCAGTAGGCCAAGTAGAAGGTCCAGATCTTCTCGAAGCGCGCATCGAAGCCCAAGGCACGGACCTGGGGCAGCGTGCGCAGGAAGTCGGCATGCCAGCGGCGCAGGGTCTCGGCGTAGTCGCGCCCGAAGGCCAGGCGGTTCTCGACCACGAAGCCCGCGCGGCGCGCCTCCGCCTCGAAGGCCGAGGGGCTGGGCAGCAGGCCGCCGGGGAAGATGTACTGCTGGATGAAGTCCGTCGAGCGCAGGTAGCGCGGGAAGAGGTCGTCGCGAAGGGTGATGCTCTGGATGCAGGCATGGCCGCCGGGCTTGAGGCAATCCCACAGCGTCTGGAAGTAGCCGCGCCAGTATTCATGACCCACGGCCTCGAACATCTCGATGGAGACGATGGCATCGAAGGGCTGCTCGCGGTGCTGCGCGGGCAGGTCGCGGTAGTCCTGGTAGCGCAGGTCCACCCGGTCCTGCAGGCCGGCCGCGGCGATGCGCTCGCGGCCCCATTGCAGCTGCTCGCGGGACAGGGTCACGCCCGTCACCTCGGCACCGAACTCGCGCGCCGCCAGCTCGGCCAGGCCGCCCCAGCCGCAACCGATCTCCAGCACGCGATGCCCCGGCGCCACCCGCGCCTCGCGCAGGGTGCGGCGCAGCTTGGCGTCCTGCGCGTCGATCAGGGCCACCTCGCGGGGCTCCCGGCCCTCGAACCAGGCGGCGCTGTAGCTCATGCCCGGGTCCAGCCAGAGGCGGTAGAAGTCATTGCCCAGGTCGTAGTGGGCGTGGATGTTCTTCTCGCTGCCGGCCCGTGAATTGCGCTGGCGCAGGTGCTTGAGGCGGTACAGCAGACGCCCCCACCAGCGGCCGTAGACCAGCTGCTCGATGTGCTCGCGGTTGACGATGCACAGACGCAGCAGGGCGGCGAGGTCGGGCGTGTCCCACTGGCCGTCGATGAAGCTCTCGGCCAGGCCGATGTCGCCGGCCTTGAGCGTGCGCTCGAAGACCTGCCAGTCGTGCACCACCAGCTGCGCCCGCAGCGCAGCCTCGCCGCTGTGGCTGGGGTTGCCGAGCAGCAGCGTGTCGCCGTCGGGCAGCTGCAGGCTCAGCTGGCCCTGCGGCAGGCGCTGCAGCAGGCGCAGCACGCGCCGGGCCGTGGACGGGACGGTCGCGCGGCGATGCACGGCCGCGCTGTTCAGGAAGGTCTCTTGGCTCATGGTCATCGACTCACCAGTTCAGACGGGGCGGATGGCTTGGAGAAGAAGGGCACGCGCTTGCACAGAAGGCGCAGCGCCTGCCAGTGGATGCGCAGCACCACGCCGAAGGTCATCAAGGGCAGGCCCCAGAAGGCACGACGGACGGCGCCGGGCGTGAGCGGCTGCAGCAGGCCGGCCTGGCTGGTCTGCAGCAACAGGCCCTGGGCATCGCGCAGGTCCACGGCGGCCCGGCACCAGGCGGGCTGCCCCTGCGCATCCAGGCGCCGGTCGAAGCGGAAGGTGTAGTCCCCCTCGACGCGGCAAAACGGCGAGACATGGAAGACCTTGCGCGCCGACTGCGGCTGCCCGAAGGCCAGGCCAGGCCCGTCCAGCAGATAGACGTGACGCTCACCGAAGGTGTTATTGACCTCCGCCACCACCGCGGCCAGGCTGCCGTCTTCGCGGTGGGCGTACCAGAAGCTCACAGGCTTGAAGGCAAAGCCCAGCACGCGCGGGAAGGTCTGCAGCCAGACTTCGCCGGTGGCGTCGGACACGCCTTCTGCCAGCAGCAGGCGGTCGAACCAGGCCAGGGCATCGCCGCCGCCGTCGCCATGGTCCCGGTCGTGGAAGCTCAGCAGGCCGCGGCGGTTGCGCCGCAGGGCGTCACAGGGCCTGGCGCGCAGCTGGCGCAGAGGCAGCAGCAGGAAGTAGCCAGGGTAATGGAAGGCATGCAGGGCCGGCCGCAGGCGACGGTGCCACACCGTCCCCAGGCCCAGCTGGGCGCCGGGCGGGCTCATGCAGCCCCCCGTTCCGCCAGGGCGTCGCGCCGGGCCAGCTTGGCTTGCACGGCATCGGCCACCTCGAAGCCCGAGCGCAGGCCGTCCTCATGGAAGCCATAGCCGCTCCAGGCGCCGCAGAACCAGGTGTGACGCTGGCCCTGCAGCTGCGGCAGCCGGCCCTGGGCCTGCATGGCCGCCCGGTCGAACACCGGGTGGGCGTAGCTGATGCGGCGGTGGACCTGGCGCTCGTCGATCGGGCGGGCGGGGTTCAGCGAAACCACCACCGGCTGTGCCCAGGGCAACGGCTGCAGGCGGTTGAGCAGGTAGTGCAGGCAGACCTGGGCGCCCTCCCGGCCGGCCTCGGCCGCGCGCTCGTAGTTCCAGGCGGCCCAGGCCAGACGGCGCCGCGGCAGCACTGAGGCATCGGTGTGCAGCACGGCCTCGTTGGGCTGGTAGCGGATGGCACCGAGCAGGGCGCGCTCCTCGGGCGTGGCGTCGTCGCCCAGCAGGGCCAGGGCCTGGTCGGTGTGGCAGGCCATGACCACGGCGTCGAAGGACTCCGCCCCCTGCACCGTCAGCACCCGCGCCCCCTGGGCCTGGCGCTGCACGCCCAGCACCGGCATGTTCAGGCGGGCGTCGTTCAGGCGCTGCAGCAGCTGGCGCACATACTGGCGCGAGCCGCCGCGCACGGTGTGCCATTGCGGGCGGTCGTTGACCTGGATGAGCCCGTGGTTGTGACAGAAGCGGATCAGGGTGCGGATGGGGAAGCGCAGCATCTGGTCCGTGGGGCAGCTCCAGATGCAGCCCACCATGGGCAGCAGGTAGTGGTCCTGGAAGGCACGATCGAACTGATGCCCGGCGAGGAAGTCCTCGATGGTGCCGTCCAGCTGGACCTCGTCCCCGCGGACGGCCAGGTCCGTGCAGAGCCGGTTGAAGCGCAGGATCTCGCCCAGCAGGCGCCAGAAGTCCGGCCGCAGCAGGTTGCGGCGCTGCGCGAAGACGGTGTTGAGCGAGCTGCCGCTCCACTCCAGGCCCTCGCGGCCATCGCTGTGGGGCACCTGCACCGAGAAGGACATGTCCGAAGCCGCCGTCTCGACCCCCAGCGTCTGGAACAGCTCGGTCAGCAGGGGATAGGTGCGGTGGTTGAAGACCAGGAAGCCCGTGTCCACGCCATGGCTGACGCCGTCCAGGCACAGGTCCACCGTGTGGGCGTGGCCGCCGAAGTGGCTGTCCGCCTCGAACAGGGTCACGCGATGGGGCGCGCCCGGCGCGCTCAAGCGCCAGGCGGCCGCCAGACCCGCCACCCCGGAACCAATGACTGCGATGCGTCGCATGGGCCTGCTCCCTGTTGCAGGACCGCCGGCTGTACCCGGTCGGCCAATTTATGAACTCATTAGTTCAGAAATATAACTCGCCAGTCTCAATTTTGCACTATCGGGTATTTACGACACCCCAGCCGGTCTAGAATGCAGGCCATGGGAGCCCGACCTTCGATCCGAGAGCAGGTGCAGCGCATGCGCCAGGAAGCCATCGTCACGGCAGTGAACCGCCTGCTGGCGACCAAGGGCTATGACGCCATGACGGTGGATGAGGTGGCCGCCGAGGCCGGCATGGCCAAGGCCAGCCTCTACAAGCTCTTTGCCTCGAAGGAGGAGCTGGCCGGGGCCGCCATGGTGGCCGTGCTGGACCGGGCCCTGGCCTTCGTGGACGGCCTGCGCGAGCAGGCCGCCAGCTCGGCCGAGCCGGTCAGCGCGCGCGCGCAGCTGGAGGCCGTCACCCGCTGGGCCATGCAGACCCAGCTGGAGGGCGAGATGCCGTCCCTGCCCGCGCAGAACACCAGCCTCAGCACCTCCCTGCAGTCCAACGACGACTACATGGACCGCCTGCTGTCCCTCAGCAACCGGCTCAGCATCTGGATCGCCGAGGCCCAGACCAGCGGGCAGATCCAGGACCGGTTCCCGCCGGAGATGGTGCTCTACACCCTCTTCGCGCGCGCCTGCGACCCCGTCGTGGGCCTGCTCAAGGACTCCGGCCAGTACACCCATGCCCAGATCATCGACTGGGTGATGGCCAGCACCTTCCAGGGCCTGGGCACACCCGCGGCGCAGTGAGCCTGGCCGACCTGCGGGCCGCCCTGGACGCCGAGCTGGCCGCCACGCCCGAGTACTACGACTTCAAGGTCCTGCGCAGCGAGCGCGAGGGCGCGCTGTGGCGCGTGACGCTGGAGCCGGGCTATGTCTTTGCCGAGGGCCAGCCGCCCGGCCAGGCCGCGGCCCTGGGCCTGCTGGACGACAGCCTGGACGGCGCCTCCGCCTGGTGGGGCGCCCCCGTCAAGGGCCATGCCAGCGTGCTGGCCCTGCGGCTGGAGGAAGACCAGCTGCTGCTGCAGAACGCCAGCAGCGCGCCGCCAGGGCCGGAGCAGCTGATCCGCCTGTATCCGCCGCGCTTCCTCAAGGCCCTGGTCGAGGCGGCCTGGGACACCCCCTGGGCCGAGGCCGCCCTGGCGCTGCGGCCCGCCCTCTCGCGCCCGGAAGCCGCGCCGCCCGGCCCGGCCCTCAGCGGCGCCCCTTTTCGCTGGCTGCGCGAGGCCCAGCGCCGAGCCCTGCAGACCCTGCCCACGCAGCGCTGCGGCTATCTGTGGGGCCCGCCCGGCACGGGCAAGACCACCACCCTGGGCGTGCTGCTGGCCGAGTACCTCGACAGCCGGCCGACCGCCCGCATCCTCCTGGTCTCGGCCACCAACCAGGCGGTGGACCAGGCCCTGATCGCCGTCGACAAGGCCCTGCAGAAGGGCCGGCGCGAGGCCCTGCGCGGCGCGCTGCAGCGCCTGGGCACGCGCTTCGACCCCGCCGCCTACGAGGGCCGGGAGCACCTGCTGCCGGGCTCCGACCCGGCCCTGCTGGCCACGCTCAGCCGCGTGGAGGCGGCCCGCCCGCGCAGCGGGGATGCGCAGGCGCTCAAGGCCTGGAGCGACCGCCTCGCGGGCCTGCGCGAGCAGCAGCGCGCCGACACCCGCCGCGCCTTGCGCCAGGCCCGCCTGGCCGCCATGACGGCCAGCCGCGCGACGGCCGGCCTGGGCCTGCTGCGCTCGCTGGACGAGCGTGGTGCCGGCGAGCCGCCCTTCGACCTGCTGGTCTTCGACGAAGCCAGCCAGCTGAGCCTGGCCCAGACCCTGCTGCTGATGCCCCTGGGCGCCGCGGCCCTGTTCGCGGGCGACCCGCAGCAGCTGGCGCCCGTGCTGCGCAGCCGCGAGCCCGCCGCCCAGCGCTGGCTGGGCCGCTCGGCCTTTGCCGACATGCCGCACCAGGGTCCGTCCGTGGTGCTGCTGGACGAGCAGTCGCGCATGGCCCCGCCCATCTGCGCCCTGGTCAGCGAGGTGTTCTACGAGGGCGCGCTGAAGGTCGCCACCGATGCGCTGCAGACCCCGGAGTGGCTGGCCCGGCGCCAGCGCCCGCTGGCGGACCTGCCTGCCGCGGACCACGTGATCGTGCGGCCGGTGAAGGGCCCCGGGCGCTGGTCGGCCCAGGACCACGGACCGCAGCGGCCGGCCTCGGCCGAGGCCGTGGTCGAGGCCGTTGCCCTGGCCCTGGAGAGCGGCACCTGGCAGCCCCGCGAGCTGGTGGTGCTCACGCCCTTCCGCGCCCAGCGCGCGCTGATCCGGCGCGGTCTCGAGGCCCGGGGCATTGCCGAGGCCGAGGGCGTGCGCGTCAGCACGGTGCACCGGGCCCAGGGCAGCGAGGCCCCGGTGGTCTTCTTCGACCCGGTGGACGCCAAGCTGCCCTTCCTGCAGACGCAAGACGCCCGCCGCCTGCTCAACGTGGCCCTCAGCCGGGCGCAGGCCAAGGTGCTGCTGTACCTCTCCGACGCGGATGCCGCCAGCCCGCTGCTGGCCCCGCTGGTGCAGCGCCTGCGCCTGGCCGACGACCGCCGCGCCGTCATCCCCCTGCAGGTCCTGGCCGCGGCACCGGCGTTTCCGCGCAATGCCCTGGGCCTGCGGGTCAGCGCCGGCCGTGTCACGGGCGAGGTCCAGCGCCTCAGCCCGGACGGCCGCCAGCTGTGGCTGGTCAACGAGCGCAATGGCGCGGCCCTGCCACTGGATGCCGCCTTCTGGCGTGCCAAGGCCGGCCTCGCCTCCTGACGGCCCGGCAGACGTGCCACGGGCCGGCACCGCAGAAGTCGGTCCGGCAGAAATGACAAGGGCCGGTCCGCACGAGGCGGACCGGCCCGGGACGTCAGCGCCGGAACGCTCAGGCGTTCAGCGCGTCCTTCAGGGACTTGCCCGGCGTGAACTTGGCCGACTTGGAGGCGGCGATTTCCAGGGTGGCACCGGTGGCGGGGTTCTTGCCGGTGCGGGCGGCGCGCTCGCTCACCTTGAAGGTGCCGAAGCCCACCAGGGCGATGGCATCGCCAGCCACCAGGGCCTCGCTGATGCTGGCCAGCGTGGCTTCCAGAGCCGTACCGGCGGCGGCGCGGGTGATGCCGGCCTTGGTGGCGATGCTGTCGATCAGTTCACTCTTGTTCATGCAAATGCTTCCGTTGACGCCCGAAGGGGGCAAAGGGGCCGAATTATCACGGAAAGGCGCCAGGGCCTGCCCGGACGGGCCTCGGCAGGCCCTGCCGACCCTGCCGCGCGGCACGAACCGCACCGCCCGGGGCTCAGCACGGGCGGCGGGCCAGGGCCCAGGTGTTGGGCGCCTGGCCGGTGCCCTGCAGGCCGCGCTCCCGCGGCGTCAGGCCTGACAGCGCAAGCCGGATGTCACGGGCCACCAGCCCGTTGGTGTAGTAGCTGTGCTGCGTCAGGCCGGTGACCAGGGCCGCGCAGTCCACCTGGTAGACCTTCTGGTGCAGCAGCTGCGGCCGCGCGGCCCCGCCCTGCCCCAGGCGGTCGGGGTTGCCCTTGGTGTAGTCCGAGATCTTCAGCGCCATGTCGTTGCGGTTGTGATAGATCGCCACCGACTGCGAGACCTGGTGCACCCGGGCCAGCGGGGCCTCGCCTTCCAGGGCGTCGTCGTCGACGTCGGGCGCGCAGAGGAAGACGTTGTCGAAGAGGCGCGGCAGCTGGTTCCCCGGGCTGAATTCATAGACCCGTGCCAGCGCGTTCTGCAGCACGTAGTTGCCCATGGAGTGCGCGAGCAGGTGCAGCTTCTGGCCGCACAGCTCGGTGGCCTCCAGCTGCGCGATGGCGCGCTCGACCTCGGCCTGCGGGCGATCGGCCATGGCCTCACGCAGCGCCCGCACGCGCGAGCTGTTCTGGCGCACCTCGCGGCCCAGCGCATGCAGCTGGTCGCGCAGCTTCAGGAAGGCCCGCCCCAGCGCACCCGAGGTGCCGCGGGCATCGGCGCGGTCGCTCTTGTAGCTGGCCCAGGGCAGTGCCGCGCCGTCACTGGGCCAGGTGAAGAGCAGCACGCGCACCGACTTGGCCGGCAGGCCCTCGTCCAGCGCGGGCTCCACGCGGTTGACCATGGCCTCGAAGGCCGCGGCCGTGGCCACCGCCTCCTCCCAGCTGACGTTGAAGCCATGCACCAGCACCAGCAGGTCGCGCCCCTGCTGCATGTCTTGCTGCAGCTCGGAGAACAGGGCGGCGGAACCCAGCTTCACGGCCTGCCCCTGGGCCCGCTCGTTGACCTGATGATCGGGGATGCTTTCCTGGTAGCACTCGATGCGCTGGCTGGCGGCGACGCACTTGCCGAGGTAGTCCTGCAGCGCCTCGCCGTCGCCCGCGCCGGTGTGCTCGCGGCGCTGGTCCAGCAGCGCCCTCACCTGCACTTCGTCAGCCTCGAAGAGCACCCGCCCGAAGCGCAGGTTCTCCATGCCGTCGCTGGAGAAGCGGCTGCCGTAGCGCCGGGGCGCGAACCGTTCCGGCCCTTCGTGGCCCCGGTTGGTGGCGAAGTAGACGCAGAGCTGCATGGCGAAACCCCTGGCGGTGAGCGTGGCGCAAGCCTAATCGAGTTTCGGCGGACCGCCCGGCGCCGGCGCCGCCGTCAGCCCCCGCGACCCAGGGTGTAGAACTCGTCATTGGGCCGCATGCTGCTGACGTTGGCCATGCGGTTGGAGAGGCCGAAGAAGGCGGCGATGGCCGCGATATCCCAGGCCTCCTCCATGCCGAAGCCCTGGGCCTGCAAGGCCGCGAAGTCCTCGTCACCCACGGCATGCGAGGCGGTCGACACCTTCATCGCGAAGTCCAGCATGGCCTTCTGGCGGGGCGTGATGTCGGCCTTGCGGTAGTTGATGGCGACCTGGTCCGCGATCAGCGGGTTCTTCGCCCGGATGCGCAGGATGGCTCCATGCGCGACGACGCAGTACTGGCACTGGTTGGCGCTGCTGGTGGCGACCACGATCATCTCGCGCTCGGCCTTGCTCAGCGCGCCGGGCTTGTCCATCAGGGCGTCGTGATAGGCGAAGAAAGCGCGGAACTCGTCGGGCCGGTGGGCCAGCACCAGGAAGACATGGGGCACGAAGCCCGACTTCTCCTGCACGGCGAGGATGCGCGCGCGGAGGTCCTCGGGCAGGTCCGCGAGCTCGGGCACGGGGAAGCGGCTGATGCTGAACGGGGCAGGGGTGGACATGGCGCTCCTTGCGGGATCGGGGTTGGGGGAAGGTCCGGGGGTGGAGCGTAACGCGGGTCGAGGGCGGGTCGAGGGCGGGTCGAGGGCCGGTCATGGGCGGCCCGGAGGCGGCTCAGCCCTGCCCGGCCAGCGTCAGCAAGGCATCGAGCAGCACGTTCGCCCCGCGCAGCAGATCGGCCGGCTCGGTGTGCTCGCGCGGGTTGTGGCTGATGCCCCCGGCGCTGGGCACGAAGATCATCGCCGCGGGGCAGATCCTGGCCATCATCTGCGCGTCGTGGCCTGCGCCCGAGCTCATGCGCCGCGTGCGGTGGCCGCGTGCCCCGGCGCAGTCCTCGATCAGGCGGACCAGGCCGGCGTCGAAGCGCACCGGCTCGAAGCGTGCGAGCCGGCGCGTCTGCACCGTCACGGACTCCGCCTCGCACAGCTGCCGCACGTAGGCGGCCAGCTCCTGTTCGGCGCGCTGCAGCGTCGCTTCGTCGGTGTTGCGCAGGTCCACGGCCACGGTGGCACGCGCGGCGATGACGTTGATCAGGTTCGGATGCAGCTGCACCGCGCCCGCCGTGGCCACCTGGCTGCCGCCGTAGCGCCGCGCCAGCTCGCGCACGAACACCGCCACGGCCGCTGCGCAGTAGCCCGCGTCGCGGCGCAGGTGCATGGGCGTGGTGCCGGCATGGTTGGACTGGCCGGTGAAGCGGAACTCCTGCCAGGAGATGCCCTGCAGATCCTGCACGGCGCCGATGCACGCGCCCTCGGCCTCCAGCACCGGCCCCTGCTCGATGTGCAGCTCCACGAAGGCATGGGGCCGCAGGCTGCCACAGGGCAGGTCGCCGGCATAGCCGATGCGGGCGAGCTCGTCACCGCAGCGCAGGCCGTCGATGCCCACCGTGTCCAGGGCCTGCTGCAGCGGCAGGCCCCCGGCGTGGACCAGGGAGCCCATCATGTCCGGCTGGAAACGCACGCCCTCCTCGTTGCTGAAGGCGGCCACCACCAGGGGCCGCGCCAGCTCGATCCCATGCTCGTTGAGCCAGCGCACCACCTCCAGCCCCGCCATCACGCCATAGATGCCGTCATAGCGGCCGCCGGTGGCCACGGTGTCGATGTGCGAGCCCGTCATCACGGGCGCCGCCTGCGTCCGCCCGGCGCGGATGCCGAAGATGTTGCCGATGCCATCCACCCGCACCTCCAGACCCAGCTCGCGCATCCAGTGCACGAGCTGATCGCGGCCCTGGCGGTCGGCATCGGTGAGCGCGAGGCGGCACACGCCGCCGCCCTCGATGGCACCCAGGGCCGCATGGGCCTCCAGCCTCTGCATCAGCCGCTCCTGCGACAGCCCCGCGCGCCGCAGCCAGTCGCGCTGCGCGGCCTGCACGTGCGCCGCCGTGCGGCCCACGATGCCGGCGTAGACACCCGGCGCGGTGGCCCCTTCCGTGCTGATGAGCAGCACCCGCGCGCCCGCATCGAGGCCCACGGCCTGGCGCTCCGAGGGCCGGGCTGCCAGCCGCTGCAGCGCGGCCAGCCCCGCCACGCCGGACTCGCCGGCCACCAGGGGCACGTCGCCGTGCGGGCCGTCCGCCAGCAGGCGCATGGCGGCCTCGGCCTGCGTGTCGCTGACCGTCATGAAGGCGTCGACGGCGGGCAGCAGGAAGCGCCAGGCCAGGGGCGAGGCCTCGCCGCAGGCCAGGCCGGCCATCACCGAGTCGACGCTGCCCGCGGCCCGCGCCGGCCGCCCCGCGATGGCGCTCTGCAGCAGGCAGTCCGCCTGCTCGGGCTCAACCACGATGACGCAGGGGCGGCCAGCGCCGAAGCGGTCCCAGAAGCCGCTGACGAGCCCCGCCGCCAGGCCGCCCACCCCGCCCTGCAGGATCACGTGGGTCCAGGGGCAGGCGTCCGCGGGGTCCAGGCCGGCCAGCAGCTCTGCGGCGATCAGGCCGTAGCCCTGCATGACATCGCGCGGCACCTCTTCGTAGCCTTCGTAGGAGGTGTCGGACACCACCTCCCAACCCTGCTCGCGCGCCAGGCGCGCGGCCTCGGTGACCGAGTCGTCGTAGTTGCCGCGGATGCGCACGATCTCGGCGCCATAGGCCGCAATGGCCTGCTCGCGCTCGGCGCTGACATGGGCATGCAGCACGATCACGCAGCGGCAGCCCACGCTCTGCGCCGCGGCGGCCAGGGCGCGGCCGTGGTTGCCGTCGGTGGCGCTGATCACGGTGAAGCCCGACAGCGCCTCGGCATGGCGGCCGGCGAGCAGCTCCGTGCCGCTCCAGCCGGCTTTCCCGAAGCGCCGCTGCACCAGCTTGACCAGTGCATTGGGCGCGCCCAGTGCCTTGAAGCTGCCCAGGACGGAGCGGCGGCTCTCGTCCTTGATCGTCAGCTGCGCGATGCCCAGCGCCTGCGCCAGGCCGGGCAGGGACCAGGCCGTCGTCGGCTGTGCGGACACGCCGGGCCAGCCCGCGAGGCGCTGCCCCGCGGCGCGGCCCTCGGACAGGCTCAGCAGGGATTGAAGCTCGGCGTCGTAGGCGCGCCGTGCGGCATGCGGGTTGGGGAAGAACATGGGGAGCTCGGAGGAAGGCGCAGGAGGAAGGCTCAGGCGGGCCGCTCAGGCCGCGGGCAGGCGCTGGCGGACCAGCTCGGCGAAGTAGCGCGCGCCGATGGGCACGATGCGATCGTTGAAGTCGTAGCGGGCGTTGTGCAGTGGCACGCCGCCGTCTGCCTCGCCCTCGCCATTGCCGATGAACACGAAGGCGCCGGGGATGTGCTGCAGGAAGCGGCCGAAGTCCTCGGAGATCATCAGCGGCGGCGTGTCGGCATCCACCCGCTCTGGCCCGGCCACGGCCAGCGCCGCCCGCACCGCCACCGGCACGCAGGAGGCCCAGTTCACCGTCGGCGCGAACTCGTGGGTGTACTCGACCGCGCAGCCCGCCCCATGCGCGTGGCAGATGCCCTCGCAGAGTTCGCGGATGCGCCGCTCCAGCAGGGCCTGCACCTCGGGCTCGTAGCTGCGGGTGTCGCCCTTGATCACCACCTCGCCCGCAATGGCGTTGCGGATGCCGTCGGTGACGAACTCGGTGCAGGACAGCACGGCCGGGTGGCGCGGGTCCACCGAGCGGGCGACCACGGTCTGCAGCGCCAGCACGACCTCCGCGCCGATCACCAGCGGGTCGATGGTCGTGTGGGGGCGCGCCGCATGGCCGCCGCGCCCGGTGATGCGGATCACGAAGTTGTCCTCGCTGGCCATCAGGCCGCCCACGCGGGTCGCGAAATGACCGGCGGGCATGCCGGGGATGTTGTGGGCGCCATAGATCTCGTCCATGGGAAATCGCTCCAGCAGGCCGTCCGCCAGCATGGCGGCGGCGCCCCGGCCGTGCTCCTCGGCGGGCTGGAAGATGAAGCGCACCGTGCCGTCGAAGTCGCGCTGCGCGGCCAGCAGCTGGGCCGCCCCCAGCAGCATGGCCATGTGACCGTCATGCCCGCAGGCATGCATGCAGCCGGCGTTGACGGAGGCATGCGCACGGCCCGGAGCGGCCTCGCTCAAGGCCAGGGCGTCCATGTCCGCCCGCAGCCCGATGGTGCCGGCGCCCCGCCCCGCCCGCAGCGAGCCCACCACGCCGGTGCCGCCGACACCGCGGGCCACCTCCAGGCCCATGGCCTGCAGGAGCTGAGCCACCCCGGTCGGCGGTGCGGTACTCCTGGAAACCCGTCTCGGGAAAGCGGTGGAACTCATGGCGCCAGCGCACCCAAGCGGCTTCCAGCGTCTCGTCCTCGGTCCTGTCCATGGGGTGGCTCCCTGCAGTTGCTGGAAGGATTGTTGAGGCATCATCGCGAGCAGATTCATCGCCGTTGCGGCCGCGATGGATGGTTTGTCTCACCCATCGACCCATGTCACGCCCGATGTCTCAAGCGCCACTGCCGAAGGCCCAGCCCGCCGCGCTGGATGCCCTGGACGCCGCCCTGCTGGACCTCCTGCAGCGCGACGCCTCCCTGCCCGTGCGCACCCTGGCGGACCGGCTGGGCACCTCGCCGGCCACCTGCCAGCGGCGCATGGCGCAGCTCCGCGAATCCGGCGTGCTACAGCGCCAGGTGGCCATCGTGGACCGCCGCCTCGTGGGGCGGCCGCTGACGGTCTTCGTGTCGGTGGAGCTGGACAGGCAGAATGCCGCCCTGCTGACGCAGTTCGAGCAGCGCATGGCCGCCGAGGACGCCGTGATGGCCTGCTACGAGGTCTCGGGCGAGTTCGACTTCCTGCTGATCGTCAGCGCGGAGTCCATGGAGCAGTTCCACGCCTTCACCCGCGAGGCTTTTTCCTCCAGCCACAACGTGCGCAACTTCAAGAGCATGTTCGCCATGAACTGCTCCAAGTTCGAGACCCGCGTGCCGCTGCGCGCGACGGCCGGCCGCTGAGGCCGCAGCAGTCGCCGCGCGTCTGCCCGGCGCGGGCCGGCGGCCACCCCGCGCGCCCGGGGCCGAGACCCCACCCTCAGCCCAAGGTCGGCGCCATGAAAGCATGAAATCGCTTTCATATTGATATACAAACATATATTTCTTTAAAACTCCGGGTCAACACCAAGCTATTCAAGAAAGCGCTTTCAATCCAGAATTCCGGCTGCAGTACTGACCAAGACGAGCGCCCCAAGGCGCCTGGGGGGATCCCCCACAACAGACTGGAGACAAGCATGACTCACACCTTCTTCGGGCTCATAGGCCGGCTGCTCTGCGCCGTCCTGGCCCTGTCCCTGGGGCTGCTGCCCCAGGCCGCCCGCGCCGCCGAGTACACGGCCGGCGCCGAACTCTCGGGCAGCACCGCCACGCTGTGGTTCAAGCCCGCCGCCAGCGCCAGCTGGGTCGACGCCCACTACAGCGTGTCCGGCGGCGCGCAGATGAATGTGCGCATGGCCTACAACAGCAGCTCGGCGCGCTTCGAGACGTCCTTCCCCGCCAGCGCCGGTCAGTCCGTCACCCACAGCTTCACCTACTTCACCAGTGGCGCGGCCTATGACTCGGCCACGGGCAGCACCACGCTGCAGGGCGGTGGAGGCGGCGGCGCGCCGGCCGCCCCGAGCTTCTCGGTGCCCGCGGGCAGCTATGCAGCGCCGCTGAGCCTCAGCCTCAGCAGCAGCAGCAGCGGCGCCACGATCCGCTACACGCTGGACGGCAGCACGCCCGGCGCCGGCTCGACCGCCTACACGGGCCCGCTGACGCTCAATGCCAGCGCCACGGTCAAGGCCATTGCCCTGCTCAACGGCCTGAGCTCGGCGGTCAGCAGCGCCAGCTACACCCTGGGCAGCAGCGGCGGCACCGGCTACACCCAGGGCGTGGACTACGCCGGCGGCGTGGCCACCTTCTGGTTCGCCCGTGAGCTGGCCAGCACCGCCTGGGTCGACCTGCACTACGACGCGGGCAGCGGCCAGCAGAACGTGCGCAGCGGCTACAACAGCGGCACCCAGCGCTTCGAGTACAAGGCGTCCCTGCCCGCGGGCGCCACCGTGAAGTACAGCTTCACCTGGTTTGCCAACGGCAGTGGCGCGGCGGACAGCCCGCTCTTCGTGCTCACCCTGGGTGGCGGTGGGGGTGGCGGTGGCACGGCGGCCGCGCCCGCCTTCTCCCTGCCCGGCGGCAGCTATGCCGGTGTCCAGCAGGTCAGCCTCAGCAGCGGCACGCCGGGGGCGGTGATCCGCTACACCGTCGACGGCAGCACGCCCAGCAGCGCCTCACCCGTCTATGCGGGCCCGATCTCCGTGGGCAGCAGCCTGACGATCAAGGCCTATGCCAGCGCCAACGGCCTGACGGACTCGCCCGTGACCAGCGCCAGCTACGCCATCAGCATCGCCAACGGCCCCTTCTCGCAGGGCGTGTCGGAGCTGGGCAGCACGGCCACGGTCTGGTTCAAGCCCGCGGCGGCACAGCAGTTCGTGATCCTGCACTACCAGATCGGCACGGGCTCGCAGATCAATCCGAAGATGGCCTACAACCCCTCGCTGGGCCGCTACGAGACGGTGCTGAGCGGCCTGGGCTTCGGCCAGCGTCTCAACTATGCCTTCACCTATGCCCCGGCGTCGGGCGCACAGACCGACTCGCCGGCCTACAGCTATGTCATGGGCACGGGCAATGACATCCCCAAGCCCCAGTTCAGCCCCGCCAGCGGCAGCTACGCCAGCCCGGTCAGCGTCAGCCTGTCCACGACGGCCCCGGGCGGCGTGATCCGCTACACCACCGACGGTTCGGCACCCACCGCGCTGTCACCCCAGTACACGGGGCCGATCACCGTCAACACCGCCCTGACCATCACCGCCGCCAGCATGCTCAGCGACGGCAGCCAGTCGGGCAACGTCGTCGGCACCTATGTCGTCGAGACCCAAGGGGGTCAGGTCTTGCCTCCGGTGTTCTCCCATGCCGGCGGCAGCTATGGCTCGCCCATCCAGCTGGCGCTGTCCAGCGGCACCGTGGGCGCGACGATCCGCTTCACCACCGATGGCAGCACCCCTGGCGCCAGTTCGCCGGCCTATGGCGGCCCCATTCCGCTGCTGGCCTCGACGACGGTGCGCGCCATCGCCTACAAGCCCGGCATGACACCCTCGGCTATCAGCCAGGCCAGCTACACCATCGGTGGCGGCAGCGGCCAGGTCTGGAACGGGCAGACCACCTTCCGCATGGTCAACGCCACGCGGGGGAAGTTCAGCGACGCGCAGGTCTACTGGGCCATCATCGGCAAGGACTGGGCCACGGACCAGTTCGTGCATGTCAATGCGCAGGGCCAGCTGGTGCCCATGAGCCTGGCTGACAACGGCGCCCTGATGAAGAACGGCCTGCCCTACAGCAACTACTTCTTCACCCTGGAGCAGCTGAAGTCGGTGACCATCCCGCCGATCAATTCGGCGCGCATCCTGTTCAGCGTCGGCAGCCCCATGTACATCTGGGTGAACACCGATGCCAACGGCCGGATCGCCTATGCCGGCGCCAACATTGAGAACCCGACCGATCCCAACATCGACGTCACCTTCGACTTCGGCGAGTTCGCCATCCTGCCGCCGGGCAGCAATCCGCAGGGCATCTTCGTCAACACGACGCGGGTGGACCAGTTCGGTTTCCCGGTGCAGCTGTCGGTGACAGGGCTGGACGGCTTCACGCAGACGGTGGGGGAATCGCTCACCGAGACCCGCGACGAGCTCTTCGCCAAGTTCATCAACGACATGCCGGCGCCGTTCAAGGGCCTGGCCCAGGCACCCTATGCGCCGATGCGCATCATGGCGCCCGCCCACGCCACCTTCCAGCCGGGCCAGGCCAACGAGCACTACCTGGACGACTACATCAGCGCCGTCTGGGCCCAGTACAGCCAGCAGGACCTGGTGCTGGACCTGCGCAATGGCTGGGGCACGTTCCGGGGCCGTGTCAGCGGCAACGTGATGCGCTTCACCGATGCCAGCGGCGGCGTGTACTTCATCAACGGCAAGCCGAGCACGGCCATGGTGATGCTGGGCAATGGCCTGCTGGACGACACCAGCGGCGGCACGAGCAACGCCGGCAAGCAGCTGCAGCTGCAGGCCCAGCTGTGCGCCGCGCTGAACCGGCGCGTCGCCCACCTGCCCTTCGACAGCTGGTGGGATCCAGCCGCGCACTTCCCCGCGGGCCAGCCGGCCAACCACTTCGCCCGCTTCTGGCATGAGCACAGCCTGAACGCCCTCGCCTACGGCTTTGCCTATGACGACGTGGGGTCGCGCAGCCCGTCCATCCATACGCGGTCGCCGCAGACGGTGACCTTCACGGTCGGATGGTGAGCCCCTCGCCCCTGAGACCCGGTTCCGGCGGCAGCGCCGGGACCACGGTCGGGCCCGGCGCCTGGGCCCTCGGCCTGCTCGCCGGCCTGCTGGCGCTGGGCGGCTGGCTTCGGGCGACCGAGGGCGCTGACCCGGCATCGCAGCCGGCAGCGGCGCGCGAGGCCACGCCGGGCCACGGCCTCGCGCCCGGGCTGGCGTCAGGCACGGCGCCAGCAGCCGGCTCCTCGGCGGCCCTGCCCGCGGCGCAGGTACCGCCCGAGGCACGCAGCGTCCGCATCCTGGCTCTGCACCGGGACAGCCGCGGCCGCTGGCTGGCGCGCCTGCAGGTCGGGGAGGACGCTCCCCGGCAGGCCCAGGCGGGCGACGTGGTGGCGCGCGGCCTGCGCGTCGAACGCATCGCCGTCGACGGCATCACCGTGCGCCGCGGCCTTCAGCTGGAGCGCCTGCCCTATGCGGGCCCGGTGCAAGGCGAGGCCGGCGGCCCGGCTGCCCAGCCGGCCCCGGTGCCCGCCGTCATCGTGAGTCCACCCGGTCTGGAGCCGCCGCGCAGCAGTGCCGTCGAGCGCGCCATCGAGCGCGCCGCCCACAGCGCCCGTTGGCAGGCGCTCCAGGGCTCGGGGCGCTGAGCCGATGCCGGCGTGCGGCCCGCATCGCCGGGCAGCAGGTCAGAACGCAGTCTGCACCGAGAAGGACAGCAGCCGGTGGTCGCCGAAGAAGTCGTAGCGGGACTGGTCCCGCGAGACGTCGTACTGCGCCTTCAGGGCCACGCTCTTGTTCAGGTCGTAGCGCAGGGCCAGGCTCTGCGTGCGGCGCCCCTCGATGGCGAAGCCCAGGTTGTTCTCCTGCGTGCGGTACCGCGAGACCGTCGCCATGCCGGTCCAGTCGTGCCACCGGTAGCCGAGGCCAACGAGGAAGTAGTTGTAGACGAAGTCGGAGGTGGCCTGCTGGAAGCGGTTGATCTCGCTGCGCAGGATCCACTCGCGGCCGTCGTAGTTGAAGGACAGGCCCGCAATGGTGGTGCGATAGCCCGGGAGGTTGTCGCGCCGGGTGCCGTCGGCCAAGTCGCTCCACTGGTAGTTGTCGAAGCGCATGAGCATGACGCGGGCGCTGTAGACACCGTCCGACACCGTCACGTAGCCGCCGAGGATGTTGCGCCACTTCTCCGTGGTCGGGTCACCCCAGTAGATGCGCGTGTTGTAGGGCGCGTTGTCATTCTGGAAGTTGCCCGCCCAGACATTGCCCTCCAGGGTCCAGCTGCCCTTGAGTGCGCCGCTGTAGGCCAGGTTGGCCCCGTCGTAGGCGTAGATGGGCCAGCCGTAGACGTCCGGCGCCGGACGCACCCACGGATAGGCCGTGCCGATGTAGAGGAAGTCGCTGTAGTAGTACAGCGGGATGCGCTTGCGGCCCGCCTGCAGGGTCCAGGAATCATTGAGCGCATACGAGAGGTAGGCCCAGTCCAGGGTCGGGCGGTAGTTCTTGTTGTTGGCCCTGGAAACGACCTGCGCCGTCGCTGACAGCGCGTCATTGACATGCAGCGTGCCCTGCAGGCCCAGGAGCGATTCCTGGTCGGCCTGCCAGCCCCGGGACTTCTCGTAGACGCCCACGTATTCCCAGTTCTGGATGGCGCAGGGGCATTGCCATTCCATGTACTTGCGATCGGTGCCGCTGAGCACCTTGGCCACGGTCAGCTGTGCAAAGCCGGACCAGGTGAAGCGCATGTCGTCCGCCTGCGTGGGAGCCGCTCCGCCCAGCGCAGCGCCCAGTGCGGCGATCCGAAGCATCAGTACGGCGTTCTTGGAGGTATTCATGCTCGCCATCCTTTCACTTGATCTCGACCAGGACCTTGACGCTGCCGTCGACCAGCGACGCGTCGATACAGCCCACCAGGTTGGGATTGCTGGCCACCAGCTTCTTGACGGCCGCTGCGTCCCCGGCCTCCTGCGGCGGCGCCCCCCCTGCCGGTGAAGACCATGCGTGACCAGTAGGCCTTGATCTGCGCCTCGCTGCGTCCGGCGACCTGGCCATAGAACTGGACATAGAACTGGACGTAGGCCGGCGAGCCGGCCGTCTGGTCCACGGGGATGGCCTTCTCGCCGTTGGGAAAGCTCTTGACGCTGCCCAGGAAGTTGGCCGAGACCTGCTCACTGCTCAGCTTGGGCGCCGTGCCGGACGCCCCCACGACCACGACCAGGTGATCCGCGCGCGCATCGGGCGCCATGCAGGCGACGGGGGCAGCAAGCGCCGCGCTGCCCAGGGTGCGAGTGACAAGCTCCACGCTTCAAGAGTCAACAGTGAACCCTGCCCCGAATGGTGCGCCACACGGCCGCGCCTCCGGGACTTGCTATGCATACCGTCCCTGATCGTCACAGGCCGCACGCGGCCTGCGCTGCGGTCCCACGATGCCCTGCCGGCAGCGCCGAACCGTCGGCTCAACGTGCATGGAAAGTCGCCGCTGCGCAATTGAAGCGACCGACTCAGGTGACAGCTGTCGCGTTCTGGGGACGGTTCTTCATCTGACGCAGGAAGAAGAACTCGGGCAGGAGTAGACAGGGGGCGCCGTGGAGGGTGCGCGCCCAGGCGCCGTGCTAGCACCACAAGTCAGCGCCCTCTCGATGATGGCGGCAGGACCTTCGGCTCGTGGGAAGGCCCGTCGGGAGCAAGGCATCGCATGCCCGTTCAAGCCAGGGCGAGACCACCCTCAGTCGGCCGCCGCGGGCTCGTTCTCCGTGTGCCGCTCAGGCTCCGTGGTGCGCAGGATTTCGTCCAGCACGGAGGTGGCGTAGTTGCCGGCGGGCAAGGTGAAGCTGAGCACCAGCTGATCGGCCTGCGGCCAGTCCCACGACAGGTCCACCGGGCTCGCCACCAGGGCGCGGCGCTCCTGATCCAGGCCGGCGTGCTCCATGCCGTCGCACAGGGCGGCGTGACGTTCAGCCACGCCCAGCTCCAGCGCCTGCGCCTGATCGGCGGTGCTCACGCGGCCCCGCCCCCAGAGAGGTCCGGTGGGTCGGCCGGCCTCGTCCAACACGTCCCCCGGCAAGGTCTGGCCCCAGAGCCCCTGCTGGATGCGCAGCGCCAGCACCTCATTGAAGACGAAGGAGCGCACCGCCGACAGGTAGATGCCCTTCTTCTTCGGATTGCGCACGCGGATCTCGCGCGCCAGCATGGCTCGGCCCTGCTCGACATTGCCACCGTCGTGGCCGAAGCGCTGCGCGCCGAAGTAGTTGGGCACGCCCTGCATCCTGACGGCCTGCAGATTGGCCTCGATGGCCTCGCGAGCGCCGCTCACCTCACGCAGCACGATGCGGAAGCGGTTGCCCTGCAGATCACCGGGTCGCAGCTTCTTCACGTGCCGGCTCTGACTCAGCACCTTGAACTCCGGATGCTGCAGCTGCGTCAGGTCGAGCACCTCACCCTTGGGCCGGTAGATGCTGAACCACTGACGGGTGACGGCATGGCGGTCCTTGAGGCCGGCATAGCCCACGTCCCATTCCTTCACACCCGCCGCCTCGGCCAGCTGCTGGGCGACGAAGGCCGTGTTGGCGCCGTTCTTCTCGACGTCCAGCCAGATGTGTTCACCCTCGCCGGAGGGCAGCTGCAGCGGCAGCTCCGTCACCATGAAGTCCTCGTTGTGGCGCTTCAGGGTCGCGCTGGCGCCGCTGGCCGGATAGGCATGGGGCCAGGGCGGCAGGGTCGTGTAGTGGGGGTCGGTCATGAGGGGGCTGGCGGCGGCCATGCTTGTTGGGAACAGGTCGCGATTCTCGCCCGGCGGGCCTCCAGGCAGAATCCGGCTGATTGGGGCGAGCCTGGCGTCAGCCGTGCCGGGAAGCCCGCCGTCAAGAATGGAGCAGCATCAATGGCACTGACGAAGAAGGGCGAGTTCTGGTACGGGACGACGTCAGGCGACACCCAAGCCGAGCTGCGCAGCTACAGCATTGCGAATCGCCATGAGGCCGTCCGGTTCGCTGCGTCCAAATGCGCTTGCGGGTGCCGGACCTTCGCGCTGCAGACCGATGAAGAAGCCGGCGTCGCCATCCGCACCTGCACCGACTGCGGGCAGGAACACCTGATGGGCGACAGCGCGGACCACCTTGAAGATGCCGCGCCAGAGACACACGAATGCGTGTGCGAAAACGAGGTGTTCGAACTGATGTCCGGCGTCTCCGTGTACGAGGGCACCCATGACGTGCGCTGGTACTACATCGCCTGCCACTGCGTGGAATGCAATCTGGTCGGGGTCTTCGCGGACTGGAAGTGTGAAGCGGGGGATGCGGCCGCCTTTCTGGCCAAGGTCTGAGCGGACGAACCGGCGGAGATCGGGGTTGCAGCGTCGGGAACTGCAAGGCCCGACGTCAGGGCTTGAGCAATACCTGACCCTCTCACGCTTCAACGCTCAGCTTCAGCACCTCGACGGCACCACGATCACCCCCGCCCCGCGCAGCATGTGCGTTGTGTCATGACGCGGACTGGGCTGCACGGGTAACAGCGAGCGCTGGCGGATTCAACCGGTCATCCCAACACCACCGGCAGCAAACCACCTAAAACGGAGAAGGGGCCATCCGGCCCCTTCTGGTCTCAGTCTCGGCGGACTTCTTTCCTTCATGTGACTCCAACAAATAAAGTCCGTCGGGATCAACGCCCGCAAATCATTGATTCTCAAGAGCGCGCGGAGATCGCGAAAGTCCGTCGGAGAACCTCGATGGATTGAACCTAGTTGCACATCTGCAATTAAAGTCCGTTGGATGTCTGAAGAAAGCTTTGCGACTTTCTGGGGCGGTCTCGTCTTGGGGTGGTCTGCTTTGCAGCGGTTGCCATCCTTCGACTGCGGCATCTACGTGCCGCGCGACGCAGCCTCACTCGCTCCGGCCACCGGGCTCCACCTCGTACCGCACCTCGTGCGCCTCCCAGGGCAGCGGCACTTCCCAGCGGTGCAACATGCGTTCGAGATCCGCTTTCCTGAGCGTGGTGTCGCGGCGAGCATTGCGCTTGAAGAGCGTGTCGCACGGCACCTCGAGATAGACCAGCCGCACGTTGGCGTTGTAGGCGTATAGAAGGTCCAGCGTCTTGTTGCGCATCTGCTCGCTCAAGTGCGTCGCGTTCCAGACGAAGGGTTCCTGTCGGCGCAGTAGTGCCTTCGCCTTGTCGATCGCGCGGTGCGCCGCCAGGCCATCGTTCTCGCCGTGCTTCAGGCCAAGCTCTGCTTTCGCGTCGTCGAATGACACGACTTCGATGCCGCGAGCATGGCGTGCCACCCAGCTGTCCTTGCCCGAGGCCGGCAGGCCGCAGAGCACCGTGACCTGCGATCCCTGAACCTGGAACAGCGGCGTGTCCAGGTGCACCGCCGAGCCACGCGCATACATCAGCCGCGTGTGTGCAGAGGCCGCCGCCCGGGGAGTGCCCCAGCAGCCATCCTCACGCGCCAGTTGCTCAAACAACGCAATGTCGTCCAGACGTGCCTGTTGATCGGCGCAAGCGCGGCCCCGCATGTCGGCGCGAGCCACGCAGATCAAGTCGGGAAGATCCAGGCTCCATGACAGCCTCCGCGCAATGAACTCCGGCGACTCGCCGCGCCGCGAATCGAAGGCGAAGAACGGCACCTGATGCACGGCGACGATGCGGCAGACTGCCTCGCGCAGTTCGGGCGGCACGCCCGCTCGCCAGAGCAGCGCGCGCACGTCGACCGCCCCGCGGCGCGAGTGGCCGGGCTGGCTGATCTCGCCGGTCACCGGATCAACGATCGTGGTTTCCGGCTTGCACAGGTCGTGCAGCAGCGCAGCGAGGAACAGCGTCTCGCGCCGCATCCCGCTGGCCGCTCGGAAATGGTCGCATTCCAGCAGTGCGTCTAACACCATTCGAGTGTGGATGCCGACATTGCCCTCGGCGTGATAGCGCGGGCTCTGGGGCGTGGTCTCAAGCGCGTGCAGGCGTGGGAAGACCTCGCAGCAGGCGGCCCAGTCGTAGCCGACGTTGGCCTCCATGGGGCACAGCGTACGAATCATTTCGTAGTTCATGTTCTTCTCCTTCTCGGGGTGCCTCAGGCGCCTGCTGAAGATTCATACCAGCCGGCGGTGGCCGTCGGCGCGTAGAGATCAGCCTCGGGCATCAGCCCATTGGGGATCACCGGTCGCGTGCTGTGATGCGATCCCGAATCGAGGATGGTCTGGACGAAGTCAGGGCGCACCCACTTGTAGCGGCTCAGCACCTGGCGCTCGTCTTCGACTTTGATGTACAGACCCTCGGACAGGTCCGACTTGTCGGTCTGCTGCCAGGCCAGCGCCAAGTCCAGATCCTGCCGCCGCACGCTTTGCTCGAAGGCACTGCGCCACTGCGCACTCTTCGCCAGGGACGGCCGCACAAGCGCACGCAACGACTTGACGTCGCGCGGCATCCCGCCGGTATGCAGCACCGGAACGCTGACGATGGGCGAGCCCGCAAGTATCTCGTGACGGCGCGGCGTGCTGAGGAACACCTGCTCGACCCGGTCGTAGATGTCGAACTCGCAGAACCAATGCGGCAAGCGGTCGTAGCTGACCGAGTGCTTGGCATACAGCCATTCGCCGTACATCACGTAGCGGTCTTCGAGCAGCGTGAGCAGTCGCGACTCGTGTGCGGAGGCCCAAAGCTTGAACGGCCCGAACTGCCGCTCACGGCCGCCACCGACGAGGTAATGGCCGCGGGACTGCAGCAGCAGTTCGCCACCGCTGGTGAACGAAATGCCGACGTTGGCGCCGTCGAGCTTTTCTTCGACAACGGCATGGCGGCCTGCCAGCGTGGCGAGGCGGACGTGCTCGTAGCCTTCGTCGCCGGGTTGCAGGCGCGAGCCTTCGATGTGCGGAGTCCTGGGGTACTTCAGGATCTCCAGGGATTGGATTTGAGAGTCGACGGATGGCGCCGACCCGATGTGCGCAGACATGGTCGTCTCCTGGTTCGATGAAACGAACCGACGACTGGGCGTGCGCGGTGCTTGGCGGGCTGGGCGTCCGTCGCCTGCATGGCGTGGGCGGGAGGGACGCGGAGAACGGCTGCAGCGGCCGTGCTCATGCTGGGCATGAGACGGATAGCGGTCGACGGCTTAGAGGGCGGCGATGCAGCAGGACACGATCGGCTCCGTGAGGCAAGCGGTGAATGAAGGAGGCGCAGTCTATGGCCGACGCCACGGCTGAGCAAGTCAGAGCGTGTCGCCGTGACAACGCGGCTGCAGCGCACTCAGGGCAACGAACCTGAAGCTTCTAAGGACGAATCCAATCCCACGTGCACTTAGACAGAGCAAAGGTGAATCATCGGAGATGGGCGCATAACGTCAAAAGCAATCGTGCTTTGAGCAATAGGTTAGACCGCAGATTCGGCATGTTTGGGCTGGACTGACTTGCTCGACTTCAACCCGTTCGAGTCCAGTAATCGGACTGACCACGGACTTACGGTCATAGCTCTGGAGAAGCGGAGTCTTGTAGCCCAGGCGGACGAAGCGCTGGTTCTCGGTAGCCACCATGTCTACCGGGAAGAGCAACGCAAGTTCCTCGCCCGATGCGCTTTCGAAGGACATGCCCAGCGAGCCGCCATCGCGACAGATATCGGGGCCAGTTAGGCGCACAACGGTTTCAATCATGCTGCAGATTGAGAGGCCTTGTTGACATCAGTCGCGACCAACCTTCGCGCGGGCGACCTCGAAGTTCCATGCGCGTCGGACCATCGTTCCGAGTGTCTAGGTGGACCTGGAATCACCGAATGGTTGCAGCCCAACGGGTTGCAGGTCAGGTGGATCGTCATCAATTCTTGCCCGGCATTTGAGCGCTGCCCCCAGGCGTCGCTCTGCAATGTTCGCTCCTGACCGCAATGGGTCCCCGAGCCTCTTGGCTGGCACCGATCTCAAGATGTGGGAGCCGTCCGACGGGCTCTATTTGGGCCCGACGGACTTTATTTGTTGGAGTCACATGCCCGCTTACTTTCAGCGTTACTCCACCGTCACACTCTTCGCCAGATTCCGCGGCTTGTCCACGTCCGTGCCACGCGCGCAGGCGGTGTGATAGGCCAGCAGCTGCAGCGGAATCACATGCAGGATGGGGCTCAGGGCGCCGTAGTGCTCGGGCATGCGGATCACGTGCAGGCCCTGCTCGCTCTCGATCCGGGTGTCGCTGTCGGCAAAGACGAAGAGCTCGCCGCCGCGGGCGCGCACTTCCTGCATATTGCTCTTGAGCTTCTCCAGCAGCGCGTCGTTGGGGGCCACGGTGACCACAGGCATCTCGGCCGTCACCAGGGCCAGGGGGCCGTGCTTGAGCTCGCCGGCCGGATAGGCCTCGGCATGGATGTAGCTGATCTCCTTGAGCTTCAGCGCGCCTTCCAGGGCGATGGGGTAGTGCAGGCCGCGACCCAGGAACAGGGCGTTCTCCTTGCGGGCGAACTCCTCGCTCCAGGCGATGACCTGGGGCTCCAGGGCCACCACAGCCTGCACGGCCACGGGCAGGTGGCGCAGGGCCTTGAGGTGCTCGGCCTCCTGGGCCTCGCTCAGATGGCCGCGGGTCTGGGCCAGGGCCAGGGTCAGCAGGAAGAGACCGACCAGCTGCGTGGTGAAGGCCTTGGTCGACGCCACGCCGATTTCGGCGCCGGCACGGGTGATGAAGGCCATCTCGCACTCGCGCACCATGGCGCTGGTGGAAACGTTGCAGACGGTCAGGGTGTGCGTCATGCCCTGCGCACGCGCATGCTTCAGCGCGGCCAGGGTGTCGGCGGTCTCGCCGCTCTGGCTGATGGTGACGACCAGGGTGCGCGGATTGGGCACGCTGTCGCGGTAGCGGTACTCGCTGGCGATCTCCACGCTGGTCGGGATCTTGGCAATGCTCTCCAACCAGTACTTCGCGGTGGAGCCCGCATAGAAGCTGGTGCCGCAGGCCAGGATCAGCACGGAGTCGATCTCCTTGAAGGCGCGGTAGGCACCGTCACCGAAGATCTCGGGGCTGATGCCCGTCACGGCGTCCAGGGTGTTGGCGATGGCCACGGGCTGCTCGAAGATCTCCTTCTGCATGTAGTGGCGATAGGGGCCCAGCTCGGCCGCGCCACTGTGCGCATGCACAGTGCGGACTTCGCGCTGCACGGTCTCGAAGCGCTCACTGTCGGCCAGGCGCTGGGTGATCCAGTAGCGGCCCAGCTGCATGTCCACCACGTCCCCCTCTTCCAGGTAGACGATCTGGTCGGTGACGCCGGCCAGCGCCATGGCATCGGAGGCCAGGAAGAACTCGCCCTGCCCTGCTTCCGTGCCCACGCCCAGCACCAGGGGCGAGCCCTCGCGGGCGCCGACCACGCGGTGCGGCTCGTCGCGGCTGAACACGGCGATGGCGTAGGCCCCCTTGAGTCGCTGCACGGCCTGCTGCACGGCCACCAGCAGGTCGCCCTGGTAGAGGTGGTCGATCAGGTGGGCGATGACCTCGGTGTCGGTCTGGCTGTGGAAGGTGTAGCCGCGGGCCTTGAGCTCGGCGCGCAGCTCATCGTGGTTCTCGATGATGCCGTTGTGGACCAGGGCGATACGGCCGGCCGCGCCCTGTGCGGCATGGGCGCCGTGCGAGAAATGCGGGTGGGCGTTGTGCACCGCCGGCACGCCGTGCGTGGCCCAGCGGGTATGGGCGATGCCGGTGCCGGAGGCGATGCCGTCCTCGGCGGTCTGGCTGTGCAGCTCGGCCACGCGCGAGGTGCTGCGCGCACGGCGCAGCTCGCCGTCCTGGTGCACGGCCACGCCGCAGGAGTCATAGCCGCGGTATTCCAGGCGCTTCAGGCCCTCGATCAGGATGGGGACGATATTGCGCTGCGAAACGGCGCCGACGATGCCACACATGGATGAAACCTCCTCTGGATCAGCCCCATGGGCTGCGATGGGTGCGAATCCTAGGAGGGCATCCTCGGCATGTGCAGTCAAATTTCAAGCCATTTTGGCTATAAATTTCATCCATCAAAAGATAAGATGAAATTGTTCAAAAATCACTCACCAATGAAATCTTGATTCATCTCGACGCCACCGATCACCGCATCCTGGGGGTGCTGCAGGACGACGCCTCGCTCTCCAACCTGGACCTGGCGCGACGGGCGGCCGTGTCGCCGGCCACCTGTCTGCGCCGGGTGAAGCGCCTGCGCGAGCTGGGGGTGATCGAGCAGCAGGTGGCCATCCTCAGCCCGGAGCTCCTGGGCGCAGGCCTCATCGCCATTGTCGAGATCACGCTGGAGCGCCAGACGGCCGAAGCCCTCTCGGCCTTCCAGGCCCTGGCGGTGGCCCGCGCGGAGGTGCAGCAGTGCTACCAGGTGTCGCCCGGGCCGGACTTCGTGCTGGTCATCCAGGTGCCGGACATGGCGGCGTATCACCAGCTGGTCCAGACCTTCTATGGCGCTGACAGCAATGTGCGCAACGTGAAGGCCTTCTTCAGCGTGCACCGGGCGAAGTTCTCGCCGCGCCTGCATCTGCCGGCCGGCTGAGGCCGCACAGCGCGGCGGCGTCGGCGCCCAGCCTGGCCCACAACGAAAAACGGCCCCGAGGGGCCGTTTCGATGCGAGGCGAGCAGGCGCTCAGGCACGCGGGCGGCGGCGCACGGCGCCCAGGCCGAACAGGGCCAGCAGGGCCAGGGCGGCGCTGCCGGGCTCGGGAATGCCCATCTGGGCATTGATCCAGGCGAGGTGCGAGTAGACGGCGGTGGAACCGGACAGGTCACCGTAGCTGGAGCCGTTCTTCTTGGCGGCATCACAGCTCAGGCCGAAGCTCTGGCAGGCCTGCCAGCCCCAGCTGTGCACGCCGGTCAGCAGGAACTGGGTACCGTCCCAGACGAAGTCGCCGCCACCGGAGTCGCCGCCGGCGATCAGGCCTTCATCCGTGCCGTGGCCGGTGTCGCTGCTCCACAGCGAGGTCCCGACGGCGTCTGCCAGGATCTGCAGGGTGTTGTTGCCTTCGGAGCCGCTGTCGAAGTCCGACATATAGGTCATGCCGAACTTGTAGTAGTCGGGGTCGTACCAGCCGGGGATGGCGTCGCCAACGGCCTTGTTGAAGGTCTTGCTGTCGACGTCGATCTTGTTCCAGGCGTAGTGGCCGTACATCCAGTCGTTCCAGTTGGTGGGCGAGTTGACGTCCGCCTTCTGGGTGGTGCCGTAGCCGGCCACCAGGATGTCCTTGCCGATGTCCAGCGTGTTGCTGAGCTTGTAGCCCTTGATGGTGGTGACGGCCTCGTCCAGGCGCAGCAGGGCGATGTCGGCGCCCGTGTCCAGGTCACCGGTCCAGCCGGAATGCACGATGGCATTGCCGACGGCCACGCTGCGCGACACCGTGGAGGCGCCGCCGGCCCAACCGAAGTCGACCTTCATCTTGACGAAGTCGTCGGCGCAGTGAGCGGCCGTCAGCACGTACTGGCCACCCGCCAGCAGGGAGCCGGAGCAGGCGTAGGAGTTGCCGTCCTTGGTCTGGAAGCTGAGCATGGCCACGCCATCCAGGGCGCCGGCGACGCCGTTGAAGCTCTGGCCAGGCAGGAAGCGCCAGTCAGCGGGCGCGCTGGTGTTGCCGGTGAAGGGCACCAGGTCCTTGCCGAAGTTCGTGATGGCGGTGCTGGCCTGGGCCGAAGACAGGGCACCGGCGCTCAGCAGCGCCAGCGCCAGAGAAGACAAGACTTTCATTGAATTTCCCTCGTTGAACTGCGCGCCCGGGGCACTGCCGGATGGCTTGGACTGCCGTGACGAAGTTCACGGATTTGCCATCTTTGGGCGCGAGGTCGGAGGTATACCTCGAAGCGTCTTGTCCCCTCTATAGGGCACACCCTGAGAAGCCCTGTTTCATCGCTTCAGCAGCAACAGTCCCTTCAGGTACTCCCCTTCCGGGAAGCAGATGGTCTGCGGATGGTCCGGTGTGGCGCCCACGCGGTCCAGGATGAAGCCATCCACCCCTGCATCCATGCCCGCCCCCGCCACGATCTTGTGGAAGAGCTCGGGCCCCACCCCGCCGGAGCAGGAGAAGGTGAAGAGCACGCCACCGGGCTCCAGCAGCTTGAAGGCCAGGCGGTTGATGTCCTTGTAGGCGCGGGCGGCGCGCTCGGCATGAGCGGCGGTGGGCGCGAACTTGGGCGGGTCCAGCACGATGGCGTCGAAGGTCCGGCCTTGCTTGATGAAGTCGCGCAGGGTCTGGTTGACGTCGGCGTCCAGAGCCGTATGGCGGGCGGGGTCGAAGCCGTTGAGCGTCACGTGGGCATTGGCACGGGCCAGGGCCGGGCCGGAGGAGTCCACGCTGGTCACCTCGGCCGCGCCGCCAGCCAGCGCCGCCACCGAGAAGCCGCCGGTGTAGCAGTAGCAGTTCAGCACGCGCTGCAGGCCGTACTGGCGTACGGTCTCGGCGAACTTCTTGCGGTTGTCACGCTGGTCCAGGTAGTAGCCGGTCTTGTGGCCTTCCTGAACGTCCAGTGTGAGCTTCCATTCATGCTCCTCGATGGTCAGCTCGGTGTGGCCGTCGCCACGCAGCCAGCCGGTCACGGGCGGCAGGCCTTCCAGCTGGCGCACCCCGGAATCCGAGCGTTCGTAGAGGCGGCTCAGGCCGGTGGCGGCTACCAGGCTGTCGGCGATGGTCTGCTTCCAGCGTTCGGTGCCGGCGGAGAGGAACTGGGCGACGAGGGTGTCGTCGTAGCGATCGACGATCAGCCCCGGCAGGCCATCGGCCTCGCCATGGATCAGTCGCCGGGCGTTG
The DNA here is from genome assembly GCF_039872765.1 of Roseateles flavus. NCBI lineage: Bacteria > Pseudomonadati > Pseudomonadota > Betaproteobacteria > Burkholderiales > Sphaerotilaceae > Roseateles > Roseateles flavus. The sequence goes on along the minus strand of NZ_JBDPZC010000001.1, from coordinate 665,162 downwards.
GAGACGATGGGCATGCGCTCGCGCACGGCGATGGCACGGCGCACACGGCGGTCGAAGAATTCGGCGTCGACGCGCTCGGACTCGTCGAAGCTCCACGCCCGCACCCGGATCATGGAGCTGGGGCTGAAGGACGCCCAGCACAGGAATTGCCCGCTGTCGGACTCCACCCGCACGGTTTCACCGGCGTCGGCCTTGCCCTTTTCCACGGAACCCTGGAAGACCCAGGGATGACGGCGCAGCAGCGAACGCTCCTTGCCGGCTCTCAGACGAATGACTTTCATGGCGCGTATTGTCGCGCCTGCTCGACTGCGCCTTACAGAGTCCCCCAGGCATAGCCCAGTGCCAGGTTGAGCTGCGTGCTGCCCTCGCCGCGACCCCGCAGGTCCTGCCACTTGCCGAGGCCGATCCGCACCCGCAGCGGCTTGTAGTCTTCCTGACCCTGCCATTGCAGCCAGGCTTCGGACTGGCGCAGGGCGCCGCCCCCCAGGCCCACGCCGCCGCCGCCGCCAGCCCCGATCAGCATCTCACCGCCGACACGCCAGCCGCTGCCCATGAGCAGGTCGCTGCGCAGGCCCAGGCCGAACAGCCCATAGGCATAGGCGCCGGCCTTGCCCTGGACGGCGGCCCCTGCTGCAGCGGCCGCATAGACATGCTGCCCCAGCGCTCGCGTCACCAGCAGGCCCTGCTGCGTCATGCCTTCCCGGCTGCCATCCTTGAACTGGACATCGCGGACGCGCTGCACCGAGGCAAAGAGCGTCTGCTCACGGACGGCGCCCTGCAGCATGGCATCGGGCTCCCCGCGCCGAGCCATGGGCTCCAGCGGCATGGACAGGCTCGCGCGGACGAAGGGCGCCGAGAAGGCGCCGCGGGACCACACCTTGCCCGCCTCGACCCGCAGGGCCGGCCCCCACGGGCTCTGCCAGCGCAGATTGGGGCCTGCCCGCCAGATCCAGCCGCTGCCGGTGGCCATGTCGCCGCCGCCGGCCAGGCCCAGCGCCACATGGCCGCCGACCCGCAGCCCCGTGTGTCCCAGCGCCCAGTCCTGCCCGGCCGTGCCAAGCACTTCCATGTAGCCGTCGATCCCGCCCTTGGCCGCGCCACTGGCTTCCAGCCCCAGCCAGGATCCGGGGGTGAAGTACTGCCGCAAATCTGCGCCCACGAGGCCCAGCCGCGAGTCCAGGGCCCGCCCGGAGCGGCTCTTCTGGCCGGCGGAAGGGCTGTAGACCGTGCTGCTGAGGGATACCTCATCGAAACCCAGGCCCGAGCGCATGCCCATGGCGCCGGTGCCGCCTTCACCGGTGGCGTCGAAGCCGTCGAACAGGCCCATGCGGCCAAAGGAGAGGCTGATCTGGCTGCCCCGCAGATTGCCGCTGGTGAAACGCAGGTGGGACACCCCCGCGCCCACATACCAGCGGCCGAATTCAGTGCGCACCGAGAGCTCCGGTCGCAGCATGAGGCCGCCGCCGAAACGGACGATGTCCGAGGAGCGTCCGCCGCCGCCGCCGGCGAAAAGGCTGGCCGCCAGATGGGTGTTCGAGCCCAGGCGCCAACGGCGCTGGCCCGTCACGCCAAAGACGAAGAGCCCGCCGAAGTCGCCCTTTGCGGCGCCATAGACGGTGGGGCCCAGCCCCCAGTCTTCATTGACGGCCAGCATGGCCGAGCCGCCGAGCAGGGTGATCGGCGAGCCGTCCGACGCCTTCAGCGAGGTCCAGTTGAACTCCCAGGCCACGGGCCTCGACAGGGCCGGGCGCAGCAGAGGCTCGCCCGCACGGGGCTCCGCGGCCAGCGCGCCGGGCAGTGCCATGGGCAAGGCCCCCATCAGGCCGGCAGCGGTCAGGGCACAGAAAAGCGGACGCGGTTTGAGCATGGTCTTGCAGGAGCTGGATCACAGGGGAAGGGCCCCGTCGGCAGCCCGGGCGGCGGGCGGGGCGGCCCGTTCAACGCTTGCGCGCCCGGGGGTGGGCGGCATCATAGACCTTGGCCAGGTGCTGGAAGTCCAGCTTGGTATAGACCTGGGTGGTGCTGATGTTGGCGTGGCCCAGCAGGTCCTGCACCGCGCGCAGGTCCCCGCTGGACTGCAGGACGTGGGAGGCGAAGGAATGCCGCAGCATGTGCGGGTGCACGTGGCTGGGCGACCCTGCCGCCAGGGCACGCCGGCCCAGGCGCTGGCGCACCTGGGTGGCCCCCATGCGCCCCCCGCGCGGGCCGATGAAGAGGGCCGTCTCGGTGCTGCCGGCGGCCAGCCATTCCCCGCGGCACAGCAGCCAGCCGCGCACAGCCGCGAGCGCGGCGCTGCCAATGGGCACGATGCGCTGCTTGCTGCCCTTGCCCAGCACATGCGCCTCGGCGCCGTCCAGGTCCAGCCAGCCGCGGGCGCTCGCGCCCGGCACCACGTCCAGGCCCACCAGCTCGCCGACGCGCAGACCGCAGCTGTAGAGCAGCTCCACGAGGGCCGTGTCACAGGCCTCGCGCACCGGGTCCGCGGACTCATCGCGGTAGGACGCCAGCTGCACCGCGTCATCCACCGCCAGGGCCTTGGGCAGCAGCTTGCTGCCCTTGGGGGCGCGCAGGCCGTCCACCGGGTTGAGTTCGACCAGGCCCTGGCGGCCCATCCAGCGGTACCAGCTGCGCCAGGCCGACATCATCAGGGCCAGGCTGCGCGGGGACAGGTCTTGCCCATGCAGACGCGCGACCCAGCGTCGCACCTGCTGGACGCTGACGCGCTCCAACGCCACCCCCGCCTCATCGGCCAGCTGGCACAGGCGGCGCAGGGCCTGTTCGTAAAGGACCAGCGTGCGCAGCGCCAGCCGGCGCTCCACGCGAAGGTGTTCCAGGTAGCGCTGCTGCGTCAGCGGCAGCGGCACCGGCGCTGGAGGTTCAGGCGCCGGCCTGTCCATCCGGCAGCAGCCGCGTCAGGGCAGCGCCGGCGAGCTCGCCGATGCGCTGCAGGAACTCGGTGCCCATTTCGGCCGTGTAGCGCGTCGGGTCTGGCGAGCCCAGCAGCAGCAGGCCGAAGGGTTCGGCGGCGAGGCCACGGCGCAGAGGGATCAGGGCCAGCGAGGCGATGGCCGCCTCGTCGCCCAGCCAGCGCACGGCCTCGAAACCGCTGTTCACGCCGCAATAGGGCTGGGCCAGGCTGGCGGCAAAGCTGCGCAGGTCCTCGGTGACGGGCTGGGCGTAGTCGGCCGCGGCATGGGCGGCGTCCAGGCCCCACAGCCGCAGGCCCGCGGCGGGAATCAGGAAGTGATGACGCAGCTCGCGCAGCAGCACCTCGGGCAGGGCGGCCGCGTCTGCCGTGAGCATCAGGCTCAGGGTCCAGGCGTGCAGGCGGTCGGCAATGGCAACGTTCTCCTGGCCGTTGCGGATCATCTCGATGAGCTTGTGCTCCAGCCCCTTGATCTTCTCGCGCAGCATCTCGGCCTGGCGCTCCTGCAGGCTCACCGCCCGCTGACCGTGCGGATGGCTCAGCTGCACGCTGGCCAGCAGCTCGGCGTGGCGCTGGAAGAAGCCGGGGTTGCGCAGCAGGTACTGGGCGAGGTCCTGCTCGGTCAGGCCCTGCGGGGCGTCGTCTTGGGTGCTCACAGCGAGATCTCTCCTTCAAACACGGTCTCGGCCGGGCCGGTCATCCAGACCGGGGCCTGCGGGCCCTGGCTCAGGCCGGCCCATTCGATGCGCAGCTGGCCGCCGCGCGTCTGCACTTCCACGGCTTCGTCCAGCCAGCCCAGGCGGATGCCGGCCACCACGGCCGCGCAGGCGCCGGTGCCGCAGGTCAGCGTCTCGCCCGCATCGCGCTCATAGACGCGCAACTTCACATGGCCGCGGTCGATGACCTGCAGGAAGCCGGCGTTGACGCGGCGCGCGAAGGCGACATGGCCCTCGACCTGCGGGCCGCGCTGGGACACGGGGGCGTGGTCGACGTCTGCCACGCGCTGCACCGCATGAGGATTGCCCATGGACAGGACGGCCACCTCGCAGGCGTCGCCGTCGGCCAAGGGCAGGGACCACAGCTCGCCCTGCCCTTCCTTGCGCGCCACAAGGCCCGCGGGGTCGAAGGGCAGCGAGGGGTGGTCGAAGGCCGGTGCCCCCATGTCCACGCTGACCCGGCCGTCGTCGCGCAGATGCAGCTCGAGCAGCCGGTTGACGGTGCGCACCTTGACGCTGCGCTTGTCGGACAGGCCCTTCTCGGACACGTAGCGCACGAAGCAGCGTGCGCCATTGCCGCAGTGCTCGACCTCGTCGCCGGTGTTGTTGAAGATGCGGTAGCGGAAGTCCACGCCGGGCTCATTGCTGGACTCGATCACCAGGATCTGATCGCAGCCCACGCCGAAGCGGCGGTCGCCCAGGTGGCGGATCTGCTCGGGGCTCAGGCCCAGGGGCTCGCGGGTGGCGTCGATGACCACGAAGTCATTGCCGGCGCCCTGCATCTTGGTGAATCGCAGCTTCATGCGGCCATTATCAGGCGTCAGTAGACGGGCGGCTCGCCGGCCGGGCGCGTCTTGAAGCGCTTGTGGACCCAGAAGTACTGGGCCGGATGGCGCCGCACGCGGGCCTCCAGCCAGGCATTGACGGTGTGCGCGTCCGCCAGCGGGTCCTCGCTCGGGTAGCCCGGGATGGGCTCGCAGGCCTCGACCTCATAGCCCTGCCCGCCCGGCAACATGGTCACCACCAGGGGCTGCACCACCATGCCCTGGCTGGCCGCCATGCGGGCCGGGGCGAGCAGTGTGCAGGCCGGCACGCCGAAGAAGGGCACGAAGGCGGAGTCCTTCTCGCCATGGTCCAGGTCGGGGGCATTGAGGAAGGCATAGCCCTGCTTGATCAGGCGCAGCACGGGGCGGATGCCGTCATGCCGGTCGACGAAGGCCGTGGTCCCGAAGCGCGAGCGCCCGGCCAGGATGCGGGCGTCAAGCACGGCGTTGCTCTGCGGCTGGTAGACGTCCACGCCGGGCCGCTTCTGGTTGAGCATCAGGGCCGGGCCCACCCATTCCAGGCCCACGAAATGCGGCAGCAGCCACATCATGGCACCGGGGGTCTGCTCGGCCAGGCGGATGTTGCCCTTGATGCGGATCAGCCGCTGCAGGCGCTCGGGCGAGGCGAACCACAGCAGGCCGCGCTCCAGCAGGCTGCGCCCCACCATGGCGAAGTGCTCGCGGGCCAGGGCCTCGCGCTCGGCCGCCGCCAGCTCGGGAAAGCACAGCTCCAGGTTCTTGAGGGCGATGCGACGCCGGCTCCCGGCCAGCCACCACAGCAGCCGGCCCAGGCCGCGGCCCAGGGCGGCCAGCAAGCCCAGCGGCAGGAAATGCAGCAGCCACAGCAGGCCGATCAGCAGGCGCGCACTCATTCGAGCCCGCCTTCGCGGGGCGACTTGTAGCGGTTGTAGCCCCAGAGGTATTGGTCGGGCGCTTCCAGGATCAAGGCTTGCATGGACTGGTTGATGAGCTCGGCCGCGCATTCTGGACTGGAATCGGCCGGGATTTGCGGACCGGGTCGCACATGCACCACATAGCCTCGCCCCCAGGAGAGACGCTCACCCCAGGCCAGCAGCACGCTGGCGCCGGTCTGCAGGGCCAGACGCTGGGCGAGGGTCATGGTGTAGGCCGGCTTGCCGAAGAAGGGCGCCCAGACGCCCTGTCCCAGCGGCGGCACCTGGTCCGGCAGCAGGCCCACGGTCTGGCCCTGGCGCAGGGCGCGCAGCATCTGGCGCACGCCGGACAGCGTGGCCGGCGCCGCCTCCAGGCCCGGCCGCTGGCGCGAGGCCGCGACGATGCCGCGCATCCAGGCCTTGCGCGCTGGGCGGTAGAGCACGGTGATGGCGCCGTGGCTGGCAGCGAACTGCTCGGCATAGGCCTGGGCCGTGACCTCGAAGCAGCCCATGTGCGGCGTGAGGAAGAGCAGGCCGCGGCCCGGCGGCAGGGCACGGATGTGCTCATCGCCCTCCCATCGCACACGGGTGCCCAGTGGGCGATCCGCGGGCCGCAGCCACAGCCACGGCAGCTCGGCGAGCATGCGACCCGCCTCCGCCACCGCGCCCATGCCCTGCCAGCCCCGCAGGCCCGCCAGCGCCCGGTGCTCGCGGATGCGGCGGCGGTAGGACGGGCTCAGCAGCCAGCTGAGCCAGCCCACGCAGGCGCCCAGGCCGTGCAAAAACCACAGGGGACACCGAGACAGCAAGCGCAGCAGGAGCATGTTTCTATAATGAACAGATCGCCGAGTTAACTTGGACAACTTGCGGGGCGATGCGGTCCGGATCGAGAGATCACCTGGGCCGCCGGGCTGAAAGGCTCCACAAATGCCGCTAAAGCGTTCGCCGCCTGACTCCACCAGCACGGCAACGCCGATGGACTAACACACTGGAGTTTAAAAACGTGGCGAACAGCGATTTTCTCTTCACTTCGGAGTCGGTCTCGGAAGGCCACCCCGACAAGGTCGCGGACCAGATCTCAGACGCGATCCTCGATGCCATCTTCACCCAGGATCCCCGTTCGCGCGTAGCGGCAGAGACCCTCTGCAACACGGGCCTCGTGGTGCTGGCGGGCGAGATCACCACCAACGCCCATGTCGACTACATCCAGGTCGCGCGGGACACCATCAAGCGCATCGGCTACGACAACACCGAGTACGGCATTGACTACAAGGGCTGCGCCGTGCTGGTCGCCTACGACAAGCAGTCCAATGACATCGCCCAGGGCGTAGACCATGCCAGCGACGACCACCTGAACACTGGCGCCGGCGACCAGGGCCTGATGTTCGGCTACGCCTGCGACGAGACGCCCGAGCTGATGCCCGCGCCCATCTACTACGCCCACCGCCTCGTGGAGCGCCAGGCCCAGCTGCGCAAGGACGGCCGCCTGCCCTTCCTGCGCCCGGACGCCAAGAGCCAGGTCACGATGCGCTATGTCGACGGCAAGCCGCACAGCATCGACACCGTGGTGCTCTCCACCCAGCACGCCCCCGAGATGAGCCTGGGCGACAAGATGAAGCCCGAGTTCTACGAGGCCGTCATCGAGGAGATCATCAAGCCCGTGCTGCCCAAGGAATGGCTGCAGGAGACCAAGTACCTGGTCAACCCGACCGGCCGCTTCGTCATCGGCGGCCCGCAGGGCGACTGCGGCCTCACCGGCCGCAAGATCATCGTCGACACCTACGGCGGTGCCTGCCCGCACGGCGGTGGCGCCTTCTCGGGCAAGGACCCGACGAAGGTCGACCGCTCGGCCGCCTATGCCGCCCGTTACGTGGCCAAGAACATCGTGGCCGCCGGCCTGGCTCGCCAGTGCCAGATCCAGGTCGCCTACGCCATCGGCGTGGCCCGCCCGATGAACGTCACGGTCTACACCGAAGGCACCGGCGTCATCCCCGACGAGCAGATCGCCAAGCTCGTCCAGGAGCACTTCGACCTGCGCCCCAAGGGCATCATCCAGATGCTGGACCTGCTGCGCCCGATCTACTCCAAGACCGCGGCCTATGGTCACTTCGGCCGCGAAGAGCCGGAATTCACCTGGGAGCGAACCGATAAGGCTGCAGCACTGCGTGCTGCAGCAGGGCTGTAAGCCCACCTCGCGCGAGCGAGGCATCGGTTCGCGGGCGATGCTCATGTTGCGCAGCAACGTGAGCAGAGACCAACGGGCCGATAAGGCTGCAGCACTGCGTGCTGCAGCGGGGCTGTAAGCCCACCTCGCGCGAGCGAGGCATCGGTTCGCGGGCGATGCTCATGTTGCGCAGCAACGTGAGCAGAGACCAACGGTCCGATAAGGCTGCAAGGTTTCCTCTTCAAGCAAAAGCCGCCCTCGGGCGGCTTTTTTCCTGCAAGGATTGAAACGCCCTCACGCCATCCCGCACAGCTTCCTGAACGGCCCCAGCACCGCCTCGCCCTTGAAGGGCTTGACGATCCAGCCGGTCACGCCGATGGCCTTGCCGCGCTCGCGCATGTTCTGGTTGTCTTCCGTGGTCAGCATCACGATGCGCACCTGCTTGTTGCCCAGCTCGGTGCGTATCTTCTCGGCCATGGTCAGGCCGTCCATATTGGGCATATTGACGTCGCTGACCACCAGCTTGATGCCGGGGTCCTTCTGCAGCTGGTGCAGGCCATCGCGGCCGTCAGTAGCCACAGCCACCTCGAAGCCGTTCTTGCTCAGGAAGCTGGCGACGATCTCTCGCATGGTGCTGGAATCGTCCACCACGAGAATGTGAGCCATATCGGGGGTCTCCTCGGGAACTTCGTTCGGTCGCGTTGTTCGGCAGGGTCGGTCAGAAGAGTTCCAGCTCGCCCGTAGGCGCCACGTCGGGCGGGGCGCTGTCGAACTCGGCGAACTCTTCGGGCGACCAATGCAGGTTGAAGATGAAGCGCTGCACGATCATCAGGGGCGGCAGGCCCGGCCGCTTGGGGTCGGAGAGCTGGTAGCGGATGCACAGCTGCGGATCCTGCGAGCCGAAGGAGATGTACTTGTGCTCGTGGTTGATCACGATGGGCACCTGCGTCTGCTGGTTGGCAAAGGCCTTGGGCGGGATGTAGCGGTTCTTGAAGGCACCCCAGATCAGGTTGGTGGTCTCGCCCAGCATGTTGTTGAGCTCGCGGAAGTTGAGGTCACCGCCCACGCCCTCGTAGCCGAAACCCTGGATCAGGCCCTGGCGAAGGGCGCTCTCCTCGGTCTGCAGCATCATGTAGCCGCGGCACCAGGTGCTCTCGATGGCGATCAGCGTGGACACCTCGCCATGAATGATGCGGTCGTGCACGACATACGGCGACTCCGCCGTCACCAGCGCATTGGGAAACATGGAGCCCAGCGCCGAGCAGGTCAGCTGCACGATGCCGTTGACCAGGCTGGTCGGGTAGCGCAGGCTGAAGATGGCGCGTTCCACCGCCTCGCGCAGGGGCTCCATCTCGCCGGAGCGCCACTCGTGGCGCAGCGTGCCCTGTTCCTCCGGGCTCAGCGGGCGCTCGCTGGTGCGGCGCAGGAAGATGGGCAGCTCGGGCCGCAGCTTGTGGATGGCACGCGCCAGGGTCAGGCCGTCGGGTCCCTCGCAGGGCAGGTTCTCGGCCAGCAGCACGCCGCCGAGGTCCTTGTGCTGGGACAGCGTCGGCAGCGCATCTCCCGCGGAGCGCGGCAGGGCGACCAGACCGACCTGGGCACAGAAGTCAGACAGGCGCCGGTACTGCTCGGGCTCATGCTCCAGCAGCAGCACCTTGGCTTCCAGTTGCGTGGTTTCCGTCATGGGCTCAGCAGGGTCGGGCCCTGTCCGCTAAGACCGCCGGGGCGGTCGGGCTTGTACGGCGGGCATGCCGGCCTGGTGCAGCCAGGGGCATGCCCGGGGCTCGAGCGGCGCCTGCAAGCGCCCCACGGACCTCGGCCCATGCTACGCCTGCAGCGGCGATTGAACAGAGGCCGCCTCGTGCAGGATTCACGGCTTTGGACCCCCCTTCGCCGCGACTGCATCAGGCTTGTGGGCATCCCATGGCAGCCGGACCGTAGTGGCGCTACTCTAGTGACCTGCCTCCGCCGGCAATCGCCTCATGAGCACGCACTTCCAAGCCGCCCCCCTGACCATCCTGATCGTCGACGACCAGAATGCCACCCGGGTCGCCCTGGCCGCGGAGCTGGACCGTGCCGGCCACCGCGTCCTGGAGGCCGCCAGCGCCGACTGGGGCCTGCAGCTCTTCGAACGCTACCGGCCGGACCTGGTCCTGCTGGATGTGGAGATGCCCGAGAAGGACGGCTACTGGGCCGCCCGCGCCATGCGCAGCGCCGAACCCGGCGGCTGGACGCCCATCATCTTCCTCTCGCAGCACAGCCAGGATGCCAATGTCTGGAAGGGCATTGAGGCCGGCGGGGACGACTACCTCGTCAAGCCCGTCACGCCCATGATCCTGCACGCCAAGCTGCGGGCGATGCAGCGGCTCTCGCACATGCGCCAGCGCCTGGTCTCGGTCTCCGAGGAGCTGCGCCAGGCCAATGCGCAGCTGCATGAGCTCAGCCAGGTCGATTCACTGACCGGGCTGATGAACCGCCGCGGCCTGGACGCGCGGCTGCAGCAGGAGATCGCCGCGGCTCGGCGCAGCGGCCAGCCCCTGACGCTGATGCTGTGCGACGTCGACCACTTCAAGCGCTACAACGACGCCCTGGGCCATGTGGAGGGCGACCAGTGCCTGCGCCATGTGGCCCGGCTGCTGAAGGACCTCTGCCGCCGCCCTGCCGACTGCGCGGCCCGCTACGGCGGCGAGGAGTTCGCCCTGCTGCTGCCCAACACGCCGCGCTCCGGCGCCATGACCTACGCCCGCGCCCTGCTGCGCACGCTGGCACAGGGGCAGCTGCCCCATCCGGATTCGCCCATCGCCAGCCACATCACGCTCTCGGGCGGCATCACCACTTGCATTCCCGACGAAACGACGAACGCCGAAGGTCTGCTCATGCGTGCCGACGACGCGCTCTACAACGCCAAGGCCTACGGCCGGAACCGCTTCTTCAGCTACGAGATGCAGATGGACACCGACGAGCAGCGCCAGGCCCTGCGCGGCGGACGCTGAAGCCGGGCAAACGGCACTGTACAAAATCACAGCCTCCAGGCAAGCTGCCGGTCATCCTGACCGATGCCCCTGCCGCCCACCGTGAGCCGTACCCGCCCGCCCAGCCTCGAGCAACTCCGCCGCTACGCCATCGCGCGCAGCCTCTTCGCGCCCACCACCCTGCCCCAGGCCATCCGCCGCCTGGGCTTTGTGCAGGCCGACCCCATGCGCGCGCCGGCGCGGGCCCAGGACCTGATCCTGGCCTGGCGGGTCAAGGACTACCGCGCCGGCGAGCTCGAAAGCCGCTACCGCCGCCTGGCCGTCGAGGAGGACTGCTTCGTCAACTACGGCTTCCTGCCGCGCGAGCACCTGGCGCTGATGCATCCGCGCACCGCCCGCAAGCCCTGGGACCGCGAGACCCAGGCCCGCGCGCAGGAGCTGCTGGCCCATATCACCGAGGCCGGCCCCCAGCATCCCGCCCAGGTCCAGGCCCTGTTCGATCACGGCCAGGTGCGCGGCTACTGGGGCGGGCAGTCCAATGGCGTGACGCATCTGCTGGACGGCATGCATTACCGCGGCCTGCTGCGCGTGCACCGGCGCGACAGCGGGACGCGCGTCTACGAGGCCGTCCAGCACCCGCCCCAGGACGACAGCCCAGCCGCCCGCCTGGCCCGCGCCGAGAGGCTGCTGGACATGGTGCTGAAGCTCTACGCCCCGCTGCCCGCCCGCAGCTTCGGCTACCTGGGCACCCTGCTGCGCTACGGCGCCCCGCATCTGCAGCCCGAGATCCGCCTGCTGCTCAAGAAGGCCCGGCAGCGCTATCCGCATGCCGAGGTCGAGGGTCAGGTCTGGTTCTGGCCGGCCGACGAAGACCCGCACGCGCGCCGGCACCGCCCGCATGAATCGCTGCGCCTGCTGGCACCCTTCGACCCGGTCGTGTGGGACCGCCACCGCTTCGAGCTGTTCTGGGGCTGGCCCTATCGCTTCGAGGCCTACACGCCCGCCGCGCGGCGCAAGATGGGCCATTACGCCCTCCCGCTCCTGTGGGGCGAAGAGGTGCCCGGCTGGGCCAATCTCAAGGTGGTCGATGGCCGGCTGCAGTGCAAGACCGGCTTCGTCGGTGAACGTCCGCGTGGCGCGCCTTTCGAAGAAGCACTGGATCAGGCGCTGGCGCACCTGTCACGCTTCCTGGGCCTGGAGGACGGTGCGGGCGAAGGCTGAATTGCCGCATCGTCCAGGCCCAAATTCACGCACCGTGCGGCGCGCAGCCCCTACAATCCGCGCTGATCCGAGGAGCGTTGCAACCTTCACTGCCTGATACGGGCGCCTGAAGGCCAGGCTCGGAACCGGTCGAGCGATCCACCTCCTGGACCCGACCTCTTGCAACCGCGCTCACCCGCTGCCGTCTGGCCTGGGTGATCGCGTCTTCCTCGACCCCTCCCCTGCCCGGCGTCAGCGGCTTCAGACCATGAAGGAGCCTGCCCATGAACGCCGCTGCCACCGACAACTACAAGATCGCCGACCTGTCCCTCGCTGACTGGGGTCGCAAGGAACTCAACATCGCCGAGCACGAGATGCCCGCGCTGATGGCCATCCGCAAGGAATACGCCGCCAGCCAGCCCCTCAAGGGCGCACGCATCGCCGGCTCGCTGCACATGACCATCCAGACCGGCGTGCTGGTCGAGACCCTGCAGGCACTGGGCGCCGAAGTGCGCTGGGCGTCCTGCAACATCTTCTCCACGCAAGACCATGCCGCGGCCGCCCTGGCCGCGCGCGGCACGCCCGTCTTCGCCTACAAGGGCGAGACGCTGGAAGACTACTGGGACTACACCCATCGCATCTTCGAATTCGCCGGCAAGGGTGAAGCGGGCGAAGGCCCCAACATGATCCTGGACGACGGCGGCGATGCCACCCTGCTGATGCACCTGGGCCAGAAGGCCGAGAAGGACCTCTCCGTGCTGGCCAACCCGGGCAGCGAGGAAGAGCGAATCCTCTTCGCCGCCATCAAGGCCAAGGTCGCCCAGGACCCCACCTGGTACACCCGCAAGAGCGCCGAGATCATCGGCGTGACCGAGGAAACCACCACCGGCGTGCACCGCCTGAAGGAGATGAGCGCCAAGGGCACGCTGCTGTTCCGCGCCATCAACGTCAACGACTCCGTCACCAAGAGCAAGTTCGACAACCTCTATGGCTGCCGCGAGTCCCTCGTGGACGGCATCAAGCGCGCCACCGACGTGATGGTGGCCGGCAAGATCGCCGTGGTGGCCGGCTATGGCGACGTGGGCAAGGGCTCGGCACAGGCCCTGCGCGCCCTGTCCGCGCAAGTGTGGGTGACCGAGATCGACCCCATCTGCGCGCTGCAGGCCGCGATGGAAGGCTATCGCGTCGTGACCATGGAGTACGCCGCCGACAAGGCCGACATCTTCGTGACCACCACCGGCAACAAGAACGTCATCCGCCACGAGCACATGGCCGCGATGAAGAACAACGCCATCGTCTGCAACATCGGTCACTTCGACAACGAGATTGACGTCGCCTCGCTGGAGAAGTACCAGTGGGAGGAGATCAAGCCGCAGGTGGACCACGTCATCTTCCCCGACGGCAAGCGCATCATCCTGCTCGCCAAGGGCCGCCTGGTGAACCTGGGCTGCGGCACGGGTCATCCGAGCTATGTGATGAGCTCGTCCTTCGCCAACCAGACCATCGCCCAGATCGAGCTGTTCGCCCACCGCGACGCCTACGACATCGGCAAGGTCTATGTGCTGCCCAAGCACCTGGACGAGAAGGTGGCGCGCCTGCAGCTGACCACGCTGAATGCGCAGCTGACGGAGCTGACGGAGGAGCAGGCGGCGTATATCGGTGTGCCCAAGCAGGGCCCCTACAAGCCCGACACCTACCGCTACTGATCTCTGCGGGCTACTGCGCGAACTTCATGCGTCGTTGCGGGCCCCTCCGCAGATCCTCACGTAGCGCCGCTACGTTCCGGTCTGCGGATCCTCCCGCGCCTAGCCTGAAGTCCGCTCGCTACGCCCGGCACCACCGAACGCTGCCACGACAAACCCCAAACTTCCTCAATGCGCGCCGACCAACGCCTCATGACCCTGCAACTCGCGCCCACGCGCTCGGCCGCCCAGCGGCTGATCGAGCGGGGCGCGGTGCTGCGGGCGTCGGGGGCGAAGGTGAGGAAGGCGGGCGAGGACGTGGGCGAGCGCGAGGTGCTGGCGGTGACGGACGACGCGGAGCTGCGCTACATCTCCCGCGGCGGCCTGAAGCTGGAAGGCGCGCTGCAGGCCAGCGGCATTGCAGTGCAAGGCCTCACGGTGCTGGACATGGGCCAGAGCACCGGCGGCTTCACCGACTGCCTGCTCAAGCACGGCGCCGCCCGTGTCGTGGGCGTGGACGTGGGGCATGGGCAGCTGCATGCGACCCTGCAGACCGATGCGCGCGTCACCGCGCTCGAGGGCCTGCATGTGCGCGAGCTGGCGGGCTCGGCCCTGACTTCCCATGTGCCGAGCGGCGGCTTCCCGCTGATCGTGGGAGACCTGAGCTTCATCTCCATGACGGGCGCCTTCGCGCAACTGGACCCCTGGCTCGCGGCGGAGGGTCAGGTCTTGCTCCTGATCAAGCCGCAGTTCGAGCTGGGCCCCAAGGCCCTCTCCAGGGGCGGACTGGTCAAGGACCCTTCGCTGTACCCGCAACTGGAACAGCAGGCCCGCAACGCCGCTCAAGGACTGGGCTGGCAGGTGCAGGGCTACTTCAGCAGCGCCATCACCGGCGGTGATGGCAACACGGAATTCTTTCTGTGGGCCCGCAAGACGAGCGGCCACCCCACAGCCACAGGAAAGGCATCGCCATGAGCCTCACGAACACCACGCCGGCCAAGCCGCCGGTCAGCTTCGAGTTCTTCCCTCCCAACACGCCCGTGGGCACCGAGAAGCTGCGCACCGTCGTGCAGGAGCTGAGCGCCGTGCAGCCGCACTACTTCAGCGTGACTTACGGCGCCGGCGGCTCCACCCGCGAGAAGACCCTGGCCACCGTCAGCGAGATCGCCGCGGCCGGCCATGAGGCCGCACCGCACCTCTCCTGCGTGGGCTCGACCCGCGAGAACATCGCCGAGATCCTGGCCACCTACCGCGCGCAGAACATCCGCCGTGTCGTGGCCCTGCGAGGCGATCTGCCCAGCGGCACGGCCACGGCCGGCGAGTTCCGCTATGCCGCCGAGCTGGTGCAGTTCATCCGCGAGACGCAAGGCGCGGACTGGCAGATCGAGGTGGCCGCCTATCCGGAGTACCACCCACAACAGCGTTATGCCGCACGGGACCTCCAGCACTTCGCGGACAAGATGAAGGCCGGCGCAAGCGGCGCCATCACCCAGTTCTTCTTCAACCCGGACGCCTACTTCCACTTCGTGGACGAGGCCCGCCGGCTGGGCGTCACCGCGCCCATCGTGCCGGGCATCATGCCCTTCCACAACTACGGCCGCATCGCGCAGTTCGCCGCCCGTGACGGCATCGAGATCCCGCGCTGGGTCGCGCTGAAGATGGAAGGCTATATGGACGACACCGCCTCCATCCGCGCCTTCGGCCTGGACGTGGTCACGCGGGTGTGCGAACGCCTGATCGCCGGCGGCGCCCCGGGCATCCACTTCTATACGCTCAACCAGAGCGGCCTGGTGCTGGAGTTGTGCAAACGCCTCGGTCTGGGCGCCTGAGCTTGCGCCGGATCAAGTCGTCCTGATGTCCACATGAATCCTGGGGGCAAGGCGCCCCCGGAGTTGCGTCACATCAAGGGATAACCCTCGCGCGGCCTCTCCAATAGCTTCATCGGGAACGTTCCCATTCTTTGAAGGAGCTATTGAGATGAGCAAGCTTGTTGCACGCACCCTGATCGCCGCCACCCTGGCCGCCGGCGCCTTTGCCGCCCAGGCCGCCGAGAGCCCCTGGCTGATGCGCGTGCGTGCCGTGAACCTCGACTCGGCCAACAAGGACACGACCGGTCTGGACCTGAGCGTCAACAACAAGGTCATCCCCGAAGTCGACTTCAGCTACTTCTTCAGCCCCAACCTGGCCGCTGAGCTGATCCTGACCTATCCGCAGAAGCACACGCTGTCGGCCGGTGGCACCGAGATCGGTACCCTGAAGCACCTGCCGCCCACCCTGAGCCTGCAGTACCACTTCGCCCCCAATGACACCTTCCGTCCCTACGTGGGCGCCGGCCTGAACTACACGATCTTCTCGAACGTGGAATTCATCCCGGCCGTGGATACCGCCCTGTCGCCCAGCGTCAAGCACACCAGCGTGGGCCTGTCCTTCCAGGTCGGCTTCGACTACGAGATCAGCAAGAACCTGTACCTGAACGTGGACATCAAGAAGGTGCAGATCGGCACCAAGGTCTACTCCAAGGGCACCGAAGTCGGCAAGTTCAAGGTCGACCCGCTGCTGGTGGGCGTGGGTCTGGGCTTCCGCTTCTGAGCGAGCCCCGCGTTTTCTTCTGAGCAATCCTCTTTGTTTTGAGCCGCCGCGCCCGGCCGGGCCCGGCGGCCTTTTTACGTCTGCACACCTCGGACCCTGAGTCGGGCGGTGCAGCGCCCGCAGGGGATGACATAGGATGCGGGGCCCTTCAACGCGCCCCAGCACCGCCCACGCATGCCCGACACGACCCTGCACCAGGCCCCGCAGCCGCCCGCCGGCTGGAATGCATACCTGCAGCGCTTCGGCTATGACGGCTTCCATCTGCGCCAGGAGTGGTCGGCAGTCCTGCGGCAGGCCCTGCGCCATGAGCCGCACTTCCTGTGGCTGACGCGCGGCGAGGCCATCGTCGGCGTGCTGCCCCTGCAACTGGTGAGCGGCCCCCTCTTCGGGCGCTACCTGGTGAGCCAGCCCTATCTCAACACCGGCGGCGTGCTGGCTGACAGCCCCGCGGACGAAGCCCGGCTGGTCGAGGCCGCCGTCGAGCTGGCCCGGCGCCTGGATGTCAAGCACCTGGAACTGCGCCATGAGCGCGAGCTGCAGCACCCGTCCTTCAATGCGCTGGTGACCGAAAAGGTCCACATGCGCCTGCCCCTGCCGGCCACGCCGGAGCTGCTGTGGGAGAAGGGCATCAAGTCCAAGCTGCGCAGCCAGATCCGCAAGCCGCTGTCCGATGATCGCTTCAGCATGGCCTTCGGGCGCGAGGAGCTGCTGGACGAGTTCTACCGCGTCTTCGCCCGCAATATGCGCGACCTGGGCACGCCGCCCTACGGCCGGGCCCTCTTCGCCCAGATGCTGGCGCAGTTCCCCGCCGAGGCCGAGATCGCCGTGCTGCGCCACGAGGGCCGCGCGGTGGCCGCGGGCTTCCTGCTGCATGCGCCGGGCTGCACCCTGATCCCCAGCGCCAGCGCGCTGCGCGAGTACAACCACCTCAGCGTCAATGTGCTGATGTACTGGCGGGTGCTGGAGCGCAGCATCCAGCGCGGCCAGCCCTTGTTCGACTTCGGCCGCAGCACGGTGGACAGCGGCACCTACAAGTTCAAGCAGCAGTGGGGCGCCACGGCCCATCCGGCCTACTGGCAGTACCACTCCTTCAAGGGTTCGGTGGGCGACGCCCGCCCCAGCAACGGCAAGTTCGCCCTGCTGGTGCGGGCCTGGCAGAAGCTGCCGGTGTGGTTCAGCAGCCTGCTGGGGCCGCACATCGTGCGCGGCATCCCCTGATCGATCGAATCAAGCGAGTGCGGCGAAGGCGTCGCGCGTGAGGTTCTCGGGGGCGCCGTCGGCACGGCACACCACGTCGTCCTCGATGCGGATGCCGCCAAAGCGCGCCAGACGCTCCACCTTCGCCCAGTCCACGGCCTTCGCGGCCGGCGTGGCGCGCAGCTTGTTCAGCAGCGTGGGGATGAAGTAGAGGCCCGGCTCGATGGTCACGCACATGCCGGCGGCCAGGTCGCGGGTCAGGCGCAGATAGGGATGCCCGTCCGGCTTGCCCCGCGTGCCACCCGCCTCGCTGGCCATGAATCCGCCCACGTCATGCACCTGCAGGCCCAGGAAGTGACCGATGCCATGCGGGAAGAAGGTGCTGGTCACGCGCTCGGCCAGCATCGCCTCCTCGCTCATGGCCACCAGCTGCTGCTCGCGCAGGATGCGGGCGATGTGGCGGTGGGTGCTGAGGTGGATCTCGCGGTAGTCCACGCCCTGCCGGACCTCGTCGACCAGGGCCAGCTGCGCCGATTCCATGGCGGCGAGCAGCGCGTCGAACTCGGCGCTGCCGGCATCGCCACGGGTCCAGGTGCGGGTGATGTCCGAGGCATAACCCGCCACCTGCGCGCCCGCATCCACCAGCAAGGACCGGTGTTGCGCGGGGCGCGCCGTGTCCTGGTACTGGTAGTGCAGCACGGCGGCATGCTCGTTGACGCCCACGATATTGCTGTAGGGCAGGTCGCGGTCGGTGTGACCGGCGGCGATCAGGTAGGCACGGTGGATCTCGGCCTCGGAGCCGCCCGCCAGGAAGGCATCACGCGCCGCCAGATGCGCACGCGCCCCGATCAGCGAGGCCTCGCGCAGGCATTGCTGCTCATAGGGTGTCTTGCACGCGCGGGCCCAGTGCAGGCTGTGGACCAGGGCCTCGGGATTGTTGGGCACCAGGTGCTGCAGGGCCGCATCGACCTCGCCGACGATGGCCAGACGGCTGATGTCCGCCGGCAGGTGCTGCAGCGCCTGCTCGGGCTCGCTGATCACGCGCAGCTCGACCTGGTCCACCCAGTAGCCGGCCGGCGGTGCGGGGGGCACGTGCCAGTAGTCGTCGGGCTGGTAGTAGACCAGCAGTGGCTTCGCGCCCGGGCGCACCAGCAGCCAGCTGTATGGGTGAGCCACGAGCGGCAGCCAGGCCTTGAAGTGCGGGTTGGGCTGGAAGAGATAGGGGCGGTCGTCCAGGAAAGCGTACTTCTCGACGCCCGAGGCGATCAGCAGGGCCTCATGGCCGCTGAGGCTCAGCGCACGCTCGGCGCGGGCCTGGCAGGTCTGGAGGTGCTCGGCGTAGAGCGAGGCAATGCGGGGGTCTTGGGCGGCATGGCTCATGGCGACTGGGCGGGGCGCGGTGGCGCTCGGTGGCGTTCTTGTGAAGCCCGCATTCTCGGTCAGGCGGCCGCCGCTTGACCCCGGTCATGCCCGGGGGCCGCCCGGTTCAGCCGCGCTCGTCCCAGACCACGCCTTCCTCGGTGATCATGGCCTGCAGGGGCACGTCGTGCGGCTCGGCCTTCAGCAGCGGCAGGAAGCCATGGGCATAGCCCACGCCCACGGTCGCGGGACGCGGCTTCAGCGCCGCCAGCGTCCGGTCCATGAAACCGCCACCGTAGCCCAGCCGCAGGCCGCAAGGCCCGAAGCCCACGCAGGGCACGACCAGCAACTGGGGCTCGAAGACCTCGGTGTCCTTGGGCTTCGGGATGCCGTAGGCGTCTTCTTCCATGGGGCAGCCCGGGTACCAGACGTGGAAGCGCAGGGTGCCGTGCGCCTTGTCCACCACCGGCAGGCCGATGCGACGGTCCTCGTGGGCCTCGCTCCAGCGGTAGAGCGCCGGCAGCGGATCGAACTCGCCCTTGATGGGCCAGTAGGCACCGATGGTCATCTCGCGGCGCGTCACCAGCCAGACGCGCAGGACCTCCTGCAGGTCGGCCGCGAGTTCGAGGCGATGGGGCAGGTCCAGGCGGTCCTGGATGAGCTTGCGGCGCAGCGCGACCTTGTCGTTCAAATCCACAGGCAAGACCCTTGCATGGCAGGAAGCCTGCATCCTAGCCGGGGTCAGGCCTTGCTGCCAGCCTGACCGTCAGAGCGGTGGCGCTTGCGCCTATCATGGGCCGATGTCCAAGGAACTGCTTGACCATGCCCTGGAGCTGCTGGCCCCGCTGGGCTCGCTGCGCAGCCGCCGCATGTTCGGCGGCTGGGGCATCTATGTGGAGGACCTCTTCATCGCCATCATCGCCTTCGACCAGCTGTTCCTGAAGGCGGACGACGTGACCCTCCCCCGCTTCGAGGCCGCCGGCTGCCGGCGTTTCGAGTACGAGCGCGAGGGCAAGATGGCTGGGCTGCGCTATTTCAGCCCGCCGGAGGATGCGATGGAGTCGCCGGCTCTGATGCGGCCGTGGGCGCAGCTGGCCCTGGAGGCGGCGCTGCGGGCGCGACAGAAGCCGGCGGCACGCAAGCCGAAGCCCTCCTCCTCAACCAGCCGCAAGTACTGATCGCCAGGCGATGGCGCGGGGCCTAGGCGCGCCGCACCTCGGCCAGCGCCACCAGCACCTCCTCCTCGCCATTCATGTAGAGGCGCTTGCCCTGGTGCGGGTAGTCGCAGACGTCCTGCTCCAGGTGGATGCGGGCGGCGAACATCAGCAGCGGCTCGCTGCCGCTGTTGTGGATGCTGTGCGCCTCGCCCCGGGCCGCGAAGCCCAGGAAGTCACCGGTGCGCAGCGGGTGCCACTGGTCCTCGATCAGCACCCGACCCTCGCCGCTCAGCACATAGAAGCACTGCTCCTCGTACAGGTGGCGGTGGTACTCGGCCGAGGAGCGACCGGGCGCCAGGCTCATCAGCTGGCAGCCCAGCTGCTCCATCCCGGTGGCCGGGGACAGAAAACGGGCCTGGCGCACGGCATGGGGATCCAGCAGGTGCGTCTTCTCCTGCACCGGCAGGGCCTCGATGGCCGCACGGCTCAACAGTGCGCGAGGCCCTGCCATGATCAGGCGATCACCAGGCCGTGACTGCGCTGGTTGACCGTCACCGGGCGGCGCTGCACGTCCGGGCAGGCCAGGGGTGGCACCAGCAGCTGGAAGCGGGCCTGTGGCCAGGCTTCCAGGACCAGTTCGGCGCCCGAGGGCACGGTCAGGCTGTCCCCGGCTTCGAGCCAGACGTCCAGGGCCGGGCGGTTCATGCGGCCGTCACGGGTCAGCCAGACCCGGCCTTCCAGCACCTGCAACTCGCGCGGGCCCGGGCCGATGGGCAGCTTCAGGGCCTCGCCCTGGGCCAGGCGCCAGTCGGCGCCGTGATCGGCGGCCCGATGGATTGATGCGGATTCTGCGGCAGTGATACGGCTGAACATGGCTTTCCCCTCTGCTCCCGCCGGCCCTTGATTCAATAGAGGCCCGTAAAAATCGGGAACGTGGAGGGATACTAGGGTCTCCACTGATCAGCGTCCAATGAGATCATTGCGCCGTATTGATGCGTTTCATTCATGAATCCAAGCCGCCAACGCCCCCTTGCCATCGGCCCGCTGCGCGCCTTCGAGGCTGTCGCACGGCACTTGAGCTTCCGCGCCGCGGCCGAAGAGCTGCACCTGACGCAGTCCGCCATCAGCCGGCAGATCCGCTCGCTGGAGGAGGAGGTCGGCTGCCAGCTCCTGCTGCGCGGCACCCGGCATGTGGAGCTGAGCAGCCACGGCTCCCTGCTGCTGGGCACGGTCCGCGGGGTGCTGGACCGGCTGGACACCACGGTGCGGCAGATCCGCCAGAGCCAGGGGCGCAAGGTGGTCAACGTGACCACCTTCGCCTCCTTTGCCTCGCTGTGGCTGCTGCCTCGCCTGGAGGCGTTCCACCGCCTGCATCCGGACATGGACATCCGGGTCTCGGCCCATGACCAGATCATCGAGCTCGACGACAGCGAGATGGACCTGGCCCTGCGCTATGACACCACCAGCGAGATGCCGGTAGATGCCCAGCGCCTCTTCGGCGAGATCCTGACCCCCGTGGTCAGCCCCTGGCTGCTGCAGCAGGCGCAGCAGGGGCAACTGCCGCCCCTGCGCCAGGCCAGCGACCTGGCCCTGCACACCCTGGCCGAGGAGGACGACCAGCGCCCCTCCGGCGTCTACGTCAGCTGGCGGCGCTGGCTGGCCCAGCAGGGTCAGAAGGACCTGCAGCCGCGGCGCTGGATGTACCTCAACTTCACCTACCAGCAGGTGCAGGCGGCGCTGTCAGGCCAGGCCGTGGCACTGGCGCGGCTGGCCCTGGTGAGCGAGTCCCTGCAGCGCAAGGAGCTGGTGGAGCCCTTCGGCCCCGAGGCCCGCATTGACGCGCCCTCGGCCTACTGGCTGGTGATCTCTCGCCAGGGCCGGCAGCGGCCCGAGGCGCTGGAGTTCGCGCGCTGGGTGCAGGAACAGGCCGCACTCACCCGCGAGGCCATCGGCGACGGCCCGGTGGGCGAGAACGAAGAGGGCCTGGGCGGCGACTGAGGCTCAGGGCGCCAGCAGCGCCGACTCGGTCAGGATGACGGTCAGCGCCTGGTCATGGGGCTGCACATCCAGCTCGATCGCCCCCAGCTGCCAGGCCAGGCCGACCGTCGTCACGCCGGGATGCGCCGCCAGCCAGCGGTCGTAGTAGCCGCCGCCATAGCCCAGGCGGTAGCCCGCCGGGCTGAAGCCCACGCAGGGCACCAGCAGCACATCCGGCAGGACCACGGCCCCTTCGCTGCTCGGAATGCCGCATTCGTCCTTGACGGCCGGCGGCTGCCCGTCCCAGCGGCGGAAGTCCATGTGGCGGTTCGCCTTGCGCGCAAAAGGCAGAGCCAGGGTGCAGTCCTCAAGGCCCTCGGCCGCCTGGAGCAGCGCAGCTGCGTTAAATTCGCCTTCGAGAGGCCAGTAAAGCCCCAGGCACTGCGGCTCCAGCTGCGCCAGCAGGCTCAGCAGGCTCCGGCCCAGCTGCGCTTCGGCGTCGGCAAAGGCGGGCGAGGCGATGAATTCGCGGCGCTGCCGCAGCAGCTCTTTACGCAGACTTGCCCGATCGGGCGCGGCACTGGTCGTCACGGGACACCCCATCAAGGACACGCATTGAACGCAGTATATGGAGCGCCCGGCGCAGCGCCGGGCCCATCGGGGACACGCAAGGGCGCGGGCCGCCTGCTCGGCTGGACGCTGACCGGCCTGCTGGCCCTGGCCGGCGCCGAGGCCCGCACGCAGGCCATCCCCCTGCCCCTGAACGCGCCGCAGACCGACCTGCTCACCGAAGCGCGCGAGGCCCTCAAGGCGCGTGACAGAAAGCGCCTGCAGGCCGCCGCGCAGCAGGCCTACGCCAGCCAGCATCCCCTGGCCTCCTGGGTGGCCTACTGGGACTACGGCCTGCGCCTGGGCGAGCTGGGCCAGGCCGATCTCGAGGACTTCTACGCCCGCTTCCCCGGCACTTACGTGGAGGACCGCCTGCGCAACGACTGGCTGCTGGAGCTGGGGCGCCGCCGTGACTGGTCCAACTTCCAGCGCGAGCTGCCCCGCTTCAAGATGGCGGACGACCGCGAGGTGGTCTGCTACGGCCTGCTCGCCGAGCATGCCCAGGGCCGGGACGTCCGCGACCGTGCCCGCGCCGCGTGGCTGGCTCAGAAGGACGGCGACGAGGGCTGCGCGGCCCTGGCCACCGCCCTGTTCGAGGCACGCAAGTTCAGTGCGGCCGATGTCTGGACCAAGTTGCGCCTGTCCGTCGAGTACGCCCGCCCCCGGGCGATCCGCCAGGCCACCGAGCTGCTGCCCAAGCCCGTGCAGCAGGGCATCCAGGACGCCCTGGAGAGCAACGCCCGCTTCATGGCCCGCAAGGTCGCCGGCCTGGGCCGGTCGCAGGCCGAGCTCGCCACGCTGGGGCTGGTCAAGCTGGCGGGCAGTGACCCGGCCCAGGCCGCCGACGCCCTGCAGCAGCGCTGGGCCCAGGCCCTCCCTTCCGAGCTGGCCGCCTGGGCCTGGGCGCAGGTCGCCAAGCAATCGGCCTTCCGCCTCCAGCCCGAAGCGGCCGACTACGCCGAGCAGGCGCTCAAGCTGCAAGGGCGCGCGCCCGCCCGTGACTGGAGCGAGGACAGTTGGGCCTGGATCGCCCGCGCCGCCCTGCGTGCCGACCAGGGCCGCGGCCGCCCGGCACTCTTCAACGCCGCCCACGAGGCCCTGCAGGCCTTCGAGGCCAAGGAGCCCGTCTGGGCCTACTGGCGCGCCCGTCTGCAGCTGAGCCAGGCCCCGGCGGGCTCGGCGGGCGAAGCCCAGCGCCAGCAGGCGCGCGCCGCGCTGCAGGCCATCGCCAACCCGCTGCATTTCTACGGCCAACTGGCCGCCGAGGACCTGGGCCTGACCCTGCCCCTGCCGCCGGCGCCGGCGCCGCTCTCTCCGCATGAGCGCGGTGTCGCCTTCGCCCACGGCGGGCTCAACCGTGCCCTGGCGCTGATCAGCCTGGGGCTGCGCAACGAAGGCGTCAGGGAATGGAACTTCAGCCTGCGCGGCATGAGCGACCGCGAGCTGCTGGCCGCGGCGCAGCTGGCCTGCGATCGAGAGGTCTGGGACCGCTGCATCAACAGCAGCGAGCGCACCCGCAGCGAGATCGACCTCAGCCAGCGCTTCCCCCAGCCCCTCGCCAAGGAGCTCGGCGCCAAGGCGGCCGAGGCGGGGCTG
Source organism: Roseateles flavus (assembly GCF_039872765.1). NCBI lineage: Bacteria > Pseudomonadati > Pseudomonadota > Betaproteobacteria > Burkholderiales > Sphaerotilaceae > Roseateles > Roseateles flavus. The sequence continues at coordinate 641,301 of NZ_JBDPZC010000001.1, read as the reverse complement.
GACCTGCCCTATGTCTACGGCCTCATCCGGCAGGAATCCCGCTTCATCCAGGATGCCCGCTCGCATGTGGGCGCCAGCGGCCTGATGCAGGTGATGCCGGCCACGGCCAAATGGACGGCCCGGAAGCTGGGCGTGGACTACCGCCCCGAATTCCTGACGGACCGTGACTTCAACCTGCGCATCGGTACCGGCTACCTGAAGCTGGTGCTGGACGACTTCGGCGGCGCCATGCCCCTGGCCGCCGCGGCCTACAACGCCGGGCCCAACCGCCCGCGCCGCTGGCGCGAGGGCCAGGTGCTGGACGCCTCGCTGTGGACCGAGAACGTCCCCTTCAACGAGACCCGCGACTACGTGAAGAAGGTGCTGGCCAACGCCACGGTCTATGCACGCCTGATGGGTTCGCCCCGCAGCTCGCTGCGGGAACGCCTGGGCGCCACCATCGGCCCGCGCGAAGCCGCGGCGCCACAGGCCAACCAGGATCTGCCATGACCGGCGCATGAAGCGCGCCGGATCCTCGCCCGATGCTTGCCCCGACACCCCCATGAAGACCACACCAGACCCGGACACTCGCCTGCTGATCTTCGGCGGCAGCGGCTTTGTCGGCCGCGCCCTCTGCCGCCAGCTGGTGGCGGCGGGATACGCCCGCATCACCGTGCCCACGCGCCATCGCGCGCATGCCAAGGCCTTGAGCGTGCTGCCCGGGGTCACGGTACTGGAGACCCGGCCGCTCGACGACGACACCCTGCAGGCCCTGGTGGCGGGCGCGGATGTGGTCGTCAACCTGATCGCCATCCTGCAGGGGAGCGAGGCCGCCTTCGAGGCCACGCATGTGCGCTGGCCCCGGCGCCTGGTGCAGGCCTGCGAGGCCGCGGGCGGGCGGCGCCTGGTGCATGTCAGCGCCCTGGGCGTGGCCGAGGACGCACCCTCGCGCTACCTGCGCTCCAAGGCCCGGGGTGAAGCCGTGATCCGCGCCAGCGGCCTGGACTGGCGGCTGCTGCGGCCCTCGGTGATCTTCGGCGCCGAGGACCGCTTCCTGAACCTCTTCGCCGAGCTGCAGCAGGTCTTGCCGGTCCTGCCCCTGGCCGGCGCGACGGCGCAGTTCCAGCCGGTGTGGGTGGAGGACGTCGCCGCGGCCCTGCGCCAGCTGATCGAGCGACCCGAGGCCGCGGGCCAGGTCTTCGAGGCCGCCGGCCCGCAGGTGCTGAGCCTTCGCGAGCTGGTGCAGCTGGCGGGGCAGCTGCTGAGCCGCCCTCGCCCCATTGTGCCCCTGCCCCACGCCCTGGCCTGGCTGCAGGCCCTGTTGCTGGAATGCATGCCGGGCGAGCCGATGATGTCCCGCGACAACCTGGCCTCGATGCGGGTGCCCAACGTCGCCAGCGGTCTGCTGCCCGGCCTGGCGGAGCTGGACCTGAGGCCGCGCAGCGTGGCCGGCGTGCTGGAGGCCCGGCCGCGGGCGCAAAGCCTGGACGACTGGCGGCGAGACTCGCACCCCTGAGCCGGTGCCGCCGGCGCGCGCCCTCCCCTGGCACCGGCCCATACGCGCGGCGCATCAATCCCATGCCGATTTCTCAGCAGTGCTGCGCGGGTCATGCCGCTAAGCTTCAGCGTCCTGATTCCATGAACCCCTGAACTCCGAGGAATGCCCATGAAGCTGGTGATCGGCAACAAGAACTACTCGTCCTGGTCCATGCGGCCCTGGGTCCTGGCCAAGGGACTGGGCATTCCCTTCGAGGAGGTCAAGCTGCGCTTCGACTTCAACGCCGGTTCGCCTTTCTACCAGGCGCTTGCCAAGCACACGCCGGCGGGCAAGGTGCCGGTGCTGGTGGAGGACGACGGCTTTGCCGTCTGGGACACGCTGGCCATCACGGAGTACCTGGCCGAGCGACATCCCGAAGCGGGCGTGTGGCCTGCCGATGCCCGCCAGCGTGCGCGCGCCCGCAGCCTGTGTGCCGAGATGCACTCGGGCTTCGGCCAGCTGCGCTCGCTGTGTCCCATGAACATCGAGGCGGCGCTGCAGGCCAAGGGCGCCGAGCTGCTGGCCAGCGAACCCGGCCTGGGCAAGGACCTCGCCCGCATCAGCGAGCTGCTGCAAGGCGCGCTGGCTGCAAGTCGCGGCCCCTTCCTGTTCGGCACCTTCTGCGCGGCCGACGCCTTCTACGCTCCGGTGGCCATGCGCATCCGCAGCTATGGGCTGCCGGTGCCGCCCGTGGTCGGCGCCTACCTCGACCGCCTGGCCTCGGCGCCCGGCGTGCGCGAGTGGATCACCGATGCCCTGGCCGAGCACGATTTCATCGCGGACGACGAGCCCTACCGCACGGCACCGGCCTGAGCCCAGTCTGAGCACACGACCTGGGCGTCGCCAGGCGTCCGGCCGCGGGAGCGCGCCGGACGCCGCGGCTCAGCGCCGCAGCGGGTCCGCCTGGAGGCCGGAGGCGGCGAGCGCCTCGCCCCACGCCTGCTGCTGGCGCGCGAATTCAGCCCACTCGGCCGCAGCGCGCTCCTGGTGATGGGCTGCTGCGGCGGTCTCGCCCACGGCGGCAAAGATCTGCGCCAGCCGGGTGTGGGTGGCCGCGCGGTCGTCGACATCGCACAGCGGATCCAGCTCGACCGCGGCCTCCCGGGCCTGCTGCACGGCGGCCTCGGTCTCATCGCAATTCAGGCGGCACCAGGCGAGGTCGGACAGCAGGCTGCTGCCCAGGCGGGCCAGGCCGCGCGAGATGGCCAGGGGCAGGTGCTCCTCGTAGAGCGCCTTGGCCTGAGCGAAGTCACCCTGGATAGCGAGGATCTGCGCCCGCAGCAGCGGGGTCAGTTCCGCCAGCACCGCGGCGCCGACGGCGGCGTCGTAGTGCTTGACGGAGTCCACGCCCAGCAGCAGCTCGGGCGCCAGGGCGGCCGTGCTGGACAGCGCCTTCCAGCGCACCTGGGCCGTGCGCATCACGGCCATGTTGTACATGAGGGCCGAGATGGTGGCGTCGTCGCCATCGGCCGCAGCATAGGCGCGGGAGCGCTGGAACCAGGGCAGCGCCTGCTCCAGCTGGCCGGCGTACTGCCAGCACACGCCCATCACCATGTGCACCCGGCCGCGGGCCACGTGGTGCTCCGGCGCGGCCACGCGCAGGCATTCGGCGGCATGGCTGAGCACCACCGGCAGGTCATGCCGCACATAAGCCAGCTGCGTGAGCCAGGCATGGGCCAGGGCCTCGACCTCGGTCTGCCCGATGCTGCGGGAGATGCTCAGCGCGCGCTGGATCTTCTCCTGGGCGCTGCTGCCGAAGTCGGTGTAGTAGCTCATCAGGCCCTCGGCCAGATGGAGCCAGGCGCCCACCTCGGGATGCGGATGCTGGAAAGCCAGCTGGTGCAGCACGGTCAGCTGCTCGCGGGCCTCGTTGAGGGCGCCGTGGCGGGCCAGCAGGATGGCTCGCCGTGCCTTCAGGCAGGCCGCCGGCACCGGGCTCTTCGCCGCCGCGATGTCCTTGTCCAACTGCTTGAGCAGGCGCGACTTGATCTCCATGCAAGACTCCCTCGCTTCGGCGCGCCATCGGGGCGCCAGGCGTACCCCAGGGTTCGCCGGTTGATTCGATCCGGGTACAGCTTGCCAGACGGAGGGCCAGCGCGGGCCCGGTCTGGATCAAATTCAGCGCGTCAGGCGCTCCAGGGCTTCCTGGTACTTGGCGGCGGTCTTCTCGATCACCTCGGCAGGCAGCTGCGGCGCAGGGGCGACCTTGCCCCAGGGCTTGCCATCCACCTGGGCCTGCTCCAGCCAGTCGCGCAGGAACTGCTTGTCGTAGCTGGGCGGGTTGCTGCCCACGGCATAGCTCTCGGCTGGCCAGTAGCGGGAGGAGTCGGGGGTCAGCACCTCGTCCATGAGGGTCAGGGTGCCGTCTGCGTCCAGGCCGAACTCGAACTTGGTGTCGGCGATGATGATGCCCTTGGTGAGGGCGTAGTCGGCGGCACGCTGGTAGAGCTGGATGGCGATGTCGCGAACCTTCTCGGCCATCTCGCGGCCGATGATGGCAGCGCAGCGCTCGAAGTCGATGTTCTCGTCGTGGTCGCCCATCTCGGCCTTGGTGGCCGGCGTGAAGATGGGCTGGGGCAGCTTGGAGGCGTTCTGCAGGCCGGCCGGCAGCTCGACACCACAGACCTTGCCGCTCTCCTTGTACTCGGCCCAGCCGCTGCCGGCCAGGTAGCCACGCACCACGGCCTCGATGGGCAGGGGCTTCAGGCGCTTGACCAGCATGGCGCGGTCGCGCACCTGCTCGCGCTCGGCCTCGCTGACCACGGACAGCGGGTCTTCGCCCGTCAGGTGGTTGGGGACGATGCCCTGCAGCTTGTCGAACCAGAACAGCGCCATCTTGGTCAGCAGTGCGCCCTTGCCCGGGATGGGCTCGCCCATGATGACGTCGTAGGCCGAGATGCGGTCGCTCGCGATCATCAGGATGCGGCCCTCACCGACTGCGTAGTTCTCGCGCACCTTGCCGCGGGCCAGGAGGGGAAGCGAGGTGAGGGAGGAGTTCAGCAGGGCAGCGGTCATGGTGGGCATCCGTCGAAGAGGCGCCGATTTTACGGGCGCCGCGGGCAAAAAAAGACCCGCGGGCCTCTGGACCAGCGGGTCTCGTTGACGGAGCCGTTGCCGTCACTGCATCACTGCATCACTGCATCACTGCACGACCTGCGCGAGCTCGCCGCGCGCATAGGCCTCGGCCACCTGCACCAGGCTCAGGGGCTTGATCTTCGCGGCCTGGCCTTCGCAGCCGAACTCCAGATAGCGGGCCTTGCAGACCAGCTTGGCGGCCTCGCGGGCGGGCTTGAGCCATTCGCGGGCGTCGAACTTGTCCGGGTTCTCGAACAGGAACTTGCGCACCGCGCCGGTCATGGCCAGGCGGATGTCGGTGTCGATGTTGATCTTGCGCACGCCGTGCTTGATGGCTTCCTGGATTTCCTCGACGGGCACGCCGTAGGTTTCCTTCATCTTGCCGCCGTACTGGTTGATGATGGCCAGCAGCTCGGCAGGCACCGAGGACGAGCCGTGCATCACCAGGTGGGTGTTGGGAATGCGCTTGTGGATTTCCTTGACGCGGCTGATGGCCAGGATGTCGCCGGTGGGCTTGCGCGAGAACTTGTAGGCGCCGTGGCTGGTGCCGATGGCGATGGCCAGGGCGTCCAGCTGGGTGGCCTTCACGAAGGTGGCGGCCTCTTCGGGGTCGGTCAGCATCTGGCTGTGGTCCAGCTTGCCGGCGGCGCCGATGCCGTCTTCCTCACCGGCATCACCGGTTTCCAGGTTGCCCAGGCAGCCCAGCTCGCCTTCCACGGTCACGCCGACCTTGTGGGCCATCTCGACGACCTTGCGGGTGACGTCCACGTTGTAGTCGAAGGACGAGGGCGTCTTGCCGTCTTCCATCAGCGAGCCGTCCATCATCACCGAGCCGAAGCCCAGGTCGATGGCGCCGGCGCAGACCTTGGGGCTGGTGCCGTGGTCCTGGTGCATCACCAGGGGGATGTGCGGGTAGGCTTCGACGGCAGCCTGGATCAGGTGCTTGATGAAGCTTTCGCCGGCGTACTTGCGGGCACCGGCGCTGGCCTGCAGGATCACCGGGGCGCCGACCTCGTCAGCCGCGGCCATCACGGCCTGCACCTGCTCCAGGTTGTTGACGTTGAAGGCCGGGATGCCGTAGCCGTGCTCGGCGGCATGGTCCAACAGCTGGCGCATGGAAACGAGGGCCATGATGAGACTCCGAGGAAGTGAAAGATCCTGAGGACGCGGCCGGGGCGCGACTCGCAGGGGCCGCCCCTGCAGTCTGCGCCGTAACCGCGCCGTAACTGCCCGGGATTCTAGCGGCGGGGGCCTGCAAACCGGCGTCCCGCTCCGGCAAGCCGGGCACCCGCCCCCGCGATTCGGGTGCAGCCGGCCCGGGTTGGGTCGCTTGCGAGCGGACGAGGCTGCGGCTAGTCTCGCAACTGGTCCGCCACTGGTGTGTTGCGCCCACCCCAAGCGTCGGGCTGGACCGCCTTCCCCGTCCTGTTGCGCCGCTGCCCGGCCGGCGCTTGCGGCGACACTGGCAGCCCTCTCATGGAGCGTTCATGACCCGTCTGTCCATCGACCACCTGACGCTGTGGATCACCGCTGCCGCCCGGGAGCATGCGCTGGACCTGCCCGCGCATGTGGAAGAGCGCACGGGCGCCAGCCACCGCGCCGTGCTGTCGGCCCTGCGCCGCCTGGTCGACGCGCAATGGCTCACGCGCGAGGGCAGCACCCGCCGGCCGGTCTACGGCCCTGGCGTGCTGCGCCAGGTCGTGCGCACCTACAGCCTGCACGGCCTTCAGGAAGACCTGCCCTGGCAGCGCGACTTCGCCCCCAACTTCGCCTTGCCCAGGCATGTCGCCCGCATGGTGCAGCACGGCTTCACGGAGCTGGTCAACAACGCGGTGGACCACAGCGGCGGCGCCAGCGTGACGGTCTCGCTGCGCCAGACGCCCAGCCACGTGCAGCTGCTGGTCTCGGACGATGGCTGCGGCGTGTTCAACCGCATCTGCGAGTCCTTCGACATCACCGACCCTCAGCACGCGATGCTGGAGCTGTCCAAGGGCCGCCTGACCAGCCAGCCGCAGATGCACACCGGCCGCGGGCTCTTCTTCAGCTCGCAGTTGGCCGATGTCTTCGACATCCACGCCAATGGCACGGCCTTCCAGCGCCGTGCCTGGGAGTCCACCGGCTGGCAGCCCGGCCGGCCGCTGCCGCGCCAGGGCAGCTCCATCTACATGTCCATCGCGCTGGACAGCACCCGCACCCTGGACCAGGTCCTGGAGGCCTGGAGCACCGACGGCACGGGCATCGAGTTCGACCAGACCAAGATCTACCTGCGCCTGGTGGCCGGCCCGGGCCAGGCCCTGGACTCACGCGCTCAGGCCCGGCGCGTGGCCGCCCGGCTGCCGCAGTTCAAGCGCGCCGAGGTGAGCTTCGAGGGCGTGGAGGACGTCGGGCATGGCTTCACGGACGAACTCTTCCGCGTCTTCGCCCGGGCCCATCAGGAAGTGGAGCTGGTGCCCACGCACATGACGCCGCGCATCGAGGCACTGGTGCGCAGCGCGCAGAAGTCCTGAGCCCGAGGCCTCAGAGTTCGCTGTCGACCAGGGCCTGGATGGCCTGGTGCTGACGGCGAAGGGCCGCATTGAGCTGAGGCAGGTAGCGCAGCAGCGGGCTGCCCAGGGCGCAGGCCACGTGCACGGGCTCGGTGACCAGGGGCACGGCGCCCACCTCGATGAGGGCCGAATAGCCGGCCGCGCTGCGCAGCCGGCGCTCCAGCAGCCAGGGGTCGGCGCTGCGATGGCTCATCAGCACCACGTCGCAGCGCTGGGCGGCGAGCATGCGCAGCCGGGTCATGGGGTCGCCGTCGGCGTACTCGACCTGGAAGTCCTGGCCCTTGGCCGCATCCACGGCCGCCCCATAGCTCATGGAACGAGCCAGGCAGACGGTCAGCCCGTGCAGGTCCTCGACGCTGCGCAGCCGCAGGCCGCGGTCCCGCCGCAGGACGGGCCAGACGCGTGAGCTGAACAGGGGGTCGCTGAAGGCCATCACCGTTTCACGGGCAGGCGTTCGCCCGAGGCCGAAGGCCAGGCTCTGCCCGCGTTCCGCAAGCGCCAGCACGCGGCCCATGGGGGCGAACTGCAGGTCCCAGATCCAGCCCGCGCCCTGCTCCAGCAGCTGCAGCAGGGGCATCACGAAGGCGCGGTTCACATGCTCGCCGACAGCCAGCGGCACGCGGGGCACGGCGGCCGTTGCCTCACGGGCGCCCAGGCCCAGGCCCGTCAGGACGCCCAGGAGGTGGCGCCGCTGCAGGTCTGGAAGCCGGGCTTCCTGGAGATCATTCATGCCTGGTGCGCCCCGACCGGACGGGATGCCGGTCTGCTGCCTTCAAGCATAGTGCGGCGAAGGGCGGCCCCGCATCGGGCCCTGCCCTGCGTCCTGCGCTTACTCGACGCGGCAGACCTTCAGCATGTTGGTGCCACCGGGATAGCCCATGGGCTCGCCGCAGGTGATGGCATAGGTGTCGCCGGGCATCAGCACGCCGCGCTCGACCAGCAGCTGCTCGGCCGCCTTCAGGGCCACGTCGCGGTCCTCGTACTTGGGCATCAGCAGCGGGCGCACATTGCGGTAGAGCGTCATCTTGCGCTGCGACTGCGGCGTGGTGGTCAGGCCGAAGATGGGCACGTGGATGCGATGGCGGCTCATCCACAGCGCGGTGGAGCCGGACTCGGTCAACGCCAGGATGGCCTTGCAGCCGAGGTGGTGCGCCGTGAACAGCGCGCCCATGGCGATGGCCTGGTCGATGCGGCCGAACTGGCGGTTGGTGAAGTCGGTGTCGATAGTGACGAACTCGGCGATCTCGGCCTCCAGCGCGATGGCCGCCATCTGCTCGATGGTCTCCACGGGGAACTTGCCGGCGGCGGTCTCGGCGGAGAGCATCACGGCGTCGGTGCCGTCCAGCACCGCATTGGCCACGTCAGACACCTCGGCGCGCGTGGGCACCGGATTGACGATCATGGACTCCATCATCTGGGTCGCGGTGATGGCCACCTTGTCCAGCTCGCGGGCCATGCGGATCATGCGTTTCTGCAGGGCCGGCACGGCGGCGTTGCCCACTTCCACGGCCAGGTCGCCGCGGGCCACCATGATGCCGTCGGAGGCCTTCAGGATGGCCTCGAGGTGCGGGATGGCCTCGCTGCGCTCGATCTTGGCGATCATGCCGGGCTTGTGGCGCCAGGGTTCACCGGCCACGTTGGCCAGCTGGCGGGCCATCTCCATGTCGGTCGCGTTCTTGGGGAAGCTCACGGCCAGGTATTCGCACTGGAAGGACATGGCGGTCTTGATGTCCTCCATGTCCTTGGCGGTCAGGGCCGGGGCGGTGAGCCCCCCCCCCTGCTTGTTGATGCCCTTGTTGTTGGACAGCTCGCCGCCCAGCTTGACGATGGTGTGCACCTGCGCGCCGCGCACGGCCTCGACGGTCAGCACCAGCAGGCCGTCGTTGAGCAGCAGGGTGTCGCCGGGCTTCACGTCGCGGGGCAGCTCCTTGTAGTCCAGGCCCACGATCTCTTCGTTGCCCAGCTCGGTGCGATTGGCATCGAGGATGAAGCGGGTGCCGTTGACCAGCTCGATCTTGCCGTTCTCGAACTTGCCGACGCGGATCTTGGGGCCCTGCAGGTCGGCCATGATGGCCACCTCCTTGCCCACCGCCGCCGCCGCCTCGCGCACCATGCGGGCACGGTCGATGTGGTCCTGCGCCTTGCCATGCGAGAAGTTCAGCCGCACCACGTCCACCCCCGCCCGGATCATGCGCTCCAGCACCTCGGGGGTGGAGGAAGCGGGACCGAGGGTGGCAACGATCTTGGTGGCGCGGGTCATGGGCAGCTCGCTGAAATTAAGTTACAGGAAACGATTATGTGCCGCATTTAGAGCGGGAAGTCGATTTCATGAGGTTACCAAGAGGGGCGCGGCGAGGGGGCGTCGTCCTTCAGGGAAACGAGACGGCGCCGGACATGCAAACCGCTCACCTCACCGCAACACGCAACCCGCAACACGACGACCGAGCATCGCCAGGCTGCGAGGCACGGGATTGATCCGTGTCCTGGCTCCCCCCCATGAGGCCGGCCTCCCCAAAAAAAGAAACCCGCCGGTGCAACTCGGCGGGTTTCGTTCAGAGCGACGCCTGCGGATCCGGCTCTGCCGGGCCGTCAGGCGTGCCCTCTTGAGGGGGCCGGCGAAGCCGGCAGGGGGTGGTCATCGACCAGCACGAACCTCGGCCACGGCCAAAGCGGTCATGTTGACGATGCGGCGAACCGTCGCTGAAGGCGTCAGGATGTGCACCGGCTTGGCCGCGCCGAGCAGCATGGGCCCGACGGTGACGCCCTGCCCGCTGGTGATCTTCAGCACGTTGAAGAGGATGTTGGCCGAGTCCAGGCTGGGCAGCACCAGCAGATTGGCCGCGCCCTTGAGCGTGCTGTCCGGCAGGAAGGTGGCGCGCACCGATTCGCTGAGCGCCGCGTCGCCATGCATCTCGCCATCGCATTCCACGTCAGGGGCATGCTGCACGAAGAGCTCCCGCGCACGACGCATCTTCTGGGCCGAGGCGCGCTTGCTGGAGCCGAACATCGAGTGCGAGAGGAAGGCCACCTTGGGCGGCAAGCCGAAGCGGCGCATCTCCTCGGCGGCCATGGCGGCGATCTCGGCCAGCTGCTCGGCCGTCGGGTCCTCGTTGACGAAGGTGTCGGTGATGAAGAGCGTGTGCTGCTCCAGCATCAGCGCGTTGAGCGTGGCGAAGTTCTGCACGCCGGCCTTGAGCCCGATGAGGTCGGACACATGCTCCAGGTGGGAGTCGAAACGCCCCACCATGCCGCAGATCATCGCGTCGGCATCGCCCAGCTGGATGGCCAGCGCGCCGATGGTGGTGGCCGAGCGACGCACCGCGGCCTTGGCCATCTCGGGCGTCACGCCGCGGCGGCCCATGACCTGGTGGTAGCGTTCCCAGTAGTGGCGGAAGCGGGCGTCGTTGTCGGGGTCGATGACCTGGACGTCCTCGCCCAGCTTCATGCGCAGGCCGGCGCGCTGGAGGCGCATCTGAATGACCTCGGGGCGGCCGATCAGGGTCGGGCGGGTGAGCTTCTCGTCGAGGGCCACCTGCACGGCGCGCAGCACGCGCTCGTCCTCGCCCTCGGCGTAGATCACGCGGGCCTGGCCCTCCTGGTACTCGGCCTTGGCGGCGGCGAAGACCGGGCGCATGAACATGCCGGTCTGGTAGACGAAGCGCGAGAGCTGCTCGCGGTAGGCCGCGAGGTCCGCGATGGGCCGCGTGGCCACGCCCGACGCCGCGGCGGCCTCGGCCACGGCGGGCGCGATGCGCAGGATCAGGCGGGCGTCGAAGGGCTTGGGGATGAGGTAATCCGGGCCGAAGGCCAGCTCCTGGCCGGCGTAGGCCGCCGCCACCTCATCGCTCATCTCGGCCTTGGCCAGGGCCGCGATCTCGCGCACGCAGGCCAGCTTCATGGCCTCGGTGATCTTGGTCGCCCCGCAGTCCAGGGCGCCGCGGAAGATGTAGGGGAAGCACAGGACGTTGTTGACCTGGTTCGGGTAGTCCGAGCGGCCTGTGGCGATGATGCAGTCCGGGCGCACGGCCTTGGCCAGCTCGGGGCGGATCTCGGGCTCGGGGTTGGCCAGGGCCAGGATGATGGGCTTGTCGGCCATCGTCACGACCATGTCCTGCGTCAGCACGCCCGCGGCCGAGCAGCCCAGGAAGACGTCCGCACCGGCCACCACGTCGGCCAGCGTGCGGGCGCTCGTGACCTGGCAGTAGCGCTGCTTGGATTCATCGAGCTTGCCCGCCAGCGCATCGGCACGCTCGCTCTGGATCAGGCCCTTGGAATCGCAGACGAAGACGTTCTCGCGCTTCACGCCCAGGCCCACCATCACGTCCAGGCAGGCGATGGCCGCGGCGCCTGCGCCGGAGACGGCCAGCTTCACCTGCCCAATGTCCTTGCTCACCAGCTCCAGGCCGTTGAGCAGGGCGGCGCTGCTGATGATGGCCGTGCCGTGCTGGTCGTCGTGGAAGACGGGGATGTTCATGCGCTCCGACAGCTTCTTCTCGATGTAGAAGCACTCGGGCGCCTTGATGTCCTCGAGGTTCACGCCGCCCAGCGTGGGTTCCATCGCGGCGATGATGTCCACCAGCTTGTCGGGGTCGCGCTCGGCCAACTCGATGTCAAAGACGTCGACGCCCGCGAATTTCTTGAAGAGGCAGCCCTTGCCTTCCATCACGGGCTTGCCAGCCAGGGGGCCGATGTCCCCGAGGCCCAGCACGGCCGTGCCATTGGTGATCACGCCCACGAGGTTGGCGCGCGAGGTGTACTCCGCAGCGAGGCTGGGGTCCTCCTCGATGGCCAGGCAGGCATAGGCCACGCCAGGCGAGTAGGCCAGCGAGAGGTCGCGCTGGTTGGACAGGGCCTTGGTGGGCGTGACGGCGATCTTGCCGCGGGTCGGTGCGCGGTGGTATTCCAGCGCGGCGTCGCGCAGGGCGCGCTCGGCGGGCGACAAGGGCTCTTTCTCAGCCATCCGGGGTCTCCTCTTGTAGCTGTATGGACTGCAGGGCCGGCCAGCTTACTCCCGGGTACATGGCGGTTTCATGCCCCGCTGATGCCGAGTCCTTTGCCCCTCATGCACAAATCGCAAACACCGGCCTGGTGGCCTTCGCGACAAGGCAAGCGAGCTTCCGCCAAGTAGCGGCCTGGGCAAAGAAAAAGCCCGGACGAGCCGGGCTTTCCAGGGAGCGGGCGGGGCGATCAGCCCTGGGCGCGCTTGGCCAGGATCTCGAAGGCCGGCAGCGTCTTGCCCTCCAGCACCTCCAGGAAAGCGCCGCCGCCGGTGGAGATGTAGCCCACGTCCTTCTCGATGCCGTACTTGGCGATCGCGGCCAGGGTGTCGCCACCGCCGGCAATGCTGAAGGCACTGCTCTCGGCGATGGCGCGGGCGATGGTCTCGGTGCCGTGGGCGAAGGCGTCGAACTCGAACACGCCCACCGGGCCGTTCCACACGATGGTGCCGGCGGCCTTGAGCTGCTCGGCCAGGATGGCGGCCGTCTTGGGGCCGATGTCCAGGATGAGGTCGTCGTCGGCCACGTCGGTGGCGGCCTTGACGGTGGCCGGGGCGTCGGCGGCGAAGGTCTTGGCGGTCACCACGTCCACGGGGATGGGCACGGCGGCGCCACGGGCCTTCATGGACTCGATCACGGCGGTGGCCTCGCCCACCAGATCCGGCTCGGCCAGCGACTTGCCGATCTTCAGGCCGGCGGCCAGCATGAAGGTGTTGGCGATGCCGCCACCCACCACGAGGCCGTCGACGTTCTTCGACAGCGACTGCAGGATGGTCAGCTTGGTCGAGACCTTGGAGCCGGCCACGATGGCGACCAGCGGGCGCTTCGGGGCGGCCAGGGCCTTGGTGATGGCGTCGATCTCGGCGGCCAGCAGCGGGCCGGCGCAGGCGATCTTGGCGAACTGCGCAATGCCGTAGGTCGTGCCCTCGGCGCGGTGGGCGGTGCCGAAGGCGTCATTCACGTAGATGTCGCACAGGGCGGCCATCTTCTTCGCCAGCTCTTCGTTGTTCTTCTTCTCGCCCTTGTTGACGCGGCAGTTCTCCAGCAGCACCAGCTGGCCGGGGGCGACGCTCACGCCGTCCACCCAGTTGGCCACGAGGGGCACGTCACGGCCCATCAGCTCGCCCATGCGCTTGGCGATGGGGGCCAGGGAGTCCGCGGGCTTGAACTCGCCCTCGGTGGGACGGCCCAGGTGGGAGGTGACCATCACGGCAGCGCCGGCCTTGAGGGCCATCTCGATGGCAGGAATGGAGGCGCGGATGCGGGTGTCTTCCGTGATGTTGCCAGCATCGTCCTGGGGGACGTTCAGGTCGGCACGGATAAAGACACGCTGGCCAGCGACCTTGCCGGCGGCCACGAGGTCGGAAAAACGCAGGACGTTCATGAGTCTCTCGGAGTTTGTGTGGAATTCGGGGGCTGCCGCGGCAGCGCAAGCCCTCTAGCTTACCAAGCCGCTCCGGCGCCGCCTTGCCGTACCGCCCACGTACCCGAGGACAAGGCGCTTACCAGCCCAGGCCGATGCGCAGGGCCAGCATCACCGCCGTGCCGCTGAGAATCGTGCCCAGGATGCCGCGCTTCCAGAAGAAATAGGCCGTGCCGACGGCCGCCGCGTAGAGGCGCGCGTCCCGCCAGGTGTGCAGGAGCTGGCCGTCCTGTGTCATCACGATCTGCGGCAGCACCACGGCGGCCAGGGCGGCCAGCGGTGCATAGCGCAGGCCCTGCTTGGCCCAGTCGGGCATGGGCACCTCGCGCTTGGGGATCATGAAGAAGCTGCGGGTCAGCACGGTGATCAGCGCCAGGCCGAGGATGGCCAGGGCGGTCATCCAGTCACTCATCGGACTGCTCATTTGACGGCCTCCTCGGGCTTCTTGGTGTCGGGCATCCAGTGGTCCAGCAGCAGGCCCATGGCTACCGCCGCCGCGATGGCCACCACGATGTTGAGCTTCAGCGGCAGCGCATAGCTGGCCACCGCCGCGCAGCCGGCCATGGCGGCGGAGATCCAGCTCTTGCGGTCCGACAGCAGCGAATAGGTCAGGCCCAGCAGCGCCAGCACGCCGGCAAAGCCCAGGCCCCATTCGGTGGGCACACGGTCGGCCAGCAGGATGCCGGCGATGGACGGAACCTGCCACGCGCACCAGTTCAGCGCCACGCCGCCCCAGAAATAGGCCAGGGCGGGATCGTCGGCCGGCTTGGGATCGGGGTAGCGGCGCATGAAGGCCACGTAGTTCAGGTCGGCCGCGAAATAGCCGGTGAACAGCCGCCAGCGCAGTGGCAGGTGGCCCAGGTAGAAGCGCCACTGCGCACTGAAGATCACAAAGCGCAGGTTCACGCAGAAGGCTGTGGCCCACAACACCCACAGCGGCGCCCCCGCGGCCAGCAGGGGCAGCGCGGCCAGCTGCGAGCTGCCGGCGAAGACCGTCAGGCTCATCATCAGGGCCAGCGGAAGCGACAGGCCGCTCTTGATCATGGCCACGCCGGTGACCAGGCCCCAGGCCGAGATGCCCAGGGTGATGCCCAGCATGTCGCGGGCGCCCTGGCCGAATTCAGGATGGCGCCGCAACGCCGACAAGGTACTGCTCATGTGCGCATTGTCGCCAGCCGGCTATCACGGCGCTGGCGCTGGGGCATCGCAAGCCCGCAGTGCGCCCTTCTCTGCAGCAGAAGGCTACTGGGCGGCGGGCTGGTATTCCGGTACCAGCAGGCGCAGCCGGGCAATGGCCTCCTCGGGGTCGCCGGCCCGGCAAGCCTCACGCAACTGGGCCAGCAGCGTTTCCAGCACGGCGGGCTCAAGCAGGCGCTCATGGGCACACAGGATGCGCGGATGGGCGCTGGGGGTGACGCCGTCGCCGATCAGCAGCTCCTCGTAGAGCTTCTCGCCCGGGCGCAAGCCCACGAACTCGATGGCGATGTCGCCGTCCGGCTGACGCTCGGTGCGCTCGGTGAGGCCGGACAGCCGGATCAGCGTGCGCGCCAGGTCCACGATGCGCACGGGCTCGCCCATGTCGAGCACGAAGACCTCGCCGCCCTTGGCCATGGCACCGGCCTGGATCACCAGCTGGGCCGCCTCCGGGATCAGCATGAAGTAGCGGATGATGTCCGGATGGGTGATGGTGATCGGTCCGCCATCCAGGATCTGGCGCTTGAACAGCGGCACCACGGAACCGGAGGAGCCCAGCACGTTGCCGAAGCGCACCATCGCGAAAGTGGTGCGATGGGAGGTCTCCAGGGCGGCAGCCTGAAAGATCAGCTCCGCCGCCCGCTTGGTGCTGCCCATGATGTTGGTGGGGCGCACGGCCTTGTCGGTGGACACCAGCACGCAGGTGGCCACGCCGGCCTGGGCCGCGCAGCGCGCCACGGCCTGCGAACCGAAGACGTTGTTGCTGATGCCGCGCAGCACATTGGCCTCCACCAGAGGCACGTGCTTGTAGGCGGCGGCGTGGTAGACGGTGTCGACCCGGTGCCGGCGCATCAGCTGCAGCAGCAGGTCCTCGTCCAGCACGCTGCCGAGCACAGCCTCCAGGGTCAGGTCTTGCGCCAGCGGGCGCAGCTCCTGCTCGATGCTGTAGAGCGCGAACTCGGAGTGGTCCAGCAGCACCAGCACGGCGGGGCGCTGGCTCATGATCTGCCGGCACAGCTCGCTGCCGATGGAGCCCCCGGCCCCCGTCACCAGCACGGCCTTGCCGCGGATGTTGCGGCTGAAGAGGCTGGCATCGGGCGGCACGGCCTCGCGGCCCAGCAGGTCCGGCAGCGCGACCTCGCGGATGTCGGACACGCGCACATCGCCCTGCACCAGGTCGACCAGCCCCGGCAGGGTCTTGACCGGCCGCCCCGTCCCTTCGGAGAGCTCGATGATGCGCCGGCGCACCGCAGGGGTCGCGGATGGAACGGCCACCACGATGAGGTCGACGGCCAGCTTGTCGGCCACGCTCTTCAGGCGCGCGGCGGGCAGCACGTCCAGGCCCGCCACTTTCTTGCCGTGCAGCGCAGCGTCATCGTCGACAAAGCCGACGGCGCGGTACTCGGGGCTGAACTGCATGCTCTGCGCGAGCTGGGCGCCGGCGGCGCCCGCGCCGTAGATGAGCGTGCGCACCAGGGGGCGACCATGGCGCTGCAGGGCGCCCCACAGGAGCGCCCGCGCCATGAAGCGCGAGATCAGCACATAGGCGAAGGTGATGAACCAGAAGATCAGCATGGACGAGCGCGGCAGCATGCGCAGATCGGCCAGCTGGGCCAGGCTGTACACGAGCAGGACCTCCACCGCCAGGGCCGCGCTGCAGCGGGCGATCACGCGAAGGTCCAGATAGCGCACGACGGAGCGGTACAGCCCCGCCGCGGCCAGCACCGGGATCGCAAGCCAGGCGAAGAGGATCTGCGCCGGCAGGGCGGTCTGCAGGGCCTCGTCCAGGGTGCCCAGGCGCAGCACCACCGAGGTGAACATGCACAGCGGCAGGAAGAGCGCATCGCCAGCTACCAGCAGCGCGGTCTTGGCCCACGGCGGCAGGCCCACCAGACGCCCCAGGCCCCGTGCCTCACTCCCTGCTGCCTTCCCCTGGCTGACCTGGCCCAAGCCGTTCCCCGTGTGACTGATGCTGCCGGGGCCTGGCTTCAGGCCCCGGGACTGGGCGTGATTCTAAGGAGCGCCGGCCACGCCACGCCCTCGAGGGGCGCCAGCAGCTGAAAGGGCCGGCACCCCCTGGGGGCCGGCCCTTTGCTCGATGGGAAGGAGGCGGGGCTGGCTCAGTTGTTGAGCTTGCGAACCTTGCCGCTGCCGGCAGTGGAGAGGCTCAGCTCCGGATTGCCCACATAGGCCACGTCGCCCGAGCCTGCAATCGAGACCTTGAGCTGCTTGCTGGCCGCCAGCATCACGTCGCCGCTGCCGGCGATGCTGACCTTGGCCTCCTCGGCTTGCAGCTCGCGCGCCTTGATGTCGCCGGTGCCCGCCACCGACACGCTGAGCGTGTTCGCGCTGCCGCTGGCGATGATGTCGCCGCTGCCCGAGATGCTCATGGCCATGCGCTCGCTCTTCACGCCGTTCAGCGTGATCTCGCCCGAGCCGCTGATGCTGGCCTTGAGCTCCTGCGTGTTCATCGAGTCCACCTTGATGTTGCCCGAGCCGGCGATGGACACCCCGCGCAGCGTGGGCATCTCGATCTCGATGACCGGCGTCTGCTTGCTGCTGATGTAGTAGCCGCGCTTGGTCTGGACCTCCAGGGTGCGGCCCCTGCCACTCTCGACCACGCGGGTCTCGATGTAGGGCAGCAGGTTGCGCTCGGCACGCAGTTCCAGCTTGTGGCTGCTGCCCTGACGGATCAGCACCTTGAAATCGCTCTCCAGGGCGACGGCCTCGTAGCCGCTGACGTCGCGGCGCTCGCTGGTCACCTCACCCTCGCCGGTGACACGCTCGCCGTGGCCCCACTTCCAGGACCAGGCCTGGGCAGCGCCCGTGCCGAGCAGGGCGGCGGCTCCGAGCAGGGAGGCGGCGAGGAAGCGGCGCTTGTTGCTGTTCATGGCGGGAATCCTTGTCTCATGCGTTGACGATGGACGCATGATGCAAATCCCGCGGAGGCCTGGCGAGCAGGCGATGACGAACTGCAGGAACTGCGGCACCAGATGCAAGCAGGCGGGCGCCATGCCACGGGCCGGATGCGGTGCAGGCCGGCCCGCCAGGCCGGCTGGGCGGTGCCTCAGTGGGAGGCCTTGGCGCCGGCCTTGTCGGCGGGCTTGTCGGTCTTTCCGGCCTTGTCGGAGGGCTTGTCGGCCGGCTTCTCGCCGCCCTTGTCCGCCGGCTTGGCCTCAGCGGCGGCCTCCTCGTCAGCGGGCTTGGCCGTGCCGGGCCGGGGCACCACGGGGGCGATGCCTTCCAGCTTGTTCTCCCGCATGTACTCGTCCATCTCCTTCCAGCCCGCGAAGACGGCGGCCTTCTGGGCCTTGGGATTGAGCGTGTAGCAGTCCTCGATGGCACGCTGCGCGTGGCGGCAGGCGCTGCCCACGGCCTTGCCCTCGGCCTCCTTGGCAGCGGCCAGCTTGACCGGATCGTCGATGCCCAGCCACTCGCAGCCGGCCAGCGGCAGGAGCAGCAGGCCGACGGCCAGGCGCCACCGCAGGGGGGAAGAAATGCGCGTCATGCCAGGCATATCGGCCGGTCGGCTGCAGTCTTGAGTCAGCGCTGGCGCGCCAGCTCCATCAGGCGCGCAATGCGCTCCTCGGTGGGCGGATGGGTGGAGAACAGGCTCTTGATGCCGCTGCCGGAGAGCGGGTTCATGATCATCATCTGCGCCGTCTCGGGGTGGCGCTCGGCGGCCTCCAGCGGCATGCCCTGGGCGTAACGGTGGATCTTGTCCAGCGCCGAAGCCAGGGCTGCGGGGTCGCCGGAGATTTCGGCACCGCCACGGTCGGCCTCGAACTCGCGGGCGCGGCTGATGGCCATCTGGATCAGGCTGGCCGCGATGGGCGCCAGGATCATCACGATGAGGCCGACCAGCGGATTGGTCTGGCGCCCCTCGCTGTCACGCCCGCCGAACAGCATGGCGAAGTTGCCCAGCATGCCGATGGCACCGGCCATGGTGGCGCTGATGGTGGAAATGAGGATGTCCCGGTGCTGCACATGGGCCAGCTCGTGGGCCATCACGCCGCGCAGCTCGCGCTCCGAGAGCACGCGCAGGATGCCCGTGGTTGCGGCCACGGCCGCATGCTCGGGGTTGCGGCCCGTGGCGAAGGCGTTGGGGGCATCTTCCTCGATCAGGTAGACGCGCGGCATGGGCAGTCCGGCCCGCTGAGCCAGTTCGCGCACCATGCGGTAGAACTGCGGCGCGCTGCTCTCATCGACCTCCTGCGCGTTGTACATGCGCAGGACCATCTTGTCCGAGAACCAGTAGCTGAAGAAGTTCATGCCCAGCGCGATCACCAGGGCCAGCAGCATGCCCTGGCGCCCGCCCAGCACCGAGCCGATCGCCATGAACAGCGCGGTGATGGCGGCCATCAGGATGGCTGTCTTCATCATGTTGAACATCGCTCACTCCTTGGACAAGGCACACACAGGCCGCCGCCACGCGGGGCCGCTACCAATCAGTTGGGGCTGCCCACCGCGGGTTTCAAGACCGTGCCGACGCCCACAGGCCGGGACTGCAGAAAAGCCGCCGCCGGCAGGCGCTTGCCCCCGGCACGTTGCAGCTCCGTCAGGCGCAGCGCGCCTTCGCCACAGGCCACCAGCAGGCCGGCAGCATCGGCCGCCAGCACCTCGCCGGGCTGGCCCCGCCCTTCGGCCAGGCGCGACTTCCAGATCTTGAGTGGCTCGCCCTCCAGCTGGCTGAGCCCGCCGGGGAAGGGGTCGAAGGCCCGCAGGCGCCGCTCGATGGCGGCGGCCGGCAGGGTCCAGTCGATCTCGCTCTCGGCCTTGTCGATCTTGTGGGCATAGCAGACGCCCGCCTCCGGCTGTCGCTCGGGATGGAATCCGCCGCAGGCCGCCAACTCCAGCGCCTCGACGATCAGCCGGCCGCCCAGGACCGCCAGCTTGTCATGCAGGGTGGCGGTGGTGTCGTCGGCCGCAATGGGCAGGCGCTCGATCAGGAGCATGTCGCCGGTATCCAGGCCGGCATCCATCTGCATGATGGTGATGCCCGTCTCGGCGTCACCGGCCTCAATGGCTCGGTGGATCGGCGCCGCGCCGCGCCAGCGGGGCAGCAGCGAGGCGTGGATGTTGAGGCAGCCCAGGCGCGGCAGGTCCAGCACCCACTGGGGCAGGATCAGGCCGTAGGCCGCCACCACCAGGAGGTCGGGCTTCGCGGCCAGCAGGGCCTCGCGCGACGCGGCGGCCTCGTCCGGGTACTTGCCGTCCAGGCGCAGGCTCATCGGCTGGCTCAGGGCCAGGCCGTGCTGCTGGGCCAGCTGCTTGACGGGCGAGGCCTGCAGCTTCATGCCCCGCCCGGCCGGGCGGTCCGGCTGGGTCAGCACCAGGGGCACCTCGAAGCCGGCCTGCAGCAGGGCCTGCAGCGCGACGGCGGCGAATTCCGGCGTACCGGCGAAGGCAACGCGCAGTCCCATCAGCGACGCTGCTGGTCTTCGCGGGCCTTCTTGGCCAGCTTGGTCTTGATGCGATCGCGCTTGAGCGAGCTGAGGTACTCGACGAAGACCTTGCCCTTGAGGTGGTCCAGCTCGTGCTGCACGCACACCGAGAGCAGGCCCTCGGCCTCGAACTCGTAGGGCTGGCCATCTCGGCCCAGGGCCCGGACCTTCACCCGCTCATGGCGGGCCACCTTGTCATAGACGGTCGGGACGCTGAGGCAGCCTTCCTCGCCGTCGCGCAGGGCGCCACCGGTCTCGATGATCTCGGGGTTGATCAGCACGCGGGGCTCGTTGCGCTCCTCCGAGGTGTCGATCACCACCACGCGCTCGTGCACGTCCACCTGGGTCGCTGCCAGGCCCACGCCCTCGGCGGCATACATGGTCTCAAGCATGTCGTCCACCAGCTGGCGGATACGATCGTCCACAAGGGCCACCGGCTGGGCCACAGTATGCAGTCGCGGGTCGGGGTAACGCAGGATATTCAGTTTGGCCATCTCGGGGTTCCAATGCCGTGCTGTGGACAATGCACAACGCGGCTTTGTAAGTGCCTGCAAGAGCAAGGACGCTCCGGCGGGAATCATTGCAACACCCACCCTCTTTGGGGGCAGAATCATCGCAAGCTGAGGGGATTTTCGCCGATCTGCTGCAGGACTTCAGCGTCCGGGTCGATCGCCCTTCGAGCCGGCGCCCTTCCCAGGCACTCTCTCAGGCATCACTGACAGGCAAATAAATGGCGGCTCCGGCGCCTCGCAAGACGGCCCGGCACACCGCAGGAGAACGACCGATGACTTCATGGCCCATGCTGCGCCCCGCCCCTCTCGCCACCGCCCTCTGGGCTGCGGCCGCCCTCGTCGGCGCAACGCCAGCACTGGCCACCGATTTCCCGGTCACCCAGTCCCAGCGGGACACGGCACAGAAAGTGGCACAGGCGGGCGTCCCCCTGTCCGAGCTGGCACCGGATGCCCCCGACAGCTACACCGTCAAGAAGGGTGACACGCTGTGGGCCATCTCCACCCTCTTCCTCAAGAGCCCCTGGCGCTGGCCTGAACTCTGGGGCATGAACCAGGACCAGATCAGCAACCCCCACCTGATCTACCCCGGCCAGCACCTGGTGCTGGTCAAGGTTGACGGCCGTGCCCGCCTCGAGCTCGCCCAGCAGGTCACCGGTCCGGACGGCACCGTCAAGCTCACGCCGCGCGCCCGCGTGCAGCAGCTCGGCGACGATGGCATCCCTGCCATCCCCATGAATCTGATCGAGCCCTTCCTCAACGAAGCCGTGGTGCTGGACAGCGACAGCCTCGCGGCCGCCCCCCGCGTGGCCGCCACCCAGGAAGGCCGCGCGCTGCTGAGCCGGGGCGATCTGGCCTATGTGCGCGGTTCGCTGCCCAATCAACAAGGCGACTACCGGGTGTTCCGCAGCGCCAAGCCGCTGCGCGATCCGGTCACCAAGGAAGTGCTGGGCTACGAGGCCGCCTATGTCGGCACGGTCGAGTTCCTGCGTCCGGGCTCCCCGGCCGCGGGCAAGACCCTGGAGGTGCCTGCCACCTTCCTGGTCAAGCAGGTGCGTCAGGAAGTCAACACCGGCGACCGCCTGGCACCCGTGCCGCCGCGCAGCTTCGGCAGCTTCGTGCCGCATGCCCCGAACCGGGCGTTCGATGGCCGGGTCATCGCCGTCTACGGCGAGGCCGTGAACGCGGGCAAGAACCAGATCGTCTCGATCAACAAGGGATCGCAGGATGGCATGGAGCGGGGCCATGTGCTGGCCCTGTGGCGGACCGGCCAGGAAGTCCGCGACACCACGACGCCCCAAGGCCGCCCGGAGGCCATTCGCCTGCCGGACGAGCAGCATGGCAAGCTGCTGGTCTTCCAGACCTTCCGCCGCGTGTCCTATGCCCTGATCCTCTCGGTGCAGCAGCCCGCCAGCGCCGGCGACCGCTTCAGCCAGCCCTGAGGCCGCGCGTCCAGGCCCCAAGGCCTCCCGGCATGCCTTCACCTCTTCGCGACCCCGGTGAGCTGTCGGCCTGGCTGCGCCTGGTGGAGACGCCCGGCCTGGGCCGCTCCTCCCTGCGGCGCCTGCTGACAGCCTTCGGCGAGCCCCGCACCCTCTTCGAACGTCCGCCGGCCGAGTGGGCCCGTGTGGTGGGCCCGCAAGGGGCCCAGGCCCTCGGTCGCCCTCCCGAGCAGCTGGAAATGCTGCTGGAGCGCACCCGCCAATGGCTCAAGGAAGACCGGCGCCGCAGCCTGCTGCTGCTGGGCGACCCCGACTACCCGCAGGCCCTGCTCGAGACCGCCGACCCGCCGCTGCTGATGTACCTCTGGGGTCAGCGCGAGCTCCTGCGCCGCCCCATGCTGGCCATCGTCGGCAGCCGCAACGCCACGCCCCAGGGCCTGGACCACGCCCTCACCTTCGCTCGCAGCTTCAGCGAAAGCGGCTATTGCGTGGTGTCAGGCCTGGCCCTGGGCATCGACGCGGCGGCCCATGAGGGCGCACTCTCGGCCGCAGGCGGCACGCTGGCGGTGCTGGGGACCGGGCTCAACGAGCTCTATCCCCGCCGCAATGCCGGCCTGGCCATGCGCATCGTGGAGCACGGCCTCCTGATGAGCGAATACGCCCTGGACACCCCCGCCCTGGCACCGCACTTCCCCGTGCGCAACCGCATCATTGCCGGACTCTCGGAAGGCTGCCTGGTGGTCGAGGCAGCCCTGCAGAGCGGCTCGCTGATCACGGCACGCCTGGCCGGCGAGGCCGGGCGCGAGGTGTTCGCCATCCCCGGATCCATCCACTCGCCCTTGAGCCGCGGCTGCCATGCGCTCATCCGTCAGGGCGCCAAGCTGGTCGAATCGGCCGGAGACGTCATCGAGGAACTGCCCCGGCACAGCAGCATGCCTCGCGACGACACCCCTGCGGACGCCGCCCTGCCCGAGCTTGCCGGAGCCGGCGAGCACCAGCGCCTGCTCGCCGCCATGTCGCTGGAGCCTGTCAGCCTGGATGCGCTGCAGGCCCGGGGAGGCTGGCCCACGGAGCAGCTCCAGGCCTTGCTACTGGACCTGGAACTGGATGGTCTGGTGGCCCGGCTCCCCGGCGGCCTGCTGCAACGCCGGATGCGCGGCTGACCCCCGCTTTCCCGCCCGGCAGCCCGGTAAAAGCCCTGCCCGGCCCCGCCGTTTCCGCGCATCGGTGCCGCGAGCGGCTGGGGTATAGTCAGTCCATGTTTGACGTCCTCGTCTATCTCTATGAGACCTACTGGCGGCCGGATGCCTGTCCGGATCACGCCCAGCTGACACGCAAACTGTCAGCCGTAGGCTTCGAGACGGACGAAATCCAGGAAGCCCTCTCCTGGCTGGATGGCCTGGCGGTGGCCGCGCAGTCTCACCATGGCGAGCAAGGCGCGCTGAGCCTGCGCATCTACTCCAAGGACGAACTCGAGCACCTGGGGGAGGCCTCCGTGGGCTTCATCAGCTTCCTGGAATCGGCCGGCGTGCTGCCTCCGCCCATGCGCGAGATGGTGGTCGATCGAGCCATGGCCATCCCCGGCGCACCGCTGGACCTGGAAGACCTCAAGATCATCGTGCTGATGGTGTTCTGGAGCCTGGGTGAAGAGCCGGACGCCCTGATCCTGGACGAGCTTTTCGTCGCCCCCGAGGATCGCCTGATCCACTGAGGCTGCCCGCGCCGGGCTCGCCAGCCGTTCGCCGCAAGGGCAAGTCGCTCCACGACCGCCGCCGCATGCCTCGTTAGAGGCCCTCAGCTCAGCAGGCGCTCGGGATCGGCGTCCAGCTTGGCCAGCGCGTTGCGGGTGGCCTTGACGGTGAGCGCCTCGTCCTGAGCCGGCAGCAGCAGGCCAGCCTGCAGGAAGGCCGCCAGACGGCTCTGCTGGAACAGCACCCCACGCCCCTTGGACGTAACGAAGAGGATGAGGTGGTGTCGCAGGCCGCGCCAGGCCAGCTGCACGGGCTCGTTGCGGCCCCGGTAGTCCAGCATGTACCAGGAGCCCACCTGCAGCTCCTGCGCCCAGGCCAGCATGGCCGCCGACGGCGGCGCGCCCCCTTCGGCCACCACCTCCAGGTCCTCGGACTCGTGGGTGGAGAGATCGCGCATCAGCGTCTCATCCAGCTCTCCGCCCGCGGTGTCAGGCAGCATGGCCTCCAGCGTCTCCAGCTGGCTCATCAGCTCTTCCAGCCGGTCCGGCGGGATGGTGGCGGTCTTGGCGGTGAAGGCCGCGGCCAGGGAGTTGTTCAGGGCGCGGATCTGTTCGTCCTGCTTCTGGGCGGACAGGCCGGCGTGGCCCATGCCCTCGCGCAGGACCTTCAGGAGTGGCGGGAGACGCCGGATGACCTCGGCACGCTCCTCGCGCGACACCTTGGCCGTGGCGGACCAGATGAGGTCGGCCGCGGCGCGCTTCATCTGCTTGGTCACGTCGGCCTGGGCGCCGGCCCGCACGGCGGTCACCGCCAGCACATCGGCCCAGGTCTGGAACAGGAAGTCGCGCACGCCGTCCTGCACGGGCACCTGGTTGAGCATCTTGCGCAGCTCGATGGTGTACTGGATGGCCAGGGTCTCCCGCTGCTCCACCTGCTGAGCCAGGGAAACGCCCTTGATGCTGGCGCTGTTCTCCTGCTCGAAGTAGTGGGCCAGGAACTTCTCGAACTCGGTCAGCACCGTCTGGAAGACGCGGCGACCGGTGTCGGGATAGGCCTCCACCACCTGCACCACACGCTTGATCTCACGCTCCACGGCCTCGCTGACATCGCCGCCGGCCGAGGTATTGAACCCCATCACGCAGGCGCCCATGCGGTCGATCAGGCGGCGCGCGGGGTGGTCGGTCGTCGCGAAGAAATCAGGCTCGCTGATGGCCACGCGCAGCACCGGCATCTGCAGCCGGGCAAACCACACACGGACGGTCGCGGGGATGCGCTCCTCGGTGAGGATGGACTGGAACAGCAGGGCCACAACCTCGATGGTGGCGCGCTCGGCCGGGGTGTCCGCGGCCTGCTTGAGCACCTGCTTGACGGCCAGGTTGCGGGCCTTGAGCTCCTCGAGCTGCTGGGGCAGCGGCACCTCGCGCACCGAGGCTCCGGTGCTGGGCGACACGCTGGCGGTACCGCCCGTGCTGCCCGCGCCGGCAGGCATCCCCTGGGGCTGCGCGC
The DNA here is from genome assembly GCF_039872765.1 of Roseateles flavus. Lineage (NCBI taxonomy): Bacteria > Pseudomonadati > Pseudomonadota > Betaproteobacteria > Burkholderiales > Sphaerotilaceae > Roseateles > Roseateles flavus. The sequence continues at coordinate 615,958 of NZ_JBDPZC010000001.1, read as the reverse complement.
GATGGCGCAGCATTTCCTGGGCATGGTTGATGGCGGCATGCAGACGGCCGGTCAGGGTGACCGGGCCGGCACGCTCGCCGCGTGGATCGACGGGCTGAGCCTGGGCCTGGGCAGTGCTCCCCTGCGGCGCCGAACCCGGCGGCGCCATGCCTGGCACCTGGCGATTCAGCACCCGCTGCAGCTGCGCCATCACCTGCTCGGCCGAGCTGCGCACCGCTGACTTCACCGGGCCCGCGCCTGCCGCGCCTGCCGCTGCCGCCGAGGGCGCCTGGGCGTCGCGCAGCGCGGCCATGCCGCCATTCGGGGGCAGCCCGTCGGGCAGGGCACCCATGCCACGGGCGTACAGGGTGGTCGGGGCAAAAGCCGGATCCTGGGAGGCGTCGACGGGAGCCGGCGTGCTGCGGCTGCCTGCCGTGCGGCGGATATAGGGCCGCAGGTCGACCTCCGGCAAGACGCCCTGCTGCATCAGCCAGTCATTGGTCTCGTGGTAGGCCTCCAGCAGCAGATGCGACATCTCCTCGTGCAGAGGGGTGAGGAAAAGCTGCCATTCCGTACGCGTGAGACCACTGGCGTACCAACAATCAAGGACAAGCCGGGCCAGGGCCTGTGCGCGGAGCAAATCGTTCGTCGCGAGATCCTCATGCCCTTCGAGCAGGAGCATGCGGGTGCGCAGGTCGTTGAACTCCCAGGTGGCCTTGTCCATCATGGCCAGGGCCAGGCGGGAGGCGGTGATCTGGCGTTCGATGGTGTCGTCGTCGACCAGACTGAGGCTGGCACTTCCACTGACCGTCACATGGTCTGGCACACCCTGGGTGGACGCCGAGCGCACGGCGTCGCGCAGCATGCTCAGCCACACCACGCCGCGGCGCTGCCAAAGGCCGACGCAGTCGCGGCGGGACACGCTCACCGCATGTTCCGCCGGTTGCAGCAGCAGCTGTGCGCCCGCCTCATGGAGCGCGGCCCCGGCCGCGGCAACGCCGCGCACCAGGGCCTCGCTGAAGACGCGCCGTGCCTGGGCCGCCTGGGCTTGCCGGCGCGGATCAGTGCCGCTCATGGGCCAGGGAACAGGGAGTCGACCATGCGGACGACTCTACACCACCGCTCCGGCGTTCGGATCGTCCGGATCTTCCTTGGTAGAGGAACCGACCTTGACAAGATCCTCACGCTTCACACCCAGCCACATGGCGATGGCTGCGGCCACGAACACGGAGGAATAGATGCCGAAGCAGATGCCGATGGTCAGCGCCACGGCGAAGTACTTCAGGGTGGGGCCACCGAACAGCAGCATGGACAGCACCATCAGCTGCGTGCAGCCGTGGGTGATGAAGGTGCGGCTCATGGTGGAGGTGATGGCGTGGTCGATCACCTCGTGCGTCGTCAGCTTGCGGTACTTGCGGAAGGCCTCGCGCACCCGGTCGAAGATCACCACCGACTCGTTCACCGAATAGCCCAGCACCGCCAGCACGGCCGCCAGCACGGAGAGCGAGAACTCCCACTGGAAGAAGGCGAAGAAGCCCAGGATGATCACGACGTCATGCAGATTGGCGATGATGCCGGCCACGGCGAACTTCCACTCGAAGCGGAAGGCCAGGTAGATCATGATGCCGACGACGGTCATGGCCAGGGCCTTGCCGGCATCGGCGGCCAGCTCGGCGCCTACCGAGGGACCCACCACTTCGCTGCGCGAGAGCTTGACCGGCTCGGCATTGGCCGCGGTGGTGCAGACGTCCTTCTCGATGGCCTCGCCCTTGTCGGAGACCGTCTGGCGCTTGGAGACCTGCCCCTGCTCGGCGGCACACAGCTCGGCGAAGACCTTCTCGACGACCTTGTCCTGCTTGATGGCCTTGTGGGGCGGCATCTTGATCATCACGTCGTGCGAGGTGCCGAACTTCTGCACCGTCACCTCACCGAAGCCCATGTGCTCGACCGTGGTCCGGGTCTTCTCGATGTCCGCGCTCTGCGCGTAGGCCACCTCGACGACGGTACCGCCGGTGAACTCGATGGAGTAGTGCAGGTTCCGCGTGAAGAGGAAGAAGACCGCCGCGGCAAAGGTGAGGAAGGAAATCGCGTTGAAGACCAACGCGTGCTTCATGAACGGGATGTCCCGCTTGATTCGGAAGAGTTCCATGTCGGATTCCTGTCAGGGGGTCAGGCCTTGCCTTCGGTCAATTCGACGCCATCGGGGGAGGCGCTGCCGGGTTCGGCAGCCGGCTTCCACACCTGGCCCACGGAGAGGGACTTCAGCTTCTTCTGACGGCCATACCAGAGGTTGACCAGGGCGCGCGAGAACATCACCGAGGAGAACATGGAAGTCATGATGCCCAGGCAGTGCACCACGGCAAAGCCGCGCACGGCGCCCGAGCCGAAGGCCAGCAGGGCCAGACCCGCGATCAGCGTGGTGACGTTGGAGTCCAGGATGGTGGCCCAGGCCCGCTCATAGCCGGCGAAGATGGCCGCCTGCGGCGAGGCACCGCTGCGCAGCTCCTCGCGGACCCGCTCGTTGATCAGCACGTTGGAGTCGATGGCCATGCCCAGCACCAGGGCGATGGCGGCCATGCCCGGCAGAGACAGCGTGGCCTGCAGCATGGACAGCACGGCCACCAGCATCAGCAGGTTGAAGCCCAGCGCCAGCGTGGAGAACACGCCGAAGAGCATGTAGTAGAGGCACATGAACAGCGCCACCGCGGCAAAGCCCCAGGCCACGCTGTGCATGCCCTTGGCGATGTTCTCGGCACCCAGGGTCGGGCCGATGGTGCGTTCCTCGATGACTTCCATCGGCGCGGCCAGACCGCCGGCACGCAGCAGCAGGGCCAGATCGGTGGCGTTCTCGGTGGAGCCCATGCCGGTGATCTGGAAGTCGGCGCTCAGCTCGCTGTTGATGCGGGCCACGGTGAGCACCTCGCCCTTGCCCTTCTCGAACAGGATGGCGGCCATGTAGTTGCCCACGTTGGCACGCGACATCTCCTTCATCTGGCGACCGCCCTTGGCATCCAGCCGGACGGACACGGCGGGCTGGTGGTTCTCGTCCTGGCGGGGTTGGGCGTCGGTCAGCATGTCGCCGGTGACGATGGCCTCCTTGTGCACGATCACCGGGGCCCCACGGCCCACGCCGAAGCGTTCGCGGCCGAAGGGCACGGGGCCGGTGCCGGCCAGCGCTGCCTGGGCCTCGGCCGACATGTCGGCCAGACGGAACTCCAGGTTGGCCGTGCGCCCGATGATGTCCTTGGCCTTGGCCGTGTCCTGCACGCCCGGCAGCTGCACGATGACGCGGTCCAGGCCCTGCTGCTGGATCACCGGCTCGGCCACGCCCAGTTCGTTGACCCGGTTCTGCAGGGTGGTGATGTTCTGCTTGAGGGCGGCTTCCTGCACCGCCACCAGGGATTGCGGCTTGAAGCTGCCGCGCAGGCTCAGCTCGCTGCCTTCGCCCTGGGCCAGCCACTGGATGTCTGGCAGCTTGTCGGACAGCAGGGCCAGGGCGGCCGTGCGGGTCTCGGCCTCGCGGAAGGCGATGACGAGGTCATTGCCGTCCTTGCTGATGCCGGCATGACGCAGGTTCTTCTCGCGCAGCATGCTGCGGGCATCACCGACCAGGGACTCGACCTTCTTGGCGATGGCCGCCTTCATGTCCACCTGCATCAGGAAGTGCACGCCGCCGCGCAGGTCCAGGCCCAGGTACATGGGGAAGGCATGCAGGCTCTTGAGCCACTCCGGCGAGCGCGAGACCAGGTTCAGCGCCACGATGTAGGAGGGATCAGCCAGATCGGCATTGATCGCCTTGTTGATGGCGTCCTTGGCCTTGAGCTGGGTGTCGGTGTCATTGAAGCGGGCCCGCACGGAGTTGCCCTCGAAGGCCACCGTGTCTGCCTTGACGCCGGCCGACTGGATGGCGGCCTCGACACGGGCGACCATGCCCGCGTCCAGCTTGACCGTGGCCTTGCCACTGGAGACCTGCACCGCCGGCGCTTCGCCGAAGAAATTGGGCAGGGTGTAGATCAGACCGATCAGCAGCGCCACGAGCAGCAGCGCGTACTTCCACAAGGGATAACGGTTCATGGAGGCATCCTCAGGAGGTCTGGACCAGACCTGGGCTCTTGCCCTGAAATGAGGCCCGGCACCGCTGGGCGCGGCCCGGGCTCGATGAGTGATGAGCAGCCCCTGAACAGCAGGGCTGCCAGGCTTTCTTACTTGACCGAGCCCTTGGGCAGGACCTGGACCACGGCCGAGCGCTGCACCTTGATCTCGACGCCGCTGGCGACTTCCAGGTTCACGAAGTTCTCGTCCAGCTTGGCCACCTTGCCCAGCAGGCCGCCGCTGGTGACGACGTCATCGCCCTTGGCCAGGGCCTCGATCATGGCCTTGTGCTCCTTCTGACGCTTCATCTGGGGACGAATCATCACGAAATACAGCACGACGAACATCAGCACCAGGGGCAACATGCCCATGAGGCTGGACTCGGGGCCTTGGGCTGCCGGAGCGGCGGTCTGGGCAAAAGCAGTAGAAATGAACACGGTCTGAACCCTCTAGGAATGGCCCATGGGCGCAGCAGCGCCATCATGGACGGATCGCGGATTGTATGCGGCAGCCTGCGCTGCCCGCCTTGGGGCCAGCCCCGCCCTGCCGCGGCTTCGGCGGCAGCGAAGGCGACTGCACGGGCACGCTGGCCGGCTCAGCCACCCATCTGGGGTTGACAGGGCGATTCTCAACGAATATTCTGCAAATATATTTCAACAGGAGATTGCTCGATGAGTTCCCGCCCCCTGCCTCAATGGCGCGGCATCTTCCCCGCCGTGACGACCAAGTTCGATGCCGACGAGAACCTGGACGTCCCGGCCATGGAGCGCCACTTCGAGTTCCTCATCGCCAATGGGGTTGATGGTCTCGTGACTGGCGGCTCCCTGGGCGAGGCCAGCACCCTGACGCTGGAAGAGAAGCTGCAGGTGGCCGAGATCGCCGTGAAGGTGTCCGCCGGCCGCGTGCCGGTGCTGGCCAATGTCTCGGAGACCAGCACCCGCGAGGCGCTGCGCTATGTGGACGGCGCCAACAAGATTGGCGTGCAGGGCCTGATGCTCATGCCCGCGGTGATCTACGTAGCCGACGCCCGCGAAGCCATGGCCAATGTGCGCACCATCGCCAACGCCGCCCAGCTGCCCACCATGGTCTACAACAACCCGGTGGCCTACCGCGTGGACCTGACGCCGGACAACTTCGTCGAGCTGGCTGACTGCGAATGGCTGGTCGCCATCAAGGAATCGACCGACAACATCCGCCGCCTGACCGACCTGCGCAATGCCCTGGGCACCCGCTACCAGCTCTTCATCGGCGTGGACGACCTCAGCTTCGAAGGCCTGGCACTGGGCTGCGACGGCCTGCTGGCCGGCCTGTGCACCTCCTTCCCGGCCGAGACCGTGGCGCTGTACCGCCTGATGCAGGCCAAGCGCTACGACGAAGCCCTGAAGCTCTACCAGTGGTTCACCCCCCTGCTGCACCTGGATGTCTCGACCAAGCTGGTCCAGAACCTCAAGCTGGTCGAGGCCATGGTGGGCGTGGGCAACGAGCACGTGCGCCGCCCCCGCCTGCCCCTGGTCGGTGCCGAGCGCGAGCGCGTGCAGGCCATCATCCAGAAGGGCCTGGACACCCGTCCGGACCTGCGCCAGTTCTTCTGAGCCCCCTGGCTGTAGCCATTTCGCGTAATCAGGCATAGCCAGACGGGCATCTGCTGCGAAGATGCGGGAATGAACGCAACAACGTCCTCCCCCATCCCGCACGAGGCGGGCGACGATGCCATCGACAAGCGCCGCGTGGCCGACCAGGCCTATGACGCCATCGAGAACCTCATCGCCACGCTGGCCCTGAAGCCCGGGGCGCCCATCGTCGAGGCCGAGCTGATCGAGCGCATCGGCCTGGGCCGCACGCCCACCCGCGAGGCCCTGATGCGCCTGGTCGCCAACGGCCTGATCGTGCAGCTGCCGCGCCGCGGCCTGCTGGTCAGCGACATCCAGCTGGCCCAGCACCTGGACCTGCTGGAGGCGCGCCGGGCGCTGGAGCGGCTGATCGCCAGCACCAGTGCCCGCCGCGCAACGCCGCCACAGCGCGAGGCCCTGCTCGGCTGCGCCGCCGAAATGACCACCGCCGCCGCCGCCGGGGACCTGAGCGCCTATTTGCAGGCGGACCAGGCCCTGGACCATGTCAACCACGCCGCCTGCCGCAACCAGGCTGCCGTCGCTGCCGTGATCCCCATGGTGATCCAGTGCCGACGCTTCTGGACCGCCTACCAGCACCAGGGCGACATGAGCGAAGGCGCGCGCTGCCACCAGCTGCTCGCCGAAGCCATCGCCCAGGGGCAGAGCGAGGCGGCCGCGGCGGCGGCGGACCAATTGATGGATTACCTGCGGCAGTTCGCGCAGCAGGTGATCGCCTGAGCCCATTCCCTTCCTCATGAACCCGATCACGCCGACCCGCATCATCGACTCCCACACCGGCGGCGAGCCGACCCGCACCATCGTTGCCGGCGGTCCGGACCTCGGCCGCGGCTCCATGGCCGAGCGCCTGCTGCGCCTTCGCACCGAGCACGACGCCTGGCGCCGCGCCCTGATGAACGAGCCGCGCGGCTCGGATGTCCTGGTCGGCGCCCTGCTCTGCGAGCCGGTCGATCCGGCCTGCACGGCAGGCGTGATCTTCTTCAACAACGTCGGCTACCTGGGCATGTGCGGCCACGGCAGCATCGGCCTGATCGCCACCCTGGCCTATATGGGCCGCATTCAGCCCGGCGCGCATCGCATCGAAACGCCGGTGGGCGAGATCACCGCCACCCTGCACGAGGATGGCTCCGTGAGCATCGCCAACGTGCCGGCCTACCGCCTGGCCCGGCAGGTGCCGGTGCAGGTCGGCGGCCGGCGCCTGCACGGCGACATCGCCTGGGGCGGCAACTGGTTCTTCCTCTGCGACGACCATGGGCAAGACCTGACCCCGGGACAGGCGCAGATGCTCACCGCCTTCTCCGAGCAGATCCGCCTGGCCCTGCAGGCCCAGGGCATCACGGGGGCGGACGGCGCCGAGATCGACCACATCGAGCTGATCGGCCCGCCGGCCGACCCGGCCAACCACGGCCGCAACTTCGTGCTGTGCCCCGGCAGCGCCTATGACCGCTCCCCCTGTGGCACCGGTACCAGTGCCAAGCTGGCCTGCCTCGCCGCCGAGGGCAAGCTCGCACCGGGCGCCCTGTGGCGCCAGGAAAGCGTGATCGGCAGCGTCTTCGAGGGCCGCTACCTGCCCGCGCCCGACGGCGCGGCTGGTCACATCCTGCCCACCATCACCGGGCGTGCCTATGTCAACCTGGACGCTCAACTGATCATCCAGCCCGGCGATCCCTTCGCCTGGGGCATCCCCCGCTGAGCCGCCCGCCATGCTGCAGGCCGATGTGCTGATCATCGGTGCCGGCATCGTCGGCGCCGCCTGTGCACGCGAGTTCGCGCGGCGTGGGCTGTCCGTCGCCGTGGTCGAGCAGTCGGCACCGGGCGGCGGCGCCACGGCGGCCTCCATGGGCCACCTGCTGGTGGTCGATGCCGAGGGCGCCAGCGACGACCACGAGTACCGGCTCTCGCGCCGCTCCATGCAGCTGTGGGGCCAATGGCTGGCCGAATCGGGCGAGCATGAGCACGTGTCCGAGTTCCAGCGCTGCGGCACGCTGTGGCTGGCCGCGGACGACGAGGAATGGCAACTCGCCCAGCGCAAGGCGTGCTGGCTGCAGTCCCAGGGCATGAACGCCGAGCTGCTGGACGCGCAGGCCCTGCGCCAGCTCGAGCCGCTGCTGCACCACCGCCTGGTCGGCGCCCTGCGCGTGCCGGCCGACGGGCGCGTCTACCCGCCCAAGGTCGTGCAACGCTGGCTGGATGAATCGCGCGCCACGCTGATCCGCGGTGAGGTCCGCGACCTGCGGCCCGGCCGCGTGCGCCTGCAGGACGGCCGCCTCTTCAGCGCCGCCATGGTGGTGCTGTGCGGCGGCCTGGCCAGCCAGCGCTTCCTGCCTGCCGGCAGTCTGCTGCCCAAGAAGGGCCAGCTGGCCATCACGCAGGCCCGCGAGCAGCGCCTGCGCCACCAGCTGGTCGAGCTGGGCTACATCAAGAAGGCCCATCTGGTGGACGAGGACACCGTGTCCTTCAACGTCCAGCCGCGCCCTGCCGGTCAGTGGCTCATCGGCTCCTCGCGCCAGATCGGCCGCGAGGATCGCGAGATCGATCTCCCCATGCTGCGCCGCATGCTGACCTGCGCTGCAGACTACCTCCCTTCCCTGCCTCAGCAGAGCCTGCTGCGCTGCTGGAGCGGCATCCGCCCCGCCAGCGCCGATGGCCAGCCGCTGATCGGCGCCCACCCCACGCTGCGCAACACCTGGGTGGCCTGCGGGCACGAGGGCCTGGGCATCACGACCTCGCTGGCCAGCGCGGAGCTGGTGGCGGACCTCAGCCTGGCACAGCCCGCAGGCCTGGATGCCCGCCCCTACGACCCGGCGCGCTTCTGCATCGCCCTTCCCGCATGAAGACCCTCACCCTGCACATCAACGGCCACGCGCGTGCGGTACCTGCCGGCATCACCGTCGCGTCGGCCCTGCGCCGCTGCGATGTCACCCTCTTCGGGCAGACCGTCTACGGCAGCTCGCGCGACGTGTTCTGCGGCATGGGCCAGTGCCAGGCCTGCCGGGTGCGCATCGATGGCCAGGACGAGAGCCTGGCCTGCATGCGCCTGGTCGCCGAAGGCATGCGGGTGGAGACCCAGGCATGAGCTCGTTTCAGGCGCCCCATCTCGTGATCGGCAGCGGCCCGGCCGGCCTGGCTGCGGTGCAGACCTTGCTGAAGGCCGATGCCGAGGTGCTGTGGCTGGACAACCAGGCCCAGGCCGGTGGCCAGATCTGGCGCGGCGGCCCGGCAGCGCAGGACGCCCAGGCGCGGCGCCTGGCACCCGTGCTGCCGCAGCTGCTGGCAAGTCCACGCCTTCGCTTCCTGCCCGGGCACATGGCCGTCGGCACCACCCCGGAAGGCGGGATCCTGGCCCAGGACATGAGTGGCGGCCGTCTCAAGCAGCTGCGGGGCGACAAGACCCTGCTGGCACTGGGCGCGCGCGAACTGCATGTGCCGGTGCCAGGCTGGGACCTACCTGGCGTCACCGGGGCGGGCGGCCTGCAGGCGCTGGTCAAGGGCGGCTGGCCGGTCGCAGGCAAACGCATGATGCTGGCCGGCAGCGGCCCGCTGCTGCTGGCCACCGCCAAGACACTGCAGGAGGCCGGCGCCACCCTGAGTGGCATCATCGAGCTGCGCGCCTGGCAAGACCTGACCCTCTTCGCCAGTCGGCTGAACCTGGCGCAATGGCAGCAGGCCCTGGCCCTGCGCTGGCAGCTACGTCGCGTGCCCTACCGGATCGGCGTGCAGGTGGTGCGAGTGCTGGGCCAGTCCCGCGTTGAAGGGGTGCGGCTGAGCGACGGCCTGCGCGAATGGGACGAGCCTTGCGAGGCCCTGGGCCTGGGCTTCGGTCTCCTCCCCAACAGCGAGCTCGCCGCCATGCTGGGCTGCGACACCGGCCCTGACGGCCGCATCGTGGTCGACACCGGCCTGCTCAGCAGCCGGCCGGGCGTCTACGCCGCGGGCGAGTGCACGGGCATCGGGGGCATGGGCAAGGCCTGGATCGAAGGCCAGCTGGCGGCGCTGTCCATGCTCGGCAAGGACATCCCGGGCGCCCTGACTCGCGCACATGCCGGGGCCCTGGCCTTCTCGCAGCGACTGGCCCGCCACTTCGGCCCGACGCCGGCCCAGTGGGCCCGTTGCACGCCGGAGGTGCGCGTATGCCGCTGCGAGGGTGTGCGTTTGCGCGAACTCCAGCCTCATCCAGGCTGGCGCGAGGCCAAGCTGCAGACCCGCTGCGGCATGGGCGCCTGCCAGGGCCGGATCTGCGGGCCGATCAGCCAGCAGCTGCTGGGCTGGCCCGAGGCGCACCCCCAGCGCGGCGTGCGTTTCCCGCTGCAGCCGCTGCCGATCGCAAGCCTGCTGGACGAGCGCTGACCCGGCCGGTCAGCGCTTGGGCGCCTCGATGCGCACCAGCTGGAAATGCACCAGCTTGCCCCGCTGCTGCAGGGAGACGATGCGGTAGGCCTCGGGCTTGCCCGCCTTGAAGAGCAGGCCACCCTTCTCGGGCTTGTCGTCGTCGCAGCCCAGGATCTTGTCGTCCTTCTTGCCGCCACCGCTGTTCTGGCTGCAGTCCAGCACGGGGCCGTACTTGGCGAGCGCGTCCTTGTAGAAGCGGCTGACGGTCTCCAGGCTGTCCTCGCTGGAGAACTTGGTCACCACCAGCTTGAAGCCGAAGGTGCCGCCCCACAGGCCCATGGTCAGGGAAGCGAGGTCGTCCTTCTTGTCGTACTGAGGCTGGGCGCCGGGATAGGCCGGCAGGCCCACATCGGCCGGCGTGGCCTGCTGCTTGAACTCGATGCCGGCGCTGAAGCCGTTGGAGCTGGCCGTGCGGGAGGCCTTGTCCGCCTGCGCCAGCGCGGCTGGTGCCGCCATCAGCAGCGGGGCCGAAAGCAGCAGCGCGGCGGCGAGGGAAGGCGAGAAGCGCTTGTTCATGGGGCATCTCCTGGACAGATGTTGAAACTTGCGTCCAGGATAGCCAGCCGCCCCACGCGCCCGCCAGGGGCTGGCGACAGGCTGCATGAGCGCGGTCCCCAGCGGAACGGGGTGCAGATGAAAGGCGGAGCGCGGCCAGTGGCGGGCCTGCGCCGGATCAGGCGGGCTTCCTCGCCGCGCCCAGATACGTTTCGATCACGCGGGCGTCCCGGGCCAGCTCGGCCGCAGGGCCCTGGAGGGCGATCTCGCCGGTCTCCAGCACATAGCCATAGTCCGCCACCTCCAGCGCAGCACGGGCGTTCTGCTCGATCAGCAGGATGCTCACGCCCGCGTCGCGCAGCTGGGCCACGATGCGGAAGATCTCCTTCACGATCAGCGGCGCCAGGCCCAGGCTGGGCTCATCCAGCATCAGCAGCTTGGGGCGGGACATCAGTGCGCGACCCACGGCCAGCATCTGGCGCTCGCCGCCCGAGAGCGTGCCGGCCAGCTGCTCGCGCCGCTCCTTGAGCCGAGGGAAGATCTGGTAGACACGCTCCAGCTCCTCGCGCCAGTCGCGCTGGCCCAGGCGCATGGGGCGGAAGCCGCCCAGCACGAGGTTGTCCTGCACGCTCATGGTGGTGAAGAGCTCGCGCTTCTCGGGGACCAGGGCCAGCCCCCTCATCACGCGGTCCTCCAGGCCGCTGGCGGCCAGATCCTCGCCGTCGAAGACCACCTGGCCGCGTGAGGGCAGCACGCCCATCAGCGCGTTGAGCGTGGTGCTCTTGCCCGCACCATTGGGGCCGATCACCGTGACCACCTGGCCCTGGGCCAGGTCCAGGTCCAGGCCGCTGAGGACCTCGGCGCGGCCGTAGCCGGCATGCAGTCCGCGCACTTGCAGCAATTGCGTCATGGTCTCTCTCCTGCGCGGGTTCAGTGCTCGGTGCCCAGGTAGGCGGCACGCACGATGGGGCTGTCCTGGACTTCCTGCGGCGTGCCCTCGATCAGCTTGGTGCCAAACTCCATCACCACCAGGCGGTCGGTCAGGCCCATCACGAATTCCATGTCGTGCTCCACCAGCAGGATGCTCAGGCCCTCGTCCTGCAACTGGCGCAGCACGGCGGCCAGGGCCTGCTTCTCCTTGTGACGCAGGCCGGCAGCGGGCTCGTCCAGCAGCAGCAGCGAGGGATCGCTGCACAGCGCGCGGGCAATCTCCATCAGGCGCTGAGGCCCCAGGGCAAGGTTGCCCGCAAGCTCATGCATCTGCTCCGCCATGCCGATACGGCGCAGCTGAGCCTCGGCCTCCGCGAAGAGTTGGCGCTCCTCGGCCGCGTTGAGCCTCAGCATGCTGCGCACCAGGCCCGCCCGGCTGCGTAGGTAGCCGCCCAGGGCGACGTTCTCCAGCACCGTCATGTCCGCGATCATCTTCACATGCTGGAAGGTGCGGGACATGCCCCGCTCGGCGATCTGGCGCGAGCCAAGGCCTGCCACGGACTGCCCGCGGAATTGCACCCGCCCGCTCGTGGCCGACAGCACGCCGCTGATCAGATTGAAGGTGGTGGACTTGCCCGCGCCATTGGGGCCGATCAGGCCGATGATCTCGCCCGCGCGGATCTGGAAGCTGACGTCATTGACCGCCACCAGTCCGCCAAACTGCTTGCGGATCCGGTCCACGTCCAGCAACAGCTCGCCGCGCCTGGGCTTGTCACGCGCCGGCAGCGCCGTGGCGCCGTCCCAGTTCCTGAGCCGGGCTCGCGTGGGATGGCGTCGCTGCCAGGCCGCCTGCACGAAGGGCCACAGCCCCTTGGGTGCGTACTTCAGCATGAGCACCAGGATCACGCCCAGCACGATGATCTCGAAATTGCCATTGCTGCCCAGCAGGCGCGGCAGCAGCTCCTTCAGCTGGTCTTCCAGCAGCTTGACCACGCCGGCGCCCACGAAGGCGCCCGGCACCGTAGCAATGCCGCCGACCACCGCCATGAAGAGGTACTCGATGCCCATCTTCAGCGCGAAGGGGCTGGGGTTCACCGTGCGCTGGAAATGAGCGAACAACCAGCCCGACAGCGAGGCCAGCAGGGCCGCCAGCACGAAGACGCTGAGCTTGTAGCGGAAGGTCGAGACGCCCATGGCCTCGGCCATGGTGGTGGCGCCATTGAGGGCGCGGATGGCACGGCCGGGGCGCGAATCCAGCAGGTGTTTGACACCCAGCGCCGCCAGCAGCGCGCACAGCCAGATCAGCACATACATGGCCCGTCCGCTGGCCAGGGAGACAGAGCCCAGCTCCAGCGCGGGCAGCCCCAGCAGGCCGTCGTACTTGCCCAGGAACTCGGTATTGGCGATCAGGTAGTTGAGACTCAGTGCCCAGGCGATGGTGGCCAGCGGCAGGTAGTGCCCGGACATGCGCAGGGTCAACAGGCCCAGCAGCAGGGCGACCGCCGCCGTGATGGCCAGGCCCGCAAAGAGGCCCAGCCACGGTGACATCCCATACCGCGTGGACAGCAGGGCCGTGGTGTAGGCCCCCAGGCCCACGAAGGCCGCCTGGCCGAATGACGTCAAGCCGCCGACCCCTGTCAGCAGCACCAGGCCCAGCGCGACGAGCGCGAACATGCCGATGTAGTTGAGCTGCGTGATCCAGAATTCCGGCACCGGCAGGGCTGGCAGCAGAAAGAACAGCAGCAAGGCGAGGGCGGGAAGAACTTTGCTTTGCGACATGGCGGCCCCCTGCTCAGTGCTCTTCGCCATGCGGGTCGCGCAGGGAGCGCCACAGCAGCACAGGCAGGATGAAGGTGAAGACGATGACTTCCTTGTAGGCGCTGGCCCAGAAGGAGCTGAAGGACTCGAGCAGGCCCACCAGCACGGCGCCCAGCGCCGCGCCCGGATAGCTCGCCAGCCCGGCGAACACGGCGGCCACGAAGCCCTTGAGGCCGATGAGGAAGCCGCTGTCATAGAAGATGGTGGTCGTGGGGCTGATCAGCAGCCCCGACAGCGCGCCGATGAAGGCCGCCAGCGTGAAGGCCTGCTGGCCCGCCGCCGTGCTGGAGATGCCCATCAAGCGCGCCCCCAGGCGGTTCACCGCCGTGGCGCGCAAGGCCTTGCCGCGCAGGCTGTGCTCGAAGAACAGCCACAGGGCGCTGATCAGAGCCAGCGCCGCCGCCATGATGATCACGGTCTGGCCAGAGAGGCTCAGCGCACCGGCTGAGAAGTTGGCGTCCCAGAACGCCGGATTGCGGGAGCCCTCCGCGCCGAAGAACACGAGGCCCAGGCCGGTCAGCGCGAAATGCACGCCCACGGACACGATCAGCAGGACCAGCACCGAGGCATCAGCCAGCGACTGGTAGGCCAAGCGATAGATCTGGGCCCCCATGGGCGTCACGATGGCCAGGCTCAAGGCGGCCTGTACCGGCAGGGGCCATTGGCGCGGTGCCGCCCACAAGGCCAGCAAGCCGATCAGCAGGCCGGGCAGTGCCTGCACCAGGACCCTTAGCAAACCACGCCTCCCTTGCCCGCCGCGCCAGGCCGCCCAGCCATCCAGCAGGGCCACCAGCGCGGTCATCACCAGCAGGAAGTGCGCCGTCGCCGGCGTCTGGCCCTGCTGCAAGGCCGCCAGGGTCAGGGCGCCAAAGGCCACGAATTCACCCTGCGGGATGAAGATCACCCGTGTCACCGCAAAGACCAGCACTGTGGCCAGGGCCAGCAGCGCGTAGATGGCGCCGTTGGTGAGCCCGTCCAGCGCGAGAATGCCTGCAATCGTGAAATCCATGGACACCGCCTCTTGTTGCGGCCCACTCTAAACAATGCGCCTGACACGGCGCTTCGTGGCAACGCGCATTGACAAGGCTCAAGAAATAGTCCGACCGGTCGGTAGGCGAATTCCCGCACCGGATTTACCGCACTTAGCGCCGACATTGACGCCGCACAGACATTCCTGCGGGCCCACTCGGCGTTCCAGACACCCAATATCCCAGTGAGGCACTCAGGGAATATCGCCCGGAACCGCCGCCTACACTGGCGGAGCCTCGTTCACCGCACCCCAACCATGCCTTCCCACGCCCCTCGTCTGCAGATCGACCAGCACTTCGCCCGCATCACCCTGCGCCGCCCGCGAGTGGCCAACCGCCTGGAAATCGAGGATCTGCAGACGCTGGAGCAGCAGCTGGACACGGTGAATGCACTGGCTGACGTGCGTGTGCTGCTACTGGAAGGGGAAGGCCGGCATTTCTGCAGCGGTTTCAACATCGGCGCGGTTCCCGGCGTGGACGCGGGCGCGCTCTTCGAGCGGCTGACCGATGCCTGGGAGAATGCCCGCCCCATCACCATTGCCGCCATCCAGGGGGGCGTCTATGGCGGAGCCACAGACCTGGCGCTGGCCTGCGACTTTCGGCTGGGGACGCGCGCTTGCGAGATGTTCGTCCCTGCCGCTCGGCTGGGCCTGCATTTCTACCGCGGAGGCATGGCTCGCTACGTCAACCGTCTGGGCCTGGGCATGGCCAAGCGCATCCTGCTCGCCTGTGAAACGCTGGATGCCCAGGCCATGCTCGACTGCGGCTTTCTCGATCGCCTGTATGACGACGAGGCGCAGCTGCAAGCCCAGGCCCTGGAACTCGCGCAGTCCCTGTGCGAACTGGCGCCACTGGCGCTGTGCGGCATGAAGCGGCATCTCAATGCCCTGGCGCGGCACGAGCTGGACAGCGTTCAGCTGGCGGCCGACATCGCCCGTGCGGCGGCGTCGGAAGACTTGGTCGAAGGCGTCCGTGCCTGGCAGGAGCGCCGGCCTCCGCGCTTCCAGGGCCGCTGAGCCCGCTCACCGAAGTCCCATCGCGGACGCCTCCGGAACTCGACGGGAACCCCGGGGGCGTCTGCTGGAAGGCGCGGGCAGGCCACAGGATTCGGCCCCATGACCGAGGGACGGCGGCGAAATTCTCGCCTCTGGGTCGTGCCGAACGGCGCCTGATGATGGAAAATACGGGGTGTAGAAAGGCCGGTTTCTCGGGCAGAGGAAGCCAGAGGGCCGGATCCCCGTCGTTCACTTACCAGTCAGGACCAGCGTGGCCAAGGACAGTACCAAGACGACCATCGACGCCGATGGTCTGCGCTACCGATCAAAAGCTCCCGGCTCGCCTTTTGCGGCCACCTCTTCCTTCGGCGCGGCCACCATGTCGTGCTTTCTCTGCGGCAAGCATCGCCCACGGGCCATGCTGAAGTCGAAGAAGCTGCTGGGCAAGTCTCAGCCGGTCTGCGCGCCCTCCTGCAAGGAGTTGGAAGAGCAGCTCGGCAGCAAGAGCTGAGCCGGCGGAGCCCGTCCGGGCTCCCCGCATAGCAAGCCCAACGGCCTGAGCCTCCGCCCAGGCCGTTTTTCATGCGCAGTGTGCCTCGAGGCTGCGCAGCCTCAACCGGCCTGGCGGAAGCAACGCCCGCACACGGCCCGGTAGCGGGCATTCCCGCCAATCTCCACCTGCGCCCCTTCCGTGACCTTGCGGTTGCTTTCGTCAACGCGCATATTCATGGTCGCCTTGCGGCCGCAATCGCAGATGGTCTTCATCTCGTCCATCTCGTCGGCCAGCGCCAGAAGGCAGGCCGAGCCCGGGAAAAGCTCACCCCGGAAATCGGTGCGCAAGCCATAACAGATGGCCGGTAGATTGTGCAGATGCGCGATCTCGTGCAGGGCGTGGACCTGGGCCTTGCTGAGGAACTGGGCCTCATCGACCAGAATGCAGGCAATGCCGGGATCCGCCGCCATCAGCGCCATGAAATCGGTGTCTGGGGTGAAGACTTCCGCAGCTCGCTGCGGCCCCAGCCGTGAGGTCACATAGCCGCGCCCGTAGCGATCGTCCAGCTGCGCCGTGAAGATGCGCACCCGATGCCCTCGCTCCTCGTAGTTGTGGGCCACCTGCAGCAAAGCAGTCGATTTGCCGGCATTCATCGCGGCGTAGCGGAAAAACAGTTTGGCCATGGCGAGGTCCGGCGCGGGCAAAGCCGGCATTGTGCGCCAAGCCGGCAGGCCCGCCTGGCTGCAAGCGGCACCGACTGCTCAGTCGGTCTTGGCGCGCTCCGTCACGCCCGTGGCGCGGAACAGCTCCCTGGACTGGACCTCCCGCTCGAAACGCCGCGCGATATTGCCGCAGACCAGATCGCACAGGGCGTAGACCGAGTCATCGGCCATGCGGTAGTAGACGCTGTTGCCACGCCCCTCGCGCTCCACCAGCCCTTGCTTGGCCAACTGCGACAGGTGGCGGGAGACGTTCGCTGGCGTCGAGACACACAGGGCAGCCAGCTCCCCAACATTGCGCTCCCCCTCTCGCAGGGCGTTGAGCAGCTTGAGCCGCGTAGGCTCGGCGAGCACCTGGAAATAGGCGGCAATCTGCTGGAGCGCTTCTGGCGGCAGGTCTTGCATGGAAAAGATGGGAGGGCGGGGAGATCAGGGCCCTCCATGATGCATCAAAAGCTGGCCGCCGACGGGAGTTACGCCCCATTGGAAACCCGGCCCGGCATTGCCGCCCCGTGTTCACGGGGGCGCTCCGTCGATCAACGATGCGCTTTGTGACAAGAGCGTGGGTTTGCGAGGTAGCGGCAGCGCCCGGCCTGTGCCTAAATGGGTGTTGAGGGATTTCGACATTCTCGGTTCGCCCTTCACCCTCGCTGAGTATGGCAAGAGGTGGGCCAGGACAAGGACAAGAATGAGCAAAGATACATACACGGCGGTCAGCGAAGACGGCCTGCGCTACGAGTCCAAACTGGGCGGCTCGCCCTTCCTCGGCAGCGGTCACACCCGGTCCTGCTTCAAGTGCGGCAAGCACCGGCCGCCGAGCGCCCTGCAATCCAAGCGCATCTTGGGCCGCAATGAGGTGGTCTGCAAGCTGGGCTGCGCCGCGGACACCAAGACTGGCGTCAAATCCACGCTTTGAAAGCGTCCTGACACCACCCCCGCATCGCCTGGCCTACCCGCCCGGCATCTGCCTGCCTTGGCAGGGCCTGGCCATTTAGCCAACCCCCACCGCACAGCCAAGCAGAGTGACATGCGGCAGGTCAGCAGCTGCGCTTTAGACGCGCTACACGCACCCTTTGCCGCTTGCCCGCATCACCGGGCGCGCAGCCCCACCCTCTTTCGCGACGGATGGCTCTGAGCCCATCATGACATGAGGGCGCAGCGGCACCATTAGCGGGCACCGTCCATGTGGTGCAGTCAGGCCTCGCCTTGCCCCACGTCGGTAGCGGGAGCCTGCACAGCGGCATCCACCGGCGCGGCCGCTTCACGCGTGGCCTCCGCGGGCTGGGCCCGGGCCGACTCCGGACGCGCAGGCGCCGAACGGCCACCTTGCGGACGACCTTGGCCGGCGCCCTTGCCGGAAGGTCCACGACCCGGCCGGCGATCGTCCGGCCGCCCCTGGCGAGGCCCACGACGATCCGCACCCGGACCGCCCCGGCGATCGCCTGGCGCACCACCCCGCCCGCCGTCCGCGGGCCGCGGCCGAGCGGCCCAGGCCTTTGCCTCTTCACGTGCCTGGGCCAGCAAGCCGTCCAGTTTGGCTTCCGCGAGACCCTTCAACGCACAAAAATTGGCACGGGTCAGCGTCGTGGTCTCGAAGGCGCGCAGCAGCTCGAATCGCTGGCGCTGAGCGGCCTCCTCCTGCACCTGCCGTTCCTGATGCTTAGCACGGCGACGACTCAATTCGTCACGCGCGACCTGCTTGTGCTCGGCCGTGATCTCACCCGCCTCCTTGCCATCCAGGTCAAAGCGGTGCGTAGACTTGATGACGGCGTTGAGATAGGCCGTGCTGCCGGTATGACGGCGCAGAAAGGCAGAGAGCTGCTGCTTGCTGAACTGACCCGGGGCACGCTCCTGGATGTCGGCCTGGATGCGCAGCTTCACCGGCTTCGGTGCGCCGGTGAACAGGGCGGGAAACAGCGCCTTGAGCTGCTCGGCACAGGCCGCCTGCAGGGCTTGTTGTTCAGCCCCCGGCTGAGAGGTCGGTTCAGACATGGGTTCGATTCAAAGGTGCAAAAGGCGGATTGTGCCAAGTCTCGGCCCCAATGCCGCATGGCACATGATGTCAGAGGGCACAAAGCTCCCTCGAAAGCCTCGAGGCAGGCCTCGACAAAAGAAAAAGGCCCATGAGCACCGGACTCACAGGCCTTCACTTCCATACTTGGTTGCGGGGGCAGGATTTGAACCTACGACCTTTGGGTTATGAGCCCAACGAGCTACCAGACTGCTCCACCCCGCGACTGATCTGTCGCCGACCCCTGCTGCGCCTCGACCGAAGGTCCTGCACCGGCAAACATCGCCCCGGCTGGATCCGGGGGAAAACAAGCCGCCTGGCACCGGGCTGATGAATGGCCCTGGCTTTTGGCGGCTTGCTTGAAAACACACGATGAAGCTCATGTGCTTTCGAAAACTGGTTGCGGGGGCAGGATTTGAACCTACGACCTTTGGGTTATGAGCCCAACGAGCTACCAGACTGCTCCACCCCGCGACTGAAGCTAAGAGTGTAGCACGTTTTTGGCATGCTGATCAAATGCCTGCGGCCTCCAGCGAGCCGAGGAAGGTGGCGGCATCCTGGAAGCCGATCACCCGCTTGTCCAGCAACTCCTGCCCGCGTTCGTCGAAGAAGATCGTGCCCGGCGGACCGAAGAGCTTGAAACGCTTGAGGAGCTCGCGGTCATCGGCGTTGTTGGCTGTGACATCCGCCTTGAGCAGCAGCGCCTTGCCCAGCCTTTGCTGGACCTGAGCGTCACTGAAAGTGAATCGATCCATCTCCTTGCATGACTTGCACCAGTCGGCGTAGAAGTCGAGCATGACGGGCCGGCCGGCACTTTTCAGCGCGGCGTCGAGTTCGGCCACGCTATGGATCTTCTGGAACACCAGCGACTGGCCCGCGACCACAGGACCTGCTGCGCCCGGGGCCTGCGCCCCCGCCGCACCGAACACACCGCGCAAGGGCTTCAGCGGATCCGTGCCCCCGGCCGCAGCGCCCACCCATTGCAGGAGCCCGAAGACGAGCGCCGCCAGGGCTGCGGTCTTGCCCAGCCAGGCGCGCGGGCCTGCATGCGGATGCCAGCTCTTGAAGAGTCCCAGCGCCAGGGCCGTGGCGACTGCCAGGGCACCCATCACCAGCTGCGTTGCGGCATCCGGCAGCAAGGGCTGGACCGTCCACAAGGCCACCGCCAGCAGCAGCATGCCGAAGAAGTGCTTCACGCCGTCCATCCACGCGCCGGCGCGGGGCAGCAGAGACCCCGCGGAAAGTCCCAGCAGAAGCAGCGGCACGCTCATGCCATTGGCCATGGCATAGAGCGCCGAGCCCCCCAGCACGACATCGTGCGTCTTGCTGAGATACAGCAGGGCACTGGCCAGCACGCCAGTCACACAGGGGCTCACCAGCAGGGCCGACAGCGCACCCATCATGAACACGCCGAAGAGGCGTCCGCCCTGCAGGCGCTGCGAGGCATCATTCAGCCGGTTGGCAAAGCGGCTGGGCAGCTGCAGCTCATAGGCACCGAACATCGACAGGGCAAAGAGGCACAGCGCGAGACCAAAGGATCCCAGCACCCAGGGCGACTGGAAGTAGGCCGCCAGCCCCTCCCCCGCCAGGCCGGCCGCGATGCCCAAGGACGTATAGACCAGTGCCATGCCTTGTGAATAGGCCAGTGCCAGGGCAAAGCCACGGCCACGCGAGACCTGCTGCCCGCCCCCGACGATGATGGAGGCCAGGATGGGCACCATGGGCAGGACGCAGGGCGTCAGCGAGAGGCCCACACCACCAATGAAGAACAGACCCACCACCAGCCAGAAGCGCCCGGACTGTAAGGCCGCCTCCAAGCCCCCACCGGAGGCCTTGGCCGCGGCGGCTTCGCCAGAAGCGGCAGCCGGCTGAGCGTCCACGGGGAGGACGGAGGACTTGCTCACAGGAGTCGACGCAGCGATGGCGTCACCGTCGCCGAAGCTGCCCAGCCCCTCGCCAGGCGGTAGCAGCGTCACCTGTCCTGCGCCGCCAAAGCCCTTGAGCTGAATCTGGACAGGGCGCGTCATCGGCGGATAGCACAGCCCCTTGTCGGCGCAGCCCTGTCCCGTGACCTTGAGTTCGAAACTGGCCGGCGCCTGAGCCACGTCGAGCCTGATGCTCAGGCCTTCACGATAGACCTCCACTTCCTTCTGGAAGGTCTCGTCGAACTTCTTCTTGCCATCGGGCACCCGGGCCTGCAGCTGCACACCGTCAGCGACAAACTGGAACTGCTCGCGGTACATGTAGTAGCCGGGCGCAATGCTCACGCGCAGCTCGACGCTCTTGTCCTCCAGCACGCGCGCCGCCAGCTTGAAGGCCTGCTCGGGCTCCAGGAAGTCATCGGCCAGCGCTTGCGTGGCGCCCAGCAGGCCCAGCATCAGGAAAAGCGATGCGAGCCAAGGCCTGAGCCCGCCCGCGACCGCCTGCTTGATCATGTTCATGGTGATGTCTCGCTGCGCCGAAGCCCCCCCTTGCCAGGCAGGGGTCACGGCGCCGATTGGGAAGCGCGCAGCTTAGCGGCAGTGCCAGCACACCGCCAGCAGGGATGCGATAGGCCACGGAATCGCAGGGCCGCCCTGCGCCCGCGGTGCCAGCGGGCCCAGAACGAGAAAAGGCCGGCATGAGCCGGCCTTCTTGAATGCAAGCAGCAGAAGCTGCTGCAGCCAGGGCTTATTCAGCCTGGGCAGTAGCCTCGGCAGCCTCTTCGGCGCGGTCCACCAGCTCGACATAGGCCATGGGGGCGTTATCGCCCACGCGGAAGCCCATCTTCAGGATACGGGTGTAGCCGCCCGGACGAGCGGCGAAACGGGGGCCCAGCTCGTTGAACAGCTTGCTGACGATGTCGCGGTCACGCAGACGATCGAAAGCCAGGCGGCGATTGGCCAGCGTGGGCTCCTTCGCCAGGGTGATCAGCGGCTCGACGACGCGGCGCAGTTCCTTGGCCTTGGGGACGGTGGTCTTGATGGCTTCGTGCTGCAGCAGCGAGACTGCCATATTGCGCAGCATTGCCTTGCGGTGCTCGCTGGTGCGGTTCAGCTTGCGGAGGCCGTTACGATGACGCATGGTGCTTTCCTTTCCTACTATGTAATACCAGCAGCCGTATCAGGTACTGCCGGGGCACCGGGCGGGGTTTGTCAACACCCCACCCCTTTCAAAATACATTTCAATGCTCTTCCCCCGCGAAGCTTCAGGGTCCGGCTCCACCGGTCCTAGAAGCTTGCCCCCTGACGGGAGCGCGCGTCAGCGCGCAGGGGGAGAACCTGATCAGCGCTTGTCCAGACCTTGCGGCGGCCAGTTTTCCAGGCGGGCGCCCAGGGTCAGGCCGCGCGAAGCCAGCACTTCCTTGATCTCGTTGAGCGACTTGCGACCCAGATTCGGGGTCTTGAGCAGCTCGGTCTCGGTGCGCTGGATCAGGTCGCCGATGTAATAGATGTTCTCGGCCTTCAGGCAGTTGGCCGAGCGCACCGTCAGCTCCAGCTCGTCCACGGGACGCAGCAGGATGGGGTCGAAGGTGCTGGAACGCTGGGCCGGCTGGTCGAAGGCATCGACGAGGTCGGTGCCTTGCAGCTGGGCGAAGACCGCCAGCTGCTCGACCAGGATCTTGGCCGAAGCGCGGATCGCTTCCTCGGGCGAGATGGCGCCGTTGGTTTCGATCTCCATCACCAGCTTGTCCAGATCGGTACGCTGCTCCACGCGAGCATTCTCAACGGCATAGCTGACGCGCTTGACCGGCGAGAAAGACGCATCCAGGACGATGCGGCCAATAGACTTGGTCGGCTCGTCGCCATAGCGGCGCATGGTGCCCGGCACGTAGCCGCGGCCCTTTTCGACCTTGATCTGCATGTCCAGCTTGCCGCCTTGCGACAGATGGGCGATGACGTGCTCGGGATTGATGATCTCGACGTCGTGCGGAGTCTGGATGTCTGCAGCAGTCACGGGGCCTTCGCCCTCCTTGCGCAGCACCAGGGTCACTTCCTCACGGTTGTGCAGGCGGAACACCACACCCTTGAGGTTCAGCATGATGTGAACCACGTCTTCCTGCACGCCGTCGATGGCCGAGTACTCGTGCAGCACCCCAGCGATCGTCACTTCCGTCGGCGCATAACCCACCATCGAGGACAGCAGCACACGGCGCAGGGCGTTGCCCAGGGTGTGGCCATAGCCGCGTTCGAACGGCTCCAGGGTGACCTTGGCGCGATGACCGCCCAGGGGCTCCACATTGATGGATTTGGGTTTGAGCAGATTGGTTTGCATGAGGTCTTTCTTTCAATACCCTCGGTTCGTTACACCGATAAGGCTGAGGGACCAACCGGATCCCGCGAAAACACGGAACCCGGACGAGGAAAAGCCGAGCAGGCCCAGGAAGGGCCGCTCGGCAGGCACGAAAGAATTAACGCGAGTACAACTCAACGATCAGCGACTCGTTGATCTCAGCGCCGAATTCATCGCGATCCGGGGTCTTCTTGAAGACGCCTTCCATCTTGGAGGCATCGACCTGCACCCAAGCCGGCATGCCGATGGACTCAGCCAGCTTCAGGCTGTCCTGGATGCGCAGCTGCTTCTTGGCCTTTTCACGCACGGCCACGACGTCACCGGCCTTGACCAGGTAGGAAGCGATGTTCACCACTTCGCCGTTGACGGTGATGCCCTTGTGCGAGACCAGCTGACGTGCTTCAGCGCGGGTCGAGCCGAAGCCCATGCGGTACACGACGTTGTCCAGACGCGATTCCAGCAGCGTCAGCAGGTTCACGCCGGTCGAGCCCTTGCGGCGCTCGGCTTCAGCGAAGTAGCGGCGGAACTGGCGCTCCAGCACGCCATACATGCGCTTGACCTTCTGCTTTTCACGCAGCTGCAGGCCGAAGTCGGAGGTACGCTGACCCGAGGTACGGCCATGCTGACCGGGCTTGGTGTCAAACTTGGCCTTGTCGCTGATGGCGCGGCGGGCGCTCTTCAGGAACAGGTCGGTACCTTCACGGCGGGAAAGTTTGGCCTTGGGGCCGAGATAACGTGCCACTTTGCGTGTCCTTGTTCAATCTGACGCAAGCCCTTCATAGGTTCCTGCGCGAGTCCGGCCCGTGTTTTTATAGGCTCGAACGGTGGGCTTCATGAGCAGCAACCGGAGTTGCACTCAGCAAAACAGCCGGCGCGGCACTTTCGTGCCCGCCGGCGCGGGAAAACGGTCCGCGATTATCGCAGCAAAATCGTCTTAGATGCGACGACGCTTTTGCGGACGGCAACCATTGTGCGGGACAGGCGTCACATCCGAGATCGAATTGATGCGGATGCCCAGCGCTGCCAGTGCACGAACGGAGGACTCGCGACCCGGGCCGGGGCCCTTGATCTTGACGTCCAGGTTCTTGATGCCCTGCTCTTGCGCAGCGCGGCCGGCCACTTCCGCTGCCACCTGGGCTGCAAAGGGGGTCGACTTGCGCGAGCCCTTGAAGCCCTGACCACCCGACGAAGCCCAGGACAGGGCGCCGCCTTGACGGTCGGTGATGGTGATGATGGTGTTGTTGAAAGAAGCGTGGACGTGGGCGATGCCGTCAGCCACGTTCTTCCGAACCTTCTTGCGAACGCGCTGGGCAGCCGAGTTGTTAGGTGCTTTTGCCATGGTGAGCTCTCTTCAGGGTTGCCGCTGGATCACTTCTTGCCGGTCGGCGCAGCCTTGCGCGGACCCTTACGGGTGCGGGCATTGGTGCGCGTACGCTGGCCGCGCATCGGCAGACCACGGCGGTGACGGAAACCACGGTAGCAACCCAGGTCCATCAGACGCTTGATGTTGATCGACATCTCACGGCGCAGGTCGCCTTCGATGGTCAGCTTGCCCACTTCCTCACGGATCTTTTCCAGATCGGAGTCATTGAGGTCCTTGACCTTCTTGTCGAACGGGATACCGCAAGCGTTGCAGATCTTCTGCGCGGTCGTACGGCCAATGCCGTAGATCGAGGTCAGACCGATCTCCGTGTGCTTTTGCGGCGGAATGTTGATACCAGCAATACGTGCCATTTGCGTCCTCTAATTCGCTCGTGTCGTGCAGCAATCAGCCTTGGCGCTGCTTGTGGCGCGGATCGGTACAGATCACACGCACCACGCCCTTGCGACGGATGATCTTGCAATTGCGGCACATCTTCTTGACGGATGCCGAAACTTTCATGGTCTGCTCCTTGACCTAATCTATTCGCTCAAACAGCGCGTCCGGGGGACAAATTCGCTCACTTCGCCCGGAACACGATGCGAGCACGACTCAAATCGTACGGCGTCAATTCAACGGTCACTTTGTCGCCAGGCAGGATGCGGATGTAGTGCATACGCATCTTGCCGGAGATGTGACCGAGAACGACGTGACCGTTCTCCAGCTTCACTCGAAACGTGGCATTGGGCAGGTTCTCGAGAATCTCACCCTGCATTTGAATGACGTCGTCTTTCGCCATGCCTCGTTGTCGCTTCAGTTGGTACGGTTGTTGATGGATCGGCTGACCGAGCTGACGCTCAGTTAGCCTTGAAATTTGCCTTCTTCAGCAGCGACTCGTACTGCTGACTCATTACGTAAGACTGCACCTGGGCCCAGAAGTCCATGGTCACCACCACAATAATCAGCAGCGAGGTGCCACCGAAATAGAAGGGGACGTTGTACTTCAGCGTCAGGAACTCAGGCAGCAGGCACACACCCGTGATGTAGATGGCACCCGCCATGGTCAAACGCGAAAGGATCTTGTCGATGTGCTTCGCGGTCTGCTCACCAGGACGAATCCCGGGGATGAAGGCACCGCTCTTCTTCAGGTTGTCCGCGGTCTCACGGCTGTTGAAAACCAGCGCCGTGTAGAAGAAGCAGAAGAAGACAATCGCAGATGCGTAGAGCAGCACGTAGATCGGCTGACCCGGACGCAGCATGTCCGCGATGTCCTTCAACCAGCGCATGCTGTCACCCGTGGCGAACCAGCTCACAAGCGTGGTCGGCAGCAGGATGATGGACGATGCGAAGATCGGCGGAATCACACCCGACATGTTCAGCTTGAGCGGCAGGTGCGACGATTGACCACCGTACACCTTGTTGCCCACCTGGCGCTTGGCATAGTTCACCAAGATCTTGCGCTGACCACGTTCGACGAAGACCACCAGCCAGGTGACACCGATGACGATCGCCACCACCACAAGGCAGGAGAAGATCGACATGGCACCCGTACGCACCAGCTCCAGCAGGCCGCCGATGGCGCCCGGCAGACCTGCAGCGATACCGCCGAAGATCAGGATCGAGATGCCATTGCCCAGGCCGCGCTCGGTGATCTGCTCACCCAGCCACATCAGGAACATGGTGCCAGCCACCAGGCTGCTGACAGCGGTCAGGCGGAAGCCAAAACCGGGCGCCAGCACCAGACCAGGCGAGCTTTCCAGGGCCAGCGCAATGCTGAGACTCTGGAAGATCGCCAGGCCCAGCGTGCCATAGCGTGTGTACTGCGTGATCTTGCGACGACCGGCCTCGCCTTCCTTCTTCAGCGCTTCCAGACTCGGCACCACGTAACCCATCAGCTGGATCACGATGGAGGCCGAGATGTAGGGCGTGATGCCCAGCGCGAAGACGGTAAAGCGCGACAGCGCACCGCCAGAGAACATGTTGAACAGGCTCAGGATGCCACCCTGCTGGCCCTTGAAGAACTGCTGAAGCTGGACAGGATCGATACCGGGCACGGGGATATGCGCCCCGATGCGGTAAACGACCAGAGCCAGCAACAGGAACACAAGCCGGCGACGCAGGTCACCGAACTTGCCGCTCTTGGCCAGTTGATTCGGGTTGGTAGCCACTGTTGCCTGATCCTTGAGCTTTACTCAGCAGCGACGGAGCCGCCAGCGGCTTCGATCGCAGCCTTTGCACCGGCCGTGGCGCCCACGCCCTTCAGCGTGACCTTGCGGCTGATCTCGCCCGACAGAATGACCTTGACGGCCTTCGTGAGTTCGGGAACCAGGCCAACAGCCTTCAGCGTCAGCAGGTCGATTTCGTCACCGGCCAGGCCTTGCAGATCGCTCAGGGTGATCTCGGCATTAAACGGCAGCGTCAGCGACTTGAAGCCACGCTTGGGCAGGCGACGATGCAGGGGCATCTGACCGCCTTCGAAGCCAACCTTGTGGAAGCCGCCAGCACGCGACTTCTGGCCCTTGTGGCCGCGGCCGCAAGTCTTGCCCAGACCGGAGCCGATGCCACGGCCCACGCGACGCTTGGCGTGCTTGGCACCAGCGGCAGGCTTGATGGTGTTGAGTTGCATTTCTAGTCCTCAGTTCGCGCCGTGCTTACAGCACCTGCACGAGGTAGGCAATCTTGTTGATCATGCCGCGCACAGCAGGCGTGTCCTCGAGGACACGGGTGCTGTTCATCTTGCGCAGGCCCAGACCGGTCACGGTGGCGCGGTGCGAGGCACGGCAGCCGATCGGGCTGCGCACGAGCTTGACCGTCAGAGTTTTCTTGTCAGACATCTGTCTCTCCAATCCTGGCGACTCAGTTGAAGATTTCTTCAACGGTCTTGCCGCGCTTGGCTGCGACTTCAGCGGCCGTGGTCGAGCGCTTCAGGGCGTCCAGGGTGGCACGAACCATGTTGTAAGGGTTGGTCGAACCGTGGCTCTTGGTCACGATGTCGGTCACGCCCATCACTTCGAAGACGGCACGCATCGGGCCGCCAGCGATCACGCCGGTACCGGCAGGAGCCGGAGCCATCATGACGCGCGAAGCACCGTGCTCACCCACCACGTTGTGGTGGATCGTGCCGTTACGCAGGTTCACCTTGACCATGTTGCGGCGAGCCGATTCCATGGCCTTCTGCACGGCGACCGGAACTTCCTTCGCCTTGCCCTTGCCCATGCCGATACGGCCATCACCGTCGCCGACCACGGTCAGTGCTGCGAACGACAGCGTACGGCCGCCCTTCACCACCTTGGTCACGCGGTTCACCGCGATCATCTTCTCGCGCAAACCGTCGTCACGACCTTCGTCCTGCACGCGGGGTTGAAACTTTGCCATGTTCATCAATCCTTTTTGCGCTTAGAACTGCAGGCCGGCTTCGCGGGCAGCTTCGGCCAGGGCCTTGATACGGCCGTGGTAGGCGAAGCCAGCGCGGTCGAACGCCACCTTCTCGACGCCAGCAGCCTTGGCCTTCTCGGCGATGCGCTTGCCGATCAGCGTGGCAGCGGCCACATTGCCACCCTTGCCTTCGCCACCCAGCTGGGCGCGGACGTCCTTCTCGGCCGTCGAGGCGCTGGCCAGGACGCGAGTGCCATCTTCGGAGATGACGCTGGCGTAGATGTGCAGGTTGGAGCGGAAAACCGTCAGGCGGGCGACACGTTGCACTGCGATGCGGGCACGGGTCTGGCGCGAACGACGGATGCGCTGTTCTTTCTTGGTCAACATTGCGCGGCTCCTTACTTCTTCTTGGTCTCTTTGAGGGAGACCTTTTCATCGGCGTAGCGGATGCCCTTGCCCTTGTAGGGCTCGGGAGGACGGATGGCGCGCACTTCGGCGGCAATCTGACCCACCACTTGGCGATCGGCACCCTTGATCAGGATTTCGGTCTGGGTCGGGCATTCCACCTTGATCCCAGCCGGCATGTCCTTCACCACGGGGTGAGAGAAACCGATCTGCAGGTTCAGCTTCTGGCCTTGAGCCTGGGCGCGGTAACCCACGCCAACCAGGTTCAGCTTCTTCTCGAAGCCCTTGCTCACGCCGTTGACCATATTGGCCACCAGGGCGCGGAAGGTGCCGCTCATGGCGTCAGCTTCAGCAGAAGCGTCAGCCGGACTGAAGCTCAGCTTGCCGCCTTCGTTCTTGATCGCGACCAGGGGGTTGGCTGCACGAACCAGCGTACCCAGGGCGCCCTTCACGCTGATTTGCTCAGCGGAGATCGTCACATCCACGCCTTGCGGGAGTGCGACCGGCATTTTTCCAACGCGGGACATTGTCTGTCTCTCCTTGCGCTTAGGCGACGTAGCAGAGCACTTCGCCGCCGATACCGGCTTGACGTGCCTTGCGGTCGGTCATCACACCCTTGGGGGTGGTGACGATCGCCACACCCAGGCCATTCATGACCTGCGGGATGTCGTGGCGGCCCTTGTAGATGCGCAGGCCAGGACGGCTCACGCGTTCGATGCGCTCGATCACCGGACGACCGGCGTAATACTTCAGCGCGATCTCGAGTTCGGGACGGGCTGCATCGCCACGCACCGCGAAACCGTCGATATAGCCCTCGTCCTTGAGGACCTTGGCGATCGCAACCTTCAGCTTGCTGGAAGGCATCACGACGCTGGCCTTCTCAACGCTTTGAGCGTTGCGAATGCGAGTCAGCATATCGGCGATAGGATCACTCATGCTCATACGAAATCTCCTAAACCTGCCGATTACCAGCTTGCCTTGACGACACCAGGAATGTCGCCCTTGAAAGCCAGTTCACGAATCTTGTTACGGGCCAGACCGAACTTGCGGAAGGTGCCACGGGGACGACCGGTCAGCTCGCAGCGGTTGCGCAGGCGAGTGGGGTTGGCGTTGCGGGGCAGCTTCTGCAGCTCCAGGCGAGCGGCGTAGCGCTCTTCATCGGACTTCTTGGAGTCGTCGATGATGGCCTTCAGTTCTGCATACTTCTTCGAGAACTTGGCGACCAGTTGTTCGCGCTTCAGCTCACGTTGCTTGATCGAGAGTTTTGCCACGGATCACCTCAGTTCTTGAACGGGAACTTGAACGCGGCCAGCAGGGCCTTCGCTTCGTCGTCCGTCTTGGCAGTCGTCGTGATGCTGATGTTCAGACCACGCAGAGCATCCACCTTGTCGTATTCGATTTCGGGGAAGATGATCTGTTCCTTGACGCCGATGTTGTAGTTGCCGCGGCCGTCGAAGGAACGACCGGAGATACCACGGAAGTCACGCACGCGCGGCAGGGCGATGGTCACGAAGCGATCCAGGAATTCATACATCTGGACGCCACGCAGAGTGACCATGCAACCGATAGGCACGCCGTCACGAATCTTGAAGCCGGCGATGGCCTTCTTGGACTTGGTGACCACGGGCTTCTGGCCGGCGATCTTGGTCAGGTCGCCCACGGCGTGATCCATGACCTTCTTGTCCGCCACGGCTTCACTGACACCCATGTTCAGGGTGATCTTGGTGATGCGCGGCACTTCCATCACGGACTTGTAGCCGAACTTCTCGGTCAGGCCGGGGACGACTTTTTCGCGATAAAACGCTTGCAAACGAGCCATGTCGAACCTCTTAAGCCTTGATCTCTTCGCCGGTCGACTTGTAGACGCGCACCTTCTTGCCGTCGTCGAGCAGCTTGATGCCCACGCGATCGGCCTTGCCGGAGGCGGCGTTGAAAATCGCCACGTTGGATTGATGGATCGGCATCGTCTTGTCGACCACGCCGCCGGTGGTGCCCTTCATGGGGTTGGGCTTGGCGTGCTTCTTCACGACGTTCACGCCGTCCACGATCAGGTGGTCAGCATCGACACGCGAAGCGACAACGCCCCGCTTGCCCTTGTCGCGGCCGGTCAGCACGATGACCTCGTCGCCCTTACGAATCTTGTTCATGGCAGTACCTTTGACTTGACGAGGCTTACAGCACCTCGGGCGCCAGCGACACGATCTTCATGAAGCGCTCGGTACGCAGTTCGCGCGTGACCGGGCCAAAGATACGGGTGCCGATCGGCTCCAGCTTGGCGTTCAGCAGAACGGCGGCATTGCCGTCGAACTTCACCAGCGAACCGTCTTGGCGACGCACGCCCTTGGCGGTGCGCACGACCACAGCGCTGTAGACCTCGCCCTTCTTGACGCGGCCTCGCGGAGCAGCTTCCTTGATGCTGACCTTG
The DNA here is from genome assembly GCF_039872765.1 of Roseateles flavus. NCBI lineage: Bacteria > Pseudomonadati > Pseudomonadota > Betaproteobacteria > Burkholderiales > Sphaerotilaceae > Roseateles > Roseateles flavus. Next base: position 585,544 of record NZ_JBDPZC010000001.1, on the reverse strand, counting down.
ATGATGTCGCCAATGCCGGCATACCGACGCTTGGAACCACCAAGCACCTTGATGCACTGAACGGACTTGGCGCCAGTGTTGTCCGCGACATCCAGTCGCGATTGCATTTGAATCATGTCTGTCCCCAACTTTTCCCGCCTCGACCTGCTGCGACCATCGCAACAGACCAAACCGGTCAGTCTTGGGCCCGTAAGCCTTTAGCACCCACCGACACAACTTGTGTGCCAGCCAGCGCCTTCAGCGGTTGAGGGCGGATCCGAGGCCGAGACGCACCGCATGATGCGCCCAACGTTCGGCGAAGCATTAGATTGTGCCAGTGAAGTGGGAGCAATGTCAAGCTCCCACCGCACTGAAACTCGGACGCCCCCTCTAAACAGCAGGGCGCCCGGTCTTGATCTGTCAGGGCAGCCTTGTGCTGCCGCGGGAGATCAGGCCTTGAGCTGCGCGAGCATGGTGTCAGCGCCGCTGACTTCAAACTTGCCGGGCGCTTCGACATTGATCGTCTTCACGACGCCGTCCACCACGAGCATGCTGTAACGCTGCGAACGCAAGCCCATGCCGCGCGCCTGCAGGTCCAGGGTCAGGCCGGCTGCGCGCGTGAAGTCAGCGCTGCCATCAGCAATGAAGCGCACCTTGCCAGCCGCGCCGAGCTCGCGAGCCCAGGCACCCATGACGAAGGCGTCATTGACGGAGACACACCAGATCTCATCGGCGCCCGCAGCCTTGAGGGCGTCCGCCTGCTGGATGTAGCCGGGCGCATGCTGGGCCGAGCAGGTCGGCGTGAAGGCACCAGGCAGGGCGAAGATGGCAATGGTCTTGCCGGCAGCGGCCGCAGCAGCATCAAAGCCATTCGGGCCGATGGAGCAGCCATTGCCCTCCACTTCCACGTATTCCTGCACGGTGGCACTGGGCAGCTTGTCGCCAATCTTCAGCATGAGAGTCTCCTCAAAAGCAAAGCCCGGCGCATGCGCGGCCGGGCAGAAAGTAAAAAACGGTCGGCCGCCAGTATCACCAGCGATCCGACCGTTTGCAGGGCCTGAGGCGCAAGACCCCAGGGATCCTGCGCCTTTGACCAAAGAGGCCTTAGACGGCTTCTGCCTTCTCGACCAGGCGGGTCACGACCCAGCTCTTGGTCTTGGACAGAGGACGGCCTTCGGCGATCTCGACCACATCACCCATTTTGTACTCGCCCTTTTCATCGTGGGCGTGGTACTTGCGGGAACGGGCCACGATCTTGCCGTAGAGCTCGTGCTTGGTGCGACGCTCAACCAGGACCGTGACGGTCTTGGCGCGCTTGTCGCTCACCACGCGACCCACCAGGGTGCGGGTGTTCTTTTCTTGAGCTTGCGTCATATCAGGCCCCCTTCTTCTTTTCGGCCAGCACGGTCTTGACGCGAGCGATGTCGCGACGGATCTTGCCCAGCTGAGTGGTGTTGCTCAGCTGTTGGGTGGCCTTTTGCATGCGCAGGCCGAAGTGGGCCTTGAGCAGATCGGTCACTTCCTTTTCCAGGGCAGCGACATCCTTGCCACGCAGTTCAGATGCTTTCATGGTGATCTCTCCAATCAGAGGCCGACCTGGCGCGCCACGAAGGTGCAACGCAGGGGCAGCTTTGCAGCAGCCAGCGTGAACGCTTCGCGAGCCAGGGCTTCCGGCACACCGTTGATCTCGTAGAGCACCTTGCCGGGCTGGATTTCAGCGACGTAGTACTCCGGATTGCCCTTACCGTTACCCATACGGACTTCGGCGGGCTTCTGGGAGATGGGCTTGTCCGGGAAGATGCGGATGAAGATACGACCACCGCGCTTGATATGGCGCGAGATTGCACGACGAGCCGCTTCGATCTGGCGAGCCGTCAGACGGCCGCGCTCAGTGGCCTTCAGGCCGAAGTCACCGAACGACACATTGGCGCCGCGAGTGGCCACGCCAGTGTTACGACCCTTCTGCTCTTTGCGGAATTTGCGACGAGCGGGTTGCAGCATGTTTATTCTCCTTTGGCCTCGCCAGCAGCGGGGGCCTTGCGGACCACGCGCTTAGCGCCGGGCTTGTCGCCACCGTCGGCGGGCTTGTCAGCGCCGGGACGGCCACGGCCACCCGGAGCGCCCGGACGGGCGTTGCGACGCGGACGACGATCATCTTCAGCGCCAGGGGGCGTGTTGATCACGGGAGCCTCGCCATTGGCCAGGCGGTCACCGCGGTACACCCACACCTTCACACCGATGACGCCGTAGGTCGTCTTGGCCTCGGAGAAGCCATAGTCGATGTCGGCCTTCAGGGTATGCAGAGGCACGCGGCCTTCGCGATACCACTCGGTACGAGCGATTTCGATGCCGTTCAGACGGCCGGCGGACATGATCTTGATGCCCTGGGCGCCCAGACGCATTGCGTTCTGCATCGCACGCTTCATGGCGCGACGGAACATGATGCGCTTTTCCAGCTGCTGGGTGATCGAGTCGGCGATCAGCTGAGCATCGATTTCGGGCTTGCGCACTTCTTCGATGTTCACGGCCACCGGCACGCCCAGACGCTTGGTCAGTTCGGCCTTCAGGTTTTCGATGTCCTCGCCCTTCTTGCCGATCACCACACCCGGACGAGCCGAGAAAATGGTGATGCGGGCGTTCTTCGCGGGACGCTCGATCAGGATGCGCGACACGGCGGCATTCTTCAGGCGCTGCTTCAGGTACTCACGAACTTGCAGATCCTCAGCCAGCATCGTGGCGAAGTTCTGGTTGTTCGCGTACCAGCGCGAAGCCCAGTTACGGGTGACAGGCAGGCGGAAGCCGGTCGGATGGATTTTCTGTCCCATAGTCTTCCTCTTGGCCTCAGTTACCGACCGACACGAAGATGTGGCAGGTGGGCTTGCTGATGCGGTTGCCGCGGCCCTTGGCGCGAGCCGAGAAGCGCTTCAGCGTGGTGCCTTGCTCCACATAGATCGAGGTGACCTTCAGCTCATCAATGTCAGCGCCGTCATTGTGCTCGGCGTTGGCGATGGCACTTTCCAGCGCCTTCTTGATGATGAGTGCCGCCTTCTTCTGGGTGAATTCCAGGATGTTGAGCGCCTGGTCCACCTTCTTGCCGCGGATCAGGTCCGCCACCAGACGGCCCTTGTCGGCCGACAGGCGGACACCGCGAACGATTGCACGGGTTTCCATCGTCTCAATCCTTATTTCTTGGCCTTCTTGTCACCAGGGTGACCCTTGAAGGTGCGGGTCAGCGCGAACTCACCCAGCTTGTGACCGACCATCTGGTCAGACACATAGACCGGCACGTGCTGCTTGCCGTTGTGCACCGCGATCGTCAGCCCGATGAATTCGGGCAGGATCGTCGAGCGGCGCGACCAGGTCTTGATGGGCTTCTTGTCCTTGTTGGCCACAGCCTTGTCGACCTTGGCCAGCAGGTGATGGTCCACGAACGGACCCTTCTTGAGGGAACGAGCCATGTTGGTCTACCCCTTACTTCTTGCGACGCGAAACGATGAACGTCTGCGTGCGCTTGTTGTTACGAGTGCGGTAGCCCTTGGTGAGGGTGTTCCACGGCGACACAGGCGCCTGGCCTTCACCGGTACGGCCTTCACCGCCACCGTGCGGGTGATCAACCGGGTTCATGGCGGTACCACGGACGGTCGGGCGGATGCCCTTCCAGCGGATGGCGCCGGCCTTGCCGTATTGACGCAGGCTGTGCTCTTCGTTGCTCACTTCACCAATGGTGGCGCGGCAGTCGATGTGGACACGGCGGACTTCACCCGAACGCAGACGGATCTGGGCGTAGACGCCATCACGAGCCATCAGGACAGCGGAAGCACCTGCCGAACGCACCATCTGAGCACCCTTGCCAGGCAGCATTTCCACGCAGTGGATCGTCGAACCCACGGGGATGTTGCGGATGGGCAGGGTGTTGCCAGCCTTGATCGGAGCCTCGGCACCGCTCAGGATGGTGGAACCGACTTCCAGGCCACGCGGAGCGATGATGTAGCGACGTTCGCCGTCGGCGTAGCACACCAGAGCGATGTGAGCCGTACGGTTCGGGTCGTACTCGATACGCTCGACCTTGGCGGGGATCGCGTCCTTGTTGCGACGGAAGTCCACCACGCGGTAGTGGTGCTTGTGACCACCGCCCTTGTGGCGCATCGTGATGTGGCCGTTGTTGTTACGGCCAGACTTTTGCTTTTGCGGCTCCAGCAGCGACGCTTCGGGAGCGCCCTTGTGCAGGTGCTTGTGCACCACCTTCACCACGCCACGACGGCCAGGCGAGGTCGGCTTTACTTTAACGACAGCCATTACGCAGCCTCCCCGGAGAAGTTGAGCTCTTGGCCAGCCTTCAGGGACACATACGCCTTCTTGACGTGGTCACGACGGCCGATACGGCCGCCAAAGCGCTTGACCTTGCCCTTGGTGTTCACCACGCTCACGGATTCGACTTCAACCTTGAACATCAGTTCAACGGCAGCCTTGATCTCGGGCTTGGTGGCGTCACGCAGGACCTTGAACAACACTTGGTTGTGCTTCTCAGCAACCAGGGTGGCCTTTTCGGACACGATGGGAGCCAGCAGCACCTGGGCCAGACGGCCTTCTGCAAACTTCGGGGCGCTCATGCCAGCATCTCCTTGAGTTGCTCCATTGCGGCCTTGGTCACCAGCACCTTCTTGTAGAAGACCAGCGACAGGGGATCGGCGTAACGGGGCTCGACAACCAGCACGTTGGCCAGATTGCGCGAAGCCAGCGCCAGGTTGTCATCCACCTGGTCAGCGATCAGCATCACGGATTCCAGACCCATGGCCTTGAACTTGGCAGCCAGCAGCTTGGTCTTGGGGGCTTCGACGGAGATCGAATCCACCACGGCCAGGCGGCCTTCGCGGGCCAGCTGAGAGAGGATGGCGGCCATGCCGGCGCGATACATCTTCTTGTTCAGCTTGTGCGAGAAGTTTTCTTCCGGCAGGTTCGGGAAGATGCGACCACCCCCACGCCACAGCGGCGAGGAGGTCATACCGGCGCGAGCGCGGCCGGTGCCCTTCTGGCGGAAAGGCTTCTTGGTCGAGTGCTTGACCTGTTCGCGGTCCTTTTGAGCGCGGGTGCCTTGGCGGGCATTGGCCTGGAAGGCCACGACCACCTGGTGCACCAGGGCTTCGTTGTATTCGCGAGCGAAGACGGTGTCAGGCGCGTCCACCTTGGAGGTGGCCTGACCCTGCTCGTTCAGAAGCTCGAGCTGCATCAGTTGGCCTCCTTCTTGACCTTGACCTTGACAGCGGGACGCACGACCACATGGCCGTTCTTGGCGCCCGGCACGGCACCCTTGACCAGCAGCAGCTGACGAGCTTCGTCAACGCGCACGATGTCGAGGTTCTGGGTGGTCACGGTCTCGTCGCCCATGTGGCCGGACATCTTCTTGCCCGGGAACACGCGACCCGGATCCTGCGCCATCGAGATGGAGCCCGGGACATTGTGCGAACGGCTGTTACCGTGGGAAGCGCGCTGCGAACCGAAGTTGTGGCGCTTGATGGTGCCGGCAAAGCCCTTACCAATCGAAGTACCTTGCACGTCGACCTTCTGGCCGGCGGCAAACAGGGTCACGGGCACCTGAGCGCCAGCCTTGTATTCGGCGGCGACGTCAGCTGCGACGCGGAATTCCTTGAGGATTTCACCGGCTTCCACACCCGCCTTGGCGAGGTGGCCGGCTTCCGGCTTGGTCACGCGAGAGGCCTTGCGTGCACCGAACGCCACTTGAATGGCGCTGTAGCCGTCAGTCTCTTCGGTCTTGACCTGGGTCACGCGGTTGTTGGACACGTCCAGCACGGTCACGGGAATGGCGTCGCCATCGTCCGTGAAGATGCGCATCATGCCCACCTTGCGGCCCAGCAATCCGAGACGATTGCTAAGACTCATGTTTTTTCTCCAGCCCCTTTCGCCGCCAGGCCAAAGCCCCGCAGCTCCAAGAGCCATTTACAAACACCCGACAACGATTGGTCGGGCTGACCAAACACCGCTTGGAACTCACCCCTCGGGCCGGTAAAGGCGCCCCAAGGCACGCATCCAGGCGATGCACTAAAGCCGCGCTGGCGGGAACCAGCGCGGAAAAGTCTGCGAGTATAGCGTCAACCCTGAGCGGGCCGCAAGCGGCGTCACATCGGGGTCAAGAAAAAAGGGCAACCTGGAGGTTGCCCTTCTCACGCTTGGGTGGCGGAATGGCCCCAAGGACCACTCTCACCAGGCCGCATTACTGCAGCTTGATTTCCACGTCCACGCCAGCCGGCAGGTCCAGCTTCATCAGGGCGTCAACCGTCTTGTCGGTCGGGTCGACGATGTCCATCAGACGCTGGTGGGTGCGGATTTCGAACTGGTCGCGCGAGGTCTTGTTGACGTGCGGCGAACGCAGGATGTCGAAACGCTCCAGGCGGGTCGGCAGGGGCACGGGGCCCTTGACGATGGCGCCGGTACGCTTGGCGGTGTCCACGATTTCCAGAGCCGACTGATCGATCAGCTTGTAATCGAAGGCCTTCAGGCGGATGCGGATCTTTTGCTTTTGCATGACTGTTCCTTCAAAGAGCATGCGGCGGTGACGCCGCGTAAATGGTGATGACAGGCGGCCCCCAGGGCCGCCCGAGAGTCACGCAGGAATTACTCGATGATGGTGGCAACCACGCCCGAGCCGACGGTACGGCCACCTTCGCGGATAGCGAAGCGCAGACCTTCTTCCATGGCGATCGGAGCGATCAGCTTCACGGTGATGCCGACGTTGTCGCCGGGCATGACCATTTCCTTGTCCTTCGGCAGCTCCACGGCACCGGTCACGTCCGTGGTACGGAAGTAGAACTGGGGACGGTAGTTGTTGAAGAACGGGGTGTGACGGCCGCCCTCTTCCTTGCTCAGAACATAGATCTCAGCGGTGAAGTGGGTGTGCGGCTTGATCGTGCCGGGCTTGGCCAGCACTTGGCCGCGCTCGACGTCTTCACGCTTGGTGCCGCGCAGCAGGATACCGACGTTGTCGCCAGCCTGACCTTGGTCCAGCAGCTTGCGGAACATTTCCACGCCGGTCACGGTGGTCTTTTGCAGATCACGGATACCGACGATTTCGATTTCTTCGCCGACCTTGATGATGCCGCGCTCGACGCGACCGGTCACCACGGTGCCACGGCCAGAGATCGAGAACACGTCTTCCACCGGCAGCAGGAACGCGCCGTCCACGGCACGCTCAGGCTGGGGGATGTAGCTGTCCAGAGCGTCAGCCAGGCGCATGATGGCCTGCTCGCCCAGATCGCCCGTGTCGCCTTCCAGCGCCAGCTTGGCCGAACCCTTCACGATCGGGGTGTCGTCGCCGGGGAAGTCGTACTTGCTCAGCAGCTCGCGGACTTCCATTTCCACCAGCTCCAGCAGCTCGGCGTCGTCCACCATGTCGCACTTGTTCAGGAAGACGATGATGTACTTCACACCGACCTGACGCGCCAGCAGGATGTGCTCGCGGGTCTGGGGCATCGGGCCGTCAGCGGCCGAGCACACCAGGATCGCGCCGTCCATCTGGGCAGCACCCGTGATCATGTTCTTCACATAGTCAGCGTGGCCCGGGCAGTCCACGTGAGCGTAGTGGCGATTGGCGGTCTCGTACTCGACGTGCGCGGTGTTGATCGTGATGCCACGAGCCTTTTCTTCCGGCGCTGCGTCAATCTGGTCGTAGGCCTTGGCCTCGCCGCCGAACTTCTTCGACAGCACGGTCGCGATAGCAGCCGTCAGCGTGGTCTTGCCATGGTCAACGTGACCAATCGTGCCCACATTCACGTGCGGCTTGGTACGTTCAAACTTGCCTTTTGCCATTTCAATTCTCCAAAAAGAGCATTCATCCAGTCTGAGGGTTTAGCGTTTCCGCCGAGGCCTTGTTCCCTGCCGGCTGGCAAGCAGGAGACTCTCGACGAAGACGATTCATGCCCCACCACTGCGGCCCGAGGAAGGCCCAACGGGCCGACACCTCGCATGGAGCCCGAGGATCCGGCTTCGCCGGTCCTACGGGCTCGCCCCCTTGAGGGGGCCGCCGCAGGCGGTAGGAAGTGGTCTTTACTTGGCGCGAGCGGTAATGATCGCGTCGGCCACGTTCTTCGGAGCTTCGCTGTAGTGCTTGAACTCCATGGTGTACGTGGCGCGGCCTTGCGACATCGAGCGCAGGGTGGTCGAGTAGCCGAACATTTCCGACAGGGGGACTTCGGCCTTGATGACCTTGCCACCACCGACCATGTCATCCATGCCCTGGACCATGCCGCGACGGCTGGACAGATCGCCCATCACGTTGCCGGCGTAGTCTTCCGGGGTCTCGACTTCCACAGCCATCATCGGCTCGAGGATCACGGGGCTGGCGCGACGGCAGCCTTCCTTGAAGCCCATCGAAGCGGCCATCTTGAACGCGTTTTCGTTCGAGTCCACATCGTGGTACGAACCGAAGGTCAGGGTGACCTTCACGTCCACGACGGGGAAGCCCGCCAGCACGCCGTTCGGCAGGGAATCGATGATGCCCTTCTCGACCGCCGGGATGTATTCGCGAGGCACCACACCGCCCTTGATGGCGTCGACGAACTCGAAGCCCTTGCCGGCTTCTTGCGGCTCGACCGTCAGCACGACGTGACCATACTGGCCCTTACCGCCCGACTGACGAACGAACTTGCCTTCGACGTCGGTAGCGGTCTTGCGGATGGTTTCGCGGTAGGCCACTTGAGGCTTGCCCACGTTGGCTTCCACGCCGAATTCGCGCTTCATGCGGTCGACAATGATTTCCAGGTGGAGCTCGCCCATGCCGGAAATGATGGTCTGACCGGACTCTTCGTCGGTACGCAGACGGAAGGAAGGATCTTCTGCAGCCAGACGACCCAGAGCCAGACCCATCTTTTCCTGGTCAGCCTTGGTCTTGGGTTCCACGGCCTGCGAGATCACGGGCTCAGGGAAGACCATCTTTTCCAGGGTGATCACGGATTCCGGATCGCACAGCGTTTCGCCGGTGGTGACGTCCTTCAGACCCACGCAGGCAGCGATATCACCGGCCAGAATTTCCTTGATTTCTTCACGCTGGTTGGCGTGCATCTGCAGGATACGGCCGATACGCTCCTTCTTGCCACGGATCGGGTTGTACACGGTAGCGCCGGATTGCAGCACGCCCGAGTACACACGAACGAAGGTCAGCTGACCGACGTACGGGTCGGTCATCAGCTTGAAGGCCAGCGCGGCGAACTTTTCGCTGTCGTCGGCCTTGCGGGTGGCCGGCTGCTCGTCTTCGTCGGTGCCGTTCACCGGGGGAATGTCCACCGGAGAGGGCAGGAAGTCGATCACGGCATCCAGCATGCGCTGCACGCCCTTGTTCTTGAAGGCGGTGCCGCAGAGCATCGGCTGGATTTCGGTGGAAATCGTGCGAGTGCGCAGGGCGAGCTTGATCTCTTCCTCGGACAGGTCACCCGTCTCGAGGTACTTGTTCATCAGCTCTTCGGTGGCCTCGGCAGCAGCCTCGACCATCTTCTCACGCCACTCTTGAGCGACGGAGACCAGATCGGCCGGGATGTCCTCGTAGCTGAACTTCATGCCTTGGGAAGCTTCGTCCCAAATGATGGCCTTCATCTTCAGCAGGTCCACGACGCCCTTGAAGTTGTCTTCAGCGCCGATGGGGATCACGATGGGCACAGGGTTGGCCTTCAGGCGCGTCTTCATCTGGTCGACGACCTTGAAGAAGTTGGCACCGGTACGGTCCATCTTGTTCACGAAGGCCAGACGCGGCACCTTGTACTTGTTGGCCTGGCGCCAGACGGTTTCCGACTGGGGCTGCACGCCGCCCACGGCGCAATAGACCATGCAGGCACCGTCCAGCACGCGCATGGAACGCTCCACCTCAATGGTGAAGTCCACGTGCCCCGGGGTGTCGATGATGTTGAAGCGGTGCTCCGGGTAGGACATGTCCATGCCCTTCCAGAAGCAGGTGGTTGCAGCGGAGGTGATCGTGATGCCACGCTCCTGCTCCTGCTCCATCCAGTCCATGGTGGCGGCGCCATCATGCACTTCACCGATCTTGTGGTTCACACCGGTGTAGTACAGGATGCGCTCGGTCGTCGTGGTCTTGCCGGCATCGATGTGCGCCGAAATACCGATATTGCGGTAGCGCTCGATGGGGGTCTTGCGGGCCATGATCTTGCTCCAGATGCAGTGAGCCGCCAGCGGGTCAGTAGAAACCCGAGGCGGCCAGAAAAGTCGTGTTTAGAAGCGGAAGTGCGAGAACGCCTTGTTGGCATCAGCCATACGGTGGACTTCGTCACGCTTCTTCATGGCGCCGCCGCGGCCTTCCGAGGCCTCCAGCAGTTCGTTGGCCAGGCGTTGAGCCATGGACTTCTCGCCACGCTTGCGGGCCGATTCCTTCAGCCAGCGCATGGCCAGAGCCATCCGGCGGACGGGGCGAACTTCCACGGGAACTTGGTAGTTCGCACCGCCGACACGGCGGGACTTCACTTCGACCATGGGCTTCACGTTGTTCAAGGCGATCATGAACACTTCCAGCGGATCCTTGCCGGCCTTCTTCTCGACTTGCTCGAGGGCGCCGTAAATGATGCGCTCTGCGACAGCCTTCTTGCCCGACTCCATGATGACATTCATGAACTTGGACAGATCAACGCTACCGAACTTGGGATCAGGCAGGATCTCGCGCTTGGGTACTTCGCGACGACGTGGCATGGGTATTTCCTTCTTCGCTTCAGTTGGTCTGGCAATGGCTCGCTGCCATCTGCCGCAACCGGGGATGACCACGCATTCGGGACATCCACTTACTCGGCCGCTGTGCCCACCTTGGGGTCATGCGCTCCGCAAAAACATCCGACCAGAGCCTGAGGGCCGGTCGTGACAACTCAATTAAGCCTTCTTCGGGCGCTTGGCACCGTACTTGGAGCGAGACTGCTTGCGATCCTTGACGCCTTGCAGGTCCAGCGAGCCGCGGACGATGTGGTAACGAACACCCGGCAGATCCTTCACACGGCCGCCGCGCACCAGCACGACGCTGTGCTCTTGAAGGTTGTGGCCTTCACCGCCGATGTAGGAAATCACCTCGAAGCCGTTGGTCAGGCGAACCTTGGCGACCTTACGCAGAGCGGAGTTCGGCTTCTTGGGGGTCGTGGTGTACACGCGGGTGCACACGCCACGACGCTGGGGGCATGCCTGCATGGCAGGCGACTTGGACTTCGTGACCTCGGTCTCACGACCTTGGCGCACGAGCTGGTTGATGGTTGGCATAAGTAACTTGTTCCCGTTTGAAGTCACAGACCTCTAGTCGCCCGACATGTTTCACCCCCTGGCAAAACACCGCCTGAATATCGCGCCCATGCGCTCCTGCGAGAAGCACAAAAAGAAGCACAAAAGCGCGCAACGCCAAGGCGCCGCACGCTGAGTTCAAGCTGTCTGCGTCTTTTCCAATGGTGGCGGACGCAGCTAGACTAACTAGAGAGCCCTCGATTGTATGCCAGCGACCATCTTTTGCACAAGCGGCCGTGCCCGCAATGCCGATGGGCAGGGGCATTGCCGGGAAAATGAGCAACTCCTGACGACTCACGATCAGCCACCGGCCTGGCATTCCTCGGCTCCAACCGCCAGGGGCCTCCTGGGCAGTGGTGACAGTGATGTGCCGCCCCCTCCCCTGACCTGCTTCATCTCCTGATGCCCACCTTGCCTTCGAGTCCCCCCGTCCACACCGTCATCTCCCGCCACGGCGAGACTGCAGCCGGGCCGGCTACCGCCACCAGCGCAGCGCCGCGGCTGGTGCTGGACACCCAGGTGGTGATGGAGTGGCTGGTGTTCCGCGATCCCGGCATTCGAGCCCTGGCCGAGCCCATCGAGGCTGGCCACTGGGTCTGGATTGGCAGCGCCGCCATGCGGGATGAGCTGCTCCATGTCCTGTCACGAGGCGTGGCGGCCCGTTGGAGTCCGGACCCGGCCAGCATCGCGGAGGTGTTCGCACGCCTGTGCCGGATGCACGAGCCCCTCGCGGAAGGGGCCGCCCTACCCCTCCTCAAATGTCGCGACAAGGATGACCAGAAGTTCATTGACCTGGCGCTGGCCCAGAAGGCGGACGCCCTGATCAGCCGGGACGGCGACGTCCTGGCCCTGGCCAAGCGCGCCCGCAAGCACGGGCTGGCCATCCTGAAGCCCGATCAGTGGCTGGCGCTCATGCAGGCGGGCACCTAGCCCTCGCTGATCCGCGCGCTGGCGCGAGATCCGGGTAGAAAAAAGCCGCCGCCCCTTGCGGGTGCGGCGGCTTGTCGGGGGCGCAGGCCGGGTTGCCCCGGCCCTTGCGTCCGGCCTTACTCGGCAGAGCCTTCGCCAGCCGGCTCGTCCAGAGCGGCCAGCTGCACGGCAGCCATTTCCTCGGCTTCCTGCATGGCGATGGCGCGACGCTCGGCGTCGTCCATTTCTTCCTTGGCACGACGGGCCTGGTGGAAGGCCATGCCGGTACCGGCGGGGATCAGGCGACCCACGATCACGTTTTCCTTCAGGCCACGCAGCTCGTCGCGCTTGCCCATGATGGCAGCCTCGGTCAGCACGCGGGTCGTTTCCTGGAAGGAAGCGGCCGAGATGAAGGAGTCGGTCGACAGCGAGGCCTTCGTGATGCCCAGCAGCACGTCGGCATGCGTGGCGATCAGCTTGCCCTCGCCGCGCAGGCGGTCGTTGGTGTCCAGCAGCTCGGAGCGCTCGACCTGCTCACCGATGATGTAGTGCGAGTCACCCGGGTTGACGATCTGCACGCGGCGCAGCATCTGGCGAACGATCACCTCGATGTGCTTGTCGTTGATCTTCACGCCCTGCAGACGGTAGACGTCCTGCACTTCGTCGACGATGTAGCGAGCCAGTTCCTCGATACCCAGCAGACGCAGGATGTCCTGCGGATCGGCCGGGCCGTCGACGATGCCTTCACCCTTGTTGACCACCTGGCCTTCGTGCACCAGGATGTTCTTTTCCTTGGGCACGAGTTCTTCCCAGACCTTGCCGTCCGGATCGGTGATCTGCAGGCGAACCTTGCCCTTGGTTTCCTTGCCGAAGGAGACGGTACCGGTCTGCTCGGCCAGCACACCCTTGTCCTTGGGCGAGCGGGCTTCGAACAGTTCTGCCACGCGAGGCAGACCGCCGGTAATGTCTCGGGTCTTCTGACCTTCGACCGGGATACGGGCCAGCACTTCACCAGGAGCCAGGTCCTGACCGTCGCGGATCTGGATCAGCGCGCCGACCTGGAAGCCGATGGTCACCGAGTGGTCGGTGCCGGGGATCTTCACTTCCTGGCCATTGGCATCCAGCAGCTTGACCTGCGGACGCACCACCTTGGCGGCGCCACGACGCTTGGGATCGATCACCACCAGGGTGGACAGACCGGTCACTTCGTCGACCTGCTTGGCCACGGTGACGCCTTCCTCGACATTCTCGAACTTCGCCTGGCCGGCGAATTCCGTGATGATCGGGCGGGTCAGCGGATCCCAGTTCGCCAGCACCGTGCCAGCCTTGAGGGTCTGGTCGGCCTTGACGTTCAGGGTCGCGCCGTACGGCACCTTGTGACGCTCGCGCTCACGGCCGTGCTGGTCGGCGATGATGATTTCACCGGAACGGGAAATCACCACCAGCTCGCCCTTGCCGTTCGTGACGTAGCGCATCGTGGCATTGAAGCCGATGATGCCGTCCGACTTGGCTTCCACGCTCGAGGCCACGGCAGCACGCGAAGCGGCACCACCGATGTGGAACGTACGCATGGTCAGCTGGGTACCCGGCTCACCGATCGACTGTGCAGCAATCACGCCCACGGCCTCACCGGTGTTGACCAGACCGCCACGGCCGAGGTCACGGCCATAGCACTTGGCGCACAGGCCAAAGCGAGTGCCGCAGGTCAGCGGGGTGCGGACCTTGATCTCGTCCACGCCGGCCTGTTCCAGCACGTCCAGGGTGTCTTCGTCCAGCATGTTGCCGGCCGTCAGCAGGACGCCTTGCGTCTCCGGATGCACGACATCGATGGCAGCCACACGGCCCAGCACGCGGTCGCGCAGGGACTCGATGACTTCACCGCCCTCGACCAGGGCACGCATATTGATGCCGTTGTCGGTGCCGCAATCGTCCTCGACCACCACCAGATCCTGCGTCACATCGACCAGACGACGGGTCAGGTAACCCGAGTTCGCGGTCTTCAGTGCCGTATCCGCCAGACCCTTACGGGCGCCGTGGGTGGAAATGAAGTACTGCAGAACGTTCAGGCCTTCGCGGAAGTTCGCGGTAATGGGCGTCTCGATGATCGAGCCGTCCGGCTTGGCCATCAGGCCCCGCATACCGGCCAGCTGGCGGATCTGGGCCGCGCTACCGCGGGCACCGGAGTCAGCCATCATGTAGATGGAGTTGAAGGACTCCTGATCCACTTCCTTGCCGTTGCGGTCGATGGTCTTCTGCTTGGACAGCTGCGACATCATGACCTTGCCGACTTCATCGCCGGTCTTGCCCCAGATGTCCACCACCTTGTTGTAGCGTTCACCGGCGGTCACCAGACCCGAGACGTACTGCTGCTCGATCTCCTTGACTTCCTTCTCGGCGCGCTCGATCAGCTCGTACTTCTGCTTGGGCACCAGCATGTCATCGATGGCGATCGAGATGCCGGCGCGCGTGGCCAGGCGGAAACCGGACTGCAGCAGCTTGTCTGCCAGCACCACGGTTTCCTTCAGGCCGCACTTGCGGAAGGAGGTGTTGATCAGGCGCGAGATTTCCTTCTTCTTCAGCGCCTTGTTGATGTTCGAGAACGGCAGGCCCTTGGGCAGGATCTCGGACAGCAGGGCGCGACCGACGGTCGTGTCCACCAGCTTGGTCTCGGGGATCCACTCACCCGTGTCTTTGTCCTTGGTGTACTCGGTCAGACGCACGCTGATCTTCGCGGTGATTTCCACCACGCCGTTTTCCAGCGCACGCAGCATCTCCGACACGTCGGAGAAGACCATGCCTTCGCCCTTGCCGTTGATGCGATCGCGAGTGGCGTAGTACAGGCCCAGCACCACGTCTTGAGACGGGACGATGGAGGGCTCGCCGGAGGCCGGGAACAGCACGTTGTTGGAGGCCAGCATCAGGGTGCGGGCTTCCATCTGCGCTTCGATGGACAGGGGCACGTGGACGGCCATCTGGTCACCGTCGAAGTCGGCGTTGAAGGCCGCGCAGACGAGGGGGTGCAGCTGGATGGCCTTGCCTTCGATCAGCACGGGCTCGAAAGCCTGGATGCCGAGGCGGTGCAGCGTCGGTGCGCGGTTCAGCAGCACCGGGTGCTCCTTGATCACCTCTTCCAGGATGTCCCACACCACCGGGGTGCCGGATTCGACTTCCTTCTTGGCCGCCTTGATGGTCGTGGCGATGCCCATGGCTTCCAGGCGCGAGAAGATGAAGGGCTTGAACAGCTCAAGCGCCATCAGCTTCGGCAGGCCGCACTGGTGCAGCTTCAGGGTCGGGCCCACGGTAATCACGGAACGACCGGAGTAGTCCACGCGCTTGCCCAGCAGGTTCTGACGGAAGCGACCGCTCTTGCCCTTGATCATGTCGGCCAGGGACTTCAGGGCGCGCTTGTTCGCACCCGTCATGGCCTTGCCGCGGCGACCGTTGTCCAGCAGGGAGTCGACGGCTTCCTGCAACATGCGCTTTTCGTTGCGCACGATGATCTCAGGGGCCTTCAGCTCCAGCAGACGAGCCAGACGGTTGTTGCGGTTGATGACGCGACGGTAGAGGTCGTTCAGGTCGGAGGTCGCGAAGCGGCCGCCATCCAGCGGCACCAACGGACGCAGGTCCGGCGGCAGCACGGGCAGCACGTCCATGATCATCCAGTGCGGCTTGATCCCGGACTTCTTGAAGGCCTCCATGACCTTCAGGCGCTTGGAGTTCTTCTTGACCTTGAGCTCCGAGCCGGTCATGTCGTTGCGCAGGCGATCGATCTCGATGTCGAGATCCATCTCCTCCAGCAGCTTCTTGATGCCCTCGGCGCCCATCAGCGCGATGAACTCGTCACCGTACTCGGCACGCTTCGCGTCGTAGTCGTCCTCGCTCATGATCGAGAACTTCTTCAGCGGGGTCATGCCGGGATCGACGACCACATAGGCTTCGAAGTACAGCACGCGTTCGATGTCGCGCAGCGTCATGTCCAGCACCAGGCCCAGGCGCGAAGGCAGGGACTTCAGGAACCAGATGTGGGCGCAGGGAGCCGCCAGGTCGATGTGGCCCATGCGCTCGCGGCGCACCTTGGTCTGGGTCACTTCGACGCCGCACTTCTCGCAGATCACGCCGCGGTGCTTCAAGCGCTTGTACTTGCCGCACAGGCACTCGTAGTCCTTGATCGGGCCGAAGATCTTGGCGCAGAACAGGCCATCACGCTCCGGCTTGAAGGTCCGGTAGTTGATGGTCTCGGGCTTCTTCACTTCACCGAAAGACCACGAACGGATCTTCTCGGGCGAAGCCAGCCCGATCTTGATCGCGTCGAAGTGCTCGTCCGGCGTGAACTGCTTGAACAGGTCCAGCAAACCTTTCATGTGTTTCTCCTGTTCCGTCTCTTAGTTGCGCTCGAGCTCGATGTCGATACCGAGCGAACGGATTTCCTTCACCAGCACGTTGAACGACTCCGGCATGCCGGCGTCGATGGCGTGCTCGCCCTTGACGATGTTCTCGTAGACCTTGGTGCGGCCGTTCACGTCATCGGACTTCACGGTCAGCATTTCCTGCAGCACGTAAGACGCGCCGTAGGCTTCCAGGGCCCACACTTCCATTTCACCGAAGCGCTGGCCACCGAACTGCGCCTTACCACCCAGCGGCTGCTGCGTGACGAGCGAGTACGGGCCGGTCGAGCGGGCGTGCATCTTGTCGTCCACCAAGTGGTGCAGCTTCAGCACGTGCATGTAGCCGATGGTCGTCGGACGCTCGAACTGCTCGCCGGTGCGGCCGTCGTACAGATAGGCCTGGGTGCGGGTTTCGGTCAGGCCCTTCTTGGCGGCGATGTCGTCCGGGTAGGCCAGCTTCAGCATGCCGCGGATTTCCTCTTCCTTGGCACCGTCGAAGACCGGAGTCGCGAAAGGCACGCCCTTGGAGAGGTTCTGGGCCATCTCGACGACTTCCTTGTCGCTGAGCTCGTCCAGGTTCTCAGACTTGCCGCCGCTCTTGTTGTAGAGCTCGTCCAGGAACTTGCGCAGTTCGCTGACGGCAGCATGCTGCTGGAGCATGTCGCCGATGCGCTGGCCGATGCCCTTGCCGGCCCAGCCCAGGTGCACTTCCAGAACCTGACCCACGTTCATCCGCGAGGGCACGCCCAGCGGGTTCAGCACGATGTCGGCGGGGGTGCCGTCGGCCATGTAGGGCATGTCTTCGATCGGGGTGATCTTGGACACGACACCCTTGTTGCCGTGACGGCCGGCCATCTTGTCGCCAGGCTGCAGGCGGCGCTTGACGGCCAGGTAGACCTTGACCATCTTCAGCACGCCAGCGGGCAGCTCGTCGCCTTGCGTCAGCTTCTTGCGCTTCTCCTCGAAGGCCAGGTCGAAGCTGTGACGGGTCTGCTCCAGCGAGTTCTTGATCGATTCCAGCTGGTTGGCGACATCATCCTCGGCGGGACGGATGTCGAACCAGTGGAACTTCTCGACCTCGGCCAGGTATTCCTTGGTGATGACCGTGCCCTTGGCAATCTTCTTGGGACCGCCATTGGCGACCTTGCCGTTCAGCAGCTTCTCGATACGGTCGAAGGCGTCGGCCTCCACGATGCGCAGCTGGTCGTTCAGGTCCAGGCGGAAGCGCTTCAGCTCGTCGTCGATGATCTGCTGGGCGCGCTTGTCGCGCTGGATGCCTTCACGGGTGAAGACCTGCACGTCGATGACGGTGCCGGAGGTGCCCTGGTCCACGCGCAGCGAGGTGTCCTTCACGTCGGACGCCTTCTCGCCGAAGATGGCGCGCAGCAGCTTCTCTTCCGGGGTCAGGGTGGTTTCGCCCTTCGGGGTCACCTTGCCGACCAGCACGTCGCCGGGGCCGACTTCCGCACCGATGTAGACGATGCCGGACTCGTCCAGGCGAGCCAGCTGCTGCTCGGACAGGTTCGGGATGTCGCGGGTGATTTCCTCGGAGCCCAGCTTGGTGTCACGGGCCATGACCACCAGTTCCTCGATGTGGATCGAGGTGTAGCGGTCTTCGGCCACCACGCGTTCGGAGATCAGGATCGAATCTTCGAAGTTGTAGCCGTTCCAGGGCATGAAGGCGACCAGCATGTTCTGGCCCAGGGCCAGTTCACCGATGTCGGTCGAGGCGCCATCAGCGATGATGTCCTCGGCCGCCACCTTGTCACCACGGCGCACGATCGGGCGCTGGTGGATGTTGGTGTTCTGGTTGGAACGCTGGTACTTGATCAGGTTGTAGATGTCGACGCCGACTTCGCCGGCCACCGTTTCCTCGTCATTGACGCGGATCACGATACGGTTGGTGTCGACATAGTCCACGATACCGCCGCGGCGGGCCGCGACAACCGTGCCCGAGTCCTTGGCCGCCACGCGCTCCACGCCGGTACCGACGAAGGCCTTTTCGGGGCGAAGGGTCGGCACAGCCTGACGCTGCATGTTGGCGCCCATCAGTGCGCGGTTCGCGTCATCGTGCTCCAGGAAGGGCACGAGCGAAGCTGCAACCGACACGATCTGCGTCGGGGCCACGTCCATGTACTGGATGCGCTCCGGCGAGGTCAACACCGATTCGCCATTTTCACGGGCGGACACCAGTTCGTCGACCAGCTGGCCTTCCTTGTTCAGGGTGGCGTTGGCCTGGGCGATGACGTACTTGCCTTCCTCGATGGCCGACAGGTAGTCGATCTGGTCGGTCACCTTGCCATCAGCCACGCGACGGTAGGGCGTCTCGAGGAAGCCGTACTCGTTCAGCTGGGCGTACAGGGCCAGCGAGTTGATCAGACCGATGTTCGGGCCTTCCGGCGTTTCGATCGGGCAGACGCGGCCGTAGTGGGTGGGGTGCACGTCACGGACTTCGAAGCCGGCGCGCTCACGGGTCAGACCGCCCGGGCCCAGTGCGGAGACACGACGCTTGTGCGTGATCTCGGACAGGGGGTTGGTCTGGTCCATGAACTGGGACAGCTGCGAGGCACCGAAGAACTCCTTGAGCGCCGCGGAGATCGGCTTGGAGTTGATCAGGTCGTGCGGCATCAGGGCTTCGGTTTCAGCCTGGCCCAGACGCTCCTTCACGGCCTTCTCGATACGGGCCAGGCCCGAGCGATACTGGTTCTCGGCCAGTTCGCCGACGCAGCGCACGCGACGGTTGCCCAGGTGGTCGATGTCATCGACTTCACCGCGGCCATTGCGCAGCTCCACCAGGATCTTGACCACGTCGAGGATGTCCTCGTTCGACAGGGTCATGTTGCCTTCCGGCGTGTCGCGGCCCACGCGGGCGTTGAACTTCATCCGGCCGACGCGCGACAGATCGTAGGTGTCTTCGCTGTAGAACAGGCGGTTAAACAGGGCCTCGACGGCGTCTTCCGTCGGCGGCTCGCCAGGGCGCATCATGCGGTAGATGGCGACGCGGGCAGCCAGCTGCTCGGTGGTCTCATCCAGGGCCAGGGTCTGGCTGATGTAGGCGCCTTCATCCAGCTCGTTGGTGTACAGGCACTGGATGTCCTTGATGCCGGCGCTGCGCAGCTTCTTCAGCAGCGAGTCGGTCAGCTCGTCATTGGCCTTGGCGATGATCTCGCCGGTGTCGCCGTCGACCATGTTCTTGGCCAGCACGCGGCCGACCAGGAAGTCTTCGGGCACCGTGACGTGCTGCGTGCCGGACTGCTCCAACTGGCGCACATGGCGGGCGGTGATGCGCTTGTCCTTCTCGACGAGCACATTGCCGCTCTTGTCGGTGATGTCGAAGCGGGCGACCTCACCCTTCAGGCGGTCGGCCACGAATTCCATCTGGGCACCGGAGTCCATCAGACGGAAGTTGTCGAACACGAAGAAGTGGGCCAGGATCTGCTCGGGATTCAGGCCGATGGCCTTGAGCAGGATGGTGACCGGCATCTTGCGGCGGCGGTCGACGCGGAAATACAGGATGTCCTTCGGGTCGAACTCGAAGTCCAGCCAGGAGCCGCGGTAGGGAATGATGCGGGCAGAGAACAGCAGCTTGCCGGACGAGTGGGTCTTGCCCTTGTCGTGTTCGAAGAACACACCGGGCGAGCGGTGCAGCTGCGAGACGATGACACGCTCGGTGCCGTTGACGATGAAGGAACCGTAGTCGGTCATCAGGGGCACTTCGCCCATGTAGACCTCTTGTTCCTTGATTTCCTTGACCGTCTTGGCCTGGGGGCTCTCGCGGTCGTAGATGATCATCTGCAGGCGGGCGCGCACGGCCGCTGCATAGGTCAGGCCACGCTGTTGGCACTCGCGGGTGTCAAACGGCGGCTTGGCGATGTTGTACTCGAGGAACTTCATCTCCACGAACCCGTTGTGCGACACGATCGGGAAGGCGGAGAGGAAGGCTGCCTGCAAGCCTTCTGGCTTGCGCTTGGCGGGGGGAAGGTCTTTTTGCAGGAAGGCGACGTAAGAGTCCTTCTGCATGGTCAGCAAATAGGGAACGTTCTGGACGTTCTCGCGCTTGCCGAAGCTCTTGCGGATACGCTTGCGCTCGGTATAGCTGTAGGGGGTTGTTTGCGCCATAAACACTCCGTGGCTAGCCCCCACCTGGCCATGGCAGGGGCTGCGTCGGCGACTGGCTATTCAGGCATTGCACCCGAAGCTTGGTGGTTGGCCACTACCAACCGCTGGCGGACAACCCCGGCCGCATGCTCATGCGTCACCAGAGTCCGACCAAACCTGCTCTCTGCAGTCGGATCAGAGAACACTTGAAAGAACCGCGAATGATACCTCGCGAAGCACTTTCAGCTGTTCTCAATCAAGATAAACCCGCAATGACGAAAAAGGGGAAGCCCAAAGGCAACCCCTTCTCGAATCCAGGTGAACCTGAATTCGTGCGGCGGGCGGCGTAGCGAGCCGGTCGAGGTCGATCTTGAGACGCGCAGCCGTACTTGGGTACGGCGAGCGTCGAAAGCCCGAGATCGGCCGGCGCAGTAGCCGAACGCCGTACGAATTACTTGAGTTCGACCTTGGCGCCGGCTTCTTCCAGCTTCTTCTTGGCGGCTTCGGCGTCAGCCTTGGCAACGCCTTCCTTGACGGGCTTCGGAGCGCCGTCGACCAGGTCCTTGGCTTCCTTCAGACCCAGGCCGGTGATTTCACGCACGGCCTTGATCACGCCCACCTTGTTGGAACCGGCTTCAGCCAGCACCACGGTGAACTCGGTCTTTTCTTCAGCAGCAGCAGCGCCGCCGCCAGCAGCACCGCCAGCAGCGGGAGCAGCCATGGAAGCGGCGGACACGCCGAACTTCTCTTCGATGGCCTTGACCAGGTCGTTCAGTTCCAGAACGGTCATGCTGTCCAGAGCAGCCAGGAATGCGTCTTTATCGAATGCCATGATGTTTCCTAAATACAGATAAGTTGCAGTTGATGCGGTGATCGTCGTCGATCAGGCGGCAGCCGGGGCTTCGGCTTCTGCGCCGCCACCACGTTGCTGAGCCAGTGCAGCCAGCACGGCAGCGGTACGCTGCACGGGCGACTTGAGCAGGCCGGCCACTTGCGACAGCAGCACTTCCTTGCTCGGCACGGCGGCCAGGGCCTTCACGCCATTGACGTCCAGGGCCTTGCCACCATAGGCTCCGCCCTTGATCACCAGCTTGTCATTGGTCTTGGCAAAGTCAGCGATGACTTTGGCAGCCGCGACAGCATCTTCCGAAAAGCCGTAGATCAGCGGGCCGACCATGCTCTCCGATGCGACCTCGAACGAGGTGCCAGCGACAGCGCGACGCGCCAGGGTGTTCTTCAGCACGTGAAGATACACACCTTGGGCACGCGCAGTGACGCGCAGCTTGTTCAAGGCTTCAACGGTGAGGCCACGGTACTCGGCCAGCGCCAGCGTCTGGGCCTTGGCAGCCTGGGCTGCCACGTCCGACACGACGGCAGCTTTCTCGTTGCGATTGAGACTCAAGGTCTACTCCTCACAAAAATGCCTTCGGTCTTGCGACCTCCGGCACACCGGAATTCAGCGACCTTCTGTCAGGAACTCACGCCTGGACCTCACGGCCCGGGCACAAAACTTTCCCTTCAGCGGGTTCGCCATCTGCGCTGGCTGCCACACGAAGTGGCCATTAAGCGTCACCCCCGGTACTGCAGGGCTTCACACCAGCGGTCTTGGATGACGCGCTTCCGTCAGATGACAAAAGCGCCCCACCAATCTTGTCGCGCGATGCCAGACTCGCACCGCGCAGATTCATTGCCGCCTGGCGCCGGGGCGCCAGGCTTCTGCACTTAGGCAGCGGCTGCAGCGTTGATGCTGGCGATTTCGACGCGGGCGCCGACGCCCATCGTCGAAGAAACAGCCACCTTGCGCAGGTAGACGCCCTTGCTGGTAGCCGGCTTGGACTTGTTCAGCGCCTCGACCAGTGCACGCAGGTTGTCTTGCAGCTTGTCGGTGTCGAAGGAACGACGGCCGATGGTGCCGTGGATGATGCCGGCCTTGTCGACGCGGAACTGGACCTGGCCAGCCTTGGCGTTCTTGACAGCGGTGGCGACGTCCGGGGTCACGGTGCCGACCTTGGGGTTCGGCATCAGGCCGCGGGGGCCCAGGATCTGACCCAGGGTACCGACGATACGCATGGTGTCGGGCGAGGCGATGACCACGTCGAAGGGCATGTCGCCAGCCTTCACGCGCTCAGCCAGGTCTTCCATGCCGACGACGTCAGCGCCGGCAGCCTTGGCTTCTTCAGCCTTGGCGCCTTGGGCGAACACCGCCACGCGCTTGGTCTTGCCGGTGCCATGGGGCAGCACGACAGCGCCGCGCACCACTTGGTCCGACTTCTTGGCATCGATGCCCAGTTGCACGGCCACGTCGATGGACTCATCGAACTTGGCGGTGGCCAGTTCCTTGACCAGGTTCAGAGCATCACCCAGGGGATACAGCTTGGTGGTCTCGACCTTGCCTTGCAGAGCTTTTTGCTTCTTGGTCAGCTTAGCCATGTCACACACCCTCCACGATGATGCCCATCGAGCGGGCCGAACCAGCGATCGTACGAACGCCAGCGTCCAGATCAGCAGCGGTGAGATCCTTCTGCTTGGTCTTGACGATCTCTTCCAGCTGGGCACGGGTCAGCTTGCCGACCTTGTCCAGGTGGGGGCGCTGCGAGCCCTTCTCGATCTTGGCAGCCTTCTTCAGCAGCACGGTCGCGGGAGGCGACTTGATGATGAAGGTGAAGCTCTTGTCTGCGAAGGCGGTGATCACCACCGGCAGCTTCATGCCCGGCTCATAGCCCTGCGTCTGGGCGTTGAACGCCTTGCAGAATTCCATGATGTTCAGGCCGCGCTGACCCAGCGCGGGACCGACCGGAGGCGAAGGATTTGCCTTGCCAGCCGGAATTTGCAGCTTGATGAAGCCGACAATCTTCTTGGCCATGTTTTCTCCTAGAAGCGCCACGGCGGCCTCGCCGTTGCGCCTGAGTGCTAGCGCCAGGGACTGGGGCTTGCGCCTTTACCCTGGCTCCTCTTGTCCGTGTCTCGTCCCGGACTGGCTACGGATGCGTTGTCCAGATGCCAGAAGCACCTGAAGGGCCGCATCGGGCCCTTGTTCTTGGCGTCAGACCTTCTCGACCTGCGAGAAGTCCAGCTCCACCGGCGTGGCACGACCGAAGATCGTGACCGAGACGCGCACCTTGGACTTGTCGTAGTTGACTTCCTCGATGGCGCCATTGAAGTCGGTGAAGGGGCCTTCCTTGACGCGGACGATTTCGCCGACCGTCCACTCGACCTTGGGCCGGGGCTTCTCGACGCCTTCCTGCATCTGGTTGACGATCTTCATGACTTCGTGCTCGGAGATCGGAGCGGGGCGATTCTTGGCGCCGCCCACGAAGCCCGTCACCTTGGAGGTGTTCTTGACCAGGTGCCAGGTGTCGTCGTCCATGAGCATCTCCACCAGCACGTAGCCAGGGAAGAAGCGACGCTCGGTCACGGACTTCTTGCCGTTCTTCAGCTCCACCACTTCTTCGGTAGGGACCAGGATGCGGCCGAACTTGTCCTGCATGCCGGCGCGATCGATGCGCTCGCGCAGGTTGCGCTCGACAGCCTTCTCCATGCCCGAATAGGCATGGACCACGTACCAGCGCTTGGGCAGGCCGGCCGGTGCGGCGTCAGTCGCGGCAACTTGTTGCTCTTCGCTCATATCAGTCCTTTTGCACCAACTCAGCGCTTCCAACCCAGAATCAGGTCATACAACACCCATTCCAGGGTCTTGTCCGTAAGGAACAGGAAGAGCGCCATCACGACAACGAAGGCAAAGACGTAGCCCGTCATCTGCGTCGCTTCCTTGCGGGTGGGCCACACCACCTTGCGCACCTCGCGCAGCGAGTCCTGGCCATAGGCGATCAGGGACTTGCCGGATTCGGAGGTGAAGAAGGCACCGGCCGAAGCAGCCAGCAGCACGAGCAAGGCGCCCCACTGGGCCAGCGCGCCCTGCTTGGACAAGGCATAGAAGGCCACCAGTGCGCCGATCAGCAGCAGCACGGCACCGGCCAGCTTGACCTTGTCGGCACCGGAGGTGACGGTTTCGACTTGAGGATTGGACATTCGATTCGCTTTCAGCGCCCGTATCGGGCAAGGGTCAATCCTGACCCATCAGCAGCAAAGCCCGCCGAGACGAACTCCCGCGGGCTTGGCTTGACCACAAAGACCAACAATCCTGATCAGAGATTGCTGGCAGGGGCAGAGGGTCTCGAACCCCCAACCTTCGGTTTTGGAGACCGACGCTCTGCCAATTGAGCTATGCCCCTGTGGCCTTTCAAAGATTACTCGATGATGGTGGCAACCACGCCCGAGCCGACGGTACGGCCACCTTCGCGGATAGCGAAGCGCAGACCTTCTTCCATGGCGATCGGAGCGATCAGCTTCACGGTGATGCCGACGTTGTCGCCGGGCATGACCATTTCCTTGTCCTTCGGCAGCTCCACGGCACCGGTCACGTCCGTGGTACGGAAGTAGAACTGGGGACGGTAGTTGTTGAAGAACGGGGTGTGACGGCCGCCCTCTTCCTTGCTCAGAACATAGATCTCAGCGGTGAAGTGGGTGTGCGGCTTGATCGTGCCGGGCTTGGCCAGCACTTGGCCGCGCTCGACGTCTTCACGCTTGGTGCCGCGCAGCAGGATACCGACGTTGTCGCCAGCCTGACCTTGGTCCAGCAGCTTGCGGAACATTTCCACGCCGGTCACGGTGGTCTTTTGCAGATCACGGATACCGACGATTTCGATTTCTTCGCCGACCTTGATGATGCCGCGCTCGACGCGACCGGTCACCACGGTGCCACGGCCAGAGATCGAGAACACGTCTTCCACCGGCAGCAGGAACGCGCCGTCCACGGCACGCTCAGGCTGGGGGATGTAGCTGTCCAGAGCGTCAGCCAGGCGCATGATGGCCTGCTCGCCCAGATCGCCCGTGTCGCCTTCCAGCGCCAGCTTGGCCGAACCCTTCACGATCGGGGTGTCGTCGCCGGGGAAGTCGTACTTGCTCAGCAGCTCGCGGACTTCCATTTCCACCAGCTCCAGCAGCTCGGCGTCGTCCACCATGTCGCACTTGTTCAGGAAGACGATGATGTACTTCACACCGACCTGACGCGCCAGCAGGATGTGCTCGCGGGTCTGGGGCATCGGGCCGTCAGCGGCCGAGCACACCAGGATCGCGCCGTCCATCTGGGCAGCACCCGTGATCATGTTCTTCACATAGTCAGCGTGGCCCGGGCAGTCCACGTGAGCGTAGTGGCGATTGGCGGTCTCGTACTCGACGTGCGCGGTGTTGATCGTGATGCCACGAGCCTTTTCTTCCGGCGCTGCGTCAATCTGGTCGTAGGCCTTGGCCTCGCCGCCGAACTTCTTCGACAGCACGGTCGCGATAGCAGCCGTCAGCGTGGTCTTGCCATGGTCAACGTGACCAATCGTGCCCACATTCACGTGCGGCTTGGTACGTTCAAACTTGCCTTTTGCCATCTTGCGCTCCTGGCGATCAGATCAGAAAAGAGAAGGGGAGAAAGGAGGTGGTGCCCATGACGCGGATCGAACGCGTGACCTCTCCCTTACCAAGGGAGTGCTCTACCACTGAGCCACATGGGCATCGACACGGGTTTGACGACGACGAAAGAGCTTTCATCAAACCGGTGCCGACATGACCTTCAAGCTGCCGCTGGAGCGGGAAACGGGAATCGAACCCGTGTCATTAGCTTGGAAGGCTAAGGTTCTACCATTGAACTACTCCCGCCCGGGAGTTTTCTCTTTGAGCCAGAACCACCGACTCATCGAGTGTGCTTTGCCTTGGTGGAGGAGGCTGGATTCGAACCAGCGTACGCGTAAGCGGGCAGATTTACAGTCTGCTGCCTTTAACCACTCGGCCACCCCTCCGAGGCAAGCCCGCTACTGTAGCACAACTTTTCTAGATCTCAAGCAACTTTCGAAAACTCTTTCAAGCATTCTTCAAGCACCTGGACCAGAGCCACTGCGCCCCAGCTGCCGGCCCGCTTCCTGGCAACCTTTCGTGGCTTGCGCCACGAAACATCACCCCGAACCAGACCCGCATCAGCGGAGCCCACGACTATAGCAGCTTCCGCGAAGGCATATCAAGATGACGCCACCGGACTTGCGCCCGGACGCGCAGGCCCCCACACCACCCCGAGGCAAGCCCGTCCTGGAATCACCCTTAACCACGCCGCCGATCAACAATACCAATCAACTACCAAGCCAGCCGGCCCGCCCCTCATATCCACGCCCATATCCACCAGCATTCGACGCGGCCGCACCCCGCCGCTCAGCAGCGGTCGCAGCCATGCCACAGCAGGGAAAACACGCCCCTCAAAGTGGTAGCAAAGTGGATCTATTGATCGTTATAGTGGCATGGCATTGGTTGCATTTGAGGTGTGTATTGGTGGTGTCGTAGTGGGGATGAGTTTTCATCCCGCCCTCTGATGCCAAGTCTTTCAACAGGCCAGACCGAATTCACTGGCCACTAAGAGGAGCAGTTCATGAAGGTCTCAAAGACCCCCATCGCCGCGGCGGTGACCATCACCCTGCTGGGCGTTGCCATGGCAGCGCAAGCGCAGCAGGCTGAGCCGGCCAAGAAGGAAGGCAATCAGCTGGACCAGGTGGTCATCACCGGCATCCGCGCTTCGCTGCAGTCGGCAGCCAACATCAAGCGAAATGCCAACGCCGTCGTCGACGCCGTGACCGCCGAAGACGTGGGCAAGCTGCCGGACTCGGACGTCGGCGAATCGCTGGGCCGCCTGCCCGGCATCACGGTCGGCCGCGCCTTCGGCCAAGGTGCCACGGTGTCGGTGCGCGGCTCTGATCCGCAGATGACCTACACCACCCTGAACGGCCAGAGCGTGGCCTCCACCGGCTGGTACGACCAGGCCACGGTGGACCGCTCCTTCAACTACTCCCTGCTGCCCTCCGAGCTGATCGGCGGCATGGAGGTCTACAAGTCCTCCCAGGCTGACCTGACCGAAGGCGGCATCGGCGGCACCGTGATCGTCAAGACGCGCAAGCCCCTGGACCTCAAGGCCGGCACCGCCTTCGCCAGCCTCAAGCTGGGCAAGGGCACGGTCAGTACCGACCTGTCCAAGGACGTCGCCGGCCTCTACAGCTGGCGCAATGAAGCCAAGTCCTTCGGTGTGCTGGTCGCTGGCGCTGTGGAGAAGAGCGAGTACGTCCGCCGCGGCATCGAGTCCGACGCAGGCTGGGCTGGCGACGTGGCCCCGGCCACCTTCGTCCAGGATCGCAAGCGCACGGCCATGAACGTGACGCTGCAGGGCAAGCCGGCTGACAACATCGACCTGGGCCTGAACTACCTGAGCCTGGACCTGACGGGCGACAACACGAACAGCAATCTGTACCTGTTCATGGGTCAGAACGACAGCAACTGCAAGCAGAAGAACGCTGCTGGCCTGTGCGTCAAGGCGGTGGCTGGCGACAGCGATCCCGTCAACACCTTCATGCAGACCTGGGCCCGCCAGGGCAAGATGAGCTCGGACAGCCTGGTGCTGAACGGCTCCTTCCGCGCCGATGGTCTCAAGATCGACGCCGTGGCCGGCCAGACCAAGGCCAAGGGCGGCACCTCGCACACCATGAACTACGGCGTGGGCTGGTGGGATGAGGGCCAGAGCCTGCCCAAGTTCAAGGGCACCATCGACGCCACCGGCAAGCAGATCGTGATCTCCCCGACCGTCCCCATGGACGTGAAGGTGTCCAACCTGCCCTCCAAGCTCGTGCCGACCGGCTGGGCCACCGACCAGCAGCAGCCGAATGCCGACAAGGAGAACTTCGCCCAGGCGGACGCCACCTACGACCTGGACTGGAACGGCCTGACCTCCTTCAAGGCCGGTGTCCGTGCGACCAGCCACAAGTACGAGCAGAGCGCCCTGCGCGCCAAGTTCAGCCCCACCGTGGTCTCGGGCAACACCAGCGACCTGTACAGCGGCTCCATCAAGATGGGCCCCAATGGCTGGGACTTCCCCAAGGCCAACCTGGACGCCATGGCCGCCCTGTATGACAAGAACACCGCCTCCTGGACGCCCCAGCGTTCCAGCTTCGCCGAGATCGAGGAAGACAACCGTGCCGCCTACGGCATGTTCGAGTTCGAGAAGGCCGGCTGGCGCGGCAACTTCGGCCTGCGCTACGTCCACACCAACGTGACCGGTCGTGGCTACAAGTTCGATGGCACGCCGCTGGCCGCCAACGATGTGCCCAACAACGACGGCTGGGGCAACACCATCCGCGAGGAGAAGGCCAGCTACAGCGACTGGCTGCCCAGCCTGAATGCGGCCTACAACATTGACAAGAACACGGTGCTGCGACTGGCCGCCTCCAAGGCCATCACCCGCCCCAACTTCGAGTACATGTTCCTGACCAAGCAGGCCGGCTACAACGATGACCGCGTCGGCAACGAGTCCATGACCTTCGGCTCCGTGGGCCTGAAGCCCCAGGCCTCCAAGCAGTTCGACCTGGGCATCGAGTACTACTACGGCAAGGGCAACATGGTGTCCGCCGCGATCTTCCACAAGTCGATCGACAACTTCGTCACCGCCCTGGTCAAGACCAACCAGAAGCTGGGCGTGGTGGATCCGCTGAGCAAGGTCGACAACTGGACCGTCAACCAGTACATCAACGCCGGCGGCGGCAAGATCAACGGCTTCGAAGCCCAGATCAACCACAGCCTGGACAGCGGCTTCGGCTTCGCCGGCAGCTACACCTACGCTGACGCGAAGGCGCCCGCTTCCAGCTACCCGGACGGCCTGGCCCTGTTCACCCAATCGTCCAAGCACACCGTCAACCTGGTGGGCTTCTACGAAACGGAGAACTACACCGCTCGCCTGGCCTACAACTGGCGTTCCAAGTACATGATCCGTGAGACGGGCTACTACAGCTACCGCATGCACGATCCGTACGGTTCGCTGGACTTCAGCGCTGGCTGGAACATCAACAAGAACCTGCGCCTGACCTTCGAAGCCGTCAATCTGCTGAAGAAGGACGACGTGCAGTACGGTGCCGCCGACGCCGGCAACCCGGACGTCAAGGGCAGCATGAAGGTGGGCTACCCGGCCTGGTCCTTCATGGGCGAGACGACCTACCGCCTCGGCCTGAGCGCCAAGTTCTAAGCGATCCGTCGCCTGTAGGCCCCTCCAAGCCCGGCTCAGCCGGGCTTTTTTCGTCCTGGTGTTCTGCGCCGCTGACCAAGCGCCATGTCGACCCCGATTCAGGGTCTCAGCCCTGGCCGCGACGCCGCGTGTCCAGAACAGGACCGGCGCGGCAGTTGCCCTGGCTCCCGCGTCACGCGAGGGAGCCGGCATGCGCCAAGCCGGCCGCGCACATCAGGAACGACCAGCCACCCCGCTGCCGGTCCGGGCTGGTGCCGGCGAGCGCCTGGGGCCTGGGTCGAGCACGCCCGCCTGCACAGAAGCGGGACGTCACTTCAGACGTTATTCGCTGGGCACACTTGCCTGCTAGAGCGCATCCCCGGACGGGCTCACTCCAGCCCACTCAGGGCGTGCAGGCACGCAGGCAAGGGGCTATTGGCGGACGAGCACCCACATGCACCCACATGCACCCCCATGCAACCGCACGCACCAGCAGACGCCGGATCAGAGCGTGGCCCCTTCACGGCGGCGAAGCAGGCTGACAGGCAGTGCGCCAGTGCGGTCTTCAGCGCAGCGCCGGCGCCGCCACCGCCGCGAGCCGGATCACCCGGCCCGCGCGCTCGATGGTCTCCTGGCGATGGGCAATCACCACGCGGGTGAGGCGCAGTGCCTGGATGGCCTCGTTGACCTGCAGCTCGCGCTGGGCGTCGAGATGGCTGGTGGCCTCGTCCAGAAAGAGCACGCGCGGCTGCTTGTACAGGGCCCGGGCGAGCAGCAGGCGCTGCTTCTGCCCGCCCGAGATGGCCGCCCCCATGTCGCCGATCAGGGTCTGCCAGCCCATGGGCATGGCCAGCACGTCCTCCTCCACGGCGGCCTGGCGAGCGCAGAGCTGCACACGGGCCAGGTCCAGCTCGGGGTCGCCGAAGGCGATGTTCTCGGCGATGGTGCCGGCAAAGAGCTGGTCCTCCTGCATCACCGCGCCCAGGCACTCGCGCCAGGCCCTGAGGCCGACGGCGCCCAGCGGGCGCCCCATCACCAGGATCTCGCCCTCGGTCGGCTGGAGCAGGCCCAGCATGAGCTTGAGCAGGGTCGTCTTGCCGCAGCCGGACGGCCCCACGATGGCCACCGACTCCCCGGCCTCCACGCGCAGACTCACGCCGTCCAGCACCCAGGGCTCGTTCGCGGCATAGCGGAAACGCACCTGGCGCAGCTCGATGTCGGGCACCGCATCGCTCGGCAGGCCGGTGCCGCCCGCAGGCTCGGGCTCGCTGAGCACGATGTCCGCCAGCCGCTCGCGCTGGATGCGCAGCATGCGCACCTGGAAGCCGAGGTCGACCAGGGCGCTGATACGCCCGCTGAACTGGGTCTTGTAGGCGGCATAGGCGAAGCTCATGCCGATGGACAGCTCGCCCTGGATCACCAGCAGGGCGCCCAGGTACACCACCGCGATGTTCTCGGCGCCGAAGACCAGGGTGTTGGCGCTCTGGTAGAGCGTCGAAAGCCGCTGCGTGGCCAGCTCACGGTTGCTGGTGTTCACCAGCAGATTGAGCCAGTGCGCCAGGCGCTCGTCCTCGCGGTTGAAGAGCTTGAGCGACTGCACGCCGCGCACGGATTCCAGCAGATGCCCGTCCTGCCTCGCGGCATGGACGATCTGCTCCTCGTTGGCCTGCCTGAAGGGTTCATAGGACAGCACGCGGATCAGCACATAGGCCGCCAGCGCCAGCAGGGTCACCGCGGCCAGCTTGAGGCTGTAGACCAGCATCATCACCAGCGCCACGCCGGCCATCAGCCCGTCCAGCACCGCATTCAGGGCGGCCGAGGTCAGCGTCTGCCGGATGTTCTGGATGGCGCCGAAGCGCGAGATCACGTCGCCAAGATGGCGCCGCATGAAGTAGTCCATGGGCAGGCGCAGCAGCTTGCTCAGCACGCCCGCGGCCCACTGGAGGTTCAGCTGGGTGGAGAAGTAGATCACCATCCAGCTGCGCAGCGTGCTGATGGCCAGCTGCAGCAGCATCAGCATGCCGAAGCCCATCGCCAGCACCTGGAGCAGGTCGGTGTCATGCTGGACGATCACGCCGTCCAGCACCCATTGCTGGAAGAAGGGCGAGACCACCGCGAGGATCTCCAGCGCCAGCGACAGCATCAGCACCTGCAGCACCGAGCGCCTGAGGCCGCGCACCTGGCCCACCAGCTGCCCAAGGCTCACCGCCGGCTTGGGCTCGCTGCGCTGAAAGTCCGGCATGGGCGCCAGCTCCAGCGCCACGCCGGTGAAATGCCGCGACGCCTCGGCCAGGCCCAGCCGGCGCACCCCCTGAGCCGGGTCGTGGATGAGCAGTTCCCGGCCGCTGACCCGGCGCAGCACCACGAAATGGTTCATGTCCCAGTGCAGGATGCAGGGCAGCTGCAGCTGGGGCAGGTCCTCCAGTTCCAGGCGGACGGCGCGGGTGGAGAAGCCCTGCGCCGTGGCGTGCTCCATCAGCTGCTTGAGGTTCATTCCCTTGGCCGAGGCCTGGAGCTGCTGGCGCAGCGTCTGCACCTCGACCCAGCGGCCGTGGAAGCAGCTGATCATGGCCAGGCAGGCCAGCCCGCACTCGGCGGTCTCGGCCTGCTGCAGCATGGGCAGCCGGGCGCCGAATCCGAATCGCAATCCCTGCATCAGGTTCACAGCCGTCCCTTCAAGGCCAGCATGGGCTCGAAGATCCACTCGATCAGGCGCCGCTGGCTCAGCATCACATCGGCCTCCACTTGCATGTCGGGCTGCAGCGGCACCGGCTCACCGTAGGCCATCACCTGCTGGCGAGGCAGGCTCACCAGCACCCGGTAGCTGCGCTCCCCGCCGCCCGCGGCCGCGCCCTGCCCGGCCGCCCGGGAGAGCTCCTTCACCACGCCCTGCTGCTGGCCGAACTTCTGATACGGGAAGGCGGCGTAGCGCAGGTTCACGCGCTGGCCCGTCCGCACAAAGGCCGCTGCGCTGGACGGCAGCTGCAGCTCCGCCAGCAGCTGCGAGCCCTGAGGCAGCACCAGGCCGAGCTCCTGACCGGGCTGCACCAGCTGGCCCGGGTGCGCGCGCAGCGAGGTCAGCACGCCGTCCACCGGCGCGGTCAGCACCCATTCGCGCCGCCCTTCCGCCTCGGCCAGTTCCTGGTCGAGTGCGGCCAGCTGGCGCCGGGCCTGGGCGCGGGGGCCGTCGTCGCGCAGGGTCTGGGCCTGCAGGTCCAGCTGGAGCGCCTGCAGCTGGGCCTTGAGTTCGTGCTCGCTGCGTTCCAGCACCGCGAGCCGGGCCTGCTGGTCCAGGACCTCGTCGGCACGCTGCTGCAGCTGCAGGGGGCTGGCAAAGCCGGTGCGCTGCAGCTCCTCGTAGCGCTGCAGCGTGGCCTGTGCAGATTGCAGGCGCCTCCGCTGCAGGGCCTGCTCGGCCTGGGCGCGTGGCAGCGCCTGCTCGAGCTCGCGCTGCTTCTGCCGCAACGCCTGGGCCTGGGTCTGGGCCAGTGCGTCCAGCAGCCTCAGCTCGCGCTCCAGGCCGCTGCGCTGCTCCTGGAGGCTGCGCACGGCCTGCTGGCTCAGCTCGCCCTTGAGCGATTGCCGCTCGGACCGCAGGCGGAACAAGACCTGCCCCTGCCGCACGGCATCGCCCTCGCTGGCCCTCACCTCGGCCAGCAGGCCGGGCTGAAGGGCACTCAGCGGCACCAGGCCTTTGTCCGGCACCAGATGGCCGCTCACGCGGGCGCGCTGCGTGTAGCTGCCCAGGAACAGCAGCACCAGCACGCCCAGGCCCAGTGCCAGCGCGGCCGAGGACATCCACCAGAAGCTGCGCGGGCTGCGCAGCAAGACCTGACCCTGCGCATGACCGCGCCGCAGGTGATCGAGGGCGGCTTGACGAAACAGCATGTGGGGGACTCGCTCGGGTCGGAGACGGGATCGGCGTCCGCGCACCCGGCGCTGGGGCCGGCGCGCGTCCGCGGGAAAGGGGAATCGGGAGGCGAGTGGATGCCTGGTGGCATCCACTCGCGATCAACCCGCCATCAGCCGCTCAAGCGCTGCTGTCGGACGGCGACGAGGCCCTCCGAGGCGGTCCCGGGCCGATGGCAGGCCGCCTGCATCAGCACAGATAGCTGGCACCGCCGCCGCAACGCGGCGTGCGCGACACCGGCGGGCAGGCGCTGGTGGCGCAGGCACCGGTGGCGGGCGGGCAGGTCTGCGTCTCGGGCACGCCCGTGGGGCAGCCCGAGGCAGCATTGATGGTCATGCAGGGGCGGTTGGTGGGGTCGTCGCCGCAGGCGGCGATCGAGGTGTAGCCACCGGCCACGTCGGTCAGTTCGCTGGCGCCCAGTTGGCGCACCGAGGTGGTGGACAGCTTCAGCTTCTTGCTCATGGTCAGTCTCCTTGATGGATGTCGTGGAAAGCGCCGCGGCGCTCAGATGCACCAGCCCTTGGTGACGTTGGTCGTGGGCGCAGGGCAGTTGGTGGTGGCCGGCGGGCAGGTGGCCGTGGCCGGCGGCGGGCAGTAGTTCGTCTGGCAGGGGTTGTTGGACGGGCAGGGGCCGCAGTAGGCGTTGGACAGCGAGGTGTTGCCGGTCGGGCCGCCGTCGGCGCCGGCTACCTGGCCGACTTCGGAAGAGGACAGGCTGCGCACCGAGGTCGTGCTCAGTCGCAGGCGGGTGGAGTTGCTCATGGATGATCCTTTTGGGAGAGGAAGGCAGCGCAAGCGCTGCCGCGGAGAGTCGCCGGGGCCGTTCACGGCGGTCCGTCGGCGTCGGCACCTGGCATTCCGGGAGCTCCGTGCAGCTCCAGGAGCACCAAGGTGTCGAGGGCGCCGCCCTGCGCTCAGGCCCGGCCGAGCCCTCCTGCACGGCGGCGTGTTCAGGCATCGCGCCCGGGCCGCGAATCAGGCCCAGGGCACGCAGACGGCGCCCGTGGGAGCGCAGCCGCGGTCATGCGTGGGCGACACGCAGGTCGGGAGGCTCGCCGGCGGGCAGCCACCAGTGGCGGGCGGGCAGTCGGCCGTCGCCGGAGGGCAGGTGTTGCTGACGGGGCAGCCCACGGACCAGCCGGCGCAGCCGGCCTGCGCCGGCCCCGTGTAGGAGATGGGCGGCGTGTAGCCCCCGGCCACGCCTTGCTGCTCGCCCTCGTTGAGATGCCGGATGGAGGTCGTGCTCAGCCCCAGCTTGTTGCTCTTGCTCATGGTTCTTCCTTGCGTGATGAGCCGCCTTGAACGGCTGCCTGCGCGGCTCGAAAGCAGGCACTGCGTCAGTCGTCAGGCCGGTGCGGTCGCTCGGGCCTGCAGGGCGCGGCGTCCGGCCAGAAATGGCAGGCTCCAGTGCAGCGCGGGGGTCAGGTCTTGCTGCAGCTCGGCCAGCACCAGGGCGAGCCCGGCATGGCCTTCGAGCAGGCTCAGATCCGGCGCTGCGTCCGCCTCCAGCGCCGCGAGCAGGCCGCCCTCGCCCTCCAGGGCATGCTGCCGCTGGAAGCGGGCGGCCATCTCGGCCCGCTGCGGGGCCAGCTGGCGCAGCAGCCAGGCCGAGCCGATGCTGCCGTGGCACAGCCACGCGTCGGAAAAGCCCAGGCTCGGCAGCGGGCGTCGAGAGAGCGACTGCAGCAGGCGCTCCACCCAGGCCTCCAGGCCCGGATCTGCCAGCGCCTGCGCCGACAGCTGCAGGGCCGCGGCCATGCCCAGATCGCCATAGCACCAGGCGCAGCGCGATCCGCCCGCCTCCTCCGCCGCCACGCCGAAATGAGCCGGCCCGCCCTGCTGCTCGTGGCGCCTGAGCGTCTGCAGGCTGCCCAGCAGCAGCTCACGCCCCTGCGCGGCGCCGCTGGCCCCCACGGTCTGGGCATAGGCCAATGCGGCCAGCACGCCCGCCTGCCCGTGGGCGACGCCGAGGTCCGTGCACCCAGTGGGATGCACATCGCCCATGGGAAATCCGCGTATCCAGGCCGCGGGGGTGAACCAGGACAGGCCGCCCGTGCCGTCCGGCCGCGCCTGGGCAGCCAGGCGCCGGAGGCAGGCCTCGGCCAGGGGCAGGTCCCCGCCCTGCTGCTCGCGATAGGCCGCGTAGACGAGCAGCCCGCTGAGGCCGCCGATCAGATCGAAGTGCTCGGGCAGCCCCTCTCCACGGCGCAGGCAGTCCATCAGGTGCTCGTCCGCGTCCCGGGCCATCTCTTCCGCCATGCCCAGCGCGTGGACGCGGTCCAGCTCCAGCGCGGCGAACAGCAGTCCCTGGACACCCTGGAACAGGCCGTGCGGGTAGCGCGGAAGCTGGGACAGCAGGCGCGCCAAGCGCTCGGCCAGCCAGCCCGCGTCGAGGCTGGGCGGAGCACCGCGCGCCACGGCCAGCTCGTCGAGTGCGGCCAGCGCCAGGAGCTGCCCGGCGGCACCGCGCGCATAGGTGGCATCGCGCCAGTCCTGGTCCAGTGCCCGGCGCAGGTGCCCGCGCACGGTCTCGACCAGGCGAAGCTGCGCCGGGCTCATGCGGCCGGCTCCGCGGCGGCCACGGGGGCTCGCCGCGCCTGGCGGGCGCGCAGCAGGCGCCTCGCGAAGTCATAGAGCAGGGTCTCGTGGCGACGCGGCTCGCTGGGCGCCAGGCGGTTGCAATGCATGTGCAGCAGGCTTTCGAGGACCTGCTCGCGCTGCGCCTCCGGCAGCGTCTGCAGCTGCACCTGCAGCGCCTGCAGCAGCGGCTCACGGCGTGGAGCATGCAGGGCCAGCACCGCCAGCCATCGGCCGAGGCTGCCCTCCCCTTTCTGCAGCCCTTCCAGCTCGCGCCTGAACTCCCGGAAGCGGGCGCCGATGGCCACCAGCGCTGCCGAGCGGCCCGCGCTGCCGGCCTGCTCCTCCAGGAACTGCCGGGCCAGCTTGTCCAGCAGGGCTTCGCGCCGTGCCGGGTCGGGGCACAGCTGGCCGGCATAGGCGTCGAGGGAGGCCAGGGCGTGGAGCCAGCGCGGTGCCGCCTCCACACCGGCCTCGCCAGCCTCGGCTTCGAGGTCCAGCAGGGCCAGCAGCTCGTCCGAATCCACGGCAAAGAGCTGCTCCGCCAGCGCCAGACCACCGGCGCCACCGTAGCGCTGCAGCTCCGGCAGGTAGTCGTCCGTCTGCACGCGCCACAGCAGGCCGCGCCGCTGGGCCTGCGCCAGGCTGGACTGCAGCCGTTCGTGCAGCTGCACCAGGGTGTCGCGGTCGCGGGCGCGGCAGCGCAGGCGCAGGTGCTCGAAGCTGTCCTGATAGCGCACGACGAACCAGGCCTTGAGCTGGCCCTGCGACTGAGCCTCCCGCATCAGCGGGGCGACGTGCTCGCGCAGCACCCGGTCGGCATAGCCCGCGCCGGTGTAGAGGCGCAGATAGATCCAGTCATCCAGGCAGGGGCGGCGCTCGCCTTCCGCCACCAGCGCCTCGCGCTCCGGATGCCAGGCTGCGGGCTGCGCAGGCGCGGCCGCGCGCTTCGGGCGCCGCAGCGGCAGCAGCCATTCCTGGCTGTGCTGATCGAAGGCCTGGTGCTGCTGCGCAGCGTTGAGGGCCAGGCACTCGTGCAGCAGGGCCTGCGGCAGCTTGATGATCTCGTCCAGCAGCAGGGCGACCGATCCGGGGTTGTCCAGGTCCACCGGCAGGTGGTTGTCGTGCTGGTCCCAGGTGACGAAGCGCGGCAGGCCGCGCTCGGCACGCCAGGCGCCCAGGCTGCCTTGCGCTGCGGCCTTGTTGAGGGCCTCGATGCCGGGGGCATCCAGCAGCCAGCGGGCGCGCGCCAGGATCAGGCCTTCGCAGGCCACCCGCGGCAGAAAGGGCAGGTGCTGGACGGCCTGAGGCCAGGCAAAGCCCATCCAGGGGCCGTCTTCGTCCTGCAGACCGGCCAGGAACTCATAGGTGCCCAGCTGGCGGGCGCTGTAGTTGTGAGCGCTGCTGAGACGCGGGATGACGCGGCGACCGCTGCGCCGCTCGCGCAGCACGAAGCGATCGCCCACGAGCTGGATGCTGAGGTCGCTGAGCCACAGCTGTTGCTCGCGCGGCTTGTCGCTGCTGCCGGCATAGACGAGCTCGTGGCTGGCCAGGGCCGGGCGGCGCAGGATATTGAGCAGGCGGTCCTGCGGGTGATGGATCAGCTCGGCGTAGAGGCAGTCCGGCTGCTCGTCGCGGTCCTCGCGGGCATAGCGGGCGGCGGCCTCGGTCAGCTGCGGGCTCAGGTGGCAGAAGCGGGCGACCAGCTCCAGGCCGTTGCGCCCGCCCAGGCCGCGCAGCTCGAACTGGGGCGCCTGCCCGGCCGGCGCCGGCAGGCGCGCGACCTGGGCATAGAGCCCCTCGGGCAGGGTCGGTTCGGCCGGCTGGCCCAGGCCCTTGAGGTCCTCCGTGCTCAGTTCGATGGGCTCACCTTGCCCGCCCTGCGCGAAGAGCCGGCTCAGCACCAGGCGTTCCAGCGGCAGCATGGGCAGCGCACCGCCACCCTCACCGCCGCCAGCACCGCCCAGCTTCAGGCCCTCCAGCAGAGGGGAGGCCAGGCTGCCGCGGTTCGGATAAGGCAGGCCCAGCTCCGGATGCAGCGCATAGGCCAGGTTGACCTCGCGCTCCTCGAAGCGCTCGCGGAACAGGCGCTTGTAATCCTGCCGCTGGGCCGTGCGGCGGGCCGTGAGCCCCATCACTGTCTGCAACCGGCTCACCAGGCTGGCCACCAGGGCCGGGTCCAGCCGGGCGGGGCGCGGGTCCAGGGTGTCGATCTGCAGGACGCCGCGGCTCAAGTCCTCGCTGCCGATCTCGGCCTCGATGCGCTCGCGCAAGGCCTGGTAGGCCGGCACCAGGGAGGCCTCACTGCCCGCCTGGGCCCGCAGGCCCTGGAGATGCCGCTGGATGTCCAGCAACGCCTCCAGCGCCGGATGCGGCGACGTCCGGGCCAGGGCCTGATCGAGGCTGCAGCCCGGGCTGGCCGTGGGAGCCAGCAGAGGCTGAAGCAAGCGGCGGTCGATCAGCTCGTGCAGAAAGTCCGTGGCCTCCGCCGGCTCGACCTCCAGCTGCCGGCACAGCAGCCCGTTCAAGGTGCCGAAGGCTTGCGGGACCTGGGCGCCATCCAGCAGCAGCTGCAGGGCCTCGCCGTGGACGAGTTCGACGGCGCGGTAGCTGCGCTGGCGGTTGGCCTGGTAGATCCAGTCCACATAGCTGAGGTGCTCACCGCAGCGCACCGCCGTGTTGCTGATCTGCCAGTGCAGCTGCTCACGCCAGCCGCGGTCCTGCAGGGCCCGCTCCAGCAGGCAGGCTTCCACGCCGCTGTCCAGGTGGATGCCGCGCTGCAGGGCCTGCGTCATCGGGGCGGACGCGGGATCCGGCTCCGCTTCTTCGTGCGCCCCCGTCGTCGCCAGCTGGACCTGGGCGAAGAGTCCGAAAGGCGTGCAGCGGTAGGCCGCGCGGCTGAGGAAGCGCGCCAGGCTGGCGACCAGCTTCTTGCGCTCCGTCGGCAGGCGGCTGACCTCCCCCACGCCCTGCCTCAGCTCCTGCAGGCGGGCATGCAGGGAGGGACTGGACACATACAGCCCCTCTTCCAGCCACGGCTGGGCATACAAGGACAGGATGAAGGACTCCGGGTCCTCGCTCCGCTGCCAGTCCTGGAAATGCCGCAGGGGCAGCAGGGGGCGGCGCAGCACGGCGAAGCCCGCCGGCGCGATCAGCTCTTTCATGGTCTCCCTCCGAGACGAAACGAATGACGCCGGAGATCCACCACAGCCGCAGGCCAGGCCCTGGCAGCGGATCTCCGTCCTGCACGATGTGCTGGCGCCGTGTTTCCGGCGCTCGACACCAGACCCTGCACAGGCGACCGCGCATGCACCAGAGCACCACCGACCCAATCCATTAGGTCAGCGCCCCGACATCTGCACACCACCTGATGCCCTGCCTTCCCGGCCACCTCGCCACTGAATCAGCGAAGCACCAATCAGGATCCAGTTTCTATATTTGAATACCAATTTAATACCTGCACAAATCCAGCGCAAGCATGGAATCCAGGGGAATGAGCCCCCGGCTGCCCCACCTGTCAGTTCTTACAGGTCAAGGGAGTGGCCCGGTTTCAACGCATGAACAGACCGGGCGGACAGGCGCCTGCAGCGAAGCGCGCCGCTGCACCGGCCCGTGCCGGCGAAATCATGCGAAACGCCGGAGCGCGGCGCAGGCGGCCGCGGCCCGGCCGCCTGCCGATGCGCGGGAGCGCCTGAACTGCGGGCTCAGCCGCGCGCCTGCGCGGCGGCGGCGCGCAGGCCGTCGAGCCACTCGCGATGGGACGGCAGGCTCTCCACCAGGCGGCGGGCGCGCGCCTCGACCTGGGCCAGCTGCTGGCGCGCCTCCCGGCGCTCGGCCTCGCCGATGGGGAAGCCGCGGGTGGCGAACTTCATGCCATAGAGCACGTACAGGTAGTTCTCGACGCTGAAGAGCTCGAAGCGGCTCCCGAAGTCCGTGGCCTGGGGCGGGGCGACGCGCCATTTCGCCAGGCGCTCGCGCAGGACCTCGGACAGGTGGCCAGGCTGGCGGTTGTCGAGCCAGAAGTCGGAATCGCTGCGGTCCGACAGGTGGTAGTGCAGCTGGACGAAATCGATGATCCGTTCCCAGGCCTGGCCGGTCGCTTCATTGAAATGGCGCCGCAGCGCGGGCTCGTCGCCCTGCTGACGGGGGAAGTTCCGGGACAGGAGCTGGGCCGAGAAGTCCGTCAGCAGGATGGACGTGGCCTCCAGCGGCTCGACAAAGCCCTGCGCCAGCCCCAGGGCCACGCAGTTGTGGCTCCACATCTGCTGGCGGTAGCCGATCTTCATGGCGATCTTGCGCGGCACGAAGCCGGCCTCGGGGCGGCCCAGGTAGCGCGCGAAGGCGGCCACGGCCTCGTCCTCGCCCATGTAGGCGCTGGCGTAGACGAAGCCGGTGCCGCGACGCTGGGTCACGGGGATGTCCCAGATCCAGCCCGCGCGGTGTGCCGTGGCCAGGGTGTAGGGCGCGATGGGCTCGTCGGGGCCGAAGGGCACCTGCTGGACCAGGGCGGTGTCCGTCAGCACCTGGTGCGACTTGTCCACGAAGGGCACCTTGAGCACGCCCTGGGTCAGCAGGGAGGCGAAGCCGCTGCAGTCCACGTAGAAGTCGAAGGCCAGACGCTCGCCGCTGCGGGTGCGCAGGGCCGCGATGCCGCCGTCGGCCGCGCGCTCGGCGCCGACGATGGTGGCGAGCTGGTGCCGGACACCGAAGCGCTGCTGCGCATTGCGCGAGAGGAGCTGGGCAAACTGCTGCGCGTTGACGTGATAGGCGTAGTCGGCCTCGCCGACATAGGGCCCGGAGGAGATCTGCTTGGGACTGCGCCCGGCCTCCGAGAGGCGGGCTGCGACGGACACATCGTCGAAGGGCCGCCCGCCGCTGTCCTCCAGCCAGGCGGGCGTCACGTCCAGCCCGCCGGGGAAGGGCGAGGCAAAGGCGTGGAGGTAGTGGTGGTCGGCGCCATGCCGGGCCGCATCCAGCCAGCCCTGGAAGCGGATGCCGGTCTTGAAGGTGGTCTCGCAGGACAGCATCAGCTCGGCCTCGCCGATGCCGAACTTCTGCAGCGACTGCTTGATGAAGGGCACCGTGCCCTCGCCCACGCCGATGATGGGCACCTCGTCCGACTCGATGACCGTGATGCTCAGCTCCGGATCGGCCGCCAGTTCGCGCCCGAGGTGGTTGGCCGCCAGCCAGCCTGCCGTGCCGCCGCCGATGATTGCAATCGTCTTGATCTTCATGGATGCCCTGACTGGTACCGCCGCGCGGACGAAGGCGCTGCCAGGTCCTGCGGCAGCGAATGCTTGTCGGGCCGCCCTGCTTCGGCCCTCTGGCAGGGAATGCTGATTGGTATTTAAGTGGTAGTCAATCAACATCAACCATGAGCGCTGCGCCGCCCAGGCATCCGGCAGGCTCCCGCGCCTCTGGCATGAATGCCACGCCGCTGTCTATCGCGTGGCCGCTGTTCGCACCGGTCCCTTCGAACCTCGCAAGTCTTTCAGTGGCGCGGCCTGGCGTTTTTTGCGATTCTCCTGCCGCGCCGAGCCAGGAGGGGTCGGTGTCAGCAAGCGCCCGTCCTACCCCATACCTGCCTCGGACGGGAGGGCGCCCAAGACCATGAGCGGGGAAATGCCGATGCACGCCGCGCGCGCACGGCCAGGTCGAGGGCGGGACTGAGGAACTATGCAGCGACAACACCTGCTTCTGGGTGCCGTGATCCTGGCGTGCGCCGGCGCGGCCCATGCCGACTGGTCACCCCGTGTCATGTCCGGCCAGTACGTGGCGACCGTGTCCTATGGCGGCGGCAGCCTGAGCTATGCCGAAGACTGGCGCAGCAGCGGCCCCCTGGGCACCCTGGCCGGCCAGATGAAGGCCGTGCCCTACAGCATGCAGAACGGCCTGAACGACTTCATGCGTCAGGCCGCTGCCAACCAGGGCGTCAACTTCCAGAGTGGCGCGCTGACGGGCGACGTCAATGTGCGGGTCCAGCCGCAGGGCAATGGCACCGTGCTGATGACGCTGGGCGGCATCAGCTACGACGCCTACACCCAGTTCAGCGGCAAGCGCTGGGGCATCATCTCCTACAGCTGCGTCAACCACGCCTCCCTGGGCAATCTGCAGGTCACGGCCCAGTACGGCGCGGCGAACGGCGAGCTGCCCTCGGACAAGATCGGCGTCACCGCCAACGTGGGCTCCTCGACCGACTGCGACTCCAACCTCAGCTGGATCCTGCCCATCCTGGGCAACATCATCGTCAACAAGGTCGAGGGCAAGATCGACCAGGGCGTGCTGAACGGCGTGCAGGGCTCACTGGCCCTGGTCAAGGACAGCCTCTTCTTCGGCCGTGACCAGAACTACCTGACCGGCCTGAACAAGCTGATCCCGGCCGACAAGGTGGTGTCCCTGCCCAATGGCCAGACCTTCCCCATCGGCCAGTACGTCAACAACAACCTGGCCTATCTGATCGCCAACAGCCAGATCAGCGTGCAGCTGGGCAAAGGCGCGGTGGTCCAGGGGGTCTACGGGACCGGCGAGCCCATGTCCAACGTGATCAGCGGCAGGGTCATCACCCTCAATCTGAGCGTGCCTGGCGTGAGCTTCTCGGTGGATCTCATTGAAAAGCTGAACGTGCAGTGGCAGTGGAAGTGCAGCCTGCGCGACCCGTCCAAGTCCTGCCCCATCCCCTGACCGGCGTCAGCGCCGTGCGCCGGGCCGGCCCGTGAGGGTCGGCCCTCCTGCGAGAAGGCCTGGCTCAGAGCTTCCAGTACCAGCCCCGGCGGTCCAGGGCCCACACGATGAAGCTCCACACCGCCACGAAGGCCAGGGCAAAGCCCAGGGACTGGACCTCAGGGCCGACCAGCGCCCCGACGGGCGCAAACACGCTGCGGTACAGCGGCCCCATCCAGCCGAAGCCCTCCAGGAACACCGTGCACATCCAGGCCCCCGCATAGGCGGCCATGGCGTTGACGCCGAAGGCTCGCCCCAGCGGCGGCAGGCCGCGGCGGTCCACCAGCTCGTAGGCCAGTGCCAGGGCCGCGAAAGCCCAGCCGCCGGTCCAGAGGACGAAGCTGGGCGTCCACAGCTGCTTGTTCCAGGGCACCCATTGCGTGGCCAGCGCGCCCAGCAGGAGCAGCAGGGCCGCGGGCATCCACAGGCTGCGGCCGCGCCCCTGGCGCAGGCGCTCTCCGGCGATCAGGCCCAGCACCGTGCTGGCCAGGGCGCCCAGGGTGCTGAGCAGGCCCTCGGGGTCGTGACCCAGGCCGGTCGCCGCATCCCACTGGTAGTTCCAGCGGCCCAGGATCAGGCTGTCCAGGCGCGAGGCGAGATTGGTCTGCGGCTCCCAGCCTGCGCCCCAGGCCCCACCCCACGTCATCAACCCGCCATAGCCCAGCAGCAGCACGGCCAGGCCGCCCCAGCGCGCGCGTTCGCTGCGCCAGGCGGTGCCCAGCAGGGCCGCGAAGGCCAGGCACAGGCCGATGCGCTGCATCACGCCCATCAGCCGGTACTGCGGCTTGTCCATCAGCCACCAGGCCAGCAGGTGCAGCACCAGGCCCAGCACGAAGACCTTCAACGCACGCTTCAGCAGAGGCGGCAGCACCAAGCCGGCCGGCTCGCCACGGCTCCAGCGCCCGCCCGTGGCCAGGCTCAGGCTGGCACCGGCAATCAGCAGGAAGAAGGGGAAGATGAGGTCGGTGGGCGTGCAGCCGTTCCAGGCGGCGTGCTCCAGGGGCCAGAACACATGGTCCCAGTCGCCCGGATTGTTGACCAGCAGCATGGCGGCCACGGTCAGGCCGCGCAGGGCATCGACGGAGGCCAGACGGGAGTTCGCAGTCATCGGGAATGGCGCAAGGCGCGGGCTCAGAAATCGCAGCGGCTGTCCAGCGCGGGCTGTGCGGCGGGCACGGTGTCCTCGCGGCCCCTGCCCTGGCGGCGGTAGGCGGCCACGGCCGCCTCGACCTGCGCCGGGCTCAGGACCTCGTTGCGCGCATGGAAGACCCAGTCCACGTCCTGCTCGTAGCGGCGTGCCGGGCCGCCTGCGGGCAGCAGGCCGCCGGGCGAGAACCACTGGTTGAAGTTGATGGACATGGGCACCACGGGGTAGTTGCGCCCGCCGTGCTCGGCCACCTGCCGACCGTCCAGGAAGAGACGCACGCGGCCACCGGCCACCTGCATCAGCAGCACATGCCAGGCCGCATCGCTCGCCCCCAGCGCGCCCATCTCCTCATGCGAGCCGTTGTAGGCCAGCCAGGGTTCGATGCGCACGGTCTGCCAGCTGATGCCGTAGAGCCGGGTCTTCTCGCTGCCCCAGCCGCCGTTGGGCAGGTACTCCCAGTCGATCTCGCTGAACTGCGGGTCGAAGTCGTGGCGCAGCGGCGCGACGGCGTAGAAGGTCTGGATGACGGGGTCGCCGTCCGCGCCCTGCACCGGCGCATCGCTGAAGCGGATGCGCGCGGCGTAGGTTCCCTCGAAGAACTTGCGCTGCTGGCACAGCTGGGCCTGGCGGGTGCCGGGGCCGGTGCCGTCGGTCTCGGCCACCAGGCGCAGCAGGCGGTTGCCCTTCTGCGCAGGATCGTCAAGCAGCCGCAGCTGGGACTCGCCCCACTGCGCGCCGGGCACGCCGGGGTGGCCCGGCGCCGTGCGAGCCGT
Source organism: Roseateles flavus (assembly GCF_039872765.1). Lineage (NCBI taxonomy): Bacteria > Pseudomonadati > Pseudomonadota > Betaproteobacteria > Burkholderiales > Sphaerotilaceae > Roseateles > Roseateles flavus. Next base: position 540,702 of record NZ_JBDPZC010000001.1, on the reverse strand, counting down.
CCAGCCGGCGGCCTGCAGGCCGGCCAGGTCGGCGTCGCTGAAATCGTCAAAAAAACGGCCGGCCCCGCTCTGCGCGGAGGCCGGCCCAAGAGACAAGGCAAGCACAAGGCCTACCACATGAAGAACGTGAGCACGCATGCCGGAGCGCTCAGCGACCTGCCGGCAAGGCGCTTGCCTGGGGGGCCTCGTCCTGCGCAGCTGCGGCCTGGCCCTGGGGGAAGCGGACGAAGAAGTACAGCAGCAGGGCCGGGGCACCGCAGGCGATAGTCCAGAGGAAGAAGCGCTCGTAGCCCAGGGCCAGCTGCACATCGCCGCTGAACGAACGGGCCAGGATGAAGCCCAGCTGCATCACGCCCGAGCCCAGCGCATAGTGGGCCGTCTGGAAGCGGCCGGGCGCCACCACCTGCATGATGAAGAGGATCATGCCGACGAAGCCGAAGCCGTAGCCGAACATCTCCAGCGCGATGGCCGCGCCGATGTGGGTGATGTCGGTCGGCCGTGCCGCAGCCAGGTAGTAGAAGGTGACGCTGGGCACCGCCATGGCCAGCAGCAGCACCGGCATGGCGCGGCGCAGGCTCAGCTTCGACGTGAAGTAGCCGCCCAGGATGCTGCCCACCAGGAAGGCGGCAGTGCCCACCGTGCCGTAGACGCCGCCCGTCTGTTCCTGCGTCAGTCCCAGCCCGCCCTTCTCGCGCGCCTCCAGCAGGAACAGGGGCCCGATGGTCTGCACCTGACCTTCCGCCAGGCGGAACAGGACGATGAAGAGCATGAAGCCCCAGATGCCCGGCTTGCGCAGCAGGTCGCCGATCACCTCCACCAAGGTCTGCCAGACCGCCGAGGCTCCGCCCTTGGGCGCCTGTGCGGGCAGCGGGTTGGGCAGCGCGACGGCGTTGTAGCTGGCCAGCAGGGCCAGCAGCACGCCCAGCATCACGAAGATGCTCGTCCAGGCATTGCTCAGGCCGAAGCGCTCGGCCAGCAGGCCGGCGAGGATCAGCAGGCCGCCCTGCGTGAGGAACTTGGAGGCGTTGAAGAAGGCCCCCTGCCAGCCTGCGTAGGCGGCCTGCTCCTTGTCCGACAGCGAGGCCATGTAAAGGCCGTCGCAGGCGATGTCATGGGTGGCGGAGGCATAGGCCAGCACGAAGAACACCGCCAGCGAGGCGCCGAACCAGCTGGGCAGCTGCAGCGTCAGCGCCACCGCCAGCAGGCCGGCCGCTCCCAGGAACTGCATGCTCACGACGATGCGCTTCTTGCTGGGGATCAGCTCCAGGAAGGGGCTCCACAGCGGCTTGAAGGCCCAGGCCAGGCCGATGAGGCTGGTCCAGCGCGCGATCTGGTCGTTCTCCACGCCCAGCTTCTTGTACATCATGCTGGCGATCAGCATGACCACGAAGAACTGCAGGCCCTGCACGAAGTACAGCGTGGGCACCCAGCGCAGGGGGCTGGCCGAAGAGGAGTCCTGGATCGCGCTCATGGGATGTCCTTGTTGTTGTCCGACGCGGGTCTCAGCCCAGGCTGACCGGCGATGCGGCCGTCGCGGCGAGCTCGCCCTGCAGCCAGCTCTTCAGGGCCGCCAGCGCACCGTCCGCATAGCCCCAGCTGACGACGGTGGGGCCCTGCACATCGAGCGCCTGGAAGGGGTTCCACAGCACCAGGTGCAGGTCCGGCCGCCACTGGCCGGCATGGGCGCCGTAGCGCATCCGGTGTGTGGAGGCGACGATGGTCTGGCGGCCGTCCTGCGGCACCTGCGACCAGTCCAGGCCCAGCAGGTCGTCCAGCATCACGATCTCGGCGTCCGCGAAGCCGCTGAACAGGCCGGCGATCTGGGCGCCGGTCGGGCCGGCCTCGCTGACCATGTCGGTGGGGACGTCGGTCTGCACGTAGACGCGCAGCGGCGCATGCAGCGCAGGCGCCTTCGCGGCGCGCAGCGCCGTCAGGCCACGCGCCCAGGCCTCGGCCATCAGCGCGCCGTCGGCCTCGCGAACGGCGCCGTCATAGTCGTCGTGGCTGACCGGATAGGCCCGCGCCAGGCGGTCCAGGCGGTCGCGGGCCCGGGCGCCCTGCGCCGGCGTCAGCTCGCCGCGGGCGAAGGCCTCGCGCAGGGCACGCAAGGACTGACCCTGCTCTTCCAGCGAGCCCTGGGCCAGGATCATGTCGGCACCGGCCTGCAGGGCCAGCACGGCGGCGCGGTCATAGCCGTAGCGCTCGCAGATGGCCTTCATCATCAGCGCATCGGTGATCACCACGCCCTCGTAGCCCCACTCCTTGCGCAAGATGCCGCCGAGGATGGTGGCGGACAGCGTGGCCGGGTACTCGGGGTCGATCTGCGGGTAGACGATGTGCGCCGTCATCACCGCCGGCGCGATCTCGCGCAGGGCGTGGAAGGGGCGCAGCTCCAGGGCATCGAGCTCGGCACGGCTCTTGTCCACCGTGGGCAGGGCCAGGTGCGAGTCCACATGGGTGTCGCCATGGCCGGGGAAGTGCTTGACGCAGCAGGCCACGCCCTCGCGCAGCGAGCCCCACATCCAGGCGCCGGCCAGCCGGGTGACCTCGTCGGCGCGCTCGGAGAAGCTGCGCTCGGCGATCACCGGGTTGGCCGGGTTGTTGTTGATGTCCAGCACCGGGGCGAAGTTCCAGTTCACGCCGATGCTGCGCAGGCCGCGGGCCACGGCGGCGCCCACGCGCTCGCACAGCTCGCTGTCGCCCGCCGCGCCCAGGGCCATGGCCGAGGGCGCCTGAGGCAGGAAGGTGGCACGCACCACGGAGCCGCCTTCCTGATCCAGGCCGATCAGGGCGTGGGGGCCCATCACCTCGCGCAGCTCGCGGGTCAGCTGGCGCACTTCCTTTTCCGTGCCCAGGTTCTTGCGGAACAGGCAGACGGCGCGGATCTTGTGCTCGCGCAGGAAGGCCGCGGTGGCGGCGTCCAGAGTCTTGCCCTGGATGTCGACCATCACCAGCTGGCCGGCGTCTTCGGGCGTGAATGCTTGGGTCATGACGGCGCCTCGCTCAGTGGGTCTTGGTGACCTTGGCCAGGTGGCGCGGCTGGTCGGGGTTCAGGCCGCGGGCGCGGGCCAGGGCCTCGACCATGGGATAGAAACTCTGGATGGCGGCAATGGGGTCGAGGTCCTCGTTGCCGGTGCAGGCCAGCGGCAGCTCGGCACCGGGCGTGCCGGCCGGCGCTGCCAGCAGGACGCGGGCACCGCGGCCGCGCATTTCCTCGGCCAGGGCCACGAGGCCGGCCTGGGCCGGGCCGCGCGGCGCGAAGACCAGCAGCGGGTAGCCCTCCTCCACCAGGGCCATGGGGCCGTGCTTGACCTCGGCGCCGGAGAAGGCCTCGGCCTGGATGCCGCAGGTTTCCTTGAACTTCAGGGCGGCCTCCAGCGCGATGGGCAGGCTGGTGCCGCGGCCGATCACGAAGAGCTTGTCCGCGCCGCGCAGCGCTTCCACGGCAGCATCCCAGCGCAGGCCGGCGGCCTTGACGAGGTCGTCGGGCAGCTGCTGCAGGGCGGCGGCCAGGTCCTCATCCCCCTGCCAGGCAGCGACCACGCGGGCGCCCGCCACCAGCTGCGCGATGTAGCTCTTGGTCGCGGCCACGCTGTTCTCCGGCCCGGCATGCAGCGAGAAGACATGCTCCGCTGCGGCGGCCAGGGGCGAACCCTCGGCGTTGACGAAGGCCACGGTGCGTGCACCGCCTTCACGGAAGAAACGCGTCGGCGCCACCAGGTCCGGGCTCTGGCCCGATTGCGAGAAGGCCAGGGACACCAGGCCCTCGCAGGCGATCTTGCTCTGGTACAGCGTGATCAGGGACATGGGCAGCGAGGTGACCAGCCGGCCCAGGCGCGCCATCACCAGGTAGGCCATGTAGTGGGCGGCGTGGTCCGAGCTGCCACGGGCAACGGTCAGCAGGCTGCTGGGCGGCGCGTCGCGCAGCGATTCACCCAGGGCCGCATAGGCGTTCTGGTCAGCGGCCAGCTGGCGCGCAACAGCCGCGGGCGCCGACAGGCACTCCTCCAGCATGCGGGTCTTGATATCAAGCGAGGTCAATTCCATCTCCTTCAACGACCACGCCTTGCACCTGCAAATCACGGTCCAACATCACAAAATCCGCCCAGGCGCCGACAGCCAGGCGGCCACGGTCTCCGAGTCCCAGGTAGTCCGCTGCATGGGTCGAGACGCGACGCGAGGCGTCCGCCATCTCCAGCCCCAGGCCCACCAGATTGCGCAGCGCCTGGTCCATCGTCAGCGTGCTCCCGGCCAGCGTGCCGTCGGGCAGGCGCACGCCGCCCATGCACTTGGTGACGCGGTGGCGGCCCAGGCTGTACTCGCCATCGGGCATGCCCGCGGCGGCCGTCGAGTCGGTCACGCAGAACAGGCAGGGGATGGAGCGCAGGGCCACGCGCACGGCACCTTCATGCACATGCAGCAGGTCCGGGATGATCTCGGCGTAGCGCGCATGGGCCAGCGCGGCGCCCACCATGCCGGGCTCGCGGTGATGCAGACCCGTCATGGCATTGAAGAGGTGGGTGAAGCCGCCGGCGCCGCGCTCCAAGGCTTCGACGCCATCTTCGTAGGTGCCCAGCGTGTGGCCGATCTGCACCTGGAAGCCGGCCGCGCGCAGCTGCTCGGTGAGGTCCAGATTGCCGGGCAGCTCGGGCGCCAGCGTGATCAGGCGGATGGGGGCCAGGGCGTGCAGGGCCTGCACCTCGGCCAGCTGCGCGGCGCGGGCGAAGTCGGGCTGGGCGCCCAGCTTGCCGGGGTTGATGTAGGGCCCCTCGAGATGCACACCCAGCACGCGGGCGGCCTGCGGCTCGCGCTCGCGGCACACCGGGCCCAGGGCCGCCAGGGCCGCGCGGATCTCGTCCATGGGCGCGGTCATGGTGGTGGCCAGCAGCGAGGTCGTGCCATGGCGCACATGCAGCCGGGCGATGGCCCGGGCGGCGTCACCGCCTTCCATGGTGTCCCGGCCGCCACCGCCGTGCACATGCACGTCGATGAAGCCGGGGAGGATCAGGGGCAGATCCTGAGATCCGTGGCGGACCTCGTACTCGGTGACCTCATCACCCTCGATGCGGGTGATGCGGCCTCCTTGATGCTCCAGCACACCGCGGACGAATCCCGCAGGTGTCAGTACGAATCCGTCAGTGCGCTGTGCTTCGGTCATCCATCCCGCCTCATCTCCGCAACGAAGTCGTAGTAGTCGCTGCGGCAGTACGAATGGGTCAGCTCCACGGCCTGACCCGATTCCAGATAGCCCACCCGTGTGATGAACAGCACGGCCTGACCCACGGGCACTTCCAGCAGGCTGGCAAGGCGGGAGTCGGCGTTGATGGCTCGAATGTGCTGTAGCGCGCGCACCGGGGCGCCACCCAGGCGGCCCAGGTGCTCATAGAGCGAGGCGCTGACGGACTCGGGGTCCGGCAGCACCGCCTCGGGCAGCACGCTCACTTCGTAGGCCATGACCACGGCATCGGCCAGGCGCAGGCGCTCCAGGCGCGCCACGCGTTGGCCGGTGGTCAGGCCCAGGGAGAGTTGTTCGTCCGGCGCGGCCAGGGAGAAGCCGCGCGTCAGCCAGCGCGAGCTCGGCTTGAAGCCGCGCTGGTGCAGTTCCTCCGAGAAGCTCGTCAGGCGCGACAGCGGCTGCTCGAGCTTGGGGGCGATGTAGTTGCCGGAGCCGCGCTTGCGGATGATCAGGCCCTGCTCCACCAGGCGGTCGATGGCCTTGCGGGCCGTCACGCGGGAGAGGTCCAGGGACTCGGAGAGCACCCGCTCGGAAGGCAGGGCTTCATCGGCCTGGTAGTGGCCTTCGCGGATCGCCTGCGCCAGCTTGTGGGCCAGCTGCATGTACAGCGGCGAGGCGGCTTCGGGATCAGGCTTGAATTGGAACGGCAGCTTTGTCATCGTGTACCCGTCTTGTCGTTGAGTGCACTGCCGACCAAGAGCAGTGCGCCGTCGGCCGAATCTCCTTGGGACTCGACGCAACGGGCACGAATGTTGCCTGAGAAATGAGCCAAAAGACGCTTGGCGATGCTGCCGGCCAGGGCGAGGGGCAATTCCTCCTGGGGATCGAGGCTGTGGGCCAGCTGCTCCAGGGCCACCACGGCCTGCATGCGCAGGGCCTGGGCCGGTTTGTCGCCCGCCTCGGCGACGTCCAGGACCCGCGGCGCCAGGGACGCGAAGCCGTGCTGGCCCGCCGCGGCACACCAGGCCAGGATGGACTCGCGATCACGGCCCGCCACTTCCCACACGGCCACAGCCAGCTGGCTGACGGGCACGCGCCCGTCCATGGCCTGCTGGGCATGCCCCATGGCGCGCAGCCCCAGCCAGGCGCCGCTGCCCTCGTCACCGGTGATCCAGCCCCAGCCCGAGGCGATGCCCCGCGAGCCATCGGGCCGCAGCACCTCGCCCACAGTGCCGGTACCGGCTGCCACCACCACGCCCGGACGGCCGCCATGGGCGCCCAGCACGGTGGTGAAGCCATCGTTCTCCAGCAGTACCGCGGCGAAGCCGGGCTGCGTGCGGATGAAGTCCTGCGCGTCGGCCAGCAGATTGGCCCCCGACAGGCCCGCGCCCAGCGCGCATTCGGCCAGCGGCACCGGCGACAGGCCGGCCTGCCCGGCCGCCTGCTGCAGGGCGTCCAGGATGTGGCGCCAGGCCTGGGCCACGCCCTGCCCCAGCGCCGAAGGTCCGGCCTCGCCCTGACCCAGCACGCGGCCGGCGGCGTCCGCCAGCTTGACTCGCGTCCCGGTACCGCCGCCATCCACCCCCACGTGGTAGCGCACCGCGGCCAGCGCTTCAGCGCGCGCCAGGGTGTGATGCAGAGGCAGGGGCTTGTTCATAGTAATACCAGTTTAGTACCAGAATTAGCCGAGCGTCAATTGGTATTGCACTGGCTTACATCCAAATCCACCCACTCAGCCGATCCACCGGCGATGCCTGGCTTTGATCACGATTTCACGGGGTAGCAGACAGGTGCGAACGGGTATCGCACCCAGCGGAACAATACCAGTTTAGAACCAAGTTCGGCATGGGGCTGGCCCCAGGGTCTACCCGGAGCGGGCGGGCGGGGAGCGCCGCTCCGCGGCGGCGGGGCCTGGGCTCAGACGCGCCAGTCCAGGCGCTGTCCGCGCGCCGCCAGCCAGGTCTGCGCGGCGGAGAAGTGCCCGCAGCCGATGAAGGGCTGGGGCGGCCGCGTGGCGGAGAGCGGCGAGGGGTGGTTGGCCTGCAGCACCAGGTGCTGCGGGCCTGCTGCCGCAATGAGCGGCGCCTTGGCCTGGGCATGGGCGCCCCACAGCAGGTAGACCTTGGGGGCGGCGTGCGCCGCCGTGGCGGCGATCAGCGCATCGGTGAGGGCTTCCCAGCCCTTCTTCGCATGGCTGCCGGCGGCGCCCTCCTCCACCGTCAGCGAGGTGTTGAGCAGCAGCACGCCCTGGTGCGTCCAGGCGATCAGATGGCCGTCCCGCGCCGGCGGCTGGCCCAGGTCGCGCTGCAGCTCCTTGTAGATGTTGCGCAGGGAGGGCGGCAGCTTCTGGCCCGGCGGGACCGAGAAGGCCAGGCCCTCGGCCTGACCGGCACCGTGATACGGATCCTGGCCGAGGATGACCACGCGCACCGACTCCAGCGGCGTCAGGCTCAGGGCCCGCAGCGGCTGGGCCGGGAACACCGTGGCCCCCTCACGCTGGCGCCGCTCGACATAGGCGACCAGCGCCTGGCCTGCGGCGCTTTGGCGCCACCCTTCCACCTCGGCCTGCCAGCCGGGCGACAGCGGCGTGGCATCCAGCACCTCGCCCAGCGGGCGCGCGAGGGCATTGGGCGCCGCCGCGGGGGCGCCGTCGTCATCCAGCAGCGAGGCCTGCATCAGGCGAACAAGGCCGACAGGGCCTCGCCGGGTTCGGGGGCACGCATGAAAGCCTCGCCCACCAGGAAGGCGTGCACGCCGTGGTCCCGCATGCGTTGCACATCGGTGCGCTGCAGGATGCCGGATTCGGTCACCAGCAGGCGGTCCGCCGGCACACGGTCCAGCAGGCCCAGGGTGGTGTCCAGCGTGACGTCGAAGGTCCGCAGATTGCGATTGTTGATGCCCACCAGCGGCGTCTTCAGCCGCAGGGCGCGCTCCAGCTCGGCGCCGTCGTGCACCTCGACCAGCACATCCATGCCCAGATCCAGCGCGCAGGCTTCGAGATCGGCCATCAGCGCGTCATCGAGGCTGGCGGCGATCAGCAGCACGCAGTCCGCGCCCATGGCCCGCGCTTCGACGATCTGGTACTCGTCCACCATGAAGTCCTTGCGCAGCACCGGCAGCGTGCAGGCGGCGCGGGCGGCCTGCAGGTATTCGGTCGCGCCCTGGAAGAAGGGCCGGTCGGTCAGCACGCTCAGGCAGGCCGCGCCGTGGCGGGCATAGCTCTGCGCGATCTCGGCGGGGCGGAAGTCCTCGCGCAGCACGCCCTTGCTGGGGCTGGCCTTCTTGATCTCGGCGATGACGCCGCTACGCCCGGCCGCGATGGCGCTGCGCAGCGAGGCCACGAAGCCCCGCACCGGGCCTTGGCCCGCAGCTTCGTCGCGCAGGCTGGCCAACGAACGCATGGCGCGTGCCGCGGCCACTTCCTCGTGCTTGACGGCGTTGATCTTGTTCAGGATGTCGGACATGGTCTTGGCCTTGAGTCAGGATGTCGTGTGCAGGCTGGCAATCGGCGCGCTCACAGGCTGAGCCCCTCGCGCCGCAGCTGCAGCCGCTGCGCCAGCGCGTCGGCGATCTGGCTCACGAGCTGATGCTCCTCGCGGCTGGCGCCGCCGCGGGTCTCCAGCACGCGCAGGGCCTTGCCGCCGTCCTCGTGACGGAACTCGAGCGCCAGTGAGCGGCGCTTGGATCCGCCCACGCAATACAGGCCCCAGCCGGGGCCGTCCAGGCGGCGTGGCTCGCCATCAACGCCCACCGGCGCCAGCTCGCGCGAAGCGAAGTCCAGGCGCCAGCCCAGGTGCTCGCGCTTCAGCAGGCCCCAGGCAGCCATGCCGGCCACCACCAGGCCCAGGGCCAGCCAGCCGGCACCCGTGCGCCAGGCGTCTGGCAGCAGGGGCACGCCCCACAGGCCCAGCGCCGTGCCGCTCAGGCCCAGGCCCCAGGACAGCGGGTGCACCTCCACGCGCGGCAGCAGCACCTGGCGGGCCTGGGGGATGTCATCCCGCAGGCGGCGCCAGAGGGCGGCATTGGATCTCATGCGGCGCCCAGGGCCTGCGTGGTCGCGATGAACTGGTCGAGCTTGGCCCGCGCCGCGCCGCTGCGGATGGCCTCGCGCGCGCGCTCGATGCCTTCGCCGATGCTGTCCGCCACATTCGCAGCGTAGAGCGTGGCGCCGGCGTTGAGCAGCACGATGTCGCGCGCGGGGCCGGGCTCGTCGGCCAGGGCGCCCAGCAGCATCTGGCGGCTGTCTTCCGGCCCGGCGACCTTGAGGCTGCGGTTGGAGGCCATGGCCAGGCCGAAGTCCTCGGGGTGGATCTCGTACTCGCGGATCTCGCCGTTCCTCAGCTCGCCCACCTGCGTGCCCGCGCCCAGCGAGATCTCGTCCATGCCGTCCTTGCCGTACACGACGACGGCGTGCTCGGCGCCCAGGCGCTGCATCACGCGCACCTGGATGCCGACCAGGTCCGGATGGAACACGCCCATCAGGATGTTGGGCGCGCCGGCCGGGTTGGTCAGGGGCCCCAGGATGTTGAAGATGGTGCGCACGCCCAGCTCCTTGCGGACCGGGGCGATGTTCTTCATGGCCGGGTGGTGGTTGGGCGCGAACATGAAGCCGATGCCGCACTGCGCCACGCTGGCCGCCACCTGCTCGGGCTTGAGCATGATGTTGGCGCCCAGGGCCTCCAGCACGTCGGCGCTGCCGGTCTTGCTGGAGACGCTGCGGTTGCCGTGCTTGGCCACCTGCGCGCCGGCCGCCGCGGCCACGAACATCGAGCAGGTGCTGATGTTGAAGGTGTGGGCGCCATCGCCGCCGGTGCCCACCACATCGACCAGATGCGGCTTCGGCCCCAGCGGGACCTTGACCGAGAACTCGCGCATCACCTGCGCGGCGGCGGTGATCTCGCCAATGGTCTCCTTCTTGACGCGCAGGCCGATCAGCAGGGCTGCGGCCATCACGGGGGACATGTCCCCGCTCATGATGCGGCGCATCAGGGTCAGCATCTCGTCGTGGAAGATCTCGCGGTGCTCGATGGTCCGCGTCAGGGCTTCGTTATCGGTGATGGGCATGGCGGTTCCCGTTCAGGCTTTGAAGTAGTCGCGGACGGCGGTGATGGCGCGGTCCACGCCCGCCGCATCGACGTCCAGATGGGTCACGAATCGCAGGCGGTACAGGCCCGTGGCCAGCACGCCGCGCTCCTTCAGGAAGGACAGCAGGCCGGCGGCGCGATCGGCATCGCGCACGTCGGCGAAGACGATGTTGGTCTGCGGCGCCTCGATGGCAAGACCTGGCACCCCGGCCAGGCCCTCGGCCAGCCGGCGCGCGAGGGCATGGTCCTCGGTCAGGCGGCGCACGTGATGGTCCAGGGCATGGTGGGCCGCGGCGGCCAGCAGGCCCGCCTGGCGCAGGCCGCCGCCGGCCATCTTGCGCCAGCGGTGGGCACTCTTGATGAAGTCACGCGAGCCGCACAGCACCGAGCCCACCGGCGCGCCCAGGCCCTTGGAGAAGCACACGGAGACGCTGTCGAAATGGCTGCAGATGCGGCGCGCCGCGGCGTAGGGATCGGCCGCATCCACCGCCACGGCTGCGTTGAAGAGCCGCGCGCCATCGAGGTGGCGGGCCAGGCCGCGGCGCTGCGCGAGCTCCGAGGCCGCGGCCAGGTAGTCCATGGGCAGCACCTTGCCGCCGATGGTGTTCTCCAGGGTCAGCAGCCGGGTGCGGGCAAAGTGCGCGTCGTCGGGCTTGATGTTGGCCTCGATGTCGGCCAGCAGCAGGCTGCCGTCCGGCTGCTGCGCCAGGGGCTGCGGCTGGATGGAACCCAGCACCGCCGCGCCACCGCCTTCCCAGCGATAGGTGTGGGCCATCTGGCCGACGATGTATTCGTCGCCGCGCTGGCAGTGGGCCATCAGCGCGCAGAGATTGCTCTGCGTGCCCGTGGGCATGAAGAGCGCGGCCTCGAAGCCCAGCCGCGCGGCCAGGTCCTCCTGCAGCGCGTTGACGCTGGGGTCGTCACCGAAGACATCGTCACCCAGGGGCGCAGCGCTCATGGCCTCGCGCATGGCCGGCGTGGGCTGGGTGACGGTGTCGCTTCGCAAGTCAATCATGGCCTGACTACTCCTTGGCAATCGGTCTTCGCTGGGCGCCGTCTGCCGCGGGACGCGGCGGGGCGCCCTCTCACTTCCGCAGCTGCAGGAAGTTCCTCAGCATGGCATGGCCGTGCTCGGACAGGATGGATTCCGGATGGAACTGCACCCCCTCCAGCGGCGTAGCCGTGCCGGCCAGCTCGCGGTGGCGCAGGCCCATGATCTCGCCGTCCTCGCTGCGGGCAGTGACGACGAACTCCTTGGGGAACGTCGCCTCCTCGACCACCAGCGAGTGGTAGCGCACCACGGTGAAGTCCTGCGGCAGGCCGGCGAACACGCCCTGCTGATCGGTGTGGATCACGCTGGTCTTGCCGTGCATCTGGGTCTTGGCGCGGACGATGTTGGCCCCGAAGGCCGCGCCCATGCTCTGATGGCCCAGGCACACGCCCAGCAGGGGCAGCTTGCCCGCGAAGTGACGGATGGCCTCCACGCAGACACCGGCCTCGGCAGGTGAGCAGGGACCCGGCGAGAAGACCAGGTGAGCCGGCTTCAGGGCCGCGATCTCGCCGACGGTGATCTCGTCATTGCGCACCACCTTCACCTCGGTCCCGAGTTCGCCGAAGTACTGCACCAGGTTGAAGGTGAAGCTGTCGTAGTTGTCGATCATCAGCAGCATGAGCGCGCCTCCAGTTCAGCGGCGCGCACGGCCGCAGCCTCGACCCAGGCCTTGACCAGGCCCGGCAGATTGCCTTGCAGCGCCTGGCGTTCCGGCTGGAACAGCGCTGCCACGAAAAAGGGATGCCCGGCCAGTTCAACCGCCCGCACATCGCCGGCCGGCCCCTGGGCGGCGGCCTGGAGTGGCCCCGCGGTGAGGGCCGCCACGAAGTCGGGGTTGAGCCCGAATCGGCAGCGGTAGCCCTCGCTGAAGGGCTGCCCCTCATAGACGGCATGCAGGCGGGTGCCCGGCAGGGGGGCCAACCGCTCGTGCTGCTCCACCAGCTCGCAGGCCAGGTGATGGATCACCCGCCGCTCGCCGGCCCCGGCGGTCTCCTCGTGCTCGGCGTCGGCCCAGCCCAGCACATGGCGAGCGTACTCGACCACGGCATGCTGGAAGCCGCCGCAGGTGCCCAGGAAGGGCTGGCCGCTCTCGCGCGCCTGGCGAATGGCGCGCAGGGCGCCGTCCATGCTGCGGTAAGGGCTGCCCGGCACGCACCAGACGCCGTGGACGGCTTGCAGCGCGCGGGCATCCCCCACCTCGTCGGTGGCCATCCAGCGGGCCTGCAGGGGCAGGTCCAGCGCCTGGCTGGCGAGGTCCAGGGCCAGGGGGATGGCGCGGTGGGCGGTGATGGCATCGTCGCGGTCACCCACCAGCACCAGCTCGAGGGTCGGTGCGGGGCGCATCAGAAGCCCTCCTCGACCAGCTCGGCCGCGCGCAGCAGGGCCCGCGCCTTGGCCTCGGTTTCCTTCCATTCCAGCTCGGGCACGGAGTCCGCCACCACGCCGGCCGCGGCCTGCACATAGAGCATCTGGTCCTGCACGATGCCGGTGCGGATGGCAATGGCCAGGTCCATGTCGCCCGCGTAGCTGAGGTAGCCGCAGGCGCCGCCGTAGATGCCGCGCTTGACGGGCTCCAGCTCGTCGATGATCTCCATCGCCCGGACCTTGGGCGCGCCGGTGAGGGTGCCGGCCGGGAAGGTCGCGCGGAACACGTCCATATTGCTGACGCCGGGCTGCAGCTGCCCCTCGACATTGCTGACGATGTGCATCACGTGCGAGTAGCGCTCGATGACGAAGGCATCCGTCACCTTGACGCTGCCGGTGGTGGCGATGCGGCCGATGTCGTTGCGGGCCAGGTCGATCAGCATCAGGTGCTCGGCGCGCTCCTTGGGGTCGGCCTTGAGCTCGGCCTCGAGGGCCAGGTCTTGCTCGCGCGTGGCGCCGCGCGGCCGGGTGCCGGCCAGCGGGCGGATGGTGACCTTCTGCCCCTCTGCCGTGCGCTCCTGGCGCACCAGGATCTCGGGCGAGGCGCCGACGATCTGGAAGTCCCCCATGTCATAGAAGTACATGTAGGGGCTGGGATTGAGCGAACGCAGCGCGCGGTAGAGGCTCAGCGGGGATTCGGTGTAGCGCTTGGACAGGCGCTGGCCCACCTGGACCTGCATCATGTCCCCGGCGGCGATGTACTCCTTGGCCTGCAGCACGGCGTCGAGGTAGTCGGCCTTGGCGAACTCGCGCAGCACCGGATGCGACTGCCCGCGCTTCACCTGCGGCGCCGAGACGCTGTAGCTGAGCTTGTCCCGCAGCTCGGCGAGGCGCTTCTTGGCCTTGAAGTAGGACTCGGGCTGGGCCGGGTCGGCATAGACGATCAGGTAGAGGCGGCCGGACAGGTTGTCGATGACGGCCAGCTCCTCGCACTGCAGCAGCATGACGTCGGGGGTGTCCAGGCCGCCGGGCTTCTCGGTCTTGGCGAGGCGCGGCTCGATGTAGCGCACGGCGTCGTAGCCGAAGTAGCCGGCCAGGCCGCCACAGAAGCGCGGCATGCCGGGGCGCAGGGCCACCTTGAAGCGCTGCTGGTAGGCCTCGATGAAGGCCAGGGGGTTGCCCTCGTGGGTCTCGACCACCTCGCCATCGCGGCGCACCTCGGTGCGCTGCCCGTGGCTGCGCAGCACGGTGCGCGCCGGCAGGCCGATGAAGGAGTAGCGCCCGAAGCGCTCGCCGCCCACCACGGACTCCAGCAGGAAGCTGTAGCGCCCCTGGCCGGCACCGGCACAGAGCTTCAGGTAGAGGGACAGGGGGGTTTCAAGGTCCGCAAAGGCCTCGCTGATCAGAGGGATGCGGTTGTAGCCTTCTGCGGCCAAGCTCTGGAATTCGAGTTCGGTGATCACGTTCTCTTCTCGCGATATCAGGGGCACCGGCCCAGGGGCGGCGGAGCCCGATCGTACAGATCAGCCTGGCTGACATGCCGCGGCGCTGCCAGGGGCAGCACCGGCGCACGGATTCGCAACAGCTTTCGCGGGAACTACGAGGAAATGACGCGGAAGTGTGGACCCCGGGAACCGGGGCCGGCAAGCAGGCCAGGCGCTTCAGTGGGTGAAGGCGGACGGGCATCGCCAGGGCCAGGCTCCCCGGTCGTTCGACCCCTTGATCTGCTTGCGCGTGATGAACATAGTGCGGGCGAGTGTAGCAGTGCTACACGAAAACTGAGACCTGCCCCTAGCTCAAGCCTTCGCCGTTCAGACATACTCCTTTTTACAAGTTCTGCAGCTGTCATGCAGACATCCTTGGAGCGAGACATGCGTCGTTTGATTCTTGCAGCGCTGGTAGCGCTGGCAGTGCCCCTGGGCGCTCAGGCCCAGGCCGTGGAACTGGCCGGGGTGAAGTACGAGCCCCAGGCCGAACTGGGTGGCCAGAAGCTGGTCCTCAATGGTGCGGGCATCCGCTACAAGGCCATCTTCAAGGTCTATACCGCCGGCCTCTACCTCAAGGAGAAGACCGGCACGCCCGACGGCGTGTTCGGCATGAGCGGCCCCAAGCGCCTGTCCATCCACATGCTGCGCGAGATCGATGCCAACGAGCTCGGCAAGCTCTTCACGAAGGGCATGCAGGACAACGCCACGCCCGAGGACTTCTCCAAGTCCATCCCCGGCGTGATGCGCATCGCCGAAGTCTTCGCAGCCAAGAAGAAGATGAGCGCCGGCGAGGGCTTTGCCGTGGACTTCGTCCCCGGCACCGGCACGGTGATCTCGGTCAACGGCAAGGTGCAGGGCGAGCCCATCAAGGAGCCGGAGTTCTTCACCACGCTGATGCGCATCTGGCTGGGCAAGAACCCGGCGGATGGCCAGCTCAAGGATGCCCTGCTGGGCATTCAGGCCCAGGGCCGCAGCCGCTGAGCAGCAGGCCGGCCCACGAGGCGTTCAGGGTGCCAGCAGGCGCCCGATCTGGTCCAGCCGGTCCAGGTGCGCCAGGGCGGGCACGGCATCGATGGGCTCGCCGTGGTTGTAGCCATGGCGCAGCAGCACCACCGGGCAGCCGGCTGCATGCGCGGCCTGCGCGTCGTTGCTTGAATCCCCGATCATCCAGGCCTCCTGCGGCCGCACGCCCAGGGCCTCGCAGGTCTTGAGCAGGGGCAGAGGATCGGGCTTCTTGCGCTCGAAGTCATCACCGCCGAATACCCGGTCGAAGTAGCCCGCCAGCCCCTTGGCCGCCAGCAGGTCGCGGGCAAAGCGCGCCGGCTTGTTGGTCAGGCAGGCCATGGGCAGGCCCTGCGCCTTCAGCAGATCCAGGCCCTCCACTGTGCCCGGGAACAGGTCCGAGGCCTGCCCGTTGAGCTGCAGGTAGTGCGCCTGGTAGCGGGCCCAGGCCGCCTCGTACAGCCCGGCATCGCCGCCCACCTCGCGCAGGGCCGAGCGGATCAGCGGCTCGCTGCCGCGCCCCACGGCCTGCAGCACCCACGCCCGTGAGACCGGGGGCAGGCCGAGGTCGGCCAGGGTGAGGGCCAGTACGGCCACGAAGTCGCCGACGGTGTCGACAAGGGTGCCGTCAAGGTCGACGAGGAAGGCTCTGGCAGACGGATGGGCGGACATCGGAGGCTCAGGCCGGCTCGAGCCGGCAGGTGGGGATGGGCCCTGGATCCTAGCGGGTCCTGCGACCCATGAATGCCGCTCATGGCCGACATGAGGGCCGATGACAGTCGGGGCCGCCAGGGGCCGATACCGTGGCGGCCATGAAAACACTCGTCCATCTCTTCCACCCCCGCCTGGGCCAGTCCAACATCAACCGCCGCTGGGCCGAGGCCTGGCGCACGCTGCCGGGCACCACGCTCAACCTGGTCCATGAGCAGTACCCCGACGGCCGCATCGACATCGCCCGCGAGCAGGCCCTGCTGCTGGCCCATGAGCGCATCGTCTTCCAGCATCCGCTGTACTGGTACTCCGTGCCGCCGCTGATGAAGGCGTGGATGGACGAGGTGCTGCAGCATGGCTGGGCCTATGGCCGCGGGGTGCGCACGCTGCACGGCAAGCAGTGGTGGTCCGTGATCAGTGCCGGCGGTACCGCCGAGGACTACCAGGCCGGCGGCTTCAACGAGTACAGCCTCAGCGAGCTGCTCAAGCCCCTGCAGCGCACGGCCGGCATGCTGGGCATGCAGTACCTGCCGCCCCATGTCGAATACGGCACCCACCAGCAGGACGCGACGACCCTGGCCGGCGTGGGCGAGCGGCTGCTGCGGCGCCTGCCGGGACTGCCTCCCCCCGAAAGGCCTCTCGACAAGCCCCTCGAGACGCGCGCCGAAGCCGCCTGATCAGCCCCCCCGCAGGGCCGCCACCACCTGCTGGCGCAGCCAGCGGTGGCGCGGATCGCGGTGCTGGGCCGCGTGCCACAGCATCACCACTGCATGCGAGGGCAGCGGCAGCGGCGGCTCCCAGCAGCGCAGCGCCAGATGCCGGGACAGCCCCAGCGCCACGCGCCGCGGCAGGGTGCAGACCAGCTCGCTTTCGGCCACCTGCCGCGCCGCACTCGCGAACTGCGTGAAGGTGCAGGCCACATGCCGGCGGCGCCCCTGCCGCTGCAGCCAGCTGTCGACCGGGCCCAGCCCCACGCCGGTGGGACTCACCAGCACGTGCGACTCCGCCAGGTAGTCGTCCAGCGTGATGGCGTCCGCCCGCCAACGCGGATGCCGGCGGCTGGCGATCACCACGAAGGTTTCATCCCACAGCACGCGCCGGTGCAGGCTCTGCGGCGCCTGCTCGTAGCGGCCGATCAGCAGGTCGACCTGCGTGGCGGCCTGCAGGAGGTCGAAGTCGCTGGGCTGCACGCAATGCAGGGTGGACTGCGGCGCCAGCCGGCGCAGTCGACCCAGCAGCGCCGGCGCCAGGACCAGGTCCCCATAGTCGGGCATGGCGATGCGGAACGCATGCGCACCGGCCGCGGGCTCGAAGCCGGGCTGCGGCGCCACCACCTCCTGCAACTGGCGCAGGGCCTGCTGCAGCGGCTGTTTCAGGGATTCCGCCCGCGCGCTGAGCCGCATGCCGCGCCCGGCCCGCACCAGGAGGGGGTCGCCAAAATGCGCCCGCATCTGACGCAGAGCATGGCTCATGGCCGACTGCGTCACGTTGGCATGCAGGGCGGCGCGGCTGACGCTGCCCTCCTGCAGCAGCAGGTTGAGCCAGTGCAGCAGCCGGGGGTCCAGCTCGGAGGAGGTTCCGGAAGTGCTCATGCGGCGGGGGCCCGGCCGCGCCCCTGGGTAGATGCGGAGCAGTGACTATACGCAGGCCGGGGACAATGCCGCATCGCCCCGCCCCCTCCCGGGCTTCCAGAGCATTACCCCATGTCCGCCTCTTCCCTGCACCCGGCCTCGCGCCGGGCCTCGCACCCGGCCGTCTATTTCGTTCTCTTCGCCCCCTTCAGCGCCCTCAGCGGCTACCTGGGCATCGCCGCGGCCTATGCACTGGCCCAGGCCAAGGTGCCGGCCGAGGCCATCGCCGGCCTGCTGGCGGTGACCTTCATGCCGCATGCGGTCAAGTTCCTCTGGGCGCCCATCGTGGACCTCACGCTGACGCGCAAGACCTGGTACCTGATCGGCTGCGCGGGCTCGGCCGCAGGCATCTTCATCACGGGGATGACGCCCTACAGGCTCGAATCCATCCCCTTCCTGACGGCCGTGGCCGTGGCGGCCGGCATTGCCGCCAGCCTGCTGGGCATGTCGGTGGAGAGCCTCATGGCGCACGCCACGCCGGCGCAGGAGAAGGGCCGGGCCGCCGGCTGGATGCAGGCCGGCAACATGGCCGGCGCCAGCCTCGGCGGCGGCCTGGCGCTGTGGATGATGGAGGACCTGCATGTGTCCCCCATGCTCACCAGCAGCCTGATGGCCGTGCTGACCCTGGTCTGCGCCGCCGCCCTGCCCCTGGTGCGCGAGCCCGCCCCCGAAAGCAGCAACGAGGGCTTCAGCCTGAGGGCCAGCGCCCGCGCCGCAGGCAAGGACCTCTGGGAGGTCGCAAGCTCCCGCCTGGGCCTGCTGGCCATCCTGGTGTGCTTCCTGCCCATCGGCAGCGGCGGCGCCGGCAATCTGTGGTCGGTGGTGGCACCGGACTGGCATGCCAGAGCGGCCACCGTCGCCCTCGTCACCGGGGTGCTCAGCGGCATCGTGTCGGCCGGCGGCAGCCTGCTGGGTGGCTTCATCTGCGACCGCATGGACCGCAAGTGGGCCTACTGCCTCTTCGGTGGCCTGCAGGCCCTGTGCGCCCTGGCCATGGCCGCGGCCCCGCACAGCGAGTCCAGCTTCGTCATCTTCACCACGCTCTATGCCCTGACCACCGGCCTCTGCTACACCGGCTATGCCGCCGTGGTGCTGGAAGCCATCGGCAAGGGCGCCGCCGCCACCAAGTACAGCCTGCTGGCCTCCCTGGCCAACATGCCGCTCAGCTGGATGACCCTGGTGGCCGGCTACTCCCAGACCCACTGGGGCAACAACGGCATGCTGCAGTCCGAGGCCGCCATCGGCGCCGCCGCGCTGGCAGTCTTCGCCCTGGCCGCCAAGGTGGCCCAGCGTCGTGCAGGGCCTGCGGCCGAGGCAGCGGGCACTGCCTGAGCCTTGTTTCAAACATTTGTCCAATTATCAAGACATTTGTCTAGAATGTCTGGATGGACAGCCCCAAGCAGCGGCTGCTCGCCCTTTTGCGCGAGCAGCCCTTCATCACCCAGGATGCCCTCGCCGCCCAGCTGGGCCTGGCGCGCTCCACCCTCACCCACCAGCTCGCCCAGCTGACGCGTGAAGGCCTGATCCTGGGCCGCGCCTACGTGCTGGCCGAGCCGCGCCAGCTGCTGTGCATCGGCGCCGCCAACCGCGACCGCAAGCTGCGCACGACGGGCCCGGCTCGCCTGGCCAGTTCCAATCCGGCCTCGCAGCTCGAGAGCGCGGGCGGCGTGGCGCGCAATATCGCCGAGAACCTCGCCCGCCTGGGCCTGCCCGTGCAACTGCTGACAGCCGTGGGCCAGGACCCCGCCGGCCAGGCCCTGCTCGCCGAGGCCGCCGCGCTGGGCATCCGCACCCAGGGCAGTCTGCAGCTGGCCGAGCTTCCCACCGGCAGCTACACCGCGGTGCTGGACGCGCAGGGCGAGCTCATCATCGGCCTGGCCCAGATGCAGGCCTGCGAAGCCCTGGACGCCGGCTTCCTGCAATCCACCCAGGCCCTGCGCCGCAGCGCCAGCTGGACCGTACTGGACCTGAACCTGCCCGCAGCCACCGTCGCCGCCCTGATGGCAGAGGCCGCGGCCGGCCCGCGCCGGCTCGCCGCCGTGGCGGCCTCCGTGCCCAAGATGGACCGGCTGCCGCAGGACCTGCGCGGCCTCACCCTGCTGCTGCTCAACCGCGACGAGCTGGCCGCCTGCACCGGGCTGCCCCTGGACGGCGAAGCCGCGCTGGACGAGGCCTGGGCCCGGCTGCAGTCCCGCGGCCTGCAGGGGCTGGTGCTGACGCAGGGCAGCGGCGAGGTCCGCTGCGCCTGGGCCGGCCAGCCGCTGGCACGCGTGCCGGCACCGGCGGTGGCGGACATCGTCGAGGTCACCGGCGCCGGTGACGCCTTCTCGGCCGGCGTGATCGCCGGCCTGCAGCGCGCGCCGCAGGACCTGGCCGCCGCCTGCCGGCTGGGCCAGCGCCTGGCCGCCCTCACCCTGCAAAGCGCGGCCACGGTGTCGCCGCTGCTGAGCCCTGCCCTCCTGGAGGAGACCACGCCATGAACCTGCCCCTGATCTTCGCCCCTGAAGTCGCCCGAGCCCGCGAGCAGGGCCGCCCCATCGTCGCCCTCGAGTCGACCATCATTTCCCATGGCATGCCCTATCCGCAGAACGTGCAGACGGCCCGCGAGGTCGAGGCCATCGTGCGGGCCGAGGGCGCCGTGCCGGCCACCATCGCGGTGATGGGCGGCAAGATCCGCATCGGCCTGGCGGACGAGGAGCTGGAACTGCTGGGCCAGAGCCCCGACGCGCTCAAGCTCAGCCGCCGCGACCTGCCCTACGCGCTGAGCAGCGGCCGCGTGGGCGCCACCACCGTGGCCGCCACCATGATCTGCGCGCAGCTGGCGGGCATCCAGGTCTTCGTGACCGGCGGCATCGGCGGCGTGCACCGCGGCGCCGAGACCAGCTTCGACATCTCGGCCGATCTGCAGGAGCTGGCCCGCACCTCGGTGGCTGTGGTCTGCGCGGGCGCCAAGAGCATCCTGGACCTGCCGCTCACCCTCGAGTACCTGGAGACGCACGGCGTGCCGGTGCTCTCCATCGGCCAGGACAACTTCGCGGCCTTCTACACGCCGGACAGCGGCCTCAAGGCCGACTTCCGCATCGACGAACCCGCCGAGCAGGCCCGCTTCCTGCGGACCAAGTGGAGCCTGGGCCTGGCCGGCGGCGTGGTGATCAGCAACCCCGTGCCCGCCGACGAGGCCATGCCGCGCGAGGAGATCGAGCGCATCACCACGCAGGCCCTGCAGGAGGCCGAGGCCCAGGGCATCCAGGGCAAGGCCGTGACGCCCTATCTGCTGGCCCGCATCAAGGAACTCACCGGCGGCCGCAGCCTGGCAACCAACATCGCCCTGGTCCGCCACAACGCCCGCGCCGGTGCGCGCCTGGCCCTAGCCTTGCTGCGTGCATAAAGTCATGCGCTGACTTCACATCGGGGCAATACGCTGGCGAGCCTGCCCGGCTAAGCTTCGGGACTTCTCTCCAGCTCACCTGCTGAGCCCGCGGCTTGCCCGGGTTCCGCCGCTTCGCGTGCGGACCTGCTGGCCCCGGGCCCAGGTCAGAAAGACAAGCCCCATGCGCCGCACGCCCGTCGTTGCCACCGTCCTCCTGCTGATCCTCGCCGCCGCTGCCTGGCGCTGGAAGTCCACCCCGACAGAGCCCGGCGCCACGCCTCCCGCCGGTGCGGCGTCGGCGGCTGGCGGCAAGGGCACGCCGGCCCCGCAGGCCGTGGGCGTGGTGACGGTGCAGCGCCAGGACGTGCCGGTGAGCATCGAGGCCGCCGGCACCGTGGCCACGCTGCAGAGCGTGGACCTGCGAGCCCAGACCACGTCCACGGTGCGCGAGGTGCTGGTCAAGGACGGGCAGATGGTCAGCAAGGGTCAGGTCTTGTTCCGCTTCGACGACCGGACCGACCGTGCCAACCTCGACAAGGCCCGTGCCCAGCTCGCGCGCGATCGCGCCAGCCTCGCCGACGCCGAACGCCAGCTCCAGCGCGCCCAGGACCTGCTGCGCCAGAACTTCGTCGCCCAGAGTGCGGTGGACACGGCGCTGACCAACGTCGAGGCCCAGCGCGCCCTGGTGCAGTCCGACGAAGCCGCGGTGCAGGCCGCGCAGGTGAGCCTGAGCTACAACGAGCTGCGCGCCCCGCTGTCCGGCCGTGCCGGTCTGGTCAACGCCATGCCCGGCGCCCTGGTGCAGGCCAATGCCACGGCCACACCGCTGCTGAACATCGCGCAGCTCTCGCCCATCGGCGTGAGCTTCGTCGTGCCCGAGACGCAGCTGCAGCCCCTGCTCGCCGCCGTGCGCCCGGACGCCGACGGCAAGACCGAAGCCCTGGACGTGCAGGTGAGCCTGCCCGGCGCGCCGCGGG
This sequence comes from Roseateles flavus, assembly GCF_039872765.1. Taxonomy (NCBI): domain Bacteria; kingdom Pseudomonadati; phylum Pseudomonadota; class Betaproteobacteria; order Burkholderiales; family Sphaerotilaceae; genus Roseateles; species Roseateles flavus. Next base: position 518,848 of record NZ_JBDPZC010000001.1, on the reverse strand, counting down.
GCAGGGGCAAGTCCGCAGAGCCCGCGTTGAAGGGCCATCTCGGCTTTGTCGACAACCTCGTCGATGCCAGCACCGGCACCATCAAGGCCCGCGCGGAATTCGACAACGCCGGCCAGCAGCTGTGGCCCGGCCAGTACGTGCGGGTGCGCCTGACGCTGCGCACGCTGAAGAACGCCGTGGTCGTGCCCCAGGCCGCGCTGATCCTGCGCGGCGCCGAGCGCACGCTCTATGTGGTCGGACCCGACAAGACCGCCCAGCTCAAGACCGTGCAGCTGCGCTACGGCTTCGGCGACTTCGCCGTCGTCGAGGGCCTGGAGGCCGGCGAGCAGGTGGTACTGGAGGGCAAGCAGAACCTGCGGCCCGGCACGCCGCTGAAGGTGCAGCCCGCCGCCGTGGACCCGGGCCGTGCGCAGCGGGCCGACACCGCGGCGAGCGCGGCGTCGACGGCAGCCTCGGGAGCTGGGGCATGAGACTGACCGAGCTCTTCATCCGGCGGCCGGTGATGACCGTGCTGCTGAACCTCTCGCTGGTGATTGCCGGCCTCGCGGCCTTCTCGAAGCTGCCGGTCGCGGCCCTGCCCTCCTACAACACGCCGGTGATCAACGTGCAGGCCAGCCTGCCGGGCGCCAGCCCCGAGACCATGGCGTCCTCGGTGGCGCTGCCGCTGGAGAAGCAGTTCTCCACCATCGCCGGGCTGTCCAGCATCTCGTCCACCAACATCCTGGGCAGCACCTCGCTGACCCTGGAGTTCGACCCCAGCCGCAACATCGACGCCGCGGCCGTGGACGTGCAGGCCGCGCTGTTCCGCTCCCTGCGCGCCCTGCCCACCGAGATGAGCTCGCCGCCGTCCTACCGCAAGGTCAACCCGGCCGATGCGCCGGTGCTGATGGTGGCACTGACCTCGCCCTCGCTGAACCTCTCGGACCTCAACGACTACGCCGAGAACCTGATCACCCCGGCCCTCTCGACCATCAACGGCGTGGCCCAGGTGTCCATCTTCGGCCAGAAGCGCTACGCCGTGCGCATCCAGACCCGGACCGAGGCCCTCACCCAGCGCGGCATCACGCTGGAGGAGCTGCAGGCGGCCATCCGCTCGGCCAATGCGAACACGCCGGTGGGCGTACTGGACGGCGCGCGCCAGACCCTCACCATCCAGGCCAACAAGCAGCTGAGGAACGCCAAGGAGTTCGGCGCCATCGTGATTGCCAGCCGCAACGGCCAGCCCATCTTCCTGCGCGACGTGGCCGAGGTGCAGGACAGCTTCGAGACCACCAAGTCCTACGCCAGCTTCAACGGCGAGCGCTCCATCACCCTGGCCGTGCAGCGCCAGCCGGACGCCAACACCGTGGCTGTGGTCGACGCCGTCAAGGCTATGCTGCCGCGCATGGCGGCCCAGCTGCCGGCCTCGGTGCAGATGAGCACGCTCAACGACCGCTCGATGTCCATCCGCGAGTCCCTGCACGACGTCTACTTCACCCTGGCCCTCACGGTGGCCCTGGTGGTGCTGGTGATCTTCCTCTTCCTGCGCCGCGCGGTCGCCACGCTGATCCCGACCCTGTCCCTGCCCATCTCGCTGATCGGCGCGCTGACCCTGCTCTACGCTCTGGGCTACAGCCTGGACAACATCTCCCTGCTGGGCATCACCCTGGCCGTGGGTCTGGTGGTGGACGACGCCATCGTGATGCTGGAGAACATCGTGCGCCACGTCGAGGATGGCATGGCGCCCTTCGACGCCGCCATCCGCGGCGCGCGGGAGATGGCCTTCACCATCCTCTCCATCTCCATCTCCCTGGTGGCGGTGCTGATCCCCATCTTCTTCATGCCGGGCGTCATCGGTCTGCTCTTCCACGAGTTCGCGGTGGTGGTGATGCTGTCCATCCTGGTCTCGGCCGTGGTCTCCCTGAGCCTGGTGCCCATGCTGTGCAGCCGCTTTCTGCAGCCGCACCACGCCGTCGAGGAATCGGCCCTGGGCAAGACGTTCGAGCGCGGCTTCAGCGCCGTGCTGGGCGCCTACGAACGCAGCCTGGACTGGGCCCTGGCGCACCGCAAGGCCGTGCTGGCGGTGGCCCTGGCCAGCTTCGTGGCGACCCTCATCCAGTACACGCTGATCCCCAAGGGCTTCTTCCCCGAGGAGGACGTGGGCCAGATCCAGGCCAGCACCGAAGCCTCCGAGGACATCAGCTACGCCGCCATGGAGCAGCTGCAGCAGCGCCTGGCCGAGATCGTGCGCCAGCACGAGGCCGTGGCCAGCGTGGCCTCCGCGCTGGGCGCGGGCGGTGGCGGTGGCAATTCGGTCAACAACGGCCGCATGTTCATCAACCTCAAGCCCCGCAAGGAACGCGCGCCCATGCCCCAGGTGCTGGAAAGCCTGCGCAAGGAGCTGCGCAAGGTGCCGGGCATCGCCGTCTACCTGCGCCCGGTGCAGAACCTGCAGCTGGGCGGCCGCCAGAGCAAGGCGCGCTACCAGTACTCGCTGCAGCCCGTCAGCGCCGGCGAGCTCAACCAGTGGGCGCTGAAGCTGCAGGAGAAGCTGCGCGGCGACCCCATGTTCCGCGACGTGACCAGCGACTCCCAGCAGCGCGGCCTGCAGGCCAATCTGCTCATCGACCGCGAGCGTGCCAATCTGCTGGGCGTGCAGATGCAGGACCTGCGCTCCGCCCTCTACGACGCCTTCGGCGAGCGCCAGGTCTCCAGCATCTATGCCGAGAGCAACACCTACCAGGTGATCATGGAGGCCAGCCCCGAGGACCGCGGCACCGAGGACGCCTTCGCCAAGATCCAGCTGCGCGGCCGCAACGGCACCCTGGTGCCCCTGCAGGCCTTCGCCACCGTGCAGCGCGGCCTGGGCCCGACGGCCGTCAACCACCAGGGGCAGCTGCAGGCCATCACCGTGGCCTTCAACCTCGCCCCGGACGTGCCCCTGGGTCAGGCCACCGCCAAGCTGGACGGCTACGTGCGCGAGATGCAGCTGCCGCCCTCCATCATCACCAGCTACGGCGGTGACGCGGCCGTGTTCCAGGACTCGCAAGGGGGTCAGGTCTTGCTCATCGTGCTGGCACTGGCGGTGATCTACGTGCTGCTGGGGGTGCTCTACGAGAGCTACATCCACCCGGTGACCATCCTGGCCGGCCTGCCCTCGGCCGCGGTGGGCGCGCTGGCCACGCTGGAGCTCTTCGGCATGGAGCTGACCATCATCGCCACCATCGGCATCGTGATGCTGATCGGTATCGTGAAGAAGAACGCCATCATGATGATCGACTTCGCCCTGGACGCCCAGCGCGCCGGCGGCATGAGCCCGGAGCAGGCCATCCGCGAGGCCTGCCGCCTGCGCTTCCGGCCCATCATGATGACGACGCTGGCCGCGCTGATGGGCGCCCTGCCCATCGCCCTGGGCCTGGGCGCGGGGGCGGAGCTGCGCCAGCCGCTGGGCCTGGCCGTGGTAGGCGGGCTGATCGTGTCGCAGGCGGTGACGCTCTACATCACGCCGGTGATCTACCTGGCCCTGGACCGCTTCAGCGGCTCAGGCCCGGACCTGCGCGAGGTCAGCGAGGTCCGCATGACGGCGCACGGCAGCTGAGGCCGCCGGCCCGCCCCGGCGCTCAGCCGGTCCGCGTGGCCTGGGCCTTCTGCTCGGCCTTGTCGCGGTACATGTCCTGGTCGGCGATGCGCATGAGGCCCTGCGCATCATTGGCCATGGCGGGGTAGACCGCAATGCCCATGGCCGCGCTGACCCGCACGGCCAGGTTGTGCACCGAGATGAAGATGGGCTGCTCCAGCAGGCCCACCAGCTTGGCCTTGACCTGCTGGGCCTGGGCCAGGCTGTCGACGTCGGGCAGCAGCACCAGGAACTCGTCTCCGCCGATGCGACCCACGGTGTCCGCCTCCCGCAGCGAAGCGGCCAGGCGCTGGGCCACGACCTTGAGCACCTGGTCGCCCGCCTCATGGCCGTAGCGGTCGTTGATGGGCTTGAAATCGTTGAGGTCCACGAAGATCAGGGCCAGGCCCTGGTTCTTGCGCTGGGCCTGGGCCAGGGCGCGGTCCAGGCGGTCATGCAGCAGGCGCAGGGAGGGCAGGCCGGTCAGCGCGTCATGGTTGGCCAGGTGGCGCACCACCTGCTCGGCACGCGCGCGCCGGGCCACCTCTTCCTTGAGCTCGTCCAGGCTGCGCTCCACCGATTCGGCCATCTCGTCGATCGCCTGCGAGAGCTCGCCGAACTCCGAGCTGTGGCCCAGGCTGACGCGCTGCCCCTGCTGCTGCCCCTTGCGCACCTGCTTGGCCCAATGGCGCAGCAACTCCACCGGACGACGCACCGAGCGGTCGTAGCGCAGGGCCATGAAGACGGCATTGGCCGCCGTCAGCACCAGGCAGACGATGGCCAGCCAGGCGGTGAAGCGGAGGTTGTCCTGCAGGGGCTGCATCCAGGCCTCGTGGCCGGCTTTCAGGGACTGCCGCACCGCACGCAGCGGCCCCATGATCTCGGCCTTGGCATGGCGGTAGGCCGGGCCGTGCAGCATCTCCAGCGCTTCCTTCCAGTCCTCCTCGGCCAGGGGATGCGAGGACCCGCGGGTGTCGACGCGGCCCATGGCCTGCTGCTCCGTCTTCATCAGGGCCTCGGAGCGGCGCAGGGCCTCGGCCAGGCGGGCGTAGTCGTCAGGATCGAAGCCGGCCTCGAGCAGGCGTTCCTGCAGCGAGCGTGCCGCGGCCGGGCGGCCGGCGGCACGGGGCTGGTCCAGGGCAAGGTCCCAGTAGACCTCGTCATAGCCTTCGGGCTCGGCCTGCAGGCCCTCGCGCATGCGCGCAACCTCGCGGTAGTGGTCGGCGAACTGCGGGTCGCGGCTCACCACGAAAAGCCGAGCCATGCGCGTCAGCTCGTCCGAGCTGCGCTGCAGCTGGGCCACCAGGTGGTCGCGCTCGAGGAAATGGCGGCCCTGCTCCATCACGCTGCGGTAGCCGGCGACCAGATAGCCCACCGCAGCGGTCGTCACCAGCACCAGCACGATCTGGGCGACGAGATTGAGGGCCAGCTTGGTCCGGAACAGCATGGTGGAGGGCTTGCCGGACATGGTCTATCGAGCGAGCGCCCGGGCTGTTGACCAGCTGCGCGCGGCCAGCTCGATCAGGTCCAGCACATTCTCGAAACCCACCGGGCTGCCAAAGTAGGGGTCCGGCACCTCCTGCCCCTGCCGGCCCGGCACGAGGTCCAGCAGCAGGCGCAGCTTGTGCTGCTGCTCGGGCGGGCACTGGCGCCGCAGGGCGTCCAGATTGTCCTGCTCCATGGCCAGGATGTGGTCGAAGCGCAGGTAGTCCTCGGCCTCCACGCGGCGGGAGCGCCATTTCTTGTCGACGGGATACTTGCGGCGGCCCAGCGCCGTGATGGCCCGGGCATCCATGCCCTGCGCACGCGAGGACGCGCGCACGCCGGCCGAAGCCACCCGCCCCAGGCCGAGGAGGGCAGCCTGCGCCTTGAACACCGACTCGGCCATGGGCGAGCGGCAGATGTTGGCCGTGCAGACCAGCAGCAGGGATTGCATGGCGGGCATTATGGGCGAGCGCGCCGCGGGCGCCGCACTCCCTCGCCCCTGCAGCCGCGGGTGTGGCGAGGCAGGCAAGGCCTGACCCCCATCTGCTGGCGCGGCGGGCTTGTCACTCAAGGCTTGTCGATCAAGGGGCCTGGCACCCCTTCCCCGACAGCGCCCGGGCCGAGAGGCCGCTCAGTGCTTCGTTTCCCCGGCCAGATATTCAGCAACGGTAACCGGACGCATCTTCACGATTTTCTCCACAGGCACATTGAAATACCGGGCTAGTTCCCGCGCGACACGAAAAAGCACCGGCCGCCCGATTTCTGCCCGCTTGATGGAGGCAATGGAGACGCGAAATCGGCCCTGCTGGCAGCTTTCCGCCATTTCCTCCTGGGTCTGAAGTTTCTCGTTGCGCAGGCTTTTCAGCACATCCTTGACCAGGAATACCCGGCCCTGCTGGACCATGGGTTCATAACGCACGGCAGGGGCCGGATTCATGGCCGCTGCGACTTGGGCCAGCATATTTTCATAAGACAGCGATTCGCCGGCAGCGGGCACTGCATTCTCGGCAACGGTGGGGGCAGCCGGAGACTCCTCGTTCAGGCTGGTGTCGATTTCCTTGCTCATGGTGACCTCATCAGATGTGACTGAAGGGGCGGGCCTGCTGAAGCCGGGGAGGCGGGCGGGCGGCGCGTCGATGCGCGGTGCATCGATGACCTGAACGATAGGAAATCGGAGGAAAACTCGCCTTCCGGAAACCTTCCGGTGGCTGATAGGCGTCTGCAGGGGATCAGATTTGAGGGTTAACCCTAGCTTTTGACCCGCTGACGCGGCCGGACGTCCGAAGGTCGGAGGATGACGCCGTGTGCTCATTGTGCGCAACAGCGGCCCCGTCGTCAGCGCCAGCCCTGGGGCAGAGGGGTGGCGTCTGGGGATCAGATCAAATCCAGGTGGGCGCAGCCGCCGGGAAGCTTGTCGCAGGTTTCCGGCAGGTGGTGGGCATGGCTCAAAACGCTGCCAGACCGTGGCCCTGCGGAACCCCACCGCATTTCATTGTCTGAAAATCAAGGGGCACCTGGCGGACCGCAGGCGAATTCCCGGGATCTGATTTTGAAAGGAGAGAAATCTACCGGGCCGTCAATGGAAGCAGCGGATGCCTTCCAATCACGGCGACATCAAGAAAAAACCAGCGCGAAAACTGAACCCAGAGAAATGCCAGACCGGGCTGATTCAGCCGGCGGGAAAACTGCCGGCGCGCGGCACTCCGGGGTTTGCTCCATGAATGCCTGACGGCCGGCGTGGATGGCGGTGGCAGATAGGGGGCCAGGAATACTGGCCCCGCTGTGCCATTTATTCGTCCGGTCCGGGCTGGATGGGCATGGGATCCGGCGAGCAGAAGATGCCCACGGTGCGCCCTTGGTCATCCTGGTTCTGGAACACCAGCGAGCAGCCGCGCGCGGTTGCATTCGCCACGGACAGCACCACCAGCCCACCGTCGGCCTGCGAGTAGGGGTTGAGGCCGGCGTTCTCCATCAGGGTCTTGGCCACGGCGCCGAACAGCGCCACGTTGCGGGCCGGGACATAGGGGGCGGGCGGTTGATTCTGCGGCGTCACCTGGGCCACGGCGATCAGGTTGCTGCCCGTGCCGGTCGGGAGCTGCAGCTGGCCCTTCGAGTTCTGCTGGATCGGAGCCGCGAAGTTGGGCCGCACCGGCTCGGCATCGGGGCCATCCCAGGGCTTGGGCGGGACCGGGGTCGCCTTGACGGACGGGAAATAGGTGTAGCTGTAGCCGGTCCCCTGCTGTTGGACCAGGACCCAGTAGGTATTCATCACAGAGACTTCTCCTTGGCTGTTGAATGAAAGCGTGCAGGGCCGCCCGGCGCATAGCCATGAGCGACCAGGGCAGACCAATCCTGGGGCAAGGGGGCCTTGCCGTCGCAAGCCCCCAGGATCAGTTTGGCCTCAAGTGGTGCGGCACCAAAGCCCAGTTGGACCACCTGGTTCCAGCGCTCTTGGGCGCTGCTGCACCAGGCCAGGGTGGCGGCGGGGTCGCCCCTCGCGGGCAGCCTGGCCCTGAACAGATCGGCCTGTGCCAGTTGGTTGAGCAGATAGGGGTCGTTCTGCTGAGCCTGCAGGCGTTCCGCCCATTGCTGGGCCGCCTGCGAGATCAGTGCCTCCGCCGCATCGATCTGCCCCTGCTGGAGTGCCAGTTGCGCCCGCAGCTGCGTCCAGGCGGCCTGGATGCGCGACAGGATGCCGGGCTGCGCCTTCAGCATGGGGCGGGCCCGCTCAAGCATGTCGGGGATCTGTTCGGGAGGCAGGGCGGCCTGGAAAGGCTGGCGCCCGACGTGAAAGGCCAGGGCGTCAAGCTCCGCCCAGAGCTGGCCGGCGCGCCATTCCACGTTCTCCGGGTCCCGGCCGGCCAGCAGCCGGGCCAGTTCGAGGGCCTCGGCCAGGGCTTCGGCGGCCTCCCGGTCACGGCGCATGTCGGCCAGCACCCAGTACCTCACGCGCTGGGCCTTGCCGAGCCGGTACTTCAGCTGCAGGTCATTGCCCCCCGCCCGCACCAGGCCCCGCAGCACGCTGACCATCTGGTCACAGCGTGCCAGTGCCTCGTTCATCTGTCCCTGGATCCGGGCCACCGAGGCCTGGTAGCCCAGCGTATGCGCCCAGTTGGCGGCCAGGGCGGCGTCCTCCGGCTGGGCCTGCAGGGCTTTCTGGAGCCAGCTGGAGGACTCGGCAAAGAGGCGGGCGGCATCGTTCCAGCGCCCGGACTTGAGTTCCATATTGCCCAGGGTCGTCAGGGCGTAGCCCAGCTCCACCCAGGCCTCGCGGTCCCCGGGCGCCCGGCTGACGCGCTCGGCCATCAGGTCCCGGTAGCGCAAGGACCAGTCACGGGCCTGCGCGGACCGCCCTTCGGCCAGGGCGAGCTGCCCCTGCCAATAGGCCACCGCCCCCTGGATCTTGACCCAGCCGGCGGCATGCTCGGGCGCCGGCTCTCCCGCGCTCAGCAAGGCCCAGGCTTCGTTCAGGGCGCCTTGCGCCGTGTCCATCTGGCGCTTGCCAAAGGCAGCCTCGCCCACGACGCTCAGCGCCTTGGCCCGCTGCAGGCGCACCACGGCACTCAACTTCTCCTCGGAGTGACTGCCCAGCACCTCCAGGGCCTGCTTGCCGATGCCTTCCAGCACGGCGAGCCGGGAGTCCGGTCGCAGCTCGTCCAGCACCCGGCCCAGCACCAGGCTGACCAGGGCCTGGCTGTTCTCGTTCTTGCGCCCGATCTCCTGAACCAGCCCGGCGTTGCGCCAAGCCGACCAGCTCGCAACGCCGGCCAGCAAGGTGATCAGCACGAAGGTCGCCCAGCCCAGACGCTTGCCCAGGGCAGCCCGCCCCTCGCTGGTCTTCAGGAACTGCCACTCCGTGGCGCTCAGGGCCACTGCGGCGCTGCTGCCCAGCCTCAAGCCTTCCTGAAGCTGCCGCCCCCGCGGCCACAGGAACTCAGCAGCCCGGCCGCCCTGCTCCCAACGCTGCGCCTGCTGGCGCAGGCGGGCACGGGTCTGCAGGTCCTGGCGGTGCTGGGCGATCCAGTCCGTCACCCGAGGCCAGCGGCGCAGCAGGGCTTCGTGGGCGACGCGGAAGGCAGGCTCCTCGCGGGCGAATTCGGTGCTGTGTTCGCTGACCAGCAGGCGTGCATCCACCAGGGCTCGCACCAGCTCGCGCTCGGCAGCGCTGCGCAGCTCGCTCCACAGCGCCCGCCGCCCGCCCACGGGGCTGGACTCGTCCTCGCCCACCAGCACCAGCAGGGACAGCACATGCGGCAGCGCCCCTTGCTGCACGGGCGTCAGGCCGCGGATGAGCTGCTCGGCCTGCTCGGCAATCACGCCCTCCAGGCCGCCCATGCCCCCGGTCGCGCCCCCCAGGGCCTGGTAGGCCGCAAAGCTGAGCTCGCCGTGCGGACTGCGCTGCTGGTAGAGCTGCTCCAGCGTGTACTGCAGCAGCGGCAGGGCATCGGGGCTGGCGGCGGCGGCATCGCAGAGCAGGTCGTCCAGGCGCTGCTGCGTGGACGGGTCGATGCCGAAGCTCAGGCCCGCGGCGCGGGCAGGCAGCCGCACCATCTGGGCGATCTCTGCGCGGCTGGGCGGTGCGAGGTCCAGATGGCCGCCCAGCGCCTTGTCCCGCATCAGCCAGGGGTGCTGGGCGAGCTGAGGGTAGTAGTCATTGCGGCAGGCGGCGACCACCAGCACGCAGCCGCTCTCGGCCAGGGCCTGCAGCAACTGCAGGGCGGCGGCCCGCGGCCCGTCTTCACCCAGAGGCGGGCGGAACAGGGCTTCGAGACGGTCGATGAAGAGCAGGACAAAGGCCTGGTTGCCGCTGGACTGCCGCGCCATTGCGGCGCGCAGCTCGGCCAGCACGGCCGCAGGGGTCTCCCTGAGGGCCCGTGCCAGGTCATGCGCGTTGAAGCCGTCCAGCAGCGGCTCGCCGTCGACCGTCTCCCAGTCCAGCAGGGCGGCCGCCAGGGCCAGGGCAAAGGGGCTGGCGTGATCGGCCGCCTCTTCCGCCAACGGGACGCTGAGGTCGGCCAGGTCCAACTGGCTGTGGCTGACCAGACGCCAGCGGCCGGCCAGCGGCTCCCGGGCCAGCGCGGGAATCAGGCCGGCGCTCACCAGCGAAGTCTTGCCCGAGCCGCTGGGGCCCAGCACCAGCACCAGCCCGTGCTGACGCTGCAGCTGCTGGCTCACGCTGCGCAGCAGGTCCTGCGTGGCCTGCTCACGGCCAAAGAAGACCTCGGCATGGCGGGTGTCGAAGGCCTGCAGGCCGCGGAAGGGCGAGCCACCGTGCCAGGCGCCGGGCCTCGCCTGCCCCTGGCCGCCGCGCACCGGCGCAATGACACGGTAGCCGCGCTTGCGGATGGTCTCGATGTACCGGGGCGCTGTGGCGCTGTCACCCAAGGCACGGCGCAGCTGGTTGATGCTCTTGTGGACGGGGTTGTCTCCCAGGCCGCCCTCGACCAGTGCGTCGCCCCAGCAGCGCACGAGCAGGGCGTCGGCGCTGACCACCTCGCCGGGGTGCTCGCACAGGGCCAGGAGCACGGCCATGGCGCGCGGCTCGAGGGCAAGCTCCCCCTCGGAGGCATGATGCAGCCGGTTGGCGGCCGGATCGACCCGCCAGTCTCCCAGCTCAAAGCGTTCAGCAGGCGGCCTCGCCTGCCCCGCGTTGCCGGCGGCGGCGGCGGCGGCGGCAACGGTCCCCGTGACTGTCATGTCCCTGCACCTTGTGGCGCCGCGCGGCTGCCCCGAGAGGGTCAGGTCTTGCGGCGATGGGTCTTCGCATGGGGGCCTGCGGCCCCGTGGCATGGCGGGGAGTATAGAAGTCAGCAGGCGCACGACAGGGACGGGAAACCCAGGAGGGTGCCCCGCGGAGAACGTCTGCCATGCTAATCAGGCCGCTTGGCGGCGCCGGCATCAGCTGGGCATCAGGCGCCAGCCCGGGCTCAGTGGCCGTAGCCCAGGTCCCGCACTTCGACCAGCGTGCCGTTCTCGAAGCGCAGGGCCTGCATGAACTGCTGCGGGCCGAAGTTGTAGACCCACTCGTCGATCACCACCGGCACCTGGCGTTCCACCTCCACCGCCGTCTGCACGGGCGGCCCGCCCGGAGAGGCGCGACCCCAGACCGTCTCGCGCACGCGCTGGAGGCGGTACTCGGTGCGCTGGTCCTGGGTGAAGGGGCTGCCGCACTTGCCCAGCACCTCGGCCTTGCGCAGCCCCGGATCGATCACGAAGGCGTTGCAGCGGAAGGCGTGGGCACCGCCATGGCATGCGCCCAGCAGCGCGAGCAGCGCGGCCAGGCGTCCGAGAGTGGGAGAAGCGCTCATCCGGGCTCAACGCGGCAGCCGCCGCAGCGGCTGACCCCGCGATCAGCGCGCCAGCTCGGCGCGCATGGCATCGATGACGGCCTTGTAGTCGGGCTTGCCGAAGATGGCGGAGCCGGCCACGAAGGTGTCGGCGCCGGCGTCAGCGATCTGGCGGATGTTGTCGACCTTGACGCCGCCGTCGATCTCCAGACGGATGTCACGACCACTGGCCTCGATGATCCGGCGGGCCTTCTCCAGCTTCTTCAGCGCGCTGGGGATGAAGCTCTGGCCGCCAAAGCCGGGGTTCACGCTCATGATCAGGACCAGGTCGACCTTGTCGATGACCCATTCCAGCACATCCAGCGGCGTGCCCGGGTTGAAGACCAGGCCGGCCTGCTTGCCCTCGCCCTTGATCAGCTGCAAGGTGCGGTCGACATGGGCCGAGGCCTCGGGGTGGAAGCTGACCAGGTCGGCGCCGGCCTTGCAGAAGGCCTGGGCCAGGGCATCCACGGGCTGGACCATCAGGTGGACGTCGATGGGCGCGGGCGTGCCGTCCGGCTTGACGGCGTGCTTCTTCAGGGCCTCGCACACCATGGGGCCGAAGGTCAGATTGGGCACGTAATGGTTGTCCATCACGTCGAAGTGGATCCAGTCGGCGCCGGCCGCCAGCACGTTGCGGACCTCCTCGCCCAGGCGGGCGAAGTCGGCGGAGAGGATGCTGGGGGCGATGCGGTGGCTCATGGCGGGCGGTGCTTGGGAGAATCGGCCCCGGCCGTCAGGGGGCCGGGGAGGCAGAACCCGTGATTTTACGAAAGCACGCCACCCCGGCGGCGCCGGATTCAGCGCGGCGGCGTGAAAGCCTGCCGCGCCTGGTCCACCCGGACCCGCCAGCCGCAGCCGGGGGCGTGGTCGTTGATCAGGCCCATGGCCTGCATGAAGGCATAGCAGGTGGTGGGGCCGACGAACTTGAAGCCCCGGGCGCGCAGGGTCTTGGACAGGCGGCGCGAGGTCTCGGATTCACCGCGCACCGGCGCCTCGGCCGCGGCCGTCTCCTCAAAGGCCCAGAAGAAGGCCGCCAGCGAGCCGAACTCCTCGCGCAGGGCCGGCACCAGGCGGGCATTGTGGATGGCCGCCTCGATCTTGCCGCGGTGGCGCACGATGCCGGCGTCGGCCAGCAGGCGTTGCACGTCGGAGTCGTCAAAGGCTGCGACCCGGTCGGGATCGAAACCGGCAAAGCCCGCGCGGAAGGCCTCGCGCTTGGCCAGGATGGTGCGCCAGCTGAGCCCTGACTGGAACCCCTCCAGGCACAGCTTCTCGAACAGGCGCTTTTCGTCGCTGACGGGAAAGCCCCATTCCGTGTCATGGTAGTGACGGTAGGCCTCGAAGCCCGGCGCCTCGCACCAGGCGCAGCGGGCTTGGCCGTCCTCGGCCACATGGATTCGGGTGTTCATGGCGGAGCCTTCGCGGCGTCGGGAAAGGCCCGGAGCTTAAGCGCGGCCGCGCCCCGCCGTCGTCCTCCATCTGTGCGAGTGACGCACATCGCACAACTACCAGGGCTTTGGCGTCAGTCCATAGAATGGGTCGCATGGCCCATCTCGAATTCAAGTGCACGGTGCAAGTCGCCGCGCTGCCCGAGCAGACCGACCCCGATCGCGGTCTGCATGCCTACAGCTACACCATCACCATCACCAATGCCGGTGACACGCCCGCTCAGTTGATCGCGCGGGAATGGACCATCTCCGATGCCGCCGGCACGGTGCAGGAAGTGCGCGGGCTCGCCGTCGTGGGACACCAGCCGCTGCTGCAGCCGGGGGAGAGCTTCCGCTACAGCTCCTGGGCGCAGATCGCCACGCCCCAGGGCACCATGCGCGGGCGCTACCTCTGCGTGAGCGAAGACGCCGAAGTCTTCTACGCCGACATTCCCGAATTCCTGCTGGCCGAGGCCAGCCAGCTGCATTGATGGCGGGCCGCTTCTTCAGGAACCCCGCGGCCTGGGACCTCACGGCCCTGCTCAACGCCGCCGACCCCAAGGCCGCGCTACCGGCACGCAATCTGTGGCTGGCCCGCCTGCTGGAGTGGCTGCGCCACGCGCCCACCTCGCGCGAGGATGCCCGCGCCGCCGGCGCCACCGCCCTGCCCCTGCTGCGCCTGAAGCACCTGCTCAATGTGCTGGACCGGCATCCCGAGCATCAGGCCGCGGTGCGTGGCGTGATCGCCCGCTGCTGGAGCGAGCTCAATGCCATCGGCCTCTTTGCCGATGTCGGCTTCGCGCCGCGCATGGCCCTGTGGGGCGAGGTCTTCCACCGCTTTCGGCTGCGCCTGCTGCCGGGCACGGTGGACACCTCCGAGCTGGGCGAGCTCTTCGCGCAGCTCTTCCCTGAAGCCACCGACGAGGCCTGGCTGCGCCAGATCGACGCCCCCCTGCTGGCCCGCCTGCAGGCCCTGGTGTTCCCGCAGGACGACGACGGCGGCTGGCGCGCCCCCATGCGCGACGCGCTGACCGTGCTGGTCAGCTCCGTGCGGGCAGCCGGGCTGTCCGGGCCGCTGCGCCTGCGCATGGGCGCGGACACGCTGGCCGGGCACCCCTTCGAGCAGCTGGCGCGGGCCAGCGAGCAGTTCGTCCAGGCCCTGGATGGTCCTGACGAAACCGCCCTGCGCCAGGCCCTGCAGGTGCTGCGCGCCCTGCTGGACCAGTGCCGCAGCGCCGTGCAGTCCGTGCCCGAGCACCTGGAGGCCTATGGCGTCTCGGTGGACATCATCTTCGACGTCGAGCAGCTCACCGAGCGCCTGCGCCGCATCGAGGATCTGCTGGACTGCCTGGTCGCGCCGGACCCCGCGCCGCGCCTGCTGCAGCTCACCGCCGACCTCGTCCGTGTCACCCACGAGCGCCGCAGCCTGCGCACGCTCTTCGCGCGCCACTATTCGCTGCTGGCCCGCAAGGTGGCCGAGCGCAGCGCCGAGACGGGCGAGCACTACATCACCCGTGACCGCGATGAATACCGCAGCATGCTGCGCCGCGCGGCCGGCGGCGGGGCGGTGATCGCCGGCACCGTCTTCGCGAAATTCGCGGTGATGGCCCTGGGGCTCAGCGCCTTCTGGGCCGGCTTCTGGGCCGGCGCCAACTATGCGCTGAGCTTCGTCATCATCCACCTGCTGCACTGGACCGTGGCCACCAAGCAGCCCGCCATGACGGCGCCGGCCATGGCTCACAAGCTGAGCCAGATCGGCACCGACGAAGGCCTGGACGGCTTCGTCGACGAGGTGGCGCACCTGGTGCGCTCGCAGGTGGCGGGCATCCTGGGCAACCTGGCCGTCGTGGCCCCCCTCGTGCTGCTGGTGCAGGGTGCCGCCGTGCTGCTGGCCGGCGCGCCTTTGGTGGGCGAGAAGGACGCGCACTACACCCTGCATTCGCTCAATGTGCTGGGACCGTCGTGGCTGTATGCGGCCTTCACCGGCGTGCTGCTCTTCATCTCCAGCCTGATTGCGGGCTGGGCGGAGAACTGGTTCGTCTTCCACCGCCTGGACAGCGCCATCGCCTGGAACCCGCGCATCGTGGCGCGCCTGGGGCCCACACGGGCGCAGGCCTGGGCGGCGTGGTGGCGGGCCAATGTTTCCGGCATGGCCGCCAACATCAGCCTGGGCCTGATGCTGGGCCTGGTGCCGGCGCTGCTGCAGTTCCTGGGCTTGCCGATCGAGGTGCGCCACGTGACCCTCTCGACAGGTCAGCTCGCGGCCGCCGTGGGCGCGCTGGGGCCCGGCGTGGCGCTCACGGCACCCTTCTGGCTGTGCGTGCTGGGCATTGCGGGCACCGGCGTGCTGAACCTGGTGGTGAGCTTCGCCCTGGCCTTCCGCGTGGCGCTGCGCTCGCGCGGCATCCAGCTGGCGGACCGCGCCCGCGTGCGCCGCGCGATCTGGCACCGCCTGCGCCGTTCGCCGGGAAGCTTCCTCTCCCCCCCGGCAGGCCCCGCCGGCCGGTGACGGGGCGGCCCCTGCCGGCCTCGCCTGCTCCCGGTGGATGCACCCACGGCAGCGGCAGCGGGGCATCGCCGGGGAAGGCGGTGGTCAGCGCCTGCTGTCGTCCTGCTCGGGCGGCACCTCGCGCTCGCCGCGCTTGCGGCCAGAGAACATGGTCCACCAGACGATGAAGATCAGCAGGCCCAGGGCCCCCAGGGCCTCCAGCACAATCACGCCCATGTTGTTCGCTTCCTCTTCCTTCCAGGCCCGCCCATCCACTGCTGCTCCCGGCCGGGGCCGGCGAGGCTGGCTGGGCGCGGCGATTCTAGGGCTGCTGGCCGCGTGCAGCAGCACACAGCCGCCGCCGACGGCGCCCGTCACCGTCCCGCCGGGCACGCCCTCGGTGGAGACGCCCCAGGGCAGCGCCCCGGTGATGCTGCGCGAGCGTTCGCGCTGGGTGCAGGCCAGCTGGGCCGAGCTGCCCGGCTGGAGCGAGGACAGCGCCCTGGCCGCCTGGCCCGCGCTCCTTCGCTCCTGCAGCAAGCCGGCACCGGGCTGGACCCAGGCCTGCGCCCAGGCCCTGGCCGCGAACCCGCATGACGAGATCGAGATGCGCGCCTGGCTCCGCGAGCACCTGCAGCCCTGGCGGGTCGAGAGCCTGGAGGGGCAGACCGAAGGCCTGGTGACCGGCTACTTCGAGCCCCTGCTGCAGGCGGCCCGCAAGCCGCAGGGCGCCTTCCGCATCCCCCTGCACGGCGTGCCGCCGGACCTGGCACAGCGCAAGCCCTTCTACACGCGCGCCCAGATCGAGGGCGATGCCGCAGTGAAGGCACGCCTCAGGCCGCTGGAGCTGGCCTACGTGGACGACGCGCTGGAGGCCCTGGTGCTGCACATCCAGGGATCAGGCCGGGTGCAGATGCGCGAGCCCGATGGCCAGACCCGCCTGCTGCGCCTGGCCTTCGCAGGGCATAACGACCAGCCCTACCAGTCCATCGGCCGCTATCTCATCGACAAGGGCGAGCTGCGGCCCGGCGAGGCCTCCTGGCCGCAGATCCGCGATTGGGCGCGGCGCAATCCGGCGCGCATGACCGAGCTGCTGTGGGCCAATCCGCGCTATGTGTTCTTCCGCGAGGAAGCGCTGCCTGATCCCGAACTGGGCCCCAAGGGCGCCCAGGGCGTGCCACTGACGCCGGGTCGCTCCATTGCGGTCGACAAGGCCAGCATCCCCTATGGCACGCCCGTGTGGCTGGATGCCACCGAGCCCCTCAGCAGCACGCCCCTGCGCCGCCTGGTCGTGGCGCAGGACACCGGCAGCGCCATCGTCGGCGCGGTGCGTGCCGACTTCTTCTGGGGCTGGGGCCCCGAGGCCGAAGCCCAGGCGGGGCGCATGAAGCAACCCTTGAAGCTGTGGGTGCTTTGGCCGCGCAGTTGAGCCAGCAGGCCGCGCTCCGCCGACGAACAGGCGTGCATCCGCGGCGAATGGGTCCCGTGCTGTCGTGAACGCACCCTCATCGCCACCCCCGATGGACGCTTACCCGGCCAGGTAGCACCGCGCAGATCGCCCTGCCCATGGGCGCTTCCGACGCCCTGGCAGGACACCCAGGCTTGTGTGCCCTCGGGAATGCAGATAAGGTCCGGGCACGAGCGCGGGTCTATGCAACCCGATTCCAGGGAGCGTTGGTCATGGCTGTAGAGCAGAGCTTGTCACCGTCCGTCGGGGAGTTGCGTGCCGTCCTCGAGCATGCGCCGGTCGGCGTGCTGGTGGTGAGCCGGGCCCCCGCGCGCATCCTGTATGCCAATATCGCGCTGGAACGGATGCTGGGCTACGAGCCCGGCTCCCTGACCGGCCAGACCCTGGAGCAGCTGCTGCCGCAGGCCGCACGGCCTCATCACGACGCCTGGATGGCCGAGTTCTTCGCCGACCCGCGCCAGCGCCGCATGGGCGCCGGACGCGAGCTGTTCGCGCAGCACCGCGAGGGTCACGCCGTGCCGGTGGAGATCGCACTGGCGCCGATGCAGCTGGATGGTCAGCTCTGCGCCGCGGCCTACATCTCCGACCTCTCCCTGCGGCGCCAGATGCAGCGCCAGTTCGAGCAGATCTTCGCGGCCATGCCCCAGGGCCTGCTCATCGTCGACGAGCAGGGCCGGATCAAGCTCAGCAATCCCGCGCTGGAGGCGCAGTTCGGCTATGCGGCCGGCGAACTGCTGGGCCAGCCGATGGAAGTCCTGCTGCCGCAGCGCTACCGGGCCGGCCATGTGCATCACCGCGACAGCTACGCCCGGCAGCCCACGCAGCGCTGGATGGGAGCGGGCCGCGATCTCACGGCCCTGCACAAGTCAGGGCAGGAGTTCCCGGTGGAGATCGCGCTGGCCATGCTGGACATGCACGACGGCCGCCAGGCCCTGGCCATGGTCAGCGACATCTCGCTGCGCAAGAAGGCCGAGGCGGCCCTGCAGCAGACCAATGCCCAGCTGGAAGAGTTCACCTACGTGGCCTCGCACGACCTGCGCTCCCCGCTGCGCGGCATCGGCGACCTGCTCAGCTGGATCCGCGAGGACCTGCCCGAATCGGCCCTGACACCCGCCGTGCTGCAGAACTTCGAGCGCGCCAGCACCCGCATCGAGCGGGCCGAACGCATGATCGACGACCTGCTGGACTACGCACGCGCCGGCCAGCGTGACCAGCGCCTCGAGGCGGTGGATCCCAGGCTGCTGATCGAGGAAGTCCTGTCACTGGTGCACATCCCGCCGGACTTCCAGGTGGAGGTGGACGTCGAAGGGCAGGCCTTCACGACCCCGCGCGTGCCGCTGAGCCTCAGCCTGCGCAACCTCGTCAGCAATGCCGTCAAGCACCACGGTGGGACGAAGGGCCGGATCCTCATCCAGATGCGAGAAGAGGGCCGCTTCAATGTCTTCACCATCGAGGACGACGGCCAGGGCATCCCCGCGGGGGCCGATGAACGGATCTTCAAGCTCTTCCATCGCGCCAACACCACGACGGCAGGGCACGGCGTCGGGCTGGCGGTGACGCGGCGCATGATCAACGCCCACGGCGGCGCCATCGTCACCAGCCGGCAGGGCCTGCTCGGCGGCGCCTGCTTCCGTGTCCACTGGCCCCGCATCGTCATGAAGGAGGTCGACGATGACTAGCTCCGACAGCCCTCAGGCCCTCCCGGCCAGCGCCCCCTTCAGCGTGCTGCTCGTGGACGACGACGACGTGGCCACGGAAGGCGTGCTGCGCAGCTTCAAGAAGCTGGGCATCCACTGCAACACCGTCACGGCCGAGGACGGCCTGGTGGCCCTGGAGATCCTGCGCAACCAGCATCCCACGCGGCGCCTGAGCGGTCCCTTCCTCGTGCTGCTGGACCTGAACATGCCGCGCATGGATGGCTTTCAGTTCCTGGAGGTTCTGCGCAAGGACCCGGCGCTGAAGCGGACCGTGGTCTTCGTGCTGACCACCTCGGCCCGGGACACCGACCGCGCCCGAGCCTACAACGAGAACGTGGCCGGCTTCATGGTCAAGTCGGCCGTGGGCCCGCAGTTCTCGCTGCTGGCCAGCTTCCTCGACAAGTACTCCGCCTCGGTCTACCTGCCCTGACCCGGAGCCTCGCATGGAAGCGCTGAGCATTGCCGAGACCGGTGACATCTACGCCCTGCTGGTCGACGACGACGACGTGGACCGCGAGCGCCTGGCGCGCATGCTCAAGCGCTACCGGCGGCCCATCCACATTGCCGAGGCCTCGTCCAAGTCCGGCGCCCTGGCCGAGCTGCGCGAGCGCAAGGTGCGCTTCTCCTTCATCTTCCTGGACTTCAAGCTGGACGACGGCGACGGCCGCGATCTGCTGCCCGACATCTGGGAAAGCGTGGGCGCCGACTGCGTGGTCGTGGCGGTCACCGGCGGCGGCAGCGAGAAGACCGCGGCGGACGCCATCAAGCTGGGCATCCGCGAGTACCTCTCCAAGGTAGACCTCTCCACCGACAAGGTCAGCAGCGCGATCGACGAGGGTCTCAAGTGGATCCAGGTGCAGGCGCGGCTGCGCCAGGCCGAGCAGGATCTGCTGCACAAGAGCCTGCATGACGCGCTGACCGATCTGCCCAACCGCCATGTGTTCTTCGACCGCCTGGAGCAGTTCTGCATGATCCACCGCCGCAAGTCAGACCCCTTCGCGGTGCTGATGCTGGATCTGGACCGCTTCAAGGAGGTCAACGACATGCGCGGCCACGTCGTCGGCGACCGGCTGCTGGTGGAGGTCTCGCGCCGCCTGGCGGACAGCGTGCGCGAGGCCGACACCGTGGCGCGCCTGGGCGGCGACGAATTCGCCATGATCCTGCACGGCGTGCATTCGCTGGAGGTGGCCCAGGCCATGGCGCAGAAGGTGGTGAAGCTGCTGGAGCAGCCTTTCGCGCTGGGGGCGGACGTGCTGCGCATCGGCGCCTCGGTGGGCATCGCCCTGTGCCCGCAGCACGGCCAGGAACCCAACACCCTGCTGAGCCGCGCGGACAACGCCATGTACCGCGCCAAGAAGGGTCTCGACAAGGCCGTCATCTACGACGAGCTGGAGCCCAAGAGCAGCAATTTCACCGACCGCCTGATGCTGCTGGGCGACCTGGAGCTGGCCCTGGACCGCGGCGAGCTGGACTGGCACTGGCAGCCCAAGATCGACCTGCGGGACGGACACATCCTCGGCTTCGAGGTGCTGGCGCGCTGGCAGCATCGCAAGTTCGGCAACGTGCCACCGGACGTGTTCATCGCGGCCGTCGAGCCCTCGCCCCTGCTGCCGCGCTTCACGCTGGAGACCTTCAACCGCGTGTTCAGCCAGCTCTCCCGCCTGCCGGCAGCAGCGGCGGAGGCGCGGGTGGCGGTCAACATCTCGGCGCGCATCCTGGAGTACCCGGATTTCGTCGAGCAGCTGCTGGCCGTGCTCCGGCAGCACGGGGTGCAGCCCGGGCAACTGACCCTGGAGCTGACCGAGACCGCGCTGATCGCCAACCCCGTGCAGGCGCGGCGGGTGATCGATGCGCTGGCGGCCGAGGGCCTTGAGCTGTCCATCGACGACTTCGGCGCCGGCTTCACCTCCTTCGGCTACCTGCGCGACTTCGCCATCAAGGAAATCAAGATCGACAAGTCCTACATCATCACGCTCGGCCAGAACCAGTTCGACCTGTCCCTGGTCACCAGCCTGGTGGTGTTCTGCCGCTCCCTGGACATCCGCCTGGTGGCCGAGGGCGTGGAGACGGCGGACTGCTGGCAGCGCCTGCTGGAGCTGGGCTGCCACTGCGGGCAGGGCTACGGCATCAGCCGGCCCATGCCCTTCGACGACCTGCCGACCTGGCTGGAGCAGTGGCGCCAGCGCCACTGAACCCGCCAGGGCGCCAGGGGTTCACTCCGTGACCTGCACGCCCTTCCAGAAGGCCACGCGGCCCTTGATGGCGGCGAATGCCTCGTTGGGCTCGGCGTAGAACCACACGGCGTCCGGGTTGAACTCGCCGTTGACCAGCAGGCTCAGGTATTGAGCCTGGCCCTTCTCGCTGCTGCTGCGGTGGTTGCTGAAGCTGGTGTAGGCCTTGTTCAGCGCGGACTCGGGGAAGTAGTGGTTGCCGTCCACCAGCACGGTGTCATTGCTCTCGGCGAGGATCACGCCGTTCCAGATGGCTTTCATGGCCAGGGCTCCCAAGGTGAAGATGCCGCGACTATAGGCTGCGCCCGCGGCTGCGCGCTGCGCCGACAATCCGGGCCATGTACCAACCCCTCAAACGTTTCCAGACCTACCGCGGCAAGGACATCCGCATCACCAGCGGCAGCGCCCGCGAGCTGCCGCCCGGCAGCTTCGCCGTGCTGGCCATCGGGGGCGGCGCCGAGGGCTGGGGACTGGCCCACATCGGCCCGGATGGGGACGCGGCCGACCTCGGGGGCGAGTACTACTTCGCCTCCGCCGAGGAGGCCCTGGACTTCCTGCACCAGCTGATCGACCTGATGCTGGACGGCGGCGATCCCGAGGCGGGCTGAAGCCGAGGACTCAGGGCAGCCGCCGCAGGTCCCTGTCGGCCAGGCCCACGAGCAGGGCGCGGCCGTCGGGCATCACGCGGAATTCACCGAAGGCCGCTGCGCGCAAGCGCGGCTCCTGGCCTTCCTGGAAGTACCAGGCATCGCTGACGAGCGTCCAGTGGCCATTGACCGGGCTCAGCATCAGCAGCTGGGTGCCGGCGGCCGGCGCCTCCTGCGCCTGCAGCAGGCGCACTTCGGTGGCCACGCCGCGGGCGTCCAGCCGGGCCTCCAGCCGAGGCCGCTCCTGCCAGGGGCCGGCGATCTCGGCCACGGGAGGCAGCGGCGGAAGGGCGTAGTTGACGCGCATGTAGTCGCCCTGGATCAGTGATCGCGGGTCCACCGGCGCCAGCCCCACGAAGACCGGCCGGCCCTGCGCGATGAGCCGCTCCTTCTGCCAGATCAGCCCGTTGACCACGCCCAGGCAGAGCAGGCCGCACACGGGGATCGACCACCGCGCGGCGCCCTCGGGCTTCGCAAGGCCGAGCCGCAGCGGACGGCGCTCGGCCGTCAGCCACAGCCAGGCCCCGAGCACGGTGCCCGAGGCCACGAGGATCAGGGCCTTGTCCGTCAAGGGCAGCGCCAGCTGGTAGTAGAAGCTGCCCAGCGTCCACAGGGCCACGGCGGCCGCGCCGAGGGCCAGCACGCGGCGGCTGCGCACCAGGGCCAGGCCCAGGACCAGCAGGCAGGCGCCCAGGGCAGGCAGCACAAAGGACAGCCCCAGGAGCAGCAGCGCCGGCACCAGCAGCCGCCACTGCCGCAGGACGGGCCAGGCCTGCGGCAGTGCCGCCAGGCCCAGCGCGGCAGCCAGCACCGACATCGCGGCCGGCCCCATTCGGCCCGAGGCCCAGAGGTGCGCGCCGAAGGCCGCATGCAGCTCCCTGGCAAGACCTGACCCCAGCCCCCCGCTCATCATGAAGGTGGGCCCGGACAGCCAGGCCAGCACGGGCAGCAGGCCCAGGACCCAGCCCCGGAGCACGGGCTCCAGCAGGGCCGCCGCGGCAGCGCCCGGCGCGCGCAGGCCCTGGGCGTGCAGCCAGGCCTGGGCGAGCCCCCACAGGCCCAGCGTCAGGTAGACCGACCACCACAGCGGGGCGAGATCGCCCCCGATCCAGTGCGGCCCCCGGACGAGCAGCAGGCACAGCCAGGCCCCCGCCACGCCCAGCATGAGGCGCAGCCAGTGCCGCGGCAGGGCCAGCACCAGGGCAGCACACAGGAGCAGTCCCAGGGCCGGCGCCAGACGGCTGGGCAGGTCGCGGCCCAGCGCATAGCCCACGCTGCCCAGCCCCAGCATTAGCAGGGGCAGGGCCAGCTGCTCCAGGAAACGCCCCACGCTTTCGGAGCGCAGCAGGCCCACGCCGGCCGCGAGCAGCAGCAGGCCGACGACATAGGCCGTCACCCCATGCTCCCAGGCCCGGCCCAGCAGCAGTGCCAGGAAGATGACGAAAGGGATGAGGGCCAGCCAGGCGCCCAGGGCCGTCAGCAGCTGGACCGGCCAGGGGCGCTCCGCCACGGGCAGGCTGGCCTCGGGCGGCAGCAGGCCCTGTTGCCGCGCCTGCACCATCCAGTCAGGCAGGGAGGGGGTGCTCATGGCGCGCCCTCCCCTGCCCCGCCCTGCGGCCGCGCGCGCCGCAGGATCAGCTGCACGCTGGCCGTCAGCAGGCCCGCCGCGACCAGGCCCAGCAGCAGCATGGCGCCGATGGGGTCGCCGTGCTGTCCCTTGAGCATCAGCCGGCCCAAGCCGGCCAGCAGCAGGGTGTCCAGGGCCAGGGCCAGCGCGCTGAGCGCATAGACCTCACGCCAGTACCAGGCCGCCGCCAGGCCGCCGGCCAGCACCAGCAGGCCCAGCGGGTACTGCGGCTGCACATGGCTCGCGATCAGGCTGCCCAGCGCCGTGGCCGACAGCCCGACCACACCCAGCAGCACTGCCGCCCGCCAGGCCCAGGGCTGCACGCCGGGCGTGGGCGGCTTGAGGGCCATGCCCGCGCCCAGCAGCGCGAAGGCCAGGAAGCCGCAGGCATGCACCCCCAGCGTGGCCGTCGTGGCCTGCCACTGGAAGCCGGCGTGCGTGTGCGTCCACAGGCTGATGCCCGTGACGACCACCAGCACCCAGGGCGTCCAGACCAGCTCGCTGCGCGCCCCCCAGCACAGGGGCAGGGCCAGCGTGGCCCACAAAGCGAAGAGCTGCCAGGCGTCGGCACCGGTGGGATAGGTCTGGCCGAAGAGGGCCAGCAGGCCCCCCAGGCTCAGCAGGGCCAGCAGGCCCGCGGCCCCGCGCCAGGCGGGCCGCGCCCAGGCCCCCAGCAGCGCAGCGGCCAGCAGGCCCTGCAGCAGCAGGAAACGCGTGCTGCGCGCCAGTTCGCCCCAGTTCGCGGCCACCCACATCATCGTGCCCAGGCCCAGCAGGCCAGCGGCCAGGCCGGCTGCACCCAGGCGCAAGCGGCCCAGGGCGTCCGGCGGGGCCTGATCGAGGCCGCTGAGGGCCCACAGGCGCCGTGCCCGGGTGCCGTCCAGGCCCTGCTCGGCCGTCCATCGATACAGCTGCTCATGCAGACTCATGCATGCCCTCCATGGCTGCCCCGCATCTCACGGGGTGATGCCCGCCTCGGCCCAGCGCCAGGCGGTCCCGACAACGGACGGGTGCGCTGCCCGCCACGGACGGCCCCGCGACATGGGCAGGACCGGTGCGATGATAGCCAGCGCCCGCCCACCCAGACCCTGAGGAGCCTCCATGGGACAGATGATCGAGTTCAAGCGACCCGACGGCCAGCGCAGCGCCGCCTACCTC
Source organism: Roseateles flavus (assembly GCF_039872765.1). Taxonomy (NCBI): domain Bacteria; kingdom Pseudomonadati; phylum Pseudomonadota; class Betaproteobacteria; order Burkholderiales; family Sphaerotilaceae; genus Roseateles; species Roseateles flavus. Next base: position 494,696 of record NZ_JBDPZC010000001.1, on the reverse strand, counting down.
GCCCCGGCCGAGCCCGGTGCGCCGGGCCTGGTGCTGATCCAGGAATGGTGGGGGCTCAACGGGCACATCCGGGCGCTGGCCGACCGCTTCGCCGCCGCGGGCTTCGAGACCCTGGCGCCGGACCTCTACCGCGGCCGCCTGGCCAGCAGCGCCGACGAAGCCAGCCACCTGATGAACGGCCTGGACTTTCCCGATGCCACGCACCAGGACCTGCGCGGCGCGGTGCTGCACCTGGCCGCGACGGGCCGCAAGGTGGGGGCCCTGGGCTTCTGCATGGGCGGCGCGCTGACCGTGGCCGCCGCCGTGCATGTGCCGGAGCTCGATGCGGCCGTCTGCTTCTACGGCATTCCGTCCGCTGGTTTTGCCGACCCGGCCCGCATCCGCAAGCCCTTCCAGGGCCACTTCGCCACACGGGACGACTGGTGCACGCCGGCCGCGGCGGCGCAGCTGGAGCAGGCCATGCGGGCCGCCGGCCAGCAGCCCGAGTGCTTCCACTACGAGGCCGACCACGCCTTCTTCAATGACGCCCGCCCGGAGGTCTTCGATGCCGCCGCCGCCGCGCTGGCCTGGCAGCGCAGCGTGGACTTCCTCCGGCGCACGCTGGCCTGAGCGTCAGCCCGGCCCCAGGCGATCCTGCAAGGCCTGCAGCATCAGCCGGGCGCTGGCCACATTGGTGGCGCAGGGCACGTCGTGCACATCGCAGGCGCGGACCAGGGCGTTGATGTCCGGCTCATGCGGCTGCGGGGTCATGGGGTCGCGCAGGAAGACCACGGCGTCCACCCCGCCCACGGCCAGGCGGGCGCCGATCTGCAGGTCACCGCCCAGCGGGCCCGAGAGCAGGCACTCGACCTGCAGCCCGCATTCGCGCTGCAACCGCCCACCGGTGGTGCCGGTGGCCATCAGCGTGCAGCGGCCCAGCAGGCCGAGGAACTCCCCAGCCAGGGCCACCATCTCCTTCTTCCTGCCGTCGTGGGCAATCAGGGCCAGCTTCATGCGACCCATGATAGGGCGCAGGCGTTACAGCGAGATATCGAGAATGGTCTCGGGCACGTCTTCCAGCCAGGCCGAGAGCTGCTGCTGGACATGCTCGGGCGCGCAGGACTCGGGCAGATATTCGTCAGCGCCTTCGGCCAGGTCGATGACGATCTCCTCGAACTGGTCGCCGCCCAGCATCAGCACGCGGGTGCGCCAGAGGCTGGGATCGGCCTTGATGCGGCGGCACAGCTCCATGCCGTCGATGGGGCCGGGCATGAAGCGGTCCAGCACCACGGCGTCCGGGCGGCAGCTGCGCGCCAGGATCTCGCCGGTGGCGGCGTCGGCGCATTCCAGGATGTCCACATCCTCGGCGTCGAGGCTGGCTCGCAGGAGGCTGCGAATGTCCGTCCGGGGTTCAATGAGCAACAACTGCTTGCGCATCACGCACCTTTCAAGCTGGGGGCTGGAATGAATCGGGGCGAAGGGTCGCAAAGCTCGCAGGCGCTGACCAAGGGGTTAATCCTGACGCGGACCTGATCCCCGCCCCAGGCCGCTCGGGGGCGCGACATTTGTCACGAACGGGGGGATCAGTATTTGCCCGGACCGAGGCCGCCTGCCGCGGCCGGGCTCAGACGGCGATGTCCGGCTGCAGCGGCGGGGGCTCGTCGAACCAGAGATGCAGCTGCTCGGCCAGGCGGGCAGGGCTGAAGGGCTTGATGAGGTATTCGTCGGCACCGGCCTGGCGGCCGATCAGCACATCGTTGCGGTGCCCGCGCGCACTGACCATCAGCACCTTGATGCCGGACAGCGTGGGGTCGGCCTTCAGCCGGCGGCACAGCTCCAGGCCGTCGAAGGGCCCGGGCATCATCACGTCGAGCACGATGGCGTCGGGCCGGCATTCGCGGGCCAGGATCTCGCCGGTGGCGGCGTCCGCGCATTCGAAAATCTCCAGGCCCTCGTCCTCGAGGGTCATGCGCAAGAGCTGGCGGATCTCGGACTGGTCTTCGACGACCAGCAACTTCTTCTTCATGGGCAGGGCTCCGGAACCTGCCAAGGCTAGCGCCGCAGGCCGGCGCGCACGCTGACAGCGCACAAACGCCGGCCGCCCTGCCGTGAACTATGGGCGCCGGGGGCGCCCTTGTGCGAGCCTCAGATCAGGCCGCGGCGCTCCTGGTCCTTCTCCAGCGAGCGGAACAGGGCGCCGAAGTTGCCTTCGCCGAAGCCCAGGTTGTTCGCGCGCTGGATGATCTCGATGAAGATCGGCCCGATGATGTTCTTGGTGAAGATCTGCAGCAGGTAGCCCTGCTCGTCGCCGTCGACCAGCACCTGATGCTGCGCCAGGCGGGCGTGGTCCTCGCGCACGCCGGGCACGCGCTCGAAGACCTCGCGGTAGTAGTCCGCATCGATCTCCAGGGTCTCGATGGGGCTGCCCTTGAGCGCATCCAGCGAGGCCAGGATGTCGCGCGTCAGGAAGGCCAGGTGCTGGACGCCGGGGCCCTTGTACTCGCGCAGGTACTCGGCGATCTGGTCCTTGTCATCCTTGGGCTGGTTGATGGGGATGCAGAAAGAGCCATCCGGCGAGCGCAGCGCAAAGCTGGTCAGCCCGGTCTTGACGCCCTGGATGTCGAAGTAGCGCACCTGGGTGAAGCCGAAGATGTCGCGGTAGAAGTCCGCCCACTTGTCCTGCTCGCCGGGCGGCACGTTGTTGGTCAGGTGGTCCACCACCAGAAAGCCCTTGTCCGGCTGGACCAGGGGCTGCTCCAGGGCCACGAAGTCACGCTCGTAGAGCGACAGGGGCGCGGAGCCCCAGGACTGGGCATCGATGAAGTAGATCACGCTCTCGCCGATGCCCCACACGGCCGGATAGGCATGGTCCTTCAGGGCGGCCGGCACCTCCACCGCGCCGCGGCTCACCGCCGCGTGCAGGGCAGTCTGGGCGTCGTCCACGCGCCAGCCCATGGCGCTGATGGCCGGGCCATGGCGGCGGGCGAACTGGGCCGAATGGCCTTCGCGCTCGCCGTTGAGCAGGAAGTGGATGTCGTTCTGGCGGAAGTAGGCGATGTCCTTGGACGCATGGCGGCGCAGCTTGGAGAAGCCGAAGGCCCAGAACAGAGACTCCAGATGCTGCAGATCCGGGCCGCAGAACTCGGTGAACTCGATGCCGCGAAGGCCGCAGGGATTGATCTGGCTCATGGGGTCTCCTCTTTTCCTGGGTAGAGCGGGGGGGTGGATTGACCGTGATTCTTCTTGGGGCTCAAATTCGAAGAAAGCGAATTTCCTTGCGAAACTCATTCAAGAAAATCGATCATGAAGCTCGACCTGGAGGCCCTTGCCGCGCTGGACGCCGTGGTCCGCAACGGCAGCTATGCACAGGCCGCGGAGCACCTGCACAAGGTCACCTCGGCCGTCAGCTACCAGGTCAAGAAGCTGGAGGAGCAGCTGCGCCTGCCCCTGCTGGACCGCAGCGGCTACCGCGTGCGCCTGACGCCGCAGGGCGAGGCCGTGCTCAACGAAGGCCGGCGCCTGCTGCAGCACGCCCATCAGCTGGAGGCGCTCGCCCAGCAGCTGGCCTCGGGCTGGGAGCCGCGCCTGCTGGTGGTGGTCGACGGCATCCTGCCGCAGGCGGACACCCTGCAGGCGCTCAAGCAGCTGGCCGAAGAGGGCATCCCCACGCGGATCCAGCTCAAGATCGAGTTCCTGCACGGCGTGCAGTACCGCTTCGACAAGGACCACGCCGACCTGATGCTGGTCAAGGAATACGAGCCCAATGCCCAGTGCCGGGCGCTGGCCTTGCCGGAGGTGGAATGCGTGCTGTGCATCGCGCCGGAGCACGCCCTGGCCCGGCTGGGGCGGCCTGCCACGCTGGCCGAGCTGCAGGCCCATGTGGAGCTCAGCGTGCAGGACAGCAGCGAACGCGGCGATGATCGGCACATGTTTGGCGGTGAACGCGTCTTCTATCTTTCCGGCTTCATGGCCAAGCGCCAGGCGCTGCTGATGGGCATGGGCTTCGGCTGGATCCCCCGCTACCTGGCCGACGAGCCCCTGGCCAGCGGAGCGCTGCAGGAGCTGGCCTACGAGGGCGGCTCGCGCTACCGCTTCACGCCCTGGCTGGTGCAGCGCCTGGACCGCCCGCTGGGCCGGGCCGGCCAGCGCCTGGTCGAGCTGCTGGCGCCCTCGGCACAACCGGCCGTGCCCGGAGGCGCGCATGCCTGAGTTCAGCCTGCTGCTGCTGCTGGCGGGCGGCGTCTTCGTGCTCAATGCCATGCCGGCCTTCGCCCCGCCGACCTGGATGCTGCTCGCCTTCTACGCCCTGCAGCAACCCGGCACCGCGCCGCTGGCCATCGCGGGCGTGGCGGCCGTCGCGGCCACCGGCGGTCGGCTGATGCTGGCCCGCTCCGCCCAGCGCATCAGCGCCAGCCGCTGGATGCGCCCCGCCATGCGCGCCAACATGCACGAGGTGGCCGACGCCATCAAGGGCCACGAACGAGCCAGCACCCTGGCCTTCCTGGCCTTCGCCATCAGCCCCCTGCCCTCCAACGTGCTGTTCCTGGCCTACGGCCTGGCCCGGGCGCCGCTGCGGCTGCTGGCCTGGCCCTTCTTCGTGGGGCGCTTCATCAGCTACACGGTCGCCGTGATCGGCGGTGCCTATGCCGGGCGCCAGCTGGAGCTGCAGCTCAGCGGCCTGGCCGGTGGCATCTACTTCGTCGTCAGCCAGTGCCTGCTGCTGGCGGGCGTCTGGCTCTTCACCCGCATCAACTGGCGCCAGGCGCTGCGCAGCCGCTGGCTGCGGTGGTGGCACTGAGGCGGCTCAGGCCGCGCGCTGCCCCAGCCGGCGCAGCTTCTCCTGCTGGGCCTGCAGCTGCGCGGGCTTGAGCTGGCCGACCATGCCGATGAGGGTCTCGTGGATGGGCGCGATGCCCACGAAGCCCAGGATGTTGCGCTCCAGGGACTTGAGGCTGTGCGCCCGGAAGTAATAGCGGTAGACCAGGGCCGGCATGCCCATGGTCACCAGCACGCGGGCCGAGCGCCCCTGCAGGCCCTTGCGGCCGAAGGGGTTGCCGCCCTCGGCCTTGAAGGCAAAGCCCGGCCGCGCCACCTGCTCCAGAAAGCCCTTCAGCAGGGCCGGCATCTCGCCCAGCCACAAGGGAAAGACGATCAGCAGGTGCTGCGCCCAGGCGATGTCCTCCTGCGCCTGGCGCAGGCCGGGCGGCAGCGCCCCCTGCTCCCAGTCCTGCTGGGAACGCAGCAGAGGGAAGTCCAGGCGGGCCACGTCCACCTGGCGCAGCTCGTGGCCGGCCTCGCGGGCGCCGGCGCCATAGGACTCGGCCAGCGCATGGCAGAGATGCGGTGCATCGGCATCAGGATGACCTTGCAGGATCAGGATGCGTGTCATGGAGAGCTCCGTGCGGGCGGGAGTCCTCATCTTGTTGGCAGCCGGGCCGCCGCGCCTTGACCTGGCTCACGGCAGTACCGGATGCCCCAGGCCGCGGTTCATGGCGTTGAGCAGGGCGCCGTTGTCCTGGCTCCACTCCCAGGCAAAGAGCCCGGCCAGGCCCTGCTCGCGCACGAACTGCCCCTTGGCCAGCACGGCGCGCGGATCGTCATAGCCCATCCACAGCTGCAGGCGCGGCTGGTAGAGGGCATAGGCCTGGGTGAGGGGATCGAACAGCACCTGGTAGCCATGCCGCGGCCGACCCTGCCCATCAAAATAACGCTGCGAAAGCGCGGCCCAACCCATGGAGCCGTCCCCCCCCGGGAAGGCGCCCGTCTTGCCGGCCCCGTGCCGCGGCTCGCGCACGCCGCTGAAGCCTCGCCCGTACATCGCCACGCCGGCCACCAGCTTGGCCCGGGGCACGCCCGCCTCGACCAGGTTCTGCACCGACTGCGCCAGGCTATCGTCCGACTGCGGCGCCGAGCCGTGCAGCGCGCTGTGGTGCCCCACGCGCTCGGACCAGCCGCCGTGGTAGTCGTAGCTCATCATGAAGACCAGGTCCAGGGCGGGCGCTGCGCGGCGGTAGTCGATGCGCCGGGTGATCTGCTGGATGGGGTTGACGGCCACGGTCAGCTGGTAGAGCCGGCCGGTCTCAGCCGTCAGGCGGTCCAGGCCCGCCCTCAGGTCCTGCATGAGATCGGCAAAGCCCTGCCCGTCCGCCGGACTGCCCAGCGCGACACCGTTGGCGCTGCCATTGCCGCCGGGGTGCTCCCAGTCGATGTCGATGCCGTCGAAGGCCGGATGCTCGCGCAGGAACTGCAGGGCCGAGGCCACGAAGACGGCGCGCCGCGGCGCCTCGTTGGCGAAGTGGAAGAAGGGATCCGAGCCACCCCAGCCGCCCACGGAGGCCAGCACCTTCAGCTGCGGCGCACGCGACTTCAGCGCGGCAAAGGCAGCATCGAAGCGGGCATCGACGGCGCTCCAGCCCAAAGAATGCTCGGCCCGGCCCTCGCACTTGGGCGCGTCCTTGGGCAGTTGCCCGGGGCCGCAGGCGCGCAGGAAGGCGTAGAGCACATGCGTCAGGCTGCCCGCGGGCAGGGCGGCCACACGGCTGGGTGGCTCCCAGTTGGCCACGTAGAGGCCCAGCACCTTGCCGCTGGTCGGCTCGAAGTCCAGCGCGCCGGGCGTGAACAGGCCCGCGGGCGGCGGCGGCGCAGGCTGAGGGTCGGCCCAGGCCGAGGCGACGAGACCCGCCACCAGCAGCAGGCACAGGCTGCGGCACAGGCGACGGGGCCGGAGGGACTTGAGCATGGCGATCCTTTCACGCAAGAGCTCGCAGCCTAGCGCAAATTAGATGCCACTTGAATACCAATTAACCGAAACAGGCGCTCCAGACTCAGGGCGCCACCTGAATGCGGACCTGCAGCTCGCGGCTGCTCACCGACTCGGCGTCACGGGTGCTGAAGGTGCCGCGCTCGCTGCGCCGCAGCGGGCCACCCGTGCGGGCCACGGTCACCCATTCGTCCAGCGGGACCAGGGCCGTGGACTCCAGCTCGGTGCGCACCGGCGGCTGGCCGGCGCCGGACTCGCTGGGGGTCAGGTCTTGCGTCCGCAAGGTGACCCGCACCGGCTCGCGGCCGCCCGACCAATGGGGTTCCAGGCTGAAGCCGCGCACCTGCTCGACATAGCCCTGGCGCAGCTGGGCTCGGCCCGCGTCCCGGGCCGGCGCCTGTCCCGTCGAGCCCGGAGAGACCGGCACGCTCATGTCCAGCCACTGCAGGGGCGTGAGCTCGGCCAGTTGCACCGAAGCCCGAAAGCCGTTGAGGACGGTCAGGCGCTGCAACAGCTGGCCTTGCGCGGCGTGCTGCTCGGTACTCAGCACGATGGCGCCGCGGGGCGAGACCGAGCCGCCCGTGCCCACCACCACCGCGCCATCACGCACGCCGGCGACGGCCGCCTGGCTCACGCGGCTGTCCACCCAGCGCAGCTCCACCCACAGATTGACGCGCGGCTCGGCCGCCCGGGCGGGCAGCACCAGGGCCAGGTTCAGGACCAGAGAGGCGAACAGGCTCAGCAGCGCACGGCGAGAGGCATCCATGGCCTGAGCATACGCCGCGGCCCTGGCCGCGAGCCCGGGATCAGCCGGTGGTCGCGGGCTTGTTTCCCGCCTTCGCCCAGGGCCGCAGGGGCCACAGCAGGTTCAGCGCCAGACCGCTGAGCACCAGGGCCGCCGCCGTGAGCTTCCAGCCCGGCAGCGGCTCATGCAGGTACCAGGCCGCCGTGCTCATGCCGAAGACCGGCACCAGCAGGGCCATGGGCACGATCTGCGAGGCCGCATGGCGCGACAGCAGCCAGCTCCACACGCCATAGCCGAAGAGCGTGTTGGCGAAGGCCTGCCAGGCCACCGCCCCCCAGGCGCCCCAGCCGGCCTGGCTGAGCCCTTCGCCGATACGGGCCGGCCCCTCGAAGACCAGGGACATCAGCAGCAGGGGCGGCGCCGCGAAGAAGCTGCTCCAGACCACATAGGCCAGCATGTTCACCCGCCCGGCCTTCTTGCCGACGATATTGCCGCTGGCCCAGCTGAAGGCCGCCAGCAGGACCATGCAAAGGCCCGTCACCGTGGTGCTGCCGTCGGTATGGCTGGCGATGACGGCCAGGCCGCAGGCCGCCAGGCCCAGCGCCAGCCACTGGAAGCCCCGCACCGGCTCGTGGGTGATGCGCATGGCCAGCAGCAGGGTGAAGAAGACCTGGGTCTGGATCACCAGCGAGGCCAGGCCCGGCGAGATCTGCGAGCCCATGGCCAGGTAGAGCAGGCCGAACTGCCCCACGCCCACCAGCGCCCCATAGGCCGCCAGATTGCGCCAGGGCACGTCCGGCCGGGGCAGGAAGAAGATGGCCGGGAGCACCGCCATCGAGAAGCGCAGGGTCGCGAAGAGCAGCGGGGGGAAGGCGTTGAGCCCCAGCCGGATCACCACGAAGTTGCTGCCCCAGATGGCCACCACGGCCAGGGCCAGCAGGAAATGCCTCAAGGGAAGGCTGCCGGAGCTGCTCAAGATGCGCCTCGCGAGATCAGGTACGGAAGAGGCGCAGCCTAGCAGGCCCGGGCCCGCGGCGCCGGCCGATGGACATGCGTATCGCCCGTCTGGCGCTGTTGCAGGCATGCGATTCACCCCCATCGGAGGGACGGCCGACGCGCGGCGGCTGGGCACAATCGCGGCCCCGGGCGCCGTGATGGCCGCCCTGCACCCAGGCCATGCTCCCTTGCGGAGCCCCGGCCTCAACGGAAGTCCCATGAAAGAACTCGTCTACCCCAAGGAACGCACGCTGGGTCTCATCACCCTCGTGCTGGGGGTCCTCGTCTGGCTGGCGCTCATCGTCGGCACCTTCGGCACCGCCCTGATCGGCCTGCTGCTGGCCTTCCTGGCCTATGTCTTTGCGCAGTCGGCACTGATCTCCTACATCAAGGGCAATGGCGTCGAGCTGACGGCCAGCCAGTTTCCCGACCTCTGGGAGCAGTTCGAGGACTGCTGCCGCCGCCTGGACATCGCTCAGCTCCCGCGCGCCTATGTGCTCAACGGCGACGGCATGCTCAACGCCTTTGCCACGCGATTCCTGGGCACCCAGTACGTCGTGCTGCTGAGCGGGACGCTGGAGGCCATGGCTCAGCACGAGGACGGCGTGCGCTTCTACCTGGGTCACGAGCTGGGCCATCTGCGCATGAAGCATCTGCAGGGTCAGGTCTTGCGCTGGCCGGTGCTGTGGCTGCCCCTGCTGGGCGCGGCCTATTCGCGGGCCCGCGAGTACACCTGTGACCGCCACGGCGCCGCCTGCTGCAACACCCCCGAGGGCGCGGCCCGGGCCCTGGCCGCGCTGGCCGCCGGCTCGCAGCGCTGGCGCGACCTGGACCTGCCGAGCTACCTCCGCCAACTGCGCGAGACCGGCGGCTTCTGGATGTCCTTCCACGAGCTCTGTGCGGCCTACCCCTGGCACACCAAGCGCGTCGCCCGCGTGCTGCCGGAGGCCAAGGTGCCGTCCCGCAACCCGCTGGCCTGGCTGCTGGCCGTCTTCGTGCCCTATGCCGGCCGCCTCGGTGCCGGCTTCGGCCTGCTGATGATGGTCTACATCATCGGCGTACTGGCAGCAATCGCGCTGCCCAAATACCAGGAGTACCAGCTCGTGGCCAAGGTCGCCACAGCGCTGACGGACAGCGCGCCGGCCCGCCAGGCGCTGTCCGCCTTCTATCAGGCGCAGGAAACGGTGCCCGACACGCTCGATGAAGTCGGCATTGGCAGCACACTGCCCTCCGGCGCCCAGCTGAGCCTCAACAGTGAGAACATGACCCTGTCCATCGTCCTGGGCAAATCCACGCTGAATCTGGTGCCCCAGGTGCAGAAGGACGGCAGCCTGCTGTGGGTCTGCGAGATGCAGGGGGACGTCACGCCCAAGAAGCTGCCGATGAACTGCGAGCAGGGCATCCGCTGATCCCGCCGCACCAACAGCGCACCAACAGCGCACCAACAGCAAAGGGGGCCTCGGCCCCCTTTTTCTTTCTTGGCGGACCGCCGGTGCGGCCCGGCGGCCGGGCCTCAGCTCGCCCGCTGCTCCAGCACGAAGTTCGCGCCGTCGTACTGGCCCAGATGCTCGACCAGGTAGGGCAGGCACTCCTGCAGCTCGTCGTGCAGGGTGAAGGGCGGGTTGGCCACGAACATGCCGCTGCCCAGCATGCCGAAGCCACGTTCGTCGGGCTGGGCGACGGTCAGGCGCACATGCAGCCAGCCCTTCTTGGCGGCGGCATCGGCCGCGGCCTTGAGGCGCGTGGCCAGCTGGGCCGACTCCAGGGTCTGCAACTGCGGGTACCAGATCATGTAGACGCCGTCGGCAAAGCGCTGCAGGCCCTCGCGCAGGGCGGTCAGCACCTTGCCGTAGTCGGTCTTGATCTCGTAGGGCGGATCCATCAGCACGGCCCCCCGACGCGAGGGCGGCGGCAGCTCGCCCTTGAGCGAGGCGAAGCCGTCGGTGTCGGCGACCTGGGTGTTGGGCCGTGACTCGAGGTAGCTGGCCAGGATGCGGTGATCGGTGGGGTGCAGCTCGTAGGCCCGCAGGCGGTCGGCCTCGCGCATCAACAGGTTGGCGACGGCCGGGGAGCCCGGGTACTGGCGCAGCTGGCCGTCCGGGTTGAAGTCCTTGACCAGCTGGACATAGGCCGCCAGGGGCTCGGGCAGGTCCTTGCGGTCCCAGAGCCGGGCGATGCCGCTGCCGTACTCGGCGTTCTTCTGCGCGTAGCGGCCCTCGACGGAATAGCCACCGGCCCCGGCGTGGGTGTCGACCAGGGTGTAGGGCTTGTCCTTTTCGCCCAGGTAGCGCAGGACGCGGGCCAGCACCAGGTGTTTGAGAACGTCGGCATGGTTGCCGGCATGAAAGGCGTGTCGATAGGCGAGCATGTGCGCACTGTAGCAAGCGGCCGCCGCGCCACCTAGGGCCATCACTCTCAACGGAGCGCCCTAGCACAGCGGCGGCGACGCTGCAGTGCGCCTGCCCAAGCCCGGGCCGCCACGGGCGCTGTCGCCAGCGTGGCAGGCGGCGGGCCGGCATATTGGCTACGCTTGCGGCACTTTCCTCGTTCCTGCGGCCTGCAGCCGCACCAGAAGTCCCATGCCCAACCTCTTCGACCCTCTCCGCGCCGGCGACCTCGAGCTCGCCAACCGCATCGTCATGGCCCCGCTCACGCGCAGCCGCTCCGTGGGCCTAAAGCCCGGCCCGCTGGCCGTCGAGTACTACCGCCAGCGGGCCAATGCCGGCCTCATCATCACCGAGGGCGCCCAGGTCAGCCTTGAGGGCCAGGGCTATCTGGACACCCCGGGCATCCACAGCCCCGAGCAGGTCGAGGCCTGGAAGAAGGTCACCGACGCCGTGCATGCCGAAGGCGGCAAGATTGCCGTGCAACTGTGGCATGTGGGCCGGATCTCGCATGCGGACTTCCAGCCCGGCGGCGGCGCGCCGGTGTCCTCCACGGCCCGGCCCATCCAGGCCAAGACCTTCACCGCCCGCGGCCTGGAGCCCGTGACCCCGGCCCGCGCGCTGCGCACCGAGGAGATCCCCGGCGTGGTGGCCCAATTCGCGCATGCGGCGCGCTGCGCCATGGAGGCCGGCTTCGATGCGGTGGAGGTGCATGGCGCCAACGGCTATCTGATCGACCAGTTCCTGCGCGACAGCATCAATGACCGCACGGACGCCTATGGCGGCTCCATCGAGAACCGCGCCCGCTTCCTCGTGGAGGTCATGACCGCGGTGAGCCAGGCCATCGGCGGCGGCCGCACCGGCCTGCGCCTGAGCCCGGTCACGCCAGTCAACGACGCCGGCCAGGACAGCCAGGCCCAGGCTCTCTTCAACCATGCCGTCGAGCAGCTGGCGCCGCTGAACCTGGCCTTCCTGCATGTGATCGAGGGCATGACGGGCGGCGCCCGAGACATCGCCCCCTTCGACTTCGCCGCCCTGCACCAGCGCTTCAAGGGCGCCTGGATGGTCAACAACGGCTACAGCCGCGAGATGGCGCTGAAGGTGGTCGCCGAGGGGCAGGCCGACCTGGTCGCCTTCGGCCGGGACTTCATCAGCAACCCGGACCTGGTGCGCCGCCTGCGCCTGAACGCGGAACTGGCCCAGCCCGACCGCAGCACCTTCTATGGCGGCGGCGCGAAGGGCTACACCGATTACCCGGCCCTGGCCTGAGCCGCTCCGAGGCCTGGCTCACGCGCTGAGCCAGGCAGGCCGGGCCGCTTCAGGCCCGGCGCATCTTGGCGCGGAACAGCTCGGCGATGTTGACCTCGCGCGGGCCCGGCACCAGTGCGAAGTCCTCGCCGGCCTGCAGGCTGCCGGGCTTGAGCACGGCCAGGTAGAAGCCGCACCAGCCGCTCTGGCTCATCAGCTTGGCGGCCTGGTTGAAGCCCATCACGGCATTGAACTTGAAGCAGGGCTGGCGCGGTTCGCTGACGGCCAGGTCGCAGTCGGCGAAGCGCAGCACGTCGCCCACCCACACATCCTTTTCGGTCAGGCCCTGCAGGGTGAGGTTCTCGCCCAGCGCACCAGGCGCCAGCGGCTCGTTCCAGCCCGCGACCCGGGCCTGGGCACGCACCGTCTGCCAGAAGGCGTAGTGCTCCTGCGGATAGGCGTAGACGGCCTTGCTCAGGCCGCCGTGCACGCTAAGGTCGGCCTGCTCGTCGCCCTCCAGCCCCAGGGGCGCCACCGCCACCCGCCCCTCGCGCGGCGATTTGCGGATGCCGCTGACATGGGACTGGCCCTCGACGAGCAGGGGGTGGACGCGACCGGTGTTGAGCGAAAGGATCTTCATGGCAGGACGGCAGTGAGGCCGCCACTCTACGCCATGCCCGCCGGCCGCCGCTCAGGGCTTCAGGCGCTCGGCATGCGCGAGGGAGGACTGGATCACGGGCAGCAAGGCCTTGAGGTCCTCGGCCCCGGCGGGGCGTGTGCCAGGGTTCAGCACCCAGTTGACCTGGCGCGATCCCACCTGCAGATACACGCTCAGGGCCAGATGGCCCGGCGCCGCGCAGTGGTGCTGGGCAAAGGCGCCCTCGCCCAGCTCGGGGAGGTCCAGCTGCTGGCAGGAGTCCGCCGCCCCGGCCTTCATGTTGCGCAGGACCTCGACGGACGCCACCGGGCTGCTCATGGCCACCAGGGCGGCCGAGGTGCTGCCGACGCTGGCCGAGCAATGCTGGGCGCCCATGCGGTGGATCTGCGGATTCGGGCCGATCAAAGCCGCGGCCTGCGCGGGCGTGAACCACTCGCACGTGCCGAAGCTCTGGTCCGCCTTGGCGCGCCGGGCCAGGGCCTGCTGGCCCAGGCTGGCCAGGGCCCGGCGGGTGTCTTCCGAGCTACCGGCCGCACCGTAGAGCATGAGGGTGAGCGTGTCCGTCTGGTCCTGGATGATCAGGCTGAGGCTCTGCATCGGCGCATCCGCGGGGGAAACGAGGAAGCTGGCCCGCTGGCCCAACGCCGGGACAGCCACGAGCTGCTGCCCGCTGTCACGGCCTGCGGCGATGTGGGCGTCGAAGACCTGGGCGGCCTCCCCGGCCACGGGCCGGCGCAGAAGGTTGAGCATCAGCGTGCCCGCGGCACCGCTGCTCCAGCTGCACATGCCGGCTGGATCCTGACTCATCAAGGTGTAGGCCCCGCCCAGCTGCGCGCGGACCTCGTCGCGGGCCAGCAGCACGCAGTCAGCGGCAGGGGCGGCCAGGGCAGCACCGGCGGGCAGGGCCAGGGCCAGGGCGGTCAGGCAGGTGCGGCGATGGAAGGCAGAGAGCTTCATGGGAGGTGTCGGGCGGTTTGGAAAGTCGGGGGATCGGCGAGCGCGGGAATCGGGAAGGCCTGCGGTGGCCGTTCAGTCCTGCCCCGCGGGATGGGCCTTGCGGTAGCGCTGGTACTCGGCCGAGCGGCGCAAAGCGTCCAGCTCGGGCCAGTCATCGGGCAGTTCCACCTCGCGATGCTCCGCCTCGTTCAGGGCCTGGAGCAAGGGTTCGCGGTAGCGCTTGGGGTCCCAGGCCGCGGCCTTGAGATAGACGCGCAGCCGCGTCTCGAAGAAGGCGTCGTGCACGCCCTCGCCCTCGATGGGCGAGCCGATGTCGAAGACCGCGTCGATGTGCTCGATGGACTCCTGCAGCGCGGCCAGCGAGCGGGCCTTCTCCATGCCCTCGTGGGCCAGCATGTTGTGGCAGGCCCGGCGCGTGGCCCGCACGATGTTGTAGCTCTCCAGATAGGCCCAGTCGGCCGACCCGACGAGCTGCTTCACGGCCAGACGGCAGCTCGCCAGGGCCTCCGGAATGCGGCCCGTCTCGTAGAGGGCGAAGCGCTTGAAGTCCAGCACCCAGGCCCATTCCTCCTTCTCGGAGAAGCCCGGATCGCGGCGCTTCAGGTCTGCCTCGAGCCCCTGCACCAGCTGCATCACCCGCGGATAGTCCAGCGCCGACATGGCGCGCTGCGCGGCCACCATCTGGCTGTGGAAGTCTTGCGCAGGCGCCGCCGCGGGCGAAGCGGCCGGGCGCTGCGCCGCCTGGGCTGGCGCCGGCGCTGGCCCTGCGCTGGTGCCTGCGGCGGCCCCGCCCAGGCGCTCCTGATGCAGGCGCAGCAGGCGCGCCGTGTTGCCGAAATGCGGGCGCCCCTTGGCGGACTCCGCCTCGGCCAGCTGGATGCCATCGGCCAGCGTGGCGGGATCGGCCTGGATCTCGCGCAGCAGCATCAGGGCGGCGTCGCGCTTCATCACGCTGAAGCGCTCCTGGCGCGCGAAGGCCAGGATCTGCGCGCCCAGCGCAGGCCGCAGGGGGGTGGTGATGTCCGCCGGCTGCCGCGCGTCACGGTCCAGCAGGCCGCTCAGCAGCTTCAGCGCCTCCCATTGCTGCTGCTCGCTTTCGCGACCGTTGAGCGCAGCCAGCAGCGGCTGGACGTCGCGGGCATAGTCCAGCGGGCCGGCCTGCTGCTGCATCTGGGCGAGGGCCGACGGCAGCGTCTGGGCCTGGGCAGTGCCGATCAGCACGTGAGGCAGGAGCAGGGCAAGGGCGAGTGCGAGGGAGGGGGTTCTCATGGAAGCGAAAGCGAAAGCGAGGGCGGGGCGGCAGCGGGCGTGGAGCCAGTGATCACGACGTACCGTCTGGAATGGGGCCGCCACGGCCGCAAGACGAGGGCGAGGCGACGGGGTCGGTGACCGATCCAGGAAAGGCTGAGGGGCCAAGGCCGCCCGGGTGGCAGACCATCGTTGCGCCCGCCTACCTGCTGATTCTCCCCGGACCATGTCATCTTTTTGTGGCCCGGATGATAGTGAGCGCCAGGCCAGCGAAGCGCCATTTGTGACGCTTGCTCACATCTCGTCATCAGGACTTTCAACTGCCTGCCGCAAAGAGGGCGCGAGCCGGCCAGACAGGTCGCCCTGCGCACACAGCGCGTCACCGTCACCGGGGGCTGCGACAGGCGCTGTCCAGGCGGCGCTGCACAATCCGCGCACGGTGCCGCCCCCTCGTCGGAGGGACGTTGCCGGCCAGTGCTCCTGGGACCTAGCATGTCGCCCGAGCAGGCTCGGCGAACTCGGGGCATCTGCGAATCCAAGGGAGATCCAACAATGTTGTCAAAAGAAATCCAGCGCCTGGGCGTCCCGCCCGTGCTGCTGACACTGTCTCTGCTGCTGACTGCCTGCGGAGGCGGCGGTGGCGGCACCACGCCGCCGGCCAATGCGGCGCCGGTGGCGCGCATGGCCGACGTGGCCTCGCCCCTCTACACCGGCGACCCCGTCCTCCTGGACGGCCGCACCAGCAGCGACCCCGACAGCGACCCGCTGAGCTTCGAGTGGTCGATCACGGAGCGCCCGACGGGCAGCACGGTGCAGCTGGGCACCAGTGCCCCGGGCCTGAGCTACCTGATCCCCGACGCCCCCGGCCGCTACGGCGTGGCCATCCGGGTGAGCGACGGCAAGGGCGGCGAATCCCGCCTGACCAAGACCTTGGACGTGCAGGCCGCCCCGGCCCTGAGCATCGCCCTGGACCAGGCCGAGCCCCTGGGCGGCCCGGTCCAGCTGCGCCTGAGCCGCAAGGTGGCCTTCAACAAGGTGACCTGGTACGTCGACAGCAGGCAGCTGGGCGAAGGCAAGCAGGACGACGCCGGGCTCATCGCCTGGGACGCCGGCTTTCAGACGGACGGGCCGCACCTGATCCAGGCCCGCCTGGATTACGGCAGCGGCATCACCGCCCAGGTGGAGCGGCAGGTCCAGGTCAAGACCCCCAGCATCAAGCTGAGCAAGCCGTATGTGTGGTACTACGGCAATACCGCCATCGTGGTGGAAGCCCAGTCGGTCTATGGCGTGGACAAGGTGCGGCTGTCCTACAAGGGCACGGTGCTGGGCGAGCTGAGCGCACCGAACGCCTGTGGCGAGTCCCCGGCATGCCCCGGCCCCTTCACCAGCTACTACTTCCCGGTGAGCGCGGCCCAGACCGGCAGTGGCAAGGTGACCCTGGACCTCTACGCACGCGACAAGGCCGGCGCCGAGCGCACGCTGCAGGTCGAGGCCCAGGTGAATCCGATGATCTCCCTGAGTTCGCCCGTGACGGGGGCCTCCGTCCATAACAGCTTTACGCTCAGCGGGAAGCGCGAGCAGGCACACAGCGCGGTCAGGCTCGAGGTCCGGCTGGGTGACCTGCTGGTCTATTCCCAGGCCGACGTCGGCGAGACCTTCTCCATTCCAATCTCCGTGGCCGGCCTGGCTGCGGGGCGCTACACCGTCACGGTGTCCGCCAAGGACGCACTGGAAGGTAGCGCCATCCTCACGCTGGAGGTTGTGGTCGTCCCGTAAGCCCGCCTTACGCGCACCCCGCTCACCCGCCTTCCCGAGCCCTAGGCCCCTCTGCTGGGCGCCGAGGCCAGCAACTTCCGGCGGACCGGCTCCGCCTTCTCCGTTGCTGGGGGGCGCGTGAGCCGGGGACGTCGACACCCTGGCGGCCACGGACCTGGGGAGATCCAGCGGCGTGCAGTCACGCCCATCAAGGCCAGACAAGGCCATGTGCCGGGTGAAGCCGCGGGCTCGGCCAAGTCGAGGCCGCCCCCTGGCAACGATGCCATCAACTGGCGCTGCAGGGGTGCGCCGTCCACCGACCGAGTGACTGACGGCGGCTTGCCGGCCTCCTGCCGGTTGGTGGCCCGGGCCTTGCCCCACCCAGACCCTGCCGAGCTACCGCCCGCCCCCGGCAAGCCAGTCCACGAAGGCGCGTACCTTGGGAGATAGCTGCCTGCTGGAGACCCAGACCGCGTTGAAGCGGCCGGACAGGCTCACCTGCCCCGGCAGGACCTCGCACAGGCGCCCCGCCGCCAGCTCCTCGCGCACCAGGAAGTCCGGCATGCAGGCAATGCCGACGCCGCGCAGGGCCGCGCTCTTCAGGGCCTCGATGTTGTTGCAGGCCAGCGCCGTGCGCAGGCGCGCGTTCACCTCCTGGCTTTCGGGTGGCAGCGGCCAGTCCAGCAGCTTGCCCGTGTTCGGGTGCCGGAAGCGCACCGCCACGTGCGATGCCAGCTCCGTCACGTCTGTCGGCGCCCGCCGGCGCGCCAGGTAGTCCGGCGAGGCGCACAGCAGCAGCCGGAACGCATTCAGCGGCCGGGACACGAGTCGTGAATCCGGCAGCGCGCCGCTGCGGATGGCGATGTCGACAGACTCTTCGATCAGGTCCACCGTGCGGTCCGTGAAGACGAGGTCCAGCTCCACCTCGGGGCAGGCCGCCAGGAAGCCCGGCACCAGGGGCATCAGGAAGTGGTGCCCCACGATGGGCGCGCTGACACGCAGGCGGCCCCGCGGTGCGGCCGTGGCCCGTCCCAGCTGGGCGCGGGCATCGTCCAGGTCTTCGAGGATGCGGCGGCAGCGTTCGTGGAACTGCCGGCCTTCCTCGGTCAGCTGCACGCTGCGGGTGCTGCGATGCATCAGGCGCACGCCCAGCTCCTCCTCGAGCCTGGCCACCGCCTTGCCCACCGCGGAAGCCGACAGCGCCAGGTCCCGCCCCGCGGCCACGAAGCTGCCCCGCTCGGCCGTTCGAACAAAGGCCAGCAGGCCACTCAGCTTGTCCATCGCACTCCAGACCTCGGCTCGGTTCCAGCCTCCGATTGCAGCACCGGCGCAGCGGGGCCGATTGCAGCGTTTTGTTCCGGCTGGAACGGAGCGCCAGCGCATTGATGCCGATGGCGCAGAAGTCTACCCTTCGCTCACACTCCCAGCCCCCGCCTGCCATGAAAGCACTGCCCTGCCCTTGCCCCCGCCCTGCCGGGGACTCGCCCCGCGCCCTGGCCTTCCGTGAGTCGTTCAATCCGGCATTCCGTACGGCATTCAATGAGGCATTCAGTGAGGCCGTCAGCCCGTACTGCAGCGCCCACGTCAGCGCCACTGGCCCGACCACTTCCTGCCGCAAGCCGGTGCCAGGTCTTGCCTGGGCAGCCGGTCCACGTGGCCTGGAGGCTTGAATGCCCTTGCCTCGCTCGCTGGCCCACGGCCTGGGCCTTGCCGCCGTCCTGCTGGCCCTCCCCCTGGTGCTGCAGGCCGCCGGCAGCCACTGGGTGCGCAGCCTGGATCTCTGCCTGCTCTACGTGATGCTGGCCCTGGGCATGAATGTGGTCGTGGGCTATGCCGGGCTGCTGGACCTGGGCTATGTGGCCTTCTATGCGATGGGGGCCTATCTGTGCGCGCTTCTGAACTCCGCCCAGCTCAGCGAGCATTTCGCCTGGGCGGCCGCCCTCTCAGGCAGTGGCTTCTCAACGGCCTGGTGGATCACCGTGCCCGTGGCCGGTGCCGTGGCCGCCTTGCTGGGTCTGCTGCTGGGCGCGCCCACGCTGCGGCTGCGGGGTGACTACCTGGCGGTGGTGACCCTGGGCTTCGGCGAGGTGCTGCGCCTGCTGATCAACAACCTGGGCGCCGAGCCCGTCAACATCACCAACGGCGCGCGCGGCATCGGTCCGGTCGGACCGCTGCAGGTCTTCGGCCTGGATCTCAGCCGGCCGTTCCTGCTGGCCGGCCACGAGATCGCGCCCGTGACGCAGCACGCCTACCTCTTCCTGGCCCTGACCCTGGCCACGCTGCTGGCCTGCCATCGGCTGCAGCGCTCGCGCATCGGCCGCGCCTGGATGGCCATCCGCGAGGACGAGGTCGCGGCCGAGGCCATGGGCCTGCCCACGAGCCGGCTCAAGCTGCTGGCCTTTGCGGTAGGCGCCGGCTTCGGCGGCGTGGCTGGTGCCATGTTCTCCAGCTTCCAGGGCTTCATCTCGCCGGAGTCCTTCACGCTGCAGGAGTCCATCTTCATCGTCGCGATGGTGGTGTTCGGTGGCATGGGCCACCTGCCCGGCGTGCTGCTGGGCGCCGTCGTCCTGGCCGGCCTGCCCGAGGCCCTGCGCTACGTGGCCGGCCCCTTGCAGGCCTGGAGCGAGGGCCGCCTGGATGCGGGCGTCCTGCGCCCCCTGCTCATCGCGCTGACCATGGTCGGCACGATGCTGGTGAGGCCGCATGGTTTGTGGCCGGCGAAGGGGCGAGGCTAGCGCTGTCATCGGCGAATCGGCAGCCAGGCTCGGTGCGTTCGTGGCCATCGCCTTGACGCATGGCTGCGCATTCCTTCACCGCGACCATGAGCGCGGCCAGGGCGGCGAAGCGAAAGGCCGGCAGGCTTCCTCGATGGACTGCAGGGCCTTCTGCTCACTGGCAAAGGCTTCTGCTAGCCCGTGGCCTGCTGACTGATCTGCGACTGCTCAGCCGCGGCCTGCATGAGCAAGGAGCCCACGGTGTCGGCGTGGCGGCCCAAGGCAATGGCAGCCTCGGCGCGCACAGACAGGCGCTGTCCTGCAACAAGAGCAGCAGCGAAGGGGCGCCGCCGCTGGCGCGGCAGGCAGCGGCACGCACTACTGGGTTCGGATGCGCCAGGGCGGATCAAGATCAGGCCCGGCGGCCAGACCTGCGGCTTCCGCCACGTCGACCAACTCAGTCATCCGGCATGCCGTCGAACAGCACGGTCCAGGTCTTGCCGTCATAGGTGGCCGCACCATGGCGCCCCGCCACCAGCATCGTCTTGCCGTCCGGCGAGACATCAATGCGGTGCGCAAAGCACGCCACCTGCGCCGGCATCGGGTCCTTCTTGGCCTGGTGCGCGGGCACCATCTTCTTGCCCTCCAGCACGAAGGGGCCGGCGCTGTCATTGGTGCACCACAGCCTCCCCGCGAACCAGGCCGAGTCCTGGTAGGGCAGCGTGCTGTCCGCCTGCACGATGCGCTCCCAGCGCTCCTCCTGGCCCTTCCACACCGAGCAGCGCCGGTCAGTGATGTAGGCCGTGCCGTCAGGCGCCACGGCCACGGTGAAGAGATCGAGGTTGGTGGGGAAGGCGCGCTGGCGCCACTTGTCTTGGGTGCGTTGCCAGAGGGTGCCGGCGTGGCCCACGGCGTACATCTCCTGCTCGTTCAGGCCGGCCAGGTCGTTGAGGTTCGCGTCGCTCAGCGCAGCGCGGATCTCCTCGTCGCTGCGGCCCAGCTTGAGGCCGGCCGGAATGGGGATCTCTTCATGGGTCACCCATTGCTGGCCTGCCGTGCGCTCGAAGACGCGCATCGGGGCGCCGACGGCGAAAACAGTGTGACCTACGCGCACGGTCTTCGAAATCGCGCAGCCGACTTCACCGACGTCTTGGTAGCCGTATCCCTTTCCATCGAACGGGATCTCTAGCTCTCGCCCTTTGTACTCCTTCGGCTTGTAGGAATAGATCTCTCTTCCGATACCGGCGACAACAAATTCTGGCTGCTTAGGTTGCCAAGCTGACGCAATCATCCCACCCACACCTATGGAATTGGTCGTTATATAGAAGAAGCGCGTGTCTATCGGATTAGTCAGCTTGACCGCAAGCAAGCGCATTTGCCACCCATGTTCAAGATGGGCATCCGCCTCAACCTCTTCGTAAATGAGGAATCCAAGCCGACCATCCTCGAATCCAAAGGTGCAATCACGAACGAAGAAGCCATCCATGTACTTCTTCCAAGCTGATTTATCAAACACCATCATGTTCTCCATATCAATCTTCCGCACCGCCTTGGCTCTCAGGTTGTTCCCCTGTCCCATCATGCGGCCTTACCGTTGCATGCTTGCAGTCAAGGCACCCCGGCCCATTGCTGGCGGCCTTGCCGCAGTAATAGCTGTCCAGCTGCGCCTGCAGGCATTCCTTGTCGCAGCCATATACACGGCTCACTTCATCCAGCACAAGATCCCGCGCCTTGGTGTAAGGCATGGATGCCGTTCCAGCATGACCTGATTTGCGCAGCTCGACCTTGGTCAATCCATGCAAAACCCCATGCGACCCTTCATGCTGGTTGTTCCCCTCCACGCACATCGTGGGAGAACCACCTTCGCTGTAGCCATCCCAGCAAGCTCGCTTGGGCAGCTTGTCCCGCGGCATTGAGTTCTTGAGCTTCCCTTTGTCATCCAGATTCTTCGGGTCAGCCGCCCATGCCTTCTTTGCCTCTGCGCCCTTGGCCTCATCTCGGAACATGGCATCTGGCAACAGGTGGTGCCCCGTCTGTCCCGGGCAGCAGCCTTTGCCGGCCCATTTGGCCGCCGTCTTCTTGTCAAACGGAACGAGCATGCACTTGCGCGCGCGCAGGCAGGGATCTGCAGCCGCATAGGCCGATTGGATATCCGCCATCACCTCGCGCGCCACCTTCTTTTGCTGCTCCTTGCTGAGCTTGCCGAAGTCCTTGAGCTCATCCTTGTACTTGTTCAGCGTGCCCGAGATCTTGCCCGCAGCCTCCTTGAGACGCTCCACCGTTCCCTTGAGATCCGCCACGGTTTCCCGGATGGTCTGCACCTTGCCGATGGCGTCGTGCGCCGTCACGGCCACATCCACCGCCGTCATCACCCAGCCCACGACGGGAATCCAGCCCGTCAGCCCGCGGCGCACTGCCAGCTTGGCAAGCTGCTTGCCGGTGTACTCGAGAGCCTCTTGCTCCAGCTTCCCGATGACGTTGTCCTTGAGGGTGTCAGCGATCTTCTTGATCGAGTTCTGAATGTCCCCAAACTCCTGGCGCCATTCATCGAAGTTGCCTAGGCCGGGCTGCCGGACGCGTCGTACTGGTAGCTGCGCTCTAGCGCCACCTGCTGTGCGTTCCCCATCCGCAAGGCCCGGTGCTTGAGCAGCCGGCCCTGCGGGTCATGCTCGTACAGGCTGGCCAGCCCCTGCCTGCGGCCCACTTCGCAGGGCAGGGCATCGCGCTCGATATCGCTGATCAGCGCGTGGCGGCCGTCCACCGCGATATTGATCTGGTGCAGGAGCCCCGAGCCGTAGACCAGCCCCTACAGCGTACGCGGGTCGGGCAGCTGGGTGTGGCTGCGATCGGGGGGAACGACCGCCGTCTCGTCGCAGCCCTCAAGCCGCCCAGTTCCTCGCACTGAACGCCGCCCACAGATCCGGCAGTTCCGCGCTGATGGGCAACTCCCTCAGCCGCTCCGGCACGGCGCCGGGCGCAGGCGCCGGATCGATGGCCTCCAGCACCGCCACCTGCTGCAGCTGCCCCTGGCGCCAGCGCAGCAGCAGGGGCAGGTCTTCTGGGACGAAGTCGCCCAGGAATTCGGCGTGGTCTTCGAGGTCCAGCCACAGCCAGGTGAGCTCGGCCTGGTCCTGCTGCGCGCACAGCGCCTCGAAGGCCGGGCGCAGGGCTGCGCACTTCTGGCACCAGGATTCGGCGCCGAGCGCCACCAGCAGCTCGGCGCCTGGGTGCGCCAGGCGCAGGGCCAGGGCCTGGGCATCGGTCCAGGGATCGAGGGCTTGGGTTTGCATGGTCATGTGAGGCTTGCGAGCGCCTCGTCCTGAGCCATCAATGCGATGGCGCCAGCCCGAAGCTGGATGCGATGGCCGGTCTGTAGCGATGGCGCCTGTTGAGCCTGGGCATTCCAGGCCTGCGCCGCCACAGCGCGCAGCAGCTGCGGCTGGTTGGATTCGATGCGCAGCAGCGCCGCCAGGCGCTCCGGGGTCAGGTCTTGCCCCAGGAGCACGCGGTGCCCGGCCTGCAAGGCCAGCATGGCGTTCACGGGGTGGGCGCGCACGGCCTGGGCATCGGGCAGCGGCAGGCCCTGGTCGCCATCCTGACGGGCGCGCGTCAGGCCGGCATCCAGGTCAATGGGCGGCTCGGCTGCGCTCAGGCCCTGCTCGGCCAGGTCCACGCCCGTAAGGCTCTGCCAGACGAAGCCTGCCCAGCGGGCCTGTTGCTCATCATCCAGCGCCTTCAGCACAAAGCCCAGATGAGCCGGGGCGCCAAGGAAGAGCACGAAGCGCAAGGCTTCCCGCATTGGCAGCTGCCCCATCAACGACGCCAGCTCGGCGCCCTGCTCCGCCGGGTCCACCAGCCACGCCAGCTGCCGCAGCCAACGGGCCAGGCGGCGCTGCGCCTGCAGGCGGTTCCAGCCCGTGGCCTGCTGGCTGATCTTCGACTGCTCAGCTACGGCCTGCATGAGCACGGAGCCCGCGGTGCCGGCGTGGCGGCCCAAGGCAATGGCAGCCTCGGCGCGCACAGACAGGTCGCTGTCCTGCAACAAGGGCAGCAGCGAAGGGGCGCCGCCGCTGGCGCGGCATGCAGCGGCACGCACCGCCGGGTTCGGATGCGCCAGGGCGGCTGCCAGCACCTGGGCCGGCAGCTCGATGCCGCGCAAGGCGCAGCATCGAAGCGCGGCGACCAGTTGCACCTGGTCGGGCTTGGCATCGCTGGCAATCAGCGGCCAGGCCGCCTCGCAGAAGCGCTGAACCGCCGCCTCCGGGGCCGCCGTCAGCCCACTGACGAGGCCACGTAGCAGCAGGTCCGGCTGGCGCGCCACCTGGGTCAGCACAGAGGCCAGCGCCTCCCTCTCATCCAAGCCCAGCGCCACATGGCTGGCCACATAGGCCTCGCCCGGCTTGCGCCAGCGCTGCAGGGCCGCCAGCGCGTCCGGCCAGGCGGCGGCGCCAGCCACCGTCAGCCCCTCCAGGTGCGCGGCCAGAAGCCTTGCGAAATGCTGAAGGCGCTCGGCGCGCAGGCCGGGTTCGTGGGGTGCGTTGTCGAGTTGCTGCCAGTAGAAGGCGGCGTCCTGGATGTGGCGCTGTACCAGAGCACCGATCACAGGAGTCGAGAGAGGCTCGGCGCTCATCGGCTGGGCGGCAGAAAGGGATTGAGACCAGACTTCACCAGATCGAAGAAGCCATATGGATCAAAGCCGTCTTCTTCGGACAAGACCTCGGGCTTCAGGTAACTTTGCGGATCGTCGTAGTAGTGCCATCCCCATCCATGCTTTGCTCCGGTGCTGCGCCCGATTCCAACGGACTCCGCCTCGAAACCTTCCGCACCTTCAATATAGATATATTCACATTGAGCAGTGCGGGGCATCTGCTGGTCATCGACAACAATGTACGGGGCATTCACAACGCCTCCGACCTTGAGCATGCCATCGTTCCCGCGACCGAGGATTCCGAATATTGACGTCAAATTTCCAAGAACTTCCTTGTGACCACGCCCTGAATCCAGAAAGTTGCATGCCACATCACCCGACACCGAAAGGCCCAGGCCGACATCATCAATCAGATCCCCGAGGACTTTCAAGTTCCCGACAACGATCAGGTCATGTACCGGCTTTTTGCAGCCCAAACTCCGGGAAATCTTTGCCAGCCACTTCCCGGTAATGTCCCCTTGAACCGTCAGATCGCCAAGATGCACAAGACGGGGGCTGGCTCCTCTGTCAATGAGGAATCCAAGCTCCTCGTAGCTGGAGCCATCTTCGGCAACCATAAAACCGGCCGCATGGCCAGCTACATTTGAATTGGCCTGTGGTGGCTTGCCCCCCGCCCCCTTGGCCGATTCATCTTTTTCAAGATTGCACAAGCGCTGATGAATGCGGAACGCCTTTTCAAGAAGTTCGTTTTCCATGGCTAGCTTTCGGGCTATTCGCAGAATCCAGGCGACTCAATACAGCCGATGCCAGGCCTTGCCATCGCAGATTGCCGCGCCACCGAGGCCCCCCAGCAACATCACGCCATCCGCCGCTGACAGGTTTCCGGCGCAAGCACGGACTTCGGGCGGCACATCGGCATCCACCAGCCGGCCCTTGGCATCCAGCGTCCACAGGCCGTATTCGGAAGTGCACCACAGCCTGTCCTGGAACCAGACGATGTCCTTGAAGGGCACACTCATGCGGTCTTCATGGATGACCTCCCAGCTGTCCTCGCGCCCACGCATCAGGCCGCCGGATTGCAGGCCCACGTAGACGTTTCCGTCCCCGGCGCAGCACACCGATTCCATCAACATATTGGTGGGAACGGCACATTGGCGCCATAGCTTGCCGTCGTACCGCCAGACATCGCCTTCGCCGCCTACAGCGTAGATATCGTTGGCATTGAAGCCGGCGATTGCGTCAAAACCATAGTCCGTCACCTTTTCTGCAGGGGGGTCCGTCAGGTTGGCACGGATGGATACCCAGGTCTGATCATCATCCAAATAGCAGACATGACGCCAGCCGCCACAAACGTACAAGCGTCCGTCAATGGTGCTGAGGTTCTTGGGGCCAGAGCTCAAGGGGCCTTGGTCTGATCGAGGAATGTCCGGCCACATGCCATCCCCGGCATCCCCGTGCACTGCCACGCTCTTGACTCGCCCCAGCATCACGGAGGTCTTGCCCAAGTTGGGGGCAGTCCCCAGCAAAGGGAACAGGAAGCCCGTGTACTTCCGCCCCTCCAGATTGGCGTTGGCACCAAAGGAAACGGAGCACAGCACCCGATTGCCGTCGTCTTTCGCCACTCGGCTGAACAAGATGAAGCTGACTGCATGCCGATCAATGACAGCGCAATCGAAAACCCAGCGATTGTCGAAGGCACGCTTCAGATAGGACTCGTCGAATTTGTAGATAGTGCTCATATCCTGTCTCCCGCGCTGTCAACTGGATTCCCTGCAATCCCGGATTCCTTCTTGGGCCTGCAATTCAGTTTGTCGTAGAAATCCTTGAGCTGGGCCTTGAGGCAGGCCTCGCTGCACCTGGATTCCGGAAAAGTCTTTCTCACTGATTCAACCCCTGCGTCAATGGCGCTGCTTTTCTTCATGTTGCCCCCGAAGGGCACCGTCCTGTGCTTGTCGTCGAGCACGTTCAGCAGCGACTTGTGCGCCTTCCCGTGTGACCCCAAGCTGTTGTTAGCGCCCTCCACGCACATTGTTGGCGCATTGGCGTGCTGCGAACCGTTGTAGTTCTTGCAATGGTCAAACATCGCCTCTGGCAGCAGATGGTGACCCGTCTGCCCCGGACAGCAGCCCTTGCCTTTCAATGCAGCGGCACTGCCCGTTTGGTTGTAGGGCACCAGTTGGCAGCGCCGCGCAGTAATGCAGTCATTGGTGCGCGCGGCACCTTCCATCGCATCGGACACCAACTCGTCGCGCTTGAGTGCGCCGGTCTTCGGATCCTTGTAGCGATCCAGCAGCGACTCCATCTCCTTGACCTTCTGAGTCGCCGTATCGATGGCTCGGCGAGCGTTCTCGATCTCCTTCTTGAGCTCGGGAAACTCGTGGATGGCATTCGCCAGGTCGCGGGCTGCATCCGCCGTCATCGCCACGTTCACGGCGATCCCGACGACCGGTCCGCCCAGGAATGAAGCCACCCGGATGAAGCCCTGCTTGAGCGCCATCTTGGCCAGCTTCTTCTTGACGGCCCGTTCCAGCGCGTCAATGGCCTTTTGCTCCACGGCCTCCAGCGCCTTCATGCCCAGTTGCTCGGCTGCCTTGGCCGGCAACTCGCTCATCTCCTTGAAGAGATCGTCAGCACTTCCGGGCTTGAACATCAGGAAGTCGCAATGGTCGCCCAGCCAAGCGGTGCCCCCGCTGCCGGTACCCGTATGCTTGGGCAGCTTCAGCTTGCTCAAGGGGCCCGAGCGCTTGGCATGGCGCTGGGCCTTGGCATTGTCATCCTCCGGTTTGCAGGCCTCTTCGATGCGCTCTTTCTCCTTGCCGCAGTACTTCTTGACGGCCTTGGAATCGAGATAGGGGAAGGTCGCCGTGTTTCCAACCGACGGCGCGCCCTTGCGCGGCTTGCTGCCCGCTCCCTTGTCACCCACACGCTTGCGGGGCTTCACATTTGCTGCTCTTGCCATGACAGGATCACCGATGGTTGTGCGTCATGGGGTCGGTGTGCCGACAGACATTCAGCCCCTCCACCTTGACGTTGCCAGACCACTCCGTGAAATAGGCCTTGCCCTTGATGACGCCGGTCTGCCGGCCTTTGGCAAAGGCCATGGTGGCGGGTTCATTGCCCGTGCTGTTGGCCAGGAAGCTGACGTTCTTGAGCGCCAATGGCGTACCGCAAATGAACACCGTGGAGCTGCCCTCCTGGAGTTGGGAAGCCAGTGCTGTATTGGGATAGGGGATCAACTGCGGACCGGCACTGGGGGGAGGGGGACTCCAACAGGGATCAGGAAAGGCGCACCGGGAGACGCCGTCCGCCGCCTTGGAGCACACCTCGTTCCCGTTGGCATACACATGAGTTTCCATTGCAGGCTCGCTTATACGGTGGCGACAACCACGGCGGCACGCCGCCCGTCGTCAGATGCAAGATGAAGGATGCCGCAGGACCCGGGCGACAGCGGGTGCAGCATGCTCCTCGACAGATAGGCCAGCATCGCAGGGCCCAAGGCAGCACCGACCTCACCGAGGCTGTCACACAGGGTCAGCAGGTCCAGTGCGTCGCCACCAGAGGGTGCGATGCGCGACATGGCGTTGGCAGACTCTCGTGAGTAGAAGGCCTCGCCGTTCTGGTCACTGCAGCGGAAGTCCAGGTCACGGTAGTCCAGCGCCGCCTCGGCCAACGCTGCCCTCAGCGCTCGGGTGAGGCCTTGCGCTCGGCTGGGCGTGCTGCCATCCACACGCCCCTCCTCCTGGGACGAGGCATGCCCCAGAACGCAGACGGCAGGCTCAATCGGGTCAGGTCTTTCCTGCTGCAACAGCACGGCCGCGGCAGCCTCGCCGGGGATGAAGCCGTCAGAGTTCTGCTGCACCAGCAAGCGCTCCTCGCCCATCAGCCGGCTAATGGTGGCGGCATCGATCAGGCTGTCCACCCCCGCCAGCAGGACCGCATCGACCTCAGGGGCCTGCAGCAGCCGTTGTGCTTGCGCGAGTGCATCCGACAGACCTGCACGCCCGAGAGGCAGCACGCCGGATTCAGGGTGGAAGGATAGGTTCAAGGCCTCCACGGCCCTGGTGAACGTCACATCCCACTGATTGCCGTCGAGGGGATACTCTGGCCGGTCTGGTGCCAGCCAGACCACGGCTACACGGCTCGGATTCAGCCCCGGCATGCCCTTCAAGCAATCTTCCAGGGCCTTCGTCAGCCAGATGGCCAGCCTTGAGGCACCCCACAGTCGGCGCTCGGGCATCGCTGCAACCAGGACCCGCTCTCCGGTGTGTGTCTTGAAATGGCTTTGCTGGAAGTGATCCATCCCTGCAGCAATGCAGGCACGCGCCGCCGCCAACTCATAGCCTACAGCGCAACAGAGGCCTGCGCTCTTGATGTAGAGCGGTGCGCGCAGCGCAGTACCAGGCTGGGCAGGATCCACGCTTGGTAAGCGGCGCCACCATGCATTCAGCTTCTCGATGATCACTCTGCGATCTCCCGAGAAAGAAGCGCCTCGGGCGGCATGTCGCCGCATCCGGCGCATCCACCTTCCTGCTCAAACCCCAGGCGCCGAGCGTCCCACCATGCACTGTCAACCTTGCCAATCGTCACTGTGTCGATTTCCTGGATACGGCGACGCAAGGGCGCATTGGCGCGCCAAACAACGCTGAAGCGGCCCTGCTCCAACTCGAAGAACAAGGTGTCCGCAGGTGCTGGCACGACCTCCACGCTGTAATCCGTGCGCAGGATCCGAACCTCCAGAGAGGCGAGGTCAGGCAGCCGGAACTGGAGCCTGGGAATTCCTCTGAGCATGCCCTCCAAGAGGACTTGCTCCCCGCCCTTGGGATACGGCATCTGCTGGTCAGAAGGCGCGCACTGGTTGAATTCATCGCTGAAGTCGTCAGGCAAAAACGGGGCAACGTCCTGCTCCCACGCCTCGTCGTAGGTTCCGGCAAACCGAAGGCGGCTCGGGAAATTGCTCGGGACGGCGGAGAAGGCCTGCGGCCTCACTTTGTCAAACGGCGACTTCAGCCGCTGGTCAACGGCTTCCAGCTGCGCGGCGGGCATGGTGTCGATCTGATCCGCAGTACGCTTGCCTGCAAAGCCTCGCCCAATGGGGTTTGGAGAATAGACGTCGGCTTCCCCTGTCCCTGCGCCGCCTTTGCTCAGCGGCACCGAACCTCCGAACGCATACCCGAGGTGCAAAGGCACGCTGACTGCAGGCTGGCTGGGGCTCAACGAATTGACACCAAGTGTCCTGAACCAATGCCGCGGCCCATGGGCGCGCAAGGACTTCTTCAAGGGCCCCACTTGCCAGCTGGCAAGCATCTCCTTCACCGGCTGCCCGGTAGGTGAATGTGCGCATGCGTCGAACAGCACGTCGCAGCGCGGCTTGAAACGGGCGAAGTCACTGGGATAGCGCAGGGCGCTGGCGCCAGGCTCACCGTAAAAGTCGTCTGAAACAGACAAAGGCTCAGGCATGCGCGGCCTGGGTCGCTGTCCCGGCATGGGAATCTGCCAGCTGCTCTTGGCGACCACCACCAGATGCTCGCGGCCAGAAACGTCCAGTGCCACAGCCACGTCGGCAATCAAGTGCTTGCCTCCAACATGAATCTGCATATGTGCAAGACCTCAGTTCACATGCACCGAGCCACCCACAATGCGCTGAGTGGCGGAGGCATGGCTGGTGATGTAGGTCCCCCGCAGCTGGATGCGCCCGTCGGCCAGCAGCAGAATGGCGGCCTCGCCGCAGCGCAGCTCGATGCTCTCCTGAGCCTCGATCACATGATGCTCACCGTCCACGCGCAAGTCCTTCACCTGGACGGATGCCGGCATCTGATCCCAGACCAAGCCGAGCACCAGGGCCGACTGGGCCGACATCAGGCTCATGGCCACCTGGCGGCCCACATGTTCGGCACCCAGGGGCACCAGGCTGCCTCCCAGCGTCAGCTCACCCAGGGCCGGGGTGCTGAGGGCAAGCTCAGTGCCGCGCAGGCACAGGGTGCCCAGGACGATCTGCCCCATGCCCGGCATGGTGCTTTGGACGACGGCCTCCAGGTGGGACGTGCCGTCCTGCACAGCCTCGGCAAGCTGGGCCTGGCGTTGATTGGTCGACGGCACCTCAGTTCTCCAGAATCTTCTTGCCCTTGACGGTGATCTCGCCATCGGCATTGAAGCTCTGGGAATCTGTGGTCCCCACGCTGAAGGTATGCCCATTGATCGTGATCGTCCCATCCGACTTCATCGTCAGGCTCGCCTTGCCCACCGTGATGCTGAGCTCGTCGCCGGCCTCGATGGTGTAGGTCTTGCCCACCGTCGTGCTCTTGCTCATGCCGATCTGCGCGCTCTGGTTCAGCGCCACGATCGTGTTCATGGCCGCGCCGACGGTAGTCTGGTAGGCCAGGCCGATGCTCAGCGCCTTGGCCAGGCCGATGGTCTCGGCCTTGGCCAGCGCGATGGTCTCGGTCTTGGCCCCGCCGATGGTCACACTGCGATTGGACCCAATGCTCACCGTCTGGTTCTGCCCGATGGTGATGGTCTCGTTCTGCCCCACGTCCTCCGTGCGGTTGTCCCCCACGCTGATCGTCTCGTTGTGGTCCACCCGCTCCTTGCGGTCGTTGTGCACCGTGATCGTCTCGTCGTGGTCCACGGTCTCGGTGCGGTCGTGCTTGACGTGCACCGTCTCGTCGTGGTCGATGGTCTTGCTGCGGTCGTGGCCCACCCAGTGGCTCTCGTCGTGCTCGACCTCGATCCGCTGGTCCTTCTCGGCATGCAGCCAGACTTCCTCCTGGCCCTTCTTGTCCTCGAAGCGGATCGCGTTGGCGTTCTCGTAGCCGCCGCCCTTGCTGGAGCGGCTGAGCATGCCGGTCTGCGTCTTGTTGGCCGGCAGCTCCCAGGGTGGCATGTTGTCCTGGTTGTAGACGCGGCCCGTGATCAGCGGGCGGTCCGGGTTGCCGTCCAGGAACTGCACCAGCACCTCCTGCCCGATGCGCGGGATGGCCACGAAGCCGAAGTTGCTGCCCGCCCAGGTCGAGGCCACGCGCACCCAGGCGCTGCTCTTGTCGTCGAACGTGCCCTCGCGGTCCCAGTGGAACTGCACGCGCACGCGGCCGTATTCGTCGGTGTGGATCTCCTCGCCGGCAGGGCCCACCACGATCGCGGTCTGCAGGCCGTAGATCTTGGGCTCGATGGAGTTGTGGCTGCGCCCGGGGCGCCAGGGCACCTTCTTGCGCAGGCAGCTCAGCTGGGCCTGGTAGTGCGAGACCTGACCCTGCTGGGTCTCGAAGTTGTTGCTCGCGCTGTGGCGCACCTCCAGCACGAGGAAGCTGGTGTCGTCACCATCGTCCACCAGACCAAAGCTGTCGCTCATCACATGGCCGGTGAGCTGGAAGTAGCGGCCGGGCTGCATGCCGCGGAAGTCGGACACGGCCACGAAGTGCTTGGCCGCGGCTTCGATCTCCTCCATGCGGCGGCGCACGTAGTCGCGGCCCGCGCCGGCGTCGGCATAGCCGTAGGCACCGGCGTATTCGTAGACCTCGAGCTGCGGGATGTCTCCCTGCTGGTTCAGCGTGGGCGTGTCCGCCATCTGCGGGCGCGGGCGCTTGAAGTCGAAGCTCGACGCGCTGAAGGACGTGCTCGCCACATTGCGCACGGGGGTCAGGCCTTGCACGCCGGGCTCGCGCACGCCGGCGTCACCCTTCCAGGGCACGGCCGCGCCGCCGTCCAGGGGCTCGCAGGCGGTGGAGTCACCGCTGATCACCAGGGTGTGGCCGTCCTTGGCGTGCTCGTACCAGTAGTGCCAGCCCAGGGCCTCCCAGCGGCGGTGCAGGTAGTTGTAGTTGCTCTCGTCGAACTGGCAGGCGTCCGTCATGACCGGGTCGCTGCCCAGCTGCTGGCTGCGCCAGTCGGCATGCGGGCATTCGCCCAGCAGCTGCGCCGTCTGCTGCTCCACCGTCTTGAAGTGGAAAAGGCGGTTGTTGCGCGTCAGGCGCAGGAAGGCCAGCCAGGGCAGCAGCACCATGTCGTAGTACGCGAAGCCGCCCTCGTTCTTCACGAAGCGGAACTCGAAGACATGGCCGTTGAAGAAGCGCGAGCTGCCGTCATCCCGCAGCAGCTCGATGCTCACCATCTTGCCCAGCACGTCCTTCAGCGCGATGTCCGGCTGGTCCGACAGCACCTCCACCACGAAGTGGAAGTCGCGGGACAGGCCTTCCGTCGCGTCCAGGCGGTTGGCCACCATCAGCGCGGAGGGGCCGTCGTCCCGCGGGAAGTGCAGCTGCAGCAGCCGCGCGTTCTGGCGTTGGCCCCGGATGAATTGCAGCAACGCGCCGCTGGCTTCGCTCAGCGCTTGTGATGACATGGTTGATTCCTCCCTGGTCCAGGCCGCGCCGCACTGACTTCCGTGCAGGCCACCCTGGATGAACAGCGCTCCCGCTTGGGGCGCTGCCTTGCTTGCATCCCGCGGCTTCCTCTGCACAGCGCCAACCCTTGGTGTCAGCGGCATTCGCGGCATCAGCGGCCTCAGCCGCCGCAACGCCTCCTGCTGGCGCCATGCGGAAGAACCCTAGAAGCGGCAGATTGTTTCAAGGGGACTGGCGACTGTCCGCAAGCAGGTGCGTCGTACTGCAAGCGAATGTTTCTAAAGCCTTGAGAAGTTAGGAAGTGGCGCCGGTAGCGCCCCTCCATTCAGGGGTTGCGCACACCCAGCGGGCGGGCAGCGAACTTCGCCCGCCCCAGGGCCGGCCGCCATGACCGGGCGGAGCGCAGGGATCAGGGCAGCGCCCCATGCACGAGCAGGAGGTCAACCATGTCCTGGTGCCCCCCTTGCATCGCCGCGCCCAGCGCGCTTTGCCCCTCGTAGTCACGCAGATCGGTGCGAGCACCGTGCTCCAGCAGGGCCCGTGCAAGGGCCAGCGAATTGAAGCGTGCGGCATGCATCAGGCCCGTTCGCCCCCGCCCGTCCGCCAGGTCCACCGGGCAGCCATGGGCAAGCAGCAAGCGCACCCACGGGTCCAGGGCCTCGGGCGTCAGCGTGGCAGCCTTGGGTGACAGCTCCTGCCAGAGCGTCATGCCGCCCGGGGCGTCCTGGGGCTGTGGGTCGGCTCCCAGGGCCAGCAAGGCCTCCGCCTGAGGAAGTCGCTGCAGCAGCACGGCCAGGCGTAGTGGTGCGGTCTTTCTTGCGACGCCGCCTGCGTCATCAACGGCATCGGCACCGTCGATGCGGGCCCCCGACTGCACCAGCAGCCGGATCGCCTCCGGCTCCGCCCTTGCGATGACGGCCAGCAGCAGCGGCGTCAGAGGTGCCTCGGGAAACTCGCGCAGGGCGAAGCTGGCATTCAGATCCGCGGCCGGACGCGGGAGCAGCAGCTGCAGCGTCGGCAGGTCCCGGCGCATGAGAGACAGGGCCAGCAGCGATTGCCAGGTCGGGCGCGGCAGGGTCGCGACCGGCCGTTGGCTCAGCGCCTGACGAAGCGGTTCCTGCAGGTGCTGGCGAGCCATCTCCAGCAGCTGGGCGTCGGTGGCCGCGGGCTTGGCCTGCACTGGAGCCAGGGTCGCGGCCAGCAGCAGGCCAAGGACGAGGCCCGGCCAGCCCGCCCAGGGTCTCGATGCGCGCGGCCAGTCCATCACTGGGACGGATTCGCCGCCAGCACCCGTCGCAGCAAGGCCTCGTGCCCGCCGCGGGTCGCCACCTGCTGCAGGCTCTCGCCACGGGCGTTGCTGCGGCGAGGGTCGGCGCCTGCCAGCAGCAGCCGGCGCAGGGCGCCCTCATGGCCCAGTTCGGCGGCAATCAGCAGGGCCGGATCGCCGCTCATGGCCGCATTGGCATCGAAGCCGCGCGCCAGCAGGGCGCCGGTCAGCCAGTCCGCATGCGCGGACCGCTCCGTCAGCAGGGCGGCGGGCAGCAGGTAGGGCTTCTGGCGTGCATCGCTCAGCGAGGCCCCCTGCTGCATCAGCAGGCAGGCCGTGGCGGCCTGGCCTTGCAGGATGGCGTGATCCAGGGCGGTGTCGCCTGAAGCGCTCTTGGAGGGGAGCCTGGCGCCCAGGTCCAGCAGCACGCGCACGGCGGCATGGTTGCCCACGCCGGCGGCCAGGTCGAGCAGGGTGAGGCCCTGCGTGCCGCGTGTGCGGTCGAGGTCCTGCCCCTGCAGCTGGCGGCGCAGGACCTGGGGCTCCGTCTGTTCGGAGACCAGGCGCAACAGGGCGTCCGAGGAGGGACGCCCGGCCACCAGGCGCGAGGACGGCGCGGCGAGCAGGGCCTCGCAGGCCTGCCGCTCCGCCGCGCTGAGCGCCTGGCGCGCGGACGCTGTTGCGGCCTTTGCCGCGGGCGCCTGGGCGTGCGCAACAGGCAGCATCAGCAGGCAGGCGATGCCGATGAGCAGGCGGGCGAGGCGAGGTGCGCCCATCACTGCCCTCCCTTGCGCTTGATGCCCTGGTCGATGAGCGCCCGGGCCTCGTCGAACTTGCCCTGTGCCATCAGGCTGCGCAGCTCCAGGGCCTCCTCGGGCTCCAGGATGCCCTTGTCCACCAGCTTCTTGCCCAGGCGCATGCCCTCGATGGCCGAGATGCCGCGGAACACGTCCGGGTCCAGCGCCCCGATGCCGAGGTCCAGCAGGGGATTCAGCACCCGCGTCGCCGCCGTCGCCCGCGCCGTGCGTATGCCCGCGCGGGCCGACTCCAGTTCCTTGGCGCTCTGCTTGGCCGCGGCCGCCTGGCGGGCGTCCTCGACCTTGAGGTACTGACCCAGGCGCGAGTTGGAGTACGTGGGTGCCTTGGGCGCCGGCAGGGTGCTGGCCTTGGCGCCCAGCACATCGGCGTAGGGGCCCCAGCGGTCGCGCTTCATCATTTCCTTGACGCTGGACTCCAGCCACTTCTCGGCGCTGCCGCCAAAGCTGCCGGTGGCCAGGCCCAGGCCGGCGGTGAGGCTTCGCTCCCCGGCCTTCACGCCGACCAGGGTGTCGCGCAGCGGGCGGAACTGAGGGTACTTCTGCAGGGCGAGCCAGGCCTTGGGGTCGGACTTCTGCAGCTCCTGCAGCACCAGGTCCAGTTTGCGCGGGCTGTTGCTGCGCAGGTAGCTGAGGTAGTCGAGGTAGTCGTTGATCTTCGGGATGCGTTTTTGCGCTTCCTTGATCAGCTTCTTGGCTTCGTCGTAGTCCTGCTTGTTCTGCTCGTCGCTGCGGGTGCGCGCCTGCTGGCCGGGTCGCACGGCCTCGACGGTGCCAGCGCCCTGCGGGGTGTCGGTGAACTCGACGCGGCCATCCGGACGGACGACGCGGTAGACGGGGCCGCCCATCTCAGATCACCTGCAGAGCCAGCAGCCGCAGGGGCTGCGGATGGATCAGGGCACGCAGCTGCAGGGCACCCGCGCGCACCTCCAGCTGCCAGGGTGCGATGGCGCTGAGGCTCAGCGCGGCATTGCCCGGGCCGTCATCGAAGCGCAGGCTCCACCAGCCCTGCTGCATCTGGCGCAATAGGGCCTGGGACTGGTCGCGCAGGCCCAGGTGGGCCTGCTGCAGCGCCTGCACGAGCAGGACCGGCAGGCCGCAGGCCTCGGCGCCCGTGCTGGCCAGGGCCTGGCCCTGCTGCTGCTGCCAGTCGCCCGGCAGGCAGTGGGCGGCGCACTGCGCGAGGGTGGGATCGCTGATGTCACTCATGGCAATGGGCTCCTCGTGAGTGGCGAATCATTGCACCTTGACGGCGAAGTCGCCCTTGGCGTTCACGCCGACCTTCACGCGCTGGATGGCCTTGCCCTCGGCCATGCGGCCCAGCATCTGGGCGGCCAGCGCGGGCAGCAGGGTGCCGTTGAGCAGGTGATCGATGTTGCGGGCGCCGGTGTCGACCTCGGTACAGCGGGCCAGCACCGCCTCGACCAGGGCGTCGTCAAAGCTCATCTCGGCCTGGTGGTGCGACTGGATGCGCTCGGCGATGCGCTGCAGCTTCAGCCGGATCACGGCGGCCAGGGTGTCGTCGTCCAGGCCATAGAAGGGCACCACCTTGGTCCGGCCGATGAAGGCCGGCTTGAAGGTCTTGTACAGGGCCGGGCGCAGCAGCTCCTCCAGGGCCTCGACGGACGGCCGCTCGCTGGCCGGCTTGTTGATGCAGGCCTGCATGACCTGGGCCGAACCGACATTGGAGGTCAGCAGGATCAGGGTGTTGCGGAAGTCGATCTCGCGGCCTTCGGCGTCGTCCATCCAGCCCTTGTCGAAGACCTGGTAGAACATCTCGAGGACGTCCGGGTGAGCCTTTTCGACCTCGTCCAGCAGCACCACACTGTAGGGCTTGCGGCGCACGGCCTCGGTCAGCACGCCGCCTTCCCCGTAGCCCACGTAGCCGGGGGGCGAGCCCTTGAGGCCGCTCACGGTGTGCGCCTCCTGGTACTCGCTCATGTTGATGGTGATGAGGTTCTTCTCGCCACCGAAGAGCGTCTCGGCCAGGGCCAGGGCGGTCTCGGTCTTGCCCACGCCCGAGGGGCCGACCATCAGGAACACGCCCTTGGGCTTGTTCGGGTCTTCCAGCTGGGCGCGGGCGGTGCGCACGCGCTGCGCGATCGCGGCCAGCGCATGGTCCTGCCCGATGACGCGTTCCTGCAGGCTGGACTCCAGCTGCATCACGGCCTGCAGCTCGTCCTTGATCATGCGGCCCAGCGGGATGCCGGTCCAGCCGGAGACGATGTCGGCCACCACGCGGCGGTCCACCTGCAGAGGCAGCAGGGGCTCGTCGCCCTGGAGGGTGTCCAGCTGCTGCTGCAGGGCCCGCAGCTCGGCCTGCGCGGGCGTCAGCGTGGCCTGGGCGGCACCGCGGCGGCGGCGGCCTGCCGGAGCCTCGGCCGCTGGCTCGCCCAGTGCAGCAGGCTCGGCGGCCTTCTCGTCTTCCAGCTGTCGGCGCAAGGCCTGGATCTGCTGCACCAGGGCCTGCTCCTGCTCCAGCCGGGCCCGCAGCTGCGCCTCGCGGGCTTGCAGGGCCTCGCGCTCCGTGCGCATCTGTTGCAGACGATCCTGGTGCGGCGCGCCGGCGGCGAGCTCGCGCTCCAGGGCCGCGATGGCGCCATCCAGGTGGCGCAGGTCGCGCTCGACCATCTCCAGCGGCGCGGGCCGGGCATGGCCGCCCAGCGCCACCTTGGCGCAGGCGGTGTCCAGCACGCCCACGGCCTTGTCGGGCAGCTGGCGGCCGCTGATGTAGCGGGCAGAGAGGCGCACCGCGTCCTCGATGGCTTCATCCAGCACGCGCACGCCGAAGTGCTGTTCCATCAGCGGCACCATGGCGCGCAGCATGGCCGCAGCCAGGGGCTCGCTGGGCTCTTCGACCTTCACGACCTGGAAGCGCCGCGCCAGGGCAGCGTCCTTCTCGAAGTACTTCTTGTACTCGCTCCAGGTGGTGGCGGCGATGGTGCGCAGCTCGCCGCGGGCCAGGGCTGGCTTGAGCAGATTGGCCGCATCGTTCTGGCCTGCCTGGCCGCCAGCGCCGATCAGGGTGTGGGCCTCGTCGATGAAAAGCACGATGGGATGCGGGCTCGCCTTGACCTCGTTGATCACCTGCTTGAGGCGGTTCTCGAACTCGCCCTTCACGCTGGCGCCGGCCTGCAGCAGGCCCAGGTCCAGCACATGCAGGGCCACGCCCTGCAGCGGCGGCGGCACCTCGCCCGACGCGATGCGCAGGGCCAGGCCTTCCACCACAGCCGTCTTGCCCACGCCGGCCTCGCCCGTCAGGATGGGGTTGTTCTGGCGGCGGCGCATGAGGATGTCGATCAGCTGGCGGATCTCGGGTTCGCGGCCGATCACCGGATCGATGGACCCCTCGCGGGCCCGCTGGGTGAGGTTGGTGGTGTAGCGGTCCAGGGCCTGGGTGGAGGCCGGCATGGCGCTGGCAGGCGCCTCGGCGGTTTCGTCCGTGCCGGCCGTGGCCGTGGGGCCTTCGCCCGGGGCCGGGGTCTCGAGGGAGCCCTGCGTGAGCGCGTCCAGGCGGTGCTTGATGTCCTCGATGCGGAAGCGGGCAAACAGGGGGCTCATGGCCTGAGCCTGCTGGGCCAGGGCCGGCGTGTTCAGCAAGGCCAGCAGCAGGTGGCCCGATCGCACGCGCGGCTCCAGCCCGTCCAGGGAGGCGATCAGCCAGGCATGCTCCAGCCACTGCATGAGGTTCTGAGAGAACACCGGCGTGCGGGTGTTGCCCTGGCGCAGGGCATGCATGGCACGCTCCAGGTCCTGGCTCAGGCGCTGCGGGTCGATGTCATGGCGATGGCACAGCAGGACGAGATCGCCCTGGGGCTGCTCCATCAGGCCCAGCAGCAGGTGCTCGAGGTCCACCTCGAAATGGCCCTGGTTCATGCAGATGCTGGCAGCGCGCTCGGCGGCCTGGCGGCAGACGGGGTGCAGCTTGGCGATCAGGGTCTTCAAATGCTGGGACATGGGTTCCTCTCCTGGTGTTCTTTGTCAAAGGGGTTCAGGCCGCACGGGCCTCGGCCGGGCCGAGCGTGAAGCGCAGGTCGTCCTGGTCTGCGGCAGCGGGGCGGTGCCCCAGCCGGCTGTCCCAGCCGAGCAGCGCCTCACCGCCCAGGCGGGCGCCCTGGACGTCCTCGCGGCGCAGCACGGGCTGCAGCTCGACCTCCATGCAGGGGTCGATGAGCAGGCGCAACAGCGAGCGCAGGGCCCGCGTGGCACGTGCACCGGGCAGGAAGTCGCGGTAGCGCTGCCGGGTCAGCGGCCCCACCCGCAGGCGCACCCGCAGATGGCGCTGCCAGACGCGCTCGCCCAGCAGGGTGTCCTGGCCCAGGCGCATCTGGCGCTGACCGAGACGACCGGTCTGCTCCTCGGGCAGCGCATACCAGGCCCCCACGAAGCTCTCCAGCAGCACCGGCACGCCGAAGTGCCTGCTGAGCGCGGGCCCCAGTTCCGCGGCGCTCACCCGCCGCCGCTGCAGCATGCCGGCGTGAAAGGCCAGGCTCTCGTCATGGACGCCGCCGTGCTCGCTGCCCAGAACGCGCTCGCGCAGACCCGGCTCGCCCAGCCCCGCCAGCGCCAGCACCAGGGGGAGGAACTGGCGGCGGGTGTCGAGCTCGTACTGCACATGCAGCCGGTGCTTCTTCCAGGCCTCGTAGAAGGTGGCCACCGCCGGATGCGAGATCCAGTCGTAGAAGGCGCGCAGGCTGCCGTCCTTCTCCCGCTGCTCATGGCGCATCAGCAGCTCGGTGTAGCTCAGCGGCAGGGCGCCGGAGTTCCCCAGCAGGCCGATGAAGGCCGGGGCCAGCTGGCTGGGCACGCCGGGCTCGTCGCTGAGCCGCAGGGAGGCCACCTCGCTGGCCGGGAAGTCCAGCGCGACATGGTTGATGAAGCGCAGCCGCTCGCGCACGGCCTGCGAGGACGACGCCCGCACCGAGCCCTTGGGCGCTTCCAGCGGCAGCGGGCGCGCGGCGCCGGACGGGCTCGCGCGGCGCGCCAGCCAGTGCTCCAGCAGGCGCACGGCCTGGAAGAAGCCGAATCCCTGGGGCTGCTGCGCCAGGCGGTCGATCAGAGCAGGGCGTGCCATCCGCTCCTCGCCGGGAAGCTGAACAGCAGCTCCTTGGACCGGTGGCCGCGCAGGCGCAACCGGGTGAAGCTGTTGACGTGGGCGAACAGCGCGAAGAAGTGGTCCAGCACGTGCGCCAGCAGCTCCATGCCGGTGCCCACATGGCCGTCTTCATCGATCAGCAGCTCGATGTCCAGGCCGCGCACGAAGCTCGCAAAGGGCTTGCCGGGCATCCAGGCGGTGGACTCCTCGAAACGCACGGCCTGCAGTGCGTCGATCAGGCGCCGGTTGACCGGGCTGCGCGGCAGGTCGTAGAGGCGCAGCATGTCCTTGAGGGCCTCGATGCCGCCCTCGCTGAGGGACAGGTGGTTGAGGCTCAGGTGCGAAATCAGCCGCCACAGCGTGCCGCGCTGACGGGTGAAGCGCAGCGGCGCGGTCGGCCGGCTGCGCAGGCGCAGGCCCCGCACGCTGCCACCGCCTTCCGGCGTCAGGTCGCCGCCGGCCTGCCCGATGAGCAGCAGCGTGGGCAGCTCGCGGTTGGTGGCCAGCACGTCGATGGACAGGGTCTCGCCCAGCAGGACGGCCGGATCGAAGGCCGGGTCGACCAGGCTGATCTGCAGCTCGTGGCCCGGGCTCAGCTTGGCCAGCTCCGAATCCCGCTGCAGGTGGTAGAACAAGCCGGGCTCACCGGCCTCGGACTCGAAGCTGTGCCCGAGCCCATAGAAAGGCCGCAGGGTCTGCACCTGCTCGCCCTGCTCGGTCTTGCGGACGCGCTGCACGCGGCTCAGCGAGTAGACCTCGTAGCAGGCGGCGCGGCGCGCATCCGGCAGCACGGAGTAGCTGGCCTGGCGATGGTCGACGCGCACCGGGTCGGCATGCTGCTCGAAGAGGTTGACCACCGGCACGCAGCCGAGCTGCAGGTGGTCGACGCCCACGCCGTCCAGCAGCCGGGCCTCCTCGCCATCGGCCCGCAGCCCGCCCAGGAGGAAGTGCAGGGTGAAGGGCCGGCCGCTGCGCAGAGCCACATGGCAGCGCTGCAGGGGCAGGTCCACGAACTGGAACTTCTGCGGGAAGGCCAGGTACTCGGTGAGCAGTCGATAGGCCGGGCTGCTGCGGGAATCCGGCGGCAGCAGGGCCTCCTCAGGCGCAAAGCCGGCCAGGCGCGGCCGCCAGTCGGGTTCCTCACCCTGGCCCAGGCAGGCCCAGGCCTCGCGATCGGCCTGCTGCAGGTACAGGGCGCGGGTCTGCTGGCACAAGGCGTGGCGCAGCGCGCAGACCGTCGCGCTTTCACCGTCGATGTAGACACGCAGCCGGGACGGCAGGGGCTCGTCCGGCTGCCAGGAGGGATCGATCTGCAGCGTCAGGCTCAGCATGGCGCTGAGCTGCGGCGGCAGGCGGGTGCCCAGCGGCGCATGGACGGTGGCGGAGAAGCGCAGTGCGCTCAGGCGCACCGGTGGACTCTGCACGACATGCGTGCTGCGGAAGCGGCAGTTGACACCCTGCACCTGGCGGCTCTGCAGCACAGCACCAGCCGGCAGCATGGCACCCGGCGCCGGCTCCAGCTGCGCGATGGCGCAGGAGGGAAAGGGGCGCAGATAGTGCGGGTACAGCACATCCAGCAGAGTCTCGGTGAAGAGCGGGAAGTCGTCGTCCAGCCGCTTGTGCGCCCGTGCGCTGAGCAGGGCGAAGGACTGGATCATTCGCTCGACGTGAGGATCATCGGACAGGTCGCCCGAGACCGTCAGCCGGCCGGCCAGCTTGGGGTACTGCCGGGCAAAGGACTCGCCCTGGCGACGCAGAAAGGCCAGTTCCTGCTCGAAATAGGGCAGCAGATCATCCATGCGCGGGCGCCTCAGGCGTAATGGGCCAGGACGGGGCTGGCGAGCTGCTCATGCCCGCGACCCTCGCTGCGCACGGCGTACTGCTGGGTCATGGTGCTGAGGACGGCGTTGAAGTTGACCGGCTCGCTCAGCGCATGCAGCTGAAGCACGGCATGGATGGAGAAGCGCAGCGCGTGGCGGTTGGAATGATCGACCTCCAGCTGTACGCGCAGGGCGCGCAGGCGCGGCTCATGATCCCGGATGCAGCGCTCGATGGCGCGGCAGATGTTGCTGCGGTCCGTGGGGGACAGCAGGGTCAGTGACACGAAGTCTTCCAGGCCGAAGCCCAGGACCGAGGCACTGGCCAGCGGATAGGGGCTGAGCTGTTCGGCGGCAAGACCGCGGCGCGTGTTGAGCAGGATCTCGAGATCCCGGGCCACGCCCTGCTTGATGCGGGCAAGGGACTGCAGCTGCTGCAGGCCGGCCTGGACAGGCTCGGTATCCAGCAATCGGTCCAGCAGACTGGGTCGCAGCGCGGCCATGAACAACTCGAGGCAAGAAGACAGACAAGCCGCGCGGCCCGCCCGCAAGCGGGCGACGGCACAGCGCGGCCGGCCCGGCGCCACAGCGACCGGGCCATTCGGAAGGATCAGGAGAAGTTGGGCACGTTCTTGGCCAGGTCCCAGGCACCCTGGATATTGACCTTGCCAGACTTCTCGCCAGCGATGTTCAGCTCGTCGTAGGTCCACTTCACGGCGGAGTACTTGAGCGAGAACACTTCAGAAGGAATGCCTTCGGCCGACACGGTGGTCTGCACCGAAGCGACGATGACGTTCTTCAGGTCCACGCGCAGGTACTGGTGACGGCTCTGCGTGCCCGAGGGGCTGCCGACAGAGTTCTTGCCGCCGTGCGCGCGGTAGAAGTAGATGCTGACATCGTTGATGATGGTGCCGGCCGAGCAGGCCTGCAGCAGCTTGGGGGTCGAGCCGTCGATGTCCTTGGTGAAGATCATCTCGCCGTGCTCGCAACGCTCGGAGGTATGACCACCGGCGGTCGAGGCCGTCGCGGACTTGGGCTGCTTGACCACATGCGACCACGAGTACACCTCGACGGTGTCCTTGTGCTTGGTGTCGCGCGAGTCCCCCTTGATGTCGCCGCCCTTGCTGTGAAAGTCGACGTAAATGTCTTTTGCCATTTTCTAAATGCTCCCGTTAGGGTGAAAGAGAGGTCTGTGCCGGATCAGCCGCGGGTGCCTTGCGGCAGTTCCGCGACCAGCCGCAACGAGACCGAAAGCTCGTCCAGCTGGAAATGCGGACGAACGAACGACACGGCGCGGTAGACGCCGGGACGTCCCGGAACCTCGGAGACTTGCACCGAGGCTTCGCGGAGCGGGTATTGGGCCTTGGTGGCTTGGGAGGCCGCGTCATCGCTGGTGACGTACTGCGAGATCCAGCGGTTCAGGTAGTCCTCGACGTTGGCGGCGGAGGCGAAGCTGCCGATCTTGTCGCGCATCATGGCCTTGAGGTAGTGCGCGATGCGGCACACCGCGAACATGTACTGCAGCTGCGCCGACAGGGACGCATTGGCGTTGGCCGCGTCGCTGTCGTACTTGCGGGCCTTCTGCGTGGACTGCGCGCCGAAGAAGGCGGCGTAGTCGGTGTTCTTGCAGTGGACCAGGGGGATGAAGCCCAGGTCGCTGAGTTCCTTTTCGCGACGGTCGGTGATGGAGATCTCGGTGGGGCACTTCAGCGCCACCTCGCCCTCGTCCGTCTTGAAGGTGTGGGTGGGCAGGTCCTCGACCAGGCCACCGCCCTCGACACCGCGGATGGCCGCACACCAGCCGTGGTTCTCGAAGGCCTGCGTCAGGCGGGCGCCGAAGGCATAGCAGGTGTTGACCCACAGGTAGCGGCTGTGGTCGCTGCCGTCGACTTCCTCGACGAAGTTGAAGCCTTCCACCGTGGTGCCGTCCAGCGGGTTGTAGGGCAGGCGGCCCAGGAAGCGCGGCAGGGTCAGGCCCACGTAGCGGGCGTCCTCGCTCTCGCGGAAGGACTTCCACTTGGCGTACTCCACGGTGTCGAAGACCTTGGAGAGGTCGCGCGGGCGGGACAGGTCGGAGAAGGTCTCCAGGCCCATCAGCTCGGGCGATGCGGCCGAGATGAAGGGCGCATGGGCCGCCGCGGCCACGTGCGACATCTGCTCGAGGAAGTACATGTCCTCCGGCTGGCGGGTGATGTCGAAGTCACCGAGCAGAGCACCGAAGGGCGCGCCACCGAAGGTGCCGAACTCCTCTTCGTAGACCTTCTTGAACAGAGCGCTCTGGTCGAAGTCGATGGCGGTGCGAAAGTCCTTGACCAGCTCCTTCTTCTGCGCATTGAAGAGCTGGATCTTCATCTGCGAGCTGGTGGAGGTCTGCTGGCAAAGGTAGTGCAGGCCGCGCCAGCTGCCTTCCAGGCGCTGGAAATCGGCATGGTGCATGACTTCGCTGAGCTGGCGGCTGATCAGCTCATCGATCTCGGCCACGCGGGCATCCAGGGTGGCGCTGAGGTTGTCAGAGACCACCACGGTGCCGTCCATCACCTCGCGGACTAGCTCGGTGATGATGTCACGGGCTCGCTGGTGCTCGGTCTCCGAGCGGGCCACCTTGCTCTGGGTGACGATCTGGTCGAGCAGGTCCAGGCCTTCGGCCGGGGCGGCTTGGCGGTCTTGCAGGGCGCTCACGCTCATCTCAGTTCTCCTTGGTCTGCGACTGCAGCTGCTGCAGCTGCTCGGTGCTGCGCAGCACGTCGGCCAGCAGATCCTCGAGCTTGTCGTTGCCGGCGAGCTTGTTGCGCAGGTCGGCCAGCTTGGTGCGGGCCTCCAGGAGACGGCGCAGCGGCTCCACCTGCTCGACGACGGCCTCCGGGCGGAAGTCATCCAGCTTGTGGAACTCCAGGTTCACGGCGAACTCGCCGCCCTCGGGGCTCAGCGTGTTCTTGACGCGGTAGCTGGCGCG
The DNA here is from genome assembly GCF_039872765.1 of Roseateles flavus. Classification (NCBI taxonomy): domain Bacteria; kingdom Pseudomonadati; phylum Pseudomonadota; class Betaproteobacteria; order Burkholderiales; family Sphaerotilaceae; genus Roseateles; species Roseateles flavus. Next base: position 450,321 of record NZ_JBDPZC010000001.1, on the reverse strand, counting down.
CGGGGTGATGCCGTCGATCACCTCGTCCAGGTTGTCCATGTCGACGTTGACGAACTTGCGGTCCTTCAGCTTGGGCAGCGGCGCATCCGCATCACGCTTGCCGGAGAAGTCCCCCATCACGCCGACGACGAAGGGCAGCTCCTTCGCCTCGATGGCGTCACCAATCTCCACCTCGTAGCTGAGCTGCACGCGGGGCGGGCGCACCTTTTCCAGGCGCTTCTGAACACTTTCTTTCTTGGCCATGGCCGTCTCTCCCGGGTGAGGCGTTTACTTGAGGGAACTGAAGGGATCGCGTGCGGTGGCGCCTGCCGTGGCCGGCGCGGGCGCAGGCTTCGCTGCCGTCGCTGCGGCCGGCTTGGGGGCTGCGGCGGTGCTGGCGGGCTGCGCAGCCGGCGCGGCAGCCACGGGCTTGGTGCTCGCAGGCGCAGCCGCCGTTGCGCCGGGCGCGGCGGGTGCGGCGGGCTTCACCGTCGTGCGGCGGGGGCTCGGGGCGGGCTTGGCGGCCACGGACTCCGGGGCCGGCACCAGCACCGGCAGGCCCAGGGTGTCACGCAGGCGCTCGGCCAGCTGTTCGGATTCCTGACGCGCGCTGCCGTGGATCCCGTCCACACGGCGCAGGTAGGCGATGGCCGCGACGGCCGAGCGCAGTCCGGAGACAGCGATGATGTTGTTGGCGGTGGTGTCGTTGGCATCCCGCGCGAGCACTTCCTGGCTGGCCACGATGGCCGCGCCATAGTTGCCGGCGTCAAAGTGCATCTGGGCGAGGACCTGCCAGGGACGTGCGCTGCCGGGGTTCAGGCGCGCGGCCTCCTGGAGCGCGGACTGGGCGCCCGCGACGTCGTTGGCGGCCAGCAGCTTGCGGGCATCCTGGATGCGCACGTCAAGGGGGATTTCTGCGACGGGAGCGGGTTTGCCCTCGCGGGGCATGGTCTCGCAGGCGGAGAGACCGAGGACGGCAAAGGCGAGGCATAGGGCCCGCAGACGGGGCTCGAAACGGAACTGCATATGGATAACTCCCTCGTAACTGGGCCTGTCGCGAGCGCCGCTGGCGTCTCTGGCGGACGACTCGCGGAACTCAAGGTCGGTGAATGCCCGCTGCACAGGCAGGAGGCGACGCGATCCCGGTGGATTCTGTTGGCCGCCGCCGCTCTGGCCCAGCGGCGTCGGGGTTACAGATGTAAACGGAAGTTTTGTGCACAACTTCACATCTAACCTCGATTGCACACAGGTAAATCGCGCTCACAGACTGGGTTACGCCAGTAGCTTTTCGCAACAACTTGATGCGCTTCTGTTTCGAGTTAGCGCGGGCCCGGCTTGGCCCGGCACTCCACAATCCACGCCGTGAAGTACCGACACAAGAGCGAGGGAGCGCAGGGGATGGACAAGACAGGGAGCCCGTGGCGCGGCCTTGGCGCCGGCATGGCACTGTTGGGCGCATGCGCGCTCGCGGGATGCGCCAGCGCGCCCGGCGAGACCCTGGACAAGGCCCTGGAGGCCGTCGGCGTCCTGAAAAAGGCTGAAGCCCCCAAGCCGCCGCCCAGCAAGGCCCTGCCCCTGCCCATCCGGCTGCAGGCCAGCCCCTCCCTCAACCTCGATGCCAAGGGCCGCTCCCTGGGCCTCTGGGTGCGGATCTACAAGCTCAAGCAGGCCGACGCCTTTCTCTCGGCTCCCTACGACACCTTCGGCAACAAGGAGCGCGAACGCGAGGTCCTGGGCGAGCAGCTGCTGAGCGTGCGTGACGTCCAGCTCGTGCCCGGGCAGGCGCTGCGCGTCGAGGAGAGCTTCGAGCCCGAGCAGCCTTTCGTGGGCGTGGTGGGCCTGTTCCTGGCGCCCGCCCCGCAACGCTGGCGCTATGCCTTCAAGACCGAGGGCCTCTCGCCGCAGGGACTGATCCTGGGCGCCCATGCCTGCGCGCTGAGCGTCCAGCAGGGTGAGCCCGTGGGCGTGAATCGCGCCTTCGCCCAGAGCACGCCGCCCTTCTGCTCCTGACCCAGCCACCAGCCCCTCACCGAACTGCCCAGCCCGGATCCAAGCCCATGCAAGCCAGCAAACCACTGTGGGGCGAAGGCCTGTTCCTTCGCCCGCAGCACTTCCAGCAGCAGGACGCCTATCACGAATGGCGCCTGGTGCAGATGAGCCGCGCCCTGCATCCCTATGCCCACGGCCTGATGCAGCTGAAGGTGGACGAGGAATCCCTGGCCGCCGGCCTGCTGCGCGTGGACGAGCTGCGCGTGGTGATGCCCGACGGCGAGCTCGTGGATGCCCCCGGCGAGGACGAGCTGCCCGCAGCCGTCAGCCTGGCTGACTGGCCGGTGCAGCAGACCGAGATGGTCTTCCACCTGGCCCTGGCACCCCTGCGCAGCGCAGGCAGCAATGTGGCGGACAGCCGCGAGGCGGCACGCTCGGAACGCTATGTGCTGGACCAGCAAGCCACCCGCGACGTCTTCACGCAGGCCGCCGAGGCCGAGCTGACCGTGCTGCGCAAGTCGCTGCGACTGCTTTCGGAGCTGGAACCCCGCTCCGGCCTGATCACGCTGCCCCTGCTGCGCGTGCGCCGTGGCGCCGCGGGCGGCTTTGAGCTGGACGCCGGATTCGTGCCGCCCCTGCTCCAGCTGCGCGGCAGCCCACTGCTGCAGCGCCGGCTGCGCCAGCTGCTGGACATGCTGCAGGCCAAGGTGGACGCGCTCTACGGCTTCCACCGCGAGCCTTCCAAGGACTTCATCGAATTCCGCTCCGGCGACGTGGCCTCCTTCTGGCTGCTGCACACCGCCAGCCGCGCCTTCGCCGAGCTGGCACACCTGCACTGGCATCCCCAGCTGCACCCCGAGCGCCTGTTCCAGGGCCTGCTCTCGCTGGCCGGGGCGCTGCTGACCTTCGCCAAGTCCTACCGCCTGGCCGACCTGCCGGTCTACGAGCACGAGAACCCGGGCGCCGGCTTCGACAAGCTGGAGCTCATCATCCGCGAGCTGCTGGACACCGTGATCTCCACCCGCCACCTCAGCCTGGCCCTGCTCGAGCAGCGCCCGGGCTACTGGCACGCGCGGCTGGACAGCGACTTCATCGGCGCCCAGACCCAGCTCCTGCTGGGCATCCGCAGCAGCCTGCCGCCGCAGGAGCTGGTCGAGACCATGCCCATGCGGCTCAAGATCGGCGCACCGGACGACGTGGCCAAGCTGGTGCTCTCGGCCATGGCGGGCCTTCGCCTGCAGCACCAGCCCCAGGTGCCCTCGGCCGTGCCCGTGAAGCCCAACACCTACTACTTCCTGATCGAGGCGCGCGGCCCGCTGTATGACCGCATGATGCAGGCCCGCGCGCTGTGCCTCTACGCGCCCTCGGGCATCCCCGAGCTCCAGACCGATCTGATCGCCATCAACCCATGAACGCCGCCGTCCCCAGCCTCGCCCCGGAACGCCCTGCCCCCGCCCCTGCCGGCGCCCTCACGCGGCCGGCAAGGCTGGTGGACCTCATGGCCGAGGGCTTCACACTGATCTTCCTGCTGCGCAGTGGCCAGAGCAGTACGGACGCCGACGCTTTCCGCGAGGCTGTCCTGCGCTTTCTTCAGGACTTCGAACGCCAGGCCCAGCGCAGCGGCGCCAGCGCGGAGGACGTGCACCTCAGCAAGTACGCCTTCTGCGCCCTGCTGGACGAGGTGGTGCTGCAGGGCCACGGCCCCCTTGCCGCCGTGTGGCAGCTGCGCCCGCTGCAGCTGGAGTGCTTCGGCGACCAGCTGGCAGGCGACCAGTTCTTCCAGCACCTGGAGAACCTGCGCCGCGAAGGCGCCCGCCGGCTGCCCTCGCTGGAGGTCTACCAGATGTGCCTGCTGCTGGGCTTCCAGGGCATGTATGTGCTGGAAGGCCGGGAGAAGCTCGCCTTCCTGATCGCTCGGCTGGGTGACGAGATCCAGCTGCACCAGGGCGGCCGCCGCGAGCTGGCGCCGTTCTGGCGCGCTCCTGACCGCATCATCCATGTGCTGCGCACCGAGATTCCCGTGTGGGCGGTGGCCAGCGGCTTCGCCCTGCTGGCCCTGCTGGCCTACCTCGGCCTGCGCACCGGCCTGCGGCACCAGACCGAGCAAGACCTGGCCCCCTACCAGCAGCTGGTTCAGCTGCCGCCGCGCCAGGCCCATGTGACCATCCAGCTGCCCTGACCGGGCAGCACGGCCTCATGCCGCCTGCCCGGAAGGCGGCGGCTTGGTTGCACGTCATGGGCTGTCAGTGCCGGCCATCAACACCAGCAGGCATCGCCACGCAAGTGGCCGTTGCCGCGGCGTGCGGGCGTGCAGGGCTGCCCCAGCAGACCCTAGCTTCCTCGTTCCGCGCCCAGCGCTCCCGGCTCAGGACCTTCAGGACTTACCGCCGTTGCGCATGGGGCAGGCGCGGTCCACACCCCAGCGGCCGGCACAAGCCTGGGCCCGGCACTGGCTGGCATCCGCCCCTCGCAGGCCCTTGCACTGCGCCAGGTTCACCTTGGGCGCGGCCTCGGGGCTCTCGTTGAAGTCATGGGGGGCCTGCTGCTGGTCCAGATGCTGGACGACGGCCGCCAGCAGCTGCGCATCGGGATCGGCGCTGGCTGCCTTGCCACCGCCCGCCGCCGCGCGACTGCGTGACGGTTCGGCCTTGGCTGCGGCGCGCTTGGACTCCCTGGCATCCCTGGACGCCACGCGACGGTTCTCCCGCGGCACCGCAGCAGCAGCCGCCACGGCGGCAGGCGCCACCGGAGCCACGGCCTGGGAGGCCATCCCAGCCTCCTGTGGGGCGCCATTGCCGACGGCAGCGGCCGGCATCGCCTGTGCCGGCAGGCTCGCGCTGGCGGGCAGGGCCGACAGGGTCGCCAGACTCGAGCTGGCCGCTTGGGCCGGCAGGGCTGCGGCAACCGCGGGGTCCTGGGGCGCATCGATGATGGCTGCAGGTCGCGAGCCCAGGGCGGGATCCTGCGCCAGCACGGCGGGGGCAGGTGCCGGACGGGTCGACAACTCCGGCACCATGGGCGCCGGCTCCGCTGCAGGGCTGGAAGGCCACAGCAGCCAGACCAGCCACAGGCCGCACAGCAGCGCCGCACCGCCCAAGGCCCAGATCATGGAGCCGCCGCTGCGGCGACGCGGCGCCTGTGCCTGCAGGTCCTCCAGGGACAGCACGGACAGCAGACCGTCGGCATCGGCGTCACCAGCATCGGGGGCGCTGGCGCGCACGGGGTCGGCCGGATTCGCAGAAGTGGCTCGCAGGGTAGGTCGACTCAAGAATGACTCCAACAGGTCAGGGTCCGGACAGGACGTGCACGGCAACGCTGCATGCGGTCACGATTTCCTGTTTGCAGCGCCCGCGGGCTCATGGTGGAATGCGCGGCGCGCCGCAGGGCGCGCTGAATTGTCGGCATCCGCGAAGACCGACAGGTGGCTTCTTACCCTTGGTTACCCCGGTGACATTTGCACTCCTCATCTGGCTACTCGTGGCACTGAGTTGCCTGGGCATTTACTGGTTCGGCGTCCACCGCCCTGCCCGCGGTGCCTCGGGCCGGCCTGAGACCATGGGGACCAGCGGCGTGCTCGCCGGCGCTGGCGCGTCGGCCGCCCCGGCACAGGCTGAGGCTGCGCCTGCCCCCGGCCGCTTGAAGCAGCGCATGCGCCCCTGGATGTGGGCCGCACTGGCCTTGCTGGCCCTGCCGCCGCTGCTGGTCGTGCTGAGTGGCTGGCGCCTGCGCCTGAGCCTGCCGGACCAGACCCCTGGCACGCAGGATGAACGCCTCGCCGCCCTCCTCGCCGGGGAGCAGCTGGTGCCGCCGCCGCCCTTGCCGCCGGAGGTCTTCGCCCGGGCGCAGGCCGAGGGCCTGGCCGTGGAGATCGTCAGCGCCGATCGTCGCTGGGAGCTGCTCGATGCCGGCTTCCGTCAGCGCCTGCTGGCCGTCTACAAGGCCATGCGCGAGCAGGGCTACGAGATGGTGCTGCTGGAAGGCTACCGCAGCCCGGAGCGCCAGGCCATGCTGCAGCGCCAGGGTCCGCAGGTCACGCAGGCCGGCCCCATGCAGAGCTATCACCAGCATGGGCTGGCCGCCGACAGCGCCTTCCTGCGCGACGGCCGCCTGGTGATCAGCGAGTCCGACCCCTGGGCGCTGCAAGGTTACGAATTGTTTGGCCGAGAATCCGAGCGTTACGGGCTGCGATGGGGTGGTCGTTGGCGCATGCGTGACTATGGCCACGTGGAGCTGGCCGGCGCAGAGAAGAAGGCCGCCGCGTCGCCGGGTGGCTGAGCACTGCAAGCCATTGCAGGACTTGCATTGATTGTTACAGCGCCTCACAGCTTGACGCAGGCACGCGTGCGGAACTGCACACCCGCTGGATAGACTCCGCCCGCAACGGCCCGTGTTCATGGGGCTTTCCGCGCATTCATCCGTCCCGCTGCTTCACCGCCATGCCGGGCGCGCATGAACTGACGAGAAGAATTCCTACACACGCGTCATGGGAGGGCCACGCCGCCACGGCGATGGCTGGGCGCACCCGTCGCCAAACGGGCAGCGAACAAATTGGTTAGCAAATGCAACGACTCTGGTCCTTTCTGTTCGACACGCGAGTGATCGCGGTGATCGGCCTGGCTGCCCTGGCAGCCTTTCTTTTCCTGGGGGCCGAGACGCTGCAGCTGACGCTGTATTGGGCCCTGCTGATCCTGCTCCTGGCCGTGCTGGTCTGGGGCGGCGTGCAGCTGCTGCGCTGGCGCAAGGAGCGGCGCGCGGCGCAGGCGCTCGAACAGGCCGTGGACCAGCAGGCCGTGGCCGCCGGCCATGCGCTCGGCGCCCACAAGCAGGCCGAGGCCCAGGACTTGCGCGAGCGCATGCGCGATGCCATCCGCATGCTCAAGACCTCCCGCATCGGCCAGCACCGCGGCTCGGCGGCGCTGTACGAGCTGCCCTGGTACATGATCATTGGCAATCCCGCGGCCGGCAAAAGCACGGCGGTGGCGCGCTCGGGCCTGCACTTCCCGCTGGGCGATCCATCAGAGAACATCATCCAGGGTGTGGGCGGCACCCGCAGCTGTGACTGGTTCTTCACCTCCCAGGGCATCCTTCTGGACACCGCGGGCCGCTACTCGGTCTACGAGGAAGACCGTGCCGAGTGGCGCAGCTTCCTGGGCCTGCTGCGCAAGCACCGGCCCAAGGCGCCGATCAATGGCATCCTGATCGCCGTGAGCCTGGCAGAGCTGCGTGGGCAGCCCGCCAATGCCGTCGTCGACCTGGCCAAGCGCCTGCGCCAGCGCGTGCAGGAGCTGACCGAGACCCTGGAGGTCGTGGCGCCGGTCTACCTGGTCTTCACCAAGGCGGACCTGGTCGCCGGCTTCACCGAGTTCTTCGAGGGCAGCCAGCCCGAGGAGCAGGAGAAGGCCTGGGGGGCCACCCTCCCCTATGACGACCAGACCAACGCCCAGGCCCTGCAGCGCTTCCAGAGCCACTTCGACACCCTGGTCGATGGCCTGAAGGCCGCCAGCGTGGCTCGTCTGAGCCTGCATCGCGGCGAAGAGCTGCCGCCGGGCCTGCTGGCCTTCCCCGACGAATTCGCATCCCTGAAGCCCGCCCTGCGCAGCTTCGTGGCCACCCTGTTCGAAGACAACCCCTACCAGTTCTGCCCGGTGCTGCGGGGCTTCTACTTCACCTGCGCCGTCATCGAGGGGGAATCGCGCAGCAGCTGCGCCGAGAAGGTCGCCCAGCGCTTCCGCCTGAGCGGATCGCTGCCGGCCCTGCGCAAGCAGGCCCCCACCGCCCAGGGCATGTTCCTCAAGGACCTGTTCACCAAGGTCATCTTCGAGGACCGCAACCTGGTTCGCCAGTACACCTCGCGCCACAAGGTCCGGCTGCGCATGGCCAGCTTTGCCGGCGGCGCCCTGACCCTGGGCCTGCTGCTGAGCCTGTGGACCTGGTCCTATATGGGCAACCGCCAGTGGGTGGCCAGCGTGCAGGCCGACCTGCAGAAGGTGCAGATGCTGCAGAAGGGCCGCACCGACGTCGCCGCGCGCATGGAGGCACTGGAGCTCATCTCCGACCGCCTCGCCCAGCTGGAGACCCTGCAGCGCGAGCGCCCCTGGAGCCTGTCCTTCGGCCTGTTCCAGGGCCAGGCGGTGGAGCAGCAGCTGCGCCGCGAGTACCTGGCAGGGCTCAAGGAACTCGTGCTCAAGCCGGCTGCTGGCGAGATGGAGGCTTATCTGCGCGAGGTCGCCCGTCACAGTGCGCAGGACCTGCAGGCGGCCACCCCGGCCGCCGGCGCCTCGGCACCGGCCGGTACGGCGCCTGCCGCAGCGGCCGCGCGGCCGGCGTCCACCCTGTACCAGCAGGCCTCGGCTCTCAATGCCGACGAGGCCTACAACGCCCTCAAGGCCTACCTGATGCTGGCCGAGCCCGAGCGCATCGAGCCCAGCGTGTTCAGCGACCAGGTGACGCGCTTCTGGCGCCAGTGGCTGGAGGCCAATCGCGAAGGCCAGTCCCGCGAGGAACTGGTGCGCGGCGCCGAGAAGCTGCTGGCCTTCATGGGTACGCAGCTGAACCGCCCCGGCTTCCCGGCGGTGGCCATGAACCACAGCGTGGTCGACCAGTCCCGCGAGCTACTGCGCCAGGTGGTCAAGGGCCTGCCGGCGCGCGAGCGTGTCTACGCCGAGATCCGCGCCCGGGCCGCTGCGCGCTATACGCCGGTATCCGTGGCCCGCATCGTGGGCGATGCCGGCCGCAGCAGCCTGCAGGGCAGTCGCGTGGTCAGCGGCGCCTTCACCCGCGAGGCCTGGACCGGCTATGTGCAGTCCGCCATCGACGATGCGGCCAACAAGGAGCTGCAGGCCGAGGACTGGGTCCTCAAGACGGCCCAGCGCGACGACCTCACCCTGGAAGGCAGCCCCGAACAGGTGAAGCGCGCCCTGGTCCAGCTCTACAAGGCCGAGTACGCGTCCGAGTGGCGCCGTTTCGTGCAGGACATCAGCGTGCCGGAGTTCGCGAGCTTCGAACAGGCACAGCAGCAGATGAACGTGCTGGGCGACCCCCAGCAGTCGCCGATCGGCAAGGTGCTGCAGCGGGTCTGGGATGAAACCGCCTGGGACAACCCCGGTCTGCTCAACGGCAAGCTGTCCCAAGGCCGCGAAGGCGTGCTCAACTGGATCAAGCAGCGCCTCTTCGGCCAAGCCCCCGTGCAGGTCGAGGTGAAGCTGGAAGCCCCCAAGGCCGAGATCGCGCTGGGCCCCATCGGCAAGGAGTTCGGCAGTCTCCAGCGGGTGATGGTGGCGGCCGATGGCCAGTCGGCCCTGCTGAAGTCCTACCTGGAATCTCTGGGCAAGCTGCGCGCCCGTTTCAACCAGATGAAGAACCAGGGCGACCCCGGCCCCGCCGCGCGCCAGCTGCTGCAACTGACGCTGGAAGGCCAGGGCTCGGAACTGGTGGACGCCCTCAAGCTGGTGGACGAGCAGATGCTCAGCGGCATGCCCGACAACACGCGCGCCGTGCTGCGGCCCATGCTGGTGCGGCCGCTGCAGCAATCCTTCGCCGTGCTGGTGCCGACTGCCGAGCAGGAGATCAACCGCGTCTGGCAGGCCCAGGTCTACGAGCCCTTCCAGAAGCAGCTGGCCGGCAAGTACCCCTTCTCCTCCAGTTCACGCATCGAGGCAGCGCCGGCCGATATCGCCAAGGTCTTCGGCGCCCAGGGCGCCATCGCCAAGTTCGCGGACCAGACCCTGGCAGGCCTGGTGAATCGCCGCGGCGACACCCTGCAGGCCCGGACCTGGGGCGAGCAGGGCATCCGCCTGCTGCCCGAGTTCAGCACGGCCTTCGGCAGCTGGATGGCTGGCGGTGAAGCCGCCGGCGGCTCGGCAGCCACGGCAGGCGCCGGCGGGGGAGCGGCGGCTGACGCCACCCAGTTCGAGATCCAGGCCCTGCCCGCGCCCGGCCTGAGCGAATACACGCTGGAGATCGACGGCCAGGTCCTGCGCTACCGCAACAGCGCGCCGCAATGGGTCAGCTTCGTCTCGCCCTCGCGTCAGGGTGCGCCCGGCGTGAAGATCAGCGGGGTCGACTTCGAGGGTCGTCCGGTGAGCTTCCTGGAAGAGCCCGGCGGCATGGGCCTGCAACGCATGGTGGAAGCGGCCCAGAAGCGCAAGACGCCCGAGGGCCTGCACGAGCTGCGCTGGACCCAGGGCAGGCTCAGCGTGGCCGTGATGCTGCGCCTGGTGCGCCAGGCCGCCGGCACCGGCGGGCCCGCCACGGCCGGAGCATCGCCAGGCATGAGCGGCATGGCCGCCCTGCGAGGCCTGACCCTGCCGGCCCAGGTCGTGGGCCAACTCGGCGGGGAGGCCCGTCAGGCCAATGCGGGCGCCACCCGCACCACGCCGGCGAACGGAGGCTGAGCCATGATGAGCACACTGGCCTCCGCCTGGCCCCTCATCTACTTCGGCAAGCTGCCCTGCCGTGGCGACTTCATCCGCTCCAGCACCGGTCAGGCCCTGATCGCTCGCCTGGACCCCTGGTTCTCCCAGACCCTGGCCCGCCTGGCTCACGACGTGCGCTGGCGCCTACTCTGGGAAACGTGCCCGCCAGTGGACTTCGCCGTGCTGGGCTCGCGCAGCCAGGTCGGTCTGCTGGGCCAGATCCGCGCCAGCCAGGACGCCTCGGGCCGGCTGTTCCCCTTCTCCATGACCGCCCAGTTCCCGACGACCCAGCCCATGAGCTGGCTGGGCGAGGGCAGCCTGCAGCTGGGTCCGGCGTGGGAGACGCTGGATGCGCTGGGCCAATCCCTCGTGCGGGCCGACAGCTACGAAGCCGTCCAGGCCCTCATGGGCCGCACGCAGGCCCTGGAGGTTCCTCCGGCCGACGCCGCCTGCCGGGCCCAATGGCAGGCCCTGGTGGAAGAGCAGGGCTTGCTGGACCTGGAGCTGGGCATGTCCAGCGACGGTCGGCAGGTGGACCTGCGCCGCTGCGTGATCGCCCTGGGCATCCTGCTGGAGCCCCTGCGCCAGGAGGGCCCGCAGGCCCTGGCCAAGGGGCTGCGCCTGCCCATGCCCATGGAGGAACCGCTGCGCAGCCAGGCCTTGGCCTTCTGGCTGCGGCTGCTGGCCAGCCAGGTCCAGCACCAGGGCGTGGAGCTGGCGCTGATGCTGCCGCGTCGCGCACCCCAATGGCTGATGCTGAGCTTCCACGGCGCCAGCACACGCGCCCTTTGCGCGGCCCTGCATCCCGACATGGCCCAGGAAGACATGATCAGCCTGGACGAGCCCTTGTGGGTGGATGACTGCCTGGGAGAGTGGCGTGAGCTGATGCGCTGGTCCACGGAGCTGGAGCATCCCGGCCTCTCGCTGCGCGAGGTGCTGCGTGGCTTCGAGACCGTGTTTGGCAATGATGGACGGTGAACAGATGGTGAAGCGATTGAACTCCCCCACGCGGGCTCTGGGCCTGGGCCTGGCGGCGCTGGCCCTGCAGGCCTGGAGCGCGCCGGCCACCGTGCCGCCCCCCAAGGCGGCACGACCCGTCGTCGCCAGTGGCGAAGTGCCTGACGAGGCCACCAAGGCCGCCGTGCTGCAGCGCCTGCGGGACCAGTACGGCGCCGACCAGGTGGTCAACGAGCTGCAGGTCAGCGGGGTGCAGATGCCGCCCAACTGGCTGCAGCACGTGCAGAAGCTGCTCGCGGACCCCCTCCTCAAGCAGGTGCGCAATGGCCAGCTGATCGTGCGCGGCCAGCAGGTGGAGCTGCAGGGCGAGGTCGCCTCGGAGGCGCTGCGCCAGGATGTCGCCCAGTCCCTGTCCCAGCAGCTCAATGGGGCCTACAGCCTCAAGAACGCCCTGCGCGTGGGCAGCACGGAGCAGGGCCAGCTCGACCAGGTGCTGGCGGGCCGCATCGTCGAGTTCGAGCCGGGCAGCGCCGTGCTGCGGCCGCAGGGCATGGCCCTGCTGGACGAGATCGGCAGCGTGCTGCAGTCGGTGCAGGGCAAGCGCGTGCAGATCGTCGGCCACACCGATGGCCAGGGCGAGCGGGCGAGCAACATCACGCTGTCGCTGGCACGGGCCGACGCCGTGCGGCAGTACCTGGTGCAGAAGCACCGCTTGCCAGCCCAGCAGCTGTCCATCGACGGCGTGGGGCCCGACCAGCCGGTGGCGAGCAATGCCACGGAAGAAGGCCGCGCCCGGAACCGCAGGATCGAGTTCCGCGCCGGGATCTGAGCGCCCAGGCCGCTGCGTTCGCCAGTGGCCGGCCAGGGCAGGCGCCGGCGGGCCTCGCCACGGGCCGCCAGGTACGGGCCCGTCCGCGCCCTGGCGCTGACCGGGCTACTCCTGTTGAGGCGGGGGCTCGGTGCCCAGCAGCTCTTCCAGCGCGCCCAGGGTGCCGCCATCCTTGACCACATGGCGCAGCCACTCGTGCAGAGGCATGTCGCCCCAGCGCGCGGCCTTGTCTGCGAGGTAGGCCACCGGGCTGTGAGGCTCGGTGCGGCGGAAGAAGGCCGCCACCTCACGCAGCTGCTGCAGCGCCTGCTGACGGCTCTGCAGCGGGCCGGCCGCCGCGGGGGCAAGGGCTCCGCGCGGCGACTCGGAGCCCGCGTCCTGCGGCTCGGCCAGCGACGGAGCGGATGCGCTGCCATCAGGTGCCAGGCCGGCGTCGCGCAAGGTGCGCTCGATCTGGCGACGGGCGTCGTCCAGCTGGTCCAGGGTCTTGCTGAATCCGGGCGCCTCGGCACCCATGGCGGCATCCACCCAGGCCTGCAGACGTCGCAACTCCTCGAGAATCTGCTCGGCCGCCGCACGCGCCTGCTGCAGCTGCGCGGCCGGCGTGTCCTTCAGGGCCTTGGCCACCCGGTCCGGCGTTGGCTGGGTCTCGTCCGCCTGCTGCTGCAGCTGGGGATCCCGTTCCAGACGCTGGGCCCAATGGCGAGCGGCCGCCATGTCCTGCAGGCTGTAGGCGTCGCGTCCCCGGCCCAGCAGCCGGGCCTGCTGTGCACCGCGCTCCACGGTCTGCAGCAGCCAGCGCAACACGCCGGCGCGCTCGTCCCAGTCCCCCTCTTCGACACGCGGGTGGAGCTCGGTCCAGAAGGCTTCGCAGAGGTCCACCCAGTCCCGCAGCCCGCGGGCCAGGCCGGGCCAGGCCTCCACATGGCCGAGGGCTTCCAGCCGCCAGCTGGCCAGGCGCAAATCCTTGCTGCGCTGCGTAAGCAACTGCTCACTTTGCTTTAGCACGGCGGGCCAGTCGGCCACCCGCAGGCTGGTCACCCATTCCCCCTGGTCCAGGCTGGGGTCGTCCTGCTCGCGCAGCTTCTGGATGGTGTCGAACTCGGGGGAGAAGGAGAGATCCTCACCGGCCGGATGGTCCGGCGAAATGGGGCCGAGCAGGCTTTGCATGGTGTCTGGAGGCTCAAGGGAGCAGGCGGAGCCCGGATTGTCCGGAGCCGCCCTGCCCGCTGCTGTATGGAAAAGTTACGGTGCGATCTGCGGACTGTCGCCCCAGCGACGGTGCCCGGCGCTTCGATGCCGGAAGCTGCGATATCTATTCCGGAAACGCATGAGGGGCGCCAGCAGAGGAGTTACCGCGTGATTACATTGCGGTGACAATCGATTCCCCACCCGCCGCAACCCGGCGGTGGACACCCCGCCGGGCTGAACATGAGGCTCGGCAAGTGCCTGACATCGAGAGGCAGACCGGCGATCCGGCTGCGTTTTCGAAGCGGCATTGGGCCAGGCCCGGCCCGCACTCCCCCCGCTTCACTGCCCCGGGGCTGCTGTCCGAGCCTGACCCAATTCTGCTTTTCAACATTGAAGGACTTGCCATGAACCAACCCATGATGGAAGGGCTGCGCCTGAACGTGCCCGCCTATGTCAAGCACCAGCGCCTGATCGCCTGGGTGGCGGAGATCGCCGCCCTGACCCAGGCCAGGGACGTCTACTGGTGCGACGGCAGCCAGGAAGAGTACGACCGCCTCTGCCAGCAGCTGGTCGACGCCGGTACCTTCAAGAAACTCAACCCGGCCAAGCGCGCCAACAGCTACCTCGCCTGCAGCGACCCCAGTGACGTCGCCCGCGTGGAAGACCGCACCTTCATCTGCTCGCAGAAGAAGGAAGACGCCGGCCCCACCAACAACTGGATGGCCCCGGCTGAGATGCGCGAGCTGCTGCAGACCGGTGACAAGGCGCTCTTCAAGGGCGCCATGAAGGGCCGCACGCTGTACGTCGTGCCCTTCAGCATGGGCCCCATCGGCTCGCCCATCGCCCACATCGGCGTGGAGCTCTCGGACAGCCCCTATGTGGCCGTAAACATGCGCATCATGACCCGCATGGGCAAGGCCGTCCTGGATGTGCTGGGTGACAACGGCGCCTTCGTTCCCTGCGTTCACACCGTGGGTGCGCCGCTGGAAGCCGGCCAGGCCGACGTCAAGTGGCCCTGCAACAAGACCAAGTACATCGTCCACTACCCCGAGACCCGCGAGATCTGGTCCTACGGCTCGGGCTACGGCGGCAACGCCTTGCTGGGCAAGAAGTGCTTTGCGCTGCGCATCGCCTCCACCATGGGCCGTGATCAGGGCTGGCTGGCCGAGCACATGCTGATCCTGGGCCTCACCTCGCCCGAGGGCAAGAAGTACCACTTCGCCGCCGCCTTCCCCAGCGCCTGCGGCAAGACCAACTTCTCCATGCTGATCCCGCCCAAGGCCTTCGCTGGCTGGAAGGTGACCACCGTGGGCGACGACATCGCCTGGATCAAGCCCGGTGCCGACGGCCGCCTCTATGCCATCAACCCGGAAGCCGGCTACTTCGGCGTCGCCCCCGGCACCAACACGCTGACCAACTTCAACTGCATGGCCAGCCTGAACAAGGACGTCATCTTCACCAACGTCGCGCTGACTGACGATGGCGACGTCTGGTGGGAGTCCATGACCGAGACCCCGCCGGCCCACCTGATCGACTGGCAAGGCAAGGACTGGACGCCCGCCATCGCCAAGGAGACCGGCGCCAAGGCCGCCCATCCGAACGCCCGCTTCACCGTGGCCGCCACCAACAACCCGGCCCTGGACCCCGACTGGAACAATCCGGCCGGCGTGCCGATCGACGGCTTCATCTTCGGTGGCCGCCGTTCGACGACCGTGCCCCTGGTGACCGAGGCCCGCGACTGGGTGGAAGGCGTCTACATGGCCGCCACCATGGGCTCCGAGACCACCGCCGCAGCCGCCGGCCAGCAGGGCGTGGTGCGCCGCGACCCCTTCGCCATGCTGCCCTTCATGGGCTACAACATGGCCGACTACTTCCAGCACTGGCTGGATCTGGGCAAGAAGCTGGCCGACAGCGGCGCCACCCTGCCCAGGATCTTCTGCGTCAACTGGTTCCGCAAGGGCGCCGACGGCAAGTTCGTCTGGCCCGGCTACGGCGAGAACATGCGCGTGCTGAAGTGGATGCTGGACCGCGTGACCGGCAGCCAGTCCGGTGAGGAGCACGTCTTCGGCGTGACCCCGCGCTACGAAGACCTGAACTGGGAAGGCCTGAGCTTCACGAAGGAACAGTTCGACGTCGCCACCCGCATCGACAAGGCCGACTGGGCCGCCGAGCTGAAGCTGCACGACGAGCTCTTTGCCCAGCTGGCCTACCACCTGCCGGCCGAGCTGCCGGCCACCAAGGCCAAGATCGAGCAGCGCCTGGCCGCCGAGTAATCACCCGGCCTCAGCGCCTGCCGACCACATAGAAGCCCGCTCGGATCCGAGCGGGCTTTTTTACTGCCGGCCTGACTCAGGTCCGGATTCAGGCCCGAATCCGCTCAAGGGCATTCCCAGGAATCCACGACACGCTGGTTGGCCGTGACACTGCCCCAGCGGTCGTAAGTCTGCCCGATACAGCTGCGAGCCAGCCCGCCCACGACCTGACCCTGGCCATCCAGGAATTCCAGCCTGACGCCGTAGCTGGGGCGCGCCCAGGCCGCACTCAGACCCAGAGCCGCGACCAGGGCCAGACACAGGGCCGTCCATTTGCGCTTCATAAGCTCCTCCACGATTGACGTCACCCGAGTGGTGACGCGAGGAGCGTAACTTTCTTGTTAGCGGCGCAGATCAGGGAATCCTCGCTGGCGCCCCAGGCCGCGATCAGACGTAAAAAAACCTGCCGGCTTCATCAGCGGGCAGGCTCAACAGAGCAAGACGGCACGAAGGCCGTTGCAGGAGACTCAGTCCTTGCGGGCGTGGGCGGCGCGCAGTTCGGCAGCAAAGCTGGGCATGCTGTCTTCGTACTGGGCGGCCAGGGCCAGCAGTTCGCGCTCTTCGCGGGCAGCCTTGGCGGCAGCCAGATGAGCCTGGACCTTGGCGATCAGGCTCAGCCACAGGCGGGCGCCGATGGCAGCGAAGGAACCCCCATGACGAACGGTGCGGTGCAGGGGCAGACCGAAGGTTTGGGTGGCGACGCTCATGATTTGACTTCCTTGTGGGTATTGTGGGCACCAGGGTGTGGTGCGATGGGATGAATTTTGGGGTAAACCCTAGACATTCTCCAAATGAATTGTTTGCATTTGCTCTATAAACGCTGTTCATATGAGCTTTCGCAACCTCGACCTCAACCTGCTGCGCGTCTTCGATGCCGTGATGGCCGAGCGCAACCTCACCCGGGCCGCTGAGCGCCTGGCCATGACCCAGCCGGCGGTCAGCCACGCCCTGAAGCGCCTGCGTGAGGCGCTGGGCGAGGAGCTCTTCGTCCGCCAGGCCTTTGGCATGAAGCCCACCTCGCGGGCGGAGGGGCTGTGGCCCGAGGTGCGCCAGGCTCTGGACCGCCTGCGGGCGGTGCTGGATCCGCGCGAGTACCTGCCGGCAAGCGAGGACGCCACCTTCCAGATCGCCATGGCCGACGCCACCGCTGCCCTGGTGCTGCCGCCGCTGGTGGCGGATCTGGAGGCTCAGCAGGCCCGGGCGCGCGTCCATGTGCTGCCGCTGACCACCCGCGATCCCCGCAGCCTGCTGGAACAAGGCGAGGCGGACTTCGCCCTGGGCTATTTCCCTCAGGCGGTCGCCGCGTTGCAGGGGCAGGGCCACCTGGCGGCCATCCGCCAGCACCGGCTGTACGAGAGCCAGTACGTCTGCGTGATGCGCAGGGACCACCCCTTGGCGCAGGCGCCCCTGGACCTGGAGACCTACTGCGCCGCCCACCACCTGCTGGTGAGCTTCTCGGGCCGCCCACACGGCTTCGTGGACGAATCCCTGGCGGCGCTGGGCCGCAGCCGGCGCATCGTGCTGACGGTCAACCAGTTCTTCACCGCCGGCCGCGTGGTGGCCCAGTCCGACCTGCTGACGGTGCTGCCTGCGCGCTTCGTGAGCGCCACCGGCTACAAGAGCGAGCTGATCGAGCGCCCCCTGCCCTTCGCCCTCGCGCCGGTGCACGTGGACATGCTCTGGCACATGCGCAACGAGGACCGCCCGCCCCAGCGCTGGCTTCGGGAACGGCTGCTGCTGGCCGCGGCGCTGGCAGCGTCCTGAACGGCGGACGACAGCGATCAGCGACAATCGCCGGATGAGCAAGATCGCCGACCTGAACGACACCGAGTTCGCCGAACTCGACGAACTGCTGGCCACCACGCCCGCACCCCTGCAAGCCCTGGACGCCTCCATGCTGGACGGCTACCTCTGTGGCGTGCTGGTCCAGCCCCGCCTGATCGAGGTCGAGGAATGGCTGCCGCCCATCTTTGACTACGACGGCGGCGAGCTGCCGGCCGATGCCGACCCGGCGTGGCTGGCCCGCATCCAGGAGCTGGTGCTGCGCCGCCATGCCGCGCTGAACCGCAGCCTGGCCGAGCACGGCTGGTTCGACCCGGTCGTGCTGGATCTCGACGCCGAAGCGGCCGCGGCGGCCGAGTCCGGCGAGCAGCCCGAAGCTGACGCGGCCGATGACGAGCAGCTCTCGCCCATCGCCCGCACCCTGCTGCCCTGGGTGGCCGGCTTCCAGCATGCCGCCCTGTGCTTCCCCGAGCTGGGCGAGCTGGACGACGAAGGCGTGATGAACGCCATGGCGCGCCTGTACCGCCACCTGCCGGCGGAGACGGCAGAGGAGAAGGAAATCGTCGCCACCCTGGACCGCGAGCACCCGCTCAAGGACATCGACGACGCCATCGAGGACCTGGTGGTCAATGTGGCCGATCTCTACGACCTCACCACCGACCTGCGCTACAAGGTCGAGGCGGTGCGCCGTGACACGCCCAAGGTGGGCCGCAATGACCCCTGCCCCTGCGGCTCGGGTCGCAAGTACAAGCAGTGCCACGGCGCCAACTGAGCGCCGGCCGCCGGCGCCGCCCGGGACTGGCATCGCTGCGATGACATCGCCATGAAGCTGCAGATCCTCTCGGACCTCCACATGGAGACCGAGGCCTTCGAGCCCCAGCCGGCGCCCGGCGCCGAGCTGCTGGTGCTGGCCGGCGATGTGGACAGCAGCTGGCGCGGCCTCTCGGCCTTCGCCGGCTGGCCGGTGCCGGTGCTTTTCGTGCCGGGCAACCATGAATACGACCAGCGCGAGATCCGCGAGACCAGCGCCGTGCTGCGCCGCGAATGCGAACGCCTGGGCCTGCGCATGCTCGATGACGAGGCCCTGGTGCTGGATGACAGCCAGGGCCGCCGCATCCGCTTCCTGGGCTCCACGCGCTGGAGCGATTTCGAAGTCTTCGGCAGCGCCCAGCGCGAGCGTGCCATGCGCGCGGCCGGCTATTTCCAGCGCGTCATGGCGGCCCGCCTGGACGGCCAGCCCTTCGGAGCCGAGGCCGTGCGACGCCTGGGCCTGGAGAACCGCGCCTGGCTGGAGCGCACGCTGCCGGTGACCGGCGGCGAGGCCGTGGACGCCACCGTGGTCATCACCCATTTCGCCCCCAGCCTGAAGAGCGCCGACCCACGCTACGGCAAGCAGCCCGGCACCGCCAGCTTCTGCAATGACGACGAGGCGCTGATGCCCGGCGTGCAGCTGTGGATCCACGGCCTACTAGCAACTCTTTGCCATTGACAAGAGCCTAGCAACTCTTTTTATGATGGACAGCATCACCCCGAATCGTTGGAGTCGATGCGATGGCCCTGGCCCAGCCCTTCACCATCCCCAAGCTCTTCCTGACAGAGCTGGTTGAACCGACTGACCGCGACGCGATCCTTGTGAACCTCGACACTGGTTCCGAATCGGACCAGTACGCCCATCGGGACGCTGCTCATCCAGGCTTTGAAGAGCCGGAGGAGAAGTCGGTCTATCCATTCTTCCCGCTCGTGCTCTGTAGCGACGGTACGCCCTGGGCCGAGGCGACGCTTTACCTGCTTGATCGACTGGAACTCGATTACGCCCCGAAGATGTCCAACTACTCCACGTCGGCGTCTGATTTGGCCTTCTATCGCAGGTACTTAGAGAACTCTGGTACGGAATGGACAGACTTTCCTAAGGACAAGAACCGGCGCCCCACATACAAGTTCCGTAGATATCTCTTTACTCTGCACACTGCAGGCGAAATTTCCTCGAGTTACGCCAATCGAATAATCAGAAGCGTCATCCGATTTTACAAACACCTGGTTAAGTCAAAATATCTCGTCCTTGAGAATCCGCCATGGGACGAGAAGACGGTGACTATATTCTTCGGCACCAAAGAAGGTCAACGGCACTCAAAGGAACTGGCATCGACCGATCTTCCCCTTAAAGAGAGCAGGTCAAAGAACCCATATGACGACCGGATTGAGGACGGTGGAAAAATTCGACCTTTACCTAAGAAGGAGCAGCATGCGCTAATCACTGTCCTGCGGCAGCTGAGAAACACGGAAATGACGTTGATGCATGTCTCGTCTCTTTCTACCGGCGTCAGGATTCAGACTGTCTCAACTCTCCGTAAGGGCCACTTCCTAACGCCCCCGTCAAAAATCAGGCGCGACTACATTCCGATTCCAGCCGGCCCCTTAACAGGGATAGATACCAAGCGGAACAAGAGGGGAATAATCGTTATGCCGAAGTGGCTATATGTTTCGCTTTACACGTACCTGCAGAGCGACAGGTGGAAACATCGCGCCAGCAAGTCACCATTGGGTTATTCCATCGACCAATTCCTGTTCCTCAGCCAGCGCGGTCAGTCCTTCTACGACACACAAGAAGACATCATCGCTGGGCGTCTTCGTGAGGACCTCCGCTCTGTAAAGACCGGGCAAGGAATCCGCGCGTTTATGACCAATCGTGTAATACCGGCGATGCGAAAAATCCTAGAGGATCAGGATTTCACCTACCAGTTCCACGACCTGCGTGGCACCTACGGCCTGAACTATCTGGAGTTCAATCAACCAAGGATTGCTGACGGATCGACGAGCAGGGAAAAGGTCTTACAGGACCTAGCGCAACTCTTATGGCACGACTCAACGGAAATTACTGAGCGCTACATCAAGTATCGTGAGTCGACCAATTGGGCCCGCGAGGCGAATGATGGTTGGTTCGCTCACTTGGAAGATTTAGCTTCGCAAGCGATGGCTACATGAGACAGACTGTCGACGTAGTCATGCCCGTGCCAGAGGCATATTCGGTCATCGACCCTTCGATGGCAATGCTGACGTGGCCGGGCTATGGCCGAAAATTTGATCTTGGAAAGTTTGCGTTTTTCAATAGAGATACGTCGAATAACAAAAGGATAAAGCACTACTTCTCACCGCACTCCAAGACAGACATTCGCGATGAATTTATAAGAAAAGTCATCAAGCTAGCGTCCACCTTTGAAACCGTTGAAGCCCTACGGCCCGCGTCCGTCTATTCTCGCCTAGCCGGGTTGGAAGCATTTCTTGATTGGGCAGATAAAAATAGGTACCCCGTAAATCTCAACTCCTCCTATAGGATGGAGCTTTTAGTTGAGAGATATTTCGCACACGGAATCAGCGAAGTCGCGTTGGGAGCTAG
Source organism: Roseateles flavus (assembly GCF_039872765.1). Lineage (NCBI taxonomy): Bacteria > Pseudomonadati > Pseudomonadota > Betaproteobacteria > Burkholderiales > Sphaerotilaceae > Roseateles > Roseateles flavus. Next base: position 429,474 of record NZ_JBDPZC010000001.1, on the reverse strand, counting down.
CCGCAATAATGGAATGGCGCAGGATCAAGGCAGCATCCTATCCATATTTCGCGGTATCTTCGAAGACGAACAATGGGGCAATCGACTACGCAGATTAAGGCATTCGAAATCAGATACTCAACCCACAGAGGTTCCACCAACAACCGACCTGGGCGTCTTATATGCTGCATGCAAGCAATTGTTCGTTGGCATATCAAATCTCATACTAAATCCAGAGAATTTCCCGCATTCAATAACGGGACCATTCGGTCCTGATCCGGAGAGCATCAATGTGATCTTCATGGCTGATGGTCGCACAAGCCTCAAATCCAATCCTCATTGGAATGAAGTCACTGGCCTACCCCGAACCTATGCCGAGCTAAGAGACTCGATTGGGCACAAGTACAAATACCCGCGTGAAACTGCACACAATATACATTCGATCCATCGCAGGACCCAACTCGTCTCAAGTTCCGTCGATCATCGTCCAAGACGCGAACTAGCCCATACGGCTGCATATTGCTTCGGCATGATTCTTTCGCAGGCTTCGGGCTGGAATCTTCAACCTCTTTGTGACCTAGAGTTTGATTCAGAGTTAGAAGGGCGTATCAGCAAGGCTGAAGTATCACGCCAGCTCTTTCGCTCTATTAAGTTTCGCGCTAACGGCAACGAAGTTTTCATCGAGCTCCCTGTCTCATTTATTCCGCTGCTAAGACGTTTTCTTCAACTTCGAAGTCATATTGTTGGCGAGGCCAAAATCAGAACACTTCTGATCGCGCAAGACAGATATCTTTCGCCTCGTGAAATCACGGATACATTTCAAACTCGTCTTTTTGGTAAGTTGGCGACGCTCGGTATTGAGCTGCCGAGGTTGTTCTCACGAAAGCTTCGCGCAGCAAAGCACGATAGGCTAATTAGGACGGAAAGCCCTAAGGTCACTGCAGAGGTGATGGGGCAATCGCTCCAGACCACACTAATGGCCTACTCGAATGGCTCTGCCGAGGCTCACCGAGAAGAGATGTCGGCATACCTTAAGGGGTTGGAGCGAGCCTCTACCAGGCAGCAAGCTGAGAACGAGATCGCGACGGGCCACTGTGGTTCGCGTAATAGCCCCACACCCATCAGCCCCAGCGCACCGGTCCAGGTTGCTTGCGGCACTGGAGTGGGTTGCCTCTTCTGCATGAATTTTCGTCCGCATGCCGACGAGAAAGATATTCGGAAGCTGCTCAGCTGCCGCAAGTGCCTGAGCCTAACCCTCGAGCTCTCCCCCACTCCAACGAATGATGATGGGCTAACCAGCCTGATCAAACGAATTGACGACGTCTTGAGCACCATAGAAAACCATATGCCGAGTTCCGAAATAGAGCGCATACGGTTAGATGTATATGAAAACGGAAACCTTGATCCATACTGGGAAGGAAAACTATCCCAGCTTATCGAACTAGGAATCATATGAAAATTCAGCGCGATCCAACATCAATGGCAGCAGTTGTCGCAATTGACGGATTTATTCCGAGCGATGACACCGCCGTCACATTTGGGAAGTCCAAAGAAGTAGCTTCGCGATTCTCTGATATGTATTGGAACCTCAGCGCTTACGCGGGATCGCAAGGGGAGCGAGGAATATGCTGGGAAAATCTACTGCCAGATTTTATCTCTCCGGCCCTGCGCCATGATTTGACCAATCAGACCAAAGCAATTCTATTTAATGTCTGGTTGAAAGATGCGTCAGGTCCAATTAAACTCGATACTATTACAAATGCTGCGTACCTCCTGAGGATGCTCGCAAGGCATGCCGCCGAAAAGGGGGCAACGGTATTCCAAGCGCTGGAGTCAAAGAGCTCCATCGTAGCTTTTCTGGGAGCGGGTCAAGCCCAAAAAAGAGCTGCGATTCGGCTTCATGCATTACTTCGAAAGCTCGTTGCGCTTGGGCAGAGCAAGACAACACTGAAAGTGCCATTTTCCGAGGTCAGAAAAGAACTTCTCAAAGCCCATCACGAGTTCCAATACAACCAGACGCCACCGATACCGGCCCGTATTTATTCTCAGCTCATCTCTAGCCTAGAGGGCGACCTATCTAATCTAGAAGGCATATGTCAGCCGTTATGCGCCTATCTAAGCGATGGTCTGGCCATAGGCTTCCCGAACGCAGAAGTCCCTGAGCAGCTTGCCTCGTATCTCAAAGATGAGGGTTTAAGAAATGGTTCGCACGGCGTAGCACAAATCCTTACGCGAGTAAGTGGCGTTTGCGGCCTCGCGATCATTACCTTTTCAGGCATGCGATTGCAGGAGATGTCTAGCTTGCCGTTCAACTGCCTGAATCTGGGTCTAGGTGGCCCGAACGCGTACCCACTCATCCAGGGCGTTACGACAAAGCTTAAAAAAAGTCCTGCTCGTGCAACGTGGGTTACGTCGGATATTGGCGTACGCGCCGTACGTCTCGCCCAAACCATCTTTGGAGTTTTTCACAAAATACTGGGCGGCGGAAAACATTTGAAATCGAAGGACGGGAGTTATTTGCTGTTCTGCCGTACTGGGTATCTAGGCAGAGGATACTTGCCTGACGTGCAGAGTTCAGGATTACCAGCGTACTTCCGTGCTATCAGCCGGCGCTATTCGCTCACAATTCAGGATCAAGACATCGAAGAGTTGTGTCTCATCGACCCATTTCGCCCATGGGAGTCCGATGCGAAGTTCACGGTTGGTAAGGTGTGGCCAATCGCACCCCACCAACTCAGGCGCAGCTTGGCGTTATACGCCCATGCCAGCGGCATTGTCTCGATTCCCACACTGAAGCGCCAACTGAAACATATTTTGGCGGCAATGGCGAGGTATTACGCAAAGGGCTCAGCATTCGCGGATAAATTCATAAGAATGAATCCAGATCATTTTGCACATGAATGGAACGAAGCAACGGCGCTGGCCGAATTCACCGGCTACACGAAAGCAATATTTCTGCCGGAAGGCGAACTATTCGGGGCACACAGCTCATTTTCTGCCCTGCATCTGAAGACCGAAAACCCGATTGTATTCTCTCGTAGATCAGATACCTTGGCTGCGTTTAAGCGAGGTGAACTTGGATTTAAAGAGACTGTACTCGGTGGTTGCACGAATCCTGAACCATGCAAAATCCCTCCGCTTGAGTGGCTGCCTTTGAACTGCCTGGAGAATGATTGTCGCCATATGCTTGGCGTTAAGGACAGGCTGAAACTAATAATCCGCAGTCAGGAGTCGGAGGTTGCGCGGTTGTCGAAGATTTGCCCGGAGAGTTCCGAGTACAATTTCGAGGCAGACATTCTCGCCCGCCTGCGTCAGGTAGGAGAAAGGCACCTCCAATGAGCTCTGATCTTCAGGATTATTTTGATGCCCTTGAACGACTTAAGGAACGGGGCGAGAAGATTAACAATGACTCTGTATCCCGCGAGGCCGGCCGCAAACCCGGGAGTATAAAAAAGTCTCGCCCTGAATTCGATTTCTTGCGCAGCGAGATTAAGAAGGCTGCTGGAAAGTCATCGCCTTCAGGCGATGAAACTAAGAGAAAGGACGCCCTGGCTGAACTCAGGGAAAAATTGGCTGTAGCGGAGGCAAAAATTATTTCGGGGTACAGTAGAGAAATTTCGCTCTTAAGGCAAATTCGCAAACTGAGAGTTGAGCTTGTTGCTCTCAAAGGCGGGAGCGTGGTTCCCTTGCGAGCAAAGCTCGATTAGATTTCCAGATACGGACTGAGGATGCGATTCCAGTTGATTTCAGACCTGCACTTGGAACGTGATCCTTTGTTCCAATGTCGGCCAGCTAAGGGCGCCGAAGTTTTGATTCTCGCCGGGGACATAGGCTCTTACCAGTCGGGGTCTTTGCTCGCCGCTAGAGATTTTGGTCTTTCTCGCTTTTCCCCATCGTCCGGCCCATGGGATCATGTTCTGTTTGTGCCTGGCAACCACGAATACGATCAGCTTGACTTCCTTGAAACTCATTCTCGTCTGGCTGATGTTTGTGAATCTTTAGGCATTACGTTCTTAGAGCGAAGTAGCATTGTCTTAAGCGGAATCAGAATACTGGGAACTACGCTCTGGAGCGATTTCGACGCACTTACCGCAACGCTTAAGGGCCCAGTGGATAATGAGAAGGCGATTGCCATTAGAGAGAAGGCATTTCGAGCGGCCAATTTCTATCTGCGGAAGAACTCAACCCTTGCTGGGGGAGCTCAGCTGTTGGCGGCTGACATACGAGAGCTCGGATTGACCTGTCAAAAATGGCTTACCACCGCATTGGCTGAGCCATTTGAAGGAAAGACCCTAGTTGTTTCACATTTCGCCCCGAGCCTTCGTAGCGCTGATCCGCGCTATGGAATTACACCGGGTACAGCTGGATTTTGCAATTCCCTAGACCATTTATTCCCTTACGTCGATGTTTGGGCTCACGGCCATCTTCATTGTCCCAATATCTATCAGGCAGGGCGGTGTCGTGTTGTTTCAAATAGTCTGGGCTATCGCGCAAAGGGTGAGCAAGTTGGATTCATTCCGGATTTCACGTTTGATTTGTGACTCCGGTACTATTACAACGACTACATGGAACTCGGTTTCAAGCCGGACTCGGCGGGCCTCCATATGAATGCCCAGACCCATACGCCTGAAGCGCTTGACCTTCGGTTCGTAGCGAAGGCTATCGGCGACTTGGACGCGCTCGTGCGAGCCGTCCTGACTTCCTTGCCGACGTCCAAGCCTTGGCAGCGTCAGCTTCGAGCGCAACTGAGCGAGGCGGATCGTCTTATCGAGGTCCTGCGCCTCGTAGTCGCGATGGATCGAGGCGAGCAGGAGGTTGCACAGGCCGGCCGCGAGTTGCTAACCGCAATGCGCGCTGCGTACAGCTACGTGAACGCCGGACGTGCGGACGTGAGCACCAGAGCGGCATTGCTCCTGGGATTCAATTTGGCAGAGAAAATCGCCGCGAGTCTGGGCGAGTAGTTGGCGCTCGGCGAAGCAGATGAAGGGAATTTTCGGCCCCCGGACGGAAACGCTCAGAGCGGCTGGTACAGGTACGGTACGAATACGATAGCTGCCCGGCTCGGTTGTGCCCATGTTGGCGGTCATCGGCCGCCTCTTAGCAATCTTGCACGCGCCTGGTCGACCCCGGTTTCCATCGGCACAGCGGTCGAACCTGAGCCCGCGGCGACGAAATTGGCGTCCCATGTGGCTCGGCCTCGTCATCAGCCGGACCTCCCCTTTGCGCCAACGGTCACGCGCTCCATGCCCTAGTCGAGTTCGTCACAGGTGACGCCCTCCTTCGTCAGCGAGAGGAACTACGCGGTCGGCGCTGACCGTCGCCGGAGAGTTGAAACACGCTGACATGTTTCAAGGTGCGGTTCACTGCGACAGCGCCTGCACAATCGGAGCCAGAACAGCTCGTCCTACGACTGCGGCGCCAGGCCCCTCTCCCATTAACTCGGCAATGCGGTGCTCGTCGAGGCGGCCAGCCTTGATGTCTTCGCGCAGCTGAGCGGCCAGCGCGCCGATGGCTAGTGCCAGCGTCGCGCTCGCCATGGGCGTGAGCCCGTTGGTTGAACTCGGATCGTGGGCAGTCATCGCATCAATCGTTGGCTGCAGCCCAGGGAGCACCTCAGCCGGGAGCGTCGCCTTGAAATTTTGAAGCACCCACTTGGCGATGTTCAACACGCGCTGCGCTTGTCCCTCGAGCACGCGGCTGATGAGTTGCTCGCCCTCAAACTCAGCCAGCGTCGAATAGGCGGCGAGTTCGGCATGCATCTTGGCTGCGGCCTTGCCCAACGAACGAGCCTCGATCTTGCGTAGCAACTCCGAGAACACGCCGTCTTGGCTCCCATTAGAAATCGCGGCGGCCAGACCCGCCGTGGGCTGCTTGGGGACCGCCACTCGGGCGATGGCCGAGGCGCTCTCGACCTTCTTGATGTCGTTGGGAGGACGGGCCGCCATTGGGTCGATGTCCACCGTAACGGTCTTAGTCTCGGCGCCCGCGCTCGCCGTCCCAAACCGCATGCCGAAGTGGATCGACGAGAACAGCGAAAGGCGGCCAAAGATTTGCCCATCCGACGCATCAACGCCCACCGTCACGCGGTGGCCGAACTCGAAGGCATTGGGGGCCGCATCCGGCTGAATGTCGAAGTCCCACCACACGGGCGCCTGCCCACCCCATGGCGCGAGCGCGGCCTCAAATGCCTGTCGCGCAGTTTCCAACCTTGGATTGGCCGGGCCATCATTAGGCTCGCCGCATCCGCTCGAAATTTGGGCGAGCTTGGCGATGGCCTGCGTGTATGCGATGAACTGCGCCACGTCGCCAGAGCGCGCGAGGGCGGGAAACGCTTGGGCCAAGAAGGTCTGCGTCACATACGCCACCGCGCCGAGGCCACATGGACCGCCAAAGCGCCGCTGGTGGTGGACAGCCCCGAGGTAGTAAGGGTGCTCCTGGGCCTTCTGCAGCGGCGTCACGTCGATCCCATTGGCCTTCTGCTCGGCGAGCCATTGGTTCAGCGCCTGCCGGCTCGGAAAGGACATGTTCATAACCACGCCATTGGCGACGAGTTCTTGGGAGATGACGCGCGGTGATGTGAACGAACTCTCCTTTACCGAGAGCCTCACCTCCTCACCCGAACTGTCGTCGCGCGCAAGCACGCTTTTGACGTCGTCCGAATGGTCCGGGACAACGCCGAGCATGGCATTGAGAACATCTACTTGGTTCGCCAAGTCCGCGACTAGGCTGGAATAGCCGTTATCGTGGGTCGTGCAATAGATATTCTTGTTGGTCCGCCGCCCGCCGAGCGCCGCCGGGAAGACATGCTCCCCCGAGCCAGCAGCCTGGCCGCAAACGATGCAAGTATTGGCCATCTTCTCTCCCTGGATTTTGTTGTGGTGGTTGCATTTTCCGGCATCGCTACCCTCCCCGAATACGTGAGAGAGGTAGGGCGAATGAAGATCGGGCTAAAGGACCCATGCCACTGCGGTAGCGGACGCAAGTACAAGACGTGCTGCTTGCCCTAGCCGTAGATCGAAGGGACTGGCGATGAAGCGGCAATGCCCTGGGGTCGCCAGCATGGTTGCAATGTCCAAGCACGCGGGCGGTGGACTACTCTTGCGCGCCCACTGTCGCGTCTCGCCCAGTTGGGGGTTGTGGGTGCGCCGGGCATCTCAGGTTCCCGCGGCTTCCTGACGCCAAACTGGAATTCATTCAACAAGCCTCACTCAGGCAGCCTCGAGCCGATCTGGGGCCCGGAGGGTCACGTCAATGACGCTATGTGCAGCGAGGCCAGCCTGACGGCGAATCCACTCGGCGAGGAGGACAGCTGCGGCATAGCACCCCACAAAAGGAGCCCCAACGGACCTCGTTGCCAAGGTCGTGACGCCGCAAGGGTCGCGGCCGGACTGCAGGAGCGCACGGTATGCAGGCGCGAGTTGCGTCGAAGCTCCGAGGTCATCGCGTGCCCAGATTCGCGAGGCCGATGATGTGCCCGGGAATCCCCGCACCCGTAATGCCCTGAAGTCTCGGTGCCCCGAGCCTAGCCCAGCGTCCAAGACCAGTGAGAAGCCGGCGCCCTCACAGACTCGACGTGCGCTAGGGTTGTCCACGCCGAAGAGCGCAGTTGTTGGCTCGCCGGGCGCAAGGCGGGTGTTTGCGTCAAACCGCCGTTCAACGATTCGCGTATCGAAACCACGCGCCTCCATCCAGGAGGCCACGGTTCTGGTCTTCTTGCTTCCGATGTCGCCCGGGCTCGACAGCACCGAGGTGGTCAGGGTCGACTGCGTGATGACGTCAATGTCCTGCAAAACCAGTCGCGTGAAGCTGCTGCGCTTCATCATGCCCAATGTCCAGCAGTAGGCCTGTCCAAGGTGACCGAGTCCGACGACCCATAGGTCGCCACTAACCGCACTGCCAACGTCTCCAGTAGGTTGCGCAGCATCGGCTTTCATCGACCAGAGGGACATCGACAGAGGGCGGCGCCCCGCATACGGGTTGTCTCTACGGAGCAGGGAGAAGGCCTCACTCACAGCGAGTGACGCGGCCGCGACGCAGGCCGGTGCAAAGACTGCGTGCCTTGATGCGGGAGCCGGGCCGATGCCGAAGCGCCACCCTGCTGCCCACGGCTCCAGGGACGTGCGACTGGTCGGGTCCGAACAACGACCCACTCGAATCTCCGGCCAAGCCTCTGTAGGTATGCAGGTGGAGTTCACCCCTGCCCATCCGACGAATGAGGCCAAAGAGGAGCCTTCAAAGCCAGGCACGTTCAGCGTCAAACTAAGGTCGCCGACGATGTGGACGTTGCCCTGAAAGCTCCTCGCAGCGGTGTTAATAACGGTCAGCGCCATGATCTGAAGCCCGCTGTCTTGCGCGACGTCTTCGCCCAGCGTCAGGCACACGCCGTAGCCAGCGAAAGTAATGATTGCCTCGTCGATAGTCGCCACCTCACCGCTGTCGACGAGCATCTTCATCAACCGATGGAACGAATCTGCATGCATGAAGGTATCCCCTTTAAACCAAGTGAATGCGTGTCTCGGCCTCGAGGTCCAGGTAGCTGGCCCAACTCTTCGCGCCCAGGTAAACATTGACGCTGACGGAGCGGGGAGTCACCTTGCCCTGCGCGTAGCGCGGCACGATCAACGCCATGTGCCCGGCCTGGGAAACCATCGGGTTCGTCCGGTCAGACAGGCTTTGATACGGCCCTCGCGGGTGGGTATGCACATCTGCAACCACCATCTGCTGGCGGGCCGCGCACACGGCCCACAACCTCGTGAAGGCTGCTGTTCCCAACCTCACGTAGCCCTTCGTCAAGGCTTCCGGGTCGAGGTCGTCGTACGGCACCCAAGAGTGCACATGCCGGGTATTTCCCTGCACCTGTCCGAGCAAGAACGCCCCCGACTCTCTCCTTCCACCCCCGCGTTGGCGGAGGTCCGCCATCAGGTCGAGCCACGTCCCCCTCGATACTTCAAGCCGGTTGGAGTTCATTGCTCTGCAGAACCTCGTGGATTGCTTCGACGTACTGGACAAGCCCGCGCGCGGGATTCCAGATGAGGTGCGGCAACTCGGAATACCAGTTGTCGTGACCCACGATGGACTCACGATCACAGGGGATGTAGAGCGCAGCGCCGCCCTTCCAGCCAGGGTTGAAGACCTGGGACACGCGGCCGCCGCGCGGCCAGAGGTTTCCAGGGAGCTGCTGCTGCGAACTGCGGTCCCAGGGTGTTCCTTGAGGCGGTCGCGCCGGGTAGCCGCTGCAATCGAATCGGATGCAGGTGGGCCGCCCGTCGCGGTCGAAAACCTCAATGAAGGCGAACGGCCAGGCGAGAGTGACCAGTCGCCACCTTCCGCGACTGGCCCCCGCCTTGAAGCGGCCCTGAGCGAGGTGCGCCTCCAGCGCTTGGAGTTCCTGGTTCATGGCGTCCTCTTAGCCGTTGACGCGAGGAGCAGGCACGAGGTCGAAGCTGACCGATTGCTGTGGCGCCTTGACCAGGCTACCGAGGTGCACATCCGGGTCCGGGCGGATGTCGGTGCCGGCGATCTGGAGCATGAGCTCCGCTGCGTCGGAGGCAACGATGCCGAACTCATCCGTCGCCCAGCGCTTGACGCGAGAGATGGTGGCGTTGGGACGGAAGGTTCGGTGCGCCTCACGGCCGGCGTAGCGAACGTTGACCGTGATGGCCTTGAGCCGGTGCAGGTGCAGACGCAGGCCGTCGACGATGGCCTCGAGCTTGTCGATAGCGCCCTCGTCGTCATCGTCCTCGATGAAGAGGATGAGCGCCTCGTGGTGCTCGCTGGAGGGCATGCGTGCCAGGCAAGCCTGGCGCAGGTCATGCTTTGTGGCACCCTCGTGGAGTTCGAGAACCTCGACGTCGGAGAGCAGTTCGGACTGCAGGAAAACTTGGGTCATGGTCTTCTTTCAGCGGGCCATGCAACATGTGGCCCTCACCTACTCAATCGACGCATCTCTCCCAAACCCGAATTGCTCTGACCTCGAAAACCTCAGGTGGATGGCAGGGACGGGCAGACATACGAGTACGCGCAACGCGCGCACGGATAGCGGCCTCCGCTGGGATTGAAGTCGCCGCTCGCGAGCCCCTGCGAGCGCGTCGAGAGCAGCGACCTATCCGCCACGTAGATAGGCGTAACGTCCCGCGAAGTACCTCGACTTAGATCAAGCAATGACGCTGCGACTACTTTGCCCCCAATGGGGGTGAGGTGCATCAGCTGGCCGAGGAACTTGTCATGCCGTTCGAGCGTGGTTTTCGATGCGCTGTAGAAGTCAACGCAATGCAGGTGCCATCCGCCAGGTGCGCGGATCACCACGCCCCATGGCAGTCCAACCTCAAGGCTTCGAACGTCCGCTGAAGCCTGAAGGAACTTTCCTTGGAGCCCCGATAGGTAGGTTGAACCGCTCACGGCTGACGCCCAGGCTTGTGACCAAAGCTGGGGGTCGGCACTCGCGTCCGGAAGGCGCGCCTGCGCCCAGGCCCGAGCAAAAGTCTCCGCAAGCCTGTCGTACTGATTGGCTTCGGCGAGCTCCTTCAATGTTCGCCGTACCAGCGCACGAGCCTGCAGCGCCGGATTTGGCGACAGCTCTTGGCCCAGCTCGAAGCCAAACCGATAGAGATACTGACGTGGGCAGCGGTCATAGGCCATGAGTTGGTCATGTGCAACGTAGGCCGGCGCAGTGCCGCTTGTCGGCTTGGTAGCAGAGGACGTTGCGCTTTTCCCGATGGGCCCATCTTGCTCGATCAAGACCCCACTTCCCACTGCCTCCTCAAGCGCCACTACATGGTCAAAGGGGAACTCCTTGCTGTTTTCGTAGATGGAGATTGCATCCTTCGCGCGTGAGACGGCGACGTACAGCAGGTTGTGTTTCTCCACCTCCGCTTCGAACTGGTGCTGTTCCACGGTGCTGCGGATAGCTTCGGGCGGCAACAGCGGGTTCTCTTCATCGTCGCCAGCAAAGTCGCGGCCATTGACACACGCGAGATGCACCGCCTGGAACTCAAGGCCTTTGCTGCCGTGGACGGTCAGGACTCTGACGCCTTCCAGTCCGTTCGTCTCAGGCGGCAGCTCGCGGTCCACGTAGATGTCGCGGACTTGCTGACGCAGTCGGACGCGGTGGAGCAATCGGAACAGCGTCGTTCGCTTCCTGTCGCCATCGCCCACGCGGGCCATGTAGGCGAACTGCCACTGAGCCAATCTCCGAAGGTGCCCATCAATTGAATGGTCGTCGAGGTCTGCAAGGAGGAATCGTCGCTCAAGTAGCAGCTCGCACAAGAAGTCCCAGGGACTTGAAGACCAGGAGAAGCCACGCATCAATTTAGCGAGAGCGCGTCTGCTTGCGTGCCCGCCCCGCGACAACGGAACCTCGCTTGAATTGACCCACTCCGCTCGGTGAAGCGAAGAGTCATCGGCAACGGCCTGAAGGGTCGCCATGATGTCCGCTGTGCCCATCTTTGGCTCGACGAGCTCGCCGATGCGTAGCAAGGCCCGCGGGCTTCGTTCGACGACCAGCTGAATAAACGCCAGCAGGTCCTTCACCTCCTGACGCTCCATCAACTCGCCAACGTACACCACTGGGATGCCCGCTTCCTTCAGCTCCTTGGCGGCTGCGGCAACGACAGCACCCTTGCGGGCTAGTACCACCTGGTTCCGCAGCGCAATTCCGTCTTTGAGCTCCTGCCGGATGTTGTTCGCCAACGCGGTCCACATTGCAGGCCGAGCCGTAGACCGGTAGATGACCGGTGGGCGCCCGCTGGGACCTCGTTTGCACTTGGCTTCGGTCAGCGGAAACTCGTCCTGTAGGGGGTGCACCTCACCGGCGAATGCGGTGAGGTCGATCACCTCCTGCACGCTGCGTCGGTTCTCAACGAGGTCGTACCGCTTCGCGCGTGCGAAGCGCCGTTCGAAACCCAACAGGGCATCCAAGGATGCTCCGCGCCAGTGATAGATCGCTTGGCGGACATCTCCCACCACCCAAAGGGATTGAGCATTCCTGGACAGCTCTGCGGTCATCGCAAGCATGGCGGAAGTCAGGTCCTGAAACTCATCCACCAGCACATGCTCGTAGCGGTCAGCGACATCAGTGAATTTCGCTCGGTCCGTTGCTATGGCCTGCGCTGGCATGGCCACCAGGTCGACGAAGTCCACAACGCCTCGCTCTTGAAGTGCGTCCTCGTAGGTCCGTGCGACGGTCGCTACGTCGCGGAAGCGAGCCCGTTCTATGTCGTCATCCGTCGTTTCCAACGCGGCTGCGAGGTACTCGTCGATGGGAACTAGCTCTTCCTTGACGCGCAGCGCGGTCTCGAGGACCGGTGGCAGCCATTCGTAGGGGTCGTCGGTGCGCTTGTAGAACTCTAGATGCGCGTTCGCCAGTGCCCGAGCTGTGAGCGTCAGCTGGGTAATCTTGTCCGCGACAGCGACGTCCTGCGACACATTGAAGTGCTGGAAATACTTGCGTAGGAACTCCAGTCCGAAGGCATGGAAGGTGCCTGCCCAAATCTCGGACGCGCCTCTGACCCCGGCCCGCTGCAGCCTGTCGACCAGCTCCGCCGCGGCTTTGTTTGTGAACGTGAGGACCAGAATCTTGCGTGGATCGACGTTGTCCTCCTCGATGAGTTTCTTGACCCGATGTACAAGCGTAGTCGTCTTGCCGGTTCCTGGGCCGGCCACTACATGGACGTGTTTCTCCGTCGCGTAAATGGCCTTTAACTGGTCCGCGCTTGGCTTTGGAAGTGGCCCTGGAGGCAGAGGCACGTAGGGTGGCAGCAGCACCGCATCCAGCACCTGTTGCCGGGCAACCTCCAGCGGAATGCCCAGGTCCTTCGCGATAGCTCGGGGGCCTTGGCCCGCAAAGAACATCGCACGAGCAACCTGGCGGGGCAACAGCAACTCTCTGCCGAAGACGTTCTTCTGCAGCTCGTCGCGTTCTCTTGCCCCGTAGGCTTCGACGTGTGCCGCCGTGGGTGACGCCGGCACGAACTCCTCAGCGTCGCGATGGAGGTCGTCTTCATCGACATCCGGATCGAGCTTGAAGTGCCCCAACTCATGGGCAATGAGATACGCCTGCTTGGGCCAGTCGTAGTCGTCGCGGTAGTAGATGAATCCTTCATTGCGCCTAAGCGTCGCCTTGGCGCCCCGCAGAACTCCGCTGGCCTTTGGCACTGGTTGAATGCCAAGCTCGCCGATGACCTCTTCGACCCGGGACAGCAGGTCTTTCGAGGAAACCGGCGACCCCGCCTGCTTGCCCACCAGCTCTTCTCGAAGCTTCAACGCCTCTTCACGCGCACGCAGAAAAGGATTCACCTCAGTCCATCTCTTTCTCCAGGTGGAGCAGGCGAGCGGCCTCCTCCCCGGTGATCCCAGCATCCCTGACCGCTTGCTCCCAGCTCACGGGCTGCCGAAGAGCATTCGGTTTGCCATCCGCCTTGTAGGACTGAACCGGCTGGTTCTGGAAGTTCAAGGCGAACACCTCCGCCAGGGCCGTCATGCGCACCTGCAAGGTCTTAGCGAGGCGCTTCACGAGCACGTACGGGGCGGAGAGTTCTCCGGCAAGCATCTGGTTGAATAGGTCGACACGCTCACCCAGTCCAATGTCTCGCGCATATCGGCGTGCAATTGGCCCCCGACATACCTTCAGCGCGGTCTTGGCCGCCGCGACCGGGACACTACTCAGGTGGACGGCGTTGAGCATCGCGCTACGAGTGGCGTTGAACAGTTCGACATCCAATTCCTCGGCATCAAAGTCAGCGTCATCGAGCGTCAGCATCAGCGCGGTATCGGCGATCTGCGCCGCATGCTCCGGATTCGCAAGGGTGAACGCCTTCCACTGCTCCGAGGAGGGGAGTGGGTTGGCCGCAAGGAAGGCTTCAATCAGGTCCGAAGCTTCACTGCTGGCCGAGCGCGTCATGTCAGTCATGCCAGTCTCCATTTCGCAGCGCGTTCAGCGCCGCCATCACATACTTTTGCACTGAGCTCTCGCCCAGGCCCATCACCTTGCCGGCTTCCTTGTGCGTCATGTTCTGATGAAAGCAAAGGAGCACTGCAGTTCGCTGCTTGTCCGGCAGCGAGAGAACGGCACTGCGGCAGCTTGCGAAGAGTTGCTTCTGCTGCAGGGCGGCCTCGGGGGTGAGCCCAACCTCATCGGGCACCTGGTCAGCCAACGAGAGCTGGTTTCCGTCCTCGTCCTTTGGTGCCAGCTCACCGTCCACCGACGGCGCCTTGTTCTTCAGCGCCGTTTGCGACTTGAACCAGTCCAACAGCCGCATGCCGACGAACATTCCGAACCGGGCCTCAGCAAAGCTCACCTCAGCGCGACTCCGGAAGATGCGTTCGCGTACGTACGCCACGCCCTCCACCTGCGCCTCGCTGCTGCGCGTCACCACCTTGAACCATTTGAGGTGGCGGTTCAGGTAGCCCTTGAACCCGATAACCAGGCGCTCGTTTAGGGCGATTGCGATGGCATTACGCACTCGCGCGCTACCGCCATAGCCGTTGCGAGCCAATGTCACGAGCACTTCCGATGGAAGGTAGCCTGCTTGGGTGTGCTTTTTGATGGCAAGCGCAGCGAGCAGCTGGTCGCCATCCATCTTGAACACCTTGGCCAACCAGAGCTCGTGCTCAGGCAGCCGCTGGTAGCTTTTCAGGCTTTCCGCGTCGTCTGCGTCGATGTCGACGTCTGCTTCATCTACTGCTGCTGGAATCATGATTTCCTTCTCGTCGTAGCACCCCGATGCCCTCCCATGCTCTGTAAATCGAGGCATCTCCGCCGAACCGGAATTTCCACAATGATTTTATGGTTATAGCCAGAGCTTTCCCGGGGGGGCGATGAGGGCTCGCCGCCTTTGTTCGCTTTGTTCCTGTGCAGTGCTCATGCGGCCGCCCGCCGAGGTACCGCAACAGTTCCGGAGCAGCAGGTGGCAGGGCTTCAACTTAGCAAATCGTCGATGGTGTAAGGTAGCTGCGTAGGCAGCGAGCTGCGGCAATCATGAGCTTGATCCGGGCGGCCAAGCTCACCGGTCACGATCCGTCCGCGCAGCCGCGCGACGAAATTTCCATGGTGCAACGGGCTCCTCATGTCGCCATAGTCCGATCCGATTCTGCCGAGCCAAATCTTCGGCTGCGGAGTAGATGTCGCGGTCCTCGGGTGACTGCTCGTGAGCGTACTGTTTGTAGTGCCAGGCCATGCCAGCTCGAATCTGCTCAAGCCCTGCGTCGACATCGCCGACGGAAACTTTGCCGATGATGCGGCCATACCGGTCGGTCTTATGCCAGTCGACTATCACTTGCTTGCGGAAGACCAGATCGGCTAACCGTTGCCGCGATTGGCCTGCGAACGGCTGCGGCTTCTCGGGAGCGTCGATGCCCGCAATCCGAATCTTGTGGATCACCTTGTTCGTGGCGAGTACGGCGACGGTGTCACCATCGACAAGGCCGACGACTTCGCCTACGAGCGTCTCCGCATAGGCTGCTGAATGAAGTACGAGAAGGAACCCAGCCAATAGCGAGCCAAGAAAGATCATGCGCAGCAAGCGGCGCGGGCATCTGATCGGGATGCCGTTGGTGTTGGCGGCGCCAGCCGGCCAGAGGAGGCTGGGATAGCGATGATTGGATGGACACGACACCTGGGTTTCCCCGGTTCAATGAGTTCCGATGCTTCGGCGATTTTGATGGCGCGCGCCAATGCTCAAGTTGATTCCGTTGACCCCGGAGCCCGCATTTCAAGTGGTAGGACCCTGCTCGCCCTAGCTTGAAAACTTGGACATATGTAAAGTGTGTTGCGCAACGCAATACATTGAAACATGCAAGCCGAGAAAACCGTCGGAATTTCCTTCAGGGTAACTCCCAGGACCAAGAGGCTACTCGCTGCTGCGGCCGAGCATGAGCGGCGAAGTCTCACGAACATGCTCGAAGTTTTGGTCGAAGAGTTTTGCTTGCGCAACGACATCGACGATAAAACTGCCAGTCCCTCAATGAAGGGCGCTAGGCAGGGAGGACAGAAAAGTGAATGAATTCTCAAAGGCATTGGGCGCGGTCCATCCTTCGCTTCAAGCTCTCCATGGGCTTCCGCTCTATGTCTTCCTACTTGTTGCGGTTCTGACTTTCGTATTTCTTGTTGGCTATGCCATCAAGGGAACCCAGGTCTGGTGGCAAATACGGTTCGTCCTCAAGGAGGTGCGCGGCTTTCGCAAGTCGGGAGTCGCTCCAGACCCCAAAGACGTCGGCCGCGCATTTCGATGGGAGCCCCTCAAGCACCTATGGGAAGAGTACGCTGACACGCTGCATGAATTGCGCAAGGCCGCTTCAGGGGCAACTGTCCAAACCGAGTTCCGAGCAACAGTCCCGGCAGAGTCAATGTTCACCAGAGAAGTTCTGGTTGATGGTCGTCTTTTCGATGAGTTCACTCGCCACCTTCCTGGCGTCCTGACGGGACTTGGCATCATCGGTACGTTCGCTGGCCTGCTGGAAGGGCTGGAGAAATTCAAGGTCGACCCGGAGAAAATCCAGAACACGGTCAATGGGCTTGGTCCGCTGCTGGTGGGGGTGCAGCACGCATTTCTGGCTTCGGGCGCCGCTATCGCGTGTGCCATGCTGGTGGTCTTCATCAGCCGGCTCGCCCTGGCCTATCTATATCGGTTGGTCGAGCACTTGACCCATGCCGTAGACAGCCTGTACGCGACTGGCGCAGGTGAGGAGTACCTGGCGCGGCTGGTCAAGTCCTCGGAGCAAAACGCGGCGAGCACCGCGCAACTCAAAGACGCGCTTGTGGAGGACCTCCACAAGATGATGACCAACTTGGTCGACCGGCAAATCGCGGCGCAAGAAGCTTCGTCGCTTGCCTTGGGCAAGCACATCGGCGAGTCCATCTCGACGGCTATCGCCGAACCGATGAAACGCGTTGGGGAAGCCATGGAGGTCACGTCACGTGGCAATGGCGAGCAGGTGAACTCCATGCTTGAGACGCTGCTGACCGGATTCATGGCCAAGTTGGAGGATACCTTTGGCGGCCAGATGCGTGGCATCAACGAGCAAATGCAGCGGTCGATGGATTCGATGGCGGCCGTTCAGTCGTCTCTGCAAGGGCTCCTCGGTGATATTCAGCGAACCAATGAGCAGGCTGCCTCGCAAATGAGTGGGACGCTCGAGGACGCTATGAAGAAGGCTGCGGACAACCAGCAACTGCTAACGGACCAGATGCGCGAGTTCGTGCAGGATTTCCGTCGCCTGGTGACCGAAGAGCAGAACAAGTCCAAGCACGCCATGGATGAGGCGGTGATGAAGGTCCTCGGCGAGGTGTCCATGGCTATGGAAGGGCTTGAGAACGTGCGAAAGGCGTCTGCAGCAGAAGAGGGAACCCGGAATGATAAGTTGGCTACACAGACGAACCAGCTTGTCGGGGGCCTGACCACGCAGGTCGAGTCTTTGCTTGGCGCGGTCTCGGACCAGGTCGCAAAGACTCAACGCAACATCGACGCTCTAGGCGACGTATCGCTGCGTGCCATCGACGGCATGAACCAGGGCGCGCTGACCATGGGGTCAGCCGCCCAGCGATTTGAGACCGCAGGTGTTGCAGTGACCGGCGCTTTCGACCGTTCAACAAAGGTTGCGGACACACTGGCAACAACTGCGGCGTCGCTGCAGGCGGCGTCGACTGCAGTTCAGCGTGGGTTCGAGCAATATGACTCCACGCGTAGGACGGTGGACACGCAAGTCGCTGCGCTCATGGGACTCATCGAGTCCGTCAAGAGGGAAGCGGGCGTGTCGCAGGAGTTGGTCGACAGCATCAAATCCAGTGCCGAGACCATGCGGCAGTCTGAGGCGGAGGCGCGCTCGCATCTGGACCAGGTCAACGCTGCTTTGGTGAAGGCCTTCAGCGACTTTGGAAACTCCCTGGTGAGTCAAGTCAAGTCGACTATCGCCGAGACCGACCGCCATCTTGCCCAAGGCACCGGTCACCTCAACGGCGTAGTGCAGGAACTCGCAAACGCTGTTCAACGCATGAAGAGGGCCTGACGTGCTTGCCCGACTCGTTCTCAAGCGAGGCGCCAAGCACGAGGGGGAAAGTCCATTTTGGATTTCCTTCTCGGACCTGATGTCGGCGCTGATGGTGCTGTTCCTGGTCGTGATGGCGGTGACGTTGGTGTCGGTCACGCAGAGCATCGACGCAGCAACGCGCGCAACCATAGAGCGCAGCGCTGCTATCAACCGCATCATGTCCCTGATTGCGAAGGACCCGAAGAGCGCGGGAGTTGGTGTTGACCAGCAGAACTACCGCATCGACCTCGGCAAGAAAGTTCGGTTCGACAGTGGCAGCTACATCATCAGTGCGACAGCAGGGCAGTTCCTGCGCAGCTATATCCCTGTGCTCCTTCGGGCCAAAGACACCCCGGAAGGGCAGCGATGGATTCGCAGCGTCGTAGTTGAAGGGTTCACCGATGAGGACGGCACCTACCTCTACAACCTGCAGCTGAGTCTGGACCGCAGCCGAAGTGTCGTCTGCTCCCTATTCCAGGGCAGCGGCGCTTCAGAGGCGCTGACGCCAGAGCAACTGCGCAAGGTCCAGGAACTGTTTTTGGTCGGAGGCTACTCGTTCAACTCCATCAAGAAGGACAAAGCCGAGAGTCGGCGTGTGGAATTCAAGATTGATTTCTGGGGCTTGGAAGAGCGAGTACCAAGTGCCAGCGACGTCCTGAAGGGCAAGGAGTTCGGTCGGTGCTAGCCGAATCTGCATTCCTACAGTTGACTCGTGACCTGACGGCCTCTATCGCGGCGATGGGGCTGAGCGTGGGGGAGTTCGGCCGACCTGAACTTGTCGAGAAGCCCACGCGTGAGGCCGAGCTACTGTTCCAGGGGTACGCGAAGGCAAAGCCCAGCAAGGAAGACGCTTACGCGGCTGCCCGCACCTTCGTGCGAGGCCAACCGCTGGATGCGTGGCAGCGCGACCTCGTCGCCTCTGCCCTCGCAGAGCCCATCCGCGAGCAGTCAGGAGCTACGGCTCTGGCATCGAAGCGCTTTCCGTCTTTGCTAGCCTCTTACCAAGAGGAGGTGAAGCGAGGTGACCTGTGGCGACTGACTTGGCACGGCCTGCTGTACTCGTACTTCAACTTTGATCCGGAGGCGGGCAAGGACGAGCCCACTCGCGCTGGGTGGGAGGCTCTGCGGGACTTTCTCGAGAGCACTTGGCCTCTGATTGATAGCCAGGCCGGGGAGGACATGGTTCCAGACTGGGTGCAGGTGCTGCGGAAGGAAGCATCAGTCCTCACCACCGGGCCGGTTGAGAAATATTCAATGGACTACTTGCGCGGAGAGACCGAACCAACGGACCGTCTCGCAGAAGACCTTGGAATTCCTCCGTCGAGCTGGTTCTGGCATGCGTTGGTCCTCGGAGCTGTTCGAGGCGCAACTACTGAAGCCGATGCTGAGTTCCGGAGGCTTGTGCCGCAGCTACTAAAGCTCATTCAAGGCAAGCCAGGGTTTCGGGACGAGGCGTTAGAGACCATCCTCATTAGGTACCACGCGTGCAAGGGTGCACCTCCCGACGAGCGGCTGCGCGACTTCGTGTGTCAGCCCTCCGTTTGGAAAAACCCGAAGCTCAAGGCTGCGGGAATTGCGACAGCTTGGAACAGGGTGCCAGACCCGGTGTGGCGGATGGTGCTGGGTTGGGTCAACGAGCGCAATCTCAAAGACTTCTTTGACATCCTCGCAGCTCGGAATAACGCCGATGAAGGGCGACTCGCATTCTGGTCAAAGTACCTAAAGCAAATTTCATGGACTCGGCTTGTGTTTGGCGCCGACACGATGGCGTTGAAGCGAACTAACGCAGGGGTGCGCGAGCTCATAGCGCGTGAGGAGGGTGCCTACGCGCAGCTCACGAGTAAGCCCGAAGTCGATGCGTTCATGATGCAGGTCGGCTCTTACCTCATTATCGAGTTCAGCAAGAAGCCCAATGCCTGCTACGTCTATCAGGCAGACCAACTCCCATTCGAACCGTATGACCGCCACTATGACGGCGGAACGGCCGACCTGGCTGCCGGCTTCCGCGTTGGCTGCGCGTTGCGCATCGTCCACCGTGAAGGCTGGGGGTGGCGCGCGGAGCAAGACCTTCGCCAGCTTGGAATCCTCCCCGACGAGCCCGCACCTCGTCGAGTACCAGCTGCAGGCACAACAAGCACGACCGCCGGAACTCGGCCTGCAGAGCGCGCTACTTCGGTGGCGCACGGCGCGAGTCCTCCTGGGCCCGACATGGCAACGCTCAACACCCTTATCAGCCGCTTTAGGGGAGCCTCCGTCGATGACCGGCGGACATCATCGAGTGGTGGAAGACTTTGGGTCGAAGACCCCCTTAATCGTGTGCAACTCGGCTCGGAGCTGACGGCCCTTGGATTCAAGTGGGCCAATAGTCGGCAGGCTTGGTACTACCCGGAGATTTGATGGGCCTGTTCGACTTTCTCAAGCGCTCAACGATCTCCAAGGCGGCCGAGTCAACGCTCAAGACCACGTGGACGGAAGAAGGCGTTCGCATTGACTTTGCCCGGGAGCTTTCCGAGCCCACCTCCGAAGGATTGCTGGACGCCATCCACGAAGCTGGCGCCGAGGACACCGTGCTTGGGGCTTACCTGGCCCAGTTGGCCTCCGAGGGGCGGTGCCGATTGGGCTTGGGCAGCGCAACCATCCCGTGGTCAGACGTCTATGCCCTGCTGGCATCGGCCGAGCACGTAGGCGCGTTGAAGCTTCTCGGCCTGCCGCCACAAGGGCCGTTGCGTCCAATAGTCGATGGCTCTGGAACCTTGTCGTCGGATGACTTTGACCTGGAGGTCGCAGGATGGACCGATGGTGCTCAGCAGGTGCGGGTCGACGGCCTCGAAGGCGCAGTGGCAACGGTCGGCGGTAAGCCGCAAATGTTGTCGTCGTGGGCTTGGGCCACTGTCGCTGAGATTGGTGCCCTGCGCTCGCGTTCTTCATCAGGCCGGAACCAGCATGCTCAAGAACTTGCGTGGGGGCGGATTCGAGGCCTTGCGGACCGTGCGGGAGCCCTCTATGCGAACCCATACCTCGAGACGACGCTCGTACTGACGCCGGACTCACTTCGCCTTCCGCTGTCGAAAGACGAGACGCCGTTCGGTCGGGTCTTGACTGTCTCTCCGACCTTTGAAGGCGCACCCGACGGGTGGCTTACCGCTTTCGACGGGTTCAACTCTGTGCAATCGCACTACGACCTGACGCGGGGCGCAGGCCGAGTCCGCGTAGTCATCTCCGACCCAGTGCGAAAAGTGCTTTCGGTCATTAAACGGGAGATGCCCGGACGCAAGGTCGCCGGTGCAAAGGCTGAGAAGTTCATTCACAACCCGTTCGCGTTTCTTGGCGATGCGGCGCACGAGGTGCTCAAGGAGGACGAGTTCGAGGCTGACCGAGCGGAGGCTGGGGCTGTTGCCGCGGTCTTCAGCGTCGTTGGTCGGACTGAGCACGGGCGCATCAACACGGTTGACTTGCTCGTCACGGAACACTTCGGTGACGGCTCCGCCAGAACTGACGTTAAGACCTTCAAAACGTCCGAAGAGCTGGACTTGTTTCTTGCGACGCTACGAGGCGCCCTCGAGCAGGACCGTGAACGGTTTGCTTGGGATGAATACGACCTGACAGTTGACGCGGAATCTACTGCGCAGCTTGAGCAAGGTATGCAGCTTGCCCACCTCTGGCGCAATCAGCCCGCGGAGCGCATCAGCTTTGACGACGTCTACCAGCTTGATGGATACAGTGGGCGCATCGAAGGCATCGGTGTGGCCAAGCCCATCTACGTGCCAGTTTTTCAGCGGGAGAAGAAAGACGGCGATGACGACTCAGGGTGGCTTCCGTCTGACCTGACACCGATGGTCAAGGTGACCCTGCAGGGACACGAGGGCCAGGTGCTCATCCCCCTGACGAAGGACTGGGTCAAGGACTTCGACAAACAGGTTGCGGAAGCTGAGCAACAGGGCGCGGCCGAGGTTAAGAACGAGAGCCTGCCGACGTCCATTGCAACCGCGCAAGCACGCACTCTTGCAGACGGCTTCAAGGCGATGCTGGGGAGCCAAGACAAGGTGAAAGTCGAGGGCGAGTCGAAGCCGAAGGAGAAGCAGGCTCCGCGCGAAACCTTGCTAGTTAAGACCAATTTTCACGGCGTTGACTACCTCGAGGAACGTCGGACATCGCTTGCCTTGCCTGACGGTTGGAAGGCCGAGCTACCGCGGTCGCTGCGGCAGTCCATCCAGTTAAAGGCGCATCAGCAATACGGAGTCGCATGGTTCCAGCATCTGGTGTCGAAGGCACCCTCGGAATGCCGCGGGGCGCTTCTGGCCGACGACATGGGGCTCGGCAAGACTCTGCAGTTGCTGTCGGTGCTGAGCTGGTACTACGAAGCTAACCCGAATGCGGCTCCGTCCGTCATCTTTGCGCCCAAGAGCTTGCTGGAGAACTGGGCGAATGAGGCCAAGAAGTTTTTCAACGACTCCTTCCCGGAAGTGCTGGTCTTGTATGGGGACGAGCTGAAGGCACGCAAGCAGCCGCTTGGACTCATCGACAGCCAACTGAGGGATAAGGGCATCGTGGAGCTGCTCATGCCGAACTGGGCGGGGACGGCGAAGGTTGTCATCACTACCTATGAGGTGCTGACCTCCTACGAGTTTTCGCTAGCCAAGCAGCCCTTCGCGTTCCTCATCTGCGATGAGGCCCAGCGCATCAAGACACCGGGGACCTTAGTGACGTTGGCGGCCAAGAAGTTGAAGGCTGACTTCCGCATAGCCTGTACGGGAACGCCTGTCGAGAACTCGCTCGCCGACCTTTGGTGCCTGTTCGACCTGGTGCAACCTGGGCTGCTTGGGGCCTTGGAAGAGTTCGGGAAGACTTACCGGCGACCCATTGAATGCGAGACCGAAGACCAGATGGCCGCGCTGAAGCGGCTTCAGACAGCGATTGGGCCGCAGACGCTGCGACGCACGAAGGCCGACATCGCTGCAGACCTACCGAAGAAGTTCTTCGCAATGAAGAAGGCTTCGGATGTCGAGCTGCAGTTCAAGCCCATCCTGGGCGAGCATGAATTGCTCGAAATTGGGCTCACGGAGCATCAACGCATTCTCTACAAGGGTGGGCTCAAGAAGCTGCAAGACGCTGCCAACGAGACGAACGGGCGAAAGCGTGCACAGTTGTCATTCGGTGCGCTGCACCTCATGAAGGCGGTTTGCGCCGAGCCGTACTGCCTCCCGGGCGCGAAATTCATGGTCGACAAGGCCGGACGGGAGCCCCACCTTGCGAACTCGCCCAAGTTGGATTGGTTGCTGGCCCGCTTGGCTGAAATTCAGCAGGCAGGCGAGAAGGCCATCGTGTTCACGGAATTGCGTGAAGCGCAGGCAGCCTTGTACTACTTCCTGAAGGAGAGCTTCGGCATCCGTCCGTTCATCATCAACGGAGACTCGCAGGGGCGCCAGGGGTACATCGACAGGTTCTCGGCGAAGCCCGGCTTTGACGTCATCATCTTGTCCACGCTGGCTGCGGGAGCGGGCCTCAATGTGACGGCTGCAAATCATGTGTTTCATTTCACCCGTGCATGGAACCCCTCGAAGGAGGCGCAGGCCACCGACCGAGCATTTCGCATTGGACAGGAGCGGGATGTTTTTGTGTACTGCCCAACGGTAGTTGCCGACGACTTTCATACCTTCGAGGTTCGCCTTGACCAACTGCTGAAACGCAAAGCAGGGTTGGCCGGCTCTACCTTGGACGACGGCGGCCTGACATCAATGCTCAATGGCTCCGGTGGGGACGCCACCTTTAGCGAGTTGGTTGGGGGCGGTGGAACTGGCGAGGCCTTGCCGAAGCGCTACCTGACGATGGATGACGTCGACCGCATGGACGGAGACGGGTTCGAAGTGTTCTGCTGCTTGCTGTGGTCTAAGCAAGGATTCCAAGCAACGGTCACACCTAAGAGGGGCGGTGATGGTGGCATCGACGTTGTTGCGTTGAAGGACCGGGAAGGTGAACTCCTGCAATGCAAGAGCTCGAAGTCTGCAGACATTGGTTGGGACGCCATCAAGGAGGTGACGGCCGGCGCAGCCAGATACCAAGCTCGGTTTCGTGGCACTAGGTTCCGCAAGGTAGCGGTGACCAACCAGCGCTTCACAGCTGGAGCACGGGAGCAGGCCTCAGCCAATCAAGTCGAACTTGTCGTGCGGTCGCTGATCGAGGAGTTGCTGGGGGCGCACCCCATCACGAACCATGAGTTTGATGGTGCACTTCAAGAGTTGGTGCTTTCGCCCAACTTGGTAGCTTAAGCAGTGGCGGTCCCGAGAGCTTGCTGCTGACCCCTAGGTCGGCGTGATCCTTCTGGGGCGCCGGCGGCTTCAGGCTGGCAGCCGTCGCTCGATTCTGGAGACCGGGCGGCCACTTGTTACTGGACCGGTCATACAGCAACACGCGAGGCGGAATTCGGCATCACCCGCCGAATCCATGGGCGTACATCGTTGGTGGCGGTAACGTAACGGGCAAGGTGCCCCTCAGTCTGATCGACGTGCACTCTCGCCTCGGTGCTTCAATAGCTACTCGGTCAAGGGAGAACAAATCAATGAACTTTGAAGAATTTAAGCAAGCTACACAGCGTTTCAACGTGCTGAAGCGATCCGACGTCGCGGGCAGCTATCACTTCGGCACAGCCACGGTGTCCTTCGAGAGCTTAGAACGAAGTGATGTCGACGCCATCATTCAACAGCGCGAAATCTTGGCGGGAGGAGAGAGGCTTTCAGGCCCTCAGTACGAGGCTATGGCGAAGGTGATGCCGCTCGCCGCCCACGAGTACACCCATTTTGTCGACAGCACTTCGACGGTATGGGGTATGAAATTGCTGTCCTGCATGAACTCCGCATACTCCTGCAGCGATGCATTTCAGCAGGATGAAGCCCAGTTCTGGAACGCAAAGCGCTTCTATGACCTCCTGCGAAGCATTGCTCTGCCCGACTACTACACCGTAAAGCGGGGTGCTGAAAACACTCGGCCGTGGCGCGCGACCGTCACTGCGGGTCAGGTGTTCGATAAGGATGGAAGGGTCACTGGCCGACCCATCCTGTTTCAACGATTCAGCAACGCGGCAGACGAGGAGATGGTTAGGTCTCCCATGTCAACTGTCTCCATCCTTGAATCGTCCGCTATGGCGCAGGAGACGGCGTTCCGGATGGGCCTTGTTTCGGCGCTCGTCGAGGACTACGGCATCGTCGAACGGAGAGAGATTTCACGGCGGTTGATGGACTACCTTTACAACCCCGACATCACCGAATACTCGGTCTGTGTACACCTTGCAGCAAACGTGCTTGGAACTCCGGACGTAGGCAGTGCGTTCGCCGTGTGTGCGGTGCTCACACGCGTCTGCCTCAATCTCACAGACGAGGCGTTTGACGAATTGGCGGCAGATGAGGAGCTCATGCGTCGGGTCAGGCTGCCGAGCGATCATGCCTTCAGCCGTCGGATGCGTGATGGCCTTCGATCACGGGACCTAGGGACTGCTTTCCATCTCATGACACGGTGCCTTCCGCACAAGCCCGGCTTGACGCTAGACGAAGCTGAGGCGGTTGCGAGACAAGCAATTGAAGCGCTTGGCATTGATTTGCCTTCGGTACATGCACGCGCAATCACCTTCGGCGAGCGGGTCGAGCAAGAGCTTAAGGGCAGTCAGATTGAGCCGATTCGTTGGTTGGCCGAGGCGGGTTTGGACAATTTACGGAGGATCAACCCCTTGGCCCGCCGCCTTGATTTCGCTCAACTTCACCTGCCTCAGGCGCTCTTGGGTGATTCCACAGAGTTCTTCGGGCTGGGCAATCCTCATTCACCTTTGGCGGCTAGAAAGGTCGATTCCGTGTTCGAACCTCTGCTCAGCGGCGAGCTTTGGGTGGAACGCTTCGCTGAAGGTTGCCTCTGAACTACAGGCGTTGATAGAAACTGCCACATCACCGTCACCGGCATCGACCGGGGCGGTGAATACGAAAGTCGGCACAGGATCGACAACGCGAGTGCGATAGCTTTCGAACCGGACATCTGACCGGACGGCGGCAGGGCCATAGCCGCGCGCACGCTGAACGGCAGCCGCACCCCAGAGACAAGTCGCTGATGTCACGATAGGGGTTTGGCTCCCGATGACCGCGATGAGTCGAACAGCGTGCATAAGACGGCAGCCACCGACCGTCCGAGAATGCTGCAAAGCCGTCCCCTAATCTTTTACTCAACCCGGTTGCACATCTTCGCCCAGGCAAGGACCCTGGCTGTCCAACTTCTGGGGGTCAGTTCAAGCTGGTGGGGCGCAGGAAGCACCTACGTAGGCTAGCGGTAACTACAGCACCTCGTCTTGAATTTCAGCGATCTCCGCATCGGCCTGAGCGCCGCTCTTCAGGTTGTACTCAATCGTTATGTAGCCAGTATCAGAGTCCGACCCCGAAGCGCCCAAATATATTGATTCGATTGCCTCTGTAAGTTTCGCGCCGGACTTCGCATCCCAGACGCTGCTCAGAAATCGCTCATTTTTTAGCAATGCCATCATCCAGTCTTTGGGCTCGTTCCAGATGCTATCCACCATCAAGAAGTCATTCCGCGTACTCGAACCATAGGTGTTCTTGAGCTTCCCTTCCATTGCATCAAATGCGCCCTTTAGCTCAAGTCCGTAGCTGCTGGTCTTGACGTCATGGCCGATTGCTTTGATCCAAGAGAGGCCATGTTTTGGCGTAATTTGCAGCACGTAAAGCGAAAAGGCCGGATGGGGCTTAGGCGGAACGTCAAGTGCAAATTTGAAAGGTGCAACTTCCCGCAGTGGCTCGGCAAAGTCAGTGAGTTGCATTCCCATGAACAGTCCGAAGGGAGCTGGAAGCGACATGGCGTTGAGTCCTGATCGAATGGCGGAGTTAGTCTATAGCCCGTTGAGGATGACAGCTGATTGGAGCGCCGTACCTTGACAGCCAACTCGTCTTGCGATGCCAACAGTCAGTGGCTATATGCCGCCGCAGGGCATAGGCCGGGCGCAGATCGCGGCAGGTAAACCTTGTTGAATTGAGCCACCGAGCCCGATTTCGGTGGCTACTGAGGGTTGGATCGAAATTGAAGAGGCCGTCCGGCCAATTATGGGCGGGCAGCTAGCTGCGAGACTGCGGATTTGCCCTCGTCACTCCTTTGGGGGAATCGTTAGGCTCGGGCTGCGGCTTCACAGCAAGGTGCTAGGCCGGTAGCAACATCCATCCGTCAAAACCTGCCCCCTGGGCCTCGTACTCGGAGTGCCATCTACGTGATCCTGGGCGATGTTGAATGCTTATCAACCCGCTCAGCGGTCATGGACTCTCTCCGGAGATTTCGTAAGCTTCACAGGCTCTTCGACCGAGACCCCGTCGAGGGAAAGAAAAACCCCGGCACGAGGCCGGGGCGACAATGCTTCGTCGCTGTCATCACGCCGAAGCACCTGCTCAGCAACCGTCTTAATCGTCAATAGGCCACGGCAGCAGAAGATGAATCCTTGCTGCCCAAATCGCTACCATTCGGGGAAAGCCTGCACACCTTGAGTGCCGGCGCGAAAGCTGCGAGCCTTGCACTGTTGCAACTCGAGGCTTGAATCACTGCTCGATGCAGGGGTCAGCTGTATGAGCCTTTCGGTCCAGCCGACAGAAGACGAAAACATTGCTGGCTTGGTGTCGGGTGCCATGTTCGAGTTGCTGGAGGCGATGCACATCGTCTGCGTGCACTTGCGGGGCGACCCGTTCCCGTTTGACCAGAACGAGCATGAGAGGCTCGTGACGTTGGTCGAGAAACTGATTGGCTCGGCTGAAGAGCTCTGCCGGGCTGCTGACGTGCATTTGATTCAGTGCATGCCTGCAGAACTTCGTGATGGCCATCCATCGCTGTACGCGGAATTGGCGTGCGAGCTCGCCGAAGTTGGTCGTCTCTTGAAGCCGCTGCTCAAATCGCAGCAGCCGAGCACGGGAGCAGGTGCAGAGGCGATGGCCCTGATAGCCCGCATCTCAAGAAAATCGTCTCCGGTCTTGGGAAAGCCGTCTTGAGGCGGCCTGGAGCAAGGGGCTGTCTGGCCGGCAAGCGGGCACGGACCTAGGTTCTTGTCCGCCAATGCGGGGTAGTTCCGTCAATGCTCACTCACGTCACTCGGCCTGATTGCCTGACCTCTTCCTCCACAGCTGGTCGTACTTCTCGATCAGCTTCGCTGTCGTGCCGTCTGCTTCGTAGGACACTAGCTTGGCGGAAACCGCTCCCTTGTACTTGAGGCACGGCGACTGACGCACAAATCCGTGATGGATCGAGCCGGAGTTAACCATCGGGCTTAGCGGAAACATGGTGGTGTCGAGGCGCGTTGCGGCCAGGTAGGCACTCCCTACCAAGTAGCTGGTCACAAAATACTCGGCGCGGCCTCGTTGCAGATTGGCAAATCCGTCCGCCATGTCGTTGCTGGACATGACCTGCAGCTTCTCATGCAGGAAATCGTCAAAGCCGTCGCCGAACCGGTCGCCGCGCGCGACGAGACCGGTACGTCCAATCAGGTCGGTCCAGCCGCCGTAGGGAATCCGATGGTTGGCGCGCACAAAGACCGCCATCGGATTTGCTGAGAAGCGCGCGCTTGTAAAGTCCAGGTAGACCTCGCGCTCAGGGGTGACTTTCAAGGCAGCGACCATGTCGATCTGCCCCAGCTCGGCCGCGCGCAAAACTCTGTTCCAGGGGCCGAGGTAGCGAGCCTCAGCACTGACGCCCAACTCTCTGAAGACTCGCTCCGTCAGCTCGATGCTGGCGCCCACCAGCTTGCCGTCCTCGACCCAGTGAAACGGTGGGTAATTCGGGTTCGCCGAAAACACCACTCGAGGGCAGTCGGCGGCCTGCGCGCCACCCGCCCACATCAAAAGAAGCAGCAGGGTCACCTTCATGACGATTGCCCCGTGGACAGACCGGAGGCTTGTGCCACGACGCGGTTGCGCCCTTCACGCTTGCCTTGATAAAGCGCCTGGTCTGCGCGATTCAACGCCTCCTCGAGGGGCTCGCCCAAACCCATTTCCGTGACGCCGAACGTCGCGGTGACCGCGACCGGCAAATGTCCGATCTGAACCTGGCTGGCCTCCATGGCCTCCCGCATGCGTTGCGCCAGGCTCTCGGCACCGGCCAGGCCGGTGAAAGGAAGCACGGCGACGAACTCCTCGCCGCCCCAGCGCGCCAGCAAATCGCCTCGGCGCAGCGCGCCCTGAAGGCGCCGGCTGGCTTCACGCAGAACGGCATCGCCCGCCTCGTGGCCGGCGCGGTCGTCGATGCTCTTGAAGTGGTCCAGGTCGGCCAGCACCACGGCGATCACCATGGCGTGACGCTCCCGCTGCGCCAGCAGCAGACTGACAGCGTGATTCAGCGCCCGTCGGTTCGGCAACCCCGTCAATGTGTCAGTCTCGGCCAAAGCCAGCAGCGCCTGCTGTTGACGCTGCGCCAGCAGCTGGTAGCTCAGCGCGATGCCAAAGCTCGTCAGGCAGAGCACCGCCAGGTTGAAGCTCCGGAAGGCGTGGCTGACCGACTCCCCCAGGACCGCATGTGAATCCACCCCTTTGGCCTGCAATTCCAGCAACTGCAGGGCGGCGCCGAAACCAAGCGCCATCACCAGCTTGAACAAGGGGCCAAGCCGGCTGGCCACGGCAATCAGCAAGACCACGGCGTACAGCGGCATGTGAAAGCCTGGCTCCACACCGAGCTCCAGAGTGAGCACGCCAGCCGTGGCGCTGAGCGCCAACAGCACCAGGACCAGCAACCCAACGAAGGCCTCGGCGCTCAACCTGACGACCATGCCCCACTGCATGACCACCGCCAGCAAGCTCAGCGCAGCCGGGTAGCGCCACAAGGGCAGTCCAAGTGCGGCCAGCGCTACCGCGTCGACGGCGGTGACGGCGGCCACCAGCCATGTCGATACCCGGCAGGTGCGTCGGTAGGTGTCGCGCAGCGCGCCATCGCTGAGCACTGCGCCTGGCATGGCTCTACGCGCCCTGTTTGACCGAGGGGCGCGGCAATCGGACGGCGTCCGTATCCGTCGAGTGGTCGAGCCTACGTCTATCGCGCCGAATCGGCCCTTGGGCGCCAAGCCAGCCCCGCAGACTATGTCCATCACTCTCCGCCCCATCATCAGCTCCCGCCAACTCTGGCAGCTTCATGGCCGTGGCGCCAACTTCTTTGCGCAACCGCATTCAGCCGCTCATTTGTTGGGATGTTCGTTAAGTGTGCTACAACTTGATACATGAAAAACCCGCGAGAGTCGGGGGTGTTGGGATGGGGGCCTAGGTTTGTTCCTAAGACGGAAAAGTCTGCAGGTGGGCAGGGCCCGTTTTCAGATGAGGCAGCCAGCTGCCCCATGGACGGCCCTGATTACGCTAGCCCTGCTGGGAGCGAGTGAGTCCGTCAGAGCTGAGCCCTGCGCAACCTACAGGGTTGCTCACTACGCGCAAGGCCTTCTCTTCTTCCGCGACGAGCAGGGACGAGAAGCAGGGGTTGATGCTGACGTTGCCCGTGAACTGGCGCGCCGCACGGGTTGCAATCTCGTCGAAGTGCTTGAGTCCCGGGTTCGAATCTGGGGCCAATTCAGGCATGGAGCCTTGGACATCACGCTGTCCGCAGTGCCCTCTCCGGAGCGCGAACAACTGGCGGAACTGGTTCCCTACCTGAAGGGCCGCTCCTTCGTCGTGACTCGGGGCGCTCTCGCTGCTGAGCTTCCAAACGCGGACTCGTTCGTCGCCGCGAGTCAGCTGCGGGTTGCTGTGGTGAAGACCTATCTCTATGGTGCCAAGATCGACGGCTGGCTCGGCCAACTTCGCGCGCAGCGGCGCGTCGAGGAGATGGCTGACTTCGCCGCCGCGGCCAGGCTTTTCGAGGCGGGTCGCGTCGACGCCATCGTTGTAAATCCGTTGAGCTACCCGGCGTTATTGAAGCTCGTGAAGCCCACGGAGTCGCTGCACCTTCCCCCGTGGGGCCAGGGAGACAAGACGGTCGTGTGTTTGGCTCTGTCCCGCACTCGCGTCAGCGACCAGGACAGGCGCCGCATCCGGATGGCGCTCAACGACATGATCCGCGACGGCACGATGGAAGCCATAACCAAGCGCTACGTCGGCGCAAGCACTGCGCATGACCTCGTGTATGACGGCAAGACAGAGTGAGACGCCCTCGCACAGCCTGAGATGCACTCCGAGCCAGCGCGTCAACCGATCAGAGTCGGAAGCTTTCGACAGCTTGCACCAGTTCCTGCGCCTGCTCCTTGAGACTCTGTGCCGCCGCAGCCGACTGCTCGACCAGCGCGGCATTCTGCTGGGTCATCTGGTCTAGATGGCTCACCGCCTGGCCAATCTCGCCGAGGGTCAGGGCCTGGCTGGCGCTGGACGAGGAAATCTCCCCAATGATCTGCGTCACACGCTGCACGCTGCCCACCACGTCCCGCATCGTGCTTCCGGTCTCGGTGACCTGGCGGCTGCCGCTCTCCACGCGCTCGGTTGATGCTGAAATCAGCGTCTTGATTTCACGCGCGGCCTGCGCGCTGCGCTGGGCCAGTGCCCGCACCTCGCTTGCCACGACGGCGAAGCCGCGGCCCTGCTCGCCAGCACGGGCTGCTTCGACGGCGGCGTTCAGCGCCAGGATGTTGGTCTGGAACGCGATGCCATCAATCACGCCGATGATGTCACCGATCTTGGTCGACGACTGCTGAATCTCGGCCATGGTCTGGATGACCTGCTCCACCATCTCGCCGCCGCGGCCGGCCACTGTGGAGGCTTCCTTGGCCAAACCATCCGCCTGACGTGCTGCGTCTGCGTTCTGCTGCACACCCTCGCTGAGGGCCTGCATTGCCGCGCCCGTTTCTTCGAGCGAACTCGCCGCCTGTTCCGTTCGATTCGACAGGTCGAGATTGCCGGTCGCGATTTCGCTGGAAGCCAGTCGGACCTGCTCGGCCGCATTCCGAACTCCTTGGATGGTGCTGGCCAGCTTGGTCTGCATGTGCGCCAACGCCTGATTCAGCTCAGCCATCTCGTCGCGGCCTTGATGCCTTGTTTGCTGGGTCAAGTCACCGTCGGCGATGCTCATGGCGAGCTGGCGCGCCTGAGCCGCAGGGCCAGTGACCGAACCGGCAATCGCGAATGCCACACCGATGCCCAGCAGCGTTGCCAGGGCCAGCAAGCCCAGCACGATGGAGCGCGTGGCCGAGGCCGCGTCACGGGCTGCAATCTTGGAGGCATCCAGGAGCGTGTGGGTGTAGTCGGCGTAGGCGTTGATGGCCTGAAGATAGTTCTCCATCGCGGGGATGAGTTCCTCGATGACCCGCGGCTTGATGTCCGTCCCGGCGGCCTTGGCCTTGACGAGCTCCTCTCGTGACGCCTGGTACTTCTTGCGGGCCTCGCCGATCACATCTGTCAACTTGTCGGCCTCAGGCGTGCGGGCAAGCTTGTCCAGCTCGCTTTGAATCTTGTCGATGCTGGCCGAGGTCTCTTTGGACTTGCGCGTGAACGCCTTGACGAAGGCTTCGTCATCGACGGCCATCGACACGACCCGGCGCTGGATGCTGATTTCGCTCAAGCCGGCCCACTGGCGGGTCAACTCCAGCGCCCGCATGTCGACCTCGACCATCTGCTCGATGCTCTGGTCTAGCTTCGAGACACGGACAACACCCACGGCAGAGGCGCCAATCAGCAGCGCCATGACCAGCGCAAAGCCTGCCAGGACACGCGTGCGCAAGCGCCAGTTGTTCAAGAATTCCATGCCTCGCTCCCAGGTTGGTTGACGGCCACAAAGCTCTTGTTGACCCGCATCAGTTTCCCTGCCAAGCCCCGCAAGAGCAAAGGGGCTCGCTGCAAGTGGTCGATTTCTCTCGCCCGTCGATCAGGGCATCAACTGCTCGAGGCCGCCTGCGGGTTGCCAACGTTCAGCAGCCGGCTCACCTCTTGCATCCAGGATTCATCGGCCGGGCTCACCGGCTTTTGGACCCAGCCGTCAATGGACGGCGGCAACGATTGGGGCCCGGCATCCCCGGAAAGGATCAAGACCCGTAGGCCGGCTCCGTTCGCGCCCCCTTTTGCCTGCGCTGCCAAGGCTAGGCCAGACGAGTCGACGCCCAGGTTGGCGTCGGAGATGAGTACGTCGATGCCCCCCTCATGTAGACGCTGTAGAGCCTCTTCGGCGGTCGCTGCGACGGATACTTCAAAGCCCTTGCTGCGCAGTTGCTCGCCGAGGACGATCTGGGCCACGGCGTCGTCGTCGACGAGAAGGACGCTGCGCGCCGCTTGGGCCCGCGACAGAGGTTCCGTCTGGTTGGCTTCTTCCATCAGCACAGCGACCTCGACTTCGGTCCCTTGTCCTGGCGTGCTACGGACATCGACCCGTCCCTGGGCCAGTTGCAATATTTGGCTGACGATGGACATACCCAGCCCATGCCCGCCATGCAGTCGTTGCGCGTCGGGCCCTTGCCGGAAGCGTTCGAACAAGCGGACTCTCGTCGTCTCGTCCATGCCGACCCCGGTGTCCGCGACGACCAGGGTGATCTTCCAGAGTCGCACCGATACCGGCTTGGCCGTCATGGTGACCCGGACGAATCCTTGCTCCGTGAACTTGAGCGCGTTGCTCAGCAGGTTGTTGACGACCTGCGCCGTGCGGGCCGAATCCAGCATCAGCAGTGGCAGGTGCTTCGGGAGTTCGACGCGGAGGTCCAGGTTGCGGGCGGTCGCCATTGGACGGAACTGCTCGACCGCTTCGTTGACCAACTGAAGCAAGTCGCCGGGGCGGCGCATGAGTTCGAGGCGGCCCATCTCCAGCCTGGCAATGTCGAGCAGCCCATTGAGCAGTTCAACCAGCCGCTCGGCCGAACCGCGCAGGACGCCGACCATGTCGCGCCCTTTGTCGCCCAGAGGCTCCCTCTGGAGCAACTGAAGTCCCTTTGCCAACGCTGCCAAAGGCGTGCGAACGTCGTGGCCTACGTCGGCCAGAAAGGCAGCCTTGGCTTGCGCCTCGTTGCGGGCCAGGTCCCGCTGCAGGCGCAGCTCTTCGCGGGCGAGTTTCAGGCGGCGCGCGTAGAGCAAGGTCGCAAGCAGCAGCCCGAGCAGACCGGCGAAGAAGGGCGCGACCGTGAGGGCGACGTCTCGCCACTGCAGTCCGGTGGGAATCTTGGTGCGCAGAAGCGCATTGGCCAGCATGTGACGTTCACGCTCAGGTACGGCCGTGAGCCCCATCCTGAGTGCCGCCTCGACGTCGGGCCGGTCGGCACGCACCATGAAGCTCAGGTCGCTGGGATGTCGATCCACGGTGCCAGAAACCTGTAGCCGGCCTGCATACCGCGTCGCGATCTGGGCTGCCGCAAATTCGACATTGGCCAGTCCGGCCTCCGCTCGGCCGTCAGCGACCGCAACCAGGACCTGCTCGACAGATGGCACGACCCTCAGCAGCAGGCGCGGATGCTCGCGCTGGATGACGGGTATGAGGTAGTGGTCCTGGTCAATAGCGAGGCTGCCATTGGCGAGCGTGTCCAGAGAGGGCCAGCCACCGCCATCGAGCCGGGACACCAGGGCGGACGGAGAGGTGTAGTACGGTCCGACGAATGTCGCGAACTCGAGTCGCTCGGGGCTGCGCACAGCGGCAAGAACCACATCGGCTTGCCCGGATTTGAGTGCGGCCAGTGCCGTACCAAACGAGGGGAAGGCCGTGAGGCGGTACTTGATCTTGGCGGCTTCGGCCGTGCGACGAAAGATTTCGACTGCCAGACCCTTGGCCTCGCCATCCTCGGCCGCATAGCTGATGGGAGCGAAGCCGGCGTCGTAGGCGACCCTGATTTCGCCGACCGCCGCGGCGTCCACAGGCTGCGCTCGCGCAGACGCCGCGAGTAGTGGCGCGACTGCCATCAGCAGAGCAGCGACAAGCCGGCCGGGCAGAGACCTCAGAAGGCGCATCTATGGGTTCGCTGGGCATGCATCGCTGGCAACCTCGGGTCACTCGCAACAGGCAGGCAACGCTCTACCGAGGCGGTGGAGCGCTTCTGTTACAAGTCTACGATTGATTGCGGACGATGCCGGCCAGAGGCGATGACGTGTGGCCGGCTGCTCACGCGGAGAAACCCAGCCGCAGGTTGAAGCGCCGGAAGGCCCGACCACGGGCGTGCGTGAAAGCGCACTGCCCTGGCCCGCGCACTCAGCTACCCGCGTCTGGTCCTAACCGTGGCGCGGGTGCAGGCCGGTTCAGAAGCTTGCCCATTCCTCGTCAGCGCCGGGGCTCGCAAACGTCGCTTTGTCGGCGGCAGGGGCGGGGGCCCGTCGAGCCTGCACCTTGGCTGCGCCCTTCGGCTTCGCCACTGTGGCCAGGCTTGGCGACAGGCGCGCTGCGCCGGCGGCTGCTCGGACCCGCGGTGCGGCACCAGTGGCGGCGTGTGCGAGCTTGAAGACGGCCACGGCTTCGACCAGGCCATTCGCTTGCGCCTTGAGGCTTTCGGCTGCCGCAGCGCTCTCTTCCACCAGGGCTGCGTTCTGTTGCGTTGCCTGGTCCATTTGGCTCACCGCGCCGCCGATCTGCGCCACGCCGGAACTCTGCTCAGCGCTGGCCGAGCTGATTTCGCCCATGATGTCCGTGACGCGGCGGATGGAGTTCACGATTTCGGTCATCGTCGTGCCGGCCTCGTCTACCAACACGGAGCCTTGCTCGACACGCTCCACGCTTGCCGTGATGAGGGACTTGATTTCCTTGGCGGCCTCGGCGCTGCGCTGAGCGAGGTTGCGCACTTCGCCGGCGACGACCGCGAAGCCACGGCCCTGCTCGCCGGCGCGGGCGGCCTCGACGGCCGCGTTCAGCGCCAGGATGTTGGTCTGGAAGGCGATGCCGTCAATGACGCCAATGATGTCAGCGATCTTCTTGGAGCTGTCGTT
Source organism: Roseateles flavus (assembly GCF_039872765.1). Lineage (NCBI taxonomy): Bacteria > Pseudomonadati > Pseudomonadota > Betaproteobacteria > Burkholderiales > Sphaerotilaceae > Roseateles > Roseateles flavus. The sequence goes on along the minus strand of NZ_JBDPZC010000001.1, from coordinate 393,604 downwards.
GATGCCCTTCATGGTCTCGACGACGCGCCCGACGACCTCGCCCCCCTTGACGGCCACCGTGCTGGCGCCGAGCGCGAGCTGATTGGCCTGGCGGGCGTTGTCAGCGTTCTGGCTGATGGTCGAACCCAGTTGGTCCATCGAAGCCGCGGTCTGCTGCAACGCACTGGCCTGCTCTTCGGTGCGGCTGGACAGGTCCTGGTTGCCCTGGGCAATCTGGGCGCTGGCCGTGGCAACGCTTTCTGCATTGCTGCGGACCTTGGAAACGACATCGGCAAGGCTGTCTTGCATGGCCTTGAGTTGCGCCATCAGGCTTGCGGTATCGCCGGCGCGAACCGTGATCGGAACGCTGAGCTCGCCGGCGGCAACCTGCTGCGCGATCCTGGCTGCGTAGCCGGGCTCACCCCCGAGTTGCCGCGAGAACGAACGGACCACCATCGTGGCAAAGACGATGGCGAACAGCAGGCCGCCAACGACCATGCCGATGGAGATCGAGCGGATGAAGTGATAGCGCGACTCGCCGTCTTCGAACTTCTTCTTCGCCACGTCGATCTGCAGCTGAATCAGCGCCGCGAGGCTCGACTCAAGAGGGGCGGCCATCGAGCGGAGCTTGGTGGCGACCAGGTCGTGGGCACCCTGAAAGTCGCCGGCCCGCTGGGCCGCCACGATGGGCAGGAGGGCCTCGGCGACAAACGCTTTGCGTTTCTCAGCGAAGTCCTTGGCAAGCTTGGCCTCCTCTGGCGAGAGGCTGGTGGCCATGTACACATCCCAGAGCTTGCCGGCCTTGGCAATGTTGGCTTCGATGTCGGCCGTTTGAGTCTTGACGACGTCGTCCGTCGGCGTGACGAGGACGGCATTGATGGCTACACGGTTGTGCAGGATCAGGGCGTTGATTTCGCCGAGCTGCCCCATGGGGACGGTGCTGTCTTCGTAGACCGTGCGGAGCGCTTCATTGGAGCGCTCCAGGCCCAACAGAGCGATGGCCCCGACCAAGAACAACAACAGGCCAAGGACACCAGCAAGCAGGTTCAAGCGAGTCGAGACTTTGAGCTTGTCGAGAGTCATTTGTGGGTTGAGGTCTGAAGGTTGAAGGTTGAAGAAGAGCTATGAAGCAAAAATGCCGTCAGAAATCGACGGCAGCGGATTGTCGAGGGCTAGAACTGGTTGGTGCTCAGCCGCCGGTGGTTACATTTCTCGCGTGTTGCGCAATAGTTTTGACTTTCGTCAGAAAGCGCTGTCATGCCGGTACGAATTGGCATCGCCGTCTCGAAGCTGACAGGGATTGACAGGGGTGACGCGCAGGCCCGATGCGTGATGGCAGCGCCTGGCCGCCGACGCTCGTGCGGGAGAAAAGCCCCAGGCCAAGGCTGGCCTGGGGTGGAACCTCGGTCCGATGACGGCACCGAGCCTGCCGAGGGAGGACAGCAGGGAGCGGAACGCTCGCGTACCATTTTGCACGTTGGAATGCAGACGCGGATGACTGATCTTTTAGTCGTGGCACCAGGTCATGTCGTGACTGGGACACATCCGTCGTGGAGCATGGGGTTCCATCGGGAGCCGTGCTTGGCCATCGAGTTCAGCGTCGCAAGCAGCTTGCGCATCGACGCTACGAGCGCGACCTTTTTGGCCTTTCCCTTCGCCAGCAGGTGCTGGTAAAACGTCCGAAAAACGCTGCAGAACCGAACTGCAACCAGAGTGGCCATGTAAAGGGTCCGGCGCACATCGTGGCGACCACCCCAGATGGACCGTTGGCCGCGCATCTGGCCGGAGTCGCGATTCATCGGGGCAACACCAACCAGCGCAGCTATTTTTCGTCGGTCGATCTTGCCAAGCTCCGGCAGATCGGCAATCAACACGGCCACGCTTGTCTGTCCGACACCCGGAACGGTGGCGAGCGCTTCCGCCAAATCTGAGTGATGCTGCTGCAAGTGGGCCGCTATCGCGGATTGGTTTTCGGCCAGCTCTTGTGCCAAGAATGCGAGAACGCGTCCGACGCTGGCGCTGGACGCGGCCTGGGCCTGCCGGCGACGCAGCTTCTCAGCGGTCTGCATCTCAACCAACTGCCGGCGCCTCTGCACCAGCGCTTGCAATTGCTGCCGTGCATCGTCAGCCAGCGGCTTCACGAATCGGTCACGCTCAGGATGCTGATGCAGCACGCGCGCAAATGACGCCAGTAGACGGGCGTCCAAAGCGTCGGTCTTTGCCAGCAAGCCCATCGCTCGGGCGAAAGCACGAGCCGTTCGAGGGTTGACAACCGCAACGGCGAGCCCCTGCGACTGCAATGTCGAAGCTGCTGAGAACTCATAGCCACCGGTCGCCTCCAGTACGACCAGCGCGGGGCGCAGTTCAGCAACGCGAAGCCCAAGCTCAGCTATGCCGGCTTCGTCATTCGTCACTTGCCAAGTCCCAGGGCAGCCTGAGCACGCCACCTCTAGCGTCGCGCTTGCGACGTCGATTCCAACAAACACGGGTTCGGACATGTCCTCTCGTTCCCTTCCTTGCCTATGCGAACTCTGAGTTCCAACAACCGTTCGGGTTGAGGAGAAGACGGTCCGGCCAAGGCGCTCATCGCTGAGCAACGGGCTTCGAAGCCCCGGGGAGGATCGAGCTACCTTGGCCAGTCCGAGCCGACAAGATACAAGGGAGGAAAAGCAGGGAGGTCGAACACGAGTTTCGACTTCAAAGCTAGTCTAGCAGTGCACCTCTTGCGCGACGCTTTCGCCGAGCCGCCGAATTTCGTTCAGCGCACCATGGAAATCCTGTACTTGCCGCCTAGTCGCAGTCGCTCAGTCGCACGCGATCATGCTCCCACAGCTGAACCAGCTTCCGCGCATCAGCGCGAGCGTCTTCAAGGGCTTGTTGGTGAGTGTCTCTGAACCTTAGGCATTCGTGCCAAACGGAACTGTCGTGTGCGACGTCCACTACGAACCTCACGCGGCCAACAAAGCCGTGTTCGTACAGGCGCACGGTTGCCCATGCAGAGGCTGAACCATCGTCGGCAAAGCAGGTGTTCTCCATCTGAACTCCAGGGTGCGGCCATGCGAGCAATGAATAAGCCTATGCCGTTCGCGCGACAGCTGCAAGTCAGAGCTGCGCGCCCTCTTCATCGCGCCTCGTTCGGATTGTTCCTCTAGTGGAAAGCCCGCGAGCCAAGTTCAGGTCTCAGGCGCGCAGTTCGAGCACCGTGGGCCAGCCTGCTGGCTACCGATGGGCGGTACTCACGAAACTCCACGTCGCTGATGTTCCTCCGTGGCTAGGCTGACGAGTCAGTCATCATCGTCATATTCTTGCTGCTGCCGTTGCTGCTTCTCGCAGTCCCAGCAGAGCCCGCTGAAAACGTAGACGTAGTCCTCACCTTCTGGCAAGCGGTCGATGTAGGTGGTGCAGCAGCACCCAGGACATTGGTAGTGGTACGCAGGCATGTTACGAGTGCTCCATGTAAGAGGCTCTGAGTTCGCAGATTGAGCGGTCAGCCCCAGAGGGCTGCCGTTCAAGTAGCGATTCAGTCCTCAGACATACCGTAGAGCTCGCCCTCGAACTCGGGTTCGTATTCACGCGGAGCGCCGCGCTGGACGACGTTCACCAGTTCTCCGGCGGCGTACATCCCGCGGCCAATCCTCTTGAACACACACTCCGCTGTGACTGGCACCGACAGTAAGACGTTGTTTCCGAAAGCCTGGACATCTCCCAGCACTTCGAATCGCAGGAGCTCAGGAAGAGCGTCGATTTCATCGAGGCAACGAGCCGAGCTCGCCCAATGGCCGTCGCCCATCCCGATGGAACGTTTGATCGCCTGAATTTGAGGGTGATCTGCATTCTCAAACGTCAAGCGAGCAGCCAACTCCATCTCTCGTGCTTCGATTAGCCACGTATGGCCGGATACGCCGCTAGGCTTGAGTGCCATCCATGCTTCCCGCCACTGCGCCTGGGTGATCGGAATTCCTAGGCTGTTAGCACGGCGCACCCCGGCGCCCTCATCAAAGCAAACGTAGCATGCACCTTGATTCAGAACCCGAAGGTCGGCATCGCGAAATGAGGCGTAGGAGGCATGGCCAAAGCATGCAGCCAAGAGCTGATGAACTTGGCCGAGCTTGACACGGTGAACTTTGGGAAGGGCGGCGTAGACCACGCCGCTCCAGCGAGCGAACTTTTCCATGGTTGTCCTATTGCTGCAGCGAACGAAGAGCGTTTAACGTCCGCCGCGAGTGACACCATGCGACGTGTTCGTGCTGAATCTTGGGGAGTCCGATTTAAGTCGCTCAAAACTTGGGCCGGAAGCCCGGGCGAGTCATCGCCTGCTCGAATTTTGACAGCAATTCAGTGCCGGTGGCAACCATGAACTCGTTAGTGCAACCAAGGCGGCAACAATGTGCGCTTTCCCAATCCCAGCGGCGCGCCGAGCCGTCGCGAGCGAACGCAATGCCCTTGGGCCCGGCTAGCTTCCGATGCCGGGCACCTGGCCAACAGCGTGTTTGCTACCTAGACGCTCGACGGTCAGCAACCGCTGCTGAGCCGCCGGTGGTATCTGGTCGCGACGCGCGATATGTTCATTTGCAACGGGTACGGCAGTGAGCCCCAATCAGTGCCCGCCACTTGGCCGCGTGCGAAACTGCTTCACATGAGTGGCCCAGCCAATCTCGTCGTTACCGATGCACCTGACGCGCGCCAGGCACTGGCTGATTTGGTGATGGCGTGGGCGCGCGACTCATCGACCGGAGAGCCCCGTTACATCCTTGAGCTCGATGCCGACCACCGCGGTAGCAAGTGCGGCTGCGAGTGTCCGAGCTGTGGCAAGCCTCTGGTAGCGGTCAACGCCGCCAAAGCCGAGTTTGTGCGGCGGCCACATTTTCGCCACCCAGACGGTGCCCATCGAGACGAATGCTTGGTGCTGGCCGCCCGCGCCGCAGCGCTGCGCCAGCTTCACGAAGAGGGCTGGCTCGACCTTCCCCGGCGGAGGATGTCGGCCCGGGTCGCGGGCCTAAGTGGCGAGTTTCATGAGGCGTGGGTCGAACTGCCGCCCGTTCGGATTCATATCAGCCAGATCGACTATCGCGACCGGGCAACCGCTGTCGTCACGCTCGACGATGGCCGCCAGTTGCGAGTTGACCTGACCGGAACGCCCGGCATGCAGGGCCATGAAAGCCCAGATGGCGTGCTCGCCCCCACCATCTACTTGGCCATCAGCGACCCGGAGCTCGCGGCCCTTACGCCGGATGAACTTCGGCGCCGAGCACGCCTGCAGCCTATCGAGATGTGCTGGGCCTCCCATTGGGATGACCCAGAGCTGCAGAGGCGGGCAGAGGTCGCGGCCCGTGATCGGGCGCGCTTTTACTTTGACGACGTCCCGAATGGGCTGGTCCTGCCGGAAGGGCTCGACCCAATACTCCGCCGGGAGACCGTGCTGCACTACGAAGTCAAGCGAATCCTCGAGGAGACCGAGCGACTCACCATCCCCGAGGTGACTATTGATGTCGAAGTTCCGGGGATCGACGGCCAGACGATTCACGGGCGATGGGTCGAGGAAGAAGAACAACTTCGCTTGGCCAGCGTACGCTCGGAGATGCGGAACGGAGGTTTGGTTCCGGACATCACATGCGAATCCTTCGGGGCAGATGGGCACGCGCGGCATCTACCTTTGCTCATCGAGGTGAGGGTCACTAACCAGATCGACGAGGAGCGACTTGACCGGATTCAGGCGACGGGCGAGGCGACGCTGGAAATTGACCTGAGCCTGGCTGGTGGTCGAGTGAATCGGGACGAACTGAAGCGCCTGGTAGTCGATGAAGTTGCGACGAAACGCTGGCTCTTCAATCCGGACCTGGAGTGGCAACGCTCGGCGTTACTGGCCCGGCTGGTCAAGCAGGTGGAAGATGAAAGGGCCGCGTTGGATGCCCACGCCAAGTGGGTCTCTGACCGACGGGCACAGGTCTTGTCGACGCCGTTATCGGACATTGCGTCCGAGTACCTGGACGCAGTGACCTGTATGTTCGACGCTGCCCGTGGCGACCGAGAGGCAGCGCGTTCTGCTCGTGAGCTCGTTGCCGACGCCGCGGACAAACTGGCCATACGCGGCTATCCAGAGGCTGGTGACGAGAACCTCGTAGGAACGGGCAGCATCCTGAGTCGGGTGATGTCGATCAAGCTTGGGCGGCCGGTCGGCTATCGCAGCGACAACCTCATGGGTGTGTTGAACGCCATTCGGCAGACGACAGGGCCTCAGCTGTCGGCGTTGTCCATCTATTTCATCGCCGCCAGGGCGTACCCACCGCAGTTCAATACCGAGCAACAGGAGTGGTTCGATGGCTGGGTATCCGAGGTGCGCAACAGCATTCTGGCCGACGAGACCACCTACATGCGCGACCCGGCTTTTGACCGATTGCTCTCGCTGCTGTTTCCGGAGATGGCGGCCGGACTGGCCAAGCCGTTTGGCAAGCTCACTCCAGGTATGGGCGTGCGCTGGGACAAGGAGCGTGAGGTATTTGTACGGCCTGCAATACCAGAACGAGGGCGCGCCAGGTTCCTCGAGAGCCAGCCACGTTCGGATCGAGCGGGGGAAAGACTGCTGGATACGAAGCCGGGCGATTCGTTCCTTAGGGGGAGAGACCTGGAGGCGTGGAAGCGCGCGAACCCGGAGGCGGCGCGTGTCTGGTTCTCTAGGCCGAGTACGGACGAGTGAACTTCACTTGGCGGCAATGGGACTCCAGCAGCCGGTGATGGTTGAACCTCGAGACCCATTCCAGCGTGGCGAGTTCGACCGCTTCCTTGCTAATCTGGAAGTCAATGCACCACTTGCGTGAATACGCATCTATGCGCATTTTTGCGTTGCCGTGTGTTAGGTGGCGCAAAGACCTTGCGAGCTCGCGTTGACAGGCGTTCGCAAGCGGCGCGCCCCGCCGGTGCTCCAGCAGTACGCTTATCCCGCCCCCAGTTTCTTCAGCTTCGCTACCCTCGTCGCCACACCTGCCTTCGGATTTGCCGCGAGCGCCTGCTCGTACGCTGCCACGGCCTCCGCTGTGCGCCCCAAAATCTCCAAGGCTTCACCCTTAGTTCGAAGCCCCGTAGACAGGTAGTCGACGCGCGACCGATCCAGCTCTTTCAGTGCCGCATCGAGTGAAGCTAGCAGTTCCTCAGCGAGCTCGCGGTTCGTCGGGTCTGCCTTCAGCTCATTCTTGGCCCCATAGATGCGTGACTCGGGCGAGCCCTTGAAGAGCCGCGCCTTGCGATACTTGGCTTGGTCAAGGAAGTCCCCGGCAGGCGAGTAGTTGAAGCGCCCAGTTTCCTTGTGGACGACGGACAGCTTCTTCAACCCGCCGTCCTCACCCACTGTGAACACATAGTCGTCGGCCCAACCAGTCGAAGGCGTTTTCGAGAAGAGGTTCGTGCCGGCCTGCAGGTCGAATAGCTCCAAGATGTTCCCGTCGGCGCCCGGAGCGTTAGCAGTCTGCACGACCGCGTAGCGACCACACTTGGAAATGGCGAGGTTGTAGACGTTGGCTGAGTAGCTTCTATGGAGTACCTTCTGCTGCGTCGCGTCAAACCCCAGGACTTCTGAGCTCAGTCGGTTGCCGAAGTTAGCGTCGCAGACCACGAATGCTCCTGTATCGGCAACGTCCGATTCCATCGGGCGGTATAGGTCCGCAATCCGCAGCACTACTTCGTCTGCCTGGTAGTCGAGCAGCACCACCGAGCCGTCGCGATGGTCCAGCCGGGAGTTCATGCCTGGTAAGCGGTCCGTGCTTCCCACGACCCAGCGTTTGTTCGGCGATTGCGAGGCCTGGCCGATGAAGCGCAGCGAGTCGACGGACAGCACGCCGTGCGATAGCTGAGAGTCGCGGAGTGCCGATGCTCGCTGCCTGGAAGGCGTTGGAGCCACGATAGCCCGAGTTGGCGCCGTGGGTGCAGGGCGGGGTGCGTCGGGCGCGAGTTTCGGTGTCGAGTCACCCCGGAAGAACTTCGACCACAAATCCTTCATCGACATAGCGTTTCCCTGTTGCAATTCATTTGCGTTGGAGTATGGCTTCCTATAATGGTAAGCAGCCAGGGAACACATGTTGATCTGAAGGCGCCCTGGTAGTGAACATGTGTCCGCGTAAAAGGAGGCGGACACGTGAACACTTATGGGGTCGATCTGATGGGCCGGCGCCGTCGGCGGCGGCACACGGCGGAGTTCAAGGCGGCGGTCATCGAGGAATGCCTCAAGCCCGGTGTGTCCATCGCGGCCGTGGCGCTGGCGCACAGTCTGAACGCCAACATGCTGCGCAAGTGGGTCATCGACGCCGAGCACAAGATCGTCGCGCCGCCGGTGAGCGCGCCCGCTGATCCCGAGCCGCCGCCGATGCCGCCGCCGACCTTCATCCCGCTGGCATTGCCAGCGCCGACGGTAGACGGCGAGATTCGCATCGAGCTGCAGCGCGCTGGCACCGTCATCAAGCTGGTCTGGCCTGCCGCGGCAGCCCGGGACTGCGCCGCCTGGCTGAGGGACTGGCTTCGATGATTCGTGTGGACGCGGTCTGGCTGTGCACCCAGCCGCTGGACATGCGCGCCGGCACCGATACGACACTGGCGCGGGTGGTGCAGTTCTTCGGCTCGGCCCGCCCACACCACGCCTACGTCTTCGCCAACAAGCGCTCCACGCGGCTGAAGGTGCTGGTGCATGACGGCATCGGCATCTGGCTGGCGGCGCGGCGGCTGCACCAGGGGCGCTTTATCTGGCCCGGCGGCGGCTGCGGTGCGCCGCAGTCCCTGACCCGCGAGCAGCTTGACGCCCTGGTGCTGGGCCTGCCCTGGCAGCGCATCGGTGAGGCTGGCGTGATCGGCCTGACCTGAGGCCAAGGCAATCGGTGCGAGCGCCGATGGTCAGCGCGCCTGATGCTGCGCACACTGGTCCCAATGCTCGCAGACCCGCCCATCTCCGCCAAGGAACTCGCCGCGATGCAAGCGGCGGGCCTTGGTGAACTCGGCGCCAAGCTGCTTCGTCGCATCGAGCATGACCGTCAGGAGATCGACCGGCGCGACGCGAAGCTGGAGAAGCTCTCGTTCGAGATCGCCCAGCTGCGTCGCCTGAAGTTCGGCAAGAAGAGCGAGCAGCTCGATGCCGAGCAACGCGCGCTGTTCGACGAGGCCCTGGACGCCGACATTGCGGCGGCCGAGGCACAGCTGCAGGAACTGCTGGGCAAAAAGAAGCCGCCAGCAACACCTGGCGAACGGCCCAAGCGCGCAGCCTTGCCGGCGAAGCTGCCGCGCATCGAGCGCCACCACGAACCTGAGAACACCACCTGCGCCTGCGGCTGTGCGCTCCAGCGCATCGGCCAGGACGTCAGCGAGAAGCTGGACTACTCGCCAGGCGTGTTCACCGTCGAGCGTCACATCCGTGGCAAGTGGGCCTGCGCGCAGTGCCGCACGCTGACCCAGGCGCCGGTGCCGGCGCAGATCATCGACAAGGGCATCCCCACCTCCGGGCTGCTGGCGCAGGTGCTGGTCGCCAAGTACGCCGACCACCTGCCGCTCTACCGGCAGGAAGCCATCTTCGGCCGCGCCGGTGTCGCGCTCCCCCGCTCGACGCTGGGCGCCTGGATCGGCATCTGCGGCCTGCGCCTGCAGCCGCTGGTCGATGCGCTGAAGGCTCACATCCTGGCCTGCCCGGTCGTGCATGCCGACGAGACGCCGGTGGCCATGCTGTCTCCTGGCAGCGGCAAGACGCATCGCGCCTACCTGTGGGCCTATGCCGCGGGCGCGTTCGAGCCCTTGCGCGCCGTCGTCTACGACTTCACCGAGTCCAGGGCTGGTGAACACGCTCGGGCCTTCTTGGGCGACTGGCGTGGCAGTCTCGTGTGCGACGACTACACCGGCTACAAGGCCAGCTTCGCACTGGGCGTGACGGAGGCCGGCTGCATGGCCCATGCGCGGCGCAAGTTCGTCGAGCTGCACGAGGCCAACAAGAGCGCCATCGCGGCGGCGGCCATCGACCTCATCGGCCAGCTGTACGGGATCGAGCGCGAGGTGAAGCTGCTCAGTGCGCCGCAGCGGCTGCACGAGCGACGAACACGCGCAGCGCCCATCGCCAAGGCGCTGCACGACTGGCTACTGGCGCAGCGCGGCAAGATCACGGACGGCACCGCCACGGCCAAGGCTATCGACTACAGCCTCAAGCGCTGGGCTGCGCTCACGCGCTACCTCGACGACCCGGCGCTGCCCATTGACAACAACCACGACGAACAGCAAGTCCGTCCCTGGGCCACAGGACGCAAGAACTGGTTGTTCGCCGGCACGCTGCTGGCCGGGCAGCGTGCCGCGGCCATCATGAGCCTGATCCAGTCAGCCAAGCTCAACGGGCATGACCCGTACGCCTACCTCAAGGACGTCCTGCAACGGCTGCCGACACAACGCGCCTGCGACATCGGAGAATTGCTGCCGCACCAATGGGTCCCGGCTATCTGACTGAGCGCTCTGCTTCTGTCAACATGTGTTCGCTGGCTGCTTACGATAAATCTCCCAAAGGCAATGATTTGGCGAGCGCGCTAAAGGCGCGCGCAGGCGAGCTTCAGGCTCAATCGGCTGCATCTGGCAGCAAGATGTCTCGGTCGGCGGCACTCGAGGCCGCAGCGCACGAGCGCGGTTTCCGCGATTGGAACGCAGCATCGGCTGCTGGGAAGTCGGCGCCTTCCAAGCCGGCGGAGATGGCAATCGCGCCCGTCTGGTTCCTCGCTGAACAGCCGCTACCGAGTCTGCCGCCGCGCTCCTTGGGAAGACCTTCCAAGTTCTACGACTCGATCCTTGAGTTGATTCGTTGGGCGCAGCAACTCGAGACGATTGCGACCAGTGTGCAGAGAGATGCGCGCCGCAAGATGCTCAACCTTATCGGCGGGCGAGTGCCCTACGTCTTCGTGCAAGACCGCGCGCGCTGGGATGACGATGTGTATCGCCTGTGTGACAGGAGCTATGACCCTTGGCCAGGTGTCGCGTTCACGCGAGACGAACTAGCTGCAGCGGATGTCCTCGAGTGGGATGACAAGTTCGGCGGCAAGGGCGCCCGCGGCAGCTTTATGGTGGCGAGCGACGACGCGCTGCATACGTCTGAAGAGCTCATGCTTAGGCGGCTAGCCAGGGTGATTGCAGGCATTGCCCTCCATGCGGACCTGGCCTTTGCACGCCAGCGCGGCGAGGTGCTGCCCAGGGGTGAGGGCTTCAGGATCGACCTGAAGGACTCCGCTCAGCTAACGCATGCCAATGTCGCTCGGCTTCTGGGTTCCCGAGACGACTCTCAACACCGTCAACTGCGTGTGAGCAAGGACGGCATTGCCTACGTCTCAGACATCGTAGGCAACAACGCCGTCGAGGGCTTGGCATTTCGGCTGGAGACGTGGGTGCAAGGAAATGGCTACGTCGGGCTGACCGCGTCCATGGACGAAGCCTGGGTAGGGACTGTGCAAGAAATGCTGCGCGAGAACTGGCCGAAGCCAAAAGCAACGCTTGTCGATTGGTGATGCGAGGAGGACTGCACCCGACGGCAGCTCCTTCGTACGCGTTGCGTGTTTTTCGGAGCTGCCGGTCGAGCCGCATTTGATAACGTACCCGTACCGCACTGGTGTGCGACCGCGGGTACGGTACAAATACAAGCACCGAACCGTCCCTTGCTTAAGGGCTATAGCGTTCCCTGCAGAAGCTTGGCACGGACCCGGTCGACTAAGGTTTCCACTGGCGCCTCGGTTGGTACTTGGCTGATCGCGAACCAACTGGCATCCCAGGTGAGCTGTCCCGGCGCATCATCAGGCTCGCCGCCCATCGCAACCGCAACGCGCCGCATCACCCAGTCGAGCTCCTCAGCGTCGAGGTCCCATCCTCGCTTGACGACGCCCGCCCGAAACCGTCGCAGGAGCTCCGGAAGGCTCAACTCAGCGTACTGGTCACGCTTCGCCTTCGCATGCTCGGTCAGCTTCGTGGCCAGGTCCCGGCAGGTGTCGTAGCGCGTCCAAAGCTCTTCATCGGTCATGCCATCGACGATGAACCGGCCGTCGATCTTGCGCGCGATGAGCTTGTTCTGCACACCGCTGACGGACCCGCCGCATGGGCGAGGAAAGTCAGCAGGTACGAGCTCGCTGAAGGGCTTGTCCGATGTCATGGTGTCGCGTGTCCATTGGCAGTCGCCACGCCTTTGAGTACCGTACCCCACGGCATCGCAAGGTCGATGCTGCGCAGTGTCAGCACGCCGTCCCTCGTCTGGTCCGCATAGGCCCACGCACCGGTCTCGACCATCGTGAAGATTTCGACCCGACGGTCGACCGGGTCAATCAGCGCGTACTCCCGCAACGACGCAAGCGAGCGATATGCGTTGAACTTATCGTGCCGGTCGTCCCGCTCGTTCGGCGGCCGGATTTCGATCACGAGCTTCGGGTCATGAACAAGTTGTTCGTCGCCTGCTACAGCCTTCCCGCAGGTCACCAAGACATCGGGGTACAGAATCGAGTCAGCTGTTTGAACTTTCATGCCTGTGGCAAAGACTTGGCAGGCTGTGCCATCGAGGTGCTTGTCGATGCGGATCGCCAGATTCATGGTGACGCGGTTGTGGCGAGCAGGGACGTCGCCCAGGCGGAGAACGCTGCCGCGATGAAACTCAAAGCGCTGGGGCTGAGACGATTCCCAGTCAAGAAACTCTGCCAAGGTCATCTTCTGAAGGAGCAAGCCCATCGTGCTGCTTTCTCCTCGGAAAGGAATAGATGGATGGATCGGCCATCTGCACATTGCGTCCGCGGAGTTGCCCTTCGGCCTCGCCTGAAGCGTTCTCCGACGCAGGCAGCGACGGAGGTGGCGGTGCAGTGTTCTTGGCCATGGCTTCGTGGGTACGGTACGAATACGATACGAATAGACGTTGCTGCCTGCATGCTGGTTGGGCATGCGGGAAAGGCCGATGCGATGCTTGGCGCCAGCGCCACGCAACTCGATCTTTAAAGCGAGGCTGCGGCAGCACGACCGCCAGGGCTTTTTCGAGCTCACCGTCCTCAACCAATCGGCCCTCGGCCATATCGGCCAAGCCGTCGAGCGCGGCTTTGGCAAGCACCCAACCGCCGAGCTCGTCCAACTCCGTAAGCTGATCTTGGGCTTCGATGTCGGATGCCCTGTCGGTGGGTCGCGGGCTCATCAAAGTGCCTCGTTGTTTTAGGGTCAAGAGTACGCGCCGCTTTCCAAGCGCGCCAGTAGATCGCTCACGGACTGTGGCCCGTCCGAGCGGAGCAGGTAGTCGCCTGGGGTCACACCGCCCAACACTGGGTGTGCAGTTTGCAGCCAGGCTCCAATCCATGCCGGCGCGTTGAAATCCGCGTACTTGCCCGCACCGTCGATCATCTCCTGGACCTGGCCAATCAAGCGCGCGATCCACAGTAGGCGCAACCCCTGATCCAGTTCGAGCGTCTTGCCTGGCATCGGCTTTAGGACATCCGCCAGAGGCGATCCGACCCACTCGGCAACGAGCGCTACCGGAACTCGCATCTCATCAGCCAGGTGGCGCACCAGTCGCACGCGCAGACCAGCGTTCGCGAGCAGCACCAACTGCTCTGGGCCGACTAAACACCAGTCGCGGTGCGGCCCTTCGAGAATCGGAACGACCGCAGCCGGGAAGCCGATGTCGTCGGACGCCAAGGCAGGCGCATCCTTTAGTGGCAGAAACAGTCCGGACGCGCATTCGCATAGCCGACAGTGGGTGACGTCGTAGGCGGGCTCATCGTCCAGGCCGAGCAGGACGGTCGGGCTGACAACTTGATAGACGACCCTACAGGCGGGGCAGAGTGCGAGTTGCATGTGGCGGCCAGGTGATGGCTACAGGGGCGTAACGCGCATGTGGTTTGTGCGACGTCCGGGAACTGAATCAAGTGTTCGCGGTAGCCTCGGCCGGGGATTCTGGATTGGTGCCCTTCGTCTTCGAGTGTTTAAAGCCGCGGTAGAGCTTGTGTTCATTTGACTCAACCGGTGGCAGGCGATCCACTGGCGTGTGGCCGATTGCAGTGCAAATCAGCGTGAGACCGGCCACCTGTGATGCCGGCACTGTTGGGGCATCAGGGCAAAAGTCAATGTTCTGGTCGTCACGAAAGACAGCCACGGCAGCGCCGCCAAGTTCACCAAGGAGAACTTCACTAATCCTGCGTACAACCCAAGCTCCGTCGATCACTACGCAGCAATTGAGGATCAGGAGGGTTTCGGTTTCGAAGGAAACACCAAGGGCGAACTCAACGGCTGACGCTGCGCAAATGTTCTGAATCGACGAGTATTCGCCGTCGCCGCCGCTGCGGACGATAGCGCTGATAAACGGCTTGGTTGTCCGAGGCCACTGGTAAGAACTTGAGGCAATCTCTACGATGAGTTCGGAATTACTGACGCTGAGCATGTGGGCAATCTCCGTATCGGGAATCCCGCTGAGGGGCAAGCACAGCGAAAGGCAAGATGAGTGTGTGAAGCTGTCCGCAAGCAAGGCGTTGGGCGAAGGCGACCTGGCCGCAACGAGATGCTTAGAGCCTGCTTGCCGCAATAATGCACACTATAGAGGATTTATTCAAGTTAACAGAATAGGAAGACTGTCCCGTTTGAACGACGGGCAGGTATGGTTTCTTTACCGGATTGGGACTTCGCGGTCGGCCTCGCCGTGGCTACTCTGCGTTCCAAGACGTCGCAGACCCAGGAGCAGTTGGCTCACGCCGCCGGCATTCATCGGAATTACCTAGCCGATGTGGAGGGCGGCAAGAAGAGCCCGACGATGGGGGTGGTCTTCGCGCTTTCGTTGGCGCTACAAACCACGCCGGACAAACTGGCTCGCCAAGCGCTGGGCTACTTGAATGACCCTGACAAGAGGGTTGCAGCGCTTGCCGCGCTGCCTCCGCGGCGCCCAGGACGCCCTAAGGTAAGCCGCTGACGGCTTTGCGAGGTTCGCCGTTCTAGGCGTTAGCGGGGCAGCCTTGGGCGCGCTGAGATACCGTGGCGGCGCAAGAAGGAAGTCCGCATTCAATAGGACCCAGACTTGCCGCTTCTCATGGAGTTTGAGCAAACGTTCCGCGTTCGAGTGAATGCGCCCAATCCTGGCTCCAGGAGACAACAGCGGCTCTGCTGACCAAGAATGATGTCCATTTCCGTTAGAAAGATGGACAACTAGGGTAAACACCTGGACAGAGAGATTTATCAGTGTTGATCGGCATTCTGGCGATGTCCATCATTTTGTAGTTGCTAGTAACGGGCATCTGCACTGCCGGCACGACTACCGCGTGAGCCACGCCCTGGGCCAGACCCGCGTGATCTGCAACGCCCGCGGCCACGGCCGCAAGGGAGAAGCGGCGGACTACGACCCGCTGCGCTGCGTCGAGGTCTGAAGGTCGACCGGAGCGCCCCGGCGCTTGAGATGCATCAATCCGCGCCCCCGAGCCTGTGCCAGACTGGCGCCTGCACCCTCATCCACAAGACGCCTCAACAGGCGGGGAGATATGGCATGAAGATTCTGGTCGCCGTCGACGGCAGCTCCTTTACCAAGCGCATGCTGGCCTACCTGGTCGCGCACGATGAATGGCTGGGCAACGCCCACCAGTACACCGTGCTGCATGCGGTCCCGGCGGTGCCGCCCCGCGCCGCCGCAGTGCTGGACAAGGCCGTGCTCAAGTCCTACTACGACGACGAGGCCGAGAAGGTGCTCAAGACCGTCCGTACCTTCTTCGAGAAGCAGAAGGTGCGTGCCGAGTTCATCAGCAAGGTGGGCCCGGCGGCCGATGTGATCGGCGCCGCCGCCAACAAGGGCAAGTTCGACCTGCTGCTGATGGGCTCGCATGGCCACAGCACCCTGGGCAATCTGGTGCTGGGCTCGGTGGCCACCAAGGTCATGAGCCAGACGGACGTGCCCGTGCTGCTGGTGCGCTGACCGGGCAGTCCCCGGTCCGCCTATTCAGGCCGGAACCGGGCAAATCTAGCCCCGGCGATGCAACCAGGCCAGCGGCGACTCGCCGCTGCTCACCGGCACGGTCTGGGACGACTCCAGGGTCTGGTAATCGCTGGTGCGCCGAAATGAATCAGCCTCATCCTCGAGGGTGACCTCCAGGCCGAAGGCGGTGCCCATGTCCGCCGGGTCCTGGACCGGGCGATTGCTGGGCTGACGGCGGAAGAATCGCAGTGCGGCGGCAGGGGCAAATCGCATGGTGGACCTCGTCTTACAGCTGGGCGGGAAAAAGGCGGAAGGCCCGATTCCATCGCGGTTCCGACGTGTTTCCGGCGCGTATTGCGCTGGATCACGCAGGGTTCCAGTGTGCGCGTCCCAGCGCCCGCAGATACCCCCAAATTGGGTGGAAAACGACGCGCAGTTGGCAAAAACGCACGCGCTTTCAAAGTGATGCAACTGCATGGCTTTGTTGCCGGTGTCATCCGTGCATTCCCGGTGACTTTGGCCGGCCCTGCCCGAAAGGGCATCCCCGCCGTCTGGCCGGCCGCAAGACCGGGCCCGGCGCCTAGCTGGCAGACCGGCGGCGGGGCTGCAAGGGCTTGAGCGCCCCCTTGGCGCCCGCGCTGAGCGCCTGGCCGACCTGGTCCAGCAGGGCGACACGCCCCGGCGCTGGGGCGGCCTCGCTGACCAGCTTCCATTGATGCCAGTACAGCGTCAGGTCGACGCTGACCTCGGGCCGCAGGGGCTGCAGCTGCCGCTTGCGCACCCGTTCGCGCACCTGCAGTTCCGGCACCACCGCGATGCCCCAGCCCATGCACGCGGCCCGCACGATGGCGTCGCTGGAGGGCACGTAGCGCTCCTTCAGGCGCGGGTGGCGCACGCCGAAGGCCTTGCTGATCCACTGGACCTGGTTGTCGTCCTTGCGGTTGAAGACCAGGAAGGGCTGCTGCGCAAAGTTGGCCTCGTTGAGCCCCGAGGACAGCTGGCGGGCGACGAAGTCCGGGCTGGCCACGGCCACATAGGACATCACCCCCAGCGGCTGGACCACGCAGCCCCGCAGCGCCTGCTTGACGGTGCTGACGCAGCCCAGCACCTCGCCCTGGCGCAGCCAGTCGTGGGTGAAGTCCTGGTCGTCGACGATCAGCTCCAGGCCGAAGCCCTCGCGCAGGCCCTGCTGCACCAGGCCGTCCAGCGCGGGCAGCACCCAGGTGGCGAGGCTGTCGGCGTTGACGGCGATGGGCAGGCGCTCGTGCGGCGTCACCTGGCTGCCCAGCTCGCGGGCGACGTCAGTGCGCAAGGCCTGGAGCTGGCGGGCGAAGCGCAGCAGCACCTTGCCCGGCTCCGTCAACCGCAGGGGCCGGGAGCGCACCACCAGCAGCTGGCCGACCTGGGCCTCGAGGCTGCGCAGGCGCTGGGACACGGCGCTCTGCGTCACGCTCAGGCGCTGGGCGGCGCGCTCGAAGCTGCGCTCGTCCGCCAGGGCGGCCAGGCAGTCGAGTCCGGCGGAATCCAGGTCTTTCATAAGTTCAATTAATGTAGCGCGAGAAATATGAATGGCGCTTCTTGATTTCCATCAGGCTGCGGAGAATGCGCCAGCCGTGTCGAGCCTCACGCCCGCGTCGGTTTCCAGCCCTCTTCCCCCTTCAACTCGATCGCCCGAGCGTCGATCATTCGGGAATCCCGCCCGCGGGCTTCCTTCGCAGGAGCAGTACAGATGAAAGTCGTCGTTCTGGGTGCAGGCATCATCGGCGTCGCCACCGCCTGGTATCTGCTGGAGGAGGGGCACGAGGTGGTCGTGGTCGACCGCCAGGAAGACGCGGCCATGGAAACCAGCTTCGCCAACGGCGCGCAGATTTCCGTGAGCTTCTGCGAGCCCTGGGCCAATGCCGGCGCGCCCTTCAAGGTGGCCAAGTGGCTGCTGCGCGACGACTCCCCCCTGCTGTTCCGCCCGCGCCTGGAAGTCGCCCAGTGGCGCTGGGGACTGAGCTTCCTGACCCAGTGCACCAATGCCGCCTTCGAGCGCAATGTGGAGCAGCTGGTGCGCCTGGGCCGCTACAGCCATGAATCGCTGAAGTCCCTGGTGGCGCAGACGGGCATCGAGTACGAGCGCCTGGAGCGCGGCATCCTGCACTTCTTCTCCAGCCAGGCCGACTTCGACGCCGGCGCCGCCGGTGCCGAGGTGATGCGCGCCCACGGCGTGGACCGCCGCGTGCTGAGCCGCGACGAAGTACTCAAGGTCGAGCCCGCCCTGCGCGCCTTCGGCAACAACATCTTCGGCGGCACCTTCACGCCCAGCGACGAATCCGGCGACGCCCGCGTCTTCACCCAGAAGCTGGCCCAGGCCTGCATCGCCCGCGGCGCGACCTTCCTCTACGGCCACGACATCCTGGCCCTGCAGCGCGAGGGTCAGGCCGTCAGCGGCGCCCAGATCGCCCACGTGCGCACCGGCCAGAAGACCGTGGTGAAGGGTGACGCCTTCGTGGCCGCCATGGCCTCCTACACGCCGCAGCTGCTCAAGCCGCTGGGCGAGTTCCTCAACATCTACCCCGCCAAGGGCTACTCGGCCACCCTGCGCCTGAAGAAGCCCGAGCAGGCCAGCGTGGTCAGCCTGCTGGACGACACCCGCAAGATCGCCATCTCCCGCCTGGGCGACTACGTGCGCATCGCCGGCACCGCCGAGCTCGTGGGCCTGGACACCAGCCTGGACACGCCCACCTCGCGCGTGCGCTGCGACGCCCTGGTCAAGCGCTACGAGGAGCTCTTCCCCGGCGTGGCCGACCTCGGCGAGCGCAACTACTGGACCGGCCTGCGCCCCAGCACGCCGACCAACATCCCCTACATCGGCCGCTCGAAGAAGGTGTCCAACCTCTGGCTCAATGCCGGCCACGGCACCCTGGGCTGGACGCATGGCGCCGGCTCCGGCCGCGCGCTGGCCGAGCTGCTGAGCGGCAAGCGCCCGGCGCTGGAGGGCTTCGGCTTCTACGGCGACGCCCTGCCGGCCGCGCCGGCGCGACGCATGGCCACGGCCTGATCACCCGATCGCCGCCGCGGGCCAGGCCGCGGCGGGCGGCATGACTACAATCCGCGCCCCGCTTCTGCATTTCTGGGCGCTGTCATGTCTGCCTCCTCCCGCGCCACCGGCTTCTGTGCCATCGACTTCGGCACCTCCAATTCCGCCATCGCCATTCCCGACGCCAACGGGGACAGCGGGGCCATGCGCCTGGTCGAGCTCGAGCCCGGGCGGCTGACCATGCCCACAGCGGTCTTCTACTTCGCCGAAGGCCGCCATGACGCGGACGGACCGCCCCGCGCCTTCGGCCGCGCCGCGCTTGCCGCCTACGTGGAAGGGGCGGACGGCCGCCTGATGCGCTCCATGAAAAGCATCCTGGGCTCGGCCCTGATCGACCAGACCACGGACGTGGGCGGCGGCCGCGGCGTGAAGTACTTCGACATGCTGGCCGGCTACCTCAAGCGCCTGAAGCGCCAGGCCGAGGCCAGCGCCGGCCATGCCATCGATCGCGTGGTGCTGGGCCGCCCGGTCTTCTTCGTCGACGAAGAGCCCGCGCGCGACGCCGCCGCCCAGGCCTCGCTGGAGGCCGCCGCGCGCGCCGTGGGCTTCACCGACATCCACTTCCAGTTCGAGCCCATCGCCGCGGCCTTCGACTACGAACGCCAGGCGCCGCGCGAGCAGCGCGTGCTGGTGGCTGACATCGGCGGCGGCACCTCGGACTTCTCGGTGGTGCGCGTGGGCCCTGAGCGCATGGCGCGCCTGGACCGCCGCGAGGACATCCTGGCCAGCCATGGCGTGCACATCGCCGGCACCGACTTCGACCGCCACGTGGAGCTGGCCGCCATCCTGCCGGAGTTCGGCTACCGCAGCCTGGGCCCGGCCAAGCCCGGCCAGACCCCGCGCGAGGTGCCCAGCGGCGTCTACTTCGACCTGGCCACCTGGCACCTGATCAACACCGTCTACAGCCCGGGTCGCGTGGCCGAGCTGCGCGGCATGCGCAGCTTCTACGGCGACACCCGCCACCACGACCGCCTCATGACCGTGCTGGAAGACCGCATGGGCCACGAGCTGGCGGGCCGCGCCGAGGACGCCAAGATCGCCGTCGCCGCAGGCGGGGAGGTCTCGGTGGACCTGGGCCTGATCGAACCGGGCCTGACGGTGGGCTTCAGCGCCGGGGGCGCGCAGCAGGCGCTGGGCCGGGACATCGAGCGCATCGCCGAAGCCGGCCGAGAGACCGTGGCCCTGGCGGGCCTGAGGCTGGACCAGATCGATGCCCTCTACTTCACCGGCGGCTCCACCGGCCTGCTGCCGCTGGCGGAACGCATCGCCGCCGACTACCCCGCGGCCCGGCGCATCCAGGGCGACGCCTTCGCCTCGGTGGCCAGCGGCCTGGGGCTGCATGCCGCACGCCTGTTCAAGACCGCGCCCTGACCCGCTGCCGGCGCAGCGCCGTCCCTGCTAGATTTCAGGGCTTTGCCACGCGCCGCAGACCATGCAGACCGCCTTGCTCCGTGACCTGGATCTGGCCCGCTCCGACGAGATCGAGCGGGTCGCCCAGGGCATGCGCCAGACCCTCATCGAGGTCGAGGGCGAGGCCCGCGGCACCGCGATGTACACGCTGGACTGGCTGCGCGATCGGGTGCGCTGGCACCTGGATCCGGCGCAGGCGCGGGCCCGCGTCGTGCTGGCCCTCGGCGCACGGGGCGAGGTCCTGGCCCACACCATCTTCCGCGTCGAAGGCCCGGCCGAGGCGCGCTTCGGGCTGATCTCCACCACCTACGTTTGGCCCGCCCACCGCCGGGCCGGCCTGGCCGCCCGCCTGCTGCAATGCGCCGAGGACTGGTTCCTCGCACAGGGTCTGGCGCGCTGCTGCACCTGGACCTCGTCCACCAACAAGCCCCTGATCGCGCTGTACCGCCGCCACGGCTATGTGCAGACCGACCAGGGGCCCAACGACCTGACGGGCACGCTGATGATCCAGCTGTCCAAGCCCCTCCTCTCCACGGAAGCCTTGAAGTCATGATCCGTCCCCTCCGTCCCTCGATGGCCCCCTTGAGCCTCGCACTGGCCCTGGCCTTCGGCACGCTGATGCCCGGGCAGGCCCGCGCTGACGACAGCGCCCCGGCCGCCAGCGCCGTGAGCCGCTACCAGCAGCCCAGCCCGGCCCTGCGCGCCGTGCTGGATGCACCGGCCCTGCCCACCCACAGCCTCTCGCCGGACCAGAAGACCCTGGCCGTGCAGCGCAGCCAGCGCTACCGCCAGGTGGCGGACCTGGCGCGACCGGCGCTCAAGCTGGCCGGCATGCGCATCGACCCCGCGGCCCATGCGCCCCTGCTGAGCACGCCCTCGCTGGAATCCCTGGTGCTGCGACCGCTGGACGGCGGCGCCGAGCGCCCGGTCGCCCTGCCGCCCGGCGGTGGCTTCCACCACCTGCGCTGGTCACCCGACGGCCGGCACTTCCTGCTGAACCGCCGCACGCCGGCCGGCGTGGAGCTCTGGCTGGGCCAGGCGGCCAACGGCGCGCTGAAGAAGTTGCAAGGCCTTCAGCTCAACACCGTGCTCGAACAGGACGTGGCCTGGCAGGGCCCCGAAACCCTGCTGGTGCTGGCCGTGCCGCCCAGGCTCGGCCCGGCGCCGCGCTTCGAGGCCCCGGACGGCCCGACCGTGCAGGAATCCCTGGGCCGCCAGTCGCCCGAACGCACGCTGCAGGACCTGCTGAAGAACGCGCAGGACGAAGCCCTGTTCGCCCACTACGCCCGCTCCCAGCTGACGCGCGTGAACCTGCGCACCGGCCAGCTGCAGCCACTGGGCGAGCCGGGCCTCTTCGCCTCCCTCCAGGCGGTCGGCACGCAGGGTCAGGTCTTGACCGAGCGCCTGCGTCAGCCCTTCAGCTACCAGGTCACCTGGCAGGACTTCGGGCGCGAGGTCGAGCTGCGCGATGCCGAAGGCCGCGTGCTGCGCACGCTGGCGCCGATCGCGCTGAAGAAGGACGTGCCGGTGGACGGCGTGATCACCGGCCCGCGCCACTACACCGGCTCGCCGGGCGCGGACGCCGCGCTGTACTGGATCGAGGCCCTGGACGGCGGCGATCCCCGCCGCAAGGCCGAGCACCGCGACCGCCTGATGCGCCTGGCCGCGCCCTACACCGGCGAGCCGCAGGAGCTGCATCGCAGCGTGGGCCGGGTCTCGATGATGGAGTTCCTCGAAGGCGGCCGCCAGGCCGTGCAGGCCGACGTGGACCGCGACCGCCAGTGGATGCGCCTGAGCCTGCTGGACCTCGGCCCCACCCCGGCCCCCGCCCGCTTGCTCAGCGAGCGCTCGCTGCGCGACCGCTACAAGGACATCGGCCAGCCCCTGCGCCGGATGCAGGCCAACGGCCGCCAGGCCCTGCGCGTGGACGAGGGCGCGCTGTGGCTGGTCGGCGCTGGTGCGAGCCCGGAGGGCGAACGCCCCTTCCTGGACCGCATGCAGCTGGCCGACGGCCAGGTGCAGCGCCTCTACCGCGCCGGCGGCAGCCACTACGAACGCCCGGTGACGGTGCTCGATGCCCGCGGCGAGCGCGTGCTGTTCAGCCGCGAGAGCGCCAGCGAGGTTCCGCAGCTGGTGCTGCGCAGCGGCCCGGCCCTGGCTCAGATGCAGGCCCTCACCCGCTACACCGACCCGGCCCCGCAGCTGCGCGACATCCAGCGCGAACTGGTGAAGTTCAAGCGGGCCGACGGCGTGGAGCTGTCCTTCTGGCTCTACAAGCCGCCCGGCTACCAGGTCGGCGAGCGCCGCCCGACCTTCGTCTGGGCCTACCCGCTGGAGTTCACGGACGCCTCGGTGGCCGGCCAGGTCAGCGGCTCGGGCAATCGCTTCACCAGCTTCGGCGCGAGCAGCCCGCTGATGCTGCTGCTGGACGGCTACGTGGTGCTGATGGACGCCACCATGCCCGTGGTGGGTGACCCCAAGACGGTCAACGACAGCTTCATCGCCCAGATCACCAGCAATGCCCAGGCCATCATCGACAAGGCTGTCGAGCTGGGCGTCAGCTCACGCGACCACATGGTGGTGGGCGGCCACAGCTACGGCGCCTTCATGACGGCCAACCTGCTGGCGCACACCGACCTCTTCAAGGCCGGCATCGCCCGCAGCGGCGCCTACAACCGCTCGCTGACGCCCTTCGGCTTCCAGAGCGAGCAGCGCACCTACTGGGAGGCGCAGGACGTCTACCAGCGGCTCTCGCCCTTCAACTACGCGGACAAGCTCAAGGAGCCGCTGCTGCTGGTCCACGGCGACAGCGACGACAACCCCGGCACCTTCCCCCTCCAGAGCCAGCGGCTGTACCAGGCGCTGGCCGGCACGGGGGGCCATGTGCGCTTCGTGTCCCTGCCCTACGAGGGCCATGGCTACACGGCGCGCGAGTCCATCGGGCACACGCTGTGGGAAATGAGCGAGTGGATGAAGCGCCAGGTCGGCGAGGGCAAGCCGCTGAACTGAGGTCGCGCAAGACCTGACCCCGCCGCAGGGGTCAGGCCGCCTTCAGTGGCGACGAGACGGACCGCCGCGCCCCCCGGGGCCCGGCCGGCGCGGGCCACCCGGGCGGCCCGCGGGCTGGGTGCTCTTGAGCGGGCGCGTCACGTCGGCCAGCAGCAGGCTGGCGCGCACCAGGCACTCCACCGCCTCGGCCACATCGCTGGGCGGCTCCAGGGATTCGATCTCCTCGATCAGCTCCTCGGCGTCCTCGAGGTCGTCAGGGTCGAGGTGCATGTAGAGCTGCGCCAGCGGCTCCAGCAGCTCGGCCGCCTCTTCCTCCATCAGCGCGGGGAAATGCTCGGAGGCCAGCGCAAAGCCGGCCACCCAGGCGTAGACGACCTCGGAGGGCTCGGCGTCCTCATCCAGCTCGAAGACCCAGGGGTCGAACCACTGGCGCTCGGCGATGGCCGTGTTGAGCTCGCGATGGCGGCGGCGCACCAGGGCGAAAAGGGCCTCGCCATCGAACTGACGGGGCGGCTGGCGGCCGTCAGGGTCCAGCACGAAGGGCGCCCAGTCGGCAAAGGGCACGGGCCGCGGCTGCAGCAGCACGCCCACGAGGTAGCCGTCCAGCATGCTGATGTCCAGCGGCTCCA
Organism: Roseateles flavus; assembly: GCF_039872765.1. NCBI lineage: Bacteria > Pseudomonadati > Pseudomonadota > Betaproteobacteria > Burkholderiales > Sphaerotilaceae > Roseateles > Roseateles flavus. Next base: position 369,588 of record NZ_JBDPZC010000001.1, on the reverse strand, counting down.
GCGGCGCGGGCACGGCGTCCAGCAGGTCCTGCAGGCGCTCCATGTCCTGCTCGGACAGGGGCTCGTCGGCCTTGGCACGCTCGGCGGCCGTCGGGCGCGGGGCAGCCACCGGCCCCGGCCGGGCGGGCCGTGCCGGACCGCCAGACTTGCGCACCCCGAGGCCGCCAGCCGGTGTGGCTGGGGCGCCTCCCGCGGGGCGCCGCGGCTTTGCATCGCCTGCCGGGCCCCCGCTCTTGCCGCCTTTCGAGGCGCCCTGCGCCCCCCCTTTCGAGGCGGCGGGACGGAGGGCGGAAGGCTTGCGCGGCTTGGAGGTGCTCATGCCTGCATTATCCGGCGCGTCGCCCCTTGCCAGGGCATTGCCGCAGGTCCGGGCAGATCGGGCCCGCGGCCCGCACAATGCCGGCTGCGTCTCGCCCCCTCCCCCCTGTCTCGCCCAGCTGACTCACCCCATGAGCGACTCCTCCCGCCACTTCCTCTTCCTCACCGCCAGCACCCGCGTGGCCGGCGTCGTCGGCAACACCGAGGCCCTGGCCCGCGCCGCTGCCGAGCACCTGCCCGCCGGGGCCAGCCAGCAGTGGCTGCGCCTGGCCGACCTCACACTGCCGCCCTTCGTCGACCACCGTCACGACATCGGCAGCTATCCCATGCCCGAGGGCGACGCCCGCCAGCTGCTGGACGCCACCCTGGCGGCCACCGACCTGGTGCTGGTCGCGCCGGTCTACTGGTACAGCCTGCCGGCCACCGTGAAGCTCTACCTGGACCACTTCAGTGCCTGGATGCGCGTGCCCGGCCTGGACTTCAAGGCCCGCATGGCCGGCCGCCGCCTGTGGCTGGTCACCACCAGCGGCGACCGCAGCAAGGCCCAGCCCATGATGGACAGCACCCGCCTGTGCGCCGAATTCCTGGGCATGGCCTGGATGGGCGCGCTGTGGGGCAAGGGCGGCGCGCCCGAGGCCATCCGCGCGGACCAGGAGGCCCTGACTCAGGCCACCCGCTGGTTTGCGGGGGTTTGAAACATCTGCTTGCCAAAGAGGGGGCTCATCCCACTAAGTAGGGATAGCGAGCCCCCAGGGCCAACCCTAGAGTTGCACCCATGCCGGCCTCAGGGCCAGCACGGATCCCAACGACGTCCTTACCCAAGGACTTATCCGCCCGAGCACGCAAGTGCTTGGGCGTTTTTTTTGCCCGGCCGGCCCGCGCGGGGCCTCATTCGAAGCCGGCGTGCAGGCACTGGCGCAGATGCTCCACCAGCAGGCGCACCGGCTGCGGCGTGTGGCCGCTCCAGGGGTGGATGGCGTAGATCGCGTCACCGAAGAAGTCCACCGGTCGCCAGCCGGTCAGCACGGGCTCCAGCAGGCCCTGGCGAAGGGCGTCGCGGGCGCTGAAGTCGGGTAGAAGGGCCAGGCCCAGGCCGGCCAGGGCGGCTTCACGCAGCACCTCGCTGTTCCCGGCCCGCAGCAGGCCCTGCACAGGCACCCGCACCCGCTCCGTGGCCTCGCCCTTGCCCCGGGCGAAGAACCACTGCGCCGGCCCCGGCCGCAGGTAGGGCAGGCAGGCGTGCGCCGCCAGTTCAGCTGGGTGCTGCAGGCGCCCGGCTCGCGCCAGGTAGGCCGGGCTGCCCACCAGCAGCGCCTGGGAGGCACAAAGCTTGAAGGCCACGTGGGTGTCCGGCGGCCGGCTGGTGTGGCGGATGGCGAGGTCGAAGCCCTCCTGGGCCAGCGCGGCGAGGCGATCGGAGAGGTCCAGCTCGATCCGGATCTCCGGATAGCGCTCGAAGAACGAAGGCAGGGCCGGCGCGATGTGCTGGCGGCCCAGGGCCACGGGCGCGGTGACCCGCAGCAGGCCGCGCGGCGTACCGGCGGCCTCGCGGGCCTCGCTGAGGCTGCGGCTGAGCAGTTGCAGGCCTGGTTCGGCCTGCTCGACCAGGCGCCGGCCCGCCTCGCTGAGCCGCACCGAGCGCGTGCTGCGCTGGACCAGCTGCTGCCCCAGGTGCCGCTCCAGCTCCGCGATGCGCTGGCTCACCGCCGCCTTGGAGAGGCCCAGGCGCTGCGCCGCCTGCGTGAAGCTGCCCAGGCGCGCCACCGCCACCAGAGCCTGGAGCTGCAGCCAGTGCTGCTCCTCGCGGGCGGGAGCGCGGGAGGCGGGAATGGACGTCGTCATGGATCACCAGGAATCGCTGCAGCGGATTGTTCATATTACTGAACAATGAAGTCAGCCCATTGGGCTAGGCAGGCCGAATGGCGCTCCCTAGACTGCCTGCATCCCCGCCGACCCAGCGCCGGCATCCACCTCTTCCCCGGAGCGACCCCATGAGCACCCCTGCCTACACCGACGCCCGCGAGCTGGGCCACTTCATCGCCGGCCAGCGCGTGGCCGCCCGCGGCGAGCGCCGCCAGCCCGTCTACAACCCCGCCACCGGCGCCGTGGCCCGCCAGCTGCAGCTGGGCACGGTGGAAGACGTGCAGGCCGCCGTGGCCGCCGCGCAGGCCGCCTTCCCCGCCTGGGCAGACACCCCGCCGCTGCGCCGCGCCCGCGTGATGTTCAAGTTCCTGGAGCTGCTGCATCGCCACCACGACACCCTGGCCGCCATGATCACCGCCGAGCACGGCAAGGTCTTCAGCGACGCCCAGGGCGAGGTCGCCCGCGGCATCGACATCGTCGAATTCGCCTGCGGCATCCCGCAACTGCTCAAGGGCGACTTCACCGAGCAGGTCTCCAACGGCATCGACAACTGGACCCTGCGCCAGCCCCTGGGCGTCGTGGCCGGCATCACGCCCTTCAATTTCCCGTTCATGGTGCCCATGTGGATGGCGCCGGTGGCCCTCGCCTGCGGCAATGCCTTCATCCTCAAGCCCAGCGAGCGCGACCCCTCGCCCAGCCTCTTCGTGGCCGAGCTGCTCAAGGAAGCCGGCCTGCCGGACGGCGTCTTCAACGTGGTGCAGGGCGACAAGACCGTGGTCGATGCCCTGCTGCACCACCCGGACGTCAAGGCCCTCAGCTTCGTCGGGTCCACGCCCATCGCCCAGTACATCTACGAGACGGGCGCCTCGCAGGGCAAGCGCGTCCAGGCCCTGGGCGGGGCCAAGAACCACATGGTGGTCATGCCCGATGCCGACATCGACCAGACCGTCGACGCCCTCATCGGCGCGGCCTACGGCTCGGCGGGTGAGCGCTGCATGGCCATTTCGGTGGCCGTGCTGGTGGGCGAGGCGGCGGACCGCATCATGCCCCGCCTGGCCGAGCGCGCCCGCAGCCTGGTCATCCGCAACGGCATGGACCCGGCCGCCGAGATGGGACCCATCGTGACCCGCGAGGCCCGCGAGCGCATCGAGGGCTACATCGCCCTGGGTGTGGCCGAGGGCGCCGAGCTGCTGGTGGACGGCCGCGGCCATCGGGTCGCCGGCCACGAAGACGGGTTCTTCACCGGCGGCACCCTGTTCGACCATGTCACGCCCGGCATGCGCATCTACCGCGAGGAGATTTTCGGCCCCGTGCTGGCCTGTGTGCGCGTGCCCGACTTCGCCACCGCGGTGGACCTGGTCAATGCGCACGAGTTCGGCAACGGCGTCGCCTGCTTCACCAGCGACGGCAATGTGGCCCGCGAGTTCGCACGCCGCATCCAGGTGGGCATGGTGGGCATCAACGTGCCCATCCCCGTGCCCATGGCCTGGCATGGCTTCGGTGGCTGGAAGAAGAGCCTGTTCGGCGACATGCATGCCTACGGCGAGGAAGGCGTGCGCTTCTACACCAAGCAGAAGAGCGTGATGCAGCGCTGGCCCGCCAGCACTCCCAAGGGCGCCCAGTTCGCGATGCCCACGCACCGCTGACCGCCACCTCGCACTCGGCCCGCCCTGTCATCTGGGTGACAGAGCGGGCCGCTGCCTTTGCGGTGGGCTCGCAAACGTGACGTCAGCACGCGGGGCTGACGCCGGTTTCGGCTACGCTAGCCGGCTTCGCTTCATTGCTGTTGAAGCCGACGCCCGAGATGCCCATTGCCCTCACCGACCGCCTGACCCAGTGCCTCAAGGAGGCCCGCGATGCCCAGCACGAGGCCACGCTGGAGCTGGGCCTCGCGCGGGCCGGCGAGGCCTGGACCCATGCCCGCCAGCTGGGTTTCCTGAGCGAGCAGATCGAGGCCGGCCGCCTGCGCGTGTACTTCCATTACCGGCGCGGCGAGCTGCAGGAGATGCTGGAGCTCTCCCAGGAGGTGCAGGCCCTCATGCGCCCGCTGGGCGCCAGCGCTCCGCTGTGCGAGCTGCTGCGCTGGACCAGCCTGGCCGCCTCCGAGCTGGGCGACTTCGAGACCGGCCTCAACTGCGCCAACGAGTGCCACGAGCTGGCCCGCGCCCTGGACGACAAGCGCGTGCTCGCCGCCGCGCTCAATGCGCTGGGCGCCTGCTTCGAGCGCATGGGCGACCCCTGGCAAGCCGAGCGGCTGATGAACGAGGCCGCCGCCCTGGTGCGAGACGAGGCCACGGCCTACGAGCGCGTCATCACCCTCAACAACCTCTGCACCACGGCCCTGGGCGAGTACCACCTGATGCGAGACAGCGGCCACGAGAAGGCTTGCCAGGAGGCCCTGCAGCGGGCCCTGCACTATGGTCGCGAGGTGCGGCCGCATGCCCGGCAGCTGGGCGAGCTCTATGCCCTGGCCCTCACCGACAGCAACCTCGGCGAGGTCCTGCTGCTGCTGGGGGAGCTGGGCGAGGCCGAGCCCTATCTGCGCGCCGCCCTGGCGCAGGCCCAGGCGCGGCAGTTCGACGCCCTGGCCGGCCGCGTGCACTGCAACCTGGCTGAGATGGCCCTGGCACAGGACGACCTCGCGCGCGCCTGGTCCCACGTGCTGGCCGTGCAGGACGAGACCACCGTGCTGTTCAACAGCTATCAGGCGCTGCGCCTGCATCGTGTGGCCTACCGCTGCGCCAAGGCCGAGGGCAACCTGGACGAAGCCCTGCACCACCTGGAAGCCTTCCAGCGCCTGGAGCGGCGGCGCAGTGTGGCCCAGCTGATGGCGCAGTCGCGCTTCTTCGTCAGCCGTCTGGAGGCCGAGCAGGCCCGGGCCGCGGCCGACCAGGCCCACCGCAAGGTCGATGCCCTCACCGCCCGCACCCAAGAGCTGGAAGCCCATGTCCAGCGCGATCCGCTGACCGGGCTGGGAAACCGCCGCTTCCTGGAGGCGCGCATGCCCGGCCTGATCCTGGACTGCGAGCAGCAGCAGCGCCCGCTGACCCTGGCCCTGATCGACGCCGATCACTTCAAGCAGATCAACGACCAGCACGGCCATGCCATCGGCGACGCCGTGCTGCAGCAGCTGGCCCAGCTGCTGCGCGAGAACACCCGCGGCAGCGACCTGCTGCTGCGCTACGGCGGCGAGGAGTTCCTGGCCGTGCTGCCGGACACCGTGGCGGACCGCGCCTTCGAGGTGTGCGAGCGCCTGCGCCAGAGCGTCGAGGCCCATGACTGGCAAGACCTGTCCCCCGGGCTGGCGGTGACGCTGAGCATCGGCCTGGCCAGCGCCCCGCCCTATTCGACGGACCTGCTCATCAGCCGTGCCGACGCCGCCATGTACCGCGCCAAGCACCTGGGCCGCAACCGCGTCGCCCTGGCCTGAGCCGCCGGCCCGGGTGGCTCACTCGCGCGACTGCACCAGGTTGCGTCCCTGCCGCTTGGCCTGGTAGAGGCCCTGGTCGGCCCGCATCAGCACCGCCTCGGGGCTGCTGTCTTCGGGTAGGACTTCGGCAATGCCAAAGCTGGCCGTCAGCCGTCGCTGCTCAGGCCCCCACAGCAGGGGCTGGGCCTCCAGGTTGGCCCGCATGCGCTCGGCCACCAGCGCCGCGCCGGCCAGGCCGGTGTCGCACAGGAGGATGAGGAACTCCTCTCCGCCCCAGCGCCCCAGGGCGTCGTCATCGCGCACACAGGGCTTGAGCGCGCCGACCAGGGCCTTGAGCGCCTGATCGCCCGCGCCATGGCCCAGGGTGTCGTTGAGTGCCTTGAAGTGGTCCATGTCCAGCAGCACCAGGGCATAGGGCTCGCCGCGCCGCCAGCGCGCATGGGCCTGCTCCATCGCCTGCCCGATGGCACGGCGGTTCAGCACCTCCGTGAGCGGGTCGTACAGCGTCAGCTTGCGGATGCGCAGGACCAGCTGCGCCAGCACCAGGAAGGCCACGACGGAGTTGACCACCATGCCCAGCACCAGCCCCGCCCACAGCCAGGCCACGTTGAAGCCGCTGCCGGAGCGCAGGTCCGGTGTGTTGCCCGGCCAGAGCAGGGGCTCGACGGCACGGGCCGCCAGCAGCAGGGTCAGAGCGCCCAGCGGGAAGCTCAGCGCCAGGGCGAAGGCCGGCCGCGTCCGGCTGCGCACCAGCCGGTAGGCCTGCCAGGAGGCCAGGCCCAGCAGGGGTGCCTGGATGCAGTAGAGCACCGTGCCATGCCAGCGCATGGGCCAGCCCATCACGAAACCTGGCATCAGCAGCAGGGCCAGAAGGCACAGCGCCAGCGGCCAGCGCCAGGGCGGGCGCCCCTCCTCCAGCCAGGCCGGCACGAGGCTCAGCAAGGCGAAGGCGGCGGTGCCGGTGAGATCCGCCGCATAGACCGTCAGCCAGGGCCGCTCCAGCCCGCCACGCAGGCCACTGAGCAGCAGGGCCGAGGCGAGCAGCACGTTGGCCGCCGCCATGCCCTTGGACGCCCGCGGCTGCAGCTTCAGCCCGAAAGCGAAGACCAGCCACAGCAGGCAGGCGATCAGCAGCACCAGCACGGTGGCGGCCACCAGGGTCTGGGCGCTGACGCTCAGCATGCCGCGCCCTCCACGGGCGGGGCCAGGCAGACACGGTTGCGCCCCTGGGCCTTGGCCTGGTACATGGCGCGATCCGCCGCCTCCACCAGCGCGTCGGCGAAACGGCCGGGGGCCGCCATCGCCAGGCCCAGGCTGGCCGTCAGGGGCCAGTGCCGGCCCTGCCAGCTCCACACGCTGGCGGCCAGCGCGGCGCGCAGCCGCTCGGCCAGGGCCTGGGCGCCGGCCAGGGGCGTGTCCGGCAGCAGCAGCGCGAACTCCTCGCCGCCATAGCGGGCCGCGCAGTCCTGCTCGCGCAGGGAGGCCTGCAGCAGGCGCGCCACGTGGCGCAGGGCGGCATCACCGGCGGCGTGGCCCAGCTCGTCGTTGATGCGCTTGAAATGATCGAGGTCCACCATCAGCAGCGCATGACAGCGGCCGCGCTGGGCCCGGACCTGCTGCCGGGCCAGCTGCTCCCGCAGTTCCCGCCGGTTGCACAGGCCGGTCAGCGGATCATGGCGGGTCAGGGACTCGATGCGCTGGATCAGCCGGCTCAGCACCAGGGCGATGAGCCCGCCGGAAATGGCCATGGCCAGGACCAGCCAGGCCGCCGCCAGCCCGGCATGACGGCGAGGGTCCTGCAGCAGCCAGCCTACGCCCGGCTCCTGCTGCGCCAGGGCAATGCCGCGCAGCAGCAGGAAGCAGGCCAACAGCGCATAGGGCGCCACCAGCCCCACGCGCAGCCAGCCGGCCAGCCCCAGGCTGCCCAGCAGCAGGTCGCGACCGGCCAGCAGGCACAGCGCGGCCATGCTCAAGGAGATGAGGGCGGTGGACAGGCCCGTCGACAGCCCCGACAGGCGGGCCAGGTCGGCGAACAGCCCGAGGGCCAGCAGGCTCAGCAAGTCCAGGCGCTGCTGGCGCAGGCGCAGCAGCTGGCGAAGGCCCAGACTCAGCATCCCGAGGGCCATCAGCGTGCAGATGCCGGCCAGCGCCTGGACCGGCCCGGGCCCGGCCAGCAGGGGCGGCAGCATGAGGGCCTGAGCCCCGGCCAGCAGCACGCAGGCCTGACGGGCGACACGAAAGGGAAAGGCCAGCAGCAACCAGACGCCCACCGCCAGCGCACCGAACAGGGCGTTGACCAGGAGCAGGGTGTTGGAATCCAGTTCGATCATGCGTTGCGGGGCAGGCCTGGGACGGACTCAGCTCAAGGCCAGCCATCTTCCCAGAGATTGGCCCCGCTGATCCTATCCGTTTGAACCCACAATGAGGCCCATGCGCAAAATCATCCTGATCACAGGCGCCAGCCGCGGCATCGGCGCGGCGACCGCCCTGCGCTGCGCTCAGGCCGGCTATGACATCGCCCTCAACTACCACCGGGACGCCGCCGCCGCCGAGCGCATCGCCGCGCAGGTCCGCGCGCTGGGCGCCCAGGCCCTGCTGCTGCAGGCCGACGTGGCGGATCCGGGCCAGGTCCTGGCCCTGTTCCAGCGCCTGGACCAGCAGCCCGCCCCGCTGTGGGGCCTGGTCAACAATGCCGGCGTAGTGGCCCCCAAGGCACGGCTGGACGAGATGGCGCCCGAACGCTGGCAGCGCGTCTTCGCGGTCAACGTGATGGGCAGCCTGCTGTGCGCCCGCGAGGCGGTGAAGCGCATGAGCCGGGCGCACGGCGGCGCGGGGGGCGCCATCGTCAACCTGTCCTCGCGTGCAGCGCTGCTGGGCTCGCCGGGGCTTTACGTGGACTATGCGGCGAGCAAGGCAGCCATCGAGGCCTTCACCGTGGGCCTGGCCCGCGAGGTGGCGGCCGAGGGCGTGCGCGTCAACGGCGTGCGCCCCGGCATCATCGCCACCGACATCCACGCCGACAGCGGCATGAGCGAGGCGCTGGCCTCGGCAGCGGCCGGCATCCCCATGCAGCGCCTGGGCCGCGCCGAGGAGGTGGCGGAGGCCATCGCCTGGCTGCTGTCCGAGGCCGCCAGCTACACCACCGGCACGATGCTGGACGTCACCGGCGGTCGCTGAGCGCGGCAGCAGTCCTTCCGCCTCAGCTCAGGCGGAAGGACCCCACGATGCCCGCCAGCGCCTGGGCCTGCTGGGCCAGACTGGCCGCGGCGGCGGTGGACTCCTCGACCATGGCCGCGTTCTGCTGGGTGTTGTGGTCCAGTTGCGTGATGGCGACGTTGACCTGGGCGATGCCGGCGCTCTGCTCGCGCGTCGCCGTGGAGATATTGCCCAGCATGGCCGTCACCTGCTGCACCTGCTCGACCAGCTCGCCCATGGTCCGCCCCGCCTCCGCGGCCACCACGGCGCCGCTCTCGACCTGCGCGACGCTCTCGCCAATCAGGGCCTTGATCTCGCGGGCCGCCTGCGCGCTGCGCTGGGCCAGGGTGCGCACCTCGCCGGCCACCACCGCGAAGCCGCGGCCCTGCTCGCCGGCGCGTGCGGCCTCCACGGCCGCATTCAGGGCCAGGATGTTGGTCTGGAAGGCGATGCCGTCGATGACACCGATGATGTCGGCGATCTTCTTGGAGCTGCTGTTGATCTGGTCCATGGTGCTGACCACGCGGCCCACCGCCTCGCCGCTGCGTTCGGCCGTGCCGGACGCCTCGTGGGCCAGGGCGTTGGCCTGCTCGGCGGAGGCGGCGTTGTTCTTCACCGCGGCGGCCATCTGGTCCATGGAGGCGGCGGTCTGCTCAAGGGCCGAGGCCTGCACCTCGGTGCGTGCGCTGAGGTCATGGCTGGCCTGGGAGATCTCGCTGGAGGCGCCTGAGACCGTCCCGGCGCTGTGATGGATCTGCTGGACGGTCTCGACCAGGCCCTGCTGCATCTCGCGCATGGCCTGCAGCAGCTGGCCGATCTCGTTGCGCTCCTGCAGGTCGGAGCGCTGGCTGAGATCGCGTTCCCGGATGGCACCGGCCAGGCGCAAGGCCTCGCCCAGGGGCCGCATGATGGCGGCCACCGTGCGCCAGGCCAGCACCAGCGCGGCCACCAGGGCCACGGCGAAGATCAGCAGCACGATCATCACGGAGCGGTGGTAGGTCGCCTGGCTCAGCTGGTACTCCTGCTCGGCCACCTTGAGCTGCTCGTCCACCAGCTCGGACACTGCCCCGGTGAAGGGGTCGATGGCCGGGTACATCTCCTTGGTGGCGAAGGCCTCCAGCGCCTCGCGGTCCTGCTTGCCCAGGATGCCACGCAGCTTGGCGGCCGCCGCCTCGGCAGCCCCCTTGAGCGGCTTGGCCTTGGCCAGCAGAACGGCTTCATTGCCCTCGATCTTGGTGGCGATGTACTCGCCCCAGTACTTGGCGATGTCGCGCTCGGCTTCATCCAGCAGGCGCAGGGCGGCACCCATCTCGACGGTGCCGGCCCGGACCTTGTGCGTGGTGTCCACGATGTTGACCGCGTAGGCGTCGGAGACTTCCTTCAGCTGCTTGAGCGGCACCACCCGGTCCTGGTAGACGGTCTGCATGCTGTCGTTGACGCGCCCCAGCGCGTAGAGGCTCCAGCCCCCGCTGATGCCCAGGAGGACGATCAGCAGGACCGAGAACAGGATCAGTCGACTTTTGATGCTGCTGAACTGCATGGCAACGCTCCGGATTCGGTGGACCTGTGCCGCCGACTGTAGCGCCGGGTGTCCAGCAGGGCCAGGACTCTGCGCACGGAGCGTGGCGTCAGCGCCTCTCGACGATCAGGGGTGTCAGGGCCAGGGCCTGGCGCATGCGCTCGGCGGCCGAGCGGGCGTCCTCGCGGCTGGCATAGGGGCCGGCCTGCAGGCGGTGCATCTGCGCCTCCTTGAAGATGGCCAGCAGGGGCGACAGCCAGTCCAGCTCCTGGCTGAGCCGCTGCCGGAAGGCCTCGGCGCCATCCATGCGGTTGAAGGCCCCCAGCTGGACCCAGAAGCCCTTGCTTGCGGCCTTCGGCGCGGTGCCGCCCTCGGGAATGGGCTGGCTCACCGCCTCGGGGACTGGGGTCGGGGTCAGGTCTTGCGGCAGGGCGGAGCTTGTCGTGACAGCGCCGGCGGGCAGGGTCGCCGGCAGCGTCGTGGCGACGGCCTGGGGCACGGCGGGGGCAGGTGTTGCGCCAGGCCGGGCGTCCCGAGCCTGCGCCAGGCGGGTGCCTCCGTCGCGCCGCTGCCAGGCCCCGGTGCGGATGTCCTCGTAGGTGATGCGCTCCACTTCGACGGGCGTGACGCCGCGCAGGATGTCCAGCTTCAGCGCGGCCGTGTAGCTGAGGTCAACGATGCGGCCGGGGTGGAAGGGCCCCCGGTCGTTGACGCGCACGATGACCTCGCGTCCGTTGGCCGGGTTGCGCACCCTGGCGTAGCTGGGGATGGGCATGGTGGCATGCGCCGCGGTCATCGCGTACATGTTGTAGAGCTCGCCGCTGGAGGTCGGCCGCCCGTGGAACTTGCGGCCGTACCAGGAGGCCAGGCCGCGCTCGGCCAGCGGGGCGTCGTCGGTCATGGGCTCGTAGCGCTGGCCCAGGGCCTCGTAGGGCTTGTTGGGGCCGCCCTTGCGGATGGGCTCCAGGCGCGGCTCGGCATCGGGCACCTGCATCAGGTTGGGCGGCACCTGGGCCTCGGGGCCGTCGCGGTCGGAGGCGGGCGCCCGCGAGGGCAGGCTGGCGGGCGAGGACACGGGCGCGCGGCTGGCGCAGCCGCCCAGGATCGCCAGCGCGGCCAGCCATGCTGGACCGGTGCGGCGCCAGGCGAAGGAAATGGCGGGGAGCATTCTTGACATGGCGCAACCCTAAACCATGGCGCGGGCCTCGCCAAGAATGTCCAGGGATTTCGACCTCCGCCGCGCCCGCCTTGTATGCTGCGGGCTTCGTCGCAGAGGCCATGCTCCATGAACAGCGCCTACATCTTCACCCCTCCCGAGCAGCCCAGTGCCGCGGTGCGTGGCACGGACCGCCGCTATGCGGTCTCGCGCATCTTCTGCGTGGGCCGCAACTACGCCGCCCATGCCCGCGAGATGGGCGGAGATCCCAGCCGCGAGCCGCCCTTCTACTTCACCAAGCCGGCCTCGGCCCTGGTGCCAAGCGGCACCACGGTGCCCTATCCGCCCGGGACCCAGGACTACCACTATGAGATGGAGCTCGTGATCGCCCTGGGCGCGCCGGTGTTCCGGGTGAGCCCCGAGGTGGCGCGCGCCGCCATCTGGGGCTTCGCGCCCGGCCTGGACATGACCCGTCGCGACCTGCAGGCCGAAGCCAAGAAGGCCGGCCGGCCCTGGGACGTCGCCAAGGGCTTCGAGCAGTCCGCCGTGCTGGGCGAGCTGGTGCGCACGGCCGAATGCGGGCCCATGGACGCCGGTGCCATCACGCTGTCCGTCAACGGCGTGCAGAAGCAGCGCGGCGACCTGGCCGACATGATCTGGAACGTCGCCGAGATCGTGGCCAATCTGTCCCAGTTCTATCACCTGAAGCCGGGCGACCTCATCTACACCGGCACGCCCGATGGCGTGGGCCCCGTGCTGCCCGGCGACCGCCTGGCCGGAGAGATCGCCGGCCTGGGCGCCCTCGCCCTGACAATCGGCCCTGCCGAATGACGACGGACGCCCGCGAGTCCTCCCCGCTTCCCCCGCCCCCTGCCATGTTCGACCACGACGAAACCCTGCAAGAAGCGCGCGAGCGCAACATCCGCGATGCCCTGTTCGAGGACATCGGCCGCTGCGACTGGACGGCACAGCTGGTGCCAGCCGGGCGGCAGGTCAAGGCCCATGTGCGGGTCCGCGAAGAGGCCGTGCTGTGCGGCCGCGACTGGTTCGAGGGCGTGTTCAAGGCCCTGGACCCCGCCAGCCGCATCGCCTGGTGCTACGAGGAAGGCGCCCGCATGCAGGCCGACACCCTGGTCTGCCACATCGTGGCCGACGGCCGCGCCCTGCTCAGCGCGGAGCGCCCGGCGCTGAACTTCCTGCAGCTGCTCTCGGCCACCGCCACGCTGACCCGCCAGCACGTGGACGCCATCGCCGGCGCCAGTCCCACTGCGCGCGGCTGCGCCGTGCTGGACACCCGCAAGACCGTGCCGGGCCTGCGCCTGGCCCAGAAGTACGCGGTGCGCGTGGGCGGCGGCGCCAACCAGCGCCTGGCCCTCTACCACGGCATCCTGATCAAGGAGAACCACATTGCCGCAGCGGGGGGCGTGGGCGCCGCGCTGCGGGCCGCCCAGGCACTGCAGTCGGGCGTGGACATCCAGATCGAGGTCGAGTCCATCGCCGAGCTGCGCGAAGCCCTGGACGCCGGTGCCACCAGCGTGCTGCTGGACAACTTCAGCGAGGCCATGATGCGCGAGGCCGTGGCGCTGAACGCCGGGCGGGCGCTGCTGGAGGTGTCCGGCGGCGTGGCCCTGGACCAGCTGCGCTGGATCGCCGCCACGGGCGTGGACCGCATCTCCATCGGCCGGCTGACCAAGGACATCAAGGCCGTGGACTACTCCATGCGCGTCGAGGGCCCCGTCGACACCCCGGCCTGAATACCCCGGCGCCTGCGTACACTCCCGGGGCTGAACCGCCGGGCCCGGGAGCCTCGGCCCCGAGGGAGTGACATGGATCCAATCTTCAAGCCCAGACCCAAGCTGTGGCCCGCCGGTCTGGTGGTCCGGGTACAGGCTTTCTGCATCGACGCCCTGCTGCTGGTGCTGCTGGGCGCGCCCGTCCTGTGGGTGAGCCAGCACCGCCTGGTCAGCCGGCTGGACGACTTCAGCCCCACCAGCCTCTTCGTCAACTGGCTGCTGCCGGCGCTGTACTTCGTCGGCTTCTGGGCCTGGCAGGGGGCGAGCTTCGGCATGCTGTTCAGCGGCATCCGGGTGGTCGACTTCTATTCGGGCGAGAAGCCCACACTCAAGCAGACGCTGCTGCGCTGGGTCGGGGCCCTCGTCTCCCTGCTGCCGCTGGGCCTGGGCCTGTGGTGGTCCGCCGTGGACGCCCGGGGGCAGAGCTGGCATGACCGCCTGGCCGGCACCCAGGTGGTCTGGCGCCGCGCGCGTGCAGAAGGCGAGCCCGAGGAGCTGGGCTATGTGCTGCGTCACTGGCGCGGCGAACAAGGCCTGGCGCAGAGCTTCTGGATCAACAACCTGCTGCTGGCCACGCCGCTGGCCATGCTGATCACCGGGCTGATGAGCTGGATCGGCGCCAAGGGCGAGCACCTGCAGGCCAGCGCCATCGCCGTGATGGTGGGCTGGCCCCTGATGCTGGCCCTGGACACCTGGTGCGTGGTCGGGGCCTGGCGCTCCGCGGGCAACTACCTGCGTCACCACGGCGCCGCGCTGTGGGGCTACGGCGCCCGCCTGCTGATGGGCCTGGGCATGCTGCAGGTCGCCGCCTCGCTGCTGGTGGGCTTCCTGCCCCAGCTGGGTGAGTACTGGCAGATGGCCCGCGGCATCGACCCCATCGGCCGCACCGAGTTCCACCTGGCCGAGGACGGCACCACCGTGCGCATGGAAGGTCCCATCGGCATGGGCGATGCCACGCGCCTGGACACCCTGATGAAGGCCCAGCCCCAGCTGCAGCGCTTCGAGCTGCAATCGCCGGGCGGCCGCCTGCACGAGGCCGAGCGCATGGCCGAGATGATCTCGGGCCGCTCCGGCGCCAGCGCCTGGGTGGTCGAGCACTGCGAGAGCGCCTGCACCATCCTCTTCCTGGCCGCGCCGTCGCGCCAGCTGATGCCCGAGGCCCGCCTGGGCTTCCACCGGGCCTCTTCCGGCACCTACAACCCGGTCTTCGACGAGCTGGCCAACCAGGAACTGGAAAAGACTTACCGCAAGCTCAACCTGCCGGACTACTTCATCAACCGCACGCTGAAGACGCCCTCGCGCAGCATGTGGTATCCCACCATGGACGAGCTGATCAGCCACTCGCTGATCCCCGAGCCGCCCAAGACCCTGGACATCTTCCTGCCACCGGGCGCCGACAGCCCGCTCAAGGCCTATGTGGAGGCCCTGCGCGCCAACCCGGCCTGGTATGCGCTGGAGGGCCGCTTCTCCGGCAGCATCGAGCTGGCCGCCCAGCGCATGCAGGCCGCCCGCCAGGCCCAGCTGCCTGAAGACGCCGTGCAGGCCGCCGGCTACATGGTGGCCGCCGAGCAGATGGGCACCCTGGTCCACGAGCTGCAGCCGGTGCTGCGCCACCAGCTGGTCCGCCAGGTGGAGGCCCAGCTGCGGGCGGCCAAGGCGCAGAGCCCCGAGGCCTGCCAGGGCCTGCTGGGCGGGCAGCTCATCCTGCGCCGCCTGCTGCCCCTGGAGCTGCATGTCACCGACAGCCACTGGATGCAGGAAGCCGCCAATTCACCGCGGGCCCGCCGCAGCTCCAATGTGCCGACACCCGTCGAGCTGGAGGTCGTGCGCCGCCGCCTGGGGCCGCTGGCGCCCGGCATGCTGGCTCACTGGTGGGGCGCCCAGCCGGGCGTGCCGGCAGCGCCGCGCTGCGAGCAGGTCCTGCAGATCCTGGACCAGCTGGGACGCCTGCCCGTGCAGCAGCGGGAACTCGCCGAACGGCTGATGTTCCAGCGCCCGGCCTGACCCCCGCCGAGGGCATCGCCGCGTCGGCACGACAGGCGGCATGCACAACGATGGCGCAGGCCTCGCGCCACGGCTAGACTGGCCGTCAGCCCGGGCTGCTGCAGCCCCGGCCAAGCCAGGGAGTGGCCGCATGCATTCGCTTTTTGAGGAAGATCGGCAAGGGGTTCACCGGCCAGACCCCGGCCCGCGCGGGCACGGGCGGGCTGCAGGGCGGAGCGCCTGAGATGCTGGCGCCCGCCTTCTCGCCCCCGTCCAGCCCGCCGCCGCTGAGCGACGCCACCCTGGACCTGCTCTTCGCCAGCGAGCTCCCCGTGGGCCTGGCCGTGCTCGACCATGAGCTGCGCTACCGGCGCATCAATCCCACGCTGGCCGCCTTCAACGGCGTGCCGCCCGCGCAGGCCCTGGGTCGTTGCGTGAGCGAGGTCCTGCCCCTGGCCTGGCCGCAGCTGCAGCCCCTGCTGCGACGCGTGCTGGATGCCGGCGAGCCGCTGCTGGGCTGCGAGTTGCTGCTGGAGGTGCCCAGCCGGCCTGGCGAGCTCTCGCAGTGGGAAGCCAGCTACCTGCCCATCCGCGGTGGCGATGGCGGCGTGCAGGGCGTACTCGTGCAGGCCGTCAACAAGAGCGTCCAGCAGGAGGCCGAGCGCCGGCAGCGCACCAGTGCGGCCCGGCTGCGGCGGGTGCTGGACAGCCTCTTCGCCTTCGTGGGTGTGCTGGATCTCGACGGCACCGTGCTGGAAGCCAACCGCGCACCGCTGGAGGCGGCCGGCATCAGCCTCGAGGAGGTCCAGGGACGCCCCTTCTGGGACACCTACTGGTGGAGCTACGACCCCGCCATGCAGCACTGGTTGCGCGAGGCGGTGCACGCCGCGGCACAGGGTCAGGTCGTGCGCCAGGACGTGGTGGTGCGCATGCGGGGCGACGCCCGGGTCACCGTGGACTTCATGCTGGCCCCCATGCTGGACGACGAGGGCCGCGTGCTGCATCTCGTGCCCTCGGGCATCGACGTCTCGGACCGCGTGGCGGGCGAGCGGGCCCTGCGGGCGAGCGAGGCCCGCTTCCGCAGCGTCTTCGAGGCCGCGCCCGACGGCATGACCCTGGTCGACGTGCAGGGCCGCATGCTGCTGGCCAACCGCGCCATGGGCCGGCTGTTCGGCAGCGAGGCCAGCGAGCTGGTGGGCGGCTGCATCGACCGCCTGGTGCCCACCACGGACCGTCCCGCCCATGCCGACCACATCCGCTCCTACTTCGCCGATGCCCAGCCCCGCCTGATGGGCAAGCGCAAGCGGCTGCAGGGCCTGCGCTCGGACGGCAGCCTTTTCAACATCGAGGTGGGGCTGAACCCGATCCCGGGCAGCGAGCCGCCCGAAGTGCTGGCCACCGTGGTTGACATCGACGACCGCCTCGCCGCCCAGGCCCTGCTGGAGCGGGCACTCAAGGAAAAGACGGCGCTGCTCAACGAGGTGCACCACCGGGTGAAGAACAATCTGCAGATCGTCTCCAGCCTGCTGCGGCTGCAGTCCCGCCACGTGGACGAGCCGGTGCGCGCCGTGCTGCGCGAGAGCCAGAGCCGTGTCAAGGCCATGGCCCTCACCCACCAGCTGCTCTACGAGCGCAGCGACTTCTCCGCCCTGGAACTGGGCCCCTACCTGAGCCGCCTGGCTGCCCTGCTGCGGGAGGCTTATGTGGAGCCCGGCAAGGACATCGCCATGCAACTGGACCTGCCCGGCGAAGGCCTCAGCATCAGCCTGCAGGCGGCCGTGCCCTGCGGCCTGATCGTCAACGAGCTGGTCACCAATGCGCTGAAGCACGCCTTCCAGCAGCGCAGCCAGGGCTGCATCCGCATCCGGGCCACGCGGGATGCCCAGGGCCTGTTCGAGATCGAGGTCGCCGACGACGGCCCGGGCATGCAGGCCCTGCCCGACAACGACCAGTGCCAGACCCTGGGCTACCAGCTGATCCCCTTGCTGGCCGATCAGCTCGAGGCACGGCTGGCCCTGGTGGCGGGGCCGGGCACCTGCATCCGCCTGGCGTTCAGGCAGCCGGGGGGTGCGGCATGAGCACGGCCGGTGAGCGCGCCGAGGTGCGCATCCAGATCGTCGAGGACGAGCGCATCGTGGCCCTGGACCTCAAGCAGGACCTGGAGTCCATGGGCTACCGCGTCTGCGGCGTCGCGGCCTCCGAGAGCCATGCCCTGGAGCTGGCGCGGCGCGAGCCGCCCGACCTGGTCCTCATGGACATCAACCTCGGCGCCGGCGGCGACGGCACCCGCGCCGCCAAGCGCCTGATGGACGAGTACCGCGTGCCCGTGGTCTACCTCACCGCCTATGCAGAACCCGAGACCCTCAAGCGGGCCGGCCTGACCGCGCCCTATGGCTACCTGCTCAAGCCCTTTGAGCTGCGCGAGCTCAACGCCACCATCCACATGGCCCTGGCCCGGCGCGAGGTGGAGCGCCAGGCCGAGCGCGCCGAGCTGCGCTATCGCCTGGCCCTGGATGCCGGCCGGCTGGGCGTGCTGGAGTTCGGCGCCAGCGGCAACGAGCTGGAGCTGCACGGCCATGCGGCGCTCCTGTTCGAACAGGCCGGCCTCCCGCCCGCCCTGACCCGCGAGGCCTTCATGGCCCGGTTGGATGCCGTCTCACAGGCGCGGCTCGGCACCCTGCGCTCGCAGCCCGGGCAGGACCTGCATGCCCTGGCGCGCTGGCAGCTGGGGCCGCAGCGCCAGCTCTGGCTGGAGATCCACGCCCGGCACTTCGCGCAGGAGGCCCGCATCATCGGCGTGTTCCGCGACGTCAGCAGCCAGGTGGACTCCGAGGCCCAGCTGCGCCAGGCTGCGGTGGTGTTCGAGTCCGCCGCCGACGCCATCGTGATCCTGGACGTGGACGGCCGTCTGCGAGCCGTGAACCCCGCCTTCTGCACCCTGACCGGCTGGGCGGCGGAGGAGGTGCTGGGCACGCGGCTGACCGACATCCTCCACACCCAGCGCCAGACCGACCTGCTCCTGCACGACCCCCACAACCAGGCCGAGCCCCGCCATGGCGAGGTGCTGTGCAAGCGGCGCGACGGCAGCCAGTTCCCCGCCTGGGAGCATGTGGCCCCGGTGTTCTCCGACGACGGCCGCCTGAGCCACCAGGTGCTGAGCTTTACCGACATCTCCGCCCTGCGCAGGGCCGAGACGCAGATCCAGCACCTGGCCTTCCACGACGCCCTGACCGGCCTGGGCAACCGCCACCACATGGACTACTGCCTCAAGCAGTTCATCGGCGCCAGCGATGCCAAGCCGGAGGGCGGCGGCTTCGCGCTGTGCTTCCTGGACCTGGACGGCTTCAAGGCCATCAACGACACCCTGGGCCACCACCGCGGCGACGAGCTGCTGGTCGCCATCGCCCAGCGGCTGTGCGCCTGCCTGCGCCGCTCGGACGTCGCCATCCGCCTGGGCGGGGACGAGTTCGTGATCCTGCTGAGCCAGCTGGCGCAGCGCGACGCGCTGCTGGCCCTGGCCGACAAGCTGCTCGCGGCCATCCGCGAGCCCGTGCAGCTGGAGGGGGTCGAGCCGGTCTCGGTCTCGGCCAGCCTCGGCCTGGCCCTGTTCCCCGAGCATGCCAGCACGGCCGACGAGCTGGTGAAGGCCGCGGACACCGCCATGTATGCCGCCAAGTCCGCCGGCCGCAACCGCTGCGAGATCTACGACAGCCACCTGGCCGCCCGCGCCGTGGAGCGCCTGCAGATCGAGCAGGGCTTGCGCCGCGCCCGCGTCGGCGAGCAGCTGCAGCTGCACTGGCAGCCCATCGTCGAGCTCGCCAGCGGCCGCGTGCTGGGAGCCGAGGCCCTGCTGCGCTGGCAGCATCCGGAGTACGGCGCCATCAGCCCGGAACGCTTCATCCCCATCGCCGAGGAAAGCGGCCTGATCGAGGACATCGGCCGCGCGGTGCTGCAGGAGGCCTGCCGCCAGGGCCGCGCCTGGCTGGACGCCGGCCTGCACCTGGAGCGCATTGCCGTCAACGTCTCGGCGCGCCAGCTGCAGCGCGAGGGCTTCGTCAACGCCGTGCGCCAGGCCCTGCTGCAGCATGCCTTCCCGGCCGATCGCCTGGAGCTGGAGCTCACCGAGAGTGCCCTGCAGACCGTGGACAGCGGCCAGCGCCTGCTGGGCGAGC
The DNA here is from genome assembly GCF_039872765.1 of Roseateles flavus. Taxonomy (NCBI): domain Bacteria; kingdom Pseudomonadati; phylum Pseudomonadota; class Betaproteobacteria; order Burkholderiales; family Sphaerotilaceae; genus Roseateles; species Roseateles flavus. Next base: position 350,159 of record NZ_JBDPZC010000001.1, on the reverse strand, counting down.
TGCGCCGCCTGGGCGTGAAGCTGGCCATCGACGACTTCGGCACCGGCTTCTCCTCGCTGTCCATGCTCAAGTACTTCCCGCTGGACCGCCTCAAGATCGACCGCAGCTTCATCCGCGACCTGGAGACGGATGCCAACGACCAGGCCATCACCCGCGCCATCGTGGCCCTGGCCCGCGCCCTGGGCCTGGCCCTGACGGCCGAGGGCGTGGAGAGCGCGGCGCAGCGTCAGGCCTTGCAGGCCCTGGGGGTGGAGGAAGCCCAGGGCTGGCTGTTCAGCAAGGCGGTCCCGGCCCATGAGTTCGCACTCACCCAGCTGCAGGCCGAGCTGGCGCGACACCTGCACTGAGCGCGCCCCAGCCCCCGGTATTAACCCGCAGGACTGACGCCCCGGCATCGCACACGGCCGCGCCCCGGCGCCGCCTTTCCTGTGCAATACGCCGCTTTGCCGCGAATTAGGCAGCTCGGCCCATCGCTTCTGCGCGCTTTCCCTCAGACAACCTGCGCCCGGCTTGCATAGCATGCGAATGCGCTGACGGGAGTGTCGTTCCCCATGGAGAACGGCGATGCAAAGCGATTCATAAAACGTCGAAGGGACCCCATGTTGAACATCCAGCCTGCCCGCCCGGCCCGCTCACTCACGGCCGCCCTGCTGGGCTTGGCCCTGGCTGCCCCCGGGCTGGTCCAGGCCCAGAGTCTCAGCATCGGCGCCATCCTGCCGGAGTCCTGGCCCAGCACCAGTCAGGCCGAGGACATGCGCGACGGCATGACCCTGGCCCTCAAGACCACCTCCCTGCAGCCCGCACCCAAGCTGGTCGTCAAGGACAGCGGCTGCGACGCCCGGAAGGCGCAGGCGGCGGCGCAGTCCTTTCTCACCGCCAAGGTGGACCTGGTCATCGGCGGCTTCTGCGTGCTGGGCGAGGTGCCCTCCATGCTCAAGGCGGCCAATGTGCCCATGGTGTCGGCCAATGCCGAACGGCTGAAGAGCCATGACGGCCTGCTGCAGCTGGGGCGTGTGGGCGCCGGGGTGGCCGAGGAGATCGCGGCCAAGCTGCGCTCCCAGACCGGCCTGCGGGTCACGGCGTCCAGCACGTGCTGGATCGATTTCGAGACGCCGGTCTCCGAGAAGTACGACGCCGGCCTGTGCCCCGCGCTCAGCGTGGACAAGGGCCGCTGGGCCGAGGTCGCCGCGTCCTATGAGGCGGCCTTCCGCAAGCCCTTCAGCGTGTCGGCGGCCCGCGGCCATGCGGCCATGGAGGTGGCCCTGGCCTACCTCAAGCGCCAGCGCAATGCCTCACGCGCCGTCGCGGCCAGCGAGGCGCTGGGCCAGCGCACGGTGCTGGGCCAGGCCCTGGCCCGGGACGGCATCGTCCCCGACGATGCCCTGCAGCTGAGCTTCGCCACCCGCCCGGTCAAGGCCGGCAGCCGTGACGCCCAGGCCATGGACCAGCTGGTCAAGGCCAAGAGCTGCGAATGCAAGGCCGGCCCCGAGTGCGGCAAGGGCACGCCCTGGGCGGGCATGCCTTTCACGGTGGTGCCGCCCGGCAGCAAGCCCGCGTCCTGCCCCCAGGTGCTGGCCAGCCGGTGAGACGGCCCGGGCCAGCGCCGCGCTCGCGCGAACCCTGGCACACCGCACTGCCCTGACCACGGCCGGCGCCTTGCCGGCCGTTCTTCATGGAGCCGACCCCGGCGAGCCCGGCAGTGGACGCCCGGACAGCGCCACGTACTCACATCGGCAGCCAGGCTTTGAGCGACAGCTGGCGCCGCGCGTCCTGCCGGGCGAGCATCCGCGCCGGGGCGGCTTCCGGCTCGCCATCCGGCGCCGAGGCCTTGCGCACGGCCTGCGCGGCAAAGCCGGCGGACAGGGACGGCAGCGCCTCACCCGCAGCCGCCTGTACCGGCGGCCGGCGGCGCGGCGCCTCGCCAGTGCCCTGCGCCGCGGGATGGGGATGCGGGCGTGCCTGCCGACTGGTCTGCGCAGGCTGCTGGCTCGCCCGCGGCTGGAGGAAGCCGGGGGTGGTGTCGGGACGTGCGCTGGCCAGCCACCAGGCGCCCGCCAGCAGCGCAGCCAGCGACAGCAGGGCCAGCATGGGCCACCCCCAGCGGCGGCCGGTCGATTGCTTGTCAATCATGGTGAGACTCCAGACTCGGGAAGGACGAGCATGGCAAGCCGCACTCCCGGCGGCATCCGTCACTCTTGCGATGCCGAGCCCCGGCACATCCTGCGGCATGAGGAGCACCGCAAGCCGCCCGCGGCGCGACCCCGGACCGCAGCCGGCGCCCTGCGCCGTGGCATTCGGTCACGCGAGGCAGGGGCGGGGCCACGGGGGGGCGGCAAGAAAGGCCGGACGACAGGCCGAAAGCGGTGTTCTGCGGCATGGTGGGGCTTGGAGAAGGAATGGCCGCATGCTCACCGATCCCGGTGACGGATGCTTGACCTGCCAGCGCTCCTGCGCCCGAACCTGCCAGGGATGGCAGGGTCCTCTGTCGTGCCTGCGCGTCACCGCACCGTCACGGCCGCCGGGCCCTGCTCAGCCGCCGTCGCGCGCCCCTCGCACCTGCCGCCGCACCAGCACCGTCGCCAGGCCGGTCAAGGCGGCGATGAGGGCCAGCATGATCCAGAAGCCCTGGCCGTGATCCGCCAGCGGAATGCCCCCCACATTCATGCCCAGCAGGCCCGACACGAGGTTGATGGGCAGGGCCAGCACCGTGACCACCGTCAGCGTGAACAGGCTGCGGTTGTTCTCCTCCGCCTGACGCGCCGCCGTCTCGTCCTGCATCAGCTTGATGCGTTCCTGCAGCGCAGCCGCATCGCGCAGCACCAGGGCGAACTCCTCGCTGGCACGCTGCAGCTGGGCGCGGTCCTCGTCCGTCGCCCAGGCGGGCGGGTGCGCGAGCGTGCGCGCCAGGGCGCTGGGCTCGGGCGCCAGCAGGCGCTGCAGCCGGACCAGCACGCGGCGCAGGTGCGCCACCTCGCCGGCATGGCGCGCATGGCGGCCCCGGAGCAGCTCGTCCTCGATGTCGTCGATGCGATCGGCCGTGCGGCGCACGATCGCCTGCAGCTCGTCGGCCTGGTCCTGCAGCAGGTGGTCCAGCAGGGCGATGGGCGAGCGCAGGCCCTCGCCCCGCTTGACGGCCATGCGCAGCCGGTCCACCGAGCGCAGCGGCTGGCGGCGCGCGCTCAACACGCAGCCCGGGCGCACGTGCACCCACAGCGTGGCGATGTCGTCCGGATCGAAGCTGAAGTCGAAGGTGACGTCGTTGACCACGGCGAACAGGGTCTCGCCCTGGCGCTCGATGCGCGTCGCACGCGAACCCTGCTGCATGGCGGCCAGCAGCTCGTCGTCCAGCATGCCGGCCTGGCGCAGCGTCTGGAGCGCACCGGCATGGCTCAGGTTCACGTGCAGCCACACAAAGCCGGGCGGCGCCTCGGCCAGCACCTGCGGCGAAGGCACCTGGCCCAGCGCGCTGGCCTGGCCGCCAGCGTCGAAACGGTAGGCGCAGATCAGGCCTTGCTCGCTGGCGCCATAAGAGGGGAGCTGGGCGGTGGCAGGAGCCGGGTTCGGGTTCTCGTTCGGCATGGTGGGCGCTTGGCGGACCGGCCAGCCTAGGGCCGGGCCATGTCCGCGCGATGACAGGGGCGGCGAAGGCGCCCGCAGGCCACGAGGAGCTGATGCTTCGGCCCGCGCCGAAGCATGGCCGCAGCGGCGGCCGGCAGCATGGGGGCTCTCGCAACATTGGAAATCCCATGGCCCTCACCTGCTTCATCCGCTACCAGATCGACCCCTTCCAGCGCGCCGCCTTCCAGGCTTACGCCGAGGCCTGGGGCCGCATCATCCCCCGCTGCGGCGGCCAGCTCATCGGCTACTTCCTGCCTCACGAGGGCAGCAATGACATCGCCTGGGGCCTCATCGGCTTCGAGGATCTCGCGGCCTACGAGCGCTACCGCGCGGCGCTGCGCCGCGATCCCGAAGGCCGCGCCAACTTCGAGGAGGCCCGCCAGCACCGCTTCATCCTGCGTGAGGAGCGCAGCTGGCTGGAGGACGTGGCCGCCACCCGGGACCGCGCCGCGGAGTGCCGGCCATGATCGCCGTCCTCTTCGAGCTGGAAGCCCTCCCGGGCCAGGCCGAGGCCTATCTCGCCCAGGCCGCGGCCCTGCAGTCGGTGCTGGCCGAGCAGGAGGGGCTGATCTCGGTGGAGCGCTTCCAGAGCCTCGGCCGCCCCGGCCGCTACCTCTCGCTGAGCCTGTGGCGCGACGAGGCCGCCGTGGCCCGCTGGCGCCAGCAGATGGACCATCGCGCGGCCCAGCGCCAGGGCCGCGGGCAGCTCTTTGCCGACTACCGCCTGCGCGTGGCCCAGGTCCTGCGCGACTACGGCCTGCACGACCGCGCGCAGGCGCCGCAGGACTCCCGGCATGCGTTAGGCTGAAGCCATGGCCGCTCTCGACACGGACCCTCCCCACGAACCCCGCATCGCCCGCGTGGCCGCTGCCATGGGCGATCCCGCGCGTTCGCGCATGCTGGCCTACCTGATGTCCGGCGCCTGCGCCAGCGCCGGCGAGCTGGCCCGCGCGGCCTCGGTCACGGCGGCCACGGCCAGTGGCCATCTCGGTCGGCTGATGGATGCGGGCCTGCTGCGCTGCGAGTCCCGCGGCCGGCACCGCTACTACCAGCTGGCCGGGCCGGAGGTGGCCCATGCGCTGGAGGCCCTGGCCCTGGTCGCCGAACGCGACAGCCACGCACGCCACTGGGCCGCCCCGGCCCGCCAGCGCCTGCGGGCGGCCCGCTGCTGCTACGGCCATCTGGCCGGCCAGCTGGGCGTGCAGTTGTACGAGCGCCTGCACGCGCTGCAAGGGCTGCAGGCGGTGCCGCAAGGTTTCGAGCTGACGGCTGCGGGCCGTGCCTGGCTGCAGGGCCTGGGCCTGCAGGCGCCGCTGCCCACGCGCCGGCGCTATGCCTATGCCTGCCTGGACTGGTCCGAGCGCCGCGACCACCTGGCCGGCCAGCTGGCCGAGTCCATCCTGGCCCACTGCCTGGCCCAGGGCTGGCTGCGGCGGGGCGAGGGCCGCTCGGTGGAGCTCACGCCGCCGGGCCTGCAGATCCTGCTGCCCCAGCTGACGGGCTGACGCCCCCGCCGCCGCCCTTCACCGCGTCTGGCCTCAGCCCAGCCAGGCTCGAGCGGCCCACTGGTACAGCGGGATGCCCAGCAGCAGGTTGAAGGGAAAGGTAACGCCCAGCGACAGGCCGATGTACACCGCCGGCCGGGCCTCGGGCACCGCGTGGCGCAGCACGGCGGGCACGGCGATGTAGGACGCACTGGCGGCCAGTACGGCCAGCAGGATGGCATCGGACACCGGCAGGTCGAGGGCCCCGGCCAGCAGCAGGGCCAGGCCGGCATGCAGCAGCGGCGCGCCCAGCGCATAGGCGAAGAGCGAGACCGGCAGGGCACGCAGCCCCGGCAGCTGGCGGGCGGTCAGCAGGCCCATGTCGAGCAGGAAGAAGGCCAGCAGACCCTTGAAGATCTCGCCGGTGAAGGGCTTCATCGCTGCAGCACCTGCCGGTCCGGTGATCCAGCCGATGGCCAGGGCGCCCAGCAGCAGCAGGGTGCCGCCCTCGGTCAGCGCCTCGCGCCAATGGCCGCCCCCGCCCGGCGCGAGCGCCGCCGTCGGCCCGCCCAGTGCCAGGGCACCGCCGGCCGGCACGGTGCTCGCCGCGCGGGCCCGCTGGCTGAGCATCAGGGCCAGGATGATGGCCGGCGACTCCATCAGGGCCATGGCCGCCGCCATGTGCCCGCCGGCTGGCTGTCCCTGCACCTCCAGCAGGTGGCTGGCGGTCACGAAGGTGACGGCACTGACGCTGCCGTAGGTCGCCGCCACGGCCAGGGCATCGTAGGGCGGCAGCCAGCGGCGCAGCAGCGGGAGGTCCAGCAGCGGCAGCAGCACGGCCAAGGCCATGGCACTGGCCAGGCCGGCGACGACGGTGCCGTTCAGGCCGGTCTGGTGCAGGGCGAATCCGCCCTTGAGCCCCAGGGCCATCAGCAGGTACAGCGACAGGAAGCGCGACAGCGGCGCCGGCACCTCGAGGTTGGAACGCAGCACCCCGGCCAGCAGGCCGAGGACGAAGAACAGCAGGGCGGGATCAAGAAGGGCATTCATGAGGCCTGGATGCTAGGGACATCAGACAATCATGGAAAATCAATTGTTCTGATGCTTTCCATCGACATTCATCGATGCATGCCACCTTCCGTCAGCTGAAGCTGCTGCTGGCCCTCGCCGAGACGGGCTCCATCACCGGTGCGGCTCGAGCCTGCCACGTCACGCAGCCCACGGTCTCCATGCAGCTCAAGGAGCTGTCCGAGGCTGCGGGGCTGCCGCTGTACGAGCAGTTCGGCAAGCGCCTGCAGCTCACCGAGGCGGGCGAGGCGGTGCTGGCCACGGCCCGCGCCTTGCAGTCCGAGTGGGAGGCGCTCGAGCAGCGCCTGGCCGGCCTGCGCGGCCTGCAGCACGGGCGCCTGCGCATCGCCCTGGCCAGCACGGCCAAGTACTTCGTGCCCCGCATGCTCGGCGCCTTCTGTGCCCGGCATCCGCAGGTGGACATCGCCCTGCAGGTGCTCAACCGCGACGGCGTGCTGCAGCGCATGCGGGCGCACCAGGACGACCTCTACATCCTCTCCATCCCGCCGCGCGGCCTGCCTCATGAGCGGGCCCATCTGCTGGACAACCCGCTGGTGCCGATCGCACCGCTGGGGCACGCACTCGCCGGGCGCGCGCGCGTGCGGCCGCAGCGCTTGCAGGAGGAGCCCTTCATCCTGCGCGAGGCCGGCTCCGGCACGCGGCTTGCCGGTGATGCCCATTTCGAGAAGCTGGGGCTGAGCCCGCGCGTGCGGCTGGAGCTGGGCAGCAACGAGGCGGTCAAGCAGTCGGTGGCGGCAGGCATGGGCCTGGGCCTGGTGTCCCGCCATGCCCTGTCGGCCGATCCGGCCAGCGAAGGCCTGGCCGTGCTGCAGGTGGACCGCTTCCCGGTGCGTTCGGCCTGGTCAGTGATGTGGCTGCCCGGCCAGCGCCTGAGCCCGCTGGCGCAAGCCTTTCTGCAGCATCTGCAGGGGCTGGCGGGCCATTGGGAAGTCCATTCCTGAGGCCGCCGGCGCAAGGCCGAGAATGCCGCGAGGACGAGGCACGGCGGCCAGCGTCCGAGCCATCATGTGAAGGAGGTCCCCATGCGTTCGATGATCCGCGTCCTGCTGATGCTGCCGGCCCTGTGCCTGGCCGGACTGTCCTTCGGGGCGGATGCGCCCCTGCCCACCGTGCCGCAAGTGGACCTGGCGCGCTACGCCGGCCGCTGGTACGAGATCGCGCGGCTGCCCAACCGCTTCCAGCGCCAGTGCGTGGCCGACACCCAGGCGCAGTACCGCCAGGACGGAAACCGCATCGAGGTGATCAACCGCTGCCGCACGGCCGACGGGGGCATGGACGACGTCCGCGGCCATGCCAAGGTGGTCCCGGATTCAGGCAATGCCCGTCTGCGGGTCACCTTCTTCTGGCCCTTCTACGGGGACTACTGGATCCTGGCGCTGGACGAGGGCTATACCGAGGTACTGGTCGGGGCGCCCGACCGGCGTTATGCCTGGGTCCTGGCCCGCGAACCCCAGCTGCCGGAGTCACGGCTGCAGGCCCTGCTGGACCGTGCGGCAGCGCTGGGCTTCGATCGCAGCGCCTTCCAGCGCACGCCGCAGAGCGCCACCATCACCACGGCCGGCCCCGGCGACGGCCGCTGAGGCTCCATCAGGGCTTCAGGTGCCCCAGCGGCACGCCGCCGCCGGCCTTGACCTCGCCCAGCGAAAAGCTCGTGTGCACGTCCTTGACGTTGGGCAGGTTGAGCAGCGTGTCGATGGTGAAGCGGCTGAAGGCGTCGAGGTCCGTGGCCAGCACCTGCAGCTCGAAGGTGCCGGCGCCGGAGATGTAGTGGCAGGAGATCACCTCGGGCAGCTGGCAGATGGCCTCTTCCAGCACCTTGGTCGCCGAGGCGTTGTTGCGGTCGGCGTCCAGGCGCACGAAGGCCAGCACACCCAGGCCCAGGCGCCGGCGGTCCAGCTCGGCGCGGTAGCCGGTGATGTAGCCCTGCTCCTCCAGCCACTTGACCCGCCGCCAGGTGGGCGCCGTGGACAGGCCGATGCGGCTGGCCAGCTCCGCATTGGACAGGCGCGCGTCGCGCTGCAGCTCGGCCAGGATGGCCACATGCCAGCGGTCCAGGCGCTCGCCCTGCGGGTCCTCGGACTCCGGCGCAGGCAGGCGTCCGCGGGTGGCGAGAGAGGCATTGGTCTTGGTCATGGCTCGGCAGGCTGGCAGCGGAGCACCCATCCTACTGGAGGAGTGCGACGCCTCAGAGGGCTGCCGTGCTGTCCGCCGGCCCGTTGCTCACCTGGCGCGCCAGCTCCAGCACCTGCCCCTCGCGCACCTGCACCACGCGCTGGGCGCCTGCGATGGTCTCGGGTCGGTGGGCGATGACCAGGCGCGTCAGCTTCATCTGCGCCAGCGCCGCCGTGACGGCACGCTCATTGGCGATGTCCAGGTGGCTGGTCGCCTCGTCCAGGGCCAGCACGCGCGGCTGCTTGTAGAGGGCGCGGGCCAGCAGGAGACGCTGCTTCTGGCCGCCGGACAGGCCCGAACCGAGGTCGCCCACCAGGGTCTGGTAGCCCATGGGCATGCGGCGGATGTCCTCATGCAGCTGGGCCAGGGCCGCGCAATGCTCGATGCGATCGCGGTCCGGATGGCTGTCGAAGAAGCTGATGTTGTCGGCCAGGCTGCCCGTCAGGAGGGCGTCCTCCTGCATGACAGTGCCGATCTGGCGGCGGAAGTTGCGCACGCCCAGGTGGCGCACCGGCACGCCGCCGTAGAGCACCTCGCCCTCGGTGGGCGGCAGCAGGCCCAGCAGGATCTTCAGCAGGGTGGTCTTGCCCGCGCCGCTGGGGCCGGTGACGGCCACGTTCTCGCCGGCCTCCACCTTGAAGCTGGCGTCCTTGAGGATCCAGGGCTCGCCCTCGGCATAGCGGAAGGACACCTTGCGCAGTTCCAGCGAGGGCGCCAGGTGGTCCAGCTCGCTGTGCGGGACATCGTCCTGCTCGGGCGCTTCCAGGACGATGTCGGCCAGGCGCTCGCCATGCAGGGACAGCATGCGCAGCTCCACGCCGTAGTCGATCAGCTTGCCCACGCGGCTGGTGAACTGGCTCTTGTAGCTGACGAAGGCGAAGAGCATGCCCACCGTCAGCGCGACCGCGTGGTTCTGCTGGCCTTGCAGGATGGTGCGGGCGCCCAGCCACAGCACCGCCAGGTTCTCCAGGCCGAAGATCAGCGTGTTGGCGGTCTGGAAGGCCATGCTCATCTTGGCCGTGCGCACGTCGCGGTTCTGCACGTCGACGATGAGGTTCTGCCAGCGCGCGCGGCGCTCGTCCTCGCGGCCATAGAGCTTCAGCGGCGTGATGGCGCGCAGGGTCTCCAGGAAGTGCGTGTTCTCCTTGGCGGCAATGATCAGGCGTTCGGCGGAGGCATCGCGAAAGGGCCGGTAGGCCACCCAGCGCAGGGCGCCGTAGGCCGCCACCGCGCCCAGCACGATGGCGGTCAGCGGCACGGAATAGAGCAGCATCATGGCCAGCGCGATCAGGGCCATCAGCCCATCCAGCACGGCTTCGATGGCCGCGGTGGTGAGGCTGCGCTGGATCGCGTTGACGGCGCCGAAGCGCGAGGTGATGTCGCCCAGGTGGCGCTTCTCGAAAAACGCGGTGGGCAGGCGGATCAGGTGGGCAAAGACATTGGACTGCCACTGCAGCGCCAGGGTCTGGCTCAGCAGCACCACCATCCAGGAGCGGCCCAGGGACAGCGCGGTCTGGATCAGCAGCAGCAGGCCGAAGCCCAGCACCAGCACGCCCAGCAGCTCGGCGTCTCCGCTGCTGAGCACCTCGTCCACCACCAGCTGGTTGAACAGCGGCGCGACGACGGCAAAGGCCTCCAGCACCACCGCCACCGCCAGGATCTGCAGCAGCGAGCGCTTGAGGCCGCTGACCTTGCCCGTGAGCGAACCCAGCGAGAGGCGGGGCGCCTGCTTCGCGGGCTTGAAGTCGGCATTGGGCGTCAGCTCCAGGGCCACGCCGGTGAAGTGGCTGGACATCTCCGCCAGGCTCAGGCGGCGCTCGCCGATGGCCGGATCCAGCACCACGCAAGACCTGGCACCGACCTTCTTGAGCACCACGAAATGGTTGAGGTCCCAGTGCAGGACGCAGGGCAGGCTCAGCTGGCCCAGGTGCTCCATCTCCAGCTTGAGGGGGCGCGCCGAGAAGCCCAGGGCCCCGGCATGGCTGATGAGGCTGGCCAGCTTGGCGCCCTTCAGCGAGATGGGGAAGCGCCGGCGCAGCTCGCCCAGGTCCTGGCCCAGGCCATGATGGCTCGCGACCATGGCCAGGCAGGCCAGGCCGCATTCGGCGGCTTCGGATTGCAGGAAGAGTTTCATCGCGGGGCCCCGGCTTTCTGCGGCGCGGGGCTGCCGTCCTCAGGCGTGTTCACGAAAGGCGCCAGGCCGGACACGGCCAGGACGGGCTCCATCACCCATTCCCAGACCTTCTGGCGCTGCTGCAGCACGTCGGCGTCCAGGCTCATGCCCGGCTTCAGCGGCAGGGTCGCGCCATAGGCCTGCACGTCCTGGCGGTCCAGGGCCACGCGGATGCGGTACAGCGGCTCGCCCGACTGGCCCGCGGCCTGCAGCGCCTGGCTCTGCCCGGTGGGCAGCTCCTGCGCTGACAGCGGCGCCTGGCTGACCGCCACCACGCGGCCGCGCGCCATGCCGAACTTCTGGTAGGGGTAGGCGGCATAGCGCAGCCACACCTGCTGGCCCGGCTGGACGAAGCCGCTGGTGCGGCTGGGCGCGAAGAGCTGGGCCTCCAGCGCCTGGTCGCCCCGGCCCTCGCCGGCCTGGGGCACCAGGCTCAGCAAGGCCTGCCCCTCCAGGACCGACTGCCCCGCATGCAGGGACAGCGTGGCCACGCGCCCGGCCTGGGGGGCCTGCACCAGCGCGGCGCCGCGGGCCTCGTTCTCGTTGGCTTCCTGCGAGAGGCTGGCGAGGTTGCGGTCGACCAGGGCCAGCGCACTGCGCAGGCTGGTCTCGTTGGCGGTGAGGTCGGCGCGCACGGCCTGGGCATCGCGCTGCAGGGCCTGGAGATTGCGCTCGGCGCTGCGCTCGCGCATCTGCAGATCCAGCAGCTCTTCCTGCTTCTGCTGGACCTGGGCGGCCGAGACATAGCCGCTGCGCGCCAGCTCGTTGAAGCGATCGACGCTCTTCTGCGCCAGCTGGGCGCGCTGGCGGCTGGAGTCCAGCTCGCCCTGGGCCTGGCGCTCCTCGGACTGCAGGCTGCGCAGGCGGTCGTTCAGCGCATCGGCGCGCTGGCGGGCCTGCTGCTGCTGCAGGAGGCGCTCGGTGTCCAGGCTCTGACGGCGCTGGGCCAGGGCCTGGGCATTGAGCAGGGCCACGTCGCCCTGCGCCAGGCGGCGCTCCGAGCGGATCTTCAGCAGGGGCTGACCGGCCTGAACCTCATCGCCCTCCTTCACCAGCAGCTCGGCCACGGTGCCGGCCTGCGGCGCGGTGACGCCGATCAGCCCGCCCGTGGGCAGCAGCACACCGGAGACACGCGCCTTGCGGCTGATCTCGCCCAGCAGCGCAAAGGCCAGCAGCCCGGCCAGCAGGGCCAGGGCGATGCCCGTCAGCCAGGCAAAGCTGGGCGGGCGGCCGATGCGGATGGAGCCCAGCCACTGGGTGGACTGGACTTGCATCACTTCGGTTCTGAACAGGGTCTCCCTCATCCGGCTCACGCTCGTTCTTTGGAATGGAATCTGGCCGCCGGCCAGGCGCAACATCATCGACGCGGCCGGACCGCTTGCCTAGAGAGACTTTGCCACTCTCCATGGCCATGGCGATGAATCCAGCCGGCGCTCAGGGGGTCAGGGCGGCGTTCGAGGTGCACGCCAGCAGCGCCGGGTGCGCGACAAGGGCCTGTCCACCCGGCTGACATCCCAGGCAGGCGGCAGACCACGCCTCTGGCCGGACGCGTCATCCAGCAAGCCGTGCGATGCAGCCTTCCAAACGCCCGCATGCAATGTGGCAAAAATAAAAGGCCCGACCCATCACGGGCCGGGCCTCTCCAGTTTCTCCCCGAGCAGTGCCTGATGCACCGCGCGATCCTCGTTGCTTTCTCTTCAGCCGGTGCGTCGCCTCTGTATCGAAACGTCCGCCTTTGTTCGAGTAGCGGCAGGTTATCCCAGTTTCACGGGACAGCCACCTGACATATCTATCAGGTGCCTTAAGTCATGCGCGCCGCGATGCGCCGGCCCGACGAGCGCCGGACGGCCAGCTTTCAGCCGCAGCACAGGCCTTCGGACTCCGGGTTTTTCCCTCTATTGCGATTGAGCGATCAAGACATTTCCCAATTGAACCAGAAGCCACCATCTTCATGCCAGACAAGGGCTTGACTGCGCAAACTTAGAAAAGACACACCCACCCTCTTTCCCTACACTCCCTCCCCGGCCCATACTGCAGCCACCCCCCGGAAGGTCCGGCGGCCACAAGCCGCCTGCACATGCACCTCCTGATGCGAGGTGATGCCGGACCTGGTCCACCCTCTCTTCGGCACCCCCTCTCGGAGTACCCCTCGCATGAATGCACCGCTGCCCGAACACATCCTGCGCGCGCTGGAAAAGGTCACCCTGGACGACAAGTACGCGCTCGACCGCGGTCGTGCCTTCATGAGCGGCGTGCAGGCCCTGGTGCGCCTGCCCATGCTGCAACGCACGCGGGACGCGATGAACGGGCTGAACACCGCCGGCTTCGTCTCGGGCTACCGGGGCTCGCCGCTGGGCGGCTACGACCAGGCCCTGATGGCCGCCAAGAAGCACCTGGCCAAGCAGAACATCGTGTTCCAGCCGGGCGTCAACGAGGAGCTGGGCGCCACCGCCGTGTGGGGCACGCAGCAGCTGGACCTGTTCAAGGAGAAGGCGAAGTTCGACGGCGTCTTCGGCCTCTGGTACGGCAAGGGCCCGGGCGTGGACCGCTGCATCGACGTCTTCAAGCACGCCAACATGGCCGGCACCTCCAAGCACGGCGGCGTGATCGCCATCGCGGGTGACGACCACATCTCCAAGAGCTCCACCGCTGCCCACCAGAGCGACCACGTCTTCAAGGCCGCGGGCTTCCCGGTGTTCTTCCCGTCCAGCGTGCAGGACATCCTGGACATGGGCCTGCACGCCATCGCCATGAGCCGCTTCTCGGGCCTGTGGTCCGGCATGAAGACCATCCAGGAGATCGTGGAATCGGGCGCCAGCGTCAGCGTGGACCCGGACCGGGTCAACATCATCACGCCGGACGACTTCCCCATGCCGGCCGGCGGCCTGCACATCCGCTGGCCCGATCCGCCCCTGGACCAGGAAGCGCGGATGATGGACCACAAGTGGTACGCCGCCCTGGCCTATGTGCGCGCCAACAAGCTCAACTACAACGTCATCGCCACGCCCAACGACCGCCTGGGCCTGATCGCCTCCGGCAAGGCCTGGAACGACACCCGCCAGGCCCTGCACGACCTCGGCCTGGATGACGACACCTGCCGCCGCCTGGGCATCCGCCTGCACAAGGTCAATGTGGTGTGGCCGCTGGAGGCCAACATCACCCGCGACTTCGCGACCGGCCTGCAGGAGATCCTCGTGATCGAGGAGAAGCGCCAGGTCATCGAGTACCAGATCAAGGAGCAGCTCTACAACTGGCGCTCCGACGTGCGCCCGCACGTGCTGGGCAAGTTCGATGACGACGCCGAGGGCGGCATGGGCGGCGAATGGGGCCTGCCCAATCCCAGCAAGAACTGGCTGCTGCGCCCGCAGGCCGACCTGACCCCAGCCCTCATCGCCCGCGCCATTGCCAAGCGGCTGAAGAAGCTGGGCGTGGATGCCGACATCGCCGCCCGCCTGGATGCGCGCGTGGCCGTCATCGACGCCAAGGAGAACGCGCTGAAGGCCGAGGAAAAGGCCGCCGGCGGCGCCGACCGCACGCCCTGGTTCTGCTCCGGCTGCCCGCACAACACCTCCACCCGCGTGCCCGAAGGCTCGCGCGCCGTGGGCGGCATCGGCTGCCACTACATGGTCACCTGGATGCCGGGCCGCAACACCGCCACCTTCACACAGATGGGCGGCGAGGGCGTGCCCTGGACCGGCCAGCAGTGGTTCACCAACGAGAAGCACATCTTCTCGAACCTGGGCGACGGCACCTACTTCCACTCGGGCATCCTGGCCATCCGCCAGAGCATCGCCTCGGGCGTGAACATCACCTACAAGATCCTCTACAACGACGCCGTCGCCATGACGGGCGGCCAGCAGGTTGGCGAGCGCGCCGAGGGCCACACGGTGCTGCAGATCATGCAGAGCCTGATCTCGGAAGGCGTGAAGAAGCTGGTGATCGTCACGGACGAGCCCGAGAAGTACAACGGCGTGGCGCTGCTGGCCGGCGTCACCGTGCACCACCGCGACGAGCTGGACCGCATCCAGCGCGAGTTCCGCGAGATCGCCGGCACCACGGCCATCATCTACGACCAGACCTGCGCCACCGAAAAGCGCCGCCGCCGCAAGCGCGGCAAGCTGGTCGACCCGGCCAAGCGCACGGTGATCAACGAGCTGGTCTGCGAGGGCTGCGGCGACTGCTCCATCCAGTCCAACTGCCTCTCGATCGAGCCGCTGGAAACTGACTTCGGCCGCAAGCGCCAGATCAACCAGAACACCTGCAACAAGGACTTCAGCTGCGTGAAGGGCTTCTGCCCGAGCTTCGTCACCATCGAGGGCGGCGAGCTCAAGAAGCCGAAGAAGGACAAGCGCATCTCACCCTTCGATGCCAAGCTGGGCGAGCTGCCCCAGCCCGTGATTCCCAACGCCGAGGAGGCCTGGGGCATCGTGGTGGCCGGCGTGGGCGGCACGGGCGTGATCACCATCGGCCAGCTGCTGGGCATGGCCGCCCATCTGGAAGGCAAGGGCGTCATCACGCAGGACGCCGCGGGCCTGGCCCAGAAGGGCGGTGCGACCTGGAGCCACATCCAGATCGCCAACAAGGCGGAAGACATCCACTGCACCAAGGTCGGCACGGCCGAGGCGCAGCTGGTGATCGCCTGCGATTCCATCGTGGCCGCCAACAAGACCACGCTGGCCGTCATGCGTGAAGGCCGCACCTTCGTCGCGCTGAACACGCATGGCTCGCCCACCGCGACCCTCGTGAACAACGCCGACTGGTCCTTCCCCGGCGCCTCCTGCGAAGCCGCCGTGGCCAAGGCCGTGGGGACCGATCACTTCCGCGCCTTCGACGCGGAAGACGTGGCCGTCAAGCTGCTGGGCGACTCGCTCTACACCAACCCGCTGATGCTGGGCTACGCCTGGCAGCAGGGCCGGGTGCCCCTCAGCTACGCCGCCCTGATGCGTGCGATCGAGCTCAACGGCGTGCAGATCGACAACAACAAGGCCGCCTTCGAATGGGGCCGCCGCTGCGCCCATGACCTGGCCGCGGTCCAGTCGCTGTTCGCCGCCCAGCAGGTCATCAACATCGTCAAGCGCGACAGCCTGGACGAGATGATCACCAAGCGCGTGGCCTTCCTCACGGACTATCAGAACGCCGCCTACGCCGCGCAGTACCAGGCCTTCGTCGAGAAGGTCCGCGCCGCGGAGAAGCCGCTGAACAGCACGCGCCTGTCCGAGGCCGTGGCCCGCTATCTGTTCAAGCTGATGGCCTACAAGGACGAGTACGAGGTCGCCCGCCTGCACAGCGACCGGAAGTTCGTCGAGAAGATCGCATCTCAGTTCGAGGGCGACTACAAGATCGTCCACCACCTGGCCCCGCCCCTGCTGGCCAAGAAGAACGAGAAGGGTGAGCTGGTCAAGCAGCAGATGGGCAGCTGGATTCGCCCGGCCTTCGGCGTGCTGGCCAAGCTGAAGGGCCTGCGCGGCACGGCGCTGGACATCTTCGGCTACACCGCCGAACGCAGGATGGAGCGCCAGCTGATCCAGGACTACCGCGCCAGCATCGAGCAGATCCTGGCCAAGGGCCTGACGGCCGAGCGCCTCGCCCTGGCCTCGGACATCGCGCGCATCCCGGAAGAGATCCGCGGCTACGGCCACGTGAAAGAGCGCCATGTGCACGCCGCCCGCGCCAAGTGGGACGGCCTGATGAAGCAGTGGCAGGCTGCCTGATCAACGCCTGATCAAGCCCCATGAAGAAAGCCCGCAGGCCGGAAGGCCTGCGGGCTTTGTCTTTGGGGCAGGCGCGACGGCGATCAGCGCGGCAGGCGGAAGGCGTTGCTGCGCACGGGCGAGCGCTTGAGCATGAGGGCCACATCGCCCTCGCGCGGCCGGGCGCTGGCCGGGCGCATGCCCGGGGCCTGGGCCAGGCAGCGCCCGCTGATGCGGTGCTCCAGGGCCGTCGCCAGCAGGGCCTCGCCGGGGTTGGCGAGCTCGTGGCCGAGGTCGTCCGCCACCGCGCAGCCGGGCAGGCCGGTGGCGCCGTTGCCGCCGGGCACGAAGCCGTCGGCGTAGTCACCGAAGCCCTTGTTGTTGACACCGCCGAACTCGATGGGGAAATAGGAGTTGCCGCAGTTGTCCTTGGCGGTGAAGCCATAGGGCTTGCCGCAGGTCTTGCCGCCGATCAGCACCACCTCCACGTCCACGCCGCGCAGGCCGTTGATGAAGGCCTCGCTGGCCGAGCAGGTGCCGCTCTGCGCCAGCACATAGACGCGTCGCAGGTTCAGCGCGGGCAGCGGGCGCTCGGAGGTGCACTGGAAGTTGGCGTCGAGCAGGCAGGAGACGCCGTAGAAGGGCGTCGCGCCGCCCTCCGTGGCCTGGCGCAGGCTGTTGTAGCGGCTGCGCTCGAAGTCCTTGCCGCTGGTCTGCTGGGAGCCGGCCACCATGTAGGCCAGCTGCGAAGCCATGAAGAGCAGGCCGCCGCCGTTGTAGCGCAGGTCCACCACCAGGTCGGAGACGCCGGCCTGCTGGAAGCGGGTCATGGCATCGATCAGCTGGATCTCGCCCTTGGCGATGTGGGTGTTGAAGATCAGGTGGCCGACCTTCTTGCCGTCGGCGCCGGTCAGCACCTCGTCCAGGGCCACCGGCTGGGTCTCGACCTCGGCACTGAGCAGGCTCACCTGCACGTTCTGGCCGCCCGCGCGGCTGAAGCTGAAGTCGAAACGCTTCTGCAATTGGTCGGGGCTCACCATGTCGTTGAGCACGTCGATGCCGGCGCGGTCGTTGGTGTCGGCGGACACGCCGTTCACCGTCAGCAGGGTGTCACCGCGCCGCAGGCCGGCACGCTGAGCGGGGCTGCCGGGCATGACGTAGGCAATGCGGATGCCGCGCGGCGGCGTGGGCGAGGCCATGGTCCATTCGATGCCGAAGCCCGCGTCCACGCCGGCCTGGGTCATCTGCTGCCACTTGGCCGTGGGGATCATGAAGCTGAAGCGATCCTGGCGCGCGCCGCTGGCGGTCAGCACCGGGCTGCGCAGGGCGTCGAAATAGGCCTCCAGCGAGCCCTGGACGTCCGCGGTGTTGCTGAAGCTCGCCGCACTGGCGTTCACGTTGGGGACGGACTCCCGCCACAGATAGGCCTCGTCGAAGTAGGAGCGCAGCCAGCGCTTCTCCTGGCTGAGGCTGCCGTTGCGATTGCCGGCCGGGGCCTGCGCGTTCTCGGGCGCGCACTGCTGGGCATAGACAGCGCTGGGCTTCAGGGGCTCGTTGACGGGGGTGCTGGGCGTGCCGGGGGTGGCATTGTCCGACGGCACGTTGCCGAAGATCGGCGCTCCGGCGTTGGGACCGCCGCCACCGCAGGCGCTCAGCAGCGCGCAGGCGCCCAGGACGGCGCCGAGGGCCGCCCCATTCCATCGTGTGTTCATTCATCCTCCTCGTGCGGGGTGATCTCGGTCACCTGACACCGGTTTCGCGTCGTCAGCGGCGGGGATCGCCGGACAAAACCCGCGATTTGACACTGCAGCCCGTCGGCGCGTGCTGCTTTTTGCGCGGCAATCGCACCGAGCCCCTGCCCTCCGTGCCGGATTGCACGGGTTTTCGCCAAGGGGGATGCCCCTGAGCAGCAATCTGCAGCAACAAAGGGCCGCCTCCTTGCGGCTAGGCTGCGGGCTTTCGTCGGGACCCTGGGGAGGGCTCCCGTGGCGCCCCGTCCGCGGGGCAACCGATGACTGGAGGCATCGTCTCAATGAAACAGCTCACGAGCCGGCAGCGCCGGCTGCCCTTGGCCCTGCTGCTGGCAGGCCTGCTCGCCCTCGGTGCCTGCGGCTCGGGCGACGCCCCCTTGACGGCCGCGCTGCAGGCCCGTGACGACAGCGCGACGGTGGACAACGGCGCAACCCTGCTGATCGACGTGCTGGCCAATGACCAGGGCCAGGGACTGGTGCTGGACAGCGTGCAGGCCCCCAGCCTCGGCCAGGCCAGCATCGAGGGCGGCCGCATCCGCTACACGCCGGCCGCCCATGCCCTGGGCCAGGACCGCTTCACCTACCAGGTGCACGACGCCCAGGGGCTCACCCAGCAGGCCACGGTATCGCTGACCCTGCGCCGCGAACTGCTGCTGGAGGGTCAGGTCTTGCTGGGCGGCCAGGGGCAGGCCCGCCGCGGCCTGGAGCTGCTGTCCGGCGACCAGGCCCTGGCCAGCGCCCAGACGGACGAAAAAGGCAGCTACCGCCTCCAGCTGTGGCTCGCCGACGCCAGCCAGCGCGACAGCCTGCTGCGCCTGCGCCTGAAGGAAGACAGCGGCCATCCGCGCGACCGTGCCGAGCTCTACCTCGCGTCCGGCGCCACCCTGATGACGCTGGCGGGCGACGCCCGGCGCCTGGATGCCGGCCGCCTCTCGGCCCTGCAGGTGGACGAGTCGAGCATCGGCGAAGCCGCGCTGCTGCTGGGGCAGCACCGCAGCCTGACCCAGCAGGGCAGCGTGCCTGACGAGCTGGCCCTGCGCCGCGCGGTGTCCGGCTATTCCGTGGAAGGCGTCGGTGATCGCAGCGCCCTGGTTCTGGCCGCCCGGCAGGGCCTGGTGCCGCTGCCCGACGGCATCGCCACGCTGGCCCAGCTGATGGCGGACGACGCCGGCCTGCGGCAATTCCGTGCCGCCGCCGAGGCCACCCTGGGCGACACCCTGGAGCGCCTGCGCCAGGAGGCCCAGACCGCCCTGCTGGCGCGCAGTCCCTTCACGCAGGCCAGCCTGCCCGCCCGCTACATCCTGGGCCCCGTCGGTGCCCTGGACCAGGCCCCCGTCTTCAGCACGGCCAAGAGCAGCGCCCTGCTGACCCTGCAGGCGGGCGGCACCGGGCAGCTGCGTCCCCGCCAGAGCTTTGCCCCGGCCCACGGCGCCCTGCATTGGGAGATCAACGGCAAGGGCGCCCTGCTGCTCAGCGGCAGCGGCACCGAGCAGGCGGCGGGCACAGACATCTTCGACCAGCCCTACCACCAGTACCTCCAGGGCATGCGGCGTCTGGGCCGCTTCGCCTTCGGTGACGTGCTGCAGCTCAGCGTGTGCACCAGCGAGTTCGACTGCGGCCCCGAGGACGGCGCGGCCGTGCAAGGCGAGCAGCTGAGCCTGGGACTCAGCGACGCGCCGCTGGCCCTGCAGGCCGCGGAGATCCCCGGCCGCTGGTTCCTGCCCATCGCCGAGACCCTGGAGCTCAAGGCCCACACCGGGGTCGGCCCCCTGCTGGCCGCGCCGCTGGACCTCCAGTCCGACGGCAGCATCGCGGGCCGCAGCTGGCGCTGGCGCCTGGACGGCGGCGAGCTGCTGGTGGAGAACGGCAGCAGCCAGCGCTGGCGCCTGCAGCTGGTGCAGCGCAGCGCCCCCCGGCAGTTCCTGATGCATGCCCTCTACGAAGGGCCGCAGGGCCAGGGCGCCAGCCTGGGCGAGGCCTATGTGCAGGATCCCGCGCTGAACTGGCAGCGCGAGCAGCTGATCGGCGAGTGGCGCATCAGCCGCCTCCTGCGCACCCTGCAGCTGCGCGCCGACGGCAGCGCCAGCCTGATGACCCACCATGACAGCTACGAGGGCCGCTGGATGCTGGCCGCCGACGGCAGCCTGCAGGTCCGCCTCGGCAACGAGGCCGCGGACTTCGTCCTGCAATGGTGGGGCCTCAGCAGCGACAAGTCCGGGGCCCTGGTCATTGAAGGCGGCCATGCCCTGGCAACACCGGACCAGGCCTTCACCAGCACCCCCTATCGCTACGAGCGCGCCGGGCCCTGACAGGCGCGGGGCGCCCGGCCCGCCTCGGGAGACGAGCCCCACGGCGCCGGGGCGGCAGGTGTCGGCGCCTTGCTAGACTCCCGCGGCGGCCGCATACGGCCAAGCCGTGGGCGGGCCTGAACCGGTGCCGTCCCGTGCCCGGGCCCTGCCTTCGCTTCAGACAACCATCAGCGGTAGCCACACCGCAGGGAGGAATCCATGAACACGAACTTCTGGCGGCGCCTGGCCGCCGCATGTCTGCTGAGCCTGCCTCTGGCCCTGCTGGGCCGACCGGCCCTGGCCGACGAGGCCCCCGATCCTTCGGCCCAGGTCTTCGCCGAGGCCAAGCAGGCCGCCACGGCCGGCCCCAGCGACGTCACGCTGGCCAACCAGGCCGTGCTGCACCTGCCTGCGGGCAAGGTCTTCATCCCCCAGCCCCAGGCCGCCAAGCTGATGCGCGCCATGGGCAATCCAGGCGACTACAGCGACCTGCTGGGCCTGGTCTTCCCCGAAGGCGGCGAGGACGGCTGGTTTGCCGTGTTGCGCTTCGAGGGCGCCGGCTACATCAAGGATGACGATGCCAAGGACTGGAACGCCGACGACCTGCTGAAGTCCTACCGCGAAGGCACCGAGGCCAGCAACAAGGAGCGCGCCAAGATGGGCGTGCCCGAGCTGGAGATCGTGGGCTGGGCCGAGAAGCCCGCCTACGCCGCCGACAGCCACCGCCTGGTCTGGGCCATGAGCTCGCGCAGCAAGAACGCACCGGCCGAGGAGGAACAGGGCGTCAACTACAACACCTACGCCCTGGGCCGCGAAGGCTACCTGAGCCTGAACCTGGTCACGGACCTGAAGGACCTGGGCGCCCACAAGGAGCAGGCCCGCGAGCTGCTGGGCGCGATGGAGTTCAATGACGGCAAGCGCTACGCCGACTTCAACAGCAGCACCGACAAGGTCGCCGAGTACGGCCTGGCCGCGCTGGTGCTGGGCGTGGGCGCCAAGAAGCTGGGCTTCTTCGCGGTGATCTTCGCCTTCCTGGCCAAGTTCGCCAAGCTGGCCATCCTGGCCGTGCTGGGCTTCGGCGGCGCCCTCCTGAAGCTCTTCAAGCGCAAGCCCAAGGAAGAGGCCGCGGTCGTGGAGACCCACCAGGACACCCTGCCCATGCCGCGCCCCGAGGGCGGCAAGGCCGCCGAATGATCAAGCTGCTCCTGCTGCTGTTCTCCGGCCTGAAGCTGGGCAAGCTGCTGCTCTCGGGCGGCAGCATGCTGCTGGCCCTGGGCGTCTATGCCCTGCTCTACGGCTGGCGCTATGCGGCGGGCTTCATCGCCCTGCTCTTCGTGCACGAGATGGGGCACTACCTGGCAGCCCGCTACAAGGGCCTGAACGTGGGCCTGCCCACCTTCATCCCCTTCGTGGGCGCCTGGATCGAGCTCAAGGACCAGCCGCATGACGCGCAGACCGAGGCCTTCGTGGGCCTGGCCGGCCCCCTGCTGGGCACCGTGGGCGCCACGGTCTGCTACCTGATGGCCCGCAGCTGGAGCGTCGACTGGCTGCTGGCCGTGTCCTACGCCGGCTTCTTCCTCAACCTCTTCAACCTGATCCCCGTCTCGCCCTTCGACGGCGGGCGCATCACCGCCGTGCTCTCGCCACGCATCTGGCTGCTGGGCGTGCCGGTGCTGGTGGGGCTGTTCGTGTGGCGCCCCAGCCCCATGCTGATCCTCATGGCCGTGCTGGCCTGGCCGCAGCTGTGGAAGGCCTGGAAGTACCGCAGCGAAAGCGCCGAGGGCCAGACCTACTACGCCGTGCCCGCCGCGGTGAAATGGGAATACGGCACCTACTACCTCGCGCTCGCCGCCTTCCTGGCCCTGATGAGCCACGACGTGCACGAAATGCTGCAGCGCCCCGCCGGCCTGCACTGAGGCCGCCCCTCCCGCCCGTCCTTCTCTGACTTTCATCATCACGACCCCGGCGGGTGCACACTCGCCGCGGTTGAAAACCTGCACCGCCACCATGACACGCACGCTCCACCCCCTGAGCCTGGCCCTGGGCCTGGCCTTTGCCTTCGGCGCCCAGGCGCATTCGCTCAAGCCCGTCCACAGCGTCGAAGGCATCAGCGAGTACCGCCTGCCCAACGGCATGCAGGTGCTGCTGGCGCCGGACGCCTCCAAGCCCACCACCACGGTCAACGTGACCTACCGCGTGGGTTCCCGGCATGAGAACTATGGCGAGACCGGCATGGCCCACCTGCTGGAGCATCTGATCTTCAAGGGCAGTCCCAAGCACCAGGACCCCTGGGCCGAGTTCACCAAGCGCGGCCTGGCCGCCAACGGCTCGACCTGGTTCGACCGCACCAACTACTTCGCCGCCTTCGCTGCCAATGAGGACAACCTCAAGTGGTACCTCAGCTGGCAGGCCGATGCCATGGTGAACAGCTACATCGCCCGCCGCCACCTGGACACCGAGATGACCGTGGTGCGCAATGAAATGGAGATGGGCGAGAACGACCCGGGCGGCGTCACCACCCAGCGCACCCTGGCCTCCATGTACCAGTGGCACAACTACGGCAAGGACACCATCGGCGCCCGCGCCGACGTCGAGAACGTGGACATCGGCCGCCTGCAGGCCTTCTATCGCACCCACTACCAGCCGGACAACGCCACCCTGATCGTGGCCGGCAAGTTCGACGCCAACAAGGTGCTGGACTGGGTGGAGCAGAGCTTCGGCAAGCTGCCCAAGCCGAAGCGCCAGCTGACCAAGCTCTACACCATCGACCCGGTGCAGGACGGCGAGCATGCCGTCACCGTGCGCCGCCAGGGCGGCACGCCCATGAGCCTGGCCGCCTACCACGTGACCCCGGGCGCGCACCCGGACCAGGCCGCCATCGAGGTGCTCAACCTCATCCTCACCGAGGCCCCCGGCGGCCGCCTGCACAAGCGCCTGGTCGAGGAGACCAAGCTGGCCGCCAGCGTGGGCAACTTCGGCCTGGCCCTGGCCGACCCCGGCTTCACGATGATGATCGCCGAGCTGGCCCCCAAGGCCTCGCAGGACGAGCTCAACCGCGAGCTGCTGGCCGTGACCGAAGGCTTCGCCGAGCGCCCCGTCACCGAGGAGGAACTCAAGCGCGCCCAGACCCGCTGGCTCAACCGCTGGGAAAAGCTCTTCACCAGCCCGGAGCAGGTGGGCATCACCTTGTCCGAGACCATCGCGCAAGGCGACTGGCGCCTCTTCTTCCTGCTGCGCGACCGCGTCAAGGCGCTGACCGTGGCCGATGTGCAGCGCGTGGCCACCGAGCGCTTCCTGCCGGCCAACCGCACGCTGTCGCAGTACATCCCGACCGAGAAGCCGGTGCGCGCGCCGGCCCCGGCCTTCGTGGACGTGGCCGCCGAGCTCAAGACCTTCAAGCCGCAGGCCGCGGCCGGCGTGGTCGCCGCCTTCGATGCCAGCCCCGCCAACCTGGACCGCTCGACCCAGCGCAGCCAGCTGCCCAACGGCCTCAAGCTGGCCCTGCTGCCCAAGCCCACCCGCGGCGAGGCGGTGCGCGGCGTGCTGGCACTGCAGCTGGGTGACGCCAAGAGCCTCTTCGGCCAGCAGAGCGTGGCCGAGCTGACCGCCGCCATGCTCAAGATGGGCACGGCCGGCAAGACCCGCGAGCAGCTGCGCGACGCGCTGGACGCCGCCAAGGTCGAGCTGCAGATCAGCAGCCCCTCTGCCGACCGCGTGGTGCTGAGCTGGAGCACCAAGAAGGAATTCGCCCTCCAGGCCCTCAGCCTGATCGGCGAGATCCTCAAGCAGCCGCGCCTGGAAGCCGCTGGCCTGGAAGAGCTGCGCGCCCAGTCGCTGACCGGCATCCAGGCCCAGAAGGACAACCCCGAAGGCATCGCGCAGAAGGCCGTGGGCGTGGCCCTGAACACCGAGCCCCGCGGCGACGTGCGCCATGTGCGCAGCTTCGAGGAGGAAGAGGCGGACGTGAAGGCGGTGACGCTGGACCAGCTCAAGGCCTTCCATGCCGCCTTCTACGGTGCCAGCCAGGCCCAGCTGGCCATGGTCGGGGACTTCGACGCCGCCGCCGTCAAGAGCGCCGTGAGCGCCGAGCTGGGCAGCTGGAAGGCCCAGGCCGCCTACAGCCGCATCCCCCGTCTGCACGTGGACAAGCCCGGCCAGGTGCAGCTGCTGCGCACGCCGGACAAGCAGAACGCCATGATGCTGGGCGTCCAGTCCCTGCCCCTGGATGACAGTTCGCCGGACCTGGCCGCCCTGCAGCTGGCCAACCACATCCTGGGCGGCGGCGGCAGCTCGCGCCTGTGGACACGCATCCGCGAGAAGGAAGGCCTGTCCTACGGCACCGGCACCGGCGTGAACCTGGGCGCGGAGGACCCTTCCGGCGCCTGGTACGTCTACGCCATCTTCGCGCCGCAGAACCGCGAGAAGGTCGAGACCGCCTTGCGCGAGGAGGTGGCGCGCGCCCTGAAGGACGGCTTCAATGCCAAGGAGCTGGACGAGGCCAAGCAGGCCCTGCTGAACCAGCGCCGCCTGAGCCTGGCCCAGGACGGCGCGGTGGCCGGCATGCTCAGCAGCCAGCAGCGCCTGAACCGCAGCTTCGCGCGCGAGCAGAAGCTGGACGAGGCCCTGCAGCAGCAGACCCTGGATCAGGTCAACGCCGCCCTGCGCAAGCACTTCAGGCTGGACGCCTTCCAGCTGGTCTTCGCCGGCGACTTCAAGTGATCCCGGGACCCCGTCCTGCCCGTGCGCAGGGCGGGGTCATTCGATGCCGCCGCCCGCCCCGGGCTGCGAAGATGGGGGCCCGCCTGTGCCCAGGCAGGCCCCCTTTTTCATGACCCACGCCATGTCACCAGCCCCCCACGCCGAGACCGTCGCGCCGCAGCACTGCAGCGGCACCTTCAAGGTCAGCATCCAGCCTCCGCAGCTGATGGCCAGCCCGGAGGGCGGCCCGGCCCAGGCGCGCCGGCCCCTGGAAAAGCAGTTCGAGGGCGGCCTGCAGGGTCGTTCCCTGGGCGAGATGCTGGCGGCCGGCCAGCCCCAGCAGGGCGAGGCCGCCTATGTGGCGCTGGAGTCCTTCCAGGGCACGCTGCAGGGCCGCCCGGGCGGCTTCGCGCTGGCGCACCTGGGCCTCATGCGGGCCGGCCGGCACGACCTGCGCATCGCCATCGTCCCGGGCTCCGGCATGGGCGCACTGCAGGGCATCACGGGCGAGCTGACGCTGCGCATCGAGGGCGGCGTGCACCACTACGAGCTGGCCTACACGCTGCCGGAGCAGGCCGGTATCGCCACCCCGCCTCGGGATTGACGCTGGCCGGCGCCAGGCGCAGCATGGCCCGGCCGCAGCGCCACGGCGCACAGGAGGACGGCCATGCGCACGCTCAGTTCCCGATCGCCCACCCAGGCCCGCTGGCGCGACCCCAAGCGCTGGTGGTGGCTCATGTCCCCAGCCTTTCCTGCGCTGGTCTGGCTCAATGTGCTGCGCTACCTCGCCACGGGCGACGAGCTCTGGCTGTGGATCAGCACCCTGGTCGTCTATGTCGGCATCCCGCTGCTGGACACCCTGCTGGGCCAGGACCGCAGCAACACGCCCGAGGAGGAGCGCGCCCGCATCGAGTCCGACCCCTGGTACCGCGTGCTGCTCGTGCTCTTCGTGCCGCTGCAGTACGGCCTCACGGTGCAGGGCGCCTGGGTCGCCGCCACGCAGCCCCTCAGCCTGTGGGGCTGGCTGGGCCTGGTGCTCAGCGTGGGCGGCATCAATGGCGTGGGCATCAACACCGCCCATGAGCTGGGCCACAAGCGGCCGCGCTGGGAGCGCTGGCTCTCGCGCATCACCTTGGCGCCCGTGGCCTACGGGCATTTCTACGTGGAGCACAACCGGGGTCACCACCTGCGCGTGGCCACGCCGGAAGACCCGGCCAGCAGCCGTATGGGCGAGAGCTTCTGGGCCTTCCTGCCGCGCACCGTTTTCGGCAGCCTGGCCTCGGCCTGGGCCATCGAGGCCGAACGCCTGGCTCGGCTGCGCCTGCCCGCCTGGCAC
This sequence comes from Roseateles flavus, assembly GCF_039872765.1. Classification (NCBI taxonomy): domain Bacteria; kingdom Pseudomonadati; phylum Pseudomonadota; class Betaproteobacteria; order Burkholderiales; family Sphaerotilaceae; genus Roseateles; species Roseateles flavus. Next base: position 323,860 of record NZ_JBDPZC010000001.1, on the reverse strand, counting down.
TGGCGCAACCAGTGCCTGCAGGCCTGGGCCATGACCCTGGCCTTCTACGGCGCCCTGGCCCTGTGGCTGGGCGCGCCGGTGCTGCTCTTCCTGGCGGCGCAGGCGGCCTACGGCATCAGCCTGCTGGAGGTCGTCAACTACATCGAGCACTACGGCCTGCTGCGCCCGCGTGATGCGCAAGGCCGCCTCACGCCCTGCGACCCCACGCATTCCTGGAACTCGGACCACCGCGTGTCCAACGTCTTCCTCTACCAGCTGCAGCGCCACAGCGACCACCACGCCCACCCCGGCCGCCGCTACCAGGTGCTGCGCCATTTCGACGAAAGCCCGCAGCTGCCCTCGGGCTACGCCGGCATGCTCTTGCTGGCCTATGTGCCGCCGCTGTGGTTCCGGGTGATGGACCCGCGCGTCGTCGCCCACTACCGCGGGAACCTGGGCCGGGCCAATCTGCAGCCCTCGCGCCGGCGACGCCTGCTGGCGCGCTGGGGCACGCCAGCCTCCCGCTGAACGCAAGGCCCTGCGGCAGGCGTTGCGCCGCGCCGCCTCTATCATCCGCAGCTTCCCGACGACAGGGCGGCCGCGCCCTTTCCCTGGCATGTCCCTGCCCCCCCGTTCTCCCAGCCCCGCGCTGCTGCTCCGCCTGCTGCGCGCCCGGGACCGCATGGACGCAGCCTCCGAGGAGGCCTGGCCGGTGCAGCGCCTGGCCGCGCTGTGCGGGCTCACCGAGGCCTACTTCGCCCGCGCCTTCAAGGCCGCCTTCGGCCTGCCACCGCACCGCTACCTGCTGAGCCGCCGCATCGAGCGCGCCTGCGCCCTGCTGCGGGACACCGAGATGAACGTCACCGAGATCGCCCTGCAGACCGGCTGGGAGAGCCTGGGCACCTTCGGCCGCACCTTCCGCGACATCACCGGCAGCCACCCCGCCGCCGTGCGCGAGCAGCTGCGCCGCGAGACCCCCGTCCAGGCCCTGGCCGGCATGCCCCTGTGCCACCTGATGGCCGCCCACCGCCCCGATCTGCTCAGCGCAGTTTCGGAGAAGCGCCGCCAGGCCGCAGCCGCTACAAACGAGGCCTCGGACACTGACAGCGACAAGGAGCTGACATGAATGCAGGCATCGACGTGATGGGCCTCTACGTTCACGACCAGGACGAAGCCCTGGCCTTCTACGTGGAGCGGCTGGGCTTCAAGGTGCACACGGATGTGCGCAACGGCCCCTTCCGCTGGCTGACGGTGCAGCACCCGGAGCAGCCGGAGGTGCAGCTGGGCCTCTTCAAGCCCGGCCCGCCCATGCAGGACGCGGCCACGGCCGAAGCGCTGCAGGCCCTGGTGGCCAAGGGCGCCATGCCGCCCCTGGTGATGCGCGTGAAGGACTGCCGCGCCAGCTGCGCGAGCTTCCGTGCCGCCGGCGTGGAGATCACCCAGGAGCCCGTGGAGCGCTTCGGCAGCGTGGACGCTGGCTTCCGCGACCCTTCCGGCAATGGCTGGAAGCTGATCCAGACCCGCGACTGAACGACAGGAGAACCGCCCATGCCCAGCCGCAGCGCCAAGCCCGCAGGCCCCGCCCCTTCCACCCTGATCGACGAGCGCATCGCCACCCTGGGCGACTGGCGCGGCGCCCTGCTGGGCCGGCTGCGCGCACTGATCCTCGAGGCCAGGCCCGACATCGAGGAAGACTGGAAATGGAGCGGCCCCTGCTGGACCCATGCCGGCCTGATCTGCACCGGCGAGACCTACCAGCGCCACGTGAAGCTCACCTTCGCCCATGGCGCCTCGCTGCCCGACCCGTCGGGCCTCTTCAACAGCAGCCTGGACGGCCGCGTGCGCCGCGCGATCGACTTCGCCCAGGACGCGGTGGTGGACGGGCCGGCGCTGCAAGCCCTGATCCGTGCGGCGGCCGACTACAACGCCGGCAAGGCCTGACCCCACGCCAGGAGCCGGCCCGCGCTTGAAATGCGGGCCCCGGCCTCCAGCTATGGCTCCATGTTCCAGTTCTTCCACCCCCGCCCCGTCGTGGACCGCCGACCGGTGGCCGAGCACAGCGTGCGCGTGCAGGCCGTGGCCCTGCCGGCCTTGACGGCCCTGGCCCCCGCCGCGCCCGCGGGCGAAGCACCGGCGCTCAGCCCGCCAGCAGCGCCCAGCGTTCGTGGTCCCGCCAGCGCCCGCCGATCTTGAGGTAGCGCGGCGAGAAGCCCTCCTTCTGGAAGCCGCAGCGCCGCGCCAGCGCCAGGGAGGCCGCATTGCCCGGCTGGATGTTGGCCTCCACGCGATGCAGCTTCAGCACCCGGAAGGCGTGACGGCAGACCGCCTGCAGGCCCTCGCCCATCAGCCCCTGGCCGGCGTGGGGCGCGAAAGCGTAGTAGCCCAGGTAGGCGCTTCGCAGGGCGCCCAGCACGATGTGGCTGAGGTTGACCACGCCCACCAGGCTGTCGTCGTCACGCCGCAGGACCAGGAAGGACTGCTGCCCCGGCTGGCGCATGCGATCGAGCCAGGCCAGGAAGGCCACGGCATCTGCCGGCGGCGACACCCAGCGACCGTGCAGGCGCCGGCTGGCGGCCACGGCGGCCAGGAAGGCCGGGGCGTCGGCGGCCTCGGGCGGGCGGAGGTAGATGCGGGACGGTGACATGGGCAGGCGGGCAATCGCAGATTGCCGGCATTGTGGCCCTTGGACGGCGCGGCTGACCGCCCCGCAACAACCCTGCACCGACCAGGGCGGGCGCCCCGGCAGACCAGGCCGACTCGGCTAGTCTTCACCAAGGCGCCCGGCCGTCCGGGCCGGGCGCGCCCATCCTTCAGCCGGAGCCCCCTCATGACGCCCACGACGCCCAAGAACACCCTGTGCCTCTGGTACGACGGCACGGCCCTCGAGGCCGCCGAGTTCTACGCCCGCACCTTCCCTGACAGCCACGTAGGCCCCATCTGTCGCGCGCCGGCCGACTTCCCCAGCGGCAAGGCCGGCAGCGTGCTGACTGTCCAGTTCAGCGTGATGGGCATTCCCTGCCTGGGCCTCAACGGCGGCCCCGGCTTCCCGCCGACGCAGGCCTTCTCCTTCCAGGTCGCCACCGAGGATCAGGCCGAGACCGACCGGCTCTGGGACGCCCTGCTGAGCAGCGGCGGCCGGCCCAGCGCCTGCGGCTGGTGCCAGGACCGCTGGGGCGTGCACTGGCAGATCACGCCGCGGGTGCTCAGCGAGGGCATCTCGGACCCCGATCCCGCCGTCGCCCGGCGGGTCTTCCTGGCCATGATGGACATGGTCAAGATCGACATCGCCACCATCGAGGCGGCCCGGCGTGGCTGAGGGCGGCCCCCTGGACAGCGTCAGCGGCGGCTGCCTGTGCGGCCGGGTCCGCCTCGTGGCCACCGGCCGGCCCCGCCGCGTGGGCCTGTGCCACTGCCTGGACTGCCGCAAGCACCACGGCGCCCTCTTCCACGCCTCGGCCATCTTCGAGCAGACGGCCGTCGCGATCAGCGGCCCCACGCAGCACTACCGCGGCCGCCACTTCTGCCCGCAGTGCGGCTCCTCGGTCTTCTCGCGCTCGGGAGACGAGATCGAGGTGCACCTCGGTGCGCTGGACGCCCCCGACCAGTTCCGCCCGCACTACGAGCTGTGGACCGTGCGGCGCGAGTCCTGGCTGCCGCCTTTCGAGCTGGCGGGGCACTACCCCGGCGACCGACCGGCGGACGCCCCCCGCAAGTGCTGAGGCCCTGCCTCCTGCGGACTAGGGGGTCGCCGGGCGGGGGTTAACGCGCCGATACATCTCCGCTGCCACAAGCGCCCGGGAACAGGCATGGTGTCGCCGCGGTGCAGGTGGGGGCGGAGGCCCGCCTGGCATCGACGACAGGATGTGCAGGGAGGGGTGCCATGAAGGCCGAGACAGGCGTCGAGAAGGGGCTGCGCAAGCCCCGCCACCGGATCAGGACCAGCGTGCAGGCATTGGGGCTGGGGCTGACGCTCGCCCTGGGCGCCCCGGCCACGGCAGCCGCGGCCGCGTCAGCGCTGGACGCCGGCACGATGGGGCAGGTGGTCGGTGCCGCCACGCTGGACGCCATGGCCGAGGCCTCGGTGCGGGCCTGCGTCGAGATGGGCGTGCCCCAGAGCGCGGCCCTGCAGACCGCCTTTGCCGACTGGCGCACGCGCCACCGCCTGCCGCTGCTGCGCTCGGTGGTGATGAGCCTGGCGGCCCGCCAGCACCGCGATCCCCCCTGGAAGGACATGAGCGAGACCATGCACCAGCGGGTGCTGGACGAGCCCCAGCCCGACAAGGCCTGCGAGGCGCTGATGCAGGACTGGTCCACGCCCACCATGGACGCCAGCACGCTCTACCCCGCCGCCGTGGCCACCGCCCAGGCCCTCATCGCGGAAAAGCTGGCCCATGCGCCCGAGCCCCTGCCCGTGGTGCCGGGATCGCTGGGCGGGGGTCAGGTCTTGACCATCGCCCAGCTGCTGAAGCTGATCGAGCCCGCGGGCAAGGCGGGCGGCGGCCAGGACGCGCGCCGGCCGCTGTCCAATGTGCTGGTCAGGGGGCGGGTCGTGCGCTGGCTGGACGACCGCGTCAGTTTCCAGCTGGTGCAGGACGAGGGCTCCTTCAGCGCGCAGCGCGCCATCGTCCTGCGCTTCGATGCCGAGCCGCTGCTGGGCCGCGAAGTGGTGCTGCGGGGCGACGTGAAGAACCCGCGCGCCTACACCGTGGAGCTCTCCGATGCCGCCTGGCTCAGCGACCCCAGCGGCCTGCAGGCCTCCCCGCTGCCGGCCCAGGCCCTCCGGCGCAAGCCCGTGCCCCTGCAGCGCGTGCTGGGCAAGCCCGGCCAGGGCGTGCAGGAGAAGGAGCTGACCGCCGTCGTGCTCTACGGCTACGGGGACTACAGCAACGGCTCGCAGTGGCGGGAGGACGTGCGCTTCCTGCTGCGCGACGGCAGCGCCTACCTGCGCACCGAAATGCCCCCCGACCAGCTGGACGCCGGCCGCTCCCGGCGCCTGGAGCCGCAGCAATGGGCACGCTGGCGCGCCCGGGGTGAGCACTACGACTTCCAGGCACAGAACGAGCAGGGCGCGCCCGAGGGCGCCTGGGAGGCCGCCCAGCACCGGCCCATGCGGCCCTGGGCGCCCGGCACCCGCCTGGAGGGCAGCTACAGCCGCAGCGCCTTCCACGGCAGCCTGTTCACCGGCGGCACCGCCTCCACGAACAGCATCCGCTTCAGCCGCGACGGCCGCTTCGAACGCAGCTTCTATGCCCAGTCCGGCTCGGGCAGCCTGGCCGCCGTCCAGGGCACGGTGATCCACGGCGCCTCATCGGGCGACGGCAAGGGCAGCCAGAGCGTGTTCGCCGGTACCGTCGGCACCGGCCTGGGCAACGTCACCACCACCTCCGGCCCTGCGCGCAAGGACGACGGCGCCAGCCGCCGCGGCAGCTACACCCTCAGCGGCTATGTGGCGGTGCTGCGCTACGACGACGGCCACGAGGAACGCCTGCTCAGCTTCCCGGTGGACGACGGCAGCCGCTCGGTCTACCTCGGCCAGGGCAGCTACTCGATCAACAAGTGAGCGCTGCACCGCGTGCAGCCCCGACGGAGAGTTCCATGCATCCTCATTCCTTCTCCCTGACGCAAGACCTGACCCCGCTGCGGCACCGCCCGGCGCACACGCCGAAAGCGGCCGCCGCCACCCTGGTGCTGGTGGCGGCCACCCTGCTGGGCCTGCCCAGTGCCGGCAACGCCGCCGCGCCAGCCGCCCAGGCCACGCCCACGCTGAGCCTGGCCGAGCAGATGCGCGCCATGCTGGGCAAGCCGGCCGCCGGCAACGCGCCGGGGACGCCAGCCGGCGCAGGCAAGGGTGCGGGCCCTTTGGCGGGCGGCAGCGCCGGAACCGGCGCCGGCCAGGGCACCGCCCCCCTGTTCACCGCGGCGCCGGCCCAGGCCGCGGCACCGCTGCTGGTCGAGGGCCCGGCGCAGTTGCGGCAGTCGGCCACCGAGCTGGCCCAGCGCTTCCCGGCAGCCCAGCGCGGCGCCATGAGCAAGGCCTTCGAGGAGTCCTTCGCCTTCTGGCAGAAGCTGGAGACGCAGCTGGGCCTGGCCTCCAATGACCTCGCAGCGGGCGTGGCGGCCTTCATCGCGGGCAACTACGCCGCCTTCACGCAGCAGCAAGTGGCCGACGAGCACTTCAAGACCCTGGTGCGTCAGATGCAGGGCCTGCTGGGCCAGAACGCCGGCATCCAGCAGGCCAGCCCGGCCCAGCGGCGCGCCATGTACGAGCAGCTGGCCATGGTGGGCACCTTCATGGTCGTCTACCGCGAGCAGCTGAGGCTCAAGCCCAATCCGGCGGAGGAGGTCAATTTCCGCAACACGGCCCGGGCCAATCTGGAGACGGCCCTGGGCGTGGGGGTGGAGCGGATGCAGATCGGCGCGCAGGGCCTGGAGATCCGTTGAAGGCCGCGATCCCGCGGCTCAACGGATCAGCGGATCAGCGGCAGGATGCGCTCGCGCAGCAGCCGGTACTGGGCGTCCAGCATGGGCTGGTTGGGGTCGTGCCCGACCTGGGGCAGCAGGACCAGCTCCTTCACTGGTGCCTTCAGGCTGTCCACATAGCGCTGGGTGACGTCGGGCGTGGTGAGCAGGTCCTCGGCGCCCTGCACGAAGAACAGCGGCAGCCGGAACTCGGTGCCCAGCTGGCTCAGCTTGATCGTCGAGGCCATGCCATCGCCCTTGAGCCTCACGAACTGCAGGAAGGAGTAGTCCTCGCCGGCCTCGTAGGCCGCCTGCGCCTTGGGCGTGGCGTAGAACGCGGGGGGCTGCCACCAGGCCTTGGGCGCCGGGATCGTGCGCTGGGCTTCGTAGCGGCGGATCACACGGCGCACCTTGCCGAAGCTGCGCGGGTCCGTCCAGGGCGGTGCGCCCACGGCCTGCAGCACCGCCAGCGCCTCCTGGTCCTGTGCGTCCTGCACCCGCTGGAGCAGCCGGGCATAGCTCTGCGCCCCGTTCTCCGCCGCGTCGAACATCTGCGAGGTGCCCAGGTAGGCGTGGAACAGCTCGGGATGCGCATGCACCATGTGCAGGCCCAGGACCGAGCCCCAGGAGCTGCCCCACACGATGACCTTTTTCTGACCGAAGCGCTGCGCCAGGTAGGCCGCCAGCTCGTTGCCGTCGCTGACCAGCTGCGCAAGGGTCAGCGGCACGTCGTCGGCCGTCGGGTTGCGGCCGAAGGTCATGCCGGAGCCGCGCTGGTCCCAGTGCACCAGGGTGAAGTCCCGCGCCCAGGCGCCGAACATGGCATCGCCATAGGGGCTCAGCGGATTGCCCGGCCCGCCATGGACGAAGAGCACGAGGGGGTTGCCGCAGCGCTCGCCTTTCACCGTGACCCACTGCTCGATGCCGCCCAGCTTGACGAAGCCCTGCTCGTCGACGCGCTGCGCCGGCGATGCACAGGCGGCGGTGGCGGGCGGGGCGTCCGTGGCCGCGAGGGCCCAGGCAGGCAGCAGACAGGCAATGGCAAGGAGGGCGAGAGCGCGTCTTGGCATGGGGCGAGCGGTGGTTGGTTGAGATGCTGGAGCGTAGCGATCCCGCCGGCGGCTGCCAGTCGGCATACCCCTGGATACGTGGCCGGCGAGCCCGGCCTCACGCCGGATGGCCTGCGCCGCGGGCCTCCCAGACGACCGTGTGCCGGCAGCCCGCCCCGCGCTCGAAGGCCACGCTCACCTGCCCCGCGCGCAGGCTCAGCACGGCAAACCCGTCCCCCGGGTGGTCTGCCCAGGCGGTCACGAGACAGCGCAGGGCCGGCCCCGCGGGGGCCTCGGCATCGGGCATCAGCGCAAAGGAGTCCGGCACCTGGAAGGCCTCCGCCTCCGTCACCGAGAAGGGCCAGGGCGCATGCAGGGCCGAGCTGTGGACGCTCAGCAGGCGGACCCGGGGCCGGTCCTCGCGCAGGCCGCCCTGGCCGTCGTCCACGCCCACCCAGGCGGTGGCGTAGCCGCTGCGGTGCTCGTCGCCGGAGAGGAAGAGCACGTCCTGCGCGCCGTGCCGCCACAGCGCGCGCAGCAGGCCGTGCTGGCTGGCGGGAAAGCCGTCCCAGGCGTCGCTGGCGGCCGCGGCGCCGGGGAACTCGGCCACGCTGCGGCGCCGGGGCAGCAGCAGGGAGCCACTGAGCACCACGCGAGGGCGCTCGTCCGGGCGTTCGTCCTTCTGAGCCAGCCACTGCTGCAGCGCCTGCCACTGCGCATCGCCCATGATGCGGGCGGACATCAGGCGCGACTGCGGCCGGGGCTGGCGCTCCAGGCGGGCATCGGCAATGAAGAAGCGCACGCCGCGCCAGTCGAAGCGGTGCCAGAAGTGCGCATGCAGGCCCTCGCGCTCGCCCGGCTCCCAGCGCGCCGCCCAGGCGGCGGCGCGGGCTGGCGCCGCCCAGCGGCCGTCGTCCACCTGGCCGTCGGCGCGCAGCACCGGGCCCCAGTTGTCCTCGATCTCGTGGTCGTCCGGCGCATGGACGATGCGCTGCAGCGTGGGCGGCAGGTGGCGCACGAGGCCGGCCTTGAAGTGCTGGTAGGCGCGGGTGTAGCGCTCGACCGAGTTGTGGGCGTCGGCCAGGCCGCCGCTGGCGTCGGCGTAGATCTCGTCGCCCGCGATCAGCAGCAGCGAGCAGGCTCGGCCCTCGGGCGTGTGGCGCGTGAAGTCCACCATCCGGGCCAGGGCGGCATCCACGGGACCGGCGCGGCGCGGGTCACGCTCGGCGCCCTGGCGCGCATCCAGCAGGCCCGGCGGGTACTGGCAGGCGGCGAGGATGAAGCTCAGCCCCTCCTCGCGGGGCGCCGCCTCCTCGGGCTCGGGCCGGGGCACGAAGGCGTGGCGCAGCTCCAGCGCATCCATGGCCAGCGCCGCCTGCAGCGCGGCTTCCAGCTCCTCGTCGGGCGAGCTGCTGCGCCGGGCGGCTTCGACCCACTGGCCGCGCAGGTCCGCGTAAAGCAGCAGACACAGCAGGCCGGTGCCGGGCTCGGCGGGCACCTCGTCCAGCGGCAGGCGGCAGCGCAGGGCTTCGCCAGGATGACGCTGCCCGGCCAGTTCGAAGTCGCGCAGCCGCACCTGCTCGCGCAAGGGGCGCGCAGGCTGCAGCGGCTCATAGCCCGCGGGCGTCTCGCGCACCGGCAGCCAGGCCCACTGGCGCGGCCAGCCCAGCTCAGGGCGCAGGGCCGTCAGGAGGGCCAGCGCCTCGCCCTCCTGGCGGCGCTCCACGCGGTGCAGGGGCGGCCAGGCGCAGCGCGGCTCGACGGGTGGCAAGGGCTTGTTCATGGCATCTCCCGGCGCAGGAACTCGATGACATGGCGGAAGACCGCCTGCTCGATGTCATGTCCGATCAGGCAGTCCTGGTGGCCATGGCCCACGATGAGCCGGAACTCGTGCCGCCCCGGCGCGCCCTGGGCATAGAGATCGTGCAGCAGCTCGCCGCTCTCCGGCTCGCACAGGCCGTTGAGCTCGCCATGCAGGGACAGCACGGGGAACTTCGCCAGCTGCGCGAAGGCCTTGCGCAGGTCGTCCAGGTAGAGGCTGGCGCCGCGCCAGTCGGTCAGCTCGCGGCTGCGCGAGAAGTGGATGGCCTGGGCGACGGTGTCCATGTTGAGAGGGCCGAAGTGGTCGTCGATGAAGTCGAAGACCGGCGGCGCGACGTTGGCGATGGCGAAGTCCCGCCCGTAGAGCAGGTCCATGCGATGGCGGGTGCGGGTCCAGGGCGTGCGGCGCAGGCTGGGAAAGGGCGGGTTCTCGAGGTCGAACTCCTCGTCCGGGTAGGGCAGGCTGGCCAGCAGGCGATCGACGAGCTCGTCCATCAGGCCCGGCTGCTCGGGGCGGAAGCTGAAGTCCTGCAGGGGCAGGTAGGGCCGCAGGTGCTGCATCAGCAGGGCCCGGGCGGCATTGGTGGGCGAGAACACCATGCGCGGCGTGACCTGCGAGATCACCAGCCGGCGAATCCAGCCCTCCTCCATCAAGGCCCGGCGCAGCGGGAAGAAATGCTCCTCGGGCTGGCGCTGCGGCTGCAGCAGGGCCATGTGCAGCATCACCGAGCCCATGCAGTGGGCCAGCACGTCGATGGGCACGGCGCCGGTGGCGCGGCGCACGGCGTCCATGGCCACGGGGATGTCGTTGAGCGCGCACTCCTCGAAGGTCCAGGGCAGGCGGGCCGTGGGCATGCCGGCGCTGGTTCGCAGGTCCAGGATCCACACGTCCCAGCCGGCCTCGTGCATCAGCCTTGCGGGGCCGGGCTGCACCGAGTGATGGGCGAAGGTGGTGCCGCTGGCGCTGTAGCCATGGATCATCAGCAGGGGCCGGCCGCCCTCGCGGCGGTAGCGCGTGAGGCGGATCATCACCGGCCCGCTGGCCTCGTGCGCATGACGGGCCGGGCCGCGCGAGAGGCCGGCATCCTCGCAGCGGCCCACTGCGATCTCCTGGATCTCGGGCAGGGGCAGGCCGGGCACGGCGCCTGGCAGGCGATGGATCTCGCGCGGCGGCGCGGCGTCAGGCTTGCGGAAGGTCCAGGCATGCACGCCCATCAGCAGCCGGCTCATGTAGGCCAGCAGGCTGCCGACGTCGCGCAGCGCGCTGCTGAGGTCCTCGGCCTGCACCAGGCGCAGCAGGGGCTGGCGCTGACGGGCCAGCTCGTCGAGGTCCAGCGCGAGGACGGCGGGGCCGGACCCGTCGACGGCACGAAACGGACCCTGCTCCAGCCGGGCCTGCGTCAGCTGCTGCCAAGGATTGCCGCGCCGGGTGTATCGCAGGTGTTTCTGCAGCACGACGCGCTGGCCCAGCAGGGGACGGGCCCAGTCCGGAGCGTCTGGCAGGGTGGCGGGGATGCGCAGTTCGTAGCGCATCAGCCGCTCCTGCCCACCGTGGCTGGCCAGGGCCAGGGCATTGGCCCAGCGCTCGCACAGCGCGGCCCAGGCGCTCCGGGGGCGCGCCCGGGGCGCTGCCCCTTGCGCCAGGCGCTCCTGCAGGGCCTGCACCGTGTCACGCCAGCCGCGGTTGCGCCACCAGGCCCAAATGCCGCGCCACAGGCGCTGCCGCGCGTGGCTGGGCGCGCGGTGGAAGACACGCAGGCTGACCTGCTCCAGCGGCGCGATCCAGCGCGCCGCCGCATCCGGATGCTCGGCATGCTTCCAGAGCTTGTGGCCCGCGTCGGGTCCCTGCGCGCTGACGGCCATGCGCTGCCCGGGCCGCAGCGGATCGCGCCGGGTATCGAAGAGCCGCAGCCGGCAGGCCTGCGTGCCGTGCAGCACGCGGTCGGGGCCGGGCTCGACCAGGCGCTGCACCGTCGTCGGCTCGAACTCGAAGCTCAGCTCCAGCTGCTTGGTCTCGCCCCCTTGCGCGCCAGGCACCCGCACCAGGCCAACCAGCTGCTCGCGCAGCTCCACCAGGGTGGGCCGCTGCGGCGGCGGCGGGCCGCGGCGGTCGCGGTAGATCGGGCGGTGCAGCCAGAAGGGGTCCTGCGAGGCCGTCTCCGCGCCGGCCTGCAGGCCCCAGCGGCGGCACAGCTCCGGCAGCGCGCGCAGCACCAGCGCAGTGATGCTCAGCGCCGGGTTGATGCCCAGTGCCCCCGGCACGATGGCGCCGTCCAGCACCGCCAGGCCTGGGTAGACGCGATCGGGCGGCCCCAGCGTTTCCGCGCCCACGGACGGACGCAAGACCTGACCCCACTCGTTCACCACGCCGTCCTCGATGCGGTCCGCCATCGCGCAGCCGCCCAGCGGATGCACCGTCAGCAGCGGGCCCTTGCGGTCGTCGATGAGAAAGCCCATGGCCTCGGGCAGGATCTCCCACAGCGGGTTGGCCAGCAGGCGCTGCCCGCGCGCGGCCAGGTGCTGGCGCAACCAGCGGTGGCGGGACAGCACCTGAGGGTCGCTCCCCAGGCCAGGCCAGCGGATCTGCAGGCTGCCCGGATCGGCGTCCTCACCGGCCCGGCCCGGCTGCAGGCTCATGCGGCCCTGCGCGGCGTCCATGCCGATGAGGGCCACGGGCAGGGTGCGGGCGCTGGCGGCCCGGGTGATGGCGTAGGGATCGGGGAAGTCGAAGCCGGCGCCATGCTCGCTGCGGTCGGGGCGGGACAGCCCGTCCAGGGTCTCGCCCAGGGCAAAGAGCTGCTCGAAAGCCCAGCGCATGGGGCCGGGAATGGCCAGGTCCTGCAGCACGCAGCCCAGCAGCGGTGCCTGGCCGGCGCCGGGAGGCGGGCGCTCGGGATCGGGATCGCGCAGCTGGCGGGCGTCCAGCATGGCGGTGATGGTGGGGCCGGCCTGGCGCGTGGCGGGGTCCTGGGACTCGTCGGCCAGGGCGTCGAGCGCCGGCGTGTCGCGCACGGCGGCCAGCAGGTCGCCGTTGGCGCTGACGCCCTCGCCCAGGCGGTCCGACAGCGTCAGGCCCTGGCGCCGCGATCGCAGCAGGATCTCGGTGGAGCCCAGGCTGCCCGCGGCCAGCACCACGCGGCGGGCGCGCAGCAAAAAAGGCCGGGCCTCCTGGCGTGCCTGGTTCTCGTCGGTGGGCAGCACGGCCAGCTGCCAGGCGGCGGCCTCGCCGGTGCGCGGGTCCAGGCCCTCGGGCCGCAGGTGCAGCACGGTAGCGCCCGTCAGCATCTCCACGCCGCGGCGACGCGCCAGCCACAGCAGATTGGTGTCCAGCGACTCCTTGGCCCCGTGGTTGCAGCCCGTGGCGCAGTCGCCGCAGGCCATGCAGCGGTCCAGGGGCAGGCCCGCCGCGGAGCGCGGATCCGCCCGCAAGGCCACGGTGAGGGGCACCTCGCGGGCAGGCAGCCCGGGCGCGGACAGGCTGCGCAGGTAGTCTGCGCGGCGCGGCGCATGCGGGGTGAGTGCGGCAATGGTGTTGGGCTCGCCCCGGTGGCCCTGCGGTGCGGCGGGCTCGGCGCCCAGCAGCTGTGCGGCCCTGGCGTACCAGGGGGCCATGCCGTCAGGATCGCGGCGCAGACGGTCCGGCCAACGCGGGCCGCGGAAGACGTCCGCCTCGGCCTCCAGCATCACGCCGGCATTGATCAGCGAACCGCCGCCCAGGCCGTTGGCCAGCACCACGCAGAGCTCCGGTCCCAGGCGGAAGTCGAAGAGCGCCTCGCGGTAGCCCTTCACCTGGCCACGCCGACCTTCGTCCGACATCGAGACGCGCACATGCCCCGGCAGCTCGGCCATGCGGGCCGGGAAGCGGCCGGGCAGGTATTCCAGGCCGCGCTCCAGCAGGAGGATCTTCGGCGGCGTGCCCTGCGCGTCGGCGCAGCGGGACAGCTGCTCGGCCGCCGCGGCCGCGCCATAGCCGCTGCCGACGATGATGACGTCGGCATCGAGGACGCCGGCCTCCTCGCGGGGATGGGCCAGCAGCCAGTCGCTCAGCGGGCGGGAGAGCCAGTGATGGCGGCGCCTGTCCTCATGCCGGGGTTCCTCGTACATCTTCAGCCTCCCTGGCCGACCGTGGAACGTGCGAGACGCCGGTCAGCACCCGCTGCATGGCGGTCATGAGCTGGTCGGCGCGAACGGGCTTGTGCAGGAGTTCCAGGCCGGCGGCCTGCGCATCGCGCAGGCGCTGCGGCGCCGTGTCTCCGCTGATCAGGAGGGCCGGAAGGGCCGGGACCAGGTTGCGCAGCGAGCGCACGGCGGAGAGCCCGTCGTCGCTGCCGCGCAGGCGGTAGTCGATCAGCAGCAGGTCCGGCGCCTGCTGCATGCACAGCAGCACGGCCTCGCGGGTGGTGCCGGCGCAGCGCGCCTGACAGCCCAGCTCGGCCAGCAGGGTGCACATGGCCTGGCGCACCAGCTCCTCGTCGTCCACCACCAGCACTTTGAGGCCGCGCAGGGAGCGGGCGTCGCCGGTCTCGTCGAGCTGGCTGTCCGGCCCCTGCTCGGCGGCCTCGATGCCCAGGGTGAAGCAAGACCCGACCCCCGGCGTGGACTCCAGCTGCAGATGCAGGTCCAGCAGGTCCACCAGGCGGCTGACGATGGAGAGCCCAAGGCCCAGGCCCTTGGCGCGGTCGCGCTCCTTGTTGCCGATCTGGTAGAACTCGTCGAAGACCTTCTGCTGTTCCTCCTCGGCAATGCCGCAGCCGGTGTCACGCACCGAGACCTGCCACAGCTCGCCGCGGCGTTCGGCCACGATGCTGATCTGGCCTGCCTGCGTGTACTTGATCGCGTTGTCGATCAGGTTGCGCACCACGCGCTCCAGCAGCAGGGCGTCGGTCTCCACGTAGGCGTTCATGGGGCAGATCAGGGTCAGCTCCAGGCGCTTGCGTTGGGCGCTGGGCAGGAACTCCTGCTGCAAGCGGCCCAGCCAGTGGCCCAGGTTGAAGACCTTGGGGTGCACGGGCACGACCTCGGCGTCGAGCTTGGAGATGTCCAGCAGCGCGTCCATCTGGCCCGAGAGCGCGTCGATGGCGAGATTCATGTTGCGCACCACGCCCAGGCTGTCCTCGTCCAGGCGGCGGCGCAGCAGGGCGGAGCCGAACAGGGTCAGCGTATGCATCGGCTGGCGCAGGTCGTGGCTGGCCGAGGCGAGGAAGCGGGTCTTGGCCTGCATGGCCTGCTCGGTCTGCTTGAGCGCGGCACGCAGCTGCTGGTTGCTCTTGACCTGCTGCTGGCGGATCAGCACGGAATCACAGAAGACGCGGTAGTTGTCCCGCGCCAGATTGCGCAGCATGAAGCCGAACAGCAGGATCAGGCCGCCCATCACCGCGTCCTGCCAGACCGTGGCATGCGCGCCGGCCCCGCCGGTCAGCCAGGCCAGGCCGTTGGCCAGGGTCACGGGCCCGGAGAAGGCCATGAACACGGGCAGGTAGCCCGCGGTGCTGGCCACGGCGCCGGCGCACAGGCCCAGCAGCAGGATGGTCTGCACCATGCGTTCGTAGTCGCTGATGGCGGCCGAGAAGACCAGCACCATCGAGAACACCAGCCCGTTGAGCAGGCTCAGCATCACGGCCCAGCGCATGCGTTGCGAGACAGGGTAGTGATCCAGCTGAGGCAGCCGACCCAGCACATGACGCCGCAGCAGCAGGGTGCCCAGCACGGCCAGCATCCACAGCACCGGCCAGGCAGAGCGGGTCGGCAATGCGGCCATCAGGGCCATGAAGAAGGCACTGAGCCCGACGGGATAGGGCATGCGCCGGCTCTGCTGGGCCAGCAGGCGCAGGAGTTCGACGCTGATGAGGAGCTGGGCTTCGTCGCGCGTCTCGTGGGGCGGCGCGGCGCGCCAGCCCGTCCAGATCGCCAGGCGTTCCTTGAGACTCATGGGGCGCAATCCCCCAGGGGGCTGCGGGCCTCGCGGTCCAACGCTGCGCAGCCACCCCTCAGCGGTACTGCCAACAAGCGCAGGGACAGGGAACGGAAGGACATGGAGCGGACCTGGGCACACAAGGCGCTGACCAAAGTGCGCTGACTATACCGCCGGGTACGCTGCCCGAACTCGAATGGGGACTCTCGCCCGGGGCGCCACAAATGACTATGCCGACCACCGCCACCCCAATGGGCTTTGGTGAGTCGGCATAGCACTCCTCCCCTCGATCAACACGCTGAGGTCCAGGCAGCGCGTGATCCGGGATGCAGTATCTGGGGCACCGGCGCGCGGACCTATCCCCCTCAAGTGGGAAGCGGGGATTTCAAGCGATTGCAAGACGGGGCGGCGTGCGCATCTCGCGCATGAGATCGCTCAGGAGGTCGAGGTAGTAGGCGAGGGGCGGCGTGCGCTTGCCGGGCTGGCGGGCGAGGTCGTCCCAGCGCCGCAGCTGCAGGGCCTCGCGGGCATAGGGCTGCGCCAGGAAGAGCAGCCGCTCCTCGGCATTCATGCGGCCGCCCTGGTGCTCCAGGCTCAGGCGCGAGGACAGGCTGAGGCCGGCCTCGTAGCCCGCCTCGGTCGACACCAGATAGCGCTTGGCCTGCACATGCAGGCGGATGGGCTCCAGCACGCCGGGGCCGAAGCCCTGGGCCAGCAGGGGCAGGGCCGCGGTCTCGTGGGACTCGATGCGCAGCGGCGCCTGGGCCTCGGCGTCGATCAGCTGGCCCAGGTCATGCAGCAAGGAGGCGGCCACCAGCTCGTGGTCGGCATGGGCCCACTCCGCCAGCTGCGCGCACTGCAGGGCATGGGCCAGCACCGGCACGGCCTGCGGGGCCTCGCTCTCGTAGGTGGCGCGCCCACGGCGCAGGAACAGGGCCTCGATGCGGTCGATCAGGTCCATGGGGCTCTCCAGAGGAAGACGGCAGGAGCCCGCCAGTCTGCGGGCCCCGCGTGACAGGCCCATGACCTCCGGCAGGGTGAGCCCGTCCTCCGTTCAAATCCACTGAACCTTGACCTCAAGCAAGCTGAAACCGCCCGCGGCGGCCGGCCGCGACACTCACGTCCATTCACCGAGGAATCGCCATGAACCTGCCCACCCGGACGCCCCGCTACACCGCCACCGCCATGGCCCTGCACTGGCTGCTGGCCGTCGCCATCGTGGGCGCTTTCGGCATGGGCCTGTACATGTCGGACCTGCCGCTGTCGCCCACCCGGTTGAAGCTCTTCAACTGGCACAAGTGGGCGGGCGTGACCATCCTGGCGCTGTCCGCCCTGCGCCTGCTGTGGCGCCTGGGCCACCGCCCGCCGGCCGACCTGCCGATGCCCGCCTGGCAGGCCCGCGCCGCGCATGCGGTGCACTTCCTGCTGTACCTGGCCTTCTTCGCCGTGCCGCTGAGCGGCTGGGCCTACAGCTCGGCGGCCGGT
Organism: Roseateles flavus; assembly: GCF_039872765.1. Lineage (NCBI taxonomy): Bacteria > Pseudomonadati > Pseudomonadota > Betaproteobacteria > Burkholderiales > Sphaerotilaceae > Roseateles > Roseateles flavus. The sequence continues at coordinate 307,156 of NZ_JBDPZC010000001.1, read as the reverse complement.
TTCCCCATCGTGTGGTTTGGCGTGCTGCCGCTGCCGGACTTCGTGCCGGTGGACAAGCCCCTCGCCCACCAGTTGAAGGAGCTGCACGAGCTGCTGGCCTGGGGCCTGGCCCTGCTGGTCCTCGCCCATGTGGCTGCCGCCCTCAAGCACCACCTGATCGACAAGGACGGCCTGCTGCTGCGCATGATGCCGGCCCGTCGCTGAAGCCCGTGAACCCATTGCCCGTGGAGCCCCTCCGAATGAAGACCACCGTCACCGCCGCCCTGCTGCTGAGCCTGGGCCTGATCACCGCCCCGGTCCTGGCCCAGAAGGCCAAGCCGGCTCCTGCCGCCCCCGCTGCGGCCCCGGCCGCCGCTCCCGCCCTGGTCGCCGCGCAGAGCGAGCTGAGCTTTGTCAGCAAGCAGATGGGCGTGCCGGTGGACGGCAAGTTCAAGCGCTTTGAAGCCCAGCTGGGCTTTGACCCGAAGAAGGCCGAGGCCGGCAAGGTGCAGTTCAGCATCGACCTCTCCAGCGTCACCCTGGGCGACCCCATGCTGGACGCCGAGCTGGCCAAGCCGGCCTGGTTCGACAGCAAGAAGCTGGGCCAGGCCGTCTTCACCAGCAGCGCCATCAAGCCCCTGGGCGGCAACCGCTTCGAGGTGGCCGGCAAGCTGAGCATGAAGGGCCTGCAGAAGGACCTCAGCGTGCCCGTCGCCCTCGTGCAGGACAAGGGCCTGACCACCGCCAGCGGCAGCTTCGTGCTCAAGCGCCTGGACTTCAAGATCGGCGACGGCGAGTGGAGCGACACCTCCATGGTCGCCAACGAAGTCACCGTCAAGCTCAAGCTCGTGTTCTCCGGCGTGGCCCCCCTCTGAGCCGCGCCTCTCATCCCCTCCCCCTCCCAACCCACAGGAACCCCATGAAGAAGACCCTGATCGCCTCCGCCCTGCTGGCCGCCTGCGTGCTTGCCCAGGCCGAGACCGCCAAGTACCAGATCGAGCCGACCCACACCTTCGTGACCTACGAGATCCAGCACTTCGGCACCTCGACCAACCGCGGCCGCTTCGACAAGAAGGAAGGCACCGTGGAGATCGACCGCGCCGCCAAGACCGGCAAGGTGCAGATCAGCTTCGACATCGCCTCGGTCAACACCGGCGTGGACGGCATGAACAAGCACCTGCAGGGCGATGACTTCTTCAACAGCGCCAAGTGGCCCCAGGCCAAGTTCGTGGGTGACAAGTTCAGCTTCGACGGCGACAAGGTCACCGCGGTCAGCGGCCAGCTGACGCTCAAGGACAAGACCGCCCCCGTCACCCTGACGGCCAAGCACTTCAACTGCTACCAGAGCCCCATGCTCAAGCGCGAGGTCTGCGGCGGCGACTTCGAGACCACCATCGACCGCACCCAGTGGGGCATCGACTACGGCCTGGCCTGGGGCTTCCCCAAGGAGGTCAAGCTGATCATCCAGGTCGAGGCCGTGCGCCAGTAAGCGGCCGCATCGGGCCCCGGCACCGTCCCGGCGCCCGGACGATGGCACAAGGCCCGCCTCGGCGGGCCTTTTTCTTGCGCGACTTTGGCATACTGCCCGCCGCAACCCTCGAGCGGCGCACCCATGGACGACCTGACCCTCACGACGACCCGAACCCCCGGCAACGGCCCCCTGAAATGGCTGCTGATCGCCAGCCTTGGCCTGGCTGCGCCCGCCTGGTCCCAGGTCTACAAGTGCCAGCGCAAGGGCCAGACCACCTACCAGTCCACCCCCTGCGACGAGGGCAAGGCGGACCAGGTGTCCATCTCGGCCGGCCCCACCGACGAGGAGGTGGCGGAGGCCCGCCAGCGCGTGGCCCGGGAAAAGGCGCGCATCGACGCCCTGCCCAAGGACCGCGCAGCCGCTGAAACACCGGGCGCGGGCGGCACCGCCCTCGGCAGCCGCCCGACCGAACGCCGCACGGAGGGCAGCAGCGGCAACGGCAACTCCAGCCTCTGCGACAGCATGGCCAAGCAATATGGCGAAGCCTGGGGCAACTACAACAACGCCGTCCGCCAGGGGCGTGCGTCGGGCAGCCGCATCTACGACGCCCAGGCCGAATCCGCCATGCGACGGATCCGCGACACGCAGCAACTGGCCATGCGCCAGGGCTGCAAGCTCGAGTAGGACCGCCGCCTTCAGGCCAGCCTGAACTGCGCGATCTGCCCGGCCAGGGTGCCGGCCTGCTCGCGCAGGGCCGCCGCGGCCGCGCGCGACTGGTCCACCAGCGCGGCGTTCTGCTGGGTGAGCTGATCCACGTTCTGCACGGCCAGCGTCAGCTCGGCGATGTCACGCCGCTGGTGCGAGGACTTGCCCTCGATCTGCGTCACGACGCCGCAGACGTCGCGCGCGCTGGCCAGCATCTGCTGCATCATGCCGCCGGCCCCACGCGCCAGCTCGGCGCCGCTGCTCATGCGCTCGACGGAACTGCGGGTCAGCTGCTGGATCTCCGCCGCCGCGCCCGAGCAGCGCTGGGCCAGGGCCCGCACCTCCGCGGCCACGACCGAGAAGCCCCGCCCCTGCTCGCCCGCCCGGGCCGCCTCGACCGCCGCATTCAAGGCCAGCAGATTGGTCTGGAAGGCAATGCCACCGATCAGCTCGCTGATGCTGCCGATCTGGCCCGAGGCCTGGTGCAGGGCCTGCATGTTGAGGATCACCTCCTGCACGGCCACATCGCCCCGGACCGCCACGGCGCTGGCGGCCCGCGCCACCTCGGAGGCCTGCTCGGCCAGCCCGGCGGTGCCGCTGACGGCCGCGGACAGCGTTTCCATCGAGGCGCTGGTCTGCTGCAGGCGGGACGAGGCCTGCTCGGTGCGCTCGCCCAGGTCCTCGTTGCCCTGCGCGATCTCGCCCGCGGCCTCCTGGATGCGCGCCGCCACCTGGCCCATGCCCTGCACCATGCCCTGCAGGCGCTGGCGCATGGCCTCGACGGCGGCCAGCAGCCGGGCCAGCTCCAGCGGCCGGTCCTGCGGCACCTGCACGGAGAGGTCGCCCTGGGCAATGCGCCGGGCCACATGGACGGCCTCGCCCAGGCCCTGCAGCACGCTGCGCAAGGTCCAGGCCATCAGGGCCACCGCGGCGCCCAGCAGCAGCAGGGTCAGGCCGAGCTGCTGCCAGCGCGCCTCACGCCGCTGCGCCTCCTGGCGCTGCAGCGTGGCCTGCACCTGGGCCAGCAGCTGCTGGCTCAGCGAGAGCTGCTGGCCGCGCGCGGCCTCCAGCTGGCTCACCAGCTGATCCAGGGGGAAGGACGGATCGGCGGCAGCCTGCTGCAGCGTGGCCAGCAGGGTCTGGCGCTGCTGGCTCAAGGCCTGAGCCAGCGCGCTGCCCTGGGGCAGGCGCAGCAGCAGGGCCTCCATGGCCTCGCCGTGCACGGCGTAGCGGGTCTGGGCCGCCGCCATGGCGGCCACGTCGTCGACCAGGGCGGCGCGGCTGAGATCGCGCAGCTGACTCAGGGCCTCGACGGCGCGCGGCGCCTCCTGCAGGGCAGCCAGGCTGCCGAAATGCACGGCCGGGTCGGCCTCCCGCCACAGGCCGGACTGCAGGTGCAGCCGGTCCACCTCGCGCTGCAGAGCCTGAAGCCAGTGATCGAAGGCCTGCAGCCGGGCCTGGGGCGTGGTCGCGCTGGCGGCGGGGCCCTGCGCGCCCCAGTCCTGCGCCAGGGCGGCCGCCGCGGGCGCGAGCTCGCCCAGGCCCGGCGCGGCGGCCAGCTCCGTCTGCTGGCGCTGCAGAGCCTGGCGCAGCGGCGCGTCGGAGGCCGCAGCCGTGCCGGCGTCCGGCATCAGGGCGGCCTGGCGCTGCTGCTGGGCCAGCTCCATGACGGTCCACCAGCCCTTGTTCAACCGCAGCGCCAGAGACTGCCGCTCGGCCCGCTCCAGCGCCTCCCCCGCCTCGCGCCCACCCTGCACCAGCGGCAGGGTGCCCATGGCCAGACACAGCAGGGCCGCCAACAGCAACCGGCTCCTCAGGCTTTGCCAGTATTTCATCTCGTTCATCCCATCCGAAGAGAACCGCTCTCCTGGCGGTCCGTGCCGGCACGGTAGGCAGGGGCTGTGATGGCTCGATGACGGCGCCACGCCCGGGGCTGCCCGGCGTGACCTGTGTCACGAAGTGGGCGGGCCCCCTGGGTGGAGGCCGGCGCGGGGCTGCCGCGCCCATCCGGACGGGGTGCAGATGGGGCCCTGGTCCGTGCAGCCTGTCGCCTGCGCCTGGGGCGCCCGGTGCGGCTTGCGTACAGTCCGTCTCAACAGCAAAAGCAGGTCCATTCCATGAACGCCCACCCCTCCCCCACCTGGTATGAGCATTGGCAGCGCTTCGCCCGGGCCAGCGTGCGTGGCTTCCACGTCTATGCCAGCTGGCTGGTGAGCATCAGCTGGCGGCGCTTCATCCTGCTGTCCATCCTGCTGATCATCGGCGCCAACATCCTCAGCAACATGCCGCCCTTCACCTGGCGCATCACCGAGCAGTACGAGGGTGCGCCGCCCGTCAAGAGCGTGACCAAGCCCAAGCCGGTGCCCAAGGCGCCGCCCAGGATCACGCACAAGGACGAGGAATCGCTGGAGGAGTCCGCCCGCAAGATCGCCGAGAAGCTCGGCAAGGGCGAGGACGGCGTGCACCTGGACGTGGCGATCGACAAGCACGGCATCCGCATCGAGCAGCGCCCCAAGCCGGCGGCCAGCGCCAGCGCCCCGGCCTCGGCCGACAAGGCGGTGGAGGAAGGCGTGCACATCAACCTGCCCAATCTGGTGGTGCGGGTGCCCGTGGACAAGGCGGACAAGTCAGACAAGGCCGGCAAGCCCGCCAAGGTCGAGGTGAGCGAGGACGAGCTGCGCAGCCAGCTGGAGGAGGCGCTGAAGCAGTCCCAGGAGTCCGCCCGGCAGCAGCTGGAGGAAGCCCGGGCCGCCCGCGACGAGGCCGAGGACGCCCGCCGCCAGGTCCAGGAGGAGCTGGACAAGGTGGTCGCCGAGCTGGAGAAGACCCAGGAGGAGGCGAGCACCGGCTGGCACTCCCGCGTGCGGGTCATCCACTGGGGCGAGTTCCTGATCGACTTCTCCATCCTCTTCGTGCTGGCCTCGGCCCTGGTCAAGGCGACCTACAAGGGCCGCATCCAGGCCGAGGTGAAGGCGGCGCAGGCCACCGAGACGGCCGAGGCCGAGTCGCTCAAGCGCCAGGTCGTCGAGGCCCGCATGGCCGCCATGCAGGCACAGGTGGAGCCGCACTTCCTCTTCAATACCCTGGCCTCCATTGATCACTTGATCGAGACCGACCCGCCGCGCGCCTCCCAGATGCAGCGCAACCTGATCGCCCTGCTGCGCGCCTCCATGCCCACCATGCGCGAGGCCAATGCCGCCGGCGTGCGTGACCTGGGCCGCGAGCTGGCGGTGATCCGGCCCTACCTGGAGATCCTCAAGGTGCGCATGGAGGACCGGCTGCAGACCGAGATCGACGTGCCCGACGGGCTGCTCTCCGCCGAGTTCCCGCCCATGATGATCCAGAGCCTGGTCGAGAACGCCATCAAGCACGGCCTGGAACCCAAGGCCGAGGGCGGCAGCCTCAAGGTGCGCGCCGAGGTGCTGCACGGCAAGCTGGCCATCACGGTGGCCGACACCGGCCTAGGCTTCGGCCGCGCCGCCACCGCCGGCACCGGCGTGGGCCTGGCCAACATCCGCGAACGACTCTCCCTGCTGTATGGCGGCCGCGCCAGCGTGACCATCGCCGCCAACCAGCCCTCCGGCACCGTGGTGACCATCACCGTGCCCTACCGCAGCCGCACCGACGAACAAGGAGCTTCCGCATGAGAACCCTCTTCAAGGCCTTCTTCATCCTCGCCCTGGGCGTGGTGCTGCTGAGCATCCTCGGCGGATTCAGCCTGGCGCACCATGTCTTCTCCGAGCCCGGTGTCCACATCGTCGTCAACGGTGACGAATGGACCGACCCGGACCTCGGCGACTTCATCGGCGCCCTGATCGGCCTGGGCGTTGGCGGGCTGGTGTGCTTCATCGTGCTGCCCCTGGTGCTGCTCTTCGCCGTGGGCCTGCCCCTGCTGATCGTGGGCGGCGTGGTGGGCCTGCTGGTGCTGGTGTTCTGCGGCGTGGGCGCCGTGGTGTTCTCGCCGGCCTTCCTGGTGATCCTGGTGCTGTGGCTGCTGCTGCGTCGCCCCAAGGCCCGGGCGGCCGCACCGGCGCCCCGTCCCTGAGCGCGCCATCCGGGGCGGTCTCCGGGTCAACCTGTAGCCCCGCCCGCCACCTGACGCCTTTAGCATCCCGCCCATGAACGACACCACCCAAGACAGCGCCGACGGCCGCATCCGCGCCGTGCTGGCCGACGACGAACGCCTGATGCGGGAGCAGCTGCGCAGCCGGCTGATGGAGGTCTGGCCCGAGCTGGACATCGTGGCCGAGGCCAAGAACGGCCTGGAAGCCGTGGAGCTGTGTCGCGAGCACCGCCCGGACCTGGTCTTCCTGGACATCCGCATGCCGGGCCTGACCGGCGTGGATGCCGCCCGCCAGATCGTGCAGCTCCCGGACGACGACAGCTGGCTGGTGCCCGAGATCGTCTTCATCACCGCCTATGACCAGTACGCCGTCGAGGCCTTCGAGCAGGGCGTGGCGGACTACGTGCTCAAGCCCGCCGAGCGCGAGCGCCTGGCCATCACCGTGGCGCGGGTCAAGAAGCGCCTGGCCCAGCGCAGCGAGGCCGAGGCCGGCGAGGCGCCCACGGCCGCCCTGCCGACCGGCCAGCCCATGCAGCAGCTGCTGCACAAGCTCTCGGCCCAGCTGAATCCCGGCGGGGCGCCCAAGTACCTGCAGTGGATCCAGGCCACCGTGGGTCAGAGCATCCAGATGATCCCGGTCGAGGACGTGCTCTTCTTCATCTCCGACGAGAAGTACACCCGCGTCCAGACCGCCGGCATCGAGGCGCTGATCCGCAAGCCCATCAAGGAGCTGGTGGACGAGCTGGACCCGCAGCTGTTCTGGCAGATCCACCGCTCCACGCTGGTCAATGTGAAGGCCATCGCCGGCATCAGCCGGGACTTCCGCGGCCGCCAGCTGGTGGCCGTCAAGGGTCTCACCGAGAAGCTCGAGGTGAGCCGCAGCTACACCCACCTCTTCAAGGGCATGTGATCAGCCCCCCGCCTCGTCCGGCGCCAGCGCCGGGCGCAGGCTGGCCACGAAGCAGCACTGCGCCAGCCAGTAGGTGCTGAGGATCAGCAGCGTGGCGTGAGGCAGCTGGCCGGCAAAGGCGAACTTGTTGATCGCGATCATCGCGTCCGAGAACAGGAACAGCGTGCCGCCCCAGGCCGCGCGCCGCGCCAGGGCCTCGTCCGGCCCGCCCATGCTGCTGCGCCACCAGGCCCAGGCCTGGGAGGCCATGCTGGCCAGGCAGCCCACATAGACCAGCACGGGGATCCGCAGATCGCCCGGAATGCCCGGCCACAGCCGGTGCAGCACCGCGCCCGCCACCAGGGCGTAGAGCGCGAAAGGCCACCAGGGCCGGCCGAAGCGCGAGCGCTGGCAGTAGCCCACGATGTAGCAGAGATGGGCGATCAGGAAGCTCACCAGGCCCGGCAGGAAGCCGGCCTCGGGCCACAGCAGGGCCACGTCGCCCCCCAGGGAGAACAGCAGGCCCCAGCGCAGCCAGCGGGCCGCCCGGGCGCTGTCTGCCCCCCGGGGCCAGGCCCACAGCAGGATGAGGATGGTGGTGAGCGGCTTGGCCGCGAAGCCCAGTTCCGGGCTCAGGCCCAGACCGCCCAGCGAGGCGATGGCGATGCAGGCGGACACCAGGATGAGCAGAGGCAGCAGGAAGGGAGATCGCATGGCCGGCATTCTGGCCGCGGCCCGTGCCGTGCGGCGCCGGGGTTAGCCCGCAAGGCGCCGGTGAGGATCGAGGACGCCCGGAGCCCCAGCACATTGTCGTTCTGGAGACAAGTCTCTAATCCATCGCGATTCGTCGGCGGCGAACGACAGCCCCGGCATTTTCCCTCGCCCCCTTGCAACAAAGCCTTCGCAGAATCGGTCTCCCATGTGATCCCGGACAGCGACGCGTCGCTCTCCGTCACCACGACAAAGAGGAGACCTCCATGCACCGCATCCTGCAGGCTGGCGCGCGCGCGCACGCCGACCGCCCCCAACGCTCCGCCCCCCGCCTGCGCCTGCTGGCGCTTGCCGGCCTGGCCCTGTGCGCCGGCCAGGCCCTGGCCTCGGGCTACCGCTTCGGCACCCAGAGCGCGGCCGCCGAAGGCACGGCCAACTCCAACGGCGCGGAAGCCGTCGACGCCAGCACGATCTTCACCAACCCCGCCGGCCTGACCCGCCTGGGCAAGGGCTGGCATGTCAGCGGCGTGCTGGACTACGTGGACCCCAAGGTGAAGTTCACCGATGCCGGCTCCTACATCAGCCTGCCGGGCTCGGGCTTCCAGCCCAAGGCCACCTCGGTGGCCGGCGACGTGGTCGAGCCCACCAAGGCCACCTTCGTGCCGCACCTCTACGGCGCCTACAAGGCCTCCGACGATCTGGCCTACGGCCTGGGCATCTTCGTGCCCTCCGGCGCCAAGCTGGACTACCGCCCGGACTGGGGTGGCCGCTACAACGTCAACTTCGTGGAGCTGAAGTCTCTGGCCTTCAACCCCAATGTGGCCTGGAAGCCGGCCAAGCAGCTCTCGGTGTCCGCCGGCCTGACGCTGGAGTACATGCACGGTGACATCAAGCGCGCCGTGCCCTATGGCAACGCCTATGCCGCCGGCCTGCTGGCCGCGGCTCAGCAGGCGGCCGCGGCGGGCGCCTCCGGCATCGCCGTGCAGCTGCAGCAGCAGGCCGCCCAGGTCTATGCCAATCCCATGTTCGACGGCGGCGTGCACGTCAAGGGACAGGACTGGGGACTGGGCATGAACCTGGCCCTGCTGTGGGAGCTGGACGAGCAGACCCGCGTGGGCGTGGCCTGGCGCTCGGGCATCCGGCACAAGCTCAAGGGCAGCGCCGACTGGACCCAGCCGGCCACCCTGCCCGCCAACGTGCTGGCCGCCGCCACCGGCGCGCCCTATGACGGCAAGGGCAAGCTGGACCACAACGACTCCGGCGCCAGCCTGGAGGTGAAGACGCCGGACTCCGTGTCCTTCCACATCTTCCACCAGCTCAACAAGCGCTGGGCCCTGATGGCCGACACCACCTGGCACCGCCAGTCGACGCTGGAGGAGCTGCGCATCAAGTTCGACAGCACCACGCCGCCGTCCATCACGCCCGAGCACTGGAAGAACGTCTGGCGCGCCTCCGTCGGCGCCCAGTACCAGTTCAACGACAAGCTGACCCTGCGTGCCGGCGCCGCACGCGACAAGTCGCCCGTGCAGGGCCAGTACCGCGGAGCCGCCCTGCCGGATTCCGACCGCGACTGGCTGGCCTTCGGCATGAACTGGAAGTTCAGCGCCCAGACCAGCGTCGACCTGGCCCTGGGCTATGTGAAGCTGAAGGACGCCCCCATGTCCATCACCGACGACGGCGAAGGCGAGAAGCCCTGCAACTGCAGCAATGCGACCGTGCGTGGCAACTACCAGAGCAAGGCCACCACGCTGGGCCTGCAGCTGAACCACAGCTTCTGAACGCGCCTCGATACCGTCCCCTACCCGGACAAGACCTGACCCCGCGGGAGCCCCAGTGCTCCCGCCCTCATCCTGATTGGAGTCCCTCATGGACCGTCGCAATTTCCTGCGCCGTTCGGTCGTGCAGACCGGCGCCCTGATCACCGCTTCCTCCGCCCTGGGCGGCCTCGCCGGCTGCATGGGCGGCGGTGACAACGGCAGCACCGTGCTGCCCCTGCCCGAGACCTTCCCCGGCAGCAGCACCCCGCTGCCCGAGACCGCATCCGCCAGCGGCGCCTACAAGTTCCCGCAGAGCGTGGCCTCGGGCGATCCGCGCAGCGATGGCGTGCTGCTGTGGGCCCGCGTGGTGCCGGCCGGCGCCGATGACATCACGCCCGCCAGCGTCGACGCCAATTTCAAGGTCCGCCTGCGCATCACCGCCGCCGACAACAGCGCCCTGCTGGGCAGCAACACCGCCCTGGCCGGCAGCTTCGATGCCGACCTGGAAGTGCCCGTCTACGCCTTCTACGACAACACCCTGCGCCACCGCATCAGCGGCCTGAAGGCGGCGACCACCTACTTCTACCAGTTCCAGGCCGGCGACAGCCGCTCCAAGGTGGGCCGCTTCAAGACTGCCCCCGCGACCGACGCCGACATCGACAGCCTCAAGTTCGCCTTCACCACCTGCCAGGACTGGAGCGTGAACCACTGGGCCGGCATGGTCGAGCTGGCCAAGGAACCGGTGGACTTCGTCGTGCATCTGGGCGACTACATCTACGAAGCCGTGGGTGCGGACTACCAGGCCGGCGGCGTCGAGCCTGCCCACACCGCCCTGCTGCTGCCCAATGGCAGCGACCTGCCCGGCAAGGGCAAGTACGCCACCACCCTGGCTGACTACCGCTACCTCTACAAGCGCTACCGCAGCGACCCGCGCCTGCAGGCCGTGCACGAGCGCTTCGCCTTCGTGCCCATCTGGGACGACCACGAGTTCTCCGACGACTGCTGGCAGGACCGCGAGACCTACGACAACGGCACGTTCAATGCCGCCACCTCGGTGGGCGACAACACCGCCCAGACCTCGCGCCGCCGCTCGGCAAGCCAGGCCTGGTTCGAGTTCATGCCGGCCGACGTCAGCTTCACGCTGGACCCGGGCTACGGCATCAGCAACATCCGCATCTACCGCGAGCTGAAGTTCGGCAAGCTGATGCACCTGGTGATGACGGACCAGCGCCTCTACCGCGCCGACCACCTCATCCCCGAGGCCGCCCCCAACCCACTGACCGGCCAGGCCATCGGCTCCATCGGCGCCCGCTACATGGTGCCGGAGACCACGCTCAACGCCGTCGAGGCCGCCAAGCTGGCCGCCGGCAAGCAGCTGCCCGACCCGCTGGGTCTGGTGAGCGTGCTGGGCGCCGCCCAGCGCCAGTGGTTCCTGCAGACCCTCACGGCGTCGACCGCCCAGTGGAAGATCTGGGGCAACGAGACCTCGCTGCTGAAGATGAGCGTGGACGGCGCCGCCCTGCCTACCGCCCCCGCGGCCTTCAAGCAGCGCTTCATCCTCAACGCCGACCAGTGGGACGGCTACAACGCCGAACGCCAGGCGCTGATGAAGCACATCGTGGACAACAAGATCAGCAACGTGGTGGCCGTCACCGGTGACATCCACGCCTTCTACGCCGGCCAGGTGATGGTCGACTACAAGGCCGCGACGCCCGTGCCCGCCATGGTGGACCTGGTCACCGCCGGCATGTCCTCCAACAGCTTCTTCAGCTACTTCCTGGGCGCCGCCAGCCAGCCGGGCTTCAGCGACCTCAAGCCCCTGGTGGCCACCAGCGAGGCCGAGGCCGAAGGCATCGCGATCAAGATGCTGTCGGCAGGCATCGCGCAGGCCGCGGGCGTGACCGACCTCAGCAACACGGCCGCCGTCCAGGCAGCGGTGATGGGGGCGATCCAGGCCGGCATGATCCCGGCCGCCGCGGTGCAGCCTACGCCGGGCCTGTCCACGGCCATCATCAACACCTTCGACGAGACCCTCACGGGTGGCATGGGCGGCGTGATCGCCGGCACCATCGCCATGCTGGCCGCGACCGGCCGCTCGGCAGCAGCGATGACGCTCTACGGCCTGATCCAGCAGAAGCTGGCCGCGGCGCTGGGCATCCCGCCTGCGTCCGTGCCTTCCAGCGAGATCGTCAAGCGCCTGAACCCGCTGGCCAACGCCACGACCGGCGCCGCCCCCGCGCTCAACAACCCCTGGATCAAGCATGCGGACACGGATGCCCAGGGCTATGCGGTGGTGAGCCTGTCCAAGACCGAGCTGGTCTGCCAGTTCAAGAAGGTCAAGCGCCTGAGCGGCGGCGCCGCGCCCACCGACGCCATCGCCAGCGTCAAGACCGTGCGCGTGCCCAGCGGCAGCGCCACGCTGACGGTGAGCTGAGTCCCCGCGACCCGCTCATGCAAGGGGCTGCCTTCGGGCAGCCCTTTTTCATGGCGGCGCGGGTGCGCAAGCGCCGCAAGGCAAGACCTGACCCCGCCAGGCGCTTGACCCCGTCAGGCGCTCAGTAGGCGCTGCGCTGCACGAAGGGCCGTGCCTGCAGCATCACCAGGCGGCCTTCGCCGTCGATGGCCCATTCGATGTCCTGTTCCACGCCGCCCAGCTCGCGGCGGATGGCCAGGGCCAGGCGCGAGAGGGCCAGCACCTGCGCGTCCTGCAGCACCGCAGCCGAGGCCACGGCCACTTCCTTCAGGCCGCCGGACTCGTCCAGGCGCAGCTCGGTGCTTTCCGCCGAGCTGGAGAGGCGCTCGATGGCGCCGCTGCGCTCCTCGAAGAGCGCCTGCTCGGCAATGCGCTTGCCCTCCACCACCTTGATGCCGATGCCCCGCTTGGCCGAGACATAGACCACGCCGCTGCGCGTGGCGTCGAAGGGGTCCCGGGTGATCATCACGCCGGACATGCGCGAGTCCACGGCCTTCTGCACGAGGACGGCCATCTGCACCTGTTCATGACGCAGGCCGGCCTGGCGCCGGGCCTCGAAGGCCTCGGCATTCCATGCCGAGGCCCAGACGGTCTTGACCGCGCGGGCCAGTTCGGTGCGCACATTGGGCACGGTGCTGTAGAGCCCGGCACCGCTGAAGTTGGCCAGGTCTTCCGAATTCGACGAGCTGCGGACGAAGACGCCCGCGCGGGCCAGCTGCCGCTCCCATTGCTGCTCCCACTGCGCCTCCAGGCCGGCGGGCAGGGGCATGGCGAGCAGGTCCTCGCGCAGGCGAGAGAGCACAGCGCGGCGCTGACCGGGGCTGCCCTCGAAGCCACCTTCCGACAGCGCCTGGGCCACCCGCGCCTTCACCTCGGGCTGGGCCATGAAGGCCGCGAAAGCACCGTAGGGGATGCAGAAGCCGTCCGGCACCGGCGCCGTGGCCGGCAGCCGGCCCTGCGACTGCAGCCATTGCAGCTCGCCCAGGCGCGCGGCCTTGCCGCCACAGGCGCTCATGTCCTTCAGGCGCATCTGCGCCAGGGGCAGAGGCTGCTGGCGGCGCAGGTCCGGCGCGCTCAGCAGACGCGCCTTGGCCTGCCGTGACACCGGGCGCCAGCCGGCGGGCGCCTCGGCGCGCGCCTCGATCCGCTGGCTGCCACGCCGCACGTCGAGCCACACCGTCTGCCCGTCCAGGCCCTGCAGCTGCTGCCAGGCGTCCTTGAGGTAGAGGTTGGGAATGCCCCAGCCCTTGGCCAGCAGGTTGACGTGCGAGAGTGCCGTCGAGGGCGAGGCCAGGATCACGCCGGCCACCGGCGGCAGCGCCAGCGGGGCCTCGCGCAGCACGACGATGTCCTCCGGCGCGAGGTCGTCGACCTGCTCGATATCCTCCACCAGGCGCAGGCGGCCGAAGGCACGCCCCGGGTTGTAGGCCAGCGCGCTGCGGCCGGCGATGAGCTGGGCCTGCGTCACCGCCTCGATGCCGGCCTCCTGCGCCACCTGCTCGTGCTGGGCGGCATTGGCCTTGAAGCGCAGGGGCGCGAAGCTCATGTCGCGAGCCAGCACCGCCTGCGCCGTGCGCAGCAGCTCGGGCGTCTGGCGGTCGCCCTCCCAGAATTCGAAGACAAAGCCCTTGAGCTGCGGCTGCCAGCTGACCATGCCCAGGATGAAGCGCCGCTGCGGCTGCTGGTAGAGCCGCGTGCGCACCCCCGGCTCCCAGCTGGTCACCAGATGGCGCGCCTTGAGGAAGTCCTCATGCAGGGCATGGCGCCGCGTGTTGACGAAATAGACCTTGCCCTGCGCCGCCTGCCGGTCGATCACGAACAGCACATGCGGCTGCGCCTCAGGCGTGCCCGGGTCGTAGACGCGGGCCATGCGGTCGAAGCTGGCGCGATCCGGCAGCTCGCTCAGGAAGGGCGCGGGGTCGGGCGCCAACGCCAGCTGAGGCCGACCGATGCGCTGGGCGACGAGGGCGGAGGGCTTGGATTCGGTCTGGGCGTGGGCCGTGCCCATGGCGGCAGCGGCAGCGGCCAGAGGCAGGATGGCAAGACAAAGTCGAAACGACATGAGGCAGGAAGTTGCTGTGCTTGGAAGCAGTGCGGGCCGGCCAACGATCCACACCATGTTTACTTTAAGTGCCATCTAAGGTAAAGAAAACGGATCTTCTTTAACTTATGAACAAGCTGAGGTAGCGATCAAAGACATAGACGCGCCCCTTCTGGCGCCCCGTGTTCTCGCGCAGGAGGCCCAGGCGCTCGAATTCGCGGATCAAGACGTTGGCAGTTGGGGTGCTGATGCCCAGCTCGGCCACCAACCGCCCGGCCGTGACCACAGGCTTGCGGTAGAGCAGGTGCAGCGCCTCGCGGGCGGTCGCACTTCGCTTGCCCAGGCTCATCACCTGCTGCTCGACTTCAGTGCGCAACTGCAGGACCGCCCGGAACACATCCCGTCCCTTGCGTGCGGTCTCGGCCACGCCGCTCAGGAAGAAACGCACCCAGTGGATGAGGTCATGGCTGGTCCGCACCCGCATCAGGGCGTCGTAGTAGCTGGCCCGGTTGCGCTCGAAGAAGTCTGAGAGGTACAGCGAGGGCTTGGCCAGGATGCCGCAGCTCACGAGGTACAGCGGAATCATCAGCCGCCCGATCCGCCCGTTGCCGTCCAGGAACGGGTGGATGGTCTCGAACTGGTAGTGCGCCAGCGCGATCCGCACCAGGTGCGGCACGGCCACCGCCTCGTTGTGAAGGAACTTCTCCAAATCGCTCATCAGCTCGGCCACGCCTTCATGATGCGGAGGGATGAAGGCGGCGTCCTGGAGGCTGGAGCCGCCGATCCAGTTCTGGCTGCTGCGGAACTCGCCCGGCTGCTTGTGCTCCCCGCGCACGCCCTGCATCAGCGTGGCATGCGTCTGCTTGAGCAGGCGATTGGACAGAGGCAGCTCGGCCAGTGCGGCGACGGCCGTGTTCACTGCGTCGATGTAGTTGTGCACCTCACGCCAGTCATCGCGCTTCTCGGGCAGCACCTGCTCCTCGGGCAGCAGGGCCTCGTCCATCTCGGTCTGCGTGCCCTCGATGCGGCTGGAGGTCTGCGCCTCCTTGACCACATGCATCTGGATGAAAAGATCGACGTCGGGAACGATCAGCGAAAAGGCGTTGAGCTCCCCCAGCGCCCGGTTCGCCTGCTCCAGGAGCACCGCGATGTGCGGGTCCTCCCACTGCCATTCACCGTTGATGGGCGTGGGTTCGAAGCTCTTGTACTGGTAGCGCGGCATCCATTGGCCGGCAACAAAGGTCTCGAATCTCATGCGGGGCGCGCTCCTGCCGCAGGGCGGGGGGATCATGCGATGCCAGCAGGCCGAACTTCAGCCGCGCTTGGGGGTGGCAGCATTGTCTGCGCAAAGCGAAGGCGCCGGCAGCACCGGCAGGGCGCGGCGCCCCTAGCGTGACGGGCAGCAGCCCCTTCAGCGCTCGTTCTGCTTCGCCGCCGCGGCCGCGGCCGCGGCCTTGGCCGCCAGCTCCTCGCGCATGCGCTTGAGCTTCTCGCGCGGGTCTTCCTTGATACCGGACTCGTGCAGTCGCATCTCGGCGATGAAGCGGCTGGGGATGCCCATCACCATCTCGCGGGCCTTCTTGCGGCGGCGCAGGGTGCTCACGGCCAGCGTGGTGCGGGCGCGGGTGATGCCCACGTACATGAGGCGGCGTTCCTCCTCCAGGCGCTGGGCGGTCATCTCCTCGTCGTCGGCCTTGAAGGGCAGCAGGCCCTCGTTGACGCCGGCCAGGAAGACATGCGGCCACTCCAGGCCCTTGGAGGCGTGCAGGGTGGTCAGCACGACCTGGTCCTGCTCCTCGCCGCGCTCGGAGAGCGACAGGATCACGCTGATGGTCTGAGCGACCTGCAGCACCGTCTGCTTGGGCTCCTCGAAGGTGGCGCCGCCGTCCTGGGCCAGCTGGCCGCCGCAGCGCTTGGCCACCCAGTCGACGAAATCGAGGACGTTGCTCCAGCGCGCGGCGGCGGCCTTCTCGTTCTCGTCGTTGTCGTAGAGGTGCTGCTCGTAGCCGATGTCCTTGAGCCACTCCAGCATCAGCGTCTTGGCGTCCTCGGCGCCCTCGGTATGGCGTGCGCGGTACTCGAGGTCATTGAGGTAACGGCCGAACTCGTGCAGGGAACCGATGGCCTTCTTGTTGAGCACGGTGGACAGCGAGTCCGAGAACAGCGCCTCGTACATGCTGATCTTCCAGCGGCCCGCGAACTGGCTCAGCGCGCCCAGGGTGGTGTGGCCGATGCCGCGCTTGGGCGTGGTGACGGCGCGCAGGAAGGCGGGGTCGTCGTCCTGGTTGACCAAGAGTCGCAGCCAGGCGCAGAGGTCCTTGATCTCGCTCTTGTCGAAGAAGCTCTGGCCGCCGCTGACCTTGTAGGGGATCTCGGCCCGGCGCAGGGCCTGCTCGAAGATGCGCGCCTGGTGGTTGGCGCGGTAGAGGATGGCGAAGTCCGCGAACTTGACCTTGGCCCCGAGGCTGGCCCGGATGGCCTGGATGCGGGCCACGGCGCGCTCGGCCTCGTGCTCCTCGCCGTCGGCCTCGACCAGGGCGATGGGCTCGCCGTCGCCGTACTCGCTCCACAGCTTCTTCTGGAAGAGCTTGGGATTGGTCTCGATGACGTTGTTGGCCGCGCGCAGGATGGCGCCGGTGGAGCGGTAGTTCTGCTCCAGCGGGATGATCTTGAGATTGGGGTAGTCGACCGGCAGGCGCTTGAGGTTCTCGATGGTGGCGCCGCGCCAGCCGTAGATGCTCTGGTCGTCGTCGCCCACGGCGGTGAACATGCCGCGCTCGCCCACGATGGCCTTGAGCAGCTCGTACTGCACGGAGTTGGTGTCCTGGTATTCGTCCACCAGCACATAGCGCAGGGTGTCCTGCCACTTGCCGCGGGCCTCGGCGTCCTCGGTCAGCAGCTTCAGGGGCAGGCTGATGAGGTCGTCGAAGTCCACCGCC
This sequence comes from Roseateles flavus, assembly GCF_039872765.1. Classification (NCBI taxonomy): domain Bacteria; kingdom Pseudomonadati; phylum Pseudomonadota; class Betaproteobacteria; order Burkholderiales; family Sphaerotilaceae; genus Roseateles; species Roseateles flavus. The sequence goes on along the minus strand of NZ_JBDPZC010000001.1, from coordinate 290,128 downwards.
TGGTAGGCGGCCAGGCGCTCCTGGTAGCGGCCCATCACGACGGCGGCCACGCGCTCTTGCTCGTCCTTGGCGGCCTTGAGCGCCATCTCGGCGTTCAGGCCCATGTTCTTCCACAGCGAGATGGTCCACTGCCACTGCTTGGCCATGTTGGCGTCGGTGGTGCCGCCGGCATCGCGCAGCACGCCCAGCACGTCGTCGCTGTCCAGGATGGAGAACTGCTCCTTCAGGCCAACCCGCGTGCCTTCCTCGCGCAGCAGGCGCACGCCCAGGGAGTGGAAGGTGGAGATAGCCAGGTCCTTGGCCGCCCGCGCGCCCACCAGGCCCTTGGCCCGCTCGCGCATTTCCTGCGCGGCCTTGTTGGTGAAGGTGATGGCGGCGATGTTCTTCGCCTGGTAGCCGGCCTGCAGCAGACGGGCAATCTTGGTGGTGATCACGCGGGTCTTGCCCGAACCCGCACCGGCCACGACCAGGCAGGGCCCGTGCAGATGGTGCACGGCTTCGAGCTGGGCGGGATTCAGGGTGGCAGTGGGATCGGCGGACATGGCGGCAGGGGCTGATCCGGCGCCCTCGGCACCGGGCCGCGAATCATACAAGCCGCCCCTGACAGCCCTGCTGCCACCCGGTGCCAGGGCTGACAGCCGCCCTGCCCCTCCCTATCATCTGCCCACCTGGACAGGGAAGGTGCCTCATGATGGGTCGCTGGCGGGGGTGGGTGGCAGGCCTGTGCGTCGTGGTGATGGCGTCTGGCGCCATGGCGCAGCAGGTCCTGGCCGTGGGCACCAGCTTTCCCCGGCTGTTCATGCCCGTGCCGGGCAATCCGCCGGAGGGCCTGGCGGTGGAGCTGCTGCAGGCCGTCGCCCAGCAGCGGGGCTGGCAGCTGCGCTTCGAGCACTACCCCTGGCCGCGCGCCCAGGCCATGGTCGAGCATGGCCAGGCCCAGATCCTCATCGGCCCCTACCGCACGCCCGAGCGCGAGCAGCGCTTCGTCTTCGCGCCCTCGGCCTTCTACGAGGACCGCCTGGTCTTCTACGGCGGCCCCGCGCCGCGCCCACACTGGCAGGGGGACTACCGCGCCCTGGCCGGCCTGGAGATCGCGCAGGTGGCCGGCTGGGCCTATGGCGAGGCCTTCGAGCAGGCCCGCCCCCTGCTGCGGCTGACCACGGTGCGCGACGTGGAGACCGGCCTGCGCATGCTGCGCACCGGCCGCGTGGCCCTGCTGGCCACCAATGAGCGCAACACCCAGCCGGTCCTGGCCCATCTGGGCCTGCTGCAGCAGCTGGGTCCTGTGGAGGGGCCCGCCATCGGCCAGCTGCGCGGGCATTTCGCCTGCTCGCGCCAGCCGCCCGGACCCGCCCTGTGCGAAACACTGGAGCTGGCCCTGCAGCAGCTCAGGCGCACGGGCGAATGGCCGCGGCTCAACCAGAAATGGGGCGTGGGCCTGCCGGAGATGGACGGCGCCAGCAATGCGCTGTGGCGCCTGCCGGCGCGGGCCTACAGCCCCTGAGCCTCGGGATGCGCTCGCCCGGCCATGGCATGGGCTCGGGGCCTGCCGCCCTCAGCCGCGCAGGTGGCTCATCGCCCACAGGGCCAGGCCCAGCACGCCCAGGGCGCCGACGACGATGCCCGGCAGCAGCCACTGGCGCCAGGCCGGCCGCCGCGGCGGTGCCTGCTTGCGGCTGGGCTTGATGCGCGGCATGGACAGCGTGGGCGTGGGCGGCAGCGGCGAGGGCACCTCGCCGGCCAGCCAGGCGCGGATGTCATCCGCCAGGGCCTTGGCCGTGGTGTAGCGCTCCATCATGCTGGCCGCGGTGGACTTGCTGAGCATGGCGTCCAAGGCCTGGCGCTCGCCGAGGCTCAGGCTCACCCAGGCCGCCAGCGAATGCACCGGCGCGCCCAGGTGGCCGACGATGAGGCTGTCGCTGCCCGGCAGGCGGCCGTTGACCAGCAGGCACATGAGCATGCCCACCGCATAGGCCTCGCTGGCCAGGTGGGGCGGCTGGCCGTCCAGCTGTTCGGGAGCGAGCAGAGGAATGGCGGCCGAGCTGTAGCCGAAGTCACCCGGGCCCTCGGCGGCCATCATGGGCGCCAGGCCCTGACCCATCAGGCGCAGGCGCTGCTCGGGCGAAAGCCACAGCGTGCCCGGGTCCAGCTCGCGCAGGACCTGGCCATGCTCGTGCAGCACCTCCAGCAGGTCGCAGAGGTCGCAGACCAGCTCCAGGCGCTTGCGCAGGGGCAACTCCGCTGCGGCGGGCAGCAGGGGCTGGCCCTCCATCCAGCGCAGCACCACGTAGGGCAGGCCGTCGGCGGTGAGGCCACTGTCCTGGGGCAGGGAGATGTCGACGTGCCGCAGGCTCTGCAGGCCGGGCTGCTCCTCGGCGAAGCGCAGCAGCACCAGGGCGGCATCGGCGGCCTGCTCGTAGACCAGCACCGCCACCTGCTGCTCGGCGGCCAGCGAGTGCTCGCCCCGGTACCAGTGCCCGGAGGCGCAGACCTGGATGTCCTCGACGATGCGCCAGACACCCAGGCGCTCGCCGACCGGCAGCACATGCAGGGGGGAATCGAGGTCGGGCGGCGCGGTGGCCGGTCCTTCGGGCAGCGGAGCGTTCATACAGATTGCAGGCGTAAATGTAAGCGCCAGCGCACAAAGACGGTCCCCCCCTTTTCAGCTGGATACAAGCCCGTATTGCGATACTCGCGCCTCATGCAAGCCGTCATCGCCGTCACCGTGCCTTTCTTCGCCCTGGTGCTCTGCGGCTACCTGGCCGCACGCCGGGGACTGCTGGCGGAAAGCGCCATCCCGGGGCTCAACACCTTCGTGCTCTTCTTCGCGCTGCCCTGCATGCTGTTCCGCTTCGGCGCGAGCACGCCGCTGCTGGAGCTGCTGAGCCCGGCGGTGCTGGCGGTCTACCTGGCCTCGGCCCTGCTGATCGTGGGCGTGACCCTGTTCCTGACGCTGGACGACGTCACCCACCTCAAGGACGCCTCCTTCGGCGCCCTGGTCGCCGCCTTCCCCAACACCGGCTTCATGGGCGTGCCCCTGCTGGTGGCGCTGATGGGGCAGGCCGCGGCGGCGCCGGTGATCTGCACCATCCTGGCCGACCTCATCGTGACCAGCTCCCTGTGCATCGCCCTGGCGCGGGCCCACGATGCCGGCGGCAGCCACTGGCGCGTGGCCCTCTGGCAGGCGCTCAAGGGCGCGCTGTCCAACCCCCTGCCCTGGGCCATCGCCCTGGGCGCGCTGAGCTCGGTCAGCGGCTACACCCTGCCGCCCATGCTCATGACGGTGGTCAAGATGCTGGGCGATGCCGCCTCGCCGGTGGCCCTGTTCACCATCGGCGCGGTGCTGTGGCGCGCCGGCCAGCATGCCCACACGCGCACGCCCCCGGAGCGCTACCTGCCGGTGGCCCTCATCAAGCTCTTCGGGCACCCGACCCTGGTGCTGCTGCTCGGCGCCACCGCCGTCAAGATGGGCCTGGACCTCAGCCCCTTCCAGCTGCATGTGCTGGTGCTGGCTGCGGCCCTGCCCAGCGCCAGCAATGTCTCCCTGCTGGCCGAGCGCTACGGGGCGGACAACGGTCGCATCGCCCGCATCATCATGGCCTCCACCGTGATCGCCTTCTTCAGCTTCAGCGGGCTGGCGACCTGGCTGGTGCCGCAGCCATGAGCCAGGGCCTCGATGCCCCCGTCAGCCGCGTGCGCTATCGTGCGCGGCATCCTGCCCCCGCCGCCATGCGCCTTCTCCGCCACGCCCTCACCGTCCTGCCCGGCCTGCTGCTTGCCAGCGCCCTGTTGCCCACGGCCGCCGGTGCAGCCGGCTACCAGCAACCCTCGCCCGCCGTGCGCGAGCTGCTGGACACCGCGCCCCTGCCGCGCCTGCTCCCCTCGCCGGACCGCCAGCAGCTGGCGCTGATCGAGACGCGCCGCTTCTCGACCGTCGAGGACCTGCAGCGCCCCACCCTGCACCTGGCCGGCACCCGCTTCGACGCCGGCAGCGGCGTGGCGCCAGGCCTAGCCGCCATCCGGCGCCTGCGGCTGAGGGCCCTGTTGCAGCCGGACGCGCCGGAACGCGTGGTCGAGCTGCCCGCCGGCGGCCTGTGGCATGACTTCGCCTGGGCCCCCGACGGCCAGCGCTTCCTCATCGAACGCCGCATGGAGCGGGCCAACGAGCTGTGGGTGGGCGACACCGCCAGCGGCGCCGTGCGCCCCATCCAGGGCCTGCGGCTCAACGAGGTGCTGGCCCAGGGCGAAAAGGCGTGGCTCAACCCGCGCGAGCTGGTCGTGCTGAGCGTGCCCGACCACCGCGGCCCGCCGCCCCGCCTGGCGCCCCAGCCCATCAGCGAGGAAAGCCGGGGCCTGGCCTCGCCCGAGCGCACCCATCCAGATCTGCTGCACGGCCCGCAGGACGAAGCCCTGTTCGAGTACCACGCCCGCTCGGTGCTGACCTGGGTGGACCTCGCCAGCGGCGCCAGCCGGGACCTCGGCCCGCCCCAGCTCTACAGCAGCGTGAGCAGCGTGGGCGAGGGCCAGTACCTGCTGACCGAGCGCATCAGCCGCCCCTTCAGCTACCGCCTGCCCTGGGACGATTTCCCGACCACCGTGGAAGTGCGCCAGCGCGACGGCAAACTGATCCGCGAGCTGGCACGCATGCCCCTGAAGAGCGGCGTGGCCATCGACGGCGTGCTGCCCGGGCCGCGCGTGTTCTATGCCTCACCCATGAAGGATGCGGCCGTCTATTGGATCGAGGCTCTGGACGGCGGCAACCCGGCCCAGCGCGTGGCCTTCCGCGACCGCGTGATGCGCCTGGACCCGCCCTTCACCGGTGAGCCCCAGGAAGTGCAGCGCATGCCGCACCGCTTCTCGCGCCTGCAGTTCCTGGACGACGGCCAGAACGCCCTGCTCACCGAGGTCGACCGCCAGCGCGCCTGGCAGCGCAGCTACCTGCTGCCGCTCAAGGGCACGCAGAGCAAGCCCCTGTTCGAGTTCAGCCAGCGCGAGCGCTTCCGCCACCCCGGCACGCCGCTGACGCGCCTGCTGCCCAACGGCCACCTCGTGGTGCAGACCCTGGGCGGCGACCTGCTGATGACGGGCCCCGGCGCCAGCCCCAAGGGTGATCGCCCCTTCCTGGACCGCTTCTCGCTGCGGGACCTCAGCGCCCAGCGCCTGTTCCAGTCGCCCGAGGGCAGCTACGAGACGCCCCTGGCCGTGCTGGAAGGCGGCAAGCAGTTGCTGCTCAGCCGCGAGAGTGCCAGCGAGCCGCCCAACCTCGCGCTGCGCGAGCTGGCCTCGGGCAACAGCCTGCAGGCCCTCACACGGCTGAAGGACAACACGCCGCAGCTGCGCAGGATCCGCCGCGAGTTCATCAGCTTCAAGCGCTCGGACGGCGTGGACATGTCCTTCTGGATGTACCTGCCGCCCGACTACAAGGAGGGCGAGCGCCGCCCCACCCTGGTCTGGGCCTATCCGATGGAATACAGCGACGCCTCCATCGCCAGCCAAGTCAGCGGCGCCCCCAACCGCTTCCTGAGCTTCAACGGCATCAGCCCCCTGGCCCTGCTGCTGGACGGCTTCGTGGTGCTCTACGACGCCCACATGCCCGTCGTGGGCGACCTGAAGACGGTGAACGACGGCTTCATCGAGCAGATCACCATGAACGCCCGCGCCATCATCGACAAGGCCGAGGACCTGGGCGTGTCCGACCCGAAACGCATGGCCGTGGGCGGCCACAGCTATGGCGCCTTCATGGCCGTCAACCTGCTGGCGCACACCGACCTCTTCAAGGCCGGCATCGCCCGCAGCGGCGCCTACAACCGCACGCTGACGCCCTTCGGCTTCCAGAGCGAGCGCCGCTCACTCTGGGATGCGAAGGAGGTCTATCTCAACCTCTCGCCCCTGCTCTACGCACCACAGATCAGGGAGCCCCTGCTGCTGCTGCACGGCGAGCAGGACGGCAACGCGGGCACGCCGCCGCTGCAGAGCGAGCGCCTGTACCACGCGCTGTCCGGCCTGGGCGGCACGGTGCGTCTCACGATGCTGCCCCTGGAATCCCACGGCTACAGCGCCCGCGAGTCCGCCGGCCATGTGCAGTGGGAGATGAGCCGCTGGCTCAAGACCTGGCTGGGCGACCCGCGCGAGAGCCGGGAACCGCGCGAGGGCAAGGCCTCGGCACCGCGCTGAGGCCGCCGCGCGCAGGGCTCAGATGGCCAGCGGGTCGACGTCGATGGCCCAGCGCAGCAGGCCGCGGTGCTCGCGCTTGAGTGCCTGCAGCAGGGGCAGCCAGTGCCACAGCAGGCGCTGCAGGGCCGAGCGCTGGCCGCATTCGATCAGCATCTGGAAGCGCTCCACATTGGCCACGCGGGCCACGCTCATGGGCACCGGCGGGTAGATCAGCGCCTGCTGCGCATCCGGCAGCGCCTGGGCCAGCGCCGCGGCCGCCTCAAGAAAGGCCTGCGCGCCCTCGGCGGTGCGCGCCTCGGCCCGCATCAGGGCCAGGTGCGAGAAGGGTGGCAGCGCGGCAGACTCGCGCTCCGCGAGCTGGCTGGCGGCAAAGAACTCGTAGTCGTGCCGCTGCAGGGCCTGGTAGAGCGCGTGCTGCGGGTGCCAGGTCTGCACCCACATCTCGCTGCGCGCAGCCACCTCGGCATCGCGCCCCGCGCGGCCGGCGGCCTGCATCAGCAACGCGAAGAGGCGCTCGGGCGCGCGAAAGTCGCTGGAGAAGAGCGCGCCGTCCGGGTTCACCGCGGCCACCAGCGTGATGCGGCGGAAGTCGTGGCCCTTGGTAATCATCTGCGTGCCCACGAGGATGTCCACCTCGCCCGCATGCACGGCGCCGAGCTGCTCCTCGAGCTGGCCCTTGTGCCGGGTGGAATCGGCGTCGATGCGGGCCACGCGGGCACCGGGCAGGGCCTGCGCCAGCTGCTCCTCCAGGCGCTCGGTGCCACGACCCAGGGGGGCGATGTCCAGGTTGCCGCAGGTCGGGCAGGCCATCGGCACGCGCTCGGCAAAGCCGCAGTGGTGGCAGCGCAGGCTGCGGTCGCCCTTGTGGAAGACGCGCCAGGCGCTGCAGTGCGGGCAGTCGCTCTTCCAGTTGCACTCGCCGCAATGCAGCACCGGGGCATAGCCGCGCCGGTTCAGGAAGATCAGGCTCTGCTCACCACGAGCCAGGCGCTGGCGCAGCGCCTCCAGCAGGGGCGCGGTGAGGGCCGTGGTCACGCCCTTTGTGCGCGCCAGGGTGTTCATGTCGAAGAGGCGCACCCGCGGCATGGCGCCGCCGCCGATGCGCTGGGGCATCACCAGGCGCTGGTAGCGGCCGGTGTTGGCGTGGTGCCAGCTCTCCAGCGAGGGCGTGGCCGAGCCCAGGATCACCGGCACCTTCTCCAGCCGCGCCCGGTAGACCGCCAGGTCACGGGCCGAATAGCGCGCACCGTCCTGCTGCTTGTAGCTGGGGTCGTGCTCCTCGTCCACGGCGATCAGCCCGAGGCGCGGCAACGAGGCAAAGACGGCCAGGCGCGTGCCCAGGATCAGCTCGGCCTGGCCCAGGTGGGCGGCCAGCCAGTTCTGCAGGCGCTGCGCCGGCGTGAGGCCGCTGTGCAGGGAGACGATGCGCCGCCCGGCGAAGCGCTCCGCGAAGCGGGCCTCCAGCTGCGGCGTGAGGTTGATCTCGGGCACCAGCACCAGCACCTGCCGCCCCTGCGCCAGGGCCTGCTCGGCGGCACGCAGATAGACCTCGGTCTTGCCGCTGCCGGTCACGCCATAGAGCAGTACCGGCGTCGGTGCTGCCGCCTCGGGAGAGGCCTGGAGCATGCCGTCCAGCTGGGCCAGGGCCGCCTGCTGCGCCTCGCTGAGCTGGGGCATCACGGGCGGCGCTTCGGGCACCGGCGGCGGGGGCAGCTTGGCCAGCTTCTTGAGCTTGGCCTGCAGCTGCTTCGCGCTGACCTCGCGCAGCTGCGGTGGCAGCACGGACAAGGCCAGCTCGCCGATGGCGCGCTGGTAGTACTGCGCGGCGAACTCGAGCAGCCGGCGCCAGGACGCCGACAGCGGCGGCAAGGCGTCCAGCACTTCGCCCACCTCGCGCAGCTCCTCATCAGGCAAGACCTGCCCCCCGGGGGCCAGGTCTTGCCCTGGCGCGTCCCAGACCAGGCCCAGCAGCTCCCGCTTGCCCAGGGGCACCTGCAGCAGGGTGCCCGGTGGCCAGGCCTGTGCGGCGCGGTAGCTCAGGGGATCGCTGAGGCCGCTGTGCTGGGGCGCATCAACGGCCACCTGCAGGCGGTGCAGCGGGCCCGCCGAGGGTGCTTCGGCCTGGTCAGCGGCGCTCATCGATCGCCTCCGGAGCCCTCGCGGCCCGACAGGCGAAGGCCGGGCCGGAGCCCTGGAAAGCCTGCCGCACTTGCCGCGTTTTCTGCATGTCTGCCCTCGAAATCCCCGCTAACTGCTTGATTCATCCAGGCTCTTGGCGCGGAGCGCTCCCAAGCTGTGGATAACTTTGTGCAAAAGTTGCGCTCACCGCCGGGCTGCTGGTCCCGCCCTGCCCTGGTCCGTTCGCCCCTGCGGACTGCCGATTCGCGATGCGAACTGATCAACATCAATAAAATCAAGCACTTAGCCGGCAATCGTGGAAACCCCGAGATGCGCCGCAGCAATTGCCACAAGCTGGAACGCCCGCCCCCTTTTTGGGGATAAGTGTCTACTTACTGTGCAGACTTCACAGCCATTGGGCCGTTGATTCACGGGCCTTGCGCGGCGATTGCCCCGCTCATGGCCCGCTCATGGCCTGCGATTCATTGGACTGCGACGCAGCCCGCTCCCGGCCCATCCGGCTGGCCCTCCGCAAGGTCTGCTGCGCTGGCCAGAGGGCGGCTGGCCGCCATTCTGGCGCAGCAGCCGGGATCAGGCCTGGCGCAGACGGCGCGAGTGCTGGTGCACCTCGTCCACCAGGTGCAGCACGTGCTCCGGCGGCGTGAACTGGCTGATGCCATGGCCCAGGTTGAAGACATGGCCGCCCCAGCCGCCGTCGGCACGCTGCGGACGGCCGAAGCTGTCCAGCACACGGCGGACCTGGGCGCGAATGGCCTCGGGCGGCGCGAACAGCACGTTCGGGTCCAGATTGCCCTGCAGGGCGACGCGGTCCTGCACCTGGGCGCGGGCCTTGGCCAGGTTGGCCGTCCAGTCCAGGCCGACGACATCGGCGCCCGCCTCGGCGATCTCGTCCAGCCACAGGGCGCCGCCCTTGGTGAAGAGGATGCGCGGGATGCGCTGGCCTTCATGCTCGGTCTTGACCTGGGCCAGCACCCGGCGCGAATAGGCCAGGCTGAACTCCTGGAACATGCCGTCGGCCAGCACCCCGCCCCAGGAATCGAAGACCATCACGGCCTGTGCGCCGGCCTCGATCTGGGTGTTGAGGTACTGAGCCACGGCGTCCGCGTTGACCTGCAGGATGCGGTGCATCAGGTCCGGGCGGCTGTACATGAGGGCCTTGACCTGGCGGTAGTCGTCCGAGCCGCCGCCCTCGACCATGTAGCAGGCCAGGGTCCAGGGGCTGCCCGAGAAGCCGATCAGCGGCACGCGGCCATTGAGCGCCTTGCGGATGGAGCTGACGGCGTCGAAGACGTAGCGCAGCTTGTCCATGTCCGGCACGGCCAGCTCGGCCACGGCGGCCTCGTCACGCACGACCTTGGCGAACTTGGGTCCCTCGCCCTGCTGGAAGGACAGGCCCAGGCCCATGGCGTCGGGCACGGTGAGGATGTCGCTGAAGAGGATGGCGGCGTCCAGCGGATAGCGCTCCAGCGGCTGCAGCGTGACCTCGGTGGCGTAGTCGGTGTTGGTGGCCAGGCCCATGAAGCTGCCGGCCTGGGCGCGGGTGTCGCGGTACTCGGGCAGGTAGCGGCCGGCTTGGCGCATCAGCCAGACGGGCGTGTAGTCGGTCGGCTGGCGCAGGCAGGCGCGCAGGAAGGTGTCGTTTTGCAGGGGAGCGCTCATGGGCCGCGATTATCGGCGTCTTGAGCCAGGTCATGCCGGGGCTGGATCAAGAAGAGGCGCATCGCGCCCCGGGCGCCTTCAGCATCAGGCCAGACGCAGGCTCTGCATGCCGCTCCACACCTCGCCCGGCTGCAGGAGCACCGGGCGTTCGATGGCCGCGGCCTCCACGCACAGGAAGTGCTGGTAGCCCTCGGCCGGCATGTCGGCCAGCTGCGCGCACTTGGCGGCGCCCGGATTCCAGATCACGGTGTCCTCGAAGCCCTGCTGCAGGAGGTCCAGGGCCCGGCGCTGCGGGCCGGATTCATCGATCAGCTGCAGCGGGTTCTTCAGCTGGTAGTAGATGCGGTCCAGATCCTCGCAGCCAGGGCTGCCGGGCAGGACCAGGTCGCTGCGCTGCAGCTGCTCGGCGTTCTTCACCTGATCCCAGTAGTGCAGGCCGGCCAGGCCGCGCAGGCTGGTGGCGTCCAGCGCGCCGGTGCGCAGATAGGTGTGCAGGGCGGCGGTGAAGTCGAAGGCCGAGTCGCCGGTGTTCTCCACGGCCAGCTCGATGTCCAGGCTCTGCCCGCTGACCCGTACCGACAGCTCGGCCGAGAAGGCATGCGGCCAGACCATGCGGGTGGCGGCATCGTCGGTGAGCTGCAGCACAGCCAGGGCGTCGTCGGCGCCCTGCTCGGCCTGCAGCAGCTGCCAGGGCTTGGTGCGGGCGAAGCCATGGCGCATCAGCGGGCCGCGCGCACTGAACTGCGGAAAGATCAGGGGCACGCCGCCGCGGATGGCCTGGCCAGTTGCGAAGGTGCTGCGGGGCGAGAGGTACAGCTGCTCCTCCCCGCCCGCGGGGATCCAGGAAGTCAGGTGCGCACCGTGCAGCAGCAGGACCGCACGGGCGCCATCGGGCGCGACGAGTTCCAGGGCTTCGAGGCCGTGGTGGCGGGTCAGGGCGATGGGCGTGGGCATGGCGGGAACCTGTGGGGTGGCGGCGGATGCTGCCTGAATTCGAGGACCTCGGCTGAAATCGGCTGAAATCCGGAAAGGGAAAAGACAACGCCCGCCGGACTTGCGTCGGCGGGCGCCGTGGGAAGACCACCGCTCAGCGGCCCGGGGGCAGGCTGAGGGCGGCGGCCCTCACTTCTTGCGGAACTTGCGCAGGGCTGCGATCTGGGCAGCCATGGCGGCGAACTCGCCTTGCGCCTTGGCGAAGTCGATGTCGCTCTTGGCGTTCTTCATCGCTTCCTCGGCCAGCTTCTTGGCCTCGGTGGCCTTGGCTTCGTCCAGGTCCTTGCCGCGGATGGCGGTGTCAGCCAGCACGGTCACGCGGTTCGGCTGCACTTCCAGAATGCCACCGGCCACGAACACGAACTCTTCCTGGCCGTTGTCAGCACGCTGGATGCGCACCGCGCCGGGCTTGATGCGGGTGATCAGCGGCGTGTGCTGCGGCAGGATGCCCAGCTCACCACCTTCACCCGGCAACGCGACGAACTTGGCCTCGCCCGAGAAGATGCTCTCCTCGGCGGACACCACGTCAACATGAATGGTTGCCATGTTCAATCTTTCTAGCGTTGAAGTTGAAGTAAGTCGTCTGCTTCCCAACCCTCGCCCCAAGCGAGGAAGAAGGTGCAGGAAGCAAGCAGTCGGGTCTCAGGCTAGGCGCCGCGCACAGCCGGACTTCCTGTCCGGCGAGCACGGCAACGACGCCTGAGGCCCGAATGCGCCGCTTACTGCAGCTTCTTCGCTTTTTCGAAGGCTTCGTCGATGGTCCCGACCATGTAGAACGCCTGCTCCGGCAGGTGGTCGCACTCGCCAGCCACAATCATCTTGAAGCCGCGGATGGTTTCCTTCAGGGGCACGTACTTGCCGGGCGAGCCGGTGAACACTTCGGCCACGTGGAAGGGCTGCGACAGGAAACGCTGGATCTTGCGAGCGCGGGCCACGGCCAGCTTGTCTTCGGGGGACAGCTCGTCCATGCCCAGAATCGCGATGATGTCGCGCAGTTCCTTGTAGCGCTGCAGCACTTGCTGGACGGCGCGGGTGGTCGTGTAGTGCTCTTCGCCGACCACGTTCGGGTCCACCTGACGCGAGGTGGAGTCCAGCGGATCCACGGCGGGGTAGATACCCAGGGCGGCGATGTCACGCGACAGCACGACGGTGGCGTCCAAGTGGGCGAAGGTCGTGGCGGGGGACGGGTCGGTCAAGTCATCGGCAGGCACGTAAACGGCCTGGATGGAGGTGATCGAACCGACCTTGGTCGAGGTGATGCGCTCTTGCAGACGGCCCATTTCCTCGGCCAGCGTCGGCTGGTAGCCCACGGCGGAAGGCATGCGGCCCAGCAGTGCGGACACTTCGGTACCGGCCAGGGTGTAGCGGTAGATGTTGTCCACGAAGAACAGCACGTCACGGCCTTCGTCACGGAAGGACTCGGCGATGGTCAGGCCGGTCAGGGCCACGCGCAGACGGTTGCCCGGGGGCTCGTTCATCTGGCCGTAGACCATGGACACCTTGGACTCGCCCAGGTTCTCCAGGTTCACGACGCCGGAATCGGCCATCTCGTGATAGAAGTCGTTGCCCTCACGGGTACGCTCGCCCACACCAGCGAACACCGACAGACCCGAGTGAGCCTTGGCGATGTTGTTGATGAGTTCCATCATGTTCACGGTCTTGCCCACGCCGGCGCCACCGAACAGACCCACCTTGCCGCCCTTGGCGAACGGGCAGATCAGGTCGATCACCTTGATGCCGGTTTCCAGCAGGTCCTGCGAGGGGCTCAGCTCGTCGTACGAGGGAGCGGCACGGTGGATCGAAGCGGTCAGCTCCGAGGACACCTCGCCACGCTCGTCGATGGGGTTGCCCAGCACGTCCATGATGCGACCCAGGGTGGCCTTGCCCACCGGCACCTTGATGGTGTCGCCGGTGTTGAAGACTTCGGTGCCGCGGCGCAGGCCGTCGGACGAACCCAGGGCGATGGTACGCACCACGCCGTCGCCCAGCTGCTGCTGAACTTCCAGCGTCAGGGCGGAACCTTCCATCTTCAAGGCGTCGTACACCTTGGGCATCTGGTCACGCGGGAATTCCACGTCCACCACGGCGCCGATGCACTGAACGATCTTGCCCACTGATTGAGTGTTAGCCATTTTTTCGTTCCTTCAATTCCAAAACTTTTGCTGCTGCGTCTGCTGCGATCAGCCCACGGCGGCGGCGCCGCTGACGATCTCGCTCAGCTCCTTCGTGATCGCGGCCTGGCGAGTCTTGTTGTAGACCAGCTTCAGCTCACCGATCAGGGTGCCTGCGTTGTCAGTGGCGGCCTTCATGGCCACCATGCGCGCCGATTGCTCGGACGCCATGTTCTCGGCGACGGCCTGGTAGACCAGGGCCTCGGTGTAGCGCACCAGCAGCTCGTCGATGACGGTCGCGGCGTCGGGCTCGTAGAGGTAGTCCCAGCTGTGCGAGGCCTTGTCCGTCTGCATGTCGTCAGCCGACAAGGGCAGCAGCTGCTGCACCACGGGCTCCTGCTTCATCGTGTTGATGAAGCGGGTGAAGCACAGATAGACGGCGGACAGCTCGCCAGCGGCGTACTTGTCCAGCAGCACCTTGACGGGGCCAATCAGCTTCTCGATGTGCGGCTGGTCGCCCAGCTGCGTGGCGTGGGCCACGACCTTGGCGCCGATGCGGTTCATGAAGCCCAGGCCCTTGTTGCCGATGGCAACGACCTCAGCCTTCTGACCGGCGGACTCCAGGTCCTTGAGCTTGGTGGTGACCGCGCGCAACAGATTGGTGTTCAAGCCGCCGCACAGACCCTTGTCCGTCGTGACCACCACGAAACCGGCCGACTTCGCCTGGTCATTCTTGACCATGAAGGCGTGCTGGTACTCGGGGTTGGCCTTGGACAGATTGGCAGCGATGTTGCCGATCTTGTCGCTGTAGGGACGGGCCGCACGCATCCGGTCCTGCGCCTTGCGCATCTTGGATGCCGCGACCATTTCCATGGCCTTGGTGATCTTCTTGGTGTTCTCGACCGACTTGATCTTGCCGCGAATTTCCTTGCCTGCTGCCATGATTTCTCCTGTTAGGGCCGGGTGCTCACCGAGGTTTGCACCCGGTCATGGTTGCTTAGGCGAAGGACTTCTTGAACGTCGTGATGGCGGCGTTCAGCTCGGCTTCTGCGTCCTTGTCCATGGCCTTGTCGGCTTCCAGCTTGGCCAGCAGAGCGGCGTGGCTGGTCTTCAGGAACTGGTGCAGACCGTGTTCGAAGGCCAGGACCTTCTTCACTTCCAGGCTGTCCATGAAGCCCTTGTTCACCGCGTACAGCGTGGCAGCCATCAGGCTGATGCTCAGCGGCGAGTACTGGGCCTGCTTCAGCAGTTCGGTCACGCGGGCGCCGCGGTCCAGCTGCTTGCGGGTCGCTTCGTCCAGGTCGGAGGCGAACTGCGCGAAGGCCGCCAGTTCACGGTACTGGGCCAGGTCGGTACGGATACCGCCGGACAGCGACTTGATCAGCTTGGTCTGGGCAGCACCACCCACGCGCGACACCGAGATACCGGCGTTGATCGCGGGGCGGATACCTGCGTTGAACAGGTTGGTTTCCAGGAAGATCTGACCGTCGGTGATCGAGATCACGTTGGTCGGAACGAAGGCGGACACGTCACCGGCCTGGGTTTCAATGATGGGCAGCGCGGTCAGCGAACCGGTCTTGCCCTTCACTTCACCCTTGGTGAACGCTTCCACGTAGTCGGCGTTCACGCGAGCGGCGCGTTCCAGCAGACGGCTGTGGAGATAGAACACGTCGCCGGGGAAGGCTTCGCGGCCGGGCGGGCGGCGCAGCAGCAGCGACACTTGGCGGTAGGCCACGGCCTGCTTGGACAGATCGTCATAAACGATCAGGGCGTCCTGGCCACGGTCACGGAAGTATTCACCCATCGTGCAGCCGGAGTAGGCCGACACGTACTGCATGGCAGCGGATTCGGACGCCGAGGCAGCCACGACGATGGTGTACTCCATCGCGCCAGCCTGTTCCAGAGCGCGCACCACGTTCTTGATCGACGAAGCCTTCTGGCCGATCGCGACGTAGACGCAGGTCATGTTCTGACCCTTCTGGTTGATGATCGCGTCGATGGCCACGGCGGTCTTGCCGGTCTGGCGGTCGCCGATGATCAGCTCGCGCTGGCCACGGCCGACGGGCACCATCGAGTCGATGGACTTCAGGCCGGTCTGCACCGGCTGGTCCACGGACTTGCGGGCGATCACGCCGGGAGCGACCTTCTCGATCACGTCCGTCATCTTGGCGTTGATCGGGCCCTTGCCGTCGATGGGCTGGCCCAGGGCGTTCACCACGCGGCCGATCAGCTCGGGGCCCACGGGCACTTCCAGGATGCGGCCCGTGCACTTCACGGTGTCGCCTTCGGAGATGTGCTCGTAGCCACCCAGGATCACGGCGCCGACGGAGTCGCGCTCGAGGTTCAGGGCCAGGCCGAAGGAGGGTTGGCCGCTGGCGTCAGCCGGGAACTCCAGCATTTCGCCTTGCATCACGTCGGACAGGCCGTGGATGCGCACGATGCCGTCGGACACGGACACCACGGTGCCCTGGTTACGGACGTCCGTCGTGCTGCCCAGGCCCTCGATGCGGCTCTTGATCAGTTCGGAAATTTCAGCAGGATTCAGTTGCATTGCTTGCTCCCATCTGGTCGGGCGTCTGTTGCCAGAGCGCGGGTGACACAGGGATGAATCGGATAAGGTGTCTTCGCGCTGGTGCTTAAGCGGTGAGCGCCACTTTCATGCGGTCCAGGCGGGCCTTGACGGAGGTGTCGAGCACCTCATCGCCAACCACCACCCGGATACCGCCGATGAGAGCGGGCTCCAGCTGAACATGGGCTTCGAGCTTGCGACCGAAGCGCTTTTCCAGCGTCGCGACCACGTCCGCCAACTGGGCCGGCTCGATCGGATAGGCACTGAAGATCTGCGCATCGGCGACGCCGGCGGCTGCGTTGGCGAGCACGTGGAACTGGTCCACGACCGCCGACAGCGCCGAGAGGCGGCCGTTGTCGATCACCGCGCGCAGGAAGTTCTGCAGCTCCGGTGCCAGGGTCTGCTTGGTGGCGGCCGTCATGATGACGAACACCTGCTCAGCGGTGACCTTGGGGTTGTCGGCAAACGAGCGCAGGTCAGCATCCTGTGCGACCAGGGCCAGCGCATCAAGCTGCTGACCCCAGGCCTTCACATCGTGCTTCTTCGCGACCTGATAGAGCGCCTCAGCGTAGGGGCGTGCAATGGTGGCGAGCTCAGCCATGATTACAGCTCCGTCTTCAGACGGCCCAGCAACTCGGCGTGCACGCTGGCATTGACCTCGCGCTGCAGAATTTGCTCGGCGCCCTTCACGGCCAGCACGGCGACCTGCTCGCGCAGGGCCTCGCGGGCACGGGTGGCTTGCTGCTCGGCATCAGCCTTGGCAGCGGCCACGATCTTGGCGCCTTCTTCTTCAGCACGCTTCTTGGCCTCGTCCACGATGGCAGCGGCGCGCTTTTCAGCGTCAGCCAGCAGCTTGGTGGTCTCGTTGCGCGCAATGGCCCGTTGCTCATCTGCCGCCTTGTTGGCGGTGGCCAGCTCAGCCTTGGCCTTGTCGGCGGCAGCCAGACCCTCGCGGATCTTGCCTGCACGCTCGTCCAAGGCCTTGGTGATCGGCGGCCAGATGAAGCGCATCGTGACGAACACGAGCACTGCGAACGGGATCCACTGAATGAAAAGGCTTGCGTTGATATTCACGGCACGATCCTTTCAGTCGTGAAAGGGGACGTGGCGCTTAGTGAGCCAGGCCAGCGGTGAAGGGGTTGGCGAAGGCGAACAGCAGAGCGATAGCGACGCCGATCAGGAAGGCAGCGTCGATCAGGCCGGCCAGAATGAACATCTTGGTTTGCAGTTCGTTCATCAGCTCGGGCTGGCGAGCGGAGGACTCCAGGAACTTGCCACCCATCAGCGCGATGCCGATGGAAGCGCCGATAGCGCCCAGACCAACGATGATGCCGCAAGCCAGTGCCACGAGGCCGAGGATGTTTTCCATTTTGTGCTCCTGAAGAGGTTAGAAAAGAAAGAAAGGAAACGAGAAAGAAAGAGGTGCCCGACTGAAGGTCTTCAATCAGTGCGCGTCATGGGCCTGGCCGATGTAGATCAGCGTCAGCATCATGAAGATGAAGGCCTGCAGCACGATCACGAGGATGTGGAACAGGGTCCAGACGGTGCCGGCAACGATGTGGCCGATGGCCAGACCGATGCCCGTGCCCGTCAGCGCCCAGCCGCCACCCATCAGGGCGATCAGCATGAACACGAGCTCGCCTGCGAACATGTTGCCGAACAGTCGCATGCCGTGGGACACGGTCTTGGCAAGGAATTCGATCATCTGCATGGCGAAGTTGAACGGCCACAGCACGGGGTGCGCGCCGAAAGGTGCCGAGATCAGCTCGTGGCCCCAGCCGCCCAGGCCCTTGATCTTGATGTTGTAGAACAGGCAGAGCAGCAGCACGAAGGTGGACATGCTCAGCGTGGTCGACAGGTCGGCCGTGGGCACGACGCGCATGTAGGCGTGGTGCGGGTCATGGCCGGTGGCGGCGACGTAGTTGCCCCACAGCTTGGGCAGCCAGTCCACGGGCAGCATGTCCATGGCGTTCATGAAGAAGATCCACACGAACACGGTCAGGGCGACGGGGCCCACGACCTTACGGCTCTTCTCGTTGTGGATCACGCCCTTGGCCTGGTTGTCGACCATCTCGACCAGGATCTCGACGGCAGCCTGGAAGCGGCCCGGCACGCCGGAGGTGGCCTTGCGGGCGGCACGCCACAGGAAGAAGACAGCCAGGAAGCCCAGCACGACGGAATAGATCAGCGAGTCCAGGTTGAAGACGCTGAAATCGACGATGCCATGCTGCTTCTGGTCCACCAGAGCAAAGTTCTTCTGCCAGTGCTGCAAGTGGTGAGTGATGTACTCACCTGCGGTCGGCGCGTGTCCTTCTGCTGCCATGTTCAGGGTTCCGTCTAATTTTTGTTTCGGCCCCACCGAAGCAGGACCAGCCAGTAAACCTTGAGGCACACGACCATGGTCAGCAGCAGTGCTGGCCAACGCAGGTCGGGCACCCCTTTGATCACCGCCAACAGGATGACGGCGACCAAGAGAATCTTGATCAGCTCCCAGACCATCAGGGAGAGCAATGCAGCTCCCGCCATGCCGGCCGGGCGCCGGGTCGTCCCCCATGCCATCAAGGCATTGGGACCGACCACGGCCAAGGCGCCGAACAGCGCCGACAGCCCGTGGCGCGTCGAACCGAAGAGGGTCCACAGCGCCACCATCAGCACCGCCGCCACCCCCTGGAACAAGACCACACGCCAGGGCGACGTCGCTCGGTGCCGGGCCCGCCAGGCTGCCGCCTCTTCAGGCGTCAGGGGCTCACGGGCCTTGAAATCTTCCTCGCCGTCCTCATTCCATGGATCAGGGCGCACGCCGGTGGGCGTGCCGGGAACCTGGTGAGCAGGCTGCAGGGAGGCTGCAGCCGCTGGCAGAGCCGCTGCATGGGTCGCTTGGGCGTCATCGGCCGAGGCGGCGGCATGCGGTTCGGAGCTCACGAATCCTTGGGGGTCGATCGGCAAAACCCAAAGATTATATGTGGTTTCCCCTTACAAGCACTTAACAGACGCCCAACAATGCATCAGGGCTTGCCCTTGACAAGGTCCGGCAAGTGCCTTTTGTCATCAAGATGCACCTGAACGACGCTCAGTCGCCCATGGCTGAGGCTGGCGGCCCGAAGCCTGCCGGGGCAGGAATGCACCGCGCTGGAGGCCAGCGCCCCCTCCGGGCAGGCGCCGCCGCTCCTACAAGGCCACGGCCGGCACCGGCAGGCCGGGCACTTCCACGCGCAACTGCAGGACGCAGCCCGCCCAAGGCTGGTCGGCCACTTCCTCCGCAGGCCGCCCCTGGCGGGCAGTGGTGATGAAGAGGGTCCGCAGGTCCGGCCCGCCGAAGGCCGGCATGGTGGGGCAGCGCACAGGCAGGGGCAGCTCGGCCAGCACCTCGCCCTCGGGCGAGAGGCGCAGCAGCCGCTGCCCCTCGAACATCGCAACCCAGTAGGCCCCCTCGGCGTCCACGGCCGCGCCGTCCGGGCGCCCGCCATAGCTCGACAGGGGCTGGCCGACCTCGCGCGGCGCAAAGCGCGCCAGCACACGGGGCTCGCCGGGCAGGCCGGTGGCGGGGTCGTAGTCGCGCACCTGGACGGTGTGCGCCTTGGTGTCCGAGCAGTAGAGCCGGCGACCATCGGGACTGAAGGCCAGACCGTTGCCGGTGCTCACGCCGGCGATGAGGGCCTGGCAGCCCTGCGCGTCCAGGCGGTAGAAGAAGGCCTCGGGCGCGCGGGCGTCGTCGATGCCGCCGATCCACCAGCGCCCCTGCGGATCGGCTTTGCCGTCGTTGAAGCGCTGGCGGGCGGGATCGTAGGGTGGCGACAACAGCCGCTCGGAGCGGCCGGTCGCGGGGTCGAAGGCATGGATGCCGTCGCGCCGCGCCATCAGCAGCCCGCCGCGAGCCCGCACGGCGATGCAGCCCGGCTCGGAAGGCAGGGGCCAATGGTCCAGGGTCTCGCCATCGGCCCGCAGGCGCAGCAGCGCCTTGCCGGGGATGTCCACCCAGTAGAGCGCCTGCTCCTGGGCATGCCACAGCGGAGACTCGCCCAGCCCGGCAGCATGCGGGTGGACGGGGCGGATGTCGGGGGAGAGGCTCATGGCGGCGCTTCGGGCGGGTGGGGGAGCCATGCTAGCGGCGTAATCGGGCGTAATCGGCCGCAATCGACCGCAAACCCGCCGTCACCCGCCGCCCGGGCCTCGACGCCTGCACCTCAGTCCAGCTCGACCTTGAGGTAGTGCGCGCCGGGGATGGGGTTGTAGTAGTAGGGCGGCACGGTCTCGAAGCCCAGGTTGCCATAGAGGCCACGGGCGGCTTCCATGTCATCCAGAGTGTCCAGCAGCATGGCCGAATAGCCGGCCTGGGTGGCGCGCTCGATCAGGGTCTGGGCCATGATGCGACCCAGGCCGAAGCGGCGGAAGGCGGGCCGCACGTAGAGCCGCTTCATCTCGCAGGCGTTGGCGTAGTCCACATCGGGCAGGTTGCGGAAGGCACCGGAGCCTGCGATCTGGCCGTCCACCAGGGCCAGCAGCAGCAGGCCCGAGGGCGGGGCATATTCGCCGGGCAGCTGCAGCAGCTCCTGCTCGAAGCCCTGGAAGCACAGGTCCACATCGAGGCTCTGCGCGTATTCACGCAGGATCTGCCGCGCTTCCTCCCACATCTGGGGGCTATCGGGACTGATCAGTTGGATCTGGTTCGAAGCGTCCATAGGCGGGCCAGTGTACCCAGGCTGCGGCGACGCGCGTTGCCGGGATGCGACTGAGGGCGGGGCGGTGCGTCCACGCTTCAGCCGGGCGTGCCCAGGTTCACCAGCAGGTAGACCGCGGCCGCGCAGGCTGTCAGCAGGGTCAGCGCGAAGAGCCGGGTGGCGGCGGAATCCCGGCTGGCCTGCAGATGGGCGGGCGCCAGCTTGTCGCCGCCAAGCATCGCGCCGATCAGCTGCCGGCGCTTGAACCACTGATGGAAGAGGACCGCACCCACATGCAGGCCCAGCATGGCGTAGAGGCCCCACTGGCCCAGGTGCTGGTGGTAGTCCGTCCAGTCCAGGCTGGTCTCGCTGCTGACCCAGGCGGCCAGCGGGCCCGTGGTGGCCACCTCGTCATCCGAGATCAGGCCGGAGCCCACCTGCACGGCCAGCCAGCACAGCATGACCAGCACCGAAAGCGCGCCCAGGGGGTTGTGGCCGACATCGAAGTGATCATCAGGCAAGGCCTGACCCCGCAGATAGCGCCAGGTGGCCGCGGGCCCGTAGAACATCTGGCGCCAGCGGGACCAGTGCCCGCCGAACACGCCCCACAGCAGGCGAAACACCAGCAGCGCCATCACCGCATAGCCGAAGCGCAGATGCCAGGCCATGGCGTTCCCGCCCAGCTTGGCGCAGACCACCGCCCCGCCCACGCAGAGCACCAGGCCCCAGTGGAAGAGGCGGGTCGGCAGGTCCCAGACCCGCAGGGCTTGATGGGTGTCGCGGTCCTTCATGAGGCAACGATACCCGAGCCCCGGGGCGAACCCAAGCCGCAGTGGCAATGCCCGTGCCCGGCCGATGGCCCGACGCCACGGCGCTCGGCCTGCCCTGCAAGGCCGCGGGGCCTGGCCTACACTGCGCCGTCCCCGCCCGGCACCACCGGGCAGGCACACCCCAACACGGAGACCCCATGCCTTCGATCCTCGCCCAGTCCCGCCCCGCCCTGCTGGCCCTGCTGTGCTTTGGCAGCGCCCTGAGCAGCGCCCAGGCTCCAAGCGCCTTCAAGCGCCCCAGCGATGCCGTGGAATACCGCCAGGCCGGCTTCGAGCTGATGGCCACGCACTTCAAGCGCCTCAACGACATGGCTCAGGGCAAGGTGCCCTACGACGCGAAGGCCGTCGAAGAGAACATGGCCGTGATCGCCGTCGTGTCCAAGCTGCCCTTCACCGCCTTCGTGCCGGGCAGCGACAAGGCCAAGGGCACCGAAGCCCTGCCCGAAGTCTGGAGCCAGCCGGCCAAGTTCCAGGAAGCGGCTGACAAGCTGCAGGCCGAGGTCGGCAAGCTGCAGGCCGCGGTCAAGTCAGGCAAGCAGGAAGACGTGAAGATCGCCGCGGGCGCCGTGGGCCAGAGCTGCAAGGCCTGCCACGACAACTTCAAGCAGAAGGGCCACTGAGGCGCTTGTTCCGCCTCAGGCGTCGACTGGCTGGGCAAAGCCCAGCACGACGCGCCGCGTCATCGCGGACTTCTTCTCGATCTTGGTGACCACCACGGCGCCGATGTCCGCCGTGTTGCTCACATGCGTCCCGCCGCAGGGCTGGAGGTCCAGGCCCTCGATCTCGACCAGGCGCACGCGGCCGCTGCCGCGTGGCGGCTGCACGCTCATGCTGCGCACGAGGCCGGGATTGGCATCCAGCTCGGCGTCAGTGATCCAGCGCAGCCGCACCGGCCGGGCCTCGGCCACGAGGCGCGCCAGGCCCGCCGTCAGGGCCTCCTTGTCCAGGGGCTCGCTCATATGGAAATCCAGGCGCGCATAGCCCGCGGTGATGGAGCAGCCGTCGACCGGATGCGGCACCAGCGCGCACAGCAGGTGCGTGGCGGTATGGAAGCGCATGTGGGCCCGGCGCCGCTGCGCATCGATGCGCAGCCGCACCTCCTGCCCGGGCGCCAGCCCCTCCAGCGACTGCCCCACGGCGGGCAGGTGCAGGATCTCCAGGCCCTCGCCCTTGCGGGTGTCGGCGATGGCCATCGTGCGTCCATCGGCCAGCACGACCTCCCCCGCGTCGCCCGCCTGCCCGCCGCCCTGCGGGTAGAACACGGTGCGGTCCAGCAGCAGCCCACGCTCGTCAGCTCGCAGCAGGCGGGCCGTGCATTCGAGCAGCCCGGCGTCGTCCCGAAACAGGTCCTGGGTCATCCGATCACCTCCAGCATCCGCTCGCCCAGGGGCGTGTCCAGCCAGACCCGCAGGCCATCACGGGCCTCGAAGGCCTTGAGGCTGACGGGGCTGTCAGGCAGGGCGTCGCAGGGGTGTCTGTCGCCCCATTCGATCAGCATGGGCAGCCCTTCGCGACGCAGCCGCCGGCCGTCCTCGCGCAGGGCGATCTGCCAGCTCAGCAGGCCGCGCGAGGCCGCCACGGGCTGGCCGCCGTCCACGCCCTCGCTGCGCCACTGCGCCAGCGTGGCCTCCAGGCTGGGCACCCGCGCGACCCAATGGATGAGCCCAGGCCCCTGCGCCAGGCGCTCGCGCAGCGCGGGCAGGTCCAGGTCGAACCAGCGGGCGCGGCCGGGGGGCGGCGCCTCGGGATCGATGGCGATGATCTCCAGGTAGCAGCGCGGATGCGTCGCCGAGCCGATGTTCAGCACGGCGTTGTGCGTGCCCATCAGCGCGTGCTTGCCGCCCGGCACCGGGCGCACGCCCAGGGCCCGCTCGCACCAGGCCACCCCATCTTCCAGCGTGGCCGCACCGACCACCAGATGATCCATGTCCATCGCTATCTCCCCTGCTCTGCTTCGCTGTCAGGGCCGGCCTCAGAGGAGGACCTGCCCCTCGATCAAGGGCACGACATCCCCGCCGATCCAGCAGGTGCCGCCCTCGCTGTGCACATGGATGCGGCCATCCCGGCCCAGCGCCCGGCCCTGACCGGCGGTATAGGACGGGCCCGCGAGGCCGCTGCCGATCAGCCACAGGGCCAGGCCGGCATTGAGGCTGCCCGTCACCGGGTCCTCGGGCACCGACAGGCCCGGCACGAAGCCGCGCACCTCGAACTGCAGCTCATGCCCCGGCGGGTAGGCGCCGACGACGCCCAGGTCCAGGCCCTGCATCGCCAGGAAGTCGGGCTGGATGGCCAGCACGGCCTCGGCCGTCTCCAGGCGCGCCGCCACCCAGGGCGGCCCGCCGTTGTCCACCCAGACCACGTCCAGCAGCTGCGTGTCCGCCACGCGCAGGCAACGGACGACCTGTTCGCGCACCTCGGCCGGAACCGGGCCGCTGCGCACCAGGGCCGGCGCCGCAAAGGCCAGGCGCTCGCCGTCCTGGCGCAGGGGCACGGCGCCGATGGCGCTTTCCTGGACGATGCGGCCGGGCGTCTTGGGCACGCCACCGTGCCTGAGCCAGACATGGGCCGAGCCCAGGGTCGGATGGCCTGCAAAAGGCAGCTCGCCGCCGGGCGTGAAGATGCGCACGCGATAGTCCGCCTCGGGAAGGGTGGGCGGCAGCAGGAAGGTGGTCTCGCTGAGGTTGGTCCAGCAGGCGAAGGCCTGCATCTGGGTCTCGTCGAGGCCCGTCCCGTCCACCACGACCGCCAGGGCATTGCCCTTGAGCGGCACCGCCGTGAAGACATCGACCTGGGCAAAGGGACGCGAACGCGGGCTCATCAAGGCTCCTTCAGACGGTGACGATGAAAAGTTCAGGGCGGCGGCTTGGCGCCGTCGCGCAGGTACAGGCCGGGCCGGGCAATCTCCATGCCCCGCTCGGGATGGCCCAGGGGCCGGAAGCCGTGGCGGGCGTACAGCGCCTGCATGTCACGGGTGACCAGCTGCAGCCGGCGCAGGCCCTGGAGGTCCGGGTGCTGCAGCAGGGTCTGCATCATCCAGTCTGCCAGGCCCTGGCGGCGGTGCGGCTCCAGCACGTAGACGTCGCAGAGGTAGGCGTAGGTCGCCCGGTCCGTGACCATGCGGGCGAAACCCACCTGGACCTCGGGCCCCTCGCCTTCACGGCAGCGCAGGGCGATGCACAGCGAGTGCGCGATCGCCCGCCGCACCAGCGCCAGCGGGATGCCCTCGGACCAGTAGGCCTGGCTCAGGTAGGCATGGGCGGCCACGGCGTCGATGTCGGCCGGCTCAAGGCCCAGCCGGTAGCGGCGCTCCCCGAGCTGGCGGTGCAGGCCGTCGCCCACCACGGCGGCGCCTCAGGGCGTAGGCTGCGCGCCGGACTCCAGCGCCTCGCCCAGCACGCGGCCCAGGATGGCCACGCCCTCGGTGATCAGCTCCGGCGTCAGGGTCACGAAGGACAGGCGCAGGGCACGCAGATCAGGGTTGGCGGCGTAGAAGGCCGCGCCGGGCACGTAGGCGATGTTGGCGTCCACGGCCTTGGGCAGCAGGGCCATGGCGTCCAGGCCCTCGGGCAGGCGGATCCAGAAGAACATGCCGCCCTTGGGCTTCTGCCATTCGCAGCCGGCCGGCAGGTACTTCTTCAGGGCCTCGGCCATGGCATCGCGATTGGCCTTGTAGCGGGTGCGGATGCTGGGAATGTGCTGATCCAGGAAGCCGTCCTTGATGACGTCATAGACCACGCGCTGGTTGAAGCCCGGCGTGTGGAGGTCGGCGGCCTGCTTGGCCTGCAGCAGCTTGGGGTACAGGGCCTTGGGCGCGATGATGTAGCCCAGGCGGAAGCCGGGGGTCAGCACCTTGGAGAAGGAGCCCAGGTAGATGGAGCCCTCGGGCCACATCGAGGTCAGCGCTGCCGGCGGTTCCTCATCGAACCACAGGTCGCCGTAGGGGTTGTCTTCCACCACCGGCACGTTGGCCGCCTTGGCCGCGGCCATCACGGCCTGGCGGCGCTCCAGGCTCATCACGCGACCGGTGGGGTTCTGGTAGTTGGGCAGCAGGTAGGCGAAGCGGGTGCCAGGCGCGTCATGGGCCAGGCGGCCGAAGGCTTCGGGCAGCGGACCTTCGTGGTCGCTGGCCAGGCTGGTGAAGATGGGCTCGTAGGGCGTGAAGGCCTGCAGGGCGCCCAGGTAGGTGGGCGTCTCGACGGCCACGGGCGCGCCGGCATCGCACAGGATCTTGCCGACCAGGTCCAGGCCCTGCTGCGAGCCGCTGGTGATCAGCACCTGGTCCGGCGAGCAGTCGATGCCCAGGTGCGCCATGCGGGCGGCGACCCACTCGCGCAGCGGCGCAAAGCCCTCGCTGGCGGCGTACTGGAGGGACTCCTTGGCATTGAGCGAGAGCACACGGTCGCAGGCCGATTTCAGGGCCTCGACGGGGAAGGTGTCCGCCGAAGGCAGGCCGCCGGCCATGGACAGGATGCCCGGCTTCTCGGTGACCTTGAGGATCTCGCGGATGATGGACGGGTTCATCCGTGCGGCGCGTTGGGCCAGGTTCCAGGGGGTGGTGCTCATCTTCTTGTCTCCAGCAAGTCGTCTGAAAAACGTCGGGGGCCGGCAAAGGCCCGGTGATTTCACGGGGCCAGCAGCCAGTCTGCAGCCGCCTGCGCCTGCAAGCGGGTGCTGTCGAAGAACGGCAGCGGGCAGTCCTGCTGGACCGCATCATCCAGCAAGAGTCCCAATTCGGTACAGCCCAGGATCAGGGCTTGTGCGCCCTGCGTGGCCAGCTGGGCGGCCTGGCGCAGCAGGGTCTGGCGCGAGCTGTCCCGCACCTCGCCGCGGCACAGCTCCTCGAAGATGATGCGGTGCACCTCCTCGGCGTCCTCGCCCTGAGGGCTCAGCAGCTCGATGCCCTGGGCCTGCATGCGTTCGGTGTAGAAGCCCGGCGCCATGGTGTAGCGCGTGCCCATCAGCGCGGCGCGGCGGATGCCCTGGCGCTTCAGCGCGGCGGCCGTCAGGTCCACCAGGTGCAGCAGGGGCAGCTCGCCGCCGGCCGCGATGGCCGGGGCCACGCGGTGCATGGTGTTGGTCGCCAGCATCAGGGCCCCGGCGCCGGCGCGGCGCAGGCCGGCGGCGGCCTCGCCCAGGAGGCGCCCGGCCTCGTCCCAGCGGTCCTCGCGCTGCAGGGTGGCGATCTCGTCGAAGTCCACGCTCCACAGCAGCAGGCGCGCGCTGTGCAGCCCGCCCTGGCGGGTGGCCACCTCGCGGTTGATCAGGGCGTACAGCTGCGCGCTGGACTCCCAGCTCATGCCGCCGAGCAGTCCCAGAACACGGGTCGAAGACTTCTGCATCGGCCCAGTCTACGGCCCACAGCCAGTACAGAACCAATACACTTATCCAGACAGCACTAGAAACTGTACTGGCATGCACACCGACACAGCCTCCCTGCAGCGCGACGCCGGCCAGACCCTGGCCCAGCAGCTCGCCCAGCGTTTTTCCCAGCGCATCCAGCAGCGCCTGCTGCTGCCGGGCAGCCGCCTGCCCTCGGTGCGCGAATGCGCCCGTCATCACCGCGTGAGCCCCTACACCGTGGTGGCCGCCTATGACCAGCTGCTGGCCGCCGGCCTGGTGGAGGCGCGCAAGCAGCGCGGCTTCTTCGTGCGGGACCTGCGCCCCCAACCCGTGGCGCCCGGGCGCAGCGACCCCCCGCGTCCGCCAGTGGGCATCCCCCAGGGCGTGCCCTTGGACGCCACCGCGCTGATCCGCGGCATGTTCCAGGCCGACGCCCGCCATGCGCCCGGCCTGGGCACCCTGCCCGGCGACTGGCTGGACCTGCCCCTGCTGCAGAGCGCCATGCGCCGCGTGCTGGCCCAGACCGACGGCGACGACCCCCTGGCCCTGCAGTACGGCGAGCCCGGCGGCGACCTGCGCCTGCGCCAGGCCCTGGCCCGGCGCCTGGACGACCTGGGCATCAGCGCCCCGGCGGACCAGATCGTCAGCACCGTCGGCGCGACCCATGCCCTGGACCTCATCACCCGCCGCCTGCTGCAGCCGGGCGACGCCGTGCTGGTGGACGACCCCGGCTGGTCCATCGAATACGCGCGGCTGTCCCAGGCCGGCATGCGCCTGCTGCCCGTGCCCCGCGGCGCCGACGGTCCGGACATGGCCGTGATGACCCAGCTCGCCCAGGAGCACCGGCCTCGCATGTACGTGACGGTCTCGGTGCTGCACAACCCCACGGGCGGCACGCTGTCGCTGGCCCGCGCCCACCAGATCCTGAAGCTGGCCGAGTCGCAGGACTTCCAGATCGTCGAGGACGACACCTATGCCTCCATGGCGCCCAACCACGCGCCGCGGCTGTCGGCCCTGGACGGGCTGCGGCGCACGCTTTATGTCTCGGGCTTTTCCAAGATCCTCACGCCGGCCTGGCGCGTGGGCTTCGTGGCGGCGGCGCCAGAGGTCGTGGCCCAGCTGACCGAACAGAAGCTGCTGACCACCCTCACCACCAGCCCCCTGATGGACCGCGCCGTGGCCGTGTGCCTGGAGCAGGGCACGCTGCGCCGCCACGCCGAGCGCGTGATCGCCCGGCTGGACGCCGCCCGCCAGCGCGTCGTGCCCCTGGCCGAAGCCGCAGGCTGCCGCTTCGTCACGCCGCCCGCCGGCCTCTTCGGCTGGCTGGAGGTCGGCATGGACACCGAGCGCCTGGCCCAGCGCATGCTGGACGAAGGCTGGCTGATCGCCCCGGGCGTGCTGTTCAGCGCCACCCGCCAGGCCGGCAGCCTCATGCGCATCAACTTCGCCACCTCGCAGGACGCCCGCTTCTGGCGCCGCCTGCAGGCCATGCGCGAGGAGCGCCTGCGCTGAGCGCCGGCCCGGCTCAGGCGCACTCGATGCGGTCGCGGCCCGCGGCCTTGGCGCGGTACAGGGCCGCGTCGGCCCGCTGGTAGAGCGTGTCGGGGCTGTCCGGCGTCGAGAACATCGCCAGGCCGATGCTGGCGGTGACACAGGCGGTGGCCGCGCCCTCGGGCTGGGCCTCGTGGGCGATGCCAGCCCGCGCCAGCAGGGCACGGAACTCCTCGGCCTGGTGCAGGGCGCCCGGCGCGTCGGTGTCCTGCAGCAGCAGGGCGAACTCCTCGCCGCCCAGGCGGGCCGGCAGGTCCGAGGGACGGCGCGCGACCTCCTGCAGGCAGCGCGCGACCTCCTGCAGCGCCCGGTCCCCCGCAGCATGGCCGTAGTGGTCGTTGTAGCGCTTGAAGTGGTCCACGTCGATCAGGATCAGGCACAGCGAGGCGCCGTTGCGGTGCTGCTGGCGCAGGGCCAGGGACAGGCGCTGGCTGAAGCAGCGCCGGTTGGGCAGGCCGGTCAGGGCGTCGGTCAGCGAGAGCTTCTCCAGCTCGTAGACCTGGCGGTCGATGACGGACAGCAGGTGGTTGATGCCGGCGCCCAGCTCGTTGATCTCGTCCGCGCCCTGCAGGGTCACGGCGGCATGCCACTGCCTCTGCTCACGGATGGCGGCCAGCTCGCGCCGCATGCGCACCACGCGCGAAATCACCGTGCGATCGAGCAGCCAGGCCAGGGTCAGGCTGAAGACCAGGGCCAGCACCCCGGCGGTCAGACGGCGCTCTCGGGCCTCGCGTTCACCGCGCTGAACGATGCGGCGCCCATGCTGCACCTCCAGGGCCACCCGCTGCAGGGACTCGCCGGCCACGGGCAGGGGCCAGTGCATCAGCAGCCGCTCGTCCAGACGGCGCAGGCTCCAGGGGCCCGCGCCCGGCAACTCGGCGCTGCCCAGGGCCTGCACAGGGTCACCGGCCAGGGGCAGGGCCTGGGCCGCAGGGACGAAACGCACCGGCAGGCCGACGCGGCGCTCGAGCCGCCGCAGGAAATGGCTGTCCAGGCGCTCGGCCATCACCAGCACGCCACGGGCGCCGTCGTTCATCCCGGGCTCCTCCAGGCGGCGCCGGCACAGCAGCACCAGGTAGTCCGGCGAACCCGCCAGGCCGCAGGCGGGGCTGTCGGCGGCGGGCGCGCCCAGCCAGTGGCGGGTGCCGGCCGGCAGGGAGGCCAGCCAGCTCGCCCCATCCACCGCGGCCCAGACCTGCAGGGCCACGCGGCCCTGGTCGTCCAGGAGCAGCAGGCCGTCCAGGCCCACCTGCGCGAGGTAGGCGGGACTGAAGTTGCGCTGGATGAACTCGGGATCGGGCCGGGTCAGGTGCCGGCGCAGATCCGGCCACAGGCGCCACTCGTGCAGCATGAACTCGCGGTGCTGGATCTCGCCATCCAGGATGGCCACCAGGTGCTGGAAGTCGTCTCGAGCCTCCTCCAGTTCCACGTCCTCGTAGGCCTTCGCCAGGCCGCGCTGGATGGCCCAGATGCCCAGCAGGACGCAACCCGCACAGAGCGCGAACACATAGACGAGGATCTGACGCCTGAGTCCCATGCAACGGACTTTCCTGCAGCTGGCCCGAACAGCCCATGCTAGGGCCAAACGCGGCGCAGAGGCTGCGCCGCCCGGGCCGGCGTCGCGACGGCGTCACGCACTTATTTCACGCTGCCGAAGGTTTAGGCGGCCGGGCTTTCCCGGGGCGTCAGCGAGGCGCAGGCCGGGCTCGATAAGATCGTTTGCAATATCGATTGCAGGCCGCCGTCCACACCCGGCCGCGCCGCCATGAACGCCCCCACTCCGCTCCATTTCCTCATCGTCGATCCGCTGCCCGGCGTCCAGGCCTTTGCACGCCAGCTGCTGGAGGGTTACGGCTTTCCGGCGGACAGCATCCGCTGCTGCAGCCGGCCCGACGAGGCCCTGGCACTGCTGCCCGGCTTCCGCCCCCAGTTCCTGATCTGCGACTGGTTCCCCAAGGAGGCGCTCAGCGGCATCGCCCTGCACCGGCAGGTCTGCCGGCAGGTGCCGGACTGCCGGCTCGCACTGCTGAGCTTCGAGGCCGGCCCCGAACAGCAGGCCCAGGCCCAGGCGGCCGGCGCCCGCTTCCTGCTGAAGAAGCCCTTCACGGCCCAGGAGCTGAAGAGCACCCTGCGCCAGGCCCTGGAAAAGCTCGCCACCGAACGGCCCGAGCTGCACCAGCGCCTGCAGCAGGTCATGGGCTCGCCGCAGGTGATGCAGCGGGTGTCGGCCCCCATCCCGATGCCGGCCATGCCCCAGGTGCCCCCGCTGAAGCCGGGCGACCGCGTGCGCCTGGGCAGCAGCACCGAGGTGGTGGACGCCGTGGTCATCCGCCAGGGCGAGCTGGTGGTGCAGCTGAAGAACAAGAACGGCCTGATCCCGGCCGACAAGCTGCAGCGCGCCTGAGTCCGGCGCCCGGCCTCGTGCTCAGCGGGCGCCCAGGGTCTCCCAGCGCTCCAGCAGGACCATCAGTTCCTCCTCGATGGCCGCCGCCCGGTTCGTGACCTCCTGGATGCGGCCGGCGCCCTGCGTGTAGAGCTCGGTACCGCCGATCAGGGCGTTGAGTGCCGCCTGCTCGGTCTCCAGGGCCTCGATGCGGCCCGGCAGCTCGTCCAGCTCGCGCTGCTCCTTGTAGCTGAGCTTGCGCCTGGCCGCCGCAGGCGCCGCCACCGCGGCTGCCGGCGCCGGGGTGGCCTTGGGTGCAGCCGCAGCCGCCATGGCCCTGGCACGCTGGGACTGCGTCAGCCAGTCCTGCACGCCGCCCTCGTACTCGCGCCAGACGCCATCTCCCTCCGAGACCAGGGTGGAGCTGACCACGTTGTCCAGGAAGCGGCGGTCATGGCTGACCAGGAAGACCGTGCCGTCATAGTCCTGCAGCAGCTCTTCCAGCAGCTCCAGGGTCTCGATGTCGAGGTCGTTGGTGGGCTCGTCCAGCACCAGCACATTGGCCGGGCGGGCGAAGAGCCGGGCCAGCAGCAGGCGGTTGCGCTCGCCGCCGGAGAGGCTCTTGACCGGCGAGTTGGCGCGCTGCGGGGCGAAGAGGAAGTCGCCCAGATAGCTCATCACGTGCTTGCGCTGGTTGCCGATCTCGATCCACTCGCTGCCGGGGCTGATGGTGTCGGCCAGCGTGGCTTCCAGGTTGAGCCCGTCACGCATCTGGTCGAAATAGGCCACGGTGAGGCGGGTGCCCTGGCGCACGGTGCCGCTGTCAGGGGCCAGCTCGCCCAGGATCAGCTTCAGCAGCGTGGTCTTGCCCGCGCCGTTGGGGCCGATCAGGCCGATCTTGTCGCCGCGCAGGATGGTGGTGCTGAACTCACGCACCACGGTGCGCTCGCCGAAGCGCTTGCTGACCTTGTCCAGCTCCGCAACGATCTTGCCGCTGGCGTCGCCGGTGGCGATGTCCAGGCGCACCTTGCCCTGCACGTCGCGCCGGGCGGCGTGGGCCTCGCGCATCTGCATCAGGCGGGCGACACGCGCCACGCTGCGGGTGCGGCGGGCCTCCACGCCCTTGCGGATCCAGACCTCCTCCTGTGCCAGGACCTTGTCGAAGCGGGCATTGGCCAGGGCCTCGTTCTCCAGCTCGTACTGCTTGGCGGCCTGGAAGGCGGCGAAGTTGCCGGGGTAGCCGCGCAGCTGGCCCCGGTCCAGCTCGACGATGCGGTTGCAGACGTTGTCAAGAAAGGCGCGGTCGTGGGTGATCAGCAGCAGGCTGCCCTTGAAGGCATTGAGCAGGCCTTCGAGCCAGGCGATGGCGTCCAGGTCCAGGTGGTTGGTGGGCTCGTCCAGCAGCAGCACGTCGGGCTGGGCCACCAGGGCGCGGGCCAGGGCCACGCGCTTCTTCAGGCCGCCGGACAGCGCACCGACCTGGCGGCTGCCGTCCAGTCCCAGGCGCTGCAGAGTCTCCTCCACCCGCTGCTCCCAGGTCCAGCCACCCAGCTGCTCCAGGCGGGTCTGCAGGGCGTCGAGGTCCTCGCCCGGGGCATGGGCCTCGAAGCGCTCGCGCAGCGCGCGGGCCTCGGCCACGCCTTCGCTGACGACCTCGAAGATGCTGGCCTCGGCCCGCAGCTCGGGCTCCTGGGGCACGTAGACGCTGCGCAGACCCAGCTGCAGCTGCAGCAGGCCGTCGTCGAGCTTGTCGATGCCGGCCAGGATCTTGAGCAGGGAGGACTTGCCGGTGCCGTTGCGGCCGATCAGGCCCACGCGTTCACCGGTTTCCAGCGCGAAATTGGCACCATCCAGCAGCGGCACATGGCCGTAGGCGAGGTGGGCATTGGTCAGGGAGAGGACAGCCATGGGGGCGGATTGTCCCAGACTCGGCCGCGGCTCCGGGCCACGGGCCTGCCCCCCCTCTGGCGGCGTCCATTGGGCGATTGCTGATCCGGACATCCAATTACCTGCAACTTCTTACAGTTGCCCCACCCAGGGCAATACTTAGAATCCACCCGCGCCGCATGATGAGATAAATGATATTAATAATCTCCACCGAGTCTGATTTTCATGCGCACGCCGTATCAAAGGGCCTGGATGAATTAGGCAGCCATAGTCAGCTGCTCTGCCTGGACGGGTCCCCCTTCAATCATGAGATATCACTGAGCCTGCAGGAAGAAGAGTGCCTGCGCTTCAGGAGCAGGGCTCGCAGCGCGGCGCTGGACTTCAGCAAGGTTCGAACAATCTGGCACCGACGCAGCGGCAGCATTTCCGCCCCAGCCCAGCTCCCCTCCAAGAATCACAAGATATTCAATCAAGAGTGGCAGGACTCGAGGCGGGGCATGCTGCATCTTCTCGATCAAGCCGCCCCATTCTGGGCCAATCATTGGATGCAGGCCTGGCGTGCCGAAAACAAGGTACTCCAGCTCAGCACGGCCAGAAAGCTCGGATTCAAAGTTCCCAGGACGCTCATCTCCAACTCAGCGGATGAAATTCGCCGCTTTTACGAGTCGCATGATGGAAACATCATTCACAAGATGTTCAACCCTGCGACATTCGAGGGCGCGACAGCCTGCACCGCCAAGGTGGCGCCGGAACTGATGAGTCAAACACAGACCCTCGAGTTGTGTCCGGGCATATTCCAGGAGCTTCTGGACATCGAATTCGAGGCCCGCGTGCTGGTGGCAGGAGAGGAAATCCTGGCCGCCAAGATGATCAATAGCGGAAAGGCAGGTATCGACATCAGGCGGGATCAGCTCGGCGGGCTGGCGATCACACCCATGGAGCTGCCTGCGGCAATCCATGAGCGCTGCATTCAACTGACCCGGCAGCTGGGACTCTGTACCTGTTCAATTGATCTGGCATATACCCGTTCCGGCCAGTGGAATTTCTTCGAAGTCAATCAGGCTGGACAGTTTCTCTGGATGGAACTGCACGAACCGGAGCTGCGCACCCTGGACCTGATGTGCAGGTTCCTGGCTTCGGGAACAGCGGATTTCAGACTTAGGGAAAAGCCCAGCCTGAAACTCGCCGATCATCTGCCAACAGAATTCTTTGACCGGCCAGGTCAGGAATGGAAGTAAACCCCATCAAATCCAACCACGAAGAGGAAATCATGAAACACACCGACACCCAAGGCGAAGACCTGGAAATCAAGATGCTGGGTGAATACTCGGCCCAGGACCTCAGCGACGAAGAAATCAATTCCGTGGCCGGCGCCCGTTGGGTCTCGACCGTCACCACGGACAGCGGCTGGGGCCCCAATCCCTTCTGCCCCTGCCCTGACAGGGACTTCATCAGCTGATCCTGAAGATCCCGGGCGCGTGGACCGCCTCCACGCGCCTGCTGCGCTCCGCGGATACCGGGGCCGGATGCCTCCAGCACGTGCCGTCATCGCCAGCCGAGCATTCCAATGATCGCCCGCATGAAATCTGAATCCCTACGCTTGCGCCACAGGACCTTCGTTTGCGGATGCGCCTGGATGGCCTTGCTTCTTGCAGTCCATGTCCGTGCTGAGGATGCGCCGCGCGTGCCTGACTTTTCAATCTCGACCCCATGCGACTGGTACAAGGAAACCCGGCAAACCAACCAGTGGTTCGAACGCGACCAGCAACCGCGCCAACAGCTTATGGCCATCTACTCGCGCGCCCAGGAAAGCGGCATCGCGGCGGATCCGGCCCAGGTCAAGGAAGCCATGGCGTTGATTGATGAGGCCGATGCCTCCCTGAGGAAGGCGTTGGAGGATCTGGTCACCCGGTGCGGCTGGCCGTCAAGAACCGCCTTTGGGCAAGCGGCCGTCCAGTCCGCCTACATGGTCGTCCAGCACGCGCCTCTGGACTACCAGCTCAAGTACCTGCCCGTCATCACGGCAGCGACGGCCCAGGGTGAATTCGAAAAAAGACATCTGGCGCTGCTGACGGACCGGATTCTCGTCAGACAGCAAAAGCCACAGCGCTATGGCACCCAGACCCGAGTCATCGACGCGCTCGGGAATGCGGAGATGTTCCCCATCGAGGATGAAGAGGCCGTGGACCGGCTTCGCGCGGATGCGGGCATCGTCCCGGCCTCCATCTGCGCTTACGCTTCGATGATGAACGCCCGCCTGAAGCGCTGCGAAGGGCCATAGGCTAGCCGGCCACCCCGCCCTTCGCCGGGCCTGGCTGCGTGCCTCAGACCCAGACGCGATAGGCCCAGAAGGCCTCGTCCGTGTCGATGCGCCGGCGCAGCTCCTCCGGGCTGAAGCCGGTGACGCGGCGGGTCTCGCGGCACAGATGGGCCTGGTCCGCATAGCCCGCGTCCTGGGCCAGGGCGCTCCACAGCACCTCGCCGGCCTCCATCTCGCGGCGCACCCGGTGAAAGGTGGACTCGGCACGGCTGACGCGGCGCAGGGCCTGCATGCTCTGGCCGCTCCAGCGCTTGATGCGGCGCTCGACCTGGCGCAGGCTGTCGCCATGGCCGCCGGCCACCGCCTTCAGCGCCAGGTTCTGCATCCAGTCCCGGTAGCGGCGCGGCGGCGCGGCCTGGCTCTGCGCCCAGGCCCGCCAGCGCGGCAGCAGGAATTCCTCCAGCAGGGCCTGGCAGGCGTGCTCGTCCGGGGCGGCCAGCAAGGCGGTGTTGAGGGCCTGCCAGTCGGCCCCCAGGGCGGATTCGATGGGCTCGTAGCGGTCCAGCAGGGCCGTCAGGTCCACGCCGGTCAGCGCATGCAGCGCCTCCGGCAGCATGGCCACCATGAAGCAGCGCGTGCCGGCATCGGAGCGGAACTGGGCGGGCCGGGTACGCGGCCCGCCGACCAGGCAGCGGCCGCCCAGGCGACGCTCGCTGCCGTCGTCCAGCACCTGGCAGCCGTCGCCCTCCAGCACCCAGGTCATGCCGCAGAAGGGCGTGGCCGGGAAGTGGGAGCTGCGCTGCGCCGCGGTGAGCGAGGCAGCGGCCGTGGTGTCGCGCCAGAGGGAGGCATAGAGGCAGCCGCTGAGGGCCAGGCTGGGCGCTATCAGCCGGGCGACGGCATCGGGGTGGCGGTCGCTGTCCATGGCGGCAGTGTAGTCAGGCCGGGGACAGGGGGAGGCCCGGGCCGATGTCGATTTCGTTCAAGACCCGCCGCGGGCGTCTCGCCACCATGCGGGCCCATGAACACCCAGACCCTCACCCCGACGACATCCGCCCTCCCTCCAGGCCCCGCAGGCCTGGGCTTCGACCGCCTGCGCGCCCTCAGCCGCGACTACCTCGGCCCGCTGCGCCAATGGCATGCGCAGTATGGCGACGTCGTCCGCCAGCGCTTCGTCCACCTGGTGGACTACAGCTTCCTGCACCCCGATCACATCCGCGAGGTGCTGGTGGCTTCGCACGAGCAGCTAATCCGTTGGGAGCGTGGCACCGAGGTGTTCGCCAGCGCCCATGGCCACAGCGTGCTGGTGGCCGAAGGGGAGGCCTGGCAGCGTCAGCGTCAGATGCTGCAGCCCGCCTTCGCGCCCCGGCGTGTCGAGAGCTTCGTGCCGCGCATGGTGGACGCCGCCCGCGAGAGCCTGCAGCGCTGGCAGGGCCAGCCGAACTTCGAACTGGACTTCGATTTCGAGTCGGCCATGACCCAGGTCACCATGGAGGTGATCATGCGCGCCCTCTTCTCCCGCGGCGACGAACAGCAGGGGCGCGCCATGGCCGCCGCCGTGCATGACCTGGGCATCGAGGCCATGCAGGAGTTCTACTGGCCGGTCAGCGCCCCGCTGTGGATGCCCTGGAAGGCCCGCAAGCGACGGGCCCTGCAGCTGCTCAAGCGCTTCATCGAGGCGGAAGTCGATCAACGCCTGGCCCGGACCGAGCCCCGCGAGGACACCGGCGCCGACACCGGCACCGACCTGCTGGGCCTGATGCTGGCGGCCCAGGACGCCCAGGGCCAGGGCTTCGACGCCCATGCCCTGCGGGACGAGTGCATGACGACCTTCCTCGCGGGGCACGAGACCACCGCGGCCGCCCTCACCTGGTGGGGCTGGTGCATGGCGTCGCACCCCGAGGAGCAGCGCCGTGTCGCCGACGAGCTGCAGGCCGTGCTGGGCGAGCGCGCGCCCACCGCCGCCGACCTCCCCCAGCTGCCCCGCCTGTCCCGCAGCTTCAAGGAGAGCCTGCGCCTGTATCCACCGGCGGCCGCCCTGTTCTCGCGGCGCACGACCGCGCCGGTCCGGGTGGCCGGCTACACGCTGCCGGTGGGCAGCATGGTGCGCATCACGCCCGCCCTCACGCACCGCGATCCACGCTGGTTCCTGGAGCCGGAGGCCTTCCGCCCCGATCGCTTCGATCCGGCGGCCGGCCACCCGGAGATCCCGCGCGGCGCCTGGCTGCCCTTCGGCGCCGGCCCGCGCGTATGCCTGGGCAGCCATTTCGCGCTGACGGAGATGAGCGTGATCGCCGCCCTGCTGCTGCAGCGCTACGAGCTGCAGACCGTGCCCGGCCGGCGCGCGCCGCAGCCGCGCCTGGACATCACCCTGCGCCCCGACGTGCCGCTGCACCTGGCCCTGAAGCGGCGCTGAATTGCCGCTCAGTCGGGCAAGACCTGCCCCCCGGCGTCTGTGCTGCCGGGGTCAGGTCTTGCCTTCACACGGCCCTCAGGGCAGCGTCTTCAACTGGGCCTTCACCGGCACCGAGAAGTTGTAGCCATCCGCCCGGTCCCAGTTGATGGACCAGGTCATGGCGCCGCGGAAGGCCGGATAGGCCACCTTGGGCTTCACCGCGCCGCAGTTCTGCAGCAGCGTGAGGCAGGTCAGCGCCTGGTTGATGACGCTGGGCGGCGCATAGCCACGGCCGGCCGAGCGAGTGCCCGAGGGCACGCCGAAGGCCACCTGGTCAGGGCGCAGGCCCTTGAATTCCCAGCCCGTGCCCTGGCTGACCTTGAAGCCCTCGATCAGCATCAGGCTGCCCCCCACCAGGCCGTCCACCGTGCCCTCGTTGAGCTGACGCCCGTCAGAGTAGGTGAAGCCGCCGTTGTTGTAGTACTGCACGTGGATCATCGTGAGCTCGTCCCGCAGGCCGTCGATGATGGGCAGGTAGGCACCCCAGATGCTGCCGTAGGCCACGTAGCCGCCCTGCACATAGGGATGCTCGGGTGCCATCGAGAGGTAGAAGCCCGGGCCCACCTTGGCCTTGAGCTGCTTCACCGCGCTGATCAGGTTGTTGATGATGGGTGAGCCCAGGGAGACGCCGGCGCCGCTCTCCAGGTCCAGGTCGATGCCGTCGAAGCCGTATTTGGCGATCAGCGCGGCCAGGGTGTTGACGAAGTTCGTGACCTGCGCGCTGGTGTTGAGCGTCATGCGCCCCTCCTGGCCGCCCAGGGACAGCACCACCTTCTTGCCCTTGGCGCGCTTGGCGGCGATGTCGGCGATGAAGTCCGCCTCGGAGCCGGCGCCGGGATCCAGCTGGAAGGCCACGCCGCCGTCGCCCGCGTCGCTGGCGAAGGAGATCATGATCACGTCCCAGTCATCGGACACGTCCTTCACGCGGATGGGCGCACCCGCGCCATTGGCGAAGTTGTGCCAGTAGCCGATCAGGGCGTGCTTGGGCAGGCCGGGGGATGGCGTGGGCGTGGGCGTGGGCGTGGGCGTGGGCGTGGGCGTGGGCGTGGGCGTCGGTGTCGGTGTCGGTGTCGGTGTCGGTGTCGGTGTCGGAGTGGGTGTGGGTGTCGGCGTGGGCGTGGGACTGGCCGTGCAGTCCGCCACGAAGCGCCACAGCGAAGGCGTGGAGGCCGGGTTCCAGTTGGCGCCCACATAGGCGGTGTGGGTCACCAGGGCGCTGTAGTCCTTGCCCTGGTAGCTGGCCAAGGTGTTGGCGGTGTAGGTCTTGCCTTCGGCCCAGGCGGCCGAGCAGGTCGCGGCCAGCGCGGAAGTCGAGAGCTGGACGCCGGCGGCCAGCAGGGCCAGGCCCAGGGCATGGCGGCGGACGGATGGGGTGGACACGGTCATGGGAACCTCCAGGGGATCGGTGCAAGGCTGGACAGCAGCCCGGTGGAGGCACCGCCCGCAGCGGCGCCACGCTGGGCCGTTCGTTGACGACCCCTCCAGCGCACCCGTCTTTCCCCGGCCCGCCAGGGCTGACCGTGCAAGCCCCGACGAGTGCCGCGCCCGATCCGGGATCAGGCGTTATTGGTATTTTTTTGGTCTTGCTCTGGTATTTGACAACCCGAAGCGCCTGTGCGGCATGCGGATCAACCCTGGGCCGCGCCCACCGCCTTCTCCAGCGCGTCGACGAAGAGCGCCGCCACGTCGAAGCCGGTCTGTGCGCCGATCTCCTGGAAGCAGGTGGGGCTGGTGACGTTGATCTCGGTGAGGCAGGGCCCGATCACGTCCAGGCCCACCAGCAGCAGGCCGCGGGCCGCGAGGATGGGCGCCAGGTGCTGGGCGATCTCGCGCTCGCGATCGGTGAGCGGCATGGCCACGCCCTTGCCGCCGGCCGCCAGATTGCCCCGCACCTCGCCGCCCTGCGGAATGCGCGCCAGGGCGAAGGGGACGACCTCGCCGCCGATCAGCAGGATGCGCTTGTCGCCCTGGGCGATCTCGGGCAGGTAGCGCTGCACCATGACGGTCTGGGCGCCGTCCTTGTTGAGCGTCTCGATGATGGCGCCCAGGTTCATGCCGTCCGGCCCGACGCGGAAGATGCCCATGCCGCCCATGCCGTCCAGGGGCTTGAGGATGATGTCGCGGTGCTCGGCATGGAAGGCGCGGATGGCCGCGGCCGATCGCGTCACCAGCGTGGGCGTGATGTGCTGCGGGAACTCCAGGATGGCCAGCTTCTCGGGGTGCTCGCGCAGGGACGCGGGCTTGTTGAAGACGCGGGCGCCCTCGCGCTCGGCCTGGCTCAGCAGCTGGGTGGTGTAGAAGAACTCGCTGTCAAAGGGCGGATCCTTGCGCATCAGCACGGCATCGACCCCGGCGAGGGCCAGGTCTTGCCTGGCGCTCACGGTGTGCCAGTCCGGCGTGTCCGTGCCATAGCCGCTGGCCAGCGCCTCGGGCGTGAGCTGCAGTTGCTGCGCGCCGCGGGCCGTCACCAGGCCGCCGCGCTGCCAGACGAGGTCCGCGGGCTCGCAGGCCCAGAGTTCATGGCCGCGGCGGGCCGCCTCGCGCATCATCGCGAAGGTCGAGTCCTTGTAGGTCTTGAAGCTGGGCAGCGGGTCGGCAACGAAAAGCAGTTTCATGGCGAAGGTCCGGATGAGTAGGCGATGGATCTTGGGAGGGAAGGCGGCGTCAGGCCCGGCGCAGGCGCTGCACCAGCAGGGCCAGGGCCCCGGCCACCACGCCCCAGAAGGCCGAGCCGATGCCTGCCAGCTTGAGGCCTGACAGCGTCACGAGAAAGGTCAGGATGGCGGCGTCGCGATGGGCCTCGTCCTTCAGCGCCGCGCTGAGTCCGCCGGCAATGGTGCCCAGCAGGGCCAGGCCGGCGATGGCCGCCACCAGCTCCTTCGGGAAGGCCGCCAGCAGGCCCACGACGGCGCCCCCGGCCAGCCCCAGGGCGATGTAGAACACGCCGGCCATCACGGCCGCGGTGTAGCGCCGGGCTGGGTCCTCATGCGCCTCGCGGCCCATGCAGATGGCTGCGGTGATGGCCGCCAGGTTCAGCGCATAGCCGCCAAAAGGCGCAAGGACCAGCGAGGCCAGGCCGGTCACACCGATGCTGGCCGAGATGGGGGTCTGGTAGCCCGAGGCCCGCTGCGCCGCCACGCCGGGCAGGTTCTGCGAGGCCATGGTCACGAGGAACAGCGGCAGGGCCACGCCCACCATGGCCGCCACGCTGAAGCGCGGGCTCACCCATTCCGGGCGCGCCCAGGCCCATTGCACGGCATCCATGTGCAGGCGGCCCTGGGCGCCGGCCACCGCCACGCCCACCAGCAGCACCACAGGCACGGCATAGCGCGGCCAGAAGCGTCGGCCCAGCAGGAAGGCGGCGGCCATGCTCAGCACCAGCAGTGGCGCGCTCTGGGTGGCCAGCATCGCGTCCAGTCCGAAACGAGCCAGCACGCCGGCCAGCAGGGCCGAGGCGATGGCGATGGGGATGCGGTCCATCAGCCGCTCGAAGAGGCCGCTGAAGCCGGCGATCGTGATCAGCAGCGCACAGACGATGAAGGCGCCGACCGCCTCGGGCATGGAGACGCCCACCGCACTGGCCAGCAGCGCCGCGCCGGGCGTGGACCAGGCCGTCAGCACGGGCTGGCGCGTCCACAGGGACAGGCCCAGGCTGGTCAGGCCCATGCCCAGGCCCAGGGCCCACATCCAGGAGGTGAGCTGGGTCGAGGTCGCGCCCAGGGCCTGCGCGCCCTGGAAGACGATGGCCACCGAGCTGGTGAAGCCCACGAGCACGGCCACGAAGCCGGCAACGGTGGAGGGCAGGGACAGGTCTTGCATGAAGCGGCGCATGGGGGGCAGCATAGCGGGGCCGGGCCCGGGCGGCAGGCGCAGGGGATTGGCTGTCGCACCGGCATTGGGTTCCGGCCGGAAAGCTGAAATACTGCAAGCTCCTTCCCTGCCGCGATGGGATCGCGTCCATGAGCGACTCTTCCTCCGTTCCCCTTGCGCCGCCCCTGGCGGTGGGCCGATCCAGCGACCTGCTGCTGCTGGGGCTGGCCCTGGGGCTGGGGCTCGCCGCCAGCGTCTGGGTCTACCGCGCCCTGGCCGAGGCCGAGCAGCTGCACGCGATGAAGCACGCACAGGCCATGGCCGAGCCCGTGCGACTGGAGGTCGAGCTGACCCTGGCCCGCATCGTGGAGGCCAGCCGCAGCGCAGGCCTGCTGGTGAGCACCCACAAGCCGCTGCGGCTGCCCGCCTTCCAGCACTTCGCCCGCGAGCTCTCGGCCTCCCTGCCTCCCCGCACCCTGATCGAATGGCAGCCCCTGGTGACCGGGCGCGAGGAGCGCCGCCAGCTGGAGCGGGACGCCCGGGCCGAGGGCCTGGCCGGCTTCGAGATCCGCGAGCCCCGGCCCGATGGCCGCGGCTGGCAGGTGGCGCCCGAGCGCGACAGCTATGTGCCGGTGCTGTACGGCTGGCCCGCCGGCCAGTCGCCCCTGGGCTACGACCTGGCACCGGACGCCGCTCGCATGGCCTCCAAGCTGGCCGCCGCGGCCCAGCGCCGGCCGGTGGCCTCCAACAGCTTTGCCGTGATCCGCGACGACATCGGGGCCCGCCGCTCCTGGGGCTTTGCCATCACCGCGCCTGTCTTCGACGCGGCACCGGAAGGCGGCGAGCCGCGCCTGCGCGGCTACCTGGCCGCCGTGGTGGAGCTGCCCCTGCTGCTGGGTCCGGCGGTGGAGCGGGCGCGGCAGGGCGGCATGGGCCTGTGGGCCATGGAGGGCAGCGAGGAGCAGGCGCCCGTGCGCTTCACCAGCCGGGTGTCCGAGAGCGGCAACGCCCTCCAGCCTGCGGAACAGGGACCGGCGCGCGCCCTGCAGCAGCGCTTCGGCATGGATATCGCCGGCCGCCCCTGGACCCTGCTGCTGCAGCCCCTGCCCGAGACCCTGGATGCGGGCCAGCACCGGCAGCCGCTGGCCGGGCTGCTGGCGGGCATCGCCGGCACCCTGCTCATCAGCGCCGCCCTGTGGCGCGCCCTGGCCGAGCGCCGCCGCACCGCGCTGGCCGGCCAGCAACTGGCCCTGGAACGCGAGCGCCTGCAGCATGTGATCGACGGCACCCAGGCCGCCACCTGGGAGCACAACCTCTTCAGCGGCGAGACCCATGTCAACGAGCGCTGGCAGACCCTGCTGGGCTATGCCGTGGGCGAGTTCCAGCCCGGGCCCGGCTATGACTGGAA
This sequence comes from Roseateles flavus, assembly GCF_039872765.1. Classification (NCBI taxonomy): domain Bacteria; kingdom Pseudomonadati; phylum Pseudomonadota; class Betaproteobacteria; order Burkholderiales; family Sphaerotilaceae; genus Roseateles; species Roseateles flavus. The sequence continues at coordinate 247,901 of NZ_JBDPZC010000001.1, read as the reverse complement.
GGACGACTGCCATCCCGAGGACCTGCCCCGCGTCCGCGAGGCGCTGCGCCGCCACCTGCGCGGCGAGACGCCGGCTTACGACGTCGAGTACCGGCACCGCCGCAAGTCCGGCGAGTGGCGCTGGATCCACTCGCGGGGTCAGGTCATGCGCCGGGATGCCCAGGGCCGCGCCCAGCTCATCGCCGGCACCATGGTCGACATCGCCGACCGCAAGGCGGCGGAGGCCCGCGTGCTGGAGCTCAACGCCACGCTGGAGGCCCGGGTGGTGGAGCGCGGCGAGGCCCTGGCCGAGGCCATGGAATCGCTGCGCGAATCGCGCGAGGCCCTGGCCCAGGCCCAGCAGCGAGCCACCCTGGACGCCCTGGTCACCGGCGTGGCCCATGAGCTCAGCTCGCCCATGAGCAACGCCCTGGTGTGCAGCGAGTCCCTGCGCACGGAAGCCCTGCAGTTCCAGGCCCGCATCGCCCAGGGCAGCCTGCGCCGGGCCGAGCTGGACAGCTTCCTCCAGCACAGCGCCGAGCATGCCGAGCTCATCAGCCGCAATGTGCGACGCGCGGTGGACCTGATCGGCGATGTGCGCCAGGTCGCGGCCGACCAGGTCAGCGCCCAGCGCCGCAGCTTCGACCTCAGCCAGACGGTGGGTGAGCTAATCGGCTCGCTGGCGCCCACCCTGCGCCTGCAGGTCCACCAGGTCGTGCTGGACATCCCCGAGGGCATCCGCATGGACAGCTACCCCGGCCCCCTGGGCCAGGTGCTGATCAACCTGGTGAACAACGCCCTGCTCCATGCCTTCGAGGACGGCCAGGCCGGCGAGGTGCGCATCCAGGCCGAGGCGCAGGGCGAGCTGGTGCAGTGCCGTGTCAGCGACAACGGCCGGGGCATGGACCAGGCCACGCTGGAGCAGCTCTTCAAGCCCTTCTTCAGCACCCGGCTCAACGCGGGCGGCATGGGGCTGGGGATGGTGATCGTGGACCGCCTGGTGCACAAGGTGCTGGGCGGCCGGATGCAGGTGCACAGCCAGCCGGGCGCAGGCACCGTGTTCACGCTGAGCCTGCCCCGCGTGGCGCCGCCCCTCAAGCCCGAGGAATCCGCGCCGGCCCCGTGAGCCGGCGTGGTGCGGGGCTCAGATCTCGACCTTGGAGCCCAGCTCCACGATGCGGTTGGTGGGCAGGTGGAGGAAGTCGGCCGCCGCGGCTGCGTTGCGGTGCATGCTGGCGAAGAGCTTCTCGCGCCACAGGGCCATGCCCGAACCGATGGTGGGGATGACGATGTCGCGGGAGAGGAAGTAGCTCGTCTCCATCTCGTCCAGGTGCACGCCGCGGGTCTCCAGCAGCTTCAGCGCCTCGGGCACATCGGGCTCGTTCTTGAAGCCGAAGTGCACGATCACCTGCCAGCAGTCGTTGCCCAGGCTCTCGACCTCCACGCGCTTGTCGAAGCCGATCCAGGGCTTCTCGTGGTGCTTGACCGTCACGAAGAGGTTCTGCTCGTGCAGCACCTTGTTGTGCTTGAGGTTGTGCAGCAGCGCATTGGGCGTGATGCCCTGCTCCGCCGAGAGGAAGACGGCCGAGCCGGGCACCCGCAGCGGCGGGCTCAGGAACACGGCCTCCAGGAAGCCCTTGATGTCGATGGCGTCCTCGCGGAGCTTGTCGGACAGCAGCTGGCGGCCCTGCTTCCAGGTCAGCATCAGCGTGAACATCCAGATGCCGATCAGGAGCGGGAACCAGCCACCGGCCGCGACCTTCAGCAGGTTGGAGGCCAGGAAGGTGACGTCGATCAGGAAGAAGAAGCCGGTGGCCGCCACGCACAGCGCCAGCGGGTACTTCCAGCCGTAGCGGATCACGAAGAAGGTCATGACCGTGGTGATGGTCATGTCGATGGTCACCGCCACGCCGTAGGCGCCGGCCAGCTTGCTGGACGAGCCGAACATCACGACGGCCACGACCACGAAGCCGAACAGCATCCAGTTGATGAAGGGCACGTAGATCTGGCCGATGTCGCGCACCGAGGTGTGGACGATGCGCATGCGCGGCAGGATGCCCAGCTGCACCGCCTGCTTGGTGACGGAGAAGGCCGCGGTGATCAGGGCCTGCGAGGCCACGATGGCGGCCAGCGTGGCCAGGCCGAACAGAGGCATCTCGGCCCAGGAGGGCGCAATCAGGTAGAAGGGATTCTTGATGGCCGTGGGGTCTTCCAGCAGCAGGGCGCCCTGGCCGAAGTAGTTGATCACCAGGGCTGGCATCACGATGGCATACCAGGCGATGCGGATGGGCTGCTTGCCGAAGTGGCCGAGGTCGGCGTAGAGCGCCTCGCCCCCCGTGACCACCAGCACCACCGCGCCCAGGGCCACGAAGGCCACCCAGCCGTAGTGCAGGCAGAACTCGATGGCATAGACCGGATTCACGGCCGCCAGCACCTTGGGGTTCTCAAGAATCTGGGGCAGGCCCAGCAAGGTGAGGCTGGCGAACCAGACCAGCATCACCGGCCCGAAGGCCTTGCCCACGCCACCGGTGCCGAAGCGCTGCACCGCGAAGAGGCCGGCCAGCACGATGAGGGTGATGGGGACGATGAGCTGGTGGTATTGCGGAGCATAGACGTCGATGCCCTCGACGGCACCGAGCACCGTCATGGCCGGCGTGATGACCGCATCCCCGAAGAAAATGGCCGTCCCGAACAGGCCCACGCCCATCAGCACCCGCCGCAGCGTGGGCTTCTCCTTCACGGCCTGGGTGGCCAGGGCCAGCATGGCGATGAGGCCGCCCTCGCCGTTGTTGTCGGCCCGCAGGATCAGCAGGACGTACTTGAAGGAGACCACGATGGTCATGGTCCAGAACAGCAGGGACAGCACGCCCAGGATGTTCTGCGAGTTCAGGGGCACATGGCCGCCGTGGAAGACTTCCTTGAGGGCGTAGAGCGGGCTGGTGCCGATGTCGCCGTAGACCACCCCGAGGGCGCCCAGGGTCATGGCGGCAAGGATGCCGGGGCTGCGGTGTTGTTGTTCGTGGCTCGAGCTCACAGGCGCGACGGCCTGACGCAGGTCAGGCCGAGGAGTCAAAAGTGGCTATTGTGCGCTCGCCAGCCCTCAGGACTCCGCCTGTCTCATGCAAGCTGGGCATGCCCCCCTGCCTCGGGGGCTGAGGCTCAGGCGTAGACCTCGGCCTCGGGGTCGGTGGCCTCCAGCTCGTAGCTGGCGGCCAGCATGCCCAGGCGGGCGATCACGCCGTACATGTAGAAGCGGTTGGGCGCGCTGGCGCCAGGAGTCTCGCCGGGGCGCGGCAGCTGGGTGGACTGGGCGAAGGCCAGGGGCACGTAGCTGGCGCCGGGAGCGTTGAGGTTCTCGTCTGCGGCGCGGTCGGCATGCACGCGGTAGAAACCGCCCACCACGTAGCGGTCCATCATGCAGACCACCGGCTCGGCCACGGCCTCGTTGACGCGCTCGTGCGTCACCACGCCCTCCTGCACGATGACCTCGTGGACGGGCTGGCCGTCCTTGATCACCGACATCTTGTTCTTGCAGCGGCGGTTGAGCTCCTCCAGCTCCTTGGCGTCACGCACGGTCATGATGCCCATGCCGTAGGTGCCGGCGTCGGGCTTGACGATGGCGAAGGGCTTCTCCTGGATGCCGTACTCCTTGTACTTGCGCCGCGTCTTGGTGAGGACCTGGTCGACCTGGTCCTTCAGTGCCTCCATGCCCTGGCCTTCGGCGAAGTCCAGGCCCTGCACGCCCACCGTGAGGGGGTTGATCAGCCAGGGGTCCATGCCCAGCAGCTTGGCGAACTTCTTGGCCACCTCTTCGTAGGCCTGGAAGTGACGCGACTTGCGGCGCAGCGTCCATCCGGCATGCAGGGGCGGCAGCAGGTACTGCTCGTGCAGGCCCTCCAGCACCGAGGGGATGCCGGCGGAGAGGTCGTTGTTGAGCAGGATGGTGCAGGGGTCGAAGTCCTTCAGCCCCAGGCGGCCGCGCTTGCGCACCAGCGGCTCCAGCGCCAGGCTGCCGCCGTCCGGCAGGGCCAGGGAGGCGGGTGCCGTGAGGCTTTCATCCAGGCTGCCCAGGCGCACGTTGAGGCCGGCCTGGGTGAAGATGCGCACCAGGGTCTGCAGGTGCTGCAGGTAGAAGCTGTTGCGGGTGTGGTTCTCAGGGATCAGCAGCAGGTTCTTGGCCTCGGGGCAGATTTTCTCGATGGCCGCCATGGCCGCCTGCACCGACAGCGGCAGCAGGTCTGGATTCAGGTTGTTGAAGCCGCCCGGGAAGAGGTTGGTGTCCACCGGCACCAGCTTGAAACCGGCATTGCGCACGTCCACCGAGCTGTAGAAGGGCGGCGTGTGCTCCATCCACTCGAGGCGGAACCAGCGCTCGATGGCCGGCAGGGACTCCAGGATGCGCTGCTCCAGTTCCTTGATGGGGCCGTTCAGGGCGGTGACGAGATGTGGAACCATGGTGGAGAGTCCTGGGCTGACGGGGCAGGGAGATTCTAGGAGGCCGCAACTGAGGGCGTATTGCCCGAATGCAAGCCCTTCGACGCACCATTTGTGCGAGTGGCGGCGCTATGCTTGGCCGATCAACGCTGCACCGCCCTGCCCACAATGCCTGCCAAACTGCTGATCGTTGAAGACCAGGCCGACATCCGCCGACTGATCCGTTGGGCCCTGGAGGACGACGACTACGAGATCCGCGAGGCCGCCAACGGCGCCGCCGGGCTGGACCAGATCCTCGGCTGGCACCCTGACATGGTCCTGCTGGACATGATGATGCCCGGCGGCATGGACGGCCTGGAGCTCTGCCGCCAGGTCCGTGCGGCGCCGGGCACCGCCAAGACCATCATCGTGATGCTCACCGCCAAGGCCACCTCGGCCGACCACGAAGCCGCCCGCACCGCCGGCGCCGACTACTTCCTGCCCAAGCCCTTCAGCCCGGCCAAGCTGTCCGAGCTGCTGAACGCCTTGCTCAAGCATCGGCAGGACCGCTAGGGCATCCCCCCCTCGCACAAACCCGGCCACGGGCTCACGAGGGCCTTCCTAGAATGCCGCCACCGTCGCCCCGGGCGACTTCCAATGGACCACTTCGCATGCATCCGACTGCACGGCGCACTCCCGCGCGCCTTCTGGGCCTGGCGGCCGCCCTGTCCCTGACCCCGCTGGGCTGCCTGGCCGCCGGCGAGGTGCCCGCCGACTCCGGCCTGTTCACCAGCCGCATCGTGACCAACGCGTCCAGCACCAACCGCGGCAACTTCCTGTATTTCAACCAATGGGAAACGCTGACGCTGGTCAACCAGGACAAGCGCGAGATCGAGATCAAGGCCGAGAAGGGCAGCGGCAACAACAGCAGCCAGGTCTTCGAGGCCGTGCTGCCTGCCGGCAAGTACCAGCTGGTGCAGATGCTCTCTCCCAAGCTGGCCGGCCGGGTGACGGGTGACCTCAAGGGCGTGATCGGCGAGTTCGAGGTCAAGCCCCAGACCGTCACCAGCCTGGGCACCCTGATCTACCAGCCGACGGGCAGCCAGGGCTACACCATCCTCTGCGACGGCTTCGACGCCCCGCAGATCGAGCGCGTGCGCCTGAGCTACCCCGCGCTGCACCAGGCCATGGCCGACCATGCCCCGGTGCGCCCCTGCCTCAGCAACGAGGTGGCGGCTCGCAGCAACCAGGCTCAGCAGGGCCGCACCCTGGTGATGAGCAACTCCGGCATGACGGCGGTGGTGGGCACGCTCACGGTGGGCCTGATCCAGTCGCTGATCCAGAAGGCCTCGGCCACCGAGGCCATCCAGGCCTGGAAGGACGAGCAAGACCCGCAGAAGCGCCTCGCCATGGCCCGCAGCAGCACCTACGCCTTCAATGCAGCGCGCATGCTGGAGAGCGGTGACGTGCTGGCCGGCAGCAACCTGGGCCAGGTCCTGGCCCGCGACTCCGAAGGCCGCTGGGAACGCCTGGACACCGGCGACACCCGCGAGATCACCGCCCTGCTGGCCACCGACCGCCAGCGCTTCATGGTCGGCGGCGAGGAAGGCCTGCTGATGCAGACCAGCGACGCCGGCAAGACCTGGCAGGCGCTCAGCGCCCCCACGCACGGCCTCATCGTCAACCTGGCGCGCCAGGGCCAGCGCGTCTACCTGCTGGCCGTCGAGGGCCTGGACGCCGTGCTGTACGCCACCGACGACCTCAAGTCCGGCACCTGGCAGGAGCTGCGCCGCGAGGCCGGCAGCCGCTCGGACAAGCCTGAGGCCATGGGCTGGATCCGCCTGGCCTCGATGGCCGCCAGCGGCTGGATCGTGGGCGAGCGCTACGTGATGGTCACCGCCAACGGCTTCGTGAACAGCATGGACCTGAAGGATGGCAGCTGGACCCGCAGCAAGACCTCGTTCGAGGAACCCCGCCAGGTCACGGCCCTGCGCGATGGCACCCTCGTCGCCTACAGCCGCAACAAGGTCTACGTCAGCCGCGACCAGGGTGCCACCTGGACCAAGGACGAGCAGGGCTGCATGAAGATGATCACGGTGGCCTACGGCTACCAGGGCCAGGCCTACAACGTCTGCGGCCAGGGCGCCTTCGTGTTCTCCACGGCCATCATGCAGCGTGGTGGCGAAGGCGGCCGCTGGACCACGATCAGCGACGAGACGCCCACCCCGGCCTCCGCCCTCTTTGCCAGCGAGTACAACGACACCCTGCTCTTCATGAACCCGGAAGGCCTGATCTACGGCCGTGCCGCCGGTGCCAAGGAGTGGACCCTGGAGCGCAAGCCGCTCTGACGGCCCGCCCGCAAGAAGAAAGGCCGCCCTCGGGCGGCCTTTTTGCTGCGCCCCTCGCCGATGCGAGGGGGCCTGCGGGAGATCACTTGTGATAGGCCGTCTCGCCGTGCGAGCTGATGTCCAGGCCCTCGCGCTCTTCCTCTTCGGAGACGCGCAGCCCGATCGTCAGGTCCACGACCTTGTAGGCGATCACGGACACCACGGCCGACCAGACGATGGTCACGCCCACGGCCTTGGCCTGCGTCCAGACCTGGCTGGCGATGCTGTAGGCATCCGGCGCGATCATGGAGGCCGTGACCCAGTCGCCCACTGCGCTGGGGCCGCCCAGGGCCGGCGAGTTGAACACCCCGGTCAGCAGGGCACCGATGATGCCGCCCACGCCGTGCACGCCGAAGACATCCAGCGAGTCGTCCGCGCCCAGCAGCTTCTTCAGGCCGGACACGCCCCACAGGCAGGCGAAACCCGCGACCACGCCGATCACCAGGGCACCACCGACGCCCACATTGCCCGCAGCCGGCGTGATGGCCACCAGGCCGGCCACGGCACCAGAGGCGGCGCCCAGCATCGAGGCCTTGCCCTTGTGCAGGGCTTCACCCACGCTCCATGCCAGCACGGCGGCGGCCGTGGCGACGAAGGTGTTGATGAAGGCCAGGGCCGCGAAGCCGTTGGCTTCCAGGGCGGAGCCAGCGTTGAAGCCGAACCAGCCCACCCACAGCAGCGAGGCACCGACCATGGTCAGCGTCAGGCTGTGCGGCGTGAAGGCCTCGCGGCCGTAGCCGATGCGCTTGCCCACCATGAAGGCGCCCACCAGGCCGGCAACGGCGGCATTGATGTGCACCACGGTGCCGCCGGCGAAGTCCAGCGCGCCCCATTGCCAGATCAGGCCGGCGGTGCTGTTGACCTTGTCGACGACGGCGGCGCTGGTGTAGGCGTCCGGTCCGGCCCAGAACCAGACCATGTGCGCGATGGGCAGGTAGCTGAAGGTGAACCAGATCGTCATGAAGGCCAGCACGGCCGAGAACTTGATGCGCTCAGCGAAGGCGCCCACGATCAGGCAGGCCGTGATGCCGGCGAAGGTGGCCTGGAAAGCGGCGAACACGATCTCCGGGATCACCACGCCCTTGCTGAAGGTGGCGGCGTTCGAGAAGGTGCCGGCGACGTTGTCCCAGATGCCCTTCATGAAGAGCCGGTCCGTGCCGCCGATGAAGGCATTGCCCTCGGTGAAGGCGAAGCTGTAGCCGTAAAGCACCCACAGCACCACGATCAGCGAGAAGGTGACCATCACCTGCATCAGCACCGACAGCATGTTCTTGCTGCGGACCAGGCCGCCGTAGAACAGGGCAAGACCTGGCACCGTCATCATGATGACCAGCAGGGTGGACAGCATCATCCACGTCGTGTCGCCCTTGTTGGGTGTGGGCGCGGGCGCCGAGGCGGCTTCGGCCGGGGCGGAAGCGGCGGCGGCGGCAGGGGCCGAGGCCGGGGCCGCATCAGGCGCTGCGGCCACGGCGGCCACGGCGGCGGCTGAAGCCGCAGCGGCCGGGGCCGAAGCGGCGTCCTGGGCCCAGGCGCCCGGGGCGAAGACCGCCGCGGCAAGGGCCAGGGAGGCAAGCAGTTTCTTCATGGGATCACTCCAACGATGTTTTGTGGCGATGCTCAGAGAGCATCCTTGCCGGTTTCGCCAGTACGGATGCGCACGACCTGATCCAGGGGCGAGACAAAGATCTTCCCGTCACCGATCTTGCCGGTGCGGGCCGAGGTCTCGATGGCCTCGATGACCTGGTCCACGACCGCGTCATCCACGGCCGCCTCGACCTTGACCTTGGGCAGGAAGTCGACGACGTACTCGGCGCCGCGGTAGAGCTCGGTGTGGCCCTTCTGGCGGCCGAAGCCCTTGACCTCGGTGACGGTGAGGCCCTGCACGCCGATGGCGCTGAGCGCCTCGCGGACCTCGTCCAGCTTGAAGGGCTTGATGACGGCGGTGATCAGTTTCATGGTGTGCTTCCTTGCGATCGGATTCAGAAGACCTTCTTGACCGCCAGCACCAGGGCGCTCTTGCCCAGGTTCTTGTCGCCGGGGCCCACATAGGCATCGGTGCTGGCGCGGACCAGGGCGCCGCTCCAGGTGAAGCCGGCGTAGTCCTTGGCCAGGGTCAGCGAGTAGTCGGTGTAGGAGGCGCTGCCCAGGTTCTTCACGCGCTGGTGGCCCACGTGCGGGGTCAGCGTGAAGCCCTCGCCCAGGTCCAGGGCGGCGCTGAGGTCCAGGTAGCCCGAGCCCTTGGAGTCGGGGAAGCCGAAGAGATTGCTGGTGCTGTGCGAATACTTGGCGGTGAACACGCCGTAGGTGAGAGCGCCGTAGATCTCCAGCGTGTTGGCGCTGGGGCTCAGCTTGTTGCTGGGGTAGACGTACTGCAGCAAGCCCACGTCCAGCGTCAGGCCCTTGCTGATCTCGGTCTTGTAGCCGCCGTAGACGTCGATCTCGACGCTGGCGTCGCCACCACCGTCCTTGACCCACTTGATCGTGGAGGCCCAGGTGCCCAGGTAGAAGCCGTTGCCGAAGTCGTAGTCGGCGCCGCCCTGCAGCGCGGGCTTCAGCCGGGTCTGCGAGATGCCGCGGTAGCGGTAGTCGGTGGTCAGGCTGGCATTGAAGCTCAGCGGGCTGGCCGGCTCGTCGGCCCAGGCAGGCATGGCGGTGGCGGTGACGGAGAGGGCCAGCAGCGCAAACAGGGACTTCATCGCGGGGACTCCTGCAAAGTGGATGGTGAAATGACTTTCGACAGTCCCTCTTGCAGCTTCCGTGCCAGGCAGCGCTCGAGCTCACGCCCCCCATCAAGCGCCCATGGGCAGGGCAGGCATGCACGCTCCCGTGCGGCGGCTGCCCCCCGGCGCGAAGGGCGCGCACCGATTCAGGGGATGGGTGGCCGGTTCGCACCAATTTGGTGACAACCGTTCCTGAACCTGGGCGGCGTGCCTGGGCGAGGCCCGCGCGGAACACTCACCGCCTCCGGCATGCATTTCACGCCTCGGCAGGCCCCATTGGGCGCCAGCCGCATCGCGCCCCCTGCCACAGGGCCGACACTGACGCCTGCGCCGCTCGCGCGAACCATCGCCCCCACCTCCTCATGCCGTTCCCTTCCTTGCGATTGCGCCCCTCCGCTCATGCCCGCTCACTGGGACGTGACCTGCTGCTGGTCGCCGGACTCAACACCGCTGTGGCCACCTTGCTGCTGCTGATGGCGCTGGGCACCGGCGCACTCCAGTCGGACAGGCTGGACCTGGAAAGCATCGGCCGGCCCTGGTGGCAGCTGTTCGTCTACTCCCAGTGCATCGGCTACAGCATCCATGGCCTGGGCGAGCTGCCCTTGCTGCTGCGCCCCGCCTCGCGATGGAAGCGCCCCCTGGTCCTGAACCTGCTGCGGATGGCGGTGGTTCCACTGGGCTTCGGCCTGGGCGCCCTGTTGGCGAGCCTGCTGCTGAATGACCCCCTGCGCCTGCCGCTGACCTGGCACCCGTGGGATGTGCTGGTCGTTGCGCTCACCGTCCTGGTGTCCAGCGTGGCCATCCTGTTCACCCATCAGCGCGACCGCCTGGAAGCCGAGCGCCTGCGGGCCGAGAACGCCGAGATGCGGGCCACCAGCGCCCGACTGCAGCTGCTGCAGCAGCAGATCGAGCCCCACATGCTGTTCAACACCCTGGCCAACGCCCATGCCCTCATCGACGATGAGCCCCGGCAGGCACAGCGCCTGCTGGAAGCGTTGAGCGAACTGCTCCACGCCAGCATGCAGACAGGCGAGCGGGACCTGGTGCCCTTGCGCGAGGAGATTGCCCTGGTGGAGCACTACCTGCGCCTGATGGCCATCCGCATGGGCTCGCGGCTTCGCTATGCGCTGGACCTGCCGGACGCGCTGGCTCCGGTGCTGCTGCCGCCGCTGACGCTGCAACCGCTTGTCGAAAATGCCATCAAGCACGGCCTGGACGGCCAGTTGCAGGGCGGCGCCGTGCAGGTGCGCGCCTTTCTGCAGGATGAGCACCTGCACGTCGAGGTGCTGGACGACGGCGCTGGCCTGCAGGCCGAAGCGATGCCCTCACCCCACAAAGGCATTGGCATCAGCAATGTCCGGCAGCGGCTGCGCTACGCCTTCGGCCCTGGAGCGTCCGTCCAGGTCAGCCCGCGCCAGTCCGGCGGCGTCCGGGCGCTGCTCCACATCCCCCTGATTCAAGCGAGACCCGCACCCCATGACTGAACCCCTGCTCGTCCTCATCGTGGAAGACGAACCCGTCCTGGCCAAGCGGCTGCAGGAACAGCTGCTGGCCCTCTGGCCGGGGCTCGAACTGCTGCCGATGGCCGACAACGGCGCTGCCGCCATCGCGCTGGCGCTGGAGCACCTGCCGCGCGTGATCTTCATGGACATCCACATGCCCGCCTGCTCCGGCCTGGAGGCGGCGCAGGCCATCCTGGAGGAGTGGCCCGAGGGCCTTGCCCTGCCCCTTCTTGTCTTCGTGACCGCCTACGGCCACTACGCCCTGCAGGCCTTCGACCACGGCGCCATCGACTACCTTCTCAAGCCCCTGAGCCAGGACCGGCTGCAGCGCACCATCCAGCGCCTGCAGGATCGGCTGGCCCTGACCAGGGCCTCGGGCGATGCGGGCACGGCCGATGACGTCGGCGCCGAACTGCAGCGCCTCGACGGCGTCCTGCGTCCGCAGACGGCCGGCGCGGAGCCGCTGAGCGTCATCAATGCCGCCGTGGGCTCCGTGACCTACCTGATACCGCTCGCCGATGTGCTGTATTTCGAGGCGGCCGACAAGTACGTGCGCGTCGTGACCCGCCAGCGCGAGGCCTTGATCCGCATGGCGCTGCGGGACCTGGTCCTGCGTCTGGATCCGCAGCGCTTCTGGCAGCTGCATCGCAGTGTGGTGGTGCAAGCCAGCGCCATCGCCCATGTCGCGCGCCATGACAACGGCCGGCTGAGCGCCGGGCTCCATGGGCATGAAGCCCAGCTGCCGGTCAGCCGGCTCTTCGCCCATCGCTTCCGAGCCATGTGAGTCCTTTCCTGCCGCTCACGGCGCGCAGCGGTCGTTGGCAGCCTTGAATCGACTGTTCGCTGCCCACCGCCCCTGACGCCCGGCGATGCTTCCTAGGATGCAGGCACCCAATCAACTGGATGCCTTCCATGTCCCGCTCTCTCAAGTCCACGTCCTCGCAGTCCCGCCTTGCACGCCAGCGCCCGTCCGGCGGCATCGGCCGGGCCCTCGCCGCCATCGGCCTCGCCATGGGCGCCCTGCCTCTGCTCGCGGAGGCACAGTCGACAGCCTCCGAGACTGCCCCCGCCCATCCCGGCTGGTCCGGCAGCGCCTTCCTCGGCGCCGTCGTGGCCCCGCGCTACCAGGGCAGCCAGGACAGCCGTGTCCTGCCCGGTGTCGGGCTGGAGTTCAGCTACCACGACGCCGGCATGGGCACCGTGTCCATCGGCAATCGAGGCCTGCTCTGGGCCCCGGTGCTGGCTCCGTCAATCCGCGTCCATCTGGGGCTGGAAGTCGACCCTGGCCGCGTGGACAGCGGCAAGCGAAAGCTGGGATTGCTGGGCTATCGACCCGGCAGCGACACCTTGAAGGGCATGGGCGAAGTCCGCGCCACGGGCGTCGCGGTGGGGATGGTCAGCTATGTGCTGCCAGAGATGGGCGGCCTTGCGCTGAGCGGCAGCGCCCGCCAGGCGCTGACCTCGCACAAGGGCCGCCAGCTGAACCTGGGCCTGTCCTACCCCCTGTACCGGGCCGACGACATGCAGCTGACCCTGGCGCCCAGCCTCACATGGGCCGACCGGCGCTACCAGCAGGCCTACTTTGGCGTCACCGAGGGACAGGCGGCGGCCTCCGGGCGGCCCCAGTTCACCCCGCGCGCCGGCATCAAGAGCGTGCAGCTGGGCATCGAGTTCGACATGGCGCTGAGCCAGCAATGGCGACTTGCGGCATCGCTGGAGCTGGCGCAGCTGCGTGGCGACGCGGCGCAGAGCCCCGTCACCCAGAAGGCACGCCAGGTCAGCGCCACGGTGGGCGTGGTCCGGCCCTTCCAGTTCTGAGGCACCGCCCCGGCGGCTTGTCCTGCCCCTTGCGGAGGACGCCGCCATCGAGCCGGCTCGGGGCCCTACAGAATGGCCGGCAGGGAGACCTGCCACATGACCCTGGCCCTGATCCACAGCCGCGCCCTGGACGGCCTGCGCGCCGAAGCGGTGACCGTCGAAGTCCACCTGGCCAACGGCCTGCCCAGCTTCACCCTGGTCGGCCTGGCCGACACGGAAGTGAAAGAAGCCCGCGAGCGCGTGCGGGCCGCCCTGCTCAGCAGCGGGCTGGAATTTCCTGCCAACAAGCGCATCCAATGTAGTCAAGCACTTTTGTTCAAAAGTGTGTCAGGTAGATCCTGGATGTGGGCTTTTCGAGCTTCCGAGTCTCATGTAGGTGGGCAGCGCAACGCGTTGTCCACGGGCTTGCCGGGCGCGCAGCGCCCGGCCTACCCCAACCTTCTTGCCCTCATGCTGAGGCAGCACTCCGCACTTTTGCAGGCCTCGCTGGCGCCCCTCAGCCATGTTGCCGAGAAGATCAAGCGCCCAGCACGCCACCGATCAGCCTGGAGCGATCACGATCCCTTGATCTCTGGTGATACCAGGTGGTCGCGCAGAGCGGCATTGGCGGCGTCTTCAGAGACTGAGTGGTCAGCAACAAGGATGTTGACCCATTGACCTGTGTCACTCGCCAGTCGCCCTCTGACAATCTCGACCCGTTTGGGCCGCCAGCCCATTCTGAGGGGGAGAACCGCAGCCAGCGACCGAGCACATGCATTACACAGCCATGGCATCGAGCGAGGTCGACATGTTGGCCATCGCCAAGCGGCGAATAGTAGCCAACATCGAAGTCCAGCTTAAGGAATTGGTCGAAGTTGTCGTCGCTGTCCGAAGCGATGTCACCACAACGATCGCACCGAATCTCGCGACAGTAGGCTGCGTACTTGACACCGAGTTGTTTCGTCACTTGGTTGATTATCCAAGCTTACAAGACCACAAACGTGAACATCTACTTCAAGTAATGCTCCAAACGGTTAATCTCGTTTGGTTTTGTCACCATGTTTGTTGACAATTCAAGCCATAGATCGGCTTGATCAGCCACTGCGAAAGCCATGGGTCAGGATCTTCATCAACCCCCATTGCCACGGCCGCCGCCAGAAGGCGCAGGTACCCAGGCGTCTCGACGAACTTCGCCAGTTCGTCGAGCACCCTCCGTTGCACCGCAATAAGGGCAACGACGTTGGCAGCAATGGTCATGATTGCCGACCAGTTGAAGTCGCAACGCGACTCAGTCGAGGCCCACGAGATCCCAGGCCAACACGCTGACGTCAACCGCGCCACCCATGCCTAACCTGACCGCTCCCGCCCGAAGCATCTCGCGCTCGATTTCGCGCTCTTCGGCTGGACCCGCCAGTTCATACATCCGCCCCGATGATGTGGTCACAGCCACCCTACCTCGCTCAACGGCTGAGATCGCCGATGTGACGCAAACGGTTTCTTGTTCATCGCCCACGTCCCTGAATGTGACCAGGTGAAGGGTGCCAGTTCGCGTCCTGATCAACCGCCAGGAATGAACCAGCACCCGCGGCTGCGTTTCGATATCCGAAGCGTCCCTCTCGTTGGCAAAGGTGAGAGACATCGGATGGGGCAAGTTCATGTGAAAGCTCCTGCAGTTTTGTACTCCTTGTGCGGTCAATGGCTGTACAAGTTGAGCGGCAGATATGCGGCGCCACCATGTCGGCTTGATGAGATCATGGATGGGTTCCTGAGTTTTAAATAACGCAGGACAATTCTGTTTGTGCCGCGCCCTGGCGCAAAGCATTTCCTCGAAAGGGCGCCTAGCCCGCCCGGGAAAAAAAGCGCTTACCGAATACGGCACAGGATGGCGTAGGGTTCGCAACGAACTGCACCATGCCCAAGATCCTGCACTCACGTCACAACGAGATTTTTCTCGAACTGCTCAAGCGCACACGCACGCGCAGGCGCCTTCGGCAACGAGATCTGGCGTTGCTGCTGGGCCGTCACCAGGGGCTGGTCAGCAAGGTGGAGCGCGGCGAGCGCAGGCTTGATGTCATCGAGCTGAGAGACTGGCTGAGCGCCCTCGATACCGACTTCATCGAGTTCCTCAGCGAGCTGCATGCAGAACTGACCCCGCACGGCACCGCAGGCCTGCGCGTACTGCGCCGGAACAGCCCACGCCCCCGGTCACCCTGAGCACGAAGCCAATCGTTTTGAGTTATTTATAACGTGGCGTAGATAGCTCAGTTCTTAGACCCTTCGGCGGATGCCTGTCCGCCCGAAGACTTCCCTCAAACCTGGCCGCCCGAAGGGCTATAGCAGCCTTGATGCAGGAATTGCAAAGGCGTTTGGAAGGGCAGCGAAGGGCCGACGCCTCGAGGCGGGTCTCTCCCAGGAGGCGCTGGCCCTGGAGACTGGAATCGAGCGCTCGTACATCAGTCGACTTGAGCGCGGACTGAGCCAGCCAACACTGCTTGCATTGCTCAAATTGGCCAAAGGCCTGGGCTGCGAGGCGGGTGACCTGCTCGCCCCGGTGGAGAAGACCTTCAGGCGTCGGCGCTAGCTACGGGCAAGCGGCGAGCTGCCCACCGCCACCACCTTCACCCACGTGCCCACAGCCTTCGATTGAGAAACTGAAAAACGATTGCGCGTCGACAACAACTCGCCCGGTAACATTCCTCCGCGAGACGACACGCAGCTCAGGGTAGTTGACGCCGGGCAGGTCAGTGACTACGGGCTCGGCAGGCAACATGGTCGGAGTCCGAATTGACTTGGAGCCGTCACCCTCCCGACCAGCAGAAGACCACAGCCGGTCCCCGCAGAGGCTCAGATAGGATTGGTTAAATAGCTGGCGCAATCAGTCCGTCCAGCAAACCTACCGCGGGAGGGGTGGTGATGGCTACGTACGAGGGGATGCGTTGGGTCAAATGTGACTTCCAGGTCCAAACACCTGAAGACGCCGCCCATTGGGCTGACGCTGAGACCAGGCTGTCGGAGCCCCGGCGCCCCCTTGCGGACCAGCCCCCCGCGGCCGACGGCTCCGCGACTCCCCGCAGGCCGGATGAGACGTCCATCCAGGAAGTCGCACGCACGTTCCTGCAACGCTGTCACGAAGTCGGGCTGCAAATGGTCGGCATCACCGACCACAATTTTTCCCACAAGTCAGACCCGCGTGACTGGTTCTTAACGCACTTGGTCGAACAGAACCGACGCGTGGCGCGCGAACTCGGACGGGAACCACTCGCAATCTTCCCTGGCTTTGAGGTCGACATTGGGTACCACGTGCTGTGCCTTTTCGGCCCGGCCAGGACTCAGCGCCATATCTGGCGTGTGAATCAGATTCTTACCCGGCTCGGTCTGGTTGAAGACAGGCGGTTCGTAAGAGGCCTCCCCCAGGAACTTCGGAACAACAACGAGAACGTAAGCCTCAAGACGCTGCTGGAGGTGGTCCAGGGCGAGCACGGTGGGATGGTGATTGCAGCCCATTCTGACCAGAACGACGGCCTACTGGAGAACGCGCGGAATCGGCACGATTACCAGCTACCGCAGTTGCTGGCAGTCGAAGTGACCGCGCAGCCTGTCCCCGAGCGCTACCGGGAAATTTTGGCAGGACGGGACCGGGACTGGGGCAGGGCAGACCGTCCGTTGGCGTTGGTCATGTCGTCTGACGCCAAGTCTCTGAAGGTTGACCCGCAGACCCAAGAGCCAGGGCCAAATTCTTTGGGCTATCGCCACACCTGGGTCAAGATGTCGAAGCCCTCTATTGAAGCACTTCGGCAGAGCTTTCTTGACTCCGAATCCCGCATCCAACTGAAGGGGCTAAATCCGGCGGACGCACAGAATCACCCTCGAATTCTGTCGGTCGAAGTGCGCGGCGCGAGGTTCCTCGACGACCTCGCGGTGTCGTTCTCGCCAAACCTCAACTGCGTCATTGGCGGCCGAGGCAGCGGTAAGTCGACTCTGTTGGAGTACCTTCACTTCGCCCTCGGGGACGGACCAGAAGTTGCGAAGGACGAGGACCCGGCCCTCCAGAAGAAGAAGACTCAGTTGGTGAACTCCCTTGCGGGAGGTGGTGAGGTGCGCGTCGCGTTTGAGACCGCGCCCGGCCTAAGGGATGTGCTGGTCTACCGGCCAGGTCCGGCCGGGCAACCGAATCGGACCATAGAGGGGCGAGAGGTCATTGACCTCGGAACAATCTTGCGCCAGCTGAGAGCCAGCTTTTTTAGCCAGGGCGAATTGAGTCGCATGACATCCGGCGCCGGCGGACAGGCGCACGTACTCCAAATCATCGATGCCGCAGCCGCGGTCGAACTGCAGGCGAACGCGTCGCACGAGGCCGAGCTGAAGGTTCGCCTTAATGTCTCCTTCCAAGCTAGACGTGATGCCTCAGAGTTGGCAACGCGTCTTCAGGTAATCACCCAGGAACTGCAAGAGCTTGACCGACAACTCGAAGCCCGCCAATCAGTTCGTGATGATTCGCGTAGGCATCAGGGCGCGGTTGAGGCCCAGACCTTCTTTGATGGGCTCAAAGACTCCGTGTCCGATGAGACTGAGTCTTTGGCTGCGTCCGGTGTATTCCTGCGCAACCAGTACTCCGTGGAGCCCACGGACCACTGGCCGATGACTGAATGGCTCAATGGAAGTCTCGCAAAGGTAAACGCGGCTCGGGCGGCACTGGCCGACGAGGTTGATGCGGCGTTGAGGACGTTCCGCGGGAAGATGGACGAGGCGGTCGGCGCCGACGCCTCCTCAGGATTCTTGCAAGAGGTGGATGGCATTAGTCAAGCGTTCATCCAAGCCTGCGAGGCAAAGGGACTGAAACCGGAGGACATCAGCAAGTTGACCGAGCTTATGGATGAGCGGAAGGCGAAGGACGCAGACCGCCAGAAGGTTGCTGAGCGGCACGAAGTTGCTCGTGCGTCTGCAGCACGGCTTCCCGACCTCCTGCAGCAGCTGCATCAAGTTTGGCGTCAACGGTTTGCCATTCGCCAGCGCATGGCCGAGAGCATTCAGCAGTCGATGTCGCAGATGGCGAGGATTCAAACGACGTACATGGGTGACTTCGAGTCGTTCATGGCGCAATGGCGTCGGGTTATGCCCCAGGATGGCCGGGAGAAGCTCTCGAAGCGTTGGGACGAATTGGGCACCGCGGTACATCATGTCTGGCGTGCCCGCGCAAGTGAAGAGGCCCCTTGGGAAACGGTCGAACTCGCGTCCTATGACACCGACCTCGCCCTTCAGCTTGCGACTCAAACCCGCGAGGACTTGTTGCCGCTGCTTGCGGCACACCTCAACAGCAAGGACGTAAGTCGGGTTTGGGAGGATGTCCGGACAACCCGCGTGGGAGACGGCATTGATGTCGAACTCGTTACCCGCGAAGGCGTCGTCGTCGGCTCGATGAATGGTGCCCTGTCCGAGGGGCAGCGCAACACGCTGTTGCTGAATTTGCTGTTGGCACGTGGTGACGGCCCCATCATCATTGACCAACCCGAAGATGAACTCGACTCGAGTTTCATCTACAAGAACCTCGTCGATGACTTCCGGAAGGTCAAGTCTAGGCGGCAGCTCATCGTTGCAACGCACAACGCCAATCTACCCGTGAACGGCGATGCTGAACTTGTGCTCGCTTTGAAGGGTGAGACCGGACGAGGGCGTATACAGGCACAGGGCGGTCTCGACCGGAAGGAAGTTGTCGAAGCAGTTCTCGACATCATGGAAGGCTCCGAACAGGCCTTCCGCCGGCGCAGCGAAAAGTACCACTTCTAGCCGGCTCCCGGCCGAGCCCGCCCCTTGCTGGGTCACGGACGACATGTGGTCGGATAGCGCCGAGGCCAAAGTTCTGGCCGCAGCCCAACTATCTGCAGCCTCCAGCCGAGGCAGCCATCCGAGTGACTCCTCAGCTTCGGCATGGGCTCGCGGCACGGGCCTGCACCTCGAGAGCTGGCCACTGCTTGAAGCCGCTCGAGAGCTGAAGTGCCGCAAAGTGGACGCTGGCGAACTTCAGCTATCAGCCTGAAACCGACATTGCCCGCTGAACGACCGCGCCCCAGCACATGCCCCCCGCAGACCGGGGGGGCCGGCTCGCTGTCGTTACGTTCCCAGCCAATTCGCACATTTGGTTTCTGCGGGATTCATCTTCTTGCGGACGCTTGCCGCACCGCTTGAAACAATCCGCGGGTTTCCGAGGAGATTGTCCTGGCATCGCCCCAGGCCAGCCCTACGGAAGCCCATGAAACGCAGCGCCTCCCCGAGCGCGCTGCCCATCCGCCCCGGCCAGCAGGGTGCGGACCAGGGAGGAATCAACAATGTCATCACAAGCGCTGAGCGAAGCCAGCGGCGCGCTGCTGCAATTCATCCGGGGCCAACGCCAGAACGCGCGGCTGCTGCAGCTGCACTTCCCGCGGGAGGACGGCCCCTCCGCGCTGATGGTGGCCAACCGGCTGGACGCGACCGAAGGCCTCTCGCGCGACTTCCACTTCGTGGTGGAGGTGCTGTCGGACCAGCCGGACATCGCGCTGAAGGACGTGCTGGGCAAGATGGTGAGCATCGAGCTGCTGCGCGACGACGGCAGCTCGCGCTTCTTCAACGGCCATGTCTTCGAGTTCCGCTTCGTCAAGAACGAGGGCGGCTTCGCGTACTACGACATGGTGCTGCTGCCCTGGCTCGCCTTCCTGCGCCTGACGCGCAACAACCGCCTCTTCCACTTCAAGACGGTGGAGCAGCAGACCGCGCAGCTGCTGGGCGAGTGCCCGCACGCGGACTGGCGCAGCCAGCAGCTGGGCAGCGACCCGGTGATGACGGACGCCTGCCAGTTCGACGAGAGCAACTACAACTACCTGCACCGCCGCTGGGAGGCCCTGGGCTGGCACTACTGGTACGAGCACAGCAAGAGCGGCCACACCCTGGTGATCAGCGGTGACTCCACCGCCTGCGAGCCCCTGGACGGCGGCGCCGCCGTGCCCTGGAAGGGTGACGCTGGCGTGCGCGAGCCCGGCGTGCAAGGCCTGACCCCCGTGCGCAATGTGGCCAGCACCAGCTTCAGTGCGTCCAGCTTCGACTTCAAGCGCCCGCGTCCGCAGATGGCGGACACGCCCACGCTGAACCAGCAGGGTGACATCCCCCCGTTGGAGGTCTACGAGTACGCCGGCGCCTACGGCTACGCCGACGCCGGCGCGGGCCGCGACTACGTGCGCCGCCGCATGGAGGAGATCGAAGCCGCGGCCAAGCACTTCGTGGCGGTGAGTGATTTCCGCGGCATGCAGCCAGGCCGCTACTTCCAGCTCACCGGCCACGTGATGAGCGAGAGCTTCGGCCTGGTGGACGACGGCGACGACACCAGCTTCCTCGTGCTGGAGGTGCGCCACAGCGCGAGCAACAACTTCGAGACCCAGCAGGGTCAGGTCTCGCACTACCAGGCCCAGCTGAGCTGCCTGCGCAAGAAGGTGCCCTGGCGCCCCGGGCGCAGCCACAACTCCATCGAGCCCAAGATCTACGGCCTGCAGACGGCGATCGTGGTGGGCCCCGCGGGCGAGGAGATCCACACCGACGAATACGGCCGCGTGCGCGTGCAGTTCCACTGGGACCGCGAGGGCACGTTCGATGACAAGAGCAGCGCCTGGGTGCGCGTGGCCTCGACCTGGGCGGGCAGCAACTTCGGCTTCGTGGCGATCCCGCGCATCGGGCAGGAGGTGCTGGTGCAGTTCCTGGACGGCAACCCGGACCGCCCGCTGATCACGGGCCGCGTCTACAACCAGGACAACATGCCGCCCTGGGAACTGCCGGCCAACAAGACGCAGACGGGCATCCTGAGCCGCTCCAGCAAGGGCGGCGGCTACGAGAACGCCAACGCGATCCGCTTCGAGGACAAGAAGGGCCAGGAGGAAGTCTGGCTGCACGCCGAGAAGGACCAGCGCATCGAGGTCGAGCACGACGAGAGCCACTGGGTGGGCCACGACCGCAGCAAGACGATTGACCACGACGAGACGGTGCACGTGAAGCACGACCGCACCGAAACCGTGGACCACGACGAGACGATCACGGTGCACAACGACCGCAAGGAGCGGGTGGACCACAACGAGACGATCAGCATCGGGGACAACCGCACCGAGGACGTGGGGCAGAACGAGACCATCACGATCGGGCAGAACCAGACGGTGAGCATTGGGTCGAATCGGAGCGTGACGATTGGCGGCATGAAGACCGAGACGATCACGCTGGCCAAGGCGGAGACGATCGGGCTGGCCAAGGCGCTGACGGTGGGCGGGGCCTACCAGACGACCGTGGGTGGCTTGATGAACACCACCGTGGCGCTGCAGCAGATGGAGCAGGTGGGGCTCAACAAGAGCAGCAAGGTGGGCAAGACCTACCGCCTGGAGGCCGGGGACAGGATCGAGCTGGTCTGCGGTGATTCCAAGATCGTGCTGACCCCGCAGGCGATCTACCTGGACGGGCCCGAGGTGCACATCAAGTCCGGCAGCTATGTGCACGTCGATGGACCGTCAGACATTCTCATGAATGGCGGCAGCGCACTTTCGGCGCCCTCGGGCGATGACGCGGAAGAGGCTGGCGCCGATGGGCAGGGCTGATCAATGGCCCAGCTGGAAACCGTCACCCCCTTTGCCCTGGCCCACTACCGCAAGGAGGGCTATGCGCGCCAGGAAATGGATGTCATGGCCGTGAGGGCGACCTTCCGATGGACGGACGATGGCGCGCCGCTGAAGCTGGCCGAGGTGCAGCAGCCCATTCGCTGGGGAGAGACTTATGAGGGGCCGCAAGATCAGATCCAGCGCTGCGTCGTGGGCAGCGATGGCGATGTGGAGATCGGCAAGCCCACCACCGACATCCACGTCTGCGGGCATCTCATGGCGCCCAGTGGCCGCGCCCAGCGGGACTGGCTGTCGCTGGTCCGCGTGGGAGACACAAGCAAGACACTGAGGGTCTGCGGGCCGCGTCAGTTTGAGAAGGGGCTGACGGGCTGGAGCCTGACGCGCCCGACGCCTGTCGAGCAGATCAGGCTGGACTACCGCCAGGCTTTTGGCGGGATCCAACTTGCCTCCCAACTGGACGAGCACGGGCATCCGGAATATTGCGCCTTCGCAGGCAACCCGGCGGGGCAGGGCTGGTTGCCCGACGTGACGGACCTCAAGCCTCTGCCCAAGGCGGCACGACAGGAGATCGAGCAGAAGATCAAGGCCATCAGGCAGCAGGCGGCTCCGCAGCTCGAGGATCCACGGGCGCCCGTCAGCAGCCCCTTCGATCGCCAGGCCACACAGGGCTTGGGGCCCATCGCCCGCTGGTGGAGCCCGCGCAAGGAGCGGCAAGGCACGCTGGACGAGATCTGGCGCCAGTACCGCTACCCCGAGTGGCCTGCTGACTTTGACAGCCATTACTACAACAGCGCCCATCCCGACCTGATGTGCCGCACGCGGCTGCAAGGGGATGAAACCGTCACCCTGGCCAATTGCGTGGTCCAAGGCGCCACGCGCCGAGACGGCGACTGCTTCCTGAACACTCAGCTGCCCGGCATGGCGGTCTATGCCTCGGCCGAGTTCGAAGGCTCGGACACCGTGCAGCTGCTGGAATTTCTGCTGGACACCGTCAGCATCGACCTGGATCGCCAGGAGATCAGCATGACCTGGCACCGGCTGTGCATGCCGCATCAGTCGCTGAAGTGGGCGTTGATTGGTGGCATGCCCCTGGACCTGATGCGGGAGATACGACGCAAGCGCGCCGCGGCGCTGCCCGTCGCCCCGCCGGCTGGAGCCGCGCCATGAGCGGATCCGCCAAGCACGCCGGCAATGCGGATGCGCAGTGGCGCGCCGTGACCAAGCAGCCCGACCTGTGCCGCGTCGGCAAGGACGTGGTGGGGTTCAGCAGCTTCTCGCAGCTGGATCACAAGGTGACCCATTCGCCGGACGTGTATGGCGATGGCCTGCAGATCTACCGCGTCGGCGACTTGTTCAAGAACGTCCAGGCGGATGCCGGCAGCCACATCGTCGCCGGGACGTCGCAGGGCTCGGGGCATGTCCTGATCCTGTCCGGTCATCCCACCATCAAGCTCAACAAGCAGCCCATGGCCTGGCAGGGCAGCGAATGCCTGATCAACTGCAATGCGGCCGGCATGGGCGGCGCCAAGGGCGAGCTGGTGACCGTGGTCAAGCCCATTCCCCGGCCGATGCTGGAGCGCATGGGAGACGAGTCGGGCAAGGTGCTCAAGGACAAGGTCAAGGGGATCAAGGAGAGCGGGAAGACGATCTGGGAGGCGCTGCCGTGGACCTCGGACGAGGCGACGACGGCGGCGGCCCGGGGCCGTATCGCGCAGGGGTTCAGCGACATGGCGGACGGCCTGGGGGCGCTGTTCGGCGCGAATCCCGACTTCGTCAACGCGGCCTATATGAGCGGCGATCCCAAGAGCATCGCCCTGGCCAACGAATTGCTGGCCAACCAGCAGCAGGCGGCCGGGGCGATCGTGGACTCGATCGGGCAGAGCTGGCGAGAGTCCAGCGCGCGCAGCGGCACGGCTGGCGCGATGGCCATGGTGGTGACATCGCTGGGCACCGAAGTGGTGGGCGGCAAGGGTCTGGGCGCCCTCGGCCGCGTGGCGGGTCGGATCGCGGAGATCAGCAAGCTGGCCAAGACCCCGCTGGAAGCGGCGCAGATGCTGGACAAGGAGGTCAAGGCCGCCCGCGCCGCAGGCAAGAGTGCGGATGAGATCAAGCTGCTGGAGGAGGCGCGGGGCAAGAAGCTGGCCGAGGCCCGAGCGGCGCAGGAAGCCAAGGACGCGGGCAAGGACGCCGGCAAGGGCGGTGGTGGGGACGGCAGCGGTTCTGCGGCGCACATCCGCGCCAAGCGGGTGCCCTGCTTCCATCCGTATGACAAGAAGAAGTTCAGGCGCCTGTCTCCTGACCAGAAGAAGGACTACCTCAAGGAGATGTCCGAGCAGCTCAAGCGCCAGCAGGATGCCATCAACAGCATGACGGCGGCGGAGTTCAAGGCGGCGCGGGAGGCGTTCGCCAAGTACGGGCGCAATCCGATGGCGGAGGGGGCGCAGGAGGGGTTCAGAAAGAAGTTTGCAGAAACCGTTGGCAAATCGATCAAGGAAAGCCTGCAGGGAGGGGGGATGAGCCCGGTGAAGGCGGAAACGGAGGCCCTTGCACGAACGAAAGAATTGATGGGGAAGCTTGCCGCCCTTCATGAGCCTGATATGGTGGCCGGCGGCTGGCTTGCACCGGACCCGAAGGGCATGGGGCGCGCGGATGTCAACTCCTCCATCGGTGGCAGCTGGAATCAGAAGGCACCGGGCGATCCGACCAGTCGTGTGGGGCACATGGAAAGCTCAGCCAACGACGCCATTAAAAATGGCCATGGATCCGACAAGATGAATGTTCAGCTGGAAGTTTGTAGAGGACGAGGCTTGCGATGAGAGACGAGGACTTTGAGTACTTCATTCAAAAATTTGGTGAAGCGACCTCCCACCAAACAGTCCCAAAAGAAGCCATGGACCAATGGCGCGGCAAGCTGCCAAACAAGCTGCTGCACTACTGGCAGACCGAGGGCTGGAATGGCTATGCCCATGGACGCTTCTGGACCGTCAATCCAGACGACTATGAGGACATCGTGGATGAGTGGTTAGACGGGTCACCGCTAGAACAGGCGGACAGCTTTCACGTTATTGCCAGGTCTGCTTTTGGAGACTTGTATCTCTGTGGCGAAAAATTTGGATGCAAGGTCATCATTGCTTGCAGCTTGCACGCCATCTTCCCCAGGGATCTGGAGGTGCTGCCTGCGGAGGAGCTGGAGCGAAGGTTGCCGTGGTTCTTCTCAGGAATGAACCTTGATGAATGTGACATGGATGACGTAGCCGGAGATCCCTTATTCGAGCGCGCACTGACTTCACTTGGCCCCCTGGCCCCCGATGAGATGTACGGCTTCGAACCCGCCCTGGTGCTGGGCGGAAAGATCACGCTGGACCGTCTGCGCAAGGTCAAGATCGACCAGCACCTGACCATTCTTCGCCAGTTGGCAGCCCCCACCATGCCCTTCGGCAACATCGATATCCAGAAGCTGCTCAAGTCCTGACCTTGTGAAGAAAGGTATGCCGCGGCGCCCTCGATGCACTGATCGCTTGGCGCTTCGGAAAAGCTCCTGCCTTCACGCATGAGTCGTGCAGTTATCTGCTCACGGGTGAGTCGCGCTGGGTTTCGAGGAGGCTCCAGTTCGGTAGCGGCAACCGCTGCAGTTGCCCCCAAGGAGCCCATTAAGTTGCACCTAAACGTCGAGTTGCAACTTCGACGATCTATGCATGCTGGATCGCTTCATACCAAGGCGGGCAGCATGGAAGGCGCATGGCATCAGGTGACGGTCTGGCGTGTGCAATCCGGCAGTGTTGGGCACCAATGGCCATGCACCGGCAATGGCCGTTCCGAACGTTGGAACTCCTGCACATGATCGTCTTCCTGGATACAGAGTTCACGGACCTTCTTCGCCCTGAACTCCTCAGCATGGGGCTTGTCAGCCTGGACGGACGCGAGCACTACGTCGAACTGAATCTGTCGAGCGACGTTGGCATCGCTCGCCGGAGGGGCGCTTCCAATTTCGTCCTCTTTGAAGGAGTCCTGGATCAGTGGGATAAGGTCGCCAATGCCGCCTCAACTGAATGGGAGATGGGCCGCCGAACCGGCGAATGGCTGCTCTCGATGTCCGAGGAGGCCAGCGCCCGAGTCGAAGTGGCCTTTGACTACCCTGTGGACTTTGAGCTGCTGGCACTTTCCGTCCGCAATGCAGGACTGTGGGAGCAGGTGCGTGAGTCGGTACTCCCAGTCAACATCGGCGCCCTTTCTGGTAGCCCAACCGGTGAAATCGCTGCCGAGGAGTGCTTCCGCGATCTTCGAAAGCGAGGGCTGGGCCGTCATCACGCCTTGGCTGACGCTCTTACGCTTCGAGCCGCCTATCAGGCGGTGAAGGCGCTGGCTATGAATGTCGGGGGCGCATAGGCGGGCGTTAAGGCCCATGAGTGCCATTCAAGGCTCTTTGGTTGAGCACCACCCTGGACCGGCGGACAGCATTGCAGCGAGATCAGACATTCAATGACACCCAACGAATGACCGAACTAGACCGCTTCGGGGTCACTCGAAGCGAAGCCGATCAGATGTGGGCTTCGGTGGTGAGCGAGGGCTTCAGCAGGTTGAAGCTCAGGGTTTGACTCTCGGTGCCTACCCGCTCATCGTCGAAACTGGCGATGGCCCCACCTGCTCCCATCTGCATCAAGGCCAGGCGAACCAGCGGGGATTCGAGGTGGCTTGACTCAAGCCTGAGCCCGCCGAAGGTCAGTGACAGACTGATGGCTTCTTCTGCTTTGACGCTGATCTCCAGCGTCAGGCCGCTTGCGCTGGACGCCGCCAGGGCGAGCAGGAGTCTTTGCATTCCTGCGCGGAAGTGCTCCGCATTGCCCACCACCGCCAGGGTCCGGCTGGGCAGGGCCAAGCCCAGGTCGATGGCCTTGCTTTGGGTTCGACACCAAGCGTCGAGCTCCGTCAGCGCCCGCGCCAGGTCAAAGCCTTTCAGGTCCGGGGGCGCAATCGGTAGCACCGCACGCCCCTGAACGGCGGCGACCAGGTCCTCGGCCGAATGGGCGCCGTCACTCAAGGCCTGGAGCAAGGCCAGTTGCACGCCGGAGGCGACGACCGCATCCCGCAGCGCCTCGCGACGCTGCTCGGCGGCGATTCGATCGGTCGCATCACGCAGCACGACGGTGGTGATGCGGTGCGCACCGCCCCCCTGCTGAAAGACCACCGGCTCCACCGATCGGACCGCGCCATCGCCGCGGAACACGCGCAGCACCCGCGCCGGGCGGCCGCTGCGCCGCCGCTCGTTGGCTTGGGCCATGGCCTCGTTGGCAAAGTCCAAGGCCATCCAGCCGGGCAGCACCACCTCCGCGGCCTGGCCGAGCGCGCGCTCCACCGAGACGCCGAACAAGGCTGCGGCGGCCTTGTTCATCAGCCGCACCACGCCGGCCGAGTCCACGGAAACGATGGCATCCGAGGCCACCGACACCAGCTCGGCCACGCGGCGATCGCCCAGCTCCTGCCAGTGCGCGGCGATGGCGTTGGCCGTCTCCTCGCGCTCGCTGCGCAGCTGCAAAAGCTTGCGCACCCGGGCCAGCAGCACGTCGGGCTTGAAGGGCTTGGCCAGGAAGTCGGAGGCGCCGACCGCAAAACCCAGGGTCTCGTACTTGGCCTCGGCGTGAACGCTGACGAAGGCCACCGGCACCTGGCTCAGCACGGGGTCGGTCTGCATCGCTTGGCACACGGCGTAACCATCCAGCCGCGGCATCTGGGCATCCAGCAGCACCAGGTCGGGAACCTCGTTGTGCATCTGGGCGAGCGCTTCCTCGCCATCGGCCGCCGCCAGCAAGGTGGCGCCCAGCGGCGCCAGCGTCGAGCGGAGTGCCTCGATCGCCAGCGGGTCGTCGTCCACCAGCAGGATGCGCGCGCTGCGCAGGTTCAGGGTGGCCGGCTGGTGGGCGCGCAGCGCCGACAGCCGCAGCAAGGCGCGCATGCGATCGACCAGCAGCTCCGGCTGGAACGGTTTGCGGACGAAGTCCTGGGCGCCGATCTGCAGCGCCGTGGCCTCCAGCGCTTCATCGCTGGCGCTGGTCACCAGGATCACCGGCAGCTGCGCGCTGGCGGGGCGGGCCCGGAGCTGCGCGAGCACCTCCATGCCCCCGAGGCCCGGCATGTTGACGTCGAGAATGAGCAGATCGGGCAGTTCCGACTCCACCGCCTGGAGTGCTTCGGCGCCGCTGCGCGCAAAGCGTATGCGGGCGTAGGGCGCCAGGGTCTTGCTCAGGACCTGCAGCGTGACCGTGTCGTCATCCACCAGCAACAGTCTGGGCTTGTCGGCCATCGATCAACCTCCTTGTGACCATCCCGGCGCTTCGGCTGGCGCCGTCTCTGTATTATTTGGGCACCAACCATAGCAAAGGATCGGCTCGCGCGACCGTCGCACGCTGCGCCACGCCAGGAATCCCAACACGATGCAAGCTCAACTCAGCAGGGCATGGACATGGGTCGGACTGCTGGGTCTGATCGCGACGGGTCTCGTCGGCGGCGGCTTGAGTCTGGAGAACGAGCGCCGACTCGCGCAGGAGATGGAGCGCCAGGCACAGCAGGTGGCGCAGCAGGTGGAGGCGCGCTTCGGCCTCTACGAGTACGGTCTGCGCGGCGCCCGCGGCGCCATCCTCGCCGGCGGCGGCGCAGACATCCGGCGCCCGACCTTTGCCGCCTACTCGCAAAGCCGCGAACTGTCGCGAGAGTTCCCGGGGGCGCGGGGTTTGGGCTTCATCCGGCGCTGGTCCCTTGGCCAGGATGAGGCCGAGCTGCGCCGCGCGCGCGCGGACGGCATGCCGGATTTCCGGCTGCGCGAACTGACTTCGCACCCTGGCGAGCGGTTCGTCATCGAGTACATCTATCCCCAGGCCAGCAACCAGGGCGCGACCGGCCTGGACATCGCCTCGGAACGCCATCGGCGCGAGGCAGCGGTGGCCGCGGCCCAGTCAGCCGCGCCGCAGCTGACGGCGCCGATCACCCTGGTGCAGGCCAACCAGAAGCCCCGGCAGGGCTTTCTGATGCTGCTGCCGGTCTACGCGCCGGGCGTGCTGCCACCCAACCCTGATGCAAGACTGGCCCGGACCCTGGGCTGGTCCTACGCGCCGCTGCTGGCCGACGAGGTGCTCAAGCCCTTGCTGGAGGCGTTCCCGCTGGTGAGCATCGGCCTGGCGGAACACGATCAAGCGAAGGCCTTTTTTGCGACCCACCCGGACACGAGCGACATGGGGGACGCGGACACGGCTCGCGTTGAAAAGAGCCTGTCGGTGTTCGGGCGGACCTGGCGCCTGGAGCTGCAGTCCAGCCCCGCCCTGCGCGCCCAGTCGCGCCTCGCACCGGTCTGGCTGGTGCTGGTGCTCGGCGCCTTGATCAGCGGGCTGATCGCCCTGGTCACCCGCCTGGCGACGGCCCGGCCGGATGCGGAGGCTCTGGCTCAGCAAGGCGGCACCCGGCTGTCGGACTTCGTTCGCAGCCCGCTGGCGCGCTGGTCCTTGCTGGTCCTGCTGGCCCTGGGCGGTGCCTATGCGGCCTTCGTGGGCTGGCAGGTCAGGCAGTCGCTTGCCGCCCGCGTCGAGCGCGAGCTGCAGCTGCTGGTCGACCAGCGCGCCAGCACCGGCGAGACCGCCATGAAAGGCCGCAAGGCCGCGTTGGTCTACCTGCGTGGAACGCCGCCGGTCGATGGGCTGGTGCGCAGCGACGCCAGCGGTCGCGACCCGCTGGATGGCAGCGCTGCCGCGCTGTGGCGCCAGCGCATGGGGCAGATCTTCGCGGCCTATGCGCAGGCCAACCCGGATGCCCAGGAGATCCGCTTGATCCGCCTGGAAGGCACTGCCCTGCAACTGGTCACGTGGCGTCGGGAAGCCGTCGGCCCCGCTCGGGCGGGTGCTGTGTTGGTGGACCAATCGATGGACCCGGCGTCGCTCGGCACGCTGAACGATCTGCGCGCCCGTCTGCTGCGCGGCGAGGCCTGGACGCATCCAATCACGGCCGCCCCGCGCCCGGGCGCGCAAGGCGAGCCGCTGCGGCAGCTCATTCGCTACACCCAACCGGTGCTGGTCGACGGCAGGCTGTTCGGCGTGCTGGAAATGGACGTCGATGTCTCCGCGCGCTTCAGCGCCGAGAGCCTGCGCCTGCCCTGGGGCGGCAGCTTGCATGTGCTGAGCAGCGACGAGCGCTGGCTGACCCGCCAGGGCCCGTTGGAGGGGAACGCCGCCGACAGCTGGCGGGACCGCTACCGCCCCGGCTCGTTGGCGGTCGCCACCCCGCTCGACCGCTTGCGCGCCTGGCAGGGCGCCCAGGCCGAGGTGCTGAGCGTGGAAAGCGTCATCGACCCCAACCCTGGGGACCGAAGCGCCAGAGTCATCTACCGCGCGGTGGTGCCCAAGTCGGCCATGGACGACGCGGCGATGACGCAATGGCGCTCGCGGATGCTGCCACCGGCGTTGCTGGCGGGCCTGTTCTATGCGCTGATCTACCTGTACTGGCGCCTTCAACAGCGCCATCAGAGGCGACTCACGACGCTCAACGCCGACCTCGAGCGCCGCGTCGCCGAGCAGACCCGGGATTTGCAGAGCGAACGGAGCCGACTGAGCAACATCCTGGAGGGCACCGGGGCCGCCACCTGGGAGTGGAACGCGCAGACCGGGGAGACCCGCTTCAACGCCCGCTGGGCAGAGATACTGGGCTACCGCCCCGAGGCCCTGCTGCCGATGACCCGCGACGGCTGGATCGCGCTGATCCACCCCGAGGACCTGGCACGTACCCGGCAGCTGCTGGGTGCGCACCTGAAGGGTGAGAGCGCGCAATACGTTTGCGAAAGCCGGCTGCGCCACCAGGACCAGCACTGGGTCTGGACCCTGTCGACCGGCCGGGTGATGAGCCGCACCCCCGATGGCCGGGCCGAGTGGGTCAGCGGCACCTTGCTGGACATTTCCGAGATGCGCGCCGCGCAGCAGGAGCGCGAGCGCTTTGCCAACCTGCTGCGCGGCGTGCTGCAGGCAGCGACCGACTTCTCCATCATCGCCACCGAGCCCGATGGCCTGATCACCGTCTTCAACGCCGGTGCCGAGCGCCTGCTGGGGTACCGCGCCGAGGAGATGGTCGGGCGGCAGACGCCGGCCCTCATTCACTTGCCCGAAGAGGTCATGCAGCGCGGCGTCGAGCTCAGCGCGGCCGAAGGCGTAGAGGTACAGGGCTTCCGAGTCTTCCTGCATGTGCCCGAGCGTGATGGCAGCGAGCAGCGCGAGTGGACCTATGTGCGCCAGGACGGCAGCCGGGTGCCGGTGTCGCTGACGGCGAGCGTGGTGCGCAGCGAGCGCGGCGAGATCGTCGGCTATCTGGGCATTGCGCAGGACATCTCGGCCCGGCTGGCCGCCGAGCAGGCGTTGCGCCATGCCAAGGCCGCCGCCGAGCAGGCCAGCGCCGCCAAGGGCATGTTCCTGGCCAATATGAGCCACGAGATCCGCACGCCGATGAACGCGGTGATCGGCATCGCCCACCTGCTGGCCGACACCCCGCTCAACGAGGACCAGCGCCAGCTGCTGCGCAAGCTGCAGGTGGCCGGGCGCTCGCTGCTGGGCGTCATCAACGATGTGCTGGACCTGAGCAAGATCGAGGCCGGCGAGCTGGCCGTCGAGCAGGCACCTTTCCAGCTGAGCGAGCTGCTGCGAGAACTGGATGCGGTGTTTGCCGACCCGGCGCGGGCCAAGGGCCTGGGGTGGGAGCTGCACAGCGCACCGGACCTGCCCGACACCCTGATCGGCGACGCGCAGCGCTTGCAGCAGGTGCTCGGCAATCTGCTCAGCAACGCCATCAAATTCACCGCCCAGGGCCGGGTCAGCCTGCGCGTCGACCGCGTCGAGCTCGATGCGCAGCGGCCAGGCCTGCGCTTCCAGGTGCGAGACAGCGGCATCGGCATCGCCCCGGAGGCGCAGGCGCAGCTGTTCCAGCCCTTTGTGCAGGCCGAGGCGTCGACGACCCGGCGCTTCGGCGGCACCGGCCTGGGCCTGTCCATCGTGAAGCACCTGGTGGGCCTGATGGACGGCACGGTGGCCCTGGAAAGCCAACCGGGCCAGGGCAGCGTGTTCACCGTGGAGTTGCCACTGCTGGAGGCGGCCGAGACCAGCCGGCACAGGCCGCAACGGCTGGAGGCGGTCATCGTTGAGGACGAAGAGCTGCAACGCGATCGCCTCAGCGCGCTGTGCGTCGGCTTTGGCTGGCAGGCGCGCAGCTTCGCCGAGGCCGCCGGCTTGCTGGCGCTACTCCAGCAGCGCCAGCAAGCCGGTCAGGCCCTGCCTGATGTGTTGCTGGTTGACTGGCATCTCGGTGACAGCCTGGACGGCATCAGCGCGATGCGCCGTTTGCGCGCATCGCTGCCGGCCGGCCAGGTGCCGGCGGCCTTGCTGATCACCCAGGACCAACGCCGCGCGCTGCAGACCGAGGACATCGAGGATGTGGTCGATGCGGTGCTGGCCAAGCCGGCCAACCCGTCCACGCTGTTCAACGCCGTCAACGAGGCGATCGCCAAGCGCAAGGGCAGCAGCGATCACCTGCTGGACCAGGCCGCGATCCAGCGCCTGGGTGGTGGCCTGCTGCCCGATATGCGCCTGCTCGTGGTGGACGACAGCGATATCAACCTGGAGGTGGCAAGACGGATGCTGGAGCGCCAGGGCGCGGTGGTTCGTTGCGACAGCGGTGCCGAGGCTGCGCTGGCGCGCTTGGCCGGCGGCGAGACCTTTGACGCTGTGCTGATGGACATCCAGATGCCCGGCATGGACGGCCTGGAAGCCACGCGGCAGATCCGCGAGGGTCTGCAGTTGCGCGAGCTGCCGGTGATCGCGCTGACGGCCGGCGCCTTGGTCGAGGAGCGCCGTCGGGCGATGGACGCCGGCATGGACGATTTCCTGACCAAGCCCCTGGACCCCGAGGCCTTGGTGCGCGCGGTCAGGCGGCGAGTCGAAGCGCGGCGAGGCGCGCCTCTGCCCGTGCGCGGCAGCGACACCCAGGCCGCGCTGCCGCCCGATTGGCCGCTGATCGAGGGCATTCAGGCCCAGGAAACCGCGCATCGTTTGGGCGGGGATGTCGCCCTGTTCCACCGCCTGCTGGGCAGGCTTCTGGAGACGCATGACTCGGCCTGGGTGGGGCGCCTGGCGGCGATGAGTGCCGAACAGGCTGCCGCGAGCCTGCACAAGCTGCGAGGCTCCGCCGGTTTGCTGGGTGCCAAGCCAGTGCAGGACCTCGCCGCCGAGGGGGAGGAGCGCTTGCGTCAGGGCGATCCCCTGACCGAACTGACATCACTATTCGACAGCCTGTCGCATTCCCTGTCGGCGCTGCGTGGCGCGGCATCGGCTTGGCTGGCTCAAGCCATTGACAAGGTGGACAGCGGCCAGGCAGCGCCCCTGAGCGACGGACCGGCGCGGTATGGGGTGCTTCTCGATTTGCTTCGACAGCAGGACCTGGATGCTGGCAGCGCTCTGAAGGAGTTGCGGTTCTGGTTGCGGGAGCGGGGACTGAGTGAGCAGGATGTTGCGGCGATCGAGGCCCACGTCGACGAGTTGGACTTTGAACAGGCTTTGCGTCTGTTGGAAGCTCGTCAGCTCTTAACTTGAACCTGTTGGCGCCACCTGCACTGCGATGTGTTTCCCTCTGGAGTCGAGAGCATGAACCCGATCGAAAGAAACCATGTCCGCCGCATCGGCCAGCAGGGCCCGGTGCTGCTCTATGCACATGGCTTTGGCTGTCACCAAGGCATGTGGGCCGGCATCACGCCGGCGTTTGAGGCCAGCCACCAGCAGATGCTGATGGGCTACACGGGCAGCGGCCCGGCGACTGCTCTTCGACAGCAGGCGCTGCAGCCGCCTGGACGGCCATGCGCAGGACCTGATCGACGCGAGGCCTGTCGCGGGGCATCACCCTGGTCGCCTTCAGCACCGCATCGCTGATCTCGACTTTGCGCCTGCGCATCCGTTCCTCCGTGATTGACAGGCATCCGATGCCTCGTCGCGTCAAGCATGATGCGCGTCGATAACGCTAGCAAACCCGGTCGTCAACTGACATGAACGAATCCAGACCCACGCCAGCCACGCTGCTCCTGGTCGACGACGACCCATCGATCATCCAGGCGGCCAGCCGCCTGCTGAGCGATTTCGGTCGCTGCCGCTTCGCGCGCAGCGCAGCAGACGCCTTGCGTCTGCTGCGTCAAGAGCCGGTCGATCTGGTGCTGCTGGACGCGGAGATGCCGGAGATGGGGGGGCTGGAGATGTTGTCGCTGATGCAAAAGGCCAGCGAATTGGCAGAGATTCCGGTGGTGCTGCTGACCAGTCACCGCGACGAGGCCACCGAGGAGGCCGCCTTCGCCGCGGGCGCCGTCGACTATTTGTCCAAGCCGATCCGCCCCGGCGTGCTGAGAGCCCGGGTGAACACCCAGCTGCGACTGAGCCGGGCTTTGGCCGAAGTCCGACGGCTGTCACGCACCGACCCGCTGACCGGGCTGTCCAACCGCCGCGCGATGCAGGAATGGCTGGAGAGGGAACTGCTGCGCGCCGACCGCCAGAACGCGCCACTGAGCGTGCTGATGGTCGACGTCGACCACTTCAAGGCCTTCAACGACTTGTACGGTCATGCAGGCGGCGATCACGCGTTGATCAAGATGGCCGACTGTCTTCGACAGGCAGCCAGCCGTGCCAATGACGACTGCGCGCGCTGGGGTGGCGAGGAGTTCTTGGTCCTGCTGCCCGACACCGACGGCCCAGGCGCGATGGCGGTTGCTCAGCACCTGCATCGGGCCCTGGCCGAACTTGCCCACCCGCATGAAGCCAGTCCGCTGGGGCAGTTGACCGCGTCGGTCGGCATTGCGACCTTGGAGCCGCTCAGTGAGGAGCGCGCCGCTGCACTGCGAGCGGCGCCGGTTCAGGATCGGATCGAGGAGTTGCTGGGGCGAGCCGATGCGGCGCTGTACCGCGCCAAGGCAGCGGGCAGAAGCCGGAGCGAAATCGCAGAGAGCTGAGGAAGCTCGAACCACGCCGCGTACGGCGACGGCCGCACAAGGCGAGCACGAAGCCGGTGATGGCGTAGAGCAAGACCGCACCAAGCTGAGGGCGACGCCGAATCCAATCGAGCGGCCTGAACGCAAGAAATGCAGACGGCCACGCTGAAACATGGGGCGGGTGCTGGCAGCCCGGTAGCGTCAGAGAGCAATTCGCACTCCAAATGGCAGCTTGAATCATTCGCCCATCGGCGCATGCTCTGATGCCCATCAACTCGATGGGAGACCATCATGAGCATGTCGAATGGCAACGCGTCTCGCGAGCCGTGGAATAAGGGCAAGATCGTCGGACAAAAGGCGCCCTTCAAGCTGAAAGACATCTGGGCGCTTCGCGTTCGCCTGCAGATGCAAGGACGAGTTCGCGAGCTCGCCCTGTTCAACCTGGGCATCGACAGCAAGCTTCGCGGGTGCGATCTGGTGGCGCTTCGAGTGAGGGATGTGTGCCATGGCGACCAGATGGCCTCCCGCGCCATCGTCATGCAGCACAAGACCCAGCGCCCCGTGCAGTTCGAGATCACTGCGAGCACGCGTGATGCCCTGCAAACCTGGATCAAGCAGGCCGGCCTGAGAAGCGAGGATTTCCTCTTTCCCGGCCGGTTGCACGAGTCGCCGCACCTGGGCACGCGTCAGTACGCTCGCATCGTCGGGCACTGGGTGAAGGAACTGGGACTCGATCCAGCCGACTACGGCACGCACTCCATGCGCAGGACGAAGGCGACCCTGATCTACCGACGTACCAAAAACCTCCGCGCAGTGCAGCTGCTGCTTGGCCACTCCAAGCTGGAGTCGACTGTCCGATACCTTGGGATCGAAGTCGATGACGCCCTCGAGATCTCGGAACAGACGGAGATCTGAAAAGGCTGCGGCGATCACGGCGACGCAGTTAGTGATGTGACCGCCGCAAGCGCGGCGCCCTCCTTCTGGAACGCCGCGTCCTGCTCCGTCCGACTTCTAACATCACCGGTTCCACCGGTTGGGGTAAGGGACCGATCCTGGGTGAAAGCGGCCATTGGGCAAAGAAGGGTTGACGGACGGCTCTCAGCCTGAAACCGACATCGCTGCAGCGCTTGGCGCAGCCGTGCAGCGATTGCCTTTGGACTACCTGCCTTGGCCGATCGCTTCTAGGCCAAGGCCTGTCGTTGGCCAGCGTCAGCTATGGCGCGCACGAATAGCGTCGCCAAGCTGGCAGCCGTGCTTGCGGATATCCAGGGTGACAACCAGCGATCCGTCGGTGACCGCTTCAGCTCCGCAGTGAAGCAAAGCTTACCTCGACGCCCGGACCTGCAGCTCAACCAGGCAACTCTCCGCGAATTCGCTCAAGTAGGGACTCCAGTTGGCGGCGCCCCTTCTCGCTCCTCAGCATCTTGGACGGCGCAGCGCCATTCAGCTCCGGCAGGGGCTCAGCAAGCCAGGCCTCCAGCCAAGCCGAGAGCTCGACGCGGTCCATATTGCCGCCGCTCTCTTCAATCATCCGGCCCAACTTGTCCAGCAGCGCCGCCTTGGCATCGATATGTTCGAAGGCTGACACCTTCAAGACGGGCTTCCACAACGCCTCCCTGAACTTCTCCAGCCGATCAAGGCCTGCGTCCAGCCCATCGTCCTTCGTCCATCCGGGAGCGGCGGGTGAGTCACTGTAGGCGACGGGAATTCCTTGTTCATAGTAGACCTCGTGAATCGCATACCAAGTTTCCTCGTCAGACGGGAACTCGATCACGCGACAGTTCCAGTGGCTGGCTGGCGTGCGAATGGCAGAGGGCGCAGGTGATTTGCCCTTGGTCGTCGCTCGTGCCGCAATAGCTTGCTGCCAGTCCTCAACATTGCCGAGCTGCACCACCTCGTCGAGCCCCACGTTCTCCAACAGCCCGGCCAACAGCGTCCACCGCTCTTCATCGCTGAAGCAGAGCTTGCCATGCACGAGCTCAAGACGCCCGGGTAGTCGCTCGAGCTTGGCCAAGCCTTCTGGCCCGGTCCATCTACGACCTTTGCGCCCGATGTGCCAGTCGTCGGTCTGATCAATCATGGAAGTCTCCTGAAGTTCGTGGTTGAGGAGCGGGCGATCGAGGCACTACGTCGTACCAAGCATTCCGGAGGAGTCTCAACTTGCTCTCGGCGAGCGCCGGCCATTGCCCGAGCCAACTTACAAAAGCGGAGTGATCGGCAATCGTGGCGCTCCCGCTGCGTGCGGCCGCGAAGCCGAGGTTGATTCCGTCGGCAGGGCTCAGAGCTTGAGCCTCGATCAAGTCCACGTGCAACTGGCCAATTGAATCGTTCCTGCACCTCGATCGACGGTGCTGCACGCCAGGCCCGTGAGAGGTCGAAGCCCAGTATGTGGCACTCGCCGATGCACAGCTTCTTCCGCTGACGTTGGGATCGGGATCCTTTGGGCGGCGGTAGCACCAACTGGTCAGGCATGGGTATTCATGAGGGCGTTGTGACTGGAGAAACGGTGGGGCGACAGGTCGCCCGACGGTCAAATCCAGTATCGAATTCATACCGGCCGCGTACGCGTCGATGTGATTTAAGTTATTGATTTATATGAGTATTATGGTTCTGCTCGGCAAAAGATGGAGCGCTACGGACTGTTCTAAAAGCGACCGGCGTCACGCCGAGCCGTCTGCTCATTGCTGCGCCCCGATGTCAGCGGAGCCCTTATGCAGATCAAGGATGTGCGTCCCCAAACCTTCGTCAAGCAGATCCGATGTGACCGCTGCGACCGTCTTGCAGAGGTGGGCGAAGCCGAGTTCCAGGAGTTCATCAGCATCGACCTGAAAGCCGGCTATGCCTCGATTTTTGGAGACGGCTGCGACGTCCAACTCGACCTATGCCAGCACTGCTTGAAGGCCTCATTGGGTCCGTGGCTGAGGATCGGCGACGCAGACGACAGTCAGCGACAACTTGAGGGTCGGCTGTCCCAGTTCGATAGGGACAGGCATGGCGGGGAGTTCCCGGCGGTGGCCGATGCCTCACTGCAAGGGCGCCACGGCCGCGAGCCCCTCGAACGCTCGGAGACCGCCGGCGCTTGGATTCCGGCAGATCTGGTCATTTCCAAACTCGAGGCCAAAGTTCATGAGGCGCGGACGCGCAGGTCTATTGGATTCCTCAAAGGAAGGTTCGAGGCCCCCCCAGACTTTGATGGAGAACTGCCTGGGAATCTAATTCAGGACT
The DNA here is from genome assembly GCF_039872765.1 of Roseateles flavus. NCBI lineage: Bacteria > Pseudomonadati > Pseudomonadota > Betaproteobacteria > Burkholderiales > Sphaerotilaceae > Roseateles > Roseateles flavus. The sequence goes on along the minus strand of NZ_JBDPZC010000001.1, from coordinate 210,272 downwards.
TCGAGGGGAGCGCCACCAAAGACTCAAAGTTGGCAATGTTCGCCCGCATGCAGAACGACCTGGACGTTGCTCAGGCGTCGATCGGCAGGGCCATCGAATTGGCCCACAACGGCGAGCATGAACTTGCCAAACGCATCCTCTGCAATCTGCTCGGTATAGGCGTCATGGCCCCGCTATCGAGCCAAGAGCTTGGTAAGGCTTCCAACGAGCAGAGCGCCAGTCCGCCCTATGGCGCTGATGCAGCCCACCGCTCAGGGGAGTAGTCATGCCTCACCTCACCGAGCAACTTCTGTGGGCATGCCTGATCGTGCTCAGCCTTGTCTCACCGACCTGGGCAGACGGGATTGTTCGCGGCCAAGTAGTCAGCGTGTCCGGTGGCGATGTGCTCGAGTTGGTCGACGCGCACGGTCTCGAGCACAGATTGAGGCTGGCATTCATTGACGCACCGGAACCTGGACAACCCTTTGGGGATGAAGCGCAATCAGCGCTTGCAGCCATGGTGCTCGGTCGACCAGTGACAGCGCGACTGCTCGGCCGAAGTGATGATGGGTTCGCTCAGGCTGAGGTAATCGAACCGAATGGGCATCTGGTGAACCTTGAACTTGTGAAGCGTGGACTGGCCTGGCATTCCTACTTTGAGTCCCAGCCCAATCTCGAACGGGATACGTACCAGGCGGCTGTGGCCGCCGCACAGCAAACGCGCCAGGGCATCTGGGCGCTGGAACGCCTTGAGCTGCCCCGCGACTACCGGGCCCGCGCCGAGCAGGCCTTGCGCTGGCGGCACTTCCTTGTGGCGACACTATCGAGCGCTGCTTTGCTTGGCCTCATTTTGTCGATCTACGACAAGCGCATTTCTGGTTGGATTGCGAAGCAAGATGAACACTTGAAGGCGTCTGCAGAAGCAAGTCGCCTTGCACATATCCGATCCGAGGCCGACGCAGCTGAGCGGGACAGGACGCGAGCCATTGCCGACCAGGAGATGGAACGTCTTGCTGCAATACATCGAGCGCCAGAGCACAAAGGCATAGAGCGGGTTTAGCGCGAGCGAGCTTGTGGGTCTCAACTGTATGTGCGCTGTCGTGCGGCCGCTATCAATTGCGGCGATCGCTCTGCCTATCGGCGGCGACTTGAATCGCCCCGGGTTTAGAGGAGCCTCCAACTCGGTAGCGGCAATCGTTGCAGTCGCCCCCAAGGAGCCCATTAAGTTGCACCTAAACGTCGAGTTGCAACTTCGACGATCTATGCATGCTGGATCGCTTCATACCAAGGCGGGCAGCATGGAAGGCGCATGGCATCAGGTGACGGTCTGGCGTGTGCAATCCGGCAGTGTTGGGCACCAATGGCCATGCACCGGCAATGGCCGTTCCGAACGTTGGAACTCCTGCACATGATCGTCTTCCTGGATACAGAGTTCACGGACCTTCTTCGCCCTGAACTCCTCAGCATGGGGCTTGTCAGCCTGGACGGACGCGAGCACTACGTCGAACTGAATCTGTCGAGCGACGTTGGCATCGCTCGCCGGAGGGGCGCTTCCAATTTCGTCCTCTTTGAAGGAGTCCTGGATCAGTGGGATAAGGTCGCCAATGCCGCCTCAACTGAATGGGAGATGGGCCGCCGAACCGGCGAATGGCTGCTCTCGATGTCCGAGGAGGCCAGCGCCCGAGTCGAAGTGGCCTTTGACTACCCTGTGGACTTTGAGCTGCTGGCACTTTCCGTCCGCAATGCAGGACTGTGGGAGCAGGTGCGTGAGTCGGTACTCCCAGTCAACATCGGCGCCCTTTCTGGTAGCCCAACCGGTGAAATCGCTGCCGAGGAGTGCTTCCGCGATCTTCGAAAGCGAGGGCTGGGCCGTCATCACGCCTTGGCTGACGCTCTTACGCTTCGAGCCGCCTATCAGGCGGTGAAGGCGCTGGCTATGAATGTCGGGAGCGCATAGGCGGGCATTAAGGCCCATGAGTGCCAGTCAAGGCTCTTTGGTTGAGCGCAACCTTGGCACGACAGGCAGCACTGCAGCGGGTGCTGCCGCTCGCTGGCGCGCCCTTACTGACTGCTTTATCAGCACTACCGTCCTTCGGCCGGCATCAATAGAAGCAAGACTCGGCTGTAAATGTTGAGGGTCACGCGGTCGCGGAGCTGTCTACGGAAAGACTCGGCGCATCTGGTCCTGCATGTCCTTGCAAATCGTTTCGAGATCCCCAACATTGCTCGCGTGACGTAACGGCCATTCCAGCATTTCCCGGCGGAGTTCCCGCGCTGATGGCTGTCCGTACTTATGAAACTTCAACATGCGGAGGCCTTTGGCGTTGACGAGCGAGGCGGTGACCCGCATCTTGCCGTTGATGCCACCGGCGCTATAAAGGTTCTCAACCAAAAGCCCAAAGTGCGGAAACGCGTTCTCGATGTTGTCGGGCACTCCGTCAATATGCGTGAGTACCGTTAGCCGAATTCCCGCGAGTACGTGGCCATCGTGCTGGAACTCGGTAGTCCATTTCGGCTCGGCCCACTCGTTCGTAGCCGCGATGCCTTCGAAGACTGTGAACGAGGCGCCACCCATGAATCCCGACCACCAGTCGCCATGCCCCGTTTGGCCGGCGCCCTGTAGAAGGGCCTGCTGTAGGGCTTGCGCTTTGAGGTCAGGAGCGTGAGGCTCATCGGGTGCGCACTGGAGGACAAGTGCGGGAACGTCGTCCAATCCGTGGTCGGCCATGAAGTTGCGAAGCTTCCTGACAAACGGCAAGCGCTCAGGTGTATCCAGTGCCGGTTCGAGGCTCGTTAACATTGGCTCCTCCCAAAGACTTAGCTCCGCCGGCGAGGCCGGCAGCGGCAACTTACCATGGCTCGCGTTTTTGTTTCATACAGTCATGTAGACCAAGGGCTTCGAGGCCAGTTGGACGTCCACATGGCGACGCTCAAGCGGCAGGATGTCATTGAGGTCTGGACGGACCACTGCATCCGACCGGGCGAGCCATTCGATTCCAAAATATCGGCCGCCCTTGAGGCAGCGGACGTCATCCTTCTTTTGGTCAGCCCTGATTTCCTGCATTCAGACTACTGCGTCACCATCGAGATGCAGCGTGCGCTGGAACGTGCGAGGGCAGGTCAAGCTCAGGCAATTGCCATCATCCTGCGTCCATGTGACTGGCAGTCCTTGGAAATTGGCCGTCTGAAGGCACTACCGACGGATGGCGTGCCAGTGGTGAAGTTCCCAACGCTTGATGATGGGTTCCATGATGTCGTCAAGCACCTCCGTGCAATGTTGACGAAGCCTGCACCGGCGCACCCCTTCGCTCGGCACGAGGCTCGCGTTGCAGGGCCCAATTCCCAGCAAGGAGAGGGCCTCGAGGCAGGGATGTCGCCCCTTGCGCAGGCGCCACTCGCCCGCCGCTCCAGTAATCTCAACATTCCGCGTCATTTCACGGACCTGGACCGTTCTGAGTTTGTCAAAGAGGGGTACGAGTTCATCATGGAGTACTTCACAAACTCGCTCAATGAACTTGAAGCGCGAAACTCCCATATCCAGACTCGCATTCGACCTCAGACTGCATCGTCCTTCGTAGCGACCATTTTCAGCGACGGGAAGAAAGTGGCGGGCTGCGGCGTTCGCCAGGGCGGATTCGTTGGGAGCAATGGCATCAGCTATGTGGCCAACGACGACCCGCACCAGTCGAACAGTAGCAATGAGTCGCTAAGCCTAGTTGACGACAAGTACAACCTTGGCTGGCGTTCGATGTTCGGGGCGGCGTTCTACGGTCGCGGGTCGAACTCGCCGATGACGCACGAAGGGGCGGCGAGCCATCTGTGGGATATGTTTGTGAGTCCACTACTACAGCATTAATAGGTCCGGAGCTAAGCGTCGAACTGCGCGATGTGGGGTGGCGATACGAGTTACCAGGTTTGAATTCAGCGGCCATCGAGCTAGTTCGACAGAGACCGGATCGGTCAGCCAGATCGGCTCGGCTGCAGCACTTCACAAGAATACCTGGTATCGAATGAACAGCGGTCATACGGGACGTTGCCCTTCGAACGTCGGGTGACCTGCCCCCTCCCGCCGTACCACCAAGGCGGAAGTCCGGGTTGAAGGTTACTTGATCTCTTTGCCTGAAGCCGGTGGTGGCGAGTTCTTGCTGAGATGGCGCTGCGCAAACTCCGCCGGAGGGATTCGGCCCAAGCTACTGTGCGGCCGCACCTCGTTGTAGTCCTGCCGCCAAGCCGCAATCGTCGAGCGCGCCTGCGGCAGGCTTTCGAACCAGTGCTCGTTCAAGCACTCGTCGCGGAACTTGCCGTTAAAGCTCTCGATGTAGCCGTTCTGCATGGGCCTGCCTGGCTGGATCAGGATGTGCCGCACGCCATGGGATTGCGCCCAGGCGATGAAGGCACGGCTGGTGAACTCCGGCCCGTTGTCGGTACGCACCGCGACGGGATAGCCCCGAAACATTGCGGCCTGGTCCAGCAGCCGCGTCACGTACTGGCCCGAGATGCCGTAGTCCGCGGCGATGTCCACGCACTCGTGCGTGAAGTCATCGGCCACGGTCAGGCACCTGATGCGCCGCCCATTGGCCAGGCTGTCACTGACGAAGTCCATGCTCCACACCTCGTTGACGCGCGAGGCCAGCGCCACCGCCAGCGGCACGCGCTCGCTGAGCGCGCGCTTGGCCTTCTTGCGCTTGCGCACGGCCAACTGCGCCTGGTTGTACAGGCGATAGACCCGCTTGTGGTTCACACCGGGGAAGTCCAGGCGCAGCAGATCGTGGATGCGGCGATAGCCGAAGCGGCGCCGCACCTGCGCGATCTCGACGATCCTGGCGCTGAGCCGCTGTGTCGCTTCACTGGGCACCGGCGGGTTGCGATAGCTGTCCCTGGAGAGCCCCACCAGGCGGCAGGCGCGTCGCTCAGACAGGTGATGCACGGAGATCATCCTGGCTGCCGCTTCGCGCCTGGCCTGCGGGGCTAGGGCTTTACGCCGAAGACATCCTTGAGCGCATGAATGTCCAGATGCGCCTCGGCCAGCAAGCGCTTGAGCTTGGCGTCAGTCGCCTGCATGCCGCCAAACTTCGCGCGCCACTTATAGAACGTCGAATCGCTGAAGCCGCCCTGCCTGCACAGCTCCTTGACCGGCATGCCTGCTTCGGCCTGCCTGAGGAAGCCAATGATCTGCTCCTCGGTGAATCTGCTCTTCTTCATGTCCATCATTCTCCTGGTTGATGGACTTCACTACCTTTACGTTGGTACGGCTGGGAGGGGGCAGGTCACTCCACCGGCTGTGTCCGGCCGGCCGTCTCCAATGCATCGAGGTAGCGCTGGATGCTCTCTTCCAGTTCACGTTCGCGACGCTCGATCTTGCCTGGCGTGTAGTTGCGTTCGCGGTTATTGACCGCCTTGAACTTGCTGCCGTCGACGGCCACGACAGCCTCGGTGAACAGCTTCAGTTCCCGGCACAGCATCACGAAGCGGCGACAGACGTTGCGGATGCCTTTGCCGTTGTCCCGACGGAAGTCCGCGATGGTCTTGAAGTCGGGAGCCAGCCTGCCAGTCAGCCACATCAGCTCCACATTGCGCTGGCATTCGCGCTCAAGACGCCGGCTGGACTGGATGCGATTGAGGTAGCCGTACAAGTACAGCTTCAAGAGCATCGACGGGTGATACGAGGGGCGACCCGTCGCAGCAGGCCTCGCCCCATCGAAGCCCAGCGCTGCGAGGTCCAGCTCGTCAATGAACACGTCAACGACCCGAACCGTGTTGTCTGTGTCAATGAAGTCGTCCAGGCACTCTGGCAGCAGCGTGACCTGGTGCCGATCCTCTCCCTCGATGAATCGCTTCATGTGGCAGCCCTGAGTGGCGTTCCCACAATCTAGGCAGCATTGCGCGCAATCCAAGGAGGGTTTTCACACAGCCTCCAGCGGTTGCGGTCCTTGGAGTTTCAAAGCTCAACGGCCGATAGCTGCCGTTCAAGGATTTCTCTGAGCGTTGCACGCTGCAAGTCTCGCGCCAATGCTATGTCTCGGGGTTAGGCCCCTTTGGCGACTCCTTACACGCTGGGTGTTCAACGGCTTGCTAGTGCTCACCCGGCCTTGGCGCGGAACTTGGCCGTGCGACCCTTACACGTCACTACTTAAGCCTCAGCGCCGGCTTCCACTCAGGTGCCTGCCACTCCCAGATATGAATCTCTTCGAACGCCTTGGGCAGCATGGTCCTACCGATCTCGATGCTCGCTGACAGCGGCGTCGCCGGGTGCACGTGGAGGATCCGAGCACCCGCGGCGAAGAGCTGCTGAAGGAAGGCGTTAAAGCTTGTGCGAAACTGCTGCACGTGCGCTTCCTTGCGGATGATGCCGCGGTTAGGTGCAAGGGCTTGGAACTCGACGACGTCCCGGCCAACGGGATGCTGAGCCCTGCCTGAGATGCTGATGACCACCGACACCTCACGAGGCAGCGTGGGCGGCACGGTGAAGATATAGCTAGGCTCGGGGCACGTATCACGGGTGTCCCAAAGCCACTTCTCTCCAGGCAGGTCCATGACCGCCGCTGGCGTCTTGTCGCCCACCAGCGCCCCCAGCTTCATCAGCATCGGAATCGGAGCGAAGCCGGCAATGCTCAAGTGGGCGGCCCCTCCTCGGGCGACAAGCTCAGGCTTGATGCGCTGCTCATACTGCTGCGCCAGCGCGCGCTGTGCGCCACCCCAGAAGTCGGGTTCGTTGTCCTGCAAGAAGAAGTTGCTCTGGTCAATATGGACCGCGGTAGCGGTTGGAAAACGCTTGAAATCGCTGTTCGTCAGCATCGCGTAATGGATGTCACGCACGTCGATGACGGGCACGTGGGCGCCGACTGGGAACGACATCACCACGGGCATGCTTTCCTCCACTCCTGTCGCCGAATATATGCGCTCGATGCGGACCTCGTGCTCACGCTTCATAGCGCGCAGTTGTTCAGCCGTGAACTCGTTGCTCTGGCCGTGCCGGTCGATGCGAGCATGGCAGTCAAAGCAGGCAAGCATGAGGTTGTTGGGGTCTGCCGCCAGCTTCTCGGATAGCCCCGGAACGCCTCGGGCACCAGCGGGGCTGTCGGCAATGATGTGCGCGTACTCCCCGACCACGCTCTTAGCCTTCTTGGTGAGAAAGTCGCGGTCTACAGGCTTGCAGCATCCGCGGAATTCACAGCGGCCGGCCGCTGCAATCCAGAGGTCACGACGGACTGGCGCTGAAATGTAGGCGCGCTCAACGGTCCTTGTCGCCGCCGACGCGGGCGCTGGGGCGGCGGCCAGACTCGCCGTTGCTATAGATTTGAGCATTCTTGTTCTCCAACTTCAGTTCGCGATAGGTGCCTCGGCGGCTTAGCGTCCAGATCCGGATGCAGTCGGTGCCGACGATGGGGAAAAACAGGCGGTCACCCTCATAGGTGTCGCCGGCCACGGCCCTCTGCCAGTCGCGCTGATCGACGCCAGATGGCGTGGGGTCTGGCTCCGGATGCGTGTGCCAGAGCCCCAGGTAGGCGGATGTGCTGTTCTCCTCCAGCCATCGCTGGCGCGCCAGCAGCTCGTGCTTGGAGGACCTGAAGAAGCCATACCTGCTGCGACGGTCACTGCTTTGGGGGGTCGACACCTCGTCGACGACAATATCGCGCGAGTCCAGCAAGTGCCGACCAAGAAGAACGCCGCCAGCCTCACGGTCCCCTGAGCGATGCTGCGCGAATGCCTGCATCTGCTTGAGCGCATGCTCGACGATGATGAGTCGCTGCTTGGGCGTGACGCGATAGACGAGCTTCACGGCGCCGGCTCCTTGCGCGCGCGACAATGCGGGCACGGGCGCCCAAAGACCTGCTGGGTTGCAACCTCCTCGGAGGTGGTCCGCGCGAGCCGGAACCAGGGAGTTGTGCGCAAGCCCTGCTCAGCGGCGGCCTTGCCTTCGCCCACCCAGAACTTGTAGGAGGGCCGGCGCGCCCCGGCTCCCGAGCCCACTGCGCTCATGGCGGACAGTATGTGTTCCGCTGCCATCAAGCCAGTGCGCCGGGACTGAAGCGCGCCGTACGGCACGAACGCGCCCGAACACCCAGTGAGATTGCGAGTGACCGGCTGGTTGGGCTCCAGGAAGGCCGTGCGCGACGCCAGGGAAGGCTGCCCCTCGTCGTCGCGGTAGGCGCAGTTGAGGCACCCCTCTCCCTTGGTCCACATCAGCAACGAATGGCCGCCGAGGTCGAGTGCTTCGAGCCAGGTGAACACCACCGGAAGCTCAATTGCACGCCCCTTGAGTGCCCGCGAAAACGACCGCTCGATGGACGGAGATCCAAATGCAAGGACGATGCCGTCGTACTGGCTGAGGTCAGCAGTCTTGAGCCACGTCTGCGCGGCTGTAGGAACCGCAGTGACGTTCAAACCCGGATAACGCAGCTCCAGCGCCAACTTCAGTGCAGTCGGTTTGTCCAGGTCGATGTACATCGGATCAAGGACGTGTCGAAACACGTTGTCTGCCGCGTACTCATCGGGGTCCACCACCGTGAGCTTGCCGACGCCCGCCGCAGCCAGCGTGTCCACAACCACGGAACCCACAGCCCCAACGCCGAGAACCGCGATGTGCTTCTTGAGCAACTCGAGCGAAGCGCCCCCGCGTTCGCGCATGAAGGCCGGCGTGCGCCGCCGCATGGTCAGCGGCGTCACCGGACCCTTTGGGTCGACGATGCCGCGGCTCGCGGTAAAGGACACCCCCACCAGTGAGCGCCCGCCGGCCTGGCGGGGAACCGATACCAGCAGCGCCAGGCGCTTCGGCGAGTTCTTCGACGCCCCGACCAGCTTGTCCCAGAGCACCAATTGATCGGACGACATGCGCTGCAGGACATCGGCGATGAAGGCGGCCGTGAGCTCACCCGGCTTCACCGGCGGTAGTCCAATATGGTCCAAGTGGACGTAGAGCGTGCGGTGAGCTTCGAGCTTGTTCTTCTCTACCTCCCACGGGAGCTTGGCGTCGCGCTCCAGGAAGTACCAGGTCGGCTTTTTAAGGCCGAGGTGGGGGAAGCCCTTGAGCAGGCGAGCGACGCCGTCAATCTCGAAGTACGCCCGGCCGCGAACCGACCGCGGCAGGCCCCGCCAGTACCCTTCCAGCTCGTTGAAGAACTCCGCGTAGCCAGCAGAAGCGTCTGCCGCAGAGTTCTCCAGCAATTCGTATGACTTCATCGCCGCATGCGCGACGATGTCGGCAGGACGCTTGGGATCCAGTGACAGCCCTTGCTCATCGTCGATACAGACATATCCGCTGTAGCTGACGTGGGCCAGTAGAGATGTCGGCGGGTCTGTGGTCACCGTCGGCAGCTGCAGGTGTTCCTCTGCGCAGTCGACGTAGACCTTCCACCGGTGCGTGCCGTTCAGTTCGATCGCCAAGACGTTGGAGGTCGAGCTCGCCAAGCGCGCGACCGCGACGCCGCGCAGCGCGAACGCGGCAACCACTGCCGCGAAGGCCGCGTCGACCTTCGCGGTGTCGACCTGAACTGCAGCGGCCTCGATCAAGCGGAATTCCCGGTGCTGATGACCGCAGCCGAGACCGCCTTGGCCGTCTCCGACTTCTCGGGCACCTTGAAGTCGTCGCCGAACTGCTTCCTCAGCAGCTTGCAGGCGTCCTCGGGCAGTTCCTCGTCGTAGGCTTCGCTCAGTGCGTCGCGCAGCGACTCGAGCTTCTCCTTGAAGGTCTTCATCTGCGCTGCCGTGCGCTTAGCCATCAAGTCGGTATACGGCGCCACCGGCAGCATCACCTTCAGGCGCTTATGCATGCCGTCGGCTTGGCTCCAGTCATAGGTGAACTGTCCGAGCATCGCCTCCACCCAATTCAGCATCGCCAGCAAGTCGACGGGCTTGCCGGAGTTGTTGAAGTTCGGCTTGAACCACTTCAGGGCCGCCACCGTCAGCGCGATGCTCAGCGGCGCGCCCGAGCCCGTGAACTGCCACTGGCGCCAGCGCTTCAAGTAGCGGATGCAGCGGCGGTACTGGGCGAGTTCATCAGAGTCGCTGAAGGCGCCGCAGACTAGCTTGGTGAGAGCTTTGGGGTCGGAAACCTCCCAAATGCGGTGCTCTGCAGCGGAATTTTCCTTGCCCTTGGCCAAGTACAGCGTGCCGTTGGCGTCACGGGAGTAGACGGCCAAGTCGACGTGATACGCGACCTCGCCACCGCTAACGTAGTTCACAGTGACACACGGGCGGCGAATGAGCACCGTGCGGAAGTTGGTGTTGACGGCGTCCCGCACCTTCTTCTTGAGCAACACCGGATCGGGGTACTTGTCCTGGTCGCAATCGAAGATGAGGCCGACGTCGATGTCGAAGTTGCCGTCGAGCGGCACGACGCCCGTGTGCATGGAGTAGCTGCCCTGGTTGAAGTTCGTGAACGTGGGCACGTCATCACCGAGGTTGGCTTTCAGCGCCTTGACGATGGTGTCGCGCTTCTCGCGCAGGGTCGCCTTCTCATCGTCTTCATCGAAGCAGATGGCGCTGTGGAAATCTTCGAACTGACGCTGGACTGCTGGCATCTTGGCCTCCTTTTCTTTCGAGAAAAGCCAAGACGCGAGACCTGCGAACAACCCGATGGCAATCAGGGGGTGCATGTACTTGACGAGGTGGCCGGTGGAATGGGCCGCAGTGCGGCAACGACTTATGATCAGTATACATGATCATTTTGATCAGCATAGATGTGATTTTTTACAGCCACATGTCGCGCAGTCAGATATGATCGATTCGATGAAACGTGCAGAGAAGCGTTCGCAAGCACTGGCGAGCCTGACGAAGACTCAGCGAGAACGGCTGTCCCATATTGACTTCAAGCTTTACTTCCTTGGAGAGCTGCGACGGGCCGATGTCGTCGACCGCTTCGGAACAGGACCTGCTGGAGCCACCCGCGATATCGCTCTATATCGAGAGCTGGCGCCGGAGAACCTTGAGCTGGACAACTCCGACAAGGTCTATCGACCCACCCAGGCTTTTGAGCCCCTGTTCCAGCACAGCGCACACCGCGTGTTGACAGCCCTTACTCAGGGCTACGGTGAAGGCCTAGGTGAGCTATTGGGTGTCGAGGTTTACCCGATGCTGCGATGTGAAGTACCGTCTTCTTTGAGCCTTCCGAAGACGTCGGTACTGGCACCCATCACCCGCGCGATCCATCGAGGCAAGGCTGTCAAACTTCGCTATACGTCTATCGACAGTGGCCGCACCGAGCGTGAGCTTGTCCCAGTAGCCCTTGTGGACAGCGGGCTCCGCTGGCACGTGCGCGCCTTTGACCGCAGGAATCTGCAGTTCCGCGACTTCGTGCTGACACGGATGGAGGAACCGATGGTTCTAGAGGATAGCGTCGTGCAGCGCGAGGAGACGGCTGAGTTCGACCTGCAGTGGAGCCGCATCATTGAGCTGGAGCTGGTGCCGCACCCCCAGCACACGCGGCCTGAGGTTGTCCTCATGGACTACCCCTTCGCCGAAGATGGTGTGCTTCGGGTTCGTGTCCGCGCGGCCAACGCAGGCTACATGTTGCGTCGCTGGTCCGTGGACTGTTCTTTAGACCATCAGCTGCGAGGCATGGAGTACGCACTGTGCCTGCGCGACCCTCTCGTCCTGTATGGCGCAAGCAACGCACACCTGGCGCCGGGCTACAAAGACCCACGATCGGACCGCGAAATTAAGGCGCTATAACGACAGCCAGTCATCAGAAAGCGCCCTCCACATGAAGGTCTTCATGTTGATCTGCCGTGCCAAACGCTGCATTGCCCTGGCTTCCCCGACTACTGCGACATTCGAACTGTGTAGGAAGTCCTGGGGTATGCGGATGCGCCAACAACCTAGAACTACACCCGAGCTCTCAAGGTAGCTGGCGGCGCAATAAGAAGCGCCCTGAGCTACCGACCCGAGACCGAACCGCTGGAAAGCAGCCGCTGGCGAAGGTCAGCACCCAGCCTGATCCAGCCCTTCACATGGTGGCAGCCAGGTCTGCAGCGGTTGCCGTCATCAGCGGTCAGCCGCCGAATTCACGCTGCCCGACATGAAGCAGTCACCGGCGCACCAGGCCTGCTGAGGACCTCAACGACCGGCGTCGAGGGCACTGCGGTTGACCCATGCCGACTTCATCGTCTCGCGGGGATCAATGCCAATCTTTGAGTGCCGCTGCTATAAGTCCGGTAGACGCTGCCTCCCACGTGTCGCCGGCCAGCAATTCCTTGAGGCTCATGGTTCGGTCGAAAGCGGCCTTCCGATCTCGAAGAACGAAATCGATCGACTTGCACCACTCCTCAGCGGACTCGTTGGCGTCATCCACGGTCCTGACAACGTACTGCCGCAGGTTGCTCGCAGCTAGCGTTTTGGTCCTGAGGTACTCGGCAAATCCACTCTTGTTGCTCACCAGGATCGGGATCCCCAGTTGAAGCGCCTCCAAAGCCACAAGGCCGAACCCCTCACGCCTCGACGGCATTAACAGCACTGCTGCACGCCGCAAGTCATTCTCGATGGCGTCCACGTCGGCGGAGTACTCCTTGACCCGGATCGGGAGGTCGCTGGGATAGATCAGGCCCCGCAGTTGCTCTCGCAACGCCGTGCCGGTGTTGATCGGTGCTCCACGAACAACCAGCTCAGGCTGGGTCTCAAACTCTGACCCTGATTCCAGCAGCTTGGCCATTGCCAAGGCCGCAATATCCAAGCCCTTCAATTCCAGGTCTTCCGCGCGGCCTAGGACGAGGCAGAAGTTGCCGGGTGCGGGGTTGCCAACAGTGGCGGAGCGGATGCCCGGAATGAATTGATGCACTGGGATGGGAGGTAGCAGCGTAGACAGCAGATTGCTGAACTCCAGGTGTAGGCGCGGCCCCACGGCAGCAACGAGGTCCGCACCTTTGCAAAGCCCCAGCTCAACCTGTTCTCTGGCCTCTGCGGTCTGGGCGGCATCCTCTTTTCCCTTGTACCACTCGATCTCACCAGGTGCCATGTGAACGAAGTGGATGCGCTTGGCGCGACGGTAAGAATCTTCCTGCTGCGCCTTGGCCGCGTGGCCCGTGATGCGACCATGTCCGATGATGACGTCTGGTGCAAACCTGTCCAACGGAAGCTTGCGAAGCAGCCCACCCAGCGGATCACCGACGCTCACGGGGGACGCGGCTACAAGCCTGACGCCTGCGTCCTGTGCAGACTGCAGCTCATCGTCAACGATTGCCGGCACAACGCACACCACCTCGTGATTGAGCTTGGCCAGCGAACAGCAGAGTTCCCTGTTGAATGTAGACAGCCCACCTTGCCGAGCGATCCACTCCGTTGCCATGACAAGGATCTTCTTGCTTGGGGAATTCTTCTTCGGTTGCGGCTTCACCTGCTGTTTTGCCGATGCTGGCTCCCGGGAGGGGCGGGAAGGTTCCACGGTGGTCACCGCCAACTCTGCCGATCCTGCGTTGCTGGCTGCTACCACGCGCTGAATCTCACGTAGCGCGGCGGTGTCTGCTTCGTCAAACGTGTTCTCGGCCGCAGTTTGGCGAAGTAGCTCTGCAGCCTCGGCAGCGCGTCCTTGCTTGATCAACGCCTGTGCCAATGCCCTGGCGATGGAGATGAGATCGTGCTTCGGCGGAATCCGCTGTAGTCCTTCCTTCAGCAGGCCGATCGCGGTGTCCGGCCGATGCTGTTCCTGATAGATGTCAGCGGCCTTGAGGTACAGGGCCGCGAGGTTCTTCTCTGCAGGAACGTTGAGGATGCCCTCCTGCAGCAGGAGCAGGGCGTCCTCCGCTCTTTTTGCGCCCACCAAGAGGCCGGCTCCAAAGTGATACAGCGCGAACCTCTTATCCTGAGACGGCACCGAGTCAAGCGCCTTGTAGACGGCGTCGATGGCTCCGGACCTTTTGCCCACCTGGTCGAGAAGTTGCGCCAAGAGTACCCAATGGTCAGCTGGCGCCCTGCGGCTCGATGTGGCCTTGCGCGCATGGGCAATCGAGGTCTGCAAATCTCCGGCGCCTTTGCGAGCCCGAAGGCACCTCGCAAGGAAGTAGTGCAGCCCGCCAGGACCACCGTCTTCCAGGAGTATGGTGAGGATGCCAATGCGTTCGTTCAGAACCTCGGGGTGATCGGGCACCGGCGCATTGCCCCCGAGGTCACGCGCCACGTCCAGCATCTGGATAAGCAGTTGCCTCAGATCATCGACACGTCCCGCATGGAAGAGGTGATATCGGGCCTCTGCGAACGAGTTGACCAGGCGCGAATTGAAGCCGCTAGCGTCCACCGACTTCAGCGGGCGCGCGTAGTAGTCCGCAGCTCGCGAGTGCGCTTGCCTGAAATCGGCCTCATGCTCCTTGAGATGAGCCAGGCCAATCTCGCGCACGACGGGCTGAATCGAGTACCAGCCTGCTGTTTGCTTCAGAAGGAAATGCGAGACAAGGGCGTGAGCGAGTTGCCTGCTCTCGGTGCGCTTGCCGTCAAGAAGCAACTGGAAGACGGCTTGCTCGAAGTTCTTCCGGTGGACGCTCAACATCAGCAGGCGCCTATAGTGCTCGGCACTGAGGCGAGAGATCGAACGCTCCAGAAGGTCTGCCTCCAGCTTCTTCAGGAAGTCCCGCGACACGCTGCGATCTTCGACGGACCAGAAGCCAGGGTGCCGTCCAATCACCTCATCGAGTGATTCGAAAGCGAGTGTAGAGACGAGGGTCTCGATCGCGCGAGGATTTCGGCCAAGCGCTTGCACCAGATCGGACTTCCGCTCATCATTGACGGCCTCAGGAAGCTCGGCCTCGGCCAATCGATCGTCGAGCAGAGATACCGCCTCTTCGACGTCCAGCTCATCGAGCCTTTTGATAGGGATCTCGGCCGACCAACGACCTTCAACCAGCAGCCGGTCGCTGAGCAGCAATAGCCGCCCTACGTGGCCCCGTCGCGATCCTATCGACGCGAGGACGGCTGCCAGCTCGTCGGTTGGCTCACCGGAGTCAGGCTTGAACAGCCTCTGTATGTCATCTACGACGATGAGAACCTTATTTCTCAGCGCCCGGTCCAGAGCCTTGGGCAGGCTCATTTCCTCGCCAAGCAACATCGCCTCCATCTCTGGTTGATGGCAATGGCTGCTCAGATTGGCGGCGAGATCGATGAACAGATCTGTCAGTGACGGGTCAAGACGGTTTGAGACCTCTTCGAAACAGGACTGAAGGCTGTACTTCTCTCTAGCTGCTTCACAGAGGTCACCTGCTAGGGCGGTCTTCCCTACGCCTGGAAATCCCTCAATGAAGCAGATCGGGGGACCACCCGGAAGCCAGGTGCCAGTCAGCCAATCCAAAAGCTTATGCCGCTGCGCACCGAATGCATTTTTGTACATGCTTCACTTTCTTAGTCCCTGAACTAGTCCGAAATAGTAACGGCCTACCTACAGTAGTTGCCCACTGAAAACGGCAGTGCTTCCACTTTCCTTGCGCCGGTTGCCCACTTGCTGATGCTGTCGCGGCATCAACAGCGGGTCATCGCTTGGACTTGGTCGTTCAAGCAGGTACGGGGCGAGCGCTACTGCCTCGAGCGACTGGCTCGGTTGACGAAGCGGACGGTCAGGCGTCGCGAGCCCGAGTAGCCGGTTCTGAAGATAGCGGCCGCTCAAGCCCTGAATGGTGAGCGACTGAGGTCAGCCTGAAGCTGCCTCTGCCAGCCTAACGCAGCAATGCAGCGATTGCGACCCGTTGTTGCGTCGGGTTGACCTCACGCTGGTCGCCATCAAGCGGTCGCTAGCCCGGACGGCAAGCGTGCCCACGGAGGTCAGCTATGCGAGGTGCAGTGGTCGTTGGCGCTGCTCGCGGTCACCAAGGCCAATCCGATGACCGCTCTTTCCGGCCATGAATGGTGTCCACCTGTCTCGTTTGGTGGACACCATCCTGGCTGGACCAGCCTCAAAGTTCAAGATGGGTTCGCCGGACGCTTACCTTGCGGGCTTCGGTCATGCCGGACGGTGAGATGCGAAGGTTGGCATTGAGCGTCCCGTATCGCGCTAGCCCGCGCATCTGCACGACAGCCCTCGCCGAGCCCCGCCGTCCGGCGGGCCGGGGCCTATCCCGCAAGGCGGGTCAGTGCAGTTCACGGAGCAACCGTTGGAACGTAAGCGGCCAACTAACACATCTTGAGCTGAGCGCATGAACCTGGCAGGACGCCGTCAATCCTGCCCTGCCGTTTCTGTGGGTCAGCGCTGCATCGCCAGCCGCCGTTTCCCACGCGGGCTCTTCGATTGGCGGCTAACGCGAATCAGAGATGCTGCGGCGACGCAAAAGTTCTGGTTCCAGTTCTAAGTACAGCGATGCTTGGAACCAGTGGTCAGGGCCACCTTCGGTATCCAGTGAATGCACCCAACGACCGATTTCTTCAGCCGGCGGAGCACTGTCGCGAGCAGTGGCCCAGAGCTGTTCGCGCAAGAGCTGGAGTTCAGTGTTGGTCATCTTGGCAAGCGACACCGGAACAAAGCCGCTTGAGATCGCGGGAACCGATGGCTTGCCCTAACGCAGCAACTGCCGCCAGCGGTGCACGACATTGGCATTGATGTCGTGGCCCCGGGGCCACCTTCGCCACCGAGGCGCCTGGCGCTGCGCATTCGGCCAGCACCTGGGCCTTCAATGCCTCGCTGTACGTCCTTCGCCTCGCGGGCTTGTCGCTTGCCATCGTGTCCACCTCTGATTACGTGGACACGATCCTTGCAGCCGCGATGCCTCAATTCAAGACGGGATGACCGGACGCATACGTTGGAACTTCGACGAGGAACTCAGTTGCGCGCAATCGCGTCGCCGCAGTAAGCCACTAGCGATACGTCCACGATGCTCCGTACAGCAAGTACACAGCGTTCCCGATAGACGCTGGCAGCACTACTTCACCGGATCAGTCGATACCCCTCATCGCAGAACCAGTCCGACGTAAACAGCCCCTCGTACAAGGCCGTCTTCCAGGAGTTTGCGTCACGCACAAACCGACTCGCGTACTCGCCCTGAAGATGCGCACAAACTGCGGCACCTCCACCGGTCTGCCCAACCCGCTCCAGGCCGAATGAGATGTCCGCTAGCTCGCTAGCGGCCTGGGCAGCGTACAGCTCCGCCAAGCCCATGACCTCAAAATGATGTTGAACGCGCTGGGCGAGCACCGCGGTCCAGGCTTGGGCCGGCCTCACCCGATACGCAATGCTCGGAGGAGTCGTCTCTCGAATGTCGGCCACCAGCCAGCGCTCATTCCCAAGATCATCAAAGTACGGGTGCAGGGTCTGCCGCTCGGCGCTCTGCGCCAGCTTCGCCAGCTTGTTCTTGTTGCAGTCAGAGCATGAAGGGACGAGGTTCACAGGCGTTAGGTTGAAGACAGGATGCAGCGACTGCGGCAAGTAGTGGTCAACGCTCGCAACGGTGCGCTGACCACACAACGGACACAAGTTGTATGGCGACGCAACACGGATGGCGTCATAGAGCCCTCTCGATGGCGAACCAGCTTTCATAAAGTGGGACTTATAGACCACGCCCATAAGTTCCCCTGTGAGCTGAGGCGTCACGCCATCGCTTGTTGGAATCAGGTACAGCTGCGCGGTCGGCGCCATATGCAGGTACGCGGATTCAGCGCTCTGCATTGCAGGAAGCGCATCTATCAAAGCCTGGGCACGTTCCGGAATAGTGATGCCAAATGCGCACAGCTCAACAGCATGCCTGACGTCAAAACCGGGCAGCGGCAGTCGCTTCATAGGGCCCCTAGTTCGGCCTCTGAGCGATGAGGCTTCTCGCCAGGACTTTCGCTTCAGACCCAAGCTGGCCACCAAAGCGTCCCGCCACCTCTTCGAAGCGGCGTCCAGGTTCGTTCGCAACGGCCGCCACCATCTGATGGAAGCCCGAGTTCGAGACCTCCAGCCCAAATACCTCCCGGGTGAGGACGCCAGCACTTTCACCGAACGTTTCCATAGAGGGGCGTTCGACCGCAGCGAAAGTCCGCGTGCGTCGAAGCATCCAAACGCAGCGCATGGGCACCTCTTGCAGGACAACGGGAGAGTGCGTCGAGATGAGCGCCACGCCGTTGCGCGACACCAGCAGGTCGGATACCGCCCGGACGAACGCTGCCAACAGCGGAGGGTGGAGGTGTCCTTCTGGTTCGTCGATCACAACAAGCGTCTTCTCGTCGACCAACTCCACAAGCCTCGTGGTCGTCAGCAGTACAACCGCGTGGCCTGAGCTAAGCCTCTTGAATGCGTGGGCTACATAGGTTTCCCACTGGTCTTCAAGCTGCAGGAAACCGGACACCTCGATCTCAGCGAAGAGCGGGTCTGCATTCAATGTGGCCACGGCCTTAAGCCAGCGAGTCCGCCTCGGCTCGCTGCGACAGATGGCAAAGCTCTTGACGAAATCGCCCGCAAGGTCGTCCTTCGTCTTCAGCACGACCCTTCCCTCTGAGTCCTCCCCTCGCAGACCAATGAACCCTGTGCGGAGAGTGAGCAGCGCAGCGCTCGGGGGAGCCTCAAACTCGTCGAATGCACTGAACGACACCGAGACCAGGCCCGCGAAGTCCCACTCACCCAAGTTGGCTCCCAGGCGAGTGAGCTGGCCGGGCGCCGCCGTCTCGCTTTGCCGCCCCAGTACCGCGTTGACAAGAGACTGCGTGCATCTCGTCTTTCCCGCACCGTTGCGACCGACAAGGACATGCAAGTTGGTCGGCGGATAGGAGTTGGGTTCCACAAGGAACGTGAGCGTCGGAGGCGCCGGAGGAACCAGCTGCCCATGTTCCAGAGGCGCCGCCGGCAGCGTGTACTGAAACTCGAACCGCGTCAGTTCCGCGTTGCCATGCGCGAGTCGATGGAGTCGGTTCCGAACATTGCCTTCTCGCACGGACCGCAGCAGCGATTCATGCATGACCAGCTGGTTCTGGTTGCGCTCGAAGAGCGCCAGGTTGTAGGCACAGTCGCAGAGGCCGACGAGAATGTACTCGCATATGTGCACTGGCAGGCTGCGCAGCGTCGAGTAGTAGTCCTCGTCCTGCCCCAACGAGAAGAAAAGTTTGGTGTCGAGATGCGGGAAGGTCGTCGGCAACTGAGGGACACGGGACCCAGGTGGTGGTGGTGGCGTCGCCGGCGCGGGCAGCAACCCAACCTGTCCAATCTTGACGGAGCCGGCCCGGTGTTGGACGCCGTTGTCGTCATAGACCAGCACCGTGAACATGGTCCGAAACTTGAACCAGTCGTCCCAATAGTCGACGATCAAGTAGACGTGCGACCGCACATCACGAGGGATGCTGGCATACGACTCGACAACGGTGAACATCGTCAACCTCAATCTGATTGCTAGTGAGACACCGATGACGGCGTGGTCCTGTTCCCCGCAACACGCATGAACACGACCGTGCGTACATCCGTCGCAGACATGCGTCGTCGGATCACGCCGAAGCATTCGGAGACATGTGGCGTCCCCGGTGGACGCTCCGAAAGGTCCAAGGTAGCCAGCACCCCCAACCGGACGTCCCCCACGCTGTATGCGCTCGCCTGAACCGAGTGTGGTCGGATGTTGTACCGTGACCACGACACCGCGGTTGAGCGCTTCACCTCGACGATGAACCGAAAACGATCCATCGGCAGGTAGATGTCCGTCCGGCCAGCCGCGATAAATGGCACCTCCAATAGCGGAGAAGCCATCGCGCTCACCAGGTAGTTGTAGAGGTCGAGCTGCAGCTCTGACTCGTGAGGAAGCTCCGCACGGCCCGGTCGGACCTCGGCTAAGTAGGCGAAGCTACCTTTGATGGCGCCCATGTTTGCGCGCGACGTCAAGAATTTGCACAACCGCACTACGAGAAGATCGAACCACTGCTTCACTTTCCCCTTGTAGTCCGGCGCTCCCGAGAGCTCGCTTCGGACACGCTCAACCATCTCCTGCTCGGTGATGCTCATGGGGACCTGAACGACCGCGCAGGAATCCCGGAAACTCACGACAAGCTCTCGGTCCGCATCGGACAGCTCGGTCATTGCGCTCTGGAGGAAGTCGGTTGACCGCTGTGCCGACTCCTCTAGTGTTTTCCCGGCGGTTCTCCCGGCGGCTTGAGTAAAGCCTCCAGCCTCGCTCTGCCGTCTGCCGACACATGGGTGGTCGCGCCGCTGCGCAGCCAAGCCCGAGCCAGACCAATCTCTCTGGCGCGTTCAGTCAGCCCGCTTAGACGAGGAACGCGAAATTCGCGCCGCCCTCTGATGATGACCTGCACCGACCGCACCTTCTCGAAGACCTGAACGGCACTGGCCAGGAGCGTCAACGGGTCAACGGGGGATGATCCGTCGTATGGCGAAAGGAGCGGTATCCACTCAAGCTCTGCTTCCGCAGGCGGCGTGAGCCATGCAGCACCAGCCCGCGGCTGGTTGTAGTGAACCACCCACTGAGCGTCGTCAGCCAACGAGTCGACGTCGAGGGCATTAGGCGTGTCGGCCTGCAGCGACCGCGCCAAGGCGCCGGCCACCGTCCCGTACATACGGGCCCGAGGTACATCGTCAGCCTGAGCCGCGCATTGGTCGAACCAAGCAGTGGCCTGCGCCAGGTGAACACTCATGGATGCGACGTCGTCACTCTTGAACGCCGATGCCATCTCAACGAAACCTAGCTCCTGCCGCGCCTCCGCGGCGCAGGCGGAGCAAACGGTCAAAGCTTCAAGCGACTTGACCGCTTGGTCCCAGGCCAGATGGTCATGCAGGATGGACGTCAACCTACATAGCTTGGCCTTTACCCAGTCATCATCTTGTTCCAACAGGCGAAGGACGCCGGCGCCGGCATACGTTGTCCATCGCGGTTCGCGCAACGCGAACCGAACCAAACCGGCCACCGCCTCGACCCTGATGTGCAACGACGTGCCGTCGTCCCCAGCGCGCGCATCCAGCGCCCCGGCGAACGACGCGAAATCATCAAGCTCAGACTCGGCCAGAGCGTCGACCGCGTGGATGAACGCTTCGCGGTTTCCGTTCCTCTTCAGGCCTGCGCATATCGCCTTCACGGCTGCCTTGTGATCGTCGAGGTCCCTCCACTGCTCCAGCAACAACTCCACGAAGTCACCAAACAATGCCGAGGAGACGATCCCTTCTGCAGCAGCCAACAACTCGGACTCAGGAAAGTCGCCGACCTTGAGCTCGCCATCGACCTCTAGCGCGTTCATCATGCGCTGTTGGATTAGAGGCGGTGCTTGGGACATGGCAAGACCGCGCCAGCTCACCAGAGCAACTCGCCTTCGCGGGCCAGGAGGCAATGATCTTCCGGGAAGTGCTTTAGCGCTCGCTCAGTACCCTTAAAGGCTACAAACAGCTGGATTTGCACGGAGCGAGACAGCTCGGCAAGCGCCTCTAACATCTCCTCGACGTTGGCGTCAGCCATCTCTTCTTTCGCGGGAGAGTCGATGATGAGGAACCCCGGGTGGCGCCCTGCGCCAAACTGTTGAGCGGCCTGAAGCAGTGCCATGACAGTCGCTATCCGCACCCGAAGCCTTTCCCCAGGAGACAGTCGCGTGAAAAACGAGATGCTGCCGCCCTTGTGGACCTCCACGCTGCCATTGCGCTTCAGGACGACCTTTTCCACGTCGCCCATCCCGAGGCGCTGCACCAGTGAGCAGATGAGGTCTCCGCTGCGTTCAAGAACCGCTTCGGCTGCCTCCTCCACCAACTCCTTTGCGACATCGACTGCGGCGTCGAGAACAAGCAAGTCAGCCTCTTCGCCGTTGTCTGATTGGACCAGCTTGGACACCGCTTCGAGCATGCCCTCGATCCGCGCAGCCTCCAACCTCAGCTTCTGCTCTTCCTGAGCAGTACCGCTAGCAGCGAGGCGCGACACCTCCATCGCGGCTGCCTCAAGGTCGCGGCGCGTCTGGTCGAACTCCGTTCCTACCTCCTGCGCCTTCGTCGTAACAGAACCAAGCAGCTTCTCCAACTTGGAAACCTCCTTGGCCATGCCCTCCTTGAGCGCGTCGTAGTCCACCTGTACCTCTTGGTCCAGATGCGTGAGGCACACCGAGCAGTCACCAGACGTTTTCTCGTTCTCGATGCGTCGTCTGTCGAAAGCGCGGGTGCACCGAGGACAGCAGGTCGGGGACAGACGGCCGAAGAATCTTGACGCAGCCCTCTCTTCTTCGATTTCCAAGAGCGCGCGCTTCTTGTTATTCATCTCCTCAGTGCCAGCAACCACCTCGGCATTCAGCACCGTGGCGCTCGCCTTCAACATGGAGGCTGACTCCGACAGCTCTTCGTACCGCTTTCGAGCCGCCTCAAGTTGAGCCAGCGCAGTCTGTTGAGCTGAGCCGTCCAGAATCTGCCGCTCTATTTCCGCCAGCCTGGCTTGCAAGTCTTCGACGGAGCGGTCGCCGAGTTGCCCCAACCGGCGCTTGCGTGACTGCACGAGGGCTTCCGTCACGCGCTTAGCGGCCCGAGCTTGAAACAAAGTAGTGGCCCAGGGAATGCCCAGAAAGACCTGCAGCAACCGCTGAGCTAGATCGTTGCCGACATGCTCACCAATGAGCGCGCTGCTATCGCTATCGAACAGAAATGCGCCGGTGTACGCGGCCCAGCCGTCCGCATACATCACCGTCTTCTCCAACGAAGCCACTTCACGAGAGGTCGCAATGGGCTCCAGACCAAGGGCGTCCAGCATGACGCTGTTCATGTGCGACTTGAACATGTCTGCCGTCAAGAACGGCGTCGAATGAAGGGCCGCACCGTCCGCACCCAGAAACTCGATAGCACCACGCGGGACACCATCATCGACATCAAACTCCACGCGGACATGCCGGTCACCGGCTTGGAATTCGGCAAGTACGTGCTTGATCCAACCCTGTACGGTCGCCGTCAAAGCTTTCGGATCACCCCGAACAGCCCACAACATCGTTTGAAGTATGCTGGACTTACCAACGAAGTTCCCTTCGCTGGCGATGACGTTGACCCCTTGTTGTTCAGGCGCCCATTCAAAGCTGAAGGGCTCAACGGTGTGATGCACATGCTTCTCACCGCTGAACTTGAGCACCTTCAATCGCAGCTGTCGCGAGACGGCAGGCGTTGGCGCATCTACGATGTGGCGGTCGGACAGCACCGCCCGCACATCTTCAAGGGATCGCCCCGACTTCTGAGCAACCTTTGCGGCGAATGTCGTGGTCACAGCTTCGCTCCATGTTTCAGTTCTTCTAGCCGTTTCAGGACCCGTTGTTTGATGGGACCGATGACTTGCCCCCATCTAGCCCCTTGATATTCGGCCTGCGCGTACTGCCGGACCTTGAGGTCATCGCCGGACCCCGTACCTGCAACCCGCGCGACCAGCGCAGCTCTGTCTCGATACCAGGCAAGGTGCGAGGAGAACGCTACCAGTTCAGCAGCTCGGATACGCCCCGATTCGAGCAGGTAGAAGTCAGTTCGACCGACCTTGCCATCTCGCTTCACATTTCGCTTGATGGCCGCCAGCCCCAGAGAAATCAGCTGTGACATCGAGTCGTCGATTTGCTCCCATGCGCCGAAAAGGAATCGCATCATCTGCATCCGGCGGACGTCCGGCTCGTCGCCTTGCATCACCTTGAAGGCCTCATCCAGGAACCCCTCGCCGGGGTTCTGCTCATGCAAAAGCATGAGCTCAGCCGCAAGGTAGTCTGGGCTGCGCACCCAGAAATCCAGCGCTTGCAGACGCTTCTCAGCCTTGATGACCGCAACAGCACCAGCCGGCGCCCCGGAACCGGGTGCAGTCCCTGCCTGGTCAAGAATGAATAAGATTCGTACCGCGTCGCGTTTGCGTGCAGTGTGATCGAGCGCATACCCCACGGGTTCCTCCCTCAGCGCCTGGCGTCCTGAGGCCGGGCTGTGTTTGGTCGGATGATAGCCTTACGGTCAGAACCCATGAGAAGGTGACTGCGGTTGAGGCCAATGTTGCTGGAGCCAGCTTTGCGCTGCGGCAAGCGACGGAAGCCGAACAAGGAACAAGTCTCCGGAGTCGATGATCCGAGTATTCAGCTCCAGCGTAGACGTCGTAGCCCCGTGTTATTTGGCCTCATCCGCATGCATTGCTAGTCAGGTGCGTACAGATCAGACTCATGGTGCACTTGGGGGCTCGCGGCGAATGACTAATCGATCTCTCTACTGACGTTCGGGCCGCTAGCGTGAATGTCCAGATCCAGCCTGAAGCGGTCTACCAATCGGTCACCTCCGAACCAACCCGTCCGCACAACATGTTTGGGCACGCTGATCTACAACCGGTCCGCTGAACTGATGCTGGAGCGGGGGGCGGGGGGCGGGCGGGGCCCAAAGCGTCACATCCACACGAGTGAACGGGCGCATCATCCTCTTCGGCGAGTTGCCCTTTCACGTGCTGCCCGAAGCGACAGTGCACGAGCGACATAGTGAAACAGTGACATGGGGTCGCGGTGGCCCATCTTCAGCGCTACAGCCGCACTGACAGAAGCCGTGGAGGTGTCGAGCCCCAAACGCACGCGCTGATCGATCTCATATTCGATCTCTTCCGTGCAAAAAAGACCCCGAAAGGCATGGATTGAGGTTCCTTTGGGTGCGCCCAGACTGCGAAGTACCTCGCTAATTTGTTGAGAAACCGCTCGAGCTGTCAATGGCGTGCACCGAAGTTCATTGATGAATATGGCCCCCTTTGCAACCGTCGCACGCTTTCCTTTGGATTCGAGCAATTCATCTCGAAGCTCGACGAGGGAGCAGACCCGTAACGCGAGCCAAATGGGAACCTCAAATGAGTTCTCATATGAGAACTTTTGCTTTTTTGGTGTTACCAGAATCGTCGTGTCAATAGTACTCTCAATTGCAGCTTTATCAAAATCAGAATCCACAAGGGATACAACCGACCCCACCCGAAGACCTACTTCTATTGCAAGATCGACGATCAGGGCGTCCCGCAAATTCCTGTACTCGCTGGACGATCTCGACATCAAAATCTCTATAGCTCCATCAGCCGTCTCTCGGGTAGCCACAAATCCAGTTTTGTGCTTCCCGCGCCGCGCAGCGTCAGAATAAAGAAGCGGCATATCCAATGTCACTCGGAAGGATTTCTTCCGACCGCGGGCGGAACAACAGACCTCCCCAACGGTAACGGCACATCCGCTTGGCCCTGCAACATTCGCAGGCAAACGGCCCGAATTCTGGAGCCACCAAATCCACTGGTAGACGCCGGCGAGGCGCCCGTTCACCGTTTCTTTCGCCTTAGCTTCGCTATTCCGCGAGCGCGAATTAAAAAGCACAGCCTTTAGGTCATCGTCACGAAATGACGCTAGCGAGTTGTCTGTTAGCCCAGCAACAGCCTCAATTATAGGACGTGATTTGCTCGACGTATTTGCGAGCAGGTAGTTGCAAAAGCGGACCAGATTATTGATAGCGTCGCTGACCGTTGATTGCTCGAGCCGGCATTTGTCGAGCATGAACAGCGCATAATCCGTCAGCTCATGCACAACAGATCGGACCGCCAAATCGTAGGCCACGATCGAGATCGTTCCTGCGCGGACGATTCGGCTCATGTGCGTGTAGGCTTGGCTGGAAGAGGAACCACCTTTGGGCTTGTATCTACCTCCTTTGTCGCCCTCCCTTTTAGGTTCTTGATCTCTTGCCGAAGAGTGCCGGCGCTCTGTTCCGAAGCCCACCGCAGCGACTCAAGTTTGTTTTTATACGAAGCAACTTCGCTGCGAAGCTTCTCGATTTGGCGCTTCTGCGCGTAGATGGTGGCTTCAGCGATTTCCCTTAACGTGTTTGACAGTTTCAGCTGCCGCGACAACCCTGCAACCCTAGCAACCTTTTTGGGTGGCATCGAGAGATTCTCGATTGCTTGAACGATTGCGTTCAAGAGCGTCTCGACGCGACCGGTTAGGGCTTTGTCGCGTCGCAGCGTGCTAGCTCCGTTCATCCGGAAGGGTGGGGCACTGGCCCTAAGCTCTTCGACTAAGGAATCTGATGATAAAGCGTTGAACTTGTTCTTACTGTCAGGCAGGGTTTTCAGAAGCTCAATGAGTTTCTCATCAGTGATATCAAACACCGCGAGATTCGTTGCTGTACGCTCGACGACGCTTTTCAAGAACTCAATCTTCACCTCGATATTGGCGCGAGCCTCTCTTTCGCTCTCAAACGCGACAGACGGCTTGAATTTAGTCATCGAACCCTTAATAGATTTCACTTCCCCGCCCTCCGAGACGCTTCCGGTGCAAGAAGATTACATGCTCCGTGTTCTGGATATTCGACTTGAGCCGCGCCTGCTCGATAACGCCACATCGAGCGCTTTCCAATTTGCGTCGAAGGCCATCGCAATACCTTTCGATAGAGCGCACGTGGTCTTCGACAAGATAGTGGTAATGGCAAGCAGCACACGTATCTGGTCCGGCATTTTCTTGACGAATCCCGGAGCCCCCCTGCGGATTGCACGCAGCCTTTTTTACAGAGGAATCTCGGGGTGCGCAACAGTTGCCGTGCCAGGCCGGCCGAAATCTGTGACCTTTCGATATAAAAGCGTCGGAGACCGCCGCGGCTTTGCGGTCTTTCGAAAGTAGTCTGTATTCTGACTTGGATGCAAGACGCTGATGCAGGCGGCGAATAAGGACTGGAAATGAACCCGCTCCAACTGTTTTTCCCTCAATGACGTCCCGCACCATTTCTGCAAGCCTTTCGTTGCTCACCAGCAGAATTTCCTGTTCGACCTCATGCTGCTCTTGCGCTATCGCTTTAATTTGTTCTTCCGAAAGGCGGCCGTAGGTTCTAACCGCGGGCCCGGCACCACCTTGCGCCGGATCGACGACATACGTCATCGTTTCCGTTGGGTCGAGATGCCCATACTTCTGTGTAAGTGCGAGTAGTGGTCCTTCGAAGCGATAGATGAACAGAAGCCCGTACGCCCGACGAAACATGTGCGCGATCACGCGCTCGGGTGCCGAAGTCTTTCCCAGTGCTCGATGCAGGAACCGCTTGGACGCTCCACCGGCACCAAACGCGAAGTAAGAGTTAGCCTGCCCACGCTTTTCAGTAAACCAAAGATTGGGCATTCTGAACAACGCACGCTCCGCGCGGTTCACTTCCTTCTGTGACGGGTTCAACGCGGCAGCGAGGCGCGCCGTCAACTGCTCCAACTCTTCGAGGCGCCGTATGGCTCGGACCGTTGCTCGGCCGATGTAGAACGGCACATACGCCTTGTGTGTCTTTTGGATATAAAACCAGCACAAGTGCAGTTCAAGCGCCTCGTCGACGACTTCTGTTGAATCAACCATGAGTCCAAGCTTGCGGTGCTGCACCTCGTCTTTTCGCCGCGCGTTGAGAAGCGCGATCAAACAGAAGCAGCCCGAGACTAGGTTTTCCACCGCGCCTTCGAGGGTCTCGTCCTTATTCGCATGAGTGTGTGGACGCAAATCGGCGATCTCCCGCCCGACGAAGCCGTTCAGTTGCGACAGCCCCGGGGAAGCGCGTAGCGCGGAGAGCGCCGCAGTCCGCGTAGCGGGGCGCCCCGCGCGGACCTCGAACTCCAGCGCTTCAACTACGTGCCCAAGTACACGTACGACATGGTCACCGCCGTCCTCCGACCATCGCAGTCCTTCCGCCAAGATGTCGGCCACGTGTGCTGGCGTCATGTTCGGGGTTCGCCCACTTGCACGGCCGAACTGCTTGGAGAGCTGAACTGGCGATGAGAAGGGCGTGTAGCTCAGCGGAGGAGACGCCGGGACCTCCGACAACAGGTTGATCCATGAAAGCTCCTGACGCAGCAGGCTGTCAACCATCCCATTGGCGGCAGAGCTCTTAAACGTGCGATGTACCAGAGGCTGGCCGTTATCGAGAGTCAGCCCAAGGGTCTTGGCGAGGACATCGCGTGCGGGCCTCAGTTCGGCTTGCATGATGTTGGAGCCAATATCCGCCTGCAACTTCTGACTGAGCGCAAAACCGATATTGCCGGCGCGTATTCGATATACATAAGTGCTGGCGCGCTCCGACTCCCCTCCTTCAAGCAATTGTTCAACCCGCTTTGAAACATCAAGAGCGAGAGCCCACCCTCCTTTGCCAAGAATTTCTGGAAGTGCATCGGTAAACGATGGACTCCAGTCCTTTATGCTGTAGTAGCCATGCAGCCAGCTGTACTCAAACGCTTTGGCAATCGCCCGAAAGCCCTTTGCGACATTCAAATGAGTGGACTTACTAGGCTCTTGGCGAGCAGCGTATGCGCGAACTGCTACGAATGCTGCATCGACCAAGTCAGGGCGCGTCGACAAGCGGACCGGCCCCTCAGTGAACGGCGCCTTAGGGAGCCAAAAATCGGCCGCATCAATCTCAAGATATTGCTTTTCGTCGGTTCTCGCGAAGTGTTTCAACACTCTTATTCGATGGCCGACTTTCGTAACAGCAGGACCGCTAGACTCGGCATCGATATCTAGGTGAAATTGTTCTGGATTACTTTGCTTTGATTTCGCCATAAACGCCCCCCTGGATCTGCTTGACGATATGCCGATAAGCACTCTTCTCTAGGATTTGAACAAGAGCTAGGTTGACCAACATTGCCGGAAGATGAAGTGCGACGAATTGATCACGATTTCCGTTTTGCAAATCTCGCCAGTTTTCCTCGTAGAAGTATTTAGTTCGAAATACCTCATCAACCCTGTCTTCGTCAAAAACCAGCCGACGATTCGCACAACCACCTTCCCGGTGGCATTCTTTACCAGAGCAGATAGCGCGATCCAAAAACGCTGGATCGGGCGGGTTATGAGGATCCGAACAACTCGTCCCATCCCCAATTGGGTAGAGCAAGTCTTTGGAAACGTCAAACTCCTTATCCGTTCCCATCCGAAATCTCACCGAGCCTTCCAACTGGCGCTCAAACTCCAACGAATATGCAGAGTTGGTGCGTTGTAGAAGAATCTGATCAAGATAGGACGCGGTTGTGCTCAAGCGAGCGTGGCCGGCCGTGTGTCGTGCGGCCTCGAGTCCTCCTTTTTCGACTCCACGTAAGCCGAGGACCTCGACACGCAGTTGCTCCGCCGAGAAGCTGGGAAGCCCATACTTTTGAGTAAACGTTTTGAGTGTCTGGCCCCAACCGACATACTGCTGGAGACGCCCTCCTCGGGCGTAACGGCCGTTCAGCCAAAGCCGTCCTTCGCTGTTTGATATCCAACCAAGCTGTCGCATCGCGGCGAGTCTGTCTTGTAGTAATTCAATTGCACGGCGAGGTGCTTCGTCAGACGGCAAAATTTCTACAAACGGGGTCTCTTCCCCAATGCGCGCCTTGTAGCCCTGGATGACATAGCCGCCCTTTCCGTTGGGCTCGATACCGGCCTCGCTCATCTCCAGGACGGCATTCACATTCCAGCCGGTGTGCTTTTGCAAGATCACCAGACAAGCATGGAGGGTCTGCGCATTGAGCAGGCGTGATCCGAGCATGGTGTAGCCGACGTCCATGTGGCCCACCAGGTATCCTTGAGCGGAGAGCCAGTCACCGACGTCTTTGCCTCGATGGCAAGTGATATGAAACTTCCCTCCATGTAGACCGGTCAGCGCTCGAGAACAGATGCGGTGATACACGGCTGCAAGCGTCGCTGGCTCAACGGCTCCAAGCCAGGATGGTGGTTCCTTCACTTTCGGGTCAGAGCAGAGCTGCTCTATTCGGGACAAGAGCGCGGGCTCCACCTCAATCGGACTAAGAAGCCGATCCAAAAACGCGGACCGAGCTACGTGCTCGTCGAGTTCGCTCACCGCCGCAGCCTCAATCTGCCGCAACGTGGAGGAGATCTTTGCCTCAGTCTTTGCGCGAAGATCCTCCGCAGAGGAAAACGGAATTGCCCCGATAGGGTGCGGAGTCTCGGTCCCTGGGCTCGGTGCATCGCTGATCATCTTGCGCCCGCTGCGCTTCGGGCCCCTATGTGGGGTTCGATACATGACGTTCAGTCGTTCAATTCGAGGTACGTTCTTCGCCGTGGCGAAGTCCTTCAGCAGCCGACGCACGTGATACGACAGTTGTGACTTGCTGGACTTGGTCCCACCAGCGTTTGTCACAAACTCGTCAACCCGCTCCATCGCGATGACGATCTTGTCGACAGTGAGTTCCTCAGGACTGCAACGCGCTGCCCGCAGCCATTCGGTGTCTGTTGCGAGCCCCAGGATGACCCGCTCATACTTCCGAGGCACCTCCTCTTGAACTGGCTTGAGCAGTGATCGATCAGCCGCCGCCTGGATCGCTTCGAGCGCCCAACACCCAGAAGCGAGTTGCCCGTTTGAAAGGTCGAGCTCGATCTCCTTCTGGTAGACCCTCTGGTGGAGCTTGTGGATTGATCTGAATTTGAAGCGCACTACCTTACCCGTGTTGGCTAGTGGACGACCACTCTCTATAGGGTGTTTGTACCTTACACAGTGGCTAAGGCTACTTCGTCCTCGACGGTGAACCTGGCCCCGGCCGACCTGCCCAAGGAGGGCGCGCGCTTCGACCTCCCCATCGCCCTGGGACTGCTGGCCGCCAGCGGGCAGATCGAGGCCGGGCCGCTGGCCGAGCTGGAGTGCGCGGGCGAGCTTTCCCTGGCCGGCGAGCTGCGACCCGTGCGCGGCGCCCTGGCCATGGCCCTGGCGCTGCGCCAGGGAGCCTCGCCGCGCCAGCTGCTGCTGCCGCCCACCAGCGCGGCCGAAGCCGCGCTGGTGGGCGGGGTGGACGTGCGCCAGGCCGGGCATCTGCTGGACGTGGTGCGGGCCCTGCTGCCGCAGTCGCAGGCCCCCCTGGCCCGGGCCAGCAGGCCCGCCCGGGCCTGCATCACCGAGGCGCCCGGCCCCGACCTGCGGGACATCAAGGGCCAGGCCGTGCCCAAGAGGGCGCTGGAAATCGCTGCGGCGGGCGCCCACAGCCTGCTGCTGGTGGGGCCGCCGGGCTCGGGCAAGTCCATGCTGGCCCAGCGCCTGCCCGGCCTCCTGCCCGCCCTCGACGAAGACGCCGCCCTGGAGAGCGCCGCCACCTTGAGCCTGGCCGGCCAGTTCCGCCCTGCCGCCTGGGGCCGCCGGCCGCTGCGGGCGCCGCATCACAGCGCCTCGGCGGTGGCCCTCGTGGGCGGCGGCTCGCCCCCGCGCCCCGGCGAGATCTCGCTGGCCCACCAGGGGGTGCTCTTCCTGGACGAACTCCCCGAGTTCCAGCGCAGCGCCCTGGAGGCCCTGCGCGAGCCGCTCGAGACCGGCCGCATCCTGATTGCCCGGGCCGCGCGCCAGGCGGAGTTCCCCGCCCGCTTCCATCTGGTGGCGGCCATGAACCCCTGCGCCTGCGGTTTTCATGGCCAGTCCGGCGCGCGGCAGTGCCGCTGCACGCCGGATGTGGGCGTTCAAAGTTAGCGACCTTTGTGCACAGTTCGCGCGGTCGATTGTGCGCAAATGGAGGCACCAAGTCTGCGCGATTCGCCAGTCAATGAGCCTTGCTCAGGTGACTGCCTAAGGCTGCTTGCTGTCAATCAGGACCGGCGGATGAATGACAGCAGCCGCAGGAACCCGCCATTCAGCTTCTGACCCGGGGCGGATGGCAGGTATCTGCGGGACTTGCCGGGGTGTTCACTGATCAAGCGTTGGCGCTCGATGAAAGCCGTGCATTCAGCGGCTCCCATTGTGGGAATCGTTCCTTTCGTCCGCGTCACTCTTCTGCGCCGCACGCCGTTGCAGGTAGGCGTCGCGAACGAACACGTACTTGTCCAGCGCAAGCTCGTCGATCATTCGAGTCACCTCAAGCAGGCTGGTGCGCTTGTCCAGGACTTCGGTGGCCGTCAAGGCGGCACTGGCCCCTGAACTGTCGATCTGCGACTGCACGCTGCCCATGCGGTCGACGGGGAAAGCAGCGAGGCCACGCAGATCGGCAGGCCCTAGCAAGGGCAGCACGAGGTAGGCGCCACCACCCACGCCCCAGGTGCGCAAGGTGCCGTTGAAACTCTCGCCATGGCCGGGCATACCCCAGCCCGTGGCCACGTCCATCACGCCGAGCAGTCCGACCGTCGTGTTGGTGCCGAAGCGGCCGAAGTCGGACAGTCCTTCCTTGAGCCGCCCTTGCAGGATCAGGTTCACGCCGGACCACGGCTCGCCCAGGTTGGACAGGACGTTCGAAACGCCCGTGCGTATCGGTGCCGGAACGTGGTTCTTGTAGGCCTGGGCCGCGGGCTTCAGCACGGCTTTGTCCAGCCCCTCATTCAGCGCGAAGGTCTTGCGGTTCAGCAGTTCCAGCGGATCAGGATTGAACTGCGTGGCACAGCCCGAGGCGAGAACGCAGGCGGCCAGCAGCAGCTTATTGAGGGGCATGGTGAAGTCTCCGTTTCTGCGGGTGTGAAGGCGCCATCGTTGCCGCGCTCGTCTTTCCAAGCACTTACCGGCGCAGCCTCTGCACCATGTCATCAACCATCGTGAAGACGACCGGTATCACCAGCAGGCTCAGGACGGTGGAAGAGATCAGCCCACCGATGACGACGATGGCCATCGGCGCGCGGAAGCTCGGGTCGCCGCCCAGCCCAAGCGCCACAGGCAACATGCCGGCCCCCATGGCCAAGGTCGTCATGACGATGGGGCGCGCGCGCTTACTGGAGGCGTCCAGCACGGCGGCGCGACGGCTCAGGCCATGCTGGGTTCGCGCAATGACCGCGTAGTCCACCAAGAGGATGGAGTTCTTCGTCGAGATGCCCATCAGCATGATCAGCCCGATCATGGCGGGCATGGACAGCGGCGTCCCAGTGACCGTCAGTGCGATGAAGGCGCCCGGCACTGACAGCAGCAGCGCCACCAGGATGGTCAGCGGCTGCACGAAGTCCTTGAACAGCAGCACCAGCACCACGTAGATGCAGAGCACGCCTGTGAGCATGGCCATGCCGAAGCCCTGGGCGAGTTCCTGCATCTTCTCGGCGTCTCCTGCTGCAAGCTGGCTCACGCCAGCTGGCAACTTCTGCAGGCTGGGTAGCTGAAGAGCCGCCGCGTCCACTTCGCTCAGCGCCTGGCCATTGAGTTCGACCTCGATATTGATGTTGCGTGCTCGATCAAAACGGGTGATCTCGGTCGGGCCGCTGCCCATCTCCAGGTCGGCCACGTTCTCAAGTGCGACAGGACCGCGCGCGCCGGGCACTGGCAGACGCCGCAGCAGGTCCAGGTCCTGCCGCGCCGGGCCGCTCAGGCGCACCACCACAGGCACTTGGCGCTCGCCGAGATTGAGCTTGGCCAGCGCCTGCTCTTGGTCGCCGCTTGTCGCGACACGCAAGGTGTCGGCAATGGCCGACGAAGTCACGCCTAGGTCGGCCGCGCGGACGAAGTTCGGACGCACGATGAGCTCGGGCTGCACCAGGCCGGCGCTGGATGTGACGGCGCCGACGCCCGGGATGCCGCGCAGCTCGCGCGCCACCTGGGTGGCATGCTCGGCCAGCGCGCGGCCGTCCTGGCCTGCCAGCACCAGCGTGTAGGGTTCGGATGAGCCTTGCAGGCCTACCTGAACGCGCGCGCCGGGCAGCACGGCCAGCGCGTCGCGCAGTTGCGCCTCGATGGCTTCGCGGCTCAGGCCTGCGCGCTCGTCCCTGTGCGACAAGCCGACGGTCAGCACTGCCTTTCGGATGTCGCCAGAAGCCGAGCCGCCCATGGCGGCATCGGGGCCGCCACCGTTGTTGCCGCCGCTCCCGATGGCGGTGTAGACCTGCTTCACATGGGCATGCCGGCGCACGATCTGCCGCGCCTGCTCGGCCGTGGCCAGGGTGTCGGCCAGCGTGCCACCCGGCGGCAGGCTCAAGTTCACCTGGGTCTGCGGCAGGTCATCGCCTGGCATGAAGCCAGTGGGCAGCCGGACGGCGAGCAGCAGGCCGACGACGAGGAAGGCCAGCGCCGCAAGCAGCGTCCACGCTCGATGCTGCAGGCACCAGCGCGCCCAGATGAGGTAGCCGCTGATCCAGCGCGGCTCCGGGTTTGACTTCGGCTCGGGCGCGCGCAGCAGGTAGGCCGCCATCATGGGCGTGAGGATGCGCGCGACGACCAGAGAGAAGAACACCGCGATGGCCGCCGTCCAACCGAAGCGCACGAAGAACTTGCCGACGATGCCGCTCATGAAGGCCGTGGGCAGGAAGACCGCGATCAGCGTGAAGGTGGTGGCGATGACGGCCAAGCCGATCTCGTCGGCCGCCTCCATGGCCGCCTGGAAAGGGCTTTTGCCCATGCGCAGGTGGCGTTCGATGTTCTCGACCTCGACGATGGCGTCATCCACCAACACACCCACCACCAACGACAGCGCCAGCAGCGTGACGACATCCAGCGTGAAGCCCATCCAGTGCATGACTGCAAAGGTCGGGACGATGGACAGCGGCAGCGCCACGGCCGACACCACGGTCGCCCGCCAGTCGCGCAGGAACAGGGCCACGACCAGCACGGCAAGCGCCGCGCCCTCGTAGAGCAGGTGCATGGAGCCGTCGTAGTTCTCCTGGACCGGGGCGACGTCGTCGATGACCTCGGTGATCTCGATGTGCGGATGGGTGGCCCTCAGCGCATCCAGGGCCGCGCGGGCACCGGCGGCCACGTCCAGATCGCCGGCGCCGCGTGCGCGGGTGACTTCGAAGCCGACCACCGGCCGGCCGTCGAGCAGTGCTGCAGAACGCGGCTCAGCCACGGTATCGCTGACCTCGGCGACCTTGTTGAGTCGGATCGCACGCCCGTCGCGGAGAGTGATTTCGATGGCGCCGAGTTCCGCTGCGGATTTCACCGTGGCCATGGTGCGCACCGACTGCTCGCCGCCGCCCAACTGGGTACGCCCTCCGGCGGCCTCCAACTGCACCTCGCGCAATTGACGCGAGATGTCCGCCGCGCTGGCATTGAGTGCAAGCAGCCGCGCCGGGTCGAGCGCGACGCGCATTTCGCGTGTGACGCCGCCCACGCGATTGACGGCGCCGACGCCGTTCACCGCCAGCAGGCTGCGACTGAGTTCGCTGTCCACGAACCAGGACAGCGCCTCATCGTCCATCCGTTCAGAGGCCACCGTGTAGGTCAGGATGGTGGAACCCGACAGATTGGCCTTCTTGATCACGGGGTCGCGCAGCTCGGCCGGCAGGTCGCCGCGCACCCGTGCGACAGCGTCTCGCACGTCGTCGGCGGCCTCCTGCAGCGGCTTCTCCAGCCGGAACTCGACGGAGATGCTGGCGCTGCCCTCGGTCAGCGTGGTCTTGATGTGCTTGACGCCCGGCACCGCAGCCAGCGCGTTCTCGAGCTTGCGGGCCACCTCGTTCTCAAGCTGTGACGGCGAGGCCCCCGGCAGCGCGGCTGTGACCGTCACGGCCGGCAGGTCGATGTCGGGAAAGTTCTGCACCCTCATGGCTCGAAAGCCCATCAGGCCGACGAAGCTCAGGAGGACGAAGAGCAGGATGCCGGGGATGGGGTTGCGGATCGACCAGGACGAGACGTTGAAACTCATGGTGCGACCACGCGAACCAGGTCGCCATCGCCGAGGAAGCCGCCGCCGGATGTCACTAACTTGGCGTTTGCGTCCACCCCACTCAGGATTTCGAGGCGTTCGGCGGTGCTCCGCCCGACCGTCACCTTGGTTTGCATCACGCGCCCGTCCGCACCGACGCGCATCACGTAGTGGAAGCCCTCGCGCTGTAGTACTGCCGTTCGCGGCAGGGTCAGCGCGGGAACAGCCGCGCCGACCGCGATCTCGCCACGCGCAAACATGCCGGGTCGCGCCGTCGTGCCGGCCGGCAGGTCTACGTAGACCAAGCCGTTGCGGGTCAGTGCATCCACCGTCGGCGCGACCATGCGCACCTTGCCCTGGATGGCGTCACCCCCCACAGGGGTGAGCACCACCGTCTGACTGGCCTTGAGACGCGCCAGTTCTGGTGCTGCCATCTCAGCGCGCCACTCCAGCCTGCCGCCGCGGATCAGCCGAAACAGCTCCTGCCCAGCCGGCAGCACGGCGCCGACCGTGGCGCTCCGCGCCGAGATCACGCCGTCGTCTGGCGCCAGCACGCGGGTCTGCGTCAAACGCAACTCCTGCACGCGCAAGCTCGCCTGCGCCGCATCCACGCGCGCCTGCGCGGTGCGCTCACTCGTCAGGACCTGCTGGACCTGCTGCCTGGAGAGTACGCCGCTGGGCTGCAGATCGCGGGCGCGCTGCGCATTGGCAGCCGCTTCGGCCAGCGTCGCCTGGGCTTCAGTCAGTGCCGCACGACTTTGCGCCAGCTCGGCACCCACGGTGTCGGCCGCAAAGATGGCAAGCACGTCGCCGCGGCGCACGCTATCGCCGACGTTGACCCTGACCTCCAGCAGGCGCAGGCCGTTCGCTTCAGCGCCGACGCTAGCTTCCTGCCAGGCGGCGATGCTGCCGTTGGCTGCGAGGCGCAGGGGCATGGACTCAGCACGCAGCTGAGTGACGGTGACGGCCAGGGCGGGCTTGACTGTGGTCACCGCACCTTGGGGCGCTTGGTCGGCAGTGTGGGCAACGATGGCGACAGCCATGCCGGTCACGGCGATGAGTAGGGTGACCGCGCTCAGCAAGGCGGCGCGGGGCAGTTTCTTCATGGAGGAGTCCTGGTGAGCTCGTGGCGTCTGCGATGCTCCGGGCAGTTCACTTTCCACATCCTTTCCGACCCCTTTGTGAAAGACCGGACGGCCGGAAAGAACCCGGTAAGACTCGCGCGCTGAAGATGCGCCATCCCAAACCCTGTCCAGGAAGCCCATGCCCGCGTTTCTCACTCCCACATTGCGCCGCACGCTCGCCGCGTTTGCCCTGCTCCCGACCACCAGCGTCTTCGCGCAGAAGCCTCCCGGCGAAGGCAAGCCCGAGGGGTCTTCTTGGGGTGTGGGCATTGCCGTCATCAGCGCACAGAAGGCCTACAAGGGCACGGATCGCGAGACGCGAGCGCTGCCCATGCTCTCCTACGAGAACCAGTACCTGAAGCTGTCCGGCCCGAACGTGGAGGCCAAGCTGCCCGGGCTTGACCTAGGAGATTCACAGCGCCTCAAGTTCAGCCTCGTGGCCAAGTTGTTCGGCGGCGGTGGCTACGAGGCCAGCGACTCGCCCTTCCTGGCCGGCATGGCCGAGCGCAAGTCCAGCACCTGGGTCGGTGGCAAGATGGAATGGGAGAACGGCGTCGCCGACCTCAAGCTGGAATGGCTGGCCGATGCGGCGAGCCACAGCAAGGGGCAACGTATCGTCCTTGGCCTGGACCGCAAATGGATGGTCGGCCCCGGCCTGATGCTCATTCCTCAAGTGAGCGCCGAGTGGGCGGACAAGAAGTACGTGGACTACTACTACGGCGTGCGAACTGGCGAAGTGGTGGCGGGGCGAGCGGCCTACACGGGCAAGGCCACGCTCAACGCTGAAGTCGGCCTGACGGGCATGATCCGTTTGGACAAGCAGCAGTCCCTGATGCTCAATGTGGGCGTGAAGTCTCTCGGCAAGGAGATCAGGAACAGCCCCCTCGTGGACCGCTCGACCGAGAACCGCCTCATGCTGGGCTATCAATATCGCTTCTAAACGCGCTTCTGATGAACCGAATCCTGCTGGTCGAAGACCACGAGAGGCTGGCACGCCTGGTCTGCACCGGGCTGGCCGGCGCCGGCATCGCCGCCGATGTGGTCCATCGCATCGACGCCGCCTGGTCTGCGCTTCAGCAGGTGGACTACGGCGCGCTGGTGCTCGACCGTGGGTTGCCCGACGGCGACGGCCTCCTGCTGCTGCAGCGGCTTCGCGGCGCAGGCTCCCCCATTCCCTGCCTGGTGCTGACGGCCCGCGATGCGCTGGCCGACCGCGTCGCTGGACTGGACTCCGGAGCCGACGACTACCTGCCCAAGCCCTTCGCCATGGACGAGCTCGTGGCGCGGGTGCGCGCGCTGCTTCGCCGGCAGAAGGAGTTGGAGCCGCTCGACCCCGGCCATGGCGATCTGCGGCTCGTGCCCAGCGACGGGCTGCTTCAATGCGGCGACCAGAGCGTGCAACTGCCTGCCTCGGAAATGCAGCTCATGCTGCTGCTGGCACGCAAGGGCGGCGAGACGGTGCGCCGCACGGCGCTGGAGGCCGCCGCCTGGGGCTTGACCGAAGCCGTCACACCGGGCGCCCTGGACGTGGCCGTGCACCGGCTGCGCCGCAAGCTGAGCGCGCTCGGTTCCCGCCTGCGCATCGTCAACGTGAGAGGTCTGGGCTATGCGCTCCGCGATGAAGAAAAACAAGTGGCTGAGTAGCCTTAGGGCCAAGGTGCTGCTGGCCTATGTGGTCGGCGTTGCCTTGAGCATTCTGCTGATCGTGGCGACCGCCGCTGCGGTCATCGACAGGCGTGACGCCGCCCCGTCCTCGGCGACGGTGGCGGAACTCGCGGAGGAACTGGCCGGATTCATTCGCTTCGATGAGCGCGGCTTGCCGGTTAGTCTGGTCGACAGCGATGACGAACTGCCATCCGATCAATCACAAGCCTGGGTATTCGACAGTCTGAAGCAGGAGGCAGCCTACCGCGTGCTGGACGCATCCGGCAAGGTCGTGTTGTCTTCCGCTGCAGGGGATGCGTTCTGGGCCGCGAGCCCGGCGGAGGCCCAAGCCCGCCGCTCGCGCTTTGAGTTCGAGCACCGCGGCGTGCTGATGCGCGGCGCCACTGCGTCGGTCGTCCACAAGGGGCAGACCTGGTATCTGCAGTGCGCAGTCAGCGCGAGGTTCACGCAGTTCATGCTCGGGGCGTTCGCATTGCCTGTCATGGGCAAAGGCATCCTGCTGTTCAGTCTCGTGCTGCTCGTGATCTTCGGCGCTTGCGCCTTTGTCACGCTGAAGTACACGCTCAAACCGCTGCAGCGGATTTCTGATGCTGCTGCGGAGATTTCGCCACGCTCGCTTGACGCCAGGCTGAACACCAGCACCGTTCCGACTGAGATCGCGCCCTTGGTTGAGAGCTTCAACCGGGTGCTGGATCGGCTGGAGCAGGGTTACCGAACCCAGCGTGAGTTCCTGGCCACGGCGGCTCACGAACTGAAGACGCCTCTGGCGCTGATCCGCGCGCAAATCGAACTGAGTACCGACAACGCGGGTCGTGCGGAACTGCTGCAGGACGTCGCGCACATGTCTCGCCAGGTCCAGCAACTGCTCCATTTGGCCGAGGCCAGCGAGGTGCAGAGTCGTCAGCTTGCGCGGGTTGACCTTACTGCGCTGGTTGAAGAAGCGGCCACCTACTTGGAGCGTATGGCCCAAGCCCTTGGTGTACGGTTCGAACTCCCGAGGACCTCGGCCCCGGTGCATTGGATGGCCGACCGCTGCGCGCTCTTCACCCTGGTCAAGAACCTGCTCGAGAACGCCGTCCAGCACACACCGCCGGGCACGCTGGTCAGCGTCGAAGTCTCGCCTCGGAGCTTGTCAGTGCGCGACTGGGGGCCAGGTGTTCCGCAAGACCAGTTGCAGATGATCTTTGCGCGCTTCTGGCGCGGTGCGCACCGGCGCGACCTGGGAGCAGGCCTGGGCCTGGCCATCTGCCAGGAGATCGCGCTTGCTCATGGCTGGACGCTTGCTGCGAGCCGGGCCGACCCGGGATTGCGCATCGTGCTTTCCAGACTGGACGCTTGAATCATGTCGCATGCACTAAACGAGCCGTCCAACTGCTACCTCAGCGCCTCAACGGCAGAAGTTTGGCGGAAAGCGCGTATTCATTGTTGGGGTGCAACGGACCGCTATCGCTGCGGACCTGCCTGCTACCTGGTGAAAGGCAGTGACAGGCTGGTTGCTGCCGCTCGCGGCGCACTCTGCGGCGGACTGCTATGTGCCCATTGCGGAAGCTCGAGCCTCTGCGAAGACAGCTGCCTCACTTGGTCTGCGAGCGAAGGGCCTGAACGGCGCCGACGACTTTGCCGGCATCCTTGCGGATCATTTCCATCGAATCGACCGCCTTGGTGGCCAAGGTCACGCTGTCCTGCACCATCTCCTGCCCCGCCTGCATGGTGGTGGTCAGGGCGGCCACCTCGGCCTGAATGGTTGCGATGGTCTTGCTGATGGTCTCGGTAGCCGCCTTGCTGTTGGCCGCCAGCTGGCGCACTTCGCCCGCCACCACGGCAAACCCGCGTCCTGACTCGCCGGCGCGTGCGGCCTCCACGGCGGCGTTGAGCGCCAGCAGATTGGTCTGTTCGGCCACGCGGCGGATCGCATCAACCGTCTCCCCGATGCCCCTGGTCTGCTGGCCGAGTACGGTTACGCGCTGCACCGAGTCGCCAAACGAAACAGCCATCGACTGGATGTGCTGCACCGCCTGCTTGACGGTCTGCGAACTCTCGACGGAGATGGACTGCGTCTCCACGGCAATGCTGTAGGCCGTGTCCACGCCCTCCTGGCGTGCCAGGTTCTGCAGCACGTTCGCGGTGATGTCGGTGGCGATCTTGACCACACCGACGACGTGGCCCTCTTCCGAGGTCACTGGGTTGTAGGTGGCTTGCAGCCAGACCGTCTTGCCGTTGCGGTTGACGCGCTGTACCTCGCCCTGGAAGAAGCGGCCCTGCCGCAGATCGTTCCAGAAGGAGGTATAGGCGGCACTCGACGCGTAGTCATGAGCACAGAAGATGCGATGGTGCTTGCCGATGATGTCTTCGCGGCGGTAAGCCATGCAACTCAGGAAATTGTCATTGACCTCCTGGATATGGCCTTCCAGGTCAAAGGCGATCACCGCCATTGATCGGTCGATGGCGCCGAGGACGCCCATGCTGCGAACCCGCGCCTCAGTCTGTTCGGTCACGTCCGAAGCAAGCATGATGACGCGCGTGACCTTGCCGGCACTGTTGATTACCGGGTTGTAGGTGGCTCGCAGCCAGACCAGATGGCCATCCTTGTGGCGGCGCTGGAACAGGCCGGTGAACGATTGGCCCGCACGCAAGCGCCGCCAGAAATCCTGGTATTCCGGGCGGCTGGCGTACTCTGGAGTGCATAGCTGCGAATGGTTCTTGCCCTCAAGCTCCTCGGGCCGAAAGCCGAAGATGTCGCCGAAGTTCTTATTGGTCTTGATGACCTTGCCATCGAGTCCTAAGTGGATGATGGCGGTGGAGCGGTCCAGGGCTTGTAACGTCCAGACGGAGGCACTGCGACGGCGAAGAAAACTCAACAAGAAGGGCCTCCAACGATGGATCTACGCGGCAACTTTCCAGGGGAGTCTGATTAGTTTACAGAATAGTCTTGCCGCGCGCCTGCGTGCGTCAGTGTGGACTCGGACCGGAAGGTGTTAAGCGTGAAAAAATGTCGAATCAGATGGATAACGCTGCCTTTGCCAGCGACCAACGTTCGGCGTCGCGGACCAAGGCTCAGCTGGAGCAGGCGTGTCCCCGACTTGTAACTCAATCGAGTTGCGGCGGGCGCAAGCATGCCACCTGCCCATCGCGAGTTGGGTAGTTGATCGTCACGTCATGCTGCTGCAGGCGCGCGTAGGCGGCGTAGATGTCAGGCACCGCGCAGGCAACATAACCCAATGTTGTGGCCGCCGCTAAATACCTCGCTCTTGCTTTCGGCGTTGGGCCAGTCGTAGGTCTGCCAGACCAGCGCGTCGTGGTCGCATGTTGCGGTCATGTTGGTGTGTGACTTCAGCAAGACCGTGGTTTACAGCAAGGGCGAGCCGATCGCCTGCGTATACACTGGCTCGATCCGCCAGACAGTCAAGTAGTTCGTCCCAATGATTGCGGCCATGTCGACGGACGACGATATCGTCGACATAGCGCCTGGCGTATCAGCGTTTGGTGTCTGGCTGATGCTTGCCGCCAGTTCCGGATCCAGCCCCATAGCGCATGTTCTGGATGTGATGGGCTTCACGATCTGCTGCGCAGCTTGGGCTTCGTTGGTTGTGTCATTTCCTTCGGACTCTTGGAGGAGCCTCTGGCGCGCTCCTTGGATCCGCTGATCCATCGACTAGGCGTGACGCGGACCCAATCACCAAGGAGGTCCTTTGCGCACTGGTGGCAGAGGTCGATTTCAACATGATTACCGTCGCCAAAGGCCGATCCCCATGTGGCGTCGAAGTCGATGCACGTGAAGTTCGATATGGTCTCGCCCGCAGCATTAGAGCTATGCCCGCAGCGGTCGCACTGGACGCCGGTGCAGTCGAAAACTTTTCGAGACTTGAAGGACTTCATGACGACTCCTGGGTTTGCCTCTGATTTGCAGGTGAACCGGCTATGCCGCTGTGGCGTGGTCGCTGGCTTGCACCGGCGCGAACTGCACCCTCAATGTCGGGCGTTGGGTGCTGCAAGCGGGTCCCCGAAAGTAGAAGCGCGCCGCGACGCCAATCCCTGACACCGGCCTCGCGAAGAATCTCTGCCAATCGCTCGGCTAAGCCAAACCCACCGTAGGGCAAGCTGAATCGAGTCAGAAATAGGCAGTCGCTGGGCGCAGATTGCCGAAGGAAGGAAGGTCGTACTCTGTGGATGTAGGTCTGCATCCACGCGGCCAAGTGCTGCTTGTGTATGGCTGCGGCCTTTGAGACTGTCGTCGAGCCGAGCGACGGAGGCTCTCTAAGCATGCAGAGTCCGTCGTTCAGCGTCAGGCTGCTCAACTGGCGGGGTCGGAGGCCTTTGCAAAGCATCGCGGCGAAGCAGGCTGCATCACGCACCCAACTTGCCCATTCAGAGCGACCTGGTGGGGCGGCCTTGACGCGTTGGTCGATGAGAGCGAGTACGCGCGTGAGCTCGCTGTCTGACAGACAGGTAGCGCTTAAACCTAACGCAGCATCA
The DNA here is from genome assembly GCF_039872765.1 of Roseateles flavus. Taxonomy (NCBI): domain Bacteria; kingdom Pseudomonadati; phylum Pseudomonadota; class Betaproteobacteria; order Burkholderiales; family Sphaerotilaceae; genus Roseateles; species Roseateles flavus. The sequence continues at coordinate 167,701 of NZ_JBDPZC010000001.1, read as the reverse complement.
ACCGCACGGGCCTCGGTGACATTCAGCATGCGCTTGAGCTCAATCTTGGAGGGCGACCTGCCCTGCGCCGACAGAACCTTGATGGCTTCGGAGACCTCCGCGCTGTTGACCCGATATCCCCGTCGAACCAGCATGGATTCGCTGACGGTACTGACCCAATGCGGAACGGGGTATTCGGAGTGCCGGAGATCGGTGGCGGACAGGCCAGCCTGCGTCATGACGGTTGCGAAGCGACAAGGCCAGTTGGCGGTAAGCCAACCTACAAGGTGCAGTTGATGTCGCCGTGACTCGAGATCGGCATCGATGAAGCGGGGCATCGATCCCATAGCGATTCTCGACAGGCACCTTCGGTGGCGGATCGGCAAGTCGGCGTCGAGAAGCTTTCTGGCGCGATGCTTTTTCGTGACGAGCGAAAGCAGGATGTGAACGCCTTGCCACCACGCCGCGGGGATAGCAACTCGGACGTTTGGATGGTCTGACTGCATCTCGAGGGGATGAACCGCAAGCCATCGGTCCTGCATGTAGAAGTAGCTCCTGCGGGTTGGGCCATAGGGACGATCGCACGCGTGGCATCGTCCGAGCGCAGTTGCTCGGGTTGAGGAAATCAATGGGGCGGCGCCGCAGTTGCTGCACTGCCCTGTGAGCAGGCACGCGTGACGCTGACAGTGGGTTATGACTGACAAGCGCCACGCCTGTCTCCAGTAAGGGGCCGCGTCTTCAGCTAGACATCGAGGACAGACAGCGTGGCGGGCTCCCATGGAGCTCTTGGGGCCCATGCCGGCATCAATGACCCAGGGGTGGCCAGTGCGCCCATCGGTCGCGCCAAACACTTGCAAAAGCGCCGTCAACTGGAGTCTTTCTAGGACGGTCTGGTCAAAGCCTGTCAGGTCCATCAAAAGGGCTGAAGCGCGCCGGCCGCTTTCGTCGAGGTCTACTCGGCCCAAGTCCGGCATCCGCATCTTCATCTGACTAAAAAGGTCGCCTGCAGTCTGGAACCCATTGGCCTTCGCTAGACGAAATACCCAGGAGGCCATGGACTCGCGGTCAGTCGGGTCGCTGACATTCCCAGGAATTGTTCGGACGAGCAAGAGCGCTGGAGCTGTGCTCCGAAGCGCGACCGGAGGGCCGGTGCGGGCTCCCGGGGCTGATCCGTTCACAGTGCCTTCTCCTGGGGTTCCTGCGTGAAAAGAGGCAACTGCCCGGCCTCCAATGCCGCGTTCAGCCAACGGACTTGCCGCTTGCTCCAGCAAAGGAGGGAGTCGGTCTGATCACCGAGTTGGCAAAGCGCCTGACGAGCCTCCTCTAGCAGCCGCATGCGCCGGACACGTCTGCCGCTGAGTTGGCCCAGTCGCCAGTTCATCGCCATGACGTAACTCTGGGTGCACAAAACCGGTGTCGATGGCAGTGCGTCCCACGCAAATGAAGATGCATCTGGACGACGCTTGATTGGCCAATTGATCGATAGGCGGTGGCCACCTTGCGTTGAAATTAGCGGCGCAACCCGCCGAAGCGATCTATGTGAAGGGGGCTTTTCCGGGGCTAGTGCGCCGTGCTCGCCTTCAGCTCGCCAAGTGAAGCTCCCACGCGTGCGGCCGTAAAGCTGCATATGCCGCTGGAGGAGGTGGTTCGACAGCGCAAGCATTCGGTCCGGGGCGCAATGTAGGGCCTGATATGTCGCAAACAGAGCGTCACGTCGCCATTCGATCGGCCACGAGCAGAAGCTTCCGAAATCAAGAAATCCAGTAACTGCAGGCGCGAGTTGATTAAGCATCCCCTGGAAAGCCGCTGGCGCTGCGCCGACTCTGGTCGAGGCCCACAGAGTGAGCGTTGGCGCCTCCAACATTCGCAAGCAACGTACGGTGAGCCACCATGGATCGGGAACTGCAGCTTGTTCAGCGCATGCAAGGAACTGGCGCGAACTGGGGCATGCATCCAGAAAGTCCAGGCCGGCGTCGTAGGAGTGCGTCGATACGGGGCGCATCTTTTCGATTCGGAGCCCGCAGGTTTCGCACACACCTAAGCCTGCCTTACGCTGCCGACCTAGGTTGAATTCGGCTGCGCAATTTGAGCAGCGATCCAGCAACCAGCATTCATGCTCCGGACAATGCAAGGTCAGTGCGAGGCGCCATGCCTTGGACCACATCGGCATCGATTGAGCGGCCACACATTTGGGGCAGATTACGTGCTTGGAAGACTCGCCCTTCGACAAATCATCTTTGCCGCGTAGGAGCCACGCGTGCCATCGAATGGATCTCGATGCACCCGTCCGCAAGAAGTGTGGGATGAGATCACCGGCATCGACACGGCAGGCGCGCGCCAACTCGATGGCCCGCGAGCTGCATGGGCCATCCCAGTCAAGATCTTGGCGAAGCATTCGCCTGCACTTGGATGCAGCGACGACATCCCAGATGTCGGCGTGCCCATTCGCTGATGCGAAGCGATGAAGCCAGGAACGAATTGACTCAGGCTCAGAACCATTTCCAACGACGAGATGACCAGGCCTCACCCTGATTGGGTTGAGAGTTCGCTCGAGTCGGCCACCGATTCGGGGCGCCTCACCGACATTGCCGGGGTGACCTTGAAGAGCAGCGAATGGGCGTCCGGTGACGGACGCCCCAGCAATGCCGGAATCAGGACGGATCACGGTGATTGTCGCCATCCAGAGGCGTTGGCCAGTAGGGCTCGCCGCGCCGATTCAATCGCCGGTACACGAACTTGTCCCCGAAGGGATTCAGCGCCGTAGGCGCCATCTCCCAAAGCAGGTCCCGAAACAGCTGCGCTAGATCAGGCATTCGCAGTTCAGGCGACAGCGATTGCTCCCCACCCCAGACAGGAATTGCGTTAAGAAGCAACGCCAATTGCCGCTGCATGCCGTCCGTGGCATAGAAGATGCGCGTTGCAAGATCTTCAGAAGACAGCCAATCGGCCTGCTCCGGCGGATGACTCTGCTCCAACCAACTGAGGATGAACCCGCGCAGTTCCATGAAGCGCGCATCGAGGTCGAAGGGCTCTAGGGAATGCACGGCAGTGACGCGCGAGCGGAGCTGGGCGTTGGTGTCGAAGAGCTCAGATGAGCGTCGAGCACCAGCAAATACTGTCGGAATTTCGATCGCGTCGACCAACTCTTTGATGAGGTCTGTGACTGTTTCATGCGTGCGCCGCCTTCCGCGATCAACCAGATGGTTGATTTCGTCAAGCATCAGCATTTCGACACCCAGGTTCCGAATCAAGGTGACCACGCGGTCATGCAGTTTTTCCTGAGTCGCGTTGCCGACGTTCGCCACACCCATGGCCTGAAGGATCGCGGCGTAGACGCCTTTCCCGGTTGGCGTGGACGGGATGGGTACTAACAAGACTGGAATGAGATCGCGGTCGTCCAGCGCTCTTCGGGGGTGTTCCGCGAGATAGCGCTTGAACAAGAACGTCTTGCCGACACCAGTCTGCCCCAGGATCCTCAAATGCTGCGGCCCATGTTGGGAGCGAAAACTGGCATGGCAGGCGGCCAGCCTGCCCCAAGCTTGCTCGAAGGAGGGGGTGTTCACGAACCAGCTCATGGTTGACCTCCTGAGTTGTGAGATTGGTGTGAATGGGGAGCCGTCTTGAAGCGCGGCACAGGTGTGTTCGCGCTTTGCGGTGGAGGCGAACCGCTTCCCCTATGCACACTCGAGGTTGGTTGCTCGGACTTGGCTGCTGGTTTGCGACGGTGCGAACTCCTGCCGCCGCCTCCGCCAGATGCGGCGCTCGGCGTGGAGCTGGACTTGAGCGATGCCTCGTCGGGAGTCGCCTGCGTCTCTGGTATGGCAGTCAGATTCAGAAGCCGCAGGAGGGCTTTCTTGGCCTTCCTGGTTTTGCAGTCCTGCAGTTGTCGAGCGTAGTCCTTCATCCGCTTACGGCCCTGAGCTGCAGTGAGACGCCCTGGAGTGCCGGCCTTGCCGCGCACAGCGTCAAGGTCGAGAATCTGTTGAACTGTCAAATCCTTGGTGTCTGGATCAGTGTTCAAGACTTCCAGGTGGCTGCCATCAGCGGGGTCTCGAACCCAGATTCGAGCCATGTGGCCGTTGCAGCGAACCGTAACCTTGGAGCCGCAGGCCTCCGGGAGTTTGCGCCTTAACTGCTGCAGCGCATGGCTCTGGAACATGGTGCCGCGCCATTGAATACCTTCGTGGCTGATAACTCGCACATCGGCGTCCGAGCAAATGATCTCCAACTCGTCAGGATCTACCGGTAGCTCCAGGCGATCCGGTGAGGCCAGCTGATTCCAGCGTTCGACGGGGCTGCTCATGATGGGCTCCCGCTGTGATCTTTCTGCATGTAGACATCGATCACCCAGATGTGCAGTAGGTGGACGAACGTCTCCAAGTCGATCACCGGCAAGTTCGCCTCCTCGAGATCCTTGCGGCGCTGCAAATCCGGGCCGGCGTAGCCAGGAAGCGAGCGCAAGAAGCCCTCCGACATGGTTCTGAAGAAGCGCTCGACCCTGCCCTTGGAGGTTGGTCTGCGTGCAGCGCAGTACTCAATGTCTTCGATGCCAACTTCTTCGCAGGCCTTTCTGACGGATTCTGAGTGGAACTCCTTGCCGTTGTCGCATCGCAGGACCAGCGGGGCGCCGTGGCACGGCCAGGCGTGCTCGATGTCCGGGTAGCGCTGCTTGACGTAGGTCTTCGGGGTGATGGCGTGGCAAAGCGCGTTGAGGACTGCCTGACTGGAGTCTCCGGTGAAGTCCACGTCGAACCCCATGACCGAGCGCGTGCAGGCTTCGAGGATTACCGTGAAGCGCGGCCTCTTGGCCACCATGCCGCGAAGGGTGTCGACGACGAGGAGATCGAGAGGGGTATGGTCGATCTCCCAAACCTCATTCAGGCCAGGCTTGTCGTGGTTTGGCCGGGCGTGGCGGAAGGTCTTCTCGGCAGCACGCTCTCCATTCCTTGCCGCGTAGATCTCGTAGGCGCTGCGCGCCATAACCCGCCGTCGGAAGGTGGAGTAGGACGGCAGCATCGAGGCGTCAAAGCCATCATCGAGTCCATGCTTCTCGATGCAAACCCGCCTGAACTCGTCATAGGAGGAGCGCATCGACTCCGCCTCTATCGTCATATGGTGGTTGTCGATCGTGAACTGCAGGACGCGTTCGATGGCTGCGTTGAAGCGCGGCTTGCCTGGTGCACCGCGCAAGTCGTAGCGCGGCAGGCACGACGCTGGGTCGCCGCCGGAGCGAACGAATCGACTGCGCGTCCGGCTCAGGCTGGAGAAGCTGGGTGGGGAGTCCTCGCCTCGACTGGCAGCCACGTCTTGCAGGACTTCGATCAACGCGGGGTCGCCGGCCTTGAATGGAACGCCGGCCTGCGCGATGGCTTTGAGGTAGGCGTACTTCCGCCGGCTCGAGTCGACGGCTTTCTCGCTGGCGTCGGCCAGCAACGGCGTAGATCGTTTGATGCGTGACGGCGGGCGACGCTCGGCGAGCTTCTTTGGAGGTTTGTCTGCCCTCAGGTTCTTGGCGCTGTAGTGCATCAACAGCGTGGAAGCCTCAAAGTCCTTGACTGCGTCCGTGGCCTCGTCTCGCGCAGTCACGATGTCATTTCGAACGTCCGTGACGAAGTAGCGCTGCTTAAACAGCCGAAACGGCTGACCGGGCGTAAATGAAAAGAGCTGCATCGTTGGCCTCATTGGGTTGGGTGTCCAAGGCGGTCGAAGGGCCGAGGACCTGGTGAATGTTGAAAGTCAGATGGCCGTGCGCCAGGGCGTGCACGGCCCGGGATCTCCCGAGCACCGTCGTCAGGTCCTCGAAGGTCGCCGGCTGGTGGCGCAGGATCAGCGCCCGCGTGCCGTCAAGCTGACGGGTAAGGGGCAACTGGCGGCCGGCCCTTCTCAGGAGCCTGAGGTTTTCCGTCAGGGCTGACGTGCCGAGATCTCGCTCGGTGACTTCGATGAAGGTCACCGAGCGAGACTGGAGCCAAATGCGGATGTCGCGGTGCTTTCGTTGGACGTCGTCGGTCTGCAGATCCTCGAAGCTCTTGGCTTCAACGACGTACATCTGTTCGCGCCTATCCAGCGCGATGGCGTCAGGCTCGTAGGTGAAATAGCCTCGCTCATCCGTCGTGCACGGAATCTGAAGAGCGATGGGCTGCACCTCCAACTGGGCGGTCAGCCAGGACTGGCAGAGCCGCGCCAGCATCTGGCGCTCGATAGCAGACTCCCAGGGCAGGCGCCCAAAGCGCCATGAGTTGTGAAAGCCGCGTTTGCGGAAGCCGGATCGAGTGACGAGCCGGCGGGGGTTGTGCCGCAGTTCCTGTCCGAGCATCTCGGCCAAGCGCGCTGCCAAGGACTGGGCCATAGGGCCTCCTTTGCGTGGATGCTTGATGGCGGCCTGCCGATGGCGGGCCGCCGTCACGGGACTAGTGCGTTACCAGAGACCGGTCTCTTGCCGTTCGTGGATCCAGTGGATTCCGTTGAACGGCACCACGAGGGGTGCGGAAGAGACATCTGGCTTGCGTGTAGACAAGCCAGTTCTCGTGCGCCGCTCGATGGCCTGGCAGCACATGCGGAATGGGGCGCTCGCCTGTTGGGCCTGGCGACTGCTCCATTCGGGCTTGAAACAGAGCGGCGAAGCGGCGACGAGGTCCGCTGTGCAGGACGGCTGCGCGCCGCAGGAGCCACGGACGCAGGAGGCTAGGGAGGGATTGGGAGGCTGCTCGCCCAGTGCCGACGGGCAAGAGCTCCGCTGAGGATATGGTCATGTGACCTCCTTCAAGTATCAAAAGTCGACGGGTTTCCGCAACGACCGCTTGGAAGCAGTCGTTCGGGGCTGGTGTTGGGTTGACGACTTGCGCCTGGAGGCAGATACTGAAGGTGCTTACTCTTCAGAGTGCCCGCAGGGACGCTCTAAACCGCCGCAGCCTTCCCGGGCTCGCGGCGGTTTTCATTTCTGGCTCTGGGGATTCCTTTTCCTTGCTTGGAGTGGAAAATATAGTTTGATGGAGTCTCAAACTATCCTTTATTGGCAATTGACTTTCGTGTTGCGGATAAAGTATTTGCTTCCTCGGGATAAGCCGCTTGCGCCTGCATTGCCTTGGCAGCGGCCAAAGTACCCAAAACATATTCCGCAATCTCTTCCGTGGCAGCGTAAATCCCGGGCCTTCCCTTGAGGGCCAGAGGAGCAAATGGAAGGCTGCCGCGCTTCTTCGCCGCAGTGAGTGCTCCCACCGTCGGGTAGTGCAGCAGCTTGCAGATGGCGCGGGCTGGCATGAACGGCCCATACTCTGCAAGTAAATCGTCCTTGAAACTCGCGCCCATTGGTACTTTTGCGCCTATCGAGATCATTTTTGAACTCGCACGACTTTAGGCGCGTCATCGGTAGATGGCAAGACGTTCGCGACGAATTTTGATAATGCCTGGATGTCGAGGTGGATCAGATTTATACCGTGCTGCGAAACTGTGGCCAGACGTGGTGTCTAAGCCCTCGAACGTCAAACGGGTCGCACATCGAGGAAAATCGTCCCTGCTCGGGCTGGCGAGGCCTGCAGCAAGCCCATGTACAACCTGCTGAGTTGAGGCCACGGTGAGCAGCCGATCCGACACAGAAGTTGATCCGTCGTCCAGCGACACAAGGTCGGACGGTCGAAGCGTGGCGATGCGCCGCTGGCACCTCGAGCAAGCACTGGCGAGTACCCACCTAGAGGGGCATGTGCCCTCGGCGGATTTCCTCGCCGATTGCGAGGCGATGATCACTGGGCAACTCACTGCCGATGAGGTTCGTGTGCGCGTCATCCAGCGCGCGAAGGATGCTGACGCCAGCGCGATGGGCACGCCGCGAGAATGATCACTACAGCTGGCCCGTCGTACCTGAGGCCGGAACGACCGTGGGCTGACGTGCGAGATGCGGCAAAGCGGTGGTGGATCGGACGCTGCGCCGTGCGGCTGCTGGCTTGGGGCGCGCTTGCGGTCGCTGCCGGCTCGGTCTATGCCTGGGGTGCGGACGGGCATCGGATGATCGCCGATCTCGCCGAACAGCGTCTTGACTAGTCGACTCGAACTGAGGTGATGTGACTGCTGGCGCTGGAGCCTGGCGCCACCATGAGATCGGTGGCGACCTGGGCGGATGACATCAAGGGCGGATCAACAGCTCGATGGCACTTTGTCAGTCTTCCAGATGACTGCAGCTACGTTCCCGAACGAGACTGCCCCGGCGATGCGTGCGTTGTGGAAGCGATCAAGCGTCAGGCCAGCGTGCTTTCAGGCCAGGCGCCGGACGAAGAGAAGCTGAAGGCCCTGAAGTACCTCATTCACTTGGTAGCCGACGTGCACCAGCCCCTTCACGCAGGGCGCGCGTCGGACAAGGGCGGGAACCTGCACCAGCTTCGCGCCTTCGGGCGTGGGACGAACTTGCATGCGCTCTGGGACAGCCTGCTGATCAAGCATCGACCAGGCGGGATCGACGCACTACGCGCTAGCGTGGAGGCGCGGCTACCTTCATCTTCAGATCACCAAGCCTCGCCGGAGGCCTGGGCCATCGAGTCCTGCCAAGTGAGTCGGACCCCGGACTTTGTGCCTACTGACCGGGATTTGGCTCCCAGCTACATTACTACGTTCGATGTAGTCCTGTGTGAGCGCATTGCGCAAGCTGCCTCGCGTCTGGCCTGGCTGCTCACCGCAGCACTGCGTCAGTAGGGGAAGCAAGCCTGGCCTCTGCGGCAACGCTTTCGAGCGCTCAGGCCCAAGCTTGAACTTCGCGATCCACGAGTGCCTGGCGGGCGGAACGATCTGGCTGGCGGGCTCCCAGCCGCCGCGCTTCGACCTGCTCGGTCGAGAAGGCCTGCTTCGCTTGATCGCTCATGACGTCGTTCAGGAGCAGTTGAAACTCGCGGTCATTGACCCGGCCGGCGTTCAGGCTGTGCCGACCGTCGTCGATCAGGAGCAGGCGGATCGGGTTGAGCCTCAGAAGGTCACGCCACCTGGCATCGAACGAGACGAAGTAGGGGACGAAAAAGGAGCCGAGTTGCGATTGCCTTGTCGTGTCCTGGAGGGCGCGCAAATGGGTCATATCCCAGGCCATGCCGCGCGACGCGTGGACGATCTTGTGAGACGGATTAATCAGCGGGCCGAAAAACGGCGCGACATCCTTCTCGCGTATGCCGCTCCAAATGAGAGTTAGTTCAGTGGCGGGAAAGCTGCCGAGTTCGAAGAGGCTGAAGTCCACAAGGTCGCGCATGACGGCTCGCCGATCCCGTGCGTGTGCCTTCCATAAGGATGCGAATCGCAGAAGCAGGGCCTGCGTTCCCAGCGCTATTGCTTCCTGACGCAGCACGTGCACGTCCAGTTTCAGGCTGGCAAGGAAAGACTCTTCTGCAGGCTGCAGGCGCTCGCGAAGGCTGTCGACGCTGGCGTCGAACAGCAACTGAGTTGGGTCATCGCGGAAAGCTTTCCAGTCCAGATGGTCGAGCATCCGAAAGGCGATCAGCGTGTCGAGTGGCCGTAGATTCTTCGGGTCATCCCTGGTGAGCCGCGTGTTCTCGAGGAGGAATGGCATGACATCGAACTGCACGCGAGGATTGATGGCCTTCAGACGAAGAACCTCGATCACCCGCGCCTGCTCGACGGGATCGATGTTCTTGCCCAGCACGAGGCACTTCAGCTTCTCGGCGAAATTCGAATCGAAACAGAGCGAGTAGTCGATGAGGACATTGGATTGCCCGCCTGAAATCCTTTGCTGGATCGCTGTGTGTCGCGACATCAATCGCGCTCGCGGGCCTTCGAAGATCGGGATGACGTACTCGCAGGACTGAATCCCCAAGCCCAGATTCAGATCCACGGCTCCGGGATCGTCCGTGCAAGCCAGGAACCGCAAGTCCAGACACTCCAACGCCCGATGCTGCTGGATAGCCTGAATCTGCTCGTCGTCTCCGTTCAGGAGCGCCTCGTAGAGGGCGTCGATCACTGGCCTGTCTTTCATCTCTTCCTCATGGGCTCCTCGGGGGTTGGAGCCATCTTCTCTTGGAATTAGTGTCTCGGAGAAGCCGGGCAGGTCACTCCCATCCAGCATTGCGGTGCGACAGCCGCCCCGCCGACAGTCAATTCGGGGCCAAGGTGTAACAGTTGACAGTACGAATGGCTCCGCCGCACCCATAGCATTCGCGCCGCCATCTGCGGGAGTGGAGGGCTAGTCAGTGACCAAAGAGGTGGCCACGGACTTGAACACGAATCAAAAACGAACGGAGGATAGTGATGCGTCAAAGTCTTTTCAGCCTCAACACCAGATCCGGCCTGATTGCCGTCTGCACAGCAATCGCCTTTTCCTTTGTCCCTCAGCTTGCCAAAGCAGAAGGCACTGCCGAGGATCCAGTGCAACTGCCGCCGTCCGAGAACAACGGCAAATCGACCGGCGGTGGGGGTAGCGGCGGTGGCATCATCGGAGGGGGCGGCGGGACAGGACCGGGTTGCGGCCGTAGCTGCCCTACTCCAACGCCGCGTGGCCCAGGCGCACCGGACCCCAGCCCGTCGGATCCGCGGGCTGATGCGGCAGCAGATGTTGCAAAGGGATTGACCTTCCCTTGCCCAAAAGACGGTGAAGTTTCGGGGGTGTACATGGCTCGGGCTATGCAGTTTTGCGTCGGTAAAGTGAAGACCGCCTTCAATCCTGTGGCAACGACTGGCGTCGCTACTGCCGCCTGCAACGGGGTACAGTCAAAAATGGGGTTGACTTGGAGCCGCGTGGAAGAGTGTTCGAATTGAATTTCAGAACCGTCGTCTGGAGCGCGACTTGTGTGGCGGCGGTCGGTGCGACCGCCATTTGGCTTCACGGGCGTACTTCCGTTTCGGAGACCGTTGCCGCAGCCCCAAAGCTCCAAGTCGCGGGCTCAATAACCTCCGAGCAGGCTCCCTCTCTCGCACCTCAAACGCCACGGGTGGTCGATAGTCCTAAGCCCCCAATGTCTCACCAGTCGGCTGCTTCAACACCTGCACTTGCAATGCAGGAGCGGCCCATACTAGGACGACCACTGGCAGAGATCTACGCAGAGGCACTCACCGCGCGAGATCCAAAAGATAGGGCCTTGGCATTTCAATTGGCCTCGTTCTGCCTTGGAGCCGACAGCTACCGCCAGCCGGTTGAAGTAGGCGATGTGATAAGCAATCCTGCAGGCAGCGGCCAGGACCCTGAACGCTTGAAGGCGGAGGTCAATGACGCGCGCGCACGATTGCTTCGGGAATGTGCCACCGTGGATACCGGGGCATGGATGGAGGGCTTCCGCAAGCTTCCGATGCCCAGACTTGACCGGACTCGAATTGACATGGAAGGGGGCGTTGCCGTTTCGCGCCCACAGGCGCATTTCCAGGCAATGACTCAGGTGCTGTCTATGCCCGAGGCCTATCCCGTGCCGTTCAGCCTATGGCTGGAGAATGATTTGCGCCCGCTGCTTGCGCGCGAGTTCCAGGCCAGCGCACGGCAGGCCTATTGGGTCCAGGACGCATTGATTAAAACCTTTCTCAAAGATCCTGGTATGGAAATTTGGGTGCGTAGTCAGCGCTGCGCCATCGCCTACGCATGCGACAGCAATGCCACCATGAGCGCTGAAGAATTGCAGCGCGCCCAAGCCTTGGCCCAGTTGATCGAACAGCGGATCCGCCGGCAGCAATGGGCACAGCTGCGCCAGTGAGGATCAGGCCATCGCCGCTAGGTCGCTGCAAGATCAACTGGCATCCCAGCAGCGATTGCAGTCCTCCCAGGCGCCATTCCCTCAGCGGCAAGTCCTACCGCGCGCCTGAAGCGCCCCGCAGCAGTCCGCTGGGCTCCCTGAGGAGCACTGAGGTGTCGAAGAGCGGTCGTCGGTGAACCTCCACAATCGGCCTGAGCCTGACCTCAGGTTGCCAATGGCGGCAATGCAGCGGAGGACTAAACCGCTCTCGCGGTAGCCGCTTCGGCCAGGCTCGCTGCCGCTCGTAGCCACATTCCTGCCACCGTTGAGCAGCGAGGAATTCCGCCTCGCTCTTCAACAGGAGCAGGATCATGAAGCCATCGTCCGAAGCTGTTTCACCGCTGCGCCAGCGCATGGTCGAAGACATGCGCATGCGCAAGCTTGAACCCAAGACGCGCACCGCCTACCTCCGCGCCGTGCGCAAGCTGGCCACCTTCCTCCAGCGCTCGCCCGACACCGCCACCGTCGAGGACCTGCGCCGCTTCCAGCTCTACCTGGTCGATCAGGGCACCTCGCCCATCACGCTCAACGCCACCATCACCGGCTTGAAGTTCTTCTTCGACATCACCCTGGGGCGCGGCGAACTGATGGCCAGGATGCAGACCGTGCGCGTGCCGCAGAAGCTGCCCGTCGTGCTCAGCCGCGACGAGGTCGCGCGCCTGATCGCAGCCGCGCCGAACCCCAAGAGTCAGACGGCCCTGTCCGTCGCCTATGCCACCGGGCTGCGCGTCAGCGAGGTGGTCGCGCTCAAGGTCACCGACATCGACAGCCAGCGCATGACGCTGCGGGTCGAGCAGGGCAAGGGCGGCAAGGATCGCTACGCCATGCCCTCGCCCGTGCTGCTGGAGCGCCTGCGTGCCTGGTGGCGACTGGCCCATGCCCAGGGCAAGATGCTGCCGGGCGGCTGGCTGTTCCCCGGCATGAACCCGGTGGAGCCGTTGACCGCGCGCCAGCTCAACCGCGCCGTCCACATCGCCGCCCAGACCGCCAGGATCGACAAGCGCGTGACCATGCACACGCTGCGCCACAGCTTCGCCACGCACCTGCTGGAGCAGAAGGTCGACATCCGCGTGATCCAGGTGATGCTGGGCCACAAGAAGCTGGAGACCACCTCGATCTACACACACGTGGCCACGGAGATCCTGCGCGAGGTGGTCAATCCGTTGGAGGCGGTGCAGCCGGCACATTCAGTGCACCCCTCGGCCCCATAGCGCGCCGTGGCGCACTCCGCCCTGGAGGTCGCCGACATCTTCCGCACCCACGGTCCTGCCTGGCGAGCCTCTCAGCGCGGCCACCTGAGCCTGGGCCAGCTCAAGGTCATGTCGGCCATTGAACAGTGCCGCAGCGCGGCACTGGGGGGCCATGTCTTGCGCTGCGAGGGCTGCGGCACCGACCAGGTGAGCTACAACTCCTGCCGCAACCGGCATTGCCCCAAGTGCCAGAGCCCCGCGGCCCAGCGCTGGCTCGATGCCCGGCAGGCCGACCTGCTGCCGGTCGAGTATTTCCACGTGGTCTTCACGCTGCCCGCACCGATTGCCGACCTGGCCTATCAGAACAAGGCCGCGATCTATGGCCTGCTGTTCGACATGGCGGCCGAGGTGCTGCTGACCATTGCCGGCGATGCCAAGCACCTGGGCGCACGCATCGGTGCCACGCTGGTGCTGCACACCTGGGGCTCGGCGCTGACGCACCATCCGCACGTGCACGGCATCGTGCCGGGCGGAGGGCTGGCACCCGACGGCAAGACCTGGGTCGCCTGCCGGCCGGGGTTCTTCCTGCCTGTGCGGGTGCTCTCGCGCCTGTTCCGGCGGCGCTTGCTCGAAGGACTGGAGCACTTGCATCGCCAGGGGCAGCTGCGGTTCTTCGGCGAGCAGGCGGACCTGCAGGACGTCCGGGCCTTTGCCGAGTGGCTGATGCCGCTGCGGCCTTCAGCCTGAAGCCGTAGTCGCACCGCGACCGGCTGCTTTGTAGCGTAAGCTGTCGGTCATTGGGAATCCGACGACTGGCCACACTCTGTCAACAACTGTCTGGCGCGAGGTCGTTGTTGTCATCGTTGCGCTTCTGATTTCGTTGGCTTCAACGTAGCCGCGACCCTGGGAAGGGTTGTGCGGGTCTACAGCAACCCTTCGAGCGTTCGCGCATGCGCGGCGGCCGAATCGTGAATCGGGACGCTGGCGCAGCGGGTGAATGCCAAGTCAAAGGCTTCCGCGCCACCACTGGCATGTCTCCAGCCGAGCGACTTCATCGAAGCAACCGAGCGCGACCGGGTCCGAGGTCTGCGCTATTCGACACGCCGCGGCGCCATGAGGCGCCACTTCTCGAGGTACTTGCCAAGCAAGCGCTCTGTGGTTCCGTCTGCCTCATAGGCGCGCAGCTTGTCGGACACCTGCTCGGCCAAGGCCCTGCAAGGCGAGCTGCGCACGAAGCCGTGGTGCACCGGGCCCTGGTTGAGCACTGGCGTTAGCGCCACGATGGACGCGTCCTGGCCCTTGCCTGCGAGATAAGCGCGGCCGGCGAAATAGCTCGTGACGAAGTAGTCGCCGCGCCGGCGGACCAAGTTCGCGAACCCATCCTCCATGCTGTTGCTTGTGACCACGGTCAGCTTGTCGCGCAGGAATTCGTCAAATCCTTCGCCGAAGCGGTCGCCGCGCGCGACCAGGCCGCCGCGGCCGATCAGGTCGTTCCAGCCGCTGTATTCGAAGCGCTGATCGGCGCGCACGAACACCGCCATCGGATTGGCAGAGAAGCGCGCCGCGGTGAATTGAAGGAATGCCTCGCGCTCAGGTGTGATTTTGAGCGCGGGAATCAGATCAATCTGCCCGGTCTCGGCCGCCCGCAGTACCCGGCTCCAAGGGCCCAGATAACGCGCTTCCGCGCTGACGCCGAGCTCCTTGAAGATGCGCTGCGTCAGCTCGATACTGGCCCCTTGCAGGACGCCGCGATCGGACCAATGGAAGGGCGGGTAATTCGGGTTCGCCGAGAACACCAGATGCGTGCAGTCCGCCGCCTGGACTTGGCCGAGAAAGCAAGCGGCAAGCAAAAGGAATCGCATGAGCGGGTTCGATCGAAGTCCTCTTTCGTAATAATACAGGCCGTGTGGCGAAGCGCGCGCGGCACCTGTCGCGCAGGCTCTGCACAAGTGGTTGCTGGAGTTCCGGCCGAAGGTGCCCGATGGCTCGGCGACCGCAAAGGCCATGGACTACAGCCTCAACCGCTGGGCCGCGCTGACGCGCTACCTCGGCGACCCCGCGCTGCCCATCGACAACAATTTCAACGAACAGCAGATCAGGCCCTCGGCCACCGGGCGGAAGAACTGGCTCTTCGCCGGGACGCTGCTCGCCGGGCAGCGCGCCTCGGCCATCATGAGCTTGATACAAACGGCCAAGCTCAACGGGCACGACCCCTATTCGTACCTCTGCGACGTGTTGCGGCGGCTCCCAACCCAGCGGGCCTCTGAGGTTCATGAGCTGTTGCCAAATCGTTGGGTCCAGCGCCAACCGCTCACCCCAGATGAACGGAAGTTTTCTTCCGCCGCGTGAAGACCTTCACCCGCGAAGTGCACTGTGAATTTATTGTCAGCCGTGCATCATCACCGAGCGGTTCTCGCACTGACAGTGAAACCTTCAAGCCATATGAACATCTTTGTCCGGAACCCATTCAGCCGCCGCCGCTTCGCTGGCCTGGCGCTCGCTCTTTGTGTCGTCCCTGCTGCGCTCGCGGCAACGCCCGATGCAAGTGAACTTTCCAGTTCTTGCCTTAGCTATGACAGCACTTCAACCAAGTTGATTGGAACGCTGCTTAGCCGACCGTACTACGGCCCGCCGAACTACGGAGAGACCCCCTCTACGGATAGCCGCGAGCGTGCTTTCCTTTTGCTCTTGGATGCACCGATCTGCGTGACAGCATCGGCGCATCCTGAGAAGGACAACAATTCGTTCGAACGCGACCAGATCGTCGTGCATTTGGCTCCCTCACACGTCAAGCCCAAGGAGGTAGCAAGGATGCTTGGCCGTCAAGTGACCGCTACGGGCCAGCTGTACCACGCCTTCACAGGACATCATCGAACACCGGTGCTTCTCGACGTGTACGGCATAGAAGCTCGATAGCCGACGCAAGAGGCTAGAACGAGTCGTTCTGTGGTCGCAGCGCGCATGCGGTCATGGCAGCACGCACGAATGTCGCTCCGTCCCGCTGGTCGAAGTCAACATGACATGCCTGTCCGCTTACGGTGAACCAGCCGTCAAGGCGGTTGAGCTGCGGAAGGCCTCGTCTGCCCGTAGTGAATTTCTGCTGCAGGCGGACTCGAACTGGCGCTATCGAAGGTGTAGCGGACAGACGCGCCGCTGTCAGTCGAATGGTCGGTACCGATCGCAGCCGCCACGCAGGCCGCCGAACGCGAATGACTCTGACCAGCCTTGAGGAGACGGTCGCCCATCGGTCAGTGTGGGAGCAAGCGAAACGGTGCTCACCGGCATTGGACTTGTTGATCACGACGCTATATGAAGTACCCGTCAGCCCCAGCATGCGCAACTCGTCCTCGACAATGGAATTCGGGCCACGATCGCATCGAGGGTCGGTACGCCACGGCGATGGTGATTCACTGGCGGGCCGATCCTAGCGATCCGAGCCAAACGGTCCTACCGTTCCGCGTTTCGTCATCTTTGAAATGAGTGCGGTGCAAAGTCGACATGCCTGCAACTCGCGACCGGCTTGCTTTGCGAAGATGGCGATCATCACTTTGAATTCCTTGGCAAAGCGAGGTCAGGAAGTTTGAATTCCTACATCGGACCAGGTCGCCCGCTACCAGGGCCGTCTCAGCGGCCCCCTGCTGGATCGCATCGACATGATGGTGGAGGTGCCCGGCCTCCCGCCAGAGCTCCTCGCCGCCGCCCCGGATGGCGACGACACGGCCACCGTGGCGCAGCCCGTGCAGCAGGCCCGCGAGCGCCAGCGCGCGCGCCAGGACTGCGTCAACGCCCAGCTGAGCCCGCCCCAGCTGGACCGCCACGCCCGGGCTGACCCGGCCGCCCAGGCCCTGCTGGAGCGCAGCATCGCCGCCCTGGGCTGGTCCGCCCGGGCCCAGCACCGGCTGCTGCGGGTGGCGCGCAGCATTGCCGACCTGGCCGGCGACGACGCGATCCAGAAAGCGCATGTGGCCGAGGCGGTGCAGCTGCGGCGAGCGCTGGTGAGGCAATGAGCCGTCCCAGGCGGCAGCAAGCCCGACGCCACGGCACGGCACTCCCTCATGAATCCCTCATGAAACCCACTTGAAACCGGTCCACGGCGGGCCAGGGCCACAATGCCCGCGCTCAATGACTCGACGGGGCTGGGCACCGGGCCTGCGCCCGCCCTTCGCCCCGCCCCTCCCCCCCCGCTGCTCATGAAGACTTTCAACTGGGCCCTCATCGGCCCCGGCAAGATCGCCCGGCGCTTTGCCCACGCCCTGAGCGCCCTGCCCGGCAGCCGGCTGGCCGCCGTCCATGGCCGCGACGCGCAACGGGCGACCGCCTTTTCGAGGCAATGCCAGGACCAGTGGCCCGACCCGGCCGGCGCCCCCCGCGTCAGCACGGACCTGGCCGCGCTGCTGGCGGATCCGGCCATCGACGCGGTCTATGTCGCCACGCCGCATGCCCAGCATGGCGAGCCGGTGCGCGCGGCCCTGCGGGCCGGCAAGCCCGTGCTGTGCGAAAAGCCCCTGGTGCCGCACCGCGCCGAGGGCGAGGCCCTGGTGGCACTGGCACGCGAGCGCGGCGTCTTCCTGATGGAGGCAGTCTGGACGCGCTTCCTGCCGGCCTACGAGGTGCTGAGCGGCTGGCTGCGCGAGCAGGCCATCGGGCCCTTGCGCGCCATCGAATCGAGCTTCTGCTTTCCCGCCCCGTTTGACCCGCACAGCCGCCTCTTCGATCCGGCCCTGGCCGGCGGCGCCCTGCTGGACATCGGCATCTACAACCTCACCGCCACGCGCTGGGTGCTGGAGCAGGCCCTGGGCCATGTCCCCGAACTCCAGCAGCTGGATGTGCAGGGCCGGCTGGCGCCCACGGGCGTGGACCTGCGGGTGCAGGGCCTGCTGGGCTTCGAGGGCGGCATCTCGGCGCAGTTCCTCTGCGGTCTGGACGCCAGCTCGCCCAATGCGCTGACGATCCTGGGCGAGCGCGGCTCCATCAGCCTGCCGCGCAACTTCTGGGAGAGCCAGCAGCTGGTCCTGCGGCCCCACGGCCAGGCAGAGCAGCTCGTCGACGCGCCCTGGCGCATCAACGGCTTTGAGGGCGAGATCGAGGAGGCGCAGGCCTGCATCCGCGCCGGTCTCGTCGAGAGCCCGCGCATGCGGCATGGCGAGTCCCTGGCCATCCTCGGCTGGATGGACCGCATCCGCGCCCGGCTGGGCGTGCGCTATCCCTTCGAACAGGACGCGCCCCTGCCCTGAGCACCGGAAGGGGGCTGTGGTGGAGGCCCGACAGCCCCGGCGGCCCGCGGCACGATGAAGTCCGGCAGCGTCACGGGCTTGTGGAATGATGCGCGCGGAAACACAGACAAACCAAACCGCGAGGGACATCGCCATGAGCCTGCTGCGTGCGTGGCTGGTACTGCTGATGCTGTGGCTGGCCTGCCTGGGCCTGCTGATCTGGCTGCGATCGCTGAACCGGCGCCAGGCCATCGCCTGGCTGCAGTGGCTGCGCTGGGCGGCCGTCGGTGCCGTGCTGGCGGGCGTCCTGGCCGCCGCGATGATTCATTTCTTCTGAGAGGGACCCATGAGCACACCCAAGACCACCATCCGCCCCGCCACCCTGGCCCTGCTGCTGGCCGCCCTGACCCTGGGCGCCTGCACCCGCATCGAGACCGGTGAGGTCGGTCTGCGCGTGGGCATTGACAAGCAGATCAGCGGCGCCGAGCTCATGCCCGGCAGCTTCAACCAGACCCTGTTCGGGGATGTGCTGACCTTCCCGGTGCGCGACATCGCCGTCGTCCTGGACAACAAGAACCCGCTCACCGCCGACAACAGCACGCTCAAGGACTTCGACCTGACCCTGGTCTACTCCATCAGCCCCAGCAGCGTGTCCGACCTCTGGAGCACCAAGAGCCGCAGCTTCCACACCTTCAACAAGGAGGAGCGCGACTGGATCCTGATGCACAGCTACATGACCACGGTGGCCAACAACGCCGCCTACAAGGCCGTGCGCGAGTACAAGGCGCTGTCGGTGGCGGACAACCGCCAGAAGATCGAGCAGGAGATCAAGCGCATCGTCACCGAGACCCTGGCCTCGGAGAAGCTGGACCAGGCCCTGACCGTGAGCCTGGTGCAGGTGCGCAATGTGATGCCGGCGGACGACATCATCGCCTCGGCCAATGCCGTGGTCACCGCGCAGAACGCGCTGCGGGCCAAGGAGATCGAGGTGGAGACGGCCAAGAAGGAGGCCGAGCGCATTGCCGCGCTCAACGCCAACAGCAAGGCCATCGAGTACATGAACGCGCAGGCCCAGCTGAAGATCGCCGAGGGCATCGCCGCCGGCAAGGTGAACACCATCGTCGTGCCCTATGACTTCAAGGGCATCGTGAACGCCAACAGCCGCTGAGCGGCCGGCTGGCTCAGGCGCTGAGCCAGGCACCAAGACAAAGGCGGCCCGCAGGCCGCCTTTGCCGTTGAGGGGCAGGCAGGATCAGCGCTCGCGGCGCTCGATGCGGCCGTCCCGCACCACGACCACGTCACCGGCGCGCAGGCCGGGGTCCTGGCCCTGCTCCAGGCGCTGCGTGCTGCCGTCGGCATGGCTCAGGCGCACGACCCAGACGCGGTGCGACTTCTGGCGCTTCTCGATCTCGTTGCCGGCATAGCCGCCCGCCACGGCCCCGCCGATGGTGGCGATCTTCTTGCCGGTGCCGCCGCCCACCTGGTTGCCCAGCAGGCCGCCCAGCACGGCGCCACCCACGGCTCCGATGCCGCTGGCCTTGCCCTGCCGGGTTTCCTCATGGACCTCGACCACACGGGCGCATTCGGCGCACAGCGCGGGGCTGGCCGAGGCCGAGGGGCCGGCCGGACGGCCGGGCTCGCTGCCCTTGGCCGCGGGGCCGCCATTGCGGGTGTCGGCCGCCGCCTGCTTCAGCGGCACCTGCGGGCTGGCCCCGGCATCGGCGTCCACCGCGGGCGCGGCCACCGGCGTGGGAGCCGCCGCTGGAGACGAGGCCCGGCCCACGGCGAAGGCGCCGGCCAGGAGGACGCCGGCACCCAGCACGCCGGCAATGATTTGACTGGAGGAGAAAGGTATTTTCATTGGTGCTCCGCGAGCCACGCCACAAAAGGGACGGACTGCCATCCAAGAATGCCACGCGACCCGATTCGGCCGACAGCCGAACCGGTCACAGTTGTAAGAGAGCGTTCCGCGCCCGGACGCGCCGGGCCCGGACTCAGCCCAGCAGCGGCGCCAGCGCGCGCTGGGCGGTGGCCTCGTCCAGGGCGCAGCGGGCCGCCCAGTCCTTCAGCTGGTCCTCGCCGATGCGGCCGACGTTGAAGTAGCTGGCCTCGGGGTGGGCAAAGTAGAAGCCGCTGACGCTGGCGGCCGGCGTCATGGCCATGGACTCGGTCAGGCCCATGCCGATGGCCTCGGGGTCCAGTACGCGGAACAGCTCGCGCTTGACCAGGTGGTCCGGGCAGGCCGGATAGCCCGGCGCCGGGCGGATGCCGCGGTACTGCTCGGCGATGAGGGCCTCGTTGTCCAGCTGCTCGCCGCTGGCATAGCCCCAGAACTCGGTGCGCACGCGCTGGTGCAGGCGCTCGGCCAGGGCCTCGGCCAGGCGGTCGGCCAGGGCCTTGAGCATGATGGCGGAGTAGTCGTCGTGGTCGGCCAGGAACTGCGCTTCCTTCTTGTCGCAGCCGATGCCGGCGGTGACGGCGAACAGGCCCACGTAGTCCGGCACCGTGCCCTTCGGCGCGATGAAATCGGCCAGGCAGCGGTTGGGCCGCATCACGCCATCGACCACCGGCCGCTCCGACTGCATGCGCAGGCCGCGCCAGGTCATCAGCACCTCGCTGCGGGATTCGTCGCGGTAGATCTCGATGTCGTCGTCATTCACCTGCGCGGCGGGGTAGAGGCCGAAGACGGCATTGGCGGTGAGCCAGCGGCCGTCGATGAGGCGCTGCAGCATGCGCTTGCCGTCGCTGAACACACGCTGGGCCTCGCTGCCCACGACCTCGTCCTTGAGGATGGCGGGGAAGGCGCCGGCCAGGTCCCAGGTCTGGAAGAAGGGACCCCAGTCGATGCAGGCGGCCAGCTCGGCGAGGTCGACATTGCGCAGCTCGCGGCGGCCCAGGAACTTGGGCACCGGCGGCGTGTAGGCGTCGAAGTCCAGGCGCTGCTTGTTGGCGCGGGCCTGGGCCAGGCTCACCAGGGGCGTCTGCTTCTTGTTGGCATGCAGGTCGCGGACCTTGTCGTAGTCGGCCTTGAGCTCGTCGATGAAGCGGGTGGCGCGCTCGTCGGACAGCAGGTCCGAGCACACGCCCACCGAGCGCGAGGCATCGGGCACATAGACCACCGGGCCCTCGTAGTGCGGCGAGATCTTCACCGCCGTGTGCACGCGGCTGCAGGTGGCGCCGCCGATCAGCAGGGGGATCTTCTTCATGCGGAAGTAGTCGTCACGCTGCATCTCGGCGGCCACGTGCTGCATCTCCTCGAGGCTCGGCGTGATCAGGCCGGAGAGGCCGATGATGTCCGCCCCTTCGACCTTGGCGCGGGCGAGGATGTCCTGGCAGGGCACCATCACGCCCATGTTCACCACCTCGAAGTTGTTGCACTGCAGGACCACGGTGACGATGTTCTTGCCGATGTCGTGCACATCGCCCTTCACGGTGGCGATGACGATCTTGCCCTTGGGCTTGACGTCCCCCCCGGAGGCGGCCAGCTGGCGCTTCTCTTCCTCGATGTAGGGCACGAGGTGGGCCACCGCCTGCTTCATCACACGGGCGCTCTTGACCACCTGGGGCAGGAACATCTTGCCCTGTCCGAAGAGGTCGCCCACGATGTTCATGCCGGCCATCAGCGGGCCCTCGATCACATGCAGGGGCCGGCCACCGCTGGCGCGGATGGCCTGCCAGCATTCCTCGGTGTCTTCAGTGATGAAGTCGGTGATGCCATGCACCAGGGCGTGCGAGAGGCGCTCGTTGACATTGCCGGCGCGCCAGGCCAGGCGGGCGCTGTCGTCCTTGGCGGCACCCTTGGCACTCTCGGCGACCTCGATCAGGCGCTCGCCGGCGTCCGGGCGGCGGTTCAGCACCACGTCCTCCACGCGCTCGCGCAGCACCGGCTCGAGGTCGTCGTAGACGCCCACCATGCCGGCGTTGACGATGCCCATGTCCATGCCCGCCTGGATGGCGTGGTAGAGGAAGACGGTGTGGATGGCCTCGCGCACAGGGTCGTTGCCGCGGAAGCTGAAGGACACGTTGGACACCCCGCCCGAGACCTTCGCGCCCGGCAGGTTGGCCTTGATCCAGCGCGTGGCCTCGATGAAGTCCACGGCGTAGTTGTCGTGCTCCTCGATGCCGGTGGCGATGGCGAAGATGTTGGGGTCGAAGATGATGTCCTCGGGCGCGAAGCCGACCTCGTCCACGAGGACGCGGTAGGCGCGCTGGCAGATCTCGGTCTTGCGCTGGAAGGTGTCGGCCTGGCCTTTTTCGTCGAAGGCCATCACCACGGCCGCAGCGCCGTAGCGGCGCACCAGGGTGGCCTGGCGCTTGAACTCGGCCTCGCCTTCCTTCAGCGAGATGGAGTTGACGATGCCCTTGCCCTGGATGCACTTCAGGCCGGCCTCGATCACCTCCCACTTGGAGGAGTCGATCATGATGGGCACGCGCGCGATCTCGGGCTCGGAGGCGATGAGGTTGAGGAAGCGCACCATGGCGGCCTTGCTGTCCAGCATGGCCTCGTCCATGTTGATGTCGATGATCTGCGCGCCGTTCTCCACCTGCTGGCGGGCCACGGACAGCGCGTCCTCGTAGCGGCCCTCCAGGATCATGCGGGCGAAGGCCTTGGAGCCGGTGACGTTGGTCCGCTCGCCCACGTTGACGAACAGCGTGCCCTGGCCGATCTCCACGGGCTCCAGGCCCGAGAGCTTCATGGGCTGGACGATGGTGCTGGCGGTGGTGGACATGGGGACCTCGGCGATGCGAAAGCTGCAGGCGATGCTGCAGGGCGGCCGGGCGCAGGACTCACCTCGGCCACCAGGGATTGGGGACTCGGTGAGCGTCGTTGGCAGGGGGGCTCCGCTTCTCGGGGGAGGGCGGGCCACCGGGTTCGAGCCTGGCGCTGACCGGCGGGCTGCCGGTCGGGGCGTCGCAACGCTCCTCGAACGTGCCGGATTTTACGCACTCGCAGGGTTTACGCGCGGCTTTCCCGTCCTGGCTCAAGACCATACTGCGCCGCGCCGAAATAATTCCTGATCGTGGAACTCGTCCCTCTTCCTCCCCACAGCCTGCGCATCGGCCAGGTGCTGACCTTCTCTGTGCGTGACGCCGAGGGCAAGCTGCTGTTCGCCGCCGGCCAGACCCTGCAGAACACCCCCCAGGTCCAGGCCCTGATCCAGCGCGGCGCCTGGGTTCTGGCCCATGAAACCAAGGAATATCAGAAGGCCCTGGTCCACAAGATGGACACCCTGATGATGCAGGGCGCCTCGCTGGCCAATATCGTGAAGGTGGAGGCGGACTACCGCGCCGAACGCAACCCGCGCGCCGTCGCCGAACTCACGGAGCCGGCCTTCTGGACCGATCTGCACCTGCACGCCCACAGCCTGCTCAAGGACCCGCGCGAAGACTTCCTTGGCCGATTGGAAACGCTGCGCGAGGAGGCCCTGCAGCGATTCCGCCAGCGGCCGGACGCCGTGCTGACCCTGCTGGTCCACGATGCGAGCCAGGATTTCCAGCGCTACAGCGCCCGCCATGCCGTGCTGTGCCTGCTGGTCGCGGACCTCGTGGCGCGCCAGCTGGGCTGGGCGGAGGAAGGCACGCGGGCGCTGCACAACGCGGCGCTGACGATGAACCTCAGCACCACGCTGCTGCAGGACCGGCTGGCAGCTCAGGAAGACCGGCCCAGCGAGCGCCAGCGCGCGGAGCTCCTCGACCACGGTGACCGCAGCGCCCAGCTGCTGCGCCAGCTGGGCGTTCAGGAGGAGCTCTGGCTGGGCGCCGTGCGTCTGCACCACGAGGCCGGCCCCGGCCCCCTGGCCGGGCGCGTGGCCGTGGCCCAGTTGGCGCGCCTGCTGCGCCGCATCGACATCTTCGGCGCCCGCCTGAGCCCGCGCCGCACCCGCAAGGCCCTGTCCGGCGCCGCCGCGGTGCGCGCCATCTACCTGGACGAACTCCAGCAGCCCGACGAGGCCGGCGCTGCCGTGATCAAGGCCGTGGGGCTCTACCCGCCGGGCAGCCTCGTGCGCCTGGCCAATGGCGAGCAGGGCATCGTGGTGCGGCGGGGCCACAGCGCCACCGAGCCCCTGGTGGCGGCACTGATCGGCAAGAGCGGCGCGCCCTTGAGCGGCCCTGTGCCGCGGGACACCCGGCTGCAGACGCAGGCCGTCGCTGCCAGCCTGGCGCCGCATGAGCTCAAGCTCGTGATCAACATGGAAAAGCTGCTCAAGACCGCCGGTTGAGCCGTCGCCCCCGAGGGCGCACGGTGCCGGGCCGCGATGCCGGGACCTCAGTGCTGGCGCAGGGGGTCACGGGCGGCCAGCAGGGCCTCGTCGAGCTCGCCCTGGAGCCGGGCCTGCTCATCAAGCAGGTCCTGCAGGCGGGACCACGCCAGGGCGCGCTCCTGGACGGCCAGCTTCGCCTCGTCGGCGGCAGGCGCCTGCTGCAGACGCAGGCGCAGCGGGCGGACTTCCTCGGCGATCGCCTGCAGGCGCTGCTTCAGGGGCTTCAGGCCCTCTGCCACCGGCAGGAACCCTTCGGCCTGGGCGGCAACACCCAGGCCCGCCAGCAGACAGCTCAGGAGCAGGCGCCTCATGCCGCGACCAGCTCGCTGAAGAGCTTGTGCCCGCAGGCCCGCGGCTGGTAGGCCGAGACCTTGGCCGCGATGGCCGCGATGTGCTCGGGCGTGGTGCCGCAGCAGCCACCCGCGATGTTGAGGAAGCCGGCTTGGGCAAACTCGGCCATGAGGCGACCGGTGACGTCCGGCGTCTCGTCGAAGCCCGTGTCGCTCATCGGGTTGGGCAGGCCGGCATTGGGATAGCAGCTGATCGCAGTCTCGGGCGCGGCCTTGGCCAGCTCCTCGATATAGGGCCGCATCAGCGTGGCGCCCAGGGCGCAGTTGAGACCGATGGCCAGGGGCTTGGCATGGCGCACCGAGTGCCAGAAGGCGGTCACCGTCTGGCCGGAGAGGATGCGGCCCGAGGCGTCGGTCACGGTGCCGGAGATGATCACCGGCAGGCGCTCGCCCGTGGCTTCCATCAGCTCGTCCAGGGCGAAGAGCGCGGCCTTGGCATTGAGCGTGTCGAAGATGGTCTCGACCAGGAAGAGGTCCACGCCGCCCTCCAGCAGCCCGCGGGCCTGCTCGTAGTAGGCGGCACGCAGGGTGTCGAAGTCGACATTGCGGGCGCCGGGGTCGTTCACGTCGGGGCTGATGGAGGCGGTGCGCGGCGTCGGGCCCAGGGCGCCCGCGGCGAAGCGGGGCTTGTCGGGCGTGCTGTACTTGTCGCAGGCGGCGCGGGCCAGGCGGGCGGCGGCCACGTTCATCTCATAGGCGAAGTCCTGCAGGCCGTAGTCCTCCTGGGCCACCGAGGTGGTGCCGAAGGTGTTGGTCTCGATGATGTCCGAGCCGGCGGCCAGGTACTTCTCGTGGATCTCGCTGATGACGTCCGGGCGGGTCAGCACCAGCAGGTCGTTGTTGCCCTTGAGGTCCTTGGGATGGTCGGCGAAGCGCGTGCCGCGGAAATCGGCCTCGGTGAGCTTGTAGCGCTGGATCATGGTGCCCATCGCCCCGTCCAGGATCACGATGCGTTGCTTCAGCAGGGCCGGCAGGGCGCTGCCACGGGTGTAGCGGGGGGCGGTGGGGGCGTTCATGGCCCTGATTGTAGGAAGACCGGCACGCCCTGACGATGGACACGGACATGCGGACCGCGCGGCGCCCCCCTCCCGGGGGAAGGGAGCGAAACGAACGACGTGCCAGAATCGCGCCGCCGCGCAAGGCGGCGCACAACTTCAGAACATCAGTGAAAGAGCCTCGAGATGAGGCTGGGAGGGATCAGAATGGCAAGGTTTGAGTCCGCCTACCGTCAGGTGGGCCTGCTGTCGCTGGGCGTCGTCGCGGCGTTGCTAACCGCGTGTGGCGGAGGGGGTGGCGGCACCGGGGATATGGGCGGCACCCCCACCGGTCCGGTCGTTGCAAGCCAGGCCGGGCCCGTCGCGGTGACGTTGCCCGCCTATGGCGGCTACGCCTACTGGATGGCCTACCAGGACGGCGACGGCCCCTGGCAGGTGGCGGCGCGGAGCAACGGCGGCTTCAGCTTCCAGGTCAAGGACAAGGCCGGCAAGTACGCCGTGATGCTGGTCGCTGAATCCAACTCGCCGAACACCTCGGACATGCCACCCGAGGTGATGGCCTTTCACCTGACGCGGGCGGAGACCGCCACCATCGACCTGAGCCGACGCAATGACCCGGGCCGCATGGACTACACGGCCGTGCGGTTCACCCAACAGGGTGCCCCGGCGTCGGGCACATGCGCGGTGGCTCTAGGCTCCCTGGCCCCCTCGCCTGGCAGCTGCGACACCCTCAACCAGTCGCGTTACAGCGTGCCCAAGGACCGGATGGACGCCTTTGCGGTGCACCTGAATGCCAGCGGCGCAGCCGATTCGCTGGTGATCCAGCGCGACCTGGACATGCGGTCCATCACAGAGGTGAACTTCGACTTCGCGAAGGCCATCGCGCTGCCCGCTCCGAGCCAGACCAGCACGTTGACCGACTACACGCCCGTCGCTGGCGAGACCTTGGCCGTGGGCGCCACCCTGAACTCCCCCAGCGCGAGCATCCGTCTGGCGGCGGACAGCCAGACTTCGCTGTCCTACCCGCTGGTGCCGGCCGGCGTGCTCGGCAGCAACGACAGCTACAGGGTGTCGGCGACCGCCCGCCTGGTCCAGGGCAATGTCACGGCCCGTCGCTCGGCCAGCTATGTCTCTGTCAGCGGCGCGGTGCAGCCCCTGAAGCTGCCGACTTACGCCAACCCGCTGGCGCTGGGTGCCGCTCCCAACGGCTCCGGTCCTCGCCCGACCCTGACCTGGACGCCAGTGGCGGGCAGCACCCTGACCAACGTCTACGCCTGGGAGAAGAGCGGCATCGGCCCCACCCTCGACTACACCTTCTCCGCCGGCTGGATCGGTGGCGCACGCACGGTCAGCTATACGTCGCCGGAACTTGCAGGACTGGGATGGAAGCCCAGCTGGAACCTGAGGCGGCAGACGGCGATGGTGGTCTACTACACCGAGAACTTCACCAACCGGGCCACGCCGGCTTACTTTGCCGGCATGCCCCCTGAAAAAGTCGAGGACCACAGCGACTGGTTCTCGCAGATCCGCACGGAAGTGCCGATCCCCTGAGCCACCGGGCGGCCGCGGCGCGGCCCGGCACGGCACTGCGGCACGCCAGCCCGGCGCCGGGGCGCCGCGCTTCAGTAAAGTGTCCGGGCCTGCCGTTCCTGCAGCGCCGCGTCGTAAGCCCGCCCATCGAAGCTGGCTTCCAGGGTCTGCAGGATCTCGCCCGGCGAGGGCAGCTCGCTGCGGTCGCGCTGCACCGCCGGGTCCCACAGCCGCGAGCGCTTGATGGCACGGGCGCACTGGAAGAACACCAGGTTCACGGTGATCACCAGCACCGTGGCGGGCCGCTTGCCATCCACCACGAAGCGCTCGAGCAGCGCGGGTGAGGCGCTGATGCGGGCCTCGCCATTGACGCGCAGCACCTCGGGCACGCCGGGGATCAGGAACTGCAGCGCCACCTGCGGGTCGTGCAGGATGTTGCGCAGGCTGTCGATGCGGTCATTGCCGCGGCGATCGGGCAGGAGCAGGGTCCTGGCGTCCGCCACCTGCACGAAGCCGGGGGCGTCGCCGCGCGGCGAGGTGTCCAGCCCCTGCGGCCCGCGCGTGGCCAGCACCACGAAGGGCGCGGCCTCGATGTAGCGGCGGTACAGCGGATGGACCTCGCGGCATTCCTTGAAGATCGAGGCCGGTGTGGGCGTGCGCTCGTAGTGCGCGCGCAGGGTGGCGGCATCGCGCACATCGTGCGAGTCGTCGAGCCAGATTGGGTCCGCCATCATCAGGCCTTCTCCAGGTGACGGGCCAGGCGGCCCAGGCGTTCGGTGATGAGATCGAAGAGGCCCTGGGCGTCCACCTCGCCCAGCACCAGCGCATTGCGCGGCCGCTCGGTCACGCCCCACCAGTCGATCACGCTCATGCCCAGGGTCAGCGGGCTCTGGGTCTCGATCTCGACATTGCAGGTCCGGCCTCGGAACAGCTCGGGCTTGATCAGCCAGGCGATCACGCAGGGGTCGTGCAGAGGGCCGCCCTGCTGGCCGTACTTCTGCTCGTCAAACCGCTCAGCAAAGGCCAGCCAACCCGCCACCGCCGGCCCGATGCGCCCGCCCAGGGCCCGGATTGCCGCGATACGCGCCGGGCTGGTCAGGGCCTGGTGCGTGCAGTCCAGCGGCACCATGGTGAGGGGCACGCCGCTGCCGAAGACCACGGCCGCCGCATGCGGATCGACATAGCAGTTGAACTCGGCGGCCGGCGTGATGTTGCCGCCCTCGAAGCAGCCCCCGCCCATCAGCACGATGCGGCCGATGCGCTGCGCCAGCGCGGGCTCCTTCTGCAGGGCCAGGGCGATGTTGGTCAGCGGGCCCAGCGGGCACAGGGTGACGCTGCCGGCAGGGCGCTCCATCACGCTGCGGATGATGACGTCCACGCTGTGCTCGGCCTGCAGCGGCATGGTGGGCGCAGGCAGCTCATGGCCATCCAGCCCGGTCTTGCCGTGCACGTGCTCGGCCGTGACCAGGGGGCGCAGCAGCGGGCGGTCCGCGCCGGCATGCACGGGCAGGTCCGGACGGCCCGCCAGCTCGCACACCATGCGGGCATTGCGGCTGGTCAGGGCCAGGGGCACGTTGCCGGCCACGGTGCTGATGGCCAGCACCTCCAGCTCGGGGCTGGCCAGGGCCAGCAGGATGGCGATGGCATCGTCCTGGCCCGGGTCGGTGTCGATGACGATGGCCTGGCGGCCGGCGCTGCTCATTCCGCCACCTCCTGGCCCGGTTCGGTGCCCGGTTCGGTGCCCGGCTCAGCGGATTCGAGCTCGGCCGCCGCCTCGGGCTCAGGCTCCGCCTGCGGGGCCGCCGCAGCGTCCTGGGGATCGGGATCGCTCAGGTTCAGCACGTCGAGGTCGATGGCACCGAAGACGCTCTGGCCGTCCGCGCCCTTGAGGTCCACGCGCAGGCTGTCGCCCCACTTCATGAAGCCGGTCTGCACGCCGCCCTTCTCGTCGGCCTCGAGGGTCCGGCGGTGACTGAGGCTGGCGCAGCCCTGGCGCGGCCGGGCCGGGCCCAGTGGGCCGCTGGCCACCAGCACGCTGCCGCGCAGGGGCTTGAGGCGGGCGGCCTGGGCGATGAGATCGCCAAAGCCGAATCGCAGCCCGGCGCCGAGGTCGATGGGGCCGAACTTGCGGCCGTTCAGCAGGGACTGCAGGCTGCCCTTGAGACGGCCCTCGCGCCAGGCCTCGCCCAGCTCGTCCGGCGTCACCAGCACAGGCGCCAGCGTGCAGGCCAGCTGGCTCAGCTGCTGAGCCAGGCCGGCCTCCCGCTCGCGCAGGGCCAGCTGCTGCAGGGTCCAGTCGCAGGACAGGCCCAGCAGGCGCACCGCCTCCAGGGCCTGCTCAGGGCTCGCGCTCTGGGCGAGATCCGCACACACGACGAACAGGCCGGGCTGGAAGTCCAGGCCCAGGGCCTCGTTGGGCAGGCGCACCGGCTCGGTGGGACCCTGCAGGGACTCCGCCGGGCCGCGCAGCAGCACGGGCTCCGAGGCTGCCTCCCGGCCTTGCAGCAGGGCCTGCAACTCGGCGTAGGCATTGCCCTGCAGCAGGGCCCGCGGGCGCGGCAGGGGCGCCATGCAGCGCACCGGCTCGAAGGCGAAGGCATGGCGGGCCTTGCCATGGTTCAAGGTGAGGAAGAGGTCTTCCAGCTGTGGCGCGAGAAAATTCCAGTCGTCCAGCACCTGCTGCAGACGCGAGGCGATGCCGTTGGCGTAGTGCGCCTGGCTCAGGTCCCGGGAGACGACCACGAGCTGGCCATCGCGGGATCCGTCTCGGTAGGTGGCTAGTTTCATCGTGGGTGACACTCCTGCATGCACCGCATTGTCCAATGAGCCGAGCCTCTCCTGCGCCCCGCCCCGCCCACCGCCTGGCCCCCCGGCCCGGGCGGGGCCTGGCCGCGGCCGTGGGCCTGGCCCTGCTGGCCCACGCCTGGCTGCTGACGAGCTGGCCGGCCCAGGAGCCGCCGGCCCTGCACAGCGCGCCGGTGCTGCTGAGCCTGCGCGAGGCGGCCCGGCCCGCCGTGAGGGTACCGCCGCAGGCCGCCGCGCCGGCCGAAGCTCCGAAGCCCAGGAGCCCGGAGCGTCCCGCGGCGGAGCCGGCGCCCGCGGCAACGCAAGCCCTCGCGGCGCCAGCCCTGCCCGCTTCGGCGCCCGAAGACGCCGCGGACGCCGCCATGACGGCCCAGGACCTGGCCGCCCTGCCGCCGCAGGGCGAGGGCCTCTGGCGCTACCGCCTGCGCCAGGCCGGCGTCGAAGGCCAGGCCTGGCTGCACTGGCAGTCCCAAGGGGAGGACTACGCCCTGCAGCTGCGCCGCCAGCTGCCCGGCCATCCCCTGCCCGGCTGGCGCAGCGAAGGTCGCCGCGATGCCCTGGGCCTGGCGCCGCTGCGCTTCGCGGTGCTGCGCGGCACGCGCGAGATGCAAGCGCTCAATTTCCGACGGGAGCAGGGCGTGATCAGCTACTCCGCCAGCACCGAGCTGCAGCCCCTGGCGCCGGCCACGCAGGACCGCCTGTCCTGGTGGCTGCAGCTGCCCGCCCTGCTGCAGGCCTGGCAGATCCAGCACGGCGCGCCGCTGCCGGGGCAGCGCTTCGAGATGCCCGTGGCCCTGATCCGCGGCGGCCTGCACCGCTGGCAGTTCAGCGTGCTGGGCCAGGAGGGCGGACTGTGGCATCTGCAGCGCGGCGGCCTGGGCCCGCACGACACCCGCCTCGATGTGTGGCTGGATCCCGCCCGCCAGTACCTGCCCGTGCGACTGCACCAGCAGATTGGCGAGGAGGAAGGTTGGGAAATGGAGCTGCAGGACGAGCTCGCCAGCCCCGGGGCGCGCCCGGCCGTGTGATTTGTGACGCGCCTGCCACAAATAAAAGACCCGCCATCCGCCGATCAGCCAGGCTTTCTGCCACTATTTGATCGCGGTCGAGGCCGTTAGCAGGCCGGTTCCCCTTGAAACCGGTCCTGCCGACCGCAGTTGCTGGTCACAGGAGTCCATCATGCACATGCTCTACAACTCCCCCAGTTTCATCGTGGTGCAGTTCGACGTGCCCGTCGAGCAGCTGCGTCATGACGGCCGTGAGCTTCCCGCCCTGCAGCGGGGAGGCTTCGAGATCGTCGACAAGTTCTCCCGCAAGGAGATCTTCATCGAGGGCGCCCTGGCCCAGCAGTTCCAGGAAGGCGTGGAAGCCCTCATCGAACAGGAGCCCAGCGAGGAAGAGCTGGACGACTTCATCGAGCGCTACGCCAACATGGGCCAGCAGCCCGTGGTCATGCACTGAGGCACCGCGTGCCGCCGCGGGGCTTGATCATCGCGTCACGGCCCCGTTCCCCTGGCGTCTTTTGCGAGAGAGTTCACGAAACCAGACCCCGAACGGGACTTGTCCTTCCGCCTTCCCTGCGCCAAGATGGGTCGGACGCCGGGCCTGACAGCCCGGCGTTCCATTCATCCTCTGTGAGGAGAGGCCCATGGTGAAGCGTTTGGCAGAGCTGCGCGTCCTGGCATCGCCAGGCCTCCGGGACGCCCCCGTGATGGACCGCATGTGCTCGCACTTCGTGCTCACGCTGACGGTCAAGCACGCCAACCGCTTCAACCTCCGGCGCGACTTCAACGGCCTTCTCTCCTTCACCGGCCGCCACCTCGTCTGGCCGCAGCGCGTGCTGACCCGCCTGCGGGCCTACCTCGCCCAGCGCTGCGCCCACAACGAACTCTGGGCCGGACACACGGAACTCGACGACACCCGCTTCCTCGAACGCCACGGCGTCTGGAACGGACCCTTCGCCGAGGCCACGCTCTTCTTCTACCTGGACGAATACATCAA
Organism: Roseateles flavus; assembly: GCF_039872765.1. NCBI lineage: Bacteria > Pseudomonadati > Pseudomonadota > Betaproteobacteria > Burkholderiales > Sphaerotilaceae > Roseateles > Roseateles flavus. The sequence goes on along the minus strand of NZ_JBDPZC010000001.1, from coordinate 135,670 downwards.
GGATTCTCCCAAGGACATGATGGCCCTGCTGGCCAGCACCTGCGAGCACCTGGACCGTCAGCTCAAGCGCGAGTCCACCCTGGTCGAGAAGAACATCGCCTCGCTGGGCCACCTGCTGCAGCTCAACCCGGCGGAGCGCGCCATCCTGCTCTACGGCACCCTGGCCCGCTACCAGCGCGAGCTGCGCGGGGCGCTGGTGGAGTTCAAGGTCAACAACGCGCAGGAGGCCTTCGCCGCCATCGCGGCCGTGGCCGGCGTGGACGAGCGCGAGGTGGCCGAGGCCCTGCGCGCGGGCTCGCGCCTGGAACGCATCGGCATGGTGGAGAACCTGATCTCCGAGCACAACATCACCGACCTGGCCGACCTGATGAAGGTCAGCGACCAGCTCCCGCCGGTGCTGATGCGCGAGTACCGCGATCCCAACGACCTCATGGCCGTCTTCACCCGGCCGGCCACGCGCAGCGAGCTCTCGGCCCAGGACTTCCAGTTCGTCGCCGAGGACCTCGCCCTGCTGGGCCAGTTGCTGCGCCATGCGGTGGCGCGCCACCAGGCGGGCGTCAACGTGCTGCTCTACGGCCCGCCGGGCACCGGCAAGACCGAGCTGGCCAAGGTGGCGGCGCAGGCGGCCGGCCTGGACCTCTATGAAGTCGAGTACGCGGACCGCGACGGCAACTCCCTCTCCGGCCGCGACCGCTACCGCTCCCTGCAGATCAGCCAGGTCTTCCTGAAGGCCAGCAGCAATGTGGCCCTGCTCTTCGACGAGGTGGAAGACGTCTTCCCGCCCCTGTCCGGCGACACCGTCCAGCTGATGGCCCGCCTCGACTCCGCACTGGACATGCCCAGCGGCAACTCGGTCAGCGGCAAGGCCTGGGTCAACCAGATCCTGGAGAGCAACCCGGTGCCGGTGATCTGGGTCACCAACCGCATCGAGCAGATCGACCCGGCCTTCCGCCGCCGCTTCCAGTACCACCTCGAGCTCAAGTCCCCGCCGCCCGGCGCACGCCTGAGCCTGGTGCAGCGTGCCCTGGCCGACGTGCCGGTGACGGCCGAATTCCGCGAGCGCCTGGCCGCGCGCCGCGGCCTCACGCCGGCCCAGATCCGCACCGCGGTGCGCTTTGCGCAGCTGACCTGCGACGAGGAATCGGCCGCCAGCTACGAACGCCTGATCGACCGCCAGCTGCTCAACGCCGACCGCGCCCTGGGCCACCAGTCGCAGGAGCGCGAGGAGCGGCGCCGCGTCACCCAGTACGAGCTGGACCTGCTGAACTGCGAATCCCGCTATGAGGTCGCCCGCATCGTCCAGGCCCTGCGCAAGCGCGGGCACGGCAACCTCTGCTTCTACGGCCCGCCTGGCACAGGCAAGACCGCCCTGGCCGAGCATATCGCCGAGCAGCTGGGCCGGCCGCTGATGGTGCGCCAGGCCAGCGACCTCTCCAGCAAGTTCGTCGGCGAGACCGAGCAGAACATGGCCCGCATGTTCGAGTCCGCCGGCCAGGAGGGCGCGGTGCTGCTGCTGGACGAGGCCGACAGCTTCCTGCGCAGCCGCCGCATGGCCGAGCGCCACTACGAGGTCAGCGAGGTCAACGAGATGCTGGCCGGCATGGAGCGCTTCCCCGGCATCTTCATCTGCACCACCAATCTCTTCGAGGACCTGGACGAGGCCGCGCTGCGCCGCTTCGCCTTCAAGATCCGCTTCAAGCCCCTGCGCGCCGAGCAGCGCTGGACCATGTTCGAGCGCGAGGCCGGTGCCGCCCCCACGGCCGCCCAGCGCGAACGCTTGCAGCGCCTGGACAGCCTCACCCCCGGGGACTTCGCCGCCGTGCGCCAGCAGGGCGAGATCCTGGGCGAGACGCCCGGCGCCGAGGAGTTCCTCGAGCAGCTGGAGGCCGAGCACCGCGTCAAGCCCGAAGTGCGGCAGCAGCGCAACATCGGCTTCAGGCACTGAGGGTCGACCGGCGCCGCAGAGCGCACATCCGTGAAACGCGGTCGACGCACGGCCTGCGCAATGGCCCTAGGCTGGCATCCCATGCTGCTGACCCTCGCCGCACTGCTGATCTTCCTCACCGGCCTGGCCCATTCCTGGCTGGGCGAGCGTTACCTGCTGCGCCGGCTCTTCAAGCACGAGAACCTGCCGGCACTGCTGGGAAGCACCGCCTTCACGACAGGCACGCTGCGCTTCGTGTGGCACCTGCTGACCCTGGTGTGGTGGGCCCTGGCTGCCCTGGTGTTGCTGGCCGCGCAGGGGCCGCTGCAGACGCGGCTTGTGCTGCAGGTCTTCAGCGGCCTTGCCGCGCTCTCGGCGCTCTTTCCGCTGGTGTTCACGCGCGGCCGGCACCTGTCGTGGCTGGCCTTCCTGGCCATCGCCCTGCTGCTCTGGCTGGGGGCAGGCAAGACCTGACCCCCAGTTCGACCGCTGGATTCAGGGCTGCTTCGGCGGCGGCAGCGGCGTGGTCTGCGAGGAGGTCAGCAGCCACTGCCCCTGCGTCCAGGTGGCCGACAGCGCCTGCGTCATGCGCACGAGACGCGGGCTGCTGCCCATCTCCAGGGTCTGGGTGACGACGGCCGTCGGGCCGCTGACTCGCACCTGCTGGTCCAGCACCCGGTGGGGCGGCGTGGCGGTCTTCCTGTCCGCCGCATAGAAGCCGATGACGGCGGCGCGCTCGTCCACCTCACCCCGGGGTGAGACCTCCACGAACTGCGGCGACGTCAGGCGCTGCAGCGCCCCCTGGTCGAAGGCGAACTGGGCCTCGACATAGCCGCGGGCCAGGGCCTTCAGCGCGGGCTCCGCATCAGCGCCCGGCGCGGGCGGGCTGGCACAGGCGCCCAGCAGCAGCGCGCACAGCGCACAGGTCGCAAGGGTCAGCTTCATCGTGGGCATGGCAAGGGCCTGGTCAGAGGGAAGCGGCCAGCATACTCATGAACCCGCGGCGGCCTCCTGTGCTGCCGGTCATGCCTGCACCGCGCAGGTCTCCCCCGATCTTGCCAACGCGGCCTCGCCGAGACGCCTCATGTACACCGCCACCTTCATCTTCGCCAAGGGCGACTGGGACGCCGAGTTCCATGCCCTGGATGCCACCATTGCCGAGGCCGCACGCGCCCTTCCCGGCTACCTCGGCGAGGAGAGCTGGGACAACGCCGAGCGCGGCCTCGTCAGCAACGTCTACTACTGGGAGTCCCTGGAAGCGCTGCAGGCCCTGATGCAGCACCCGGCCCACCTGGAGGCCAAGCGGCAGCAGGCCCGCTGGCTGCAGGGCTACCAGGTGCATGTGGCCCAGGTGCTGCGCTCCTATGGCGACGGCCGCCTGGCGCCACCCGGTGCCACCTGCCCCGTCCATCACCCCCAGGCGGGGGACTGAAGCCCCCAGGCGCCCTGCCACAATCCGCCGCAGACGCCGCCCCGCAGCGGCAGGACAAGCGCTCGCGAAGCGCAAGGAGGATGGCATGCGTGTGCTGGGACCTGTGCTGGGCCTTTTCGTGGCCTGGATCCTGGGCGACTGGTTCGGCTGGCGCGAGGGCGGCTTCGTGGCCCTGGGCGCCGTGATGGGCGGCGTGGCGGCCCACCTGCATCGCCGCGTGAGCCAGCTGCAGGAGCAAGTCGCAGGCTTGCAGCAGCAGATGCAGTCCTCGCCGGGCTCGGTGACCACCCCGGCCTCGGGTCCGGCAGCGGCCACCACGAGGACGTCTGCAAGCACGCCCGAGACGGCACCTCCAACAGCCCCTGCCACCTTCGCCGCGCCCCCTGTGGCGCCGGCCTCGCTGGCGGAAAGCACCGTGCGGCAGTTCGCCTCCGTGCTCGCCCCGCCCGCCGCCCCTACCGCCCCTGCTGCGCTGGAGGTGGCCGAAGATCCAGCCGGCGCGCTGCCGGCAGATCCGTTGCCCGCCCCGGCCGCCAAGGTCCTGCCCGACCCCGCCCTGGAGCCCGATGAACGCAGCCTGACAGTCACCAGCAGCCTGGGCGCCAGCGTGCTGGCGTGGTTCCGCGGCGGCAACACCATCGTGCGTGTGGGCGTGCTGGTGCTGCTGGTGGGCGTGGGCCTGCTGCTGCGCTATGCCGCCGAGCACGCCGTCATTCCCCTGGCCTGGCGCCTGGCCGGCAGCGCACTGGGCGGCCTGGGCCTGACGGCGCTCGGCCTGCGCCTCACGCCCCGGCGTCGCGGCTATGGCCTCAGCCTGCAGGGCGCGGGCGTTGGCATCGCCTACATGACCCTGTTCGCGGCCTTCCGGCTCTACGGCCTGATGCCCGCTGGCCTGAGCTTCGGCCTGATGGCCCTGCTGTGCGCCGCCATCACCGCCCTGGCCCTCAAGCAGGACGCCCTCCCCCTCGCGGCCCTGGGCTTCGGAGGGGCCTTCCTCGCGCCGGTGCTTGTGTCCACCGGCCAGGGCAGCCATGTGGCGCTGCTGAGCTACTACCTGCTGCTGAACGTCAGCATCGCGGCCATCGCCCGGCACAAGCCCTGGAAGCTGCTGCACCTGGAGGGGTTCGCCTTCACCCTGGCCATCGCCTCGGCCTGGGGCTTCGGCGCCTACCAGCCCGCGCTCTTCGCGAGCACCGAGCCCTTCCTGATCGCCCATTTCCTGCTGTATCTCTACATCGGCGTGCAGTACACCCTGCACATGATCGAGCGCAGCGAGCCGGGGCAAGACCTGGCCCTGGTGGACGGCAGCCTGCTCTTCGGCACGCCCATCGCCGCCTTCGGCCTGCAGTCCGCCATGCTGCAGCACCAGCCCCTGGCCCTGGCCTTCAGCGCGGCCGTGCTGTCCGGCCTCTACCTGGTGCTGGGGCGCCGTCTGCTGCGCCTGGCGGGCGAGCGCGTACTGGTGCTGGTGGAGGGCATGCTGGCGCTGGGCCTGATCTTCCTGGCCCTGGTGACCCCTCTGGCCCTGGATGCCCGCTGGACCAGCGCCGCCTGGGCCGTGCAGGGCGCCGGCGTGCTGTGGATCGCGCTGCGCCAGCAACGCCGCTGGGCCGCGGTGATGGGGCTGCTGCTGCAGGTCCTGGCCTGCCTGGCCTACTGGGGCCATCGAGCCGGCGAAGCCCCTGCCCCGGGCGGCTGGCTCTTCATGAACAGCGCCTGGCTGGGCCTGAGCCTGCTGGTAGCGGCCCTGCTGTTCAGCAGCCATGCCCTGCAGCGCCAGCCCCGCGACAGCGCCGTGGCCCGCAGCTTCGCCGAACCGGTGATGTCGTGGATGCTGCTGACCGGCGCCCTCGTGCAGCTGTGGGCGGGCGGCGTGAAGGAGCTGGCCCAGTGGGAGCAGGCACGCTATGGCGAGGCGCTGCTGGCCGCCGGCTGGAGTGCGCTGCTGGCGCTGGCCGGTGAAGGTCTGCGCCGCCGCCTGCGCTGGCCGGCCCTGGGCGTGGCTGCGCAGGGCCTCGCGGCACTGGGTCTGGTCCTGGGCCTGGCCCGGCTGACGCTGGCGCTCGCCCGCATGGAGGGCAGCGCCGACGCCCTGCTGCTGCGCCAGGGCGGCCTGGAGATCGCCCTGCTGGGCCTGCTCGCCGCCGCCTGGCTGCTGTGGCGCCAGGACGCCGACGCGGACAGCGCGGGCCTGCCCGCCCGCCAGTTCCTGCTGACCCTGGGCGCCTGGCATCTGCTGCTGCATGCCGCGGCCCTGCCGTATGCCCTGGCCGTCGCCCATATCGGCCGCCACGAGGCCTGGACGCCCGCCGCGCTGATCGTGCTGCCGACCCTGGCCTGCCTGGCGATGCTGGGCCCGCGCCTTGCCCGACGCTGGCCGCTGCTGCCCCATCAGACCTGGCTGCGCCAGACCGTGCTGCGCCCCTGGCTGGCGGTGCTGATGGGCTGGAGCCTGCTGGCGAATCTGCTGGGCAACGGCCGCATGGATCCGCTGCCCTCGCTGCCTCTGCTCAACCCGCTGGACCTCGCCCATGGTCTGGCCCTGCTGTATGCGCTGCGCCTGGGCCGCAGCGAAGCCGATGGCCGCCTGGGCGGCGGCTGGCTCCGCTGGGGCGCGGGCCTGGCCTTCTTCTGGCTCAACAGCCTGCTGGTGCGCAGCCTGAGCCTGTGGGCCGGCACGCCCCTGTGGCTGGACGGTGCCCTGGGCAGCAGCCTGGTGCAGACCAGCCTGAGCCTGCTGTGGACGCTCTGCGCGCTGGCGACCATGGGCTGGGCCACCCGCCGTGCGCCCCCGCGCCTGGCTCGCGGCGCCTGGATGCTGGGCGCCGGCCTGCTGGGCGTGGTGGTGCTCAAGCTCTTCCTGCTGGACCTGGCCATGCTCAACAGCCTCATGCGCATTGCCAGCTTCCTCGTCGTGGGCCTGCTGATGCTGGTGATCGGCTATGTCGCCCCCCTGCCGCCGGTCGCCGGCGGCACCGATGCAAAGGCGGGCGCATGAGGTCCCCGCGTCCGCTGCCGGGCCCGGGCGGCCTGGCCCTCGCCACCTGCCGGACCGTCGTCCTGGGCATCTGCCTGAACCTGGGTGCCGCACAGGCCGGACCGACTGCCCCCGCGGCAAGCCAGGCCACGCCGGCGCCGGTCCTGGTCTGGGCGCCGCTGCAAGCGCAGCCTGGCGGTGGCCTGCAGCGCCTGGCCCTGCCTTGGGCACTGCTGGGTGCAGCCCCCGGAGCGGGGGTGGAGTCCGTGCAGGTGCTGGATGCGAAGGGTCAGGTCTTGCCCAGCGCCTGGGCAGGCCCGCCGCCCGACGGGCAGTCCCGCCGCGAGGCGACCGTGCCGCTGTGGGCCTGGCCGGAGGCGGCCGGCGCGCAGCCCGCGGATGCCGCGCGATCGCTGGACATCGAGCTTGACGAGCAAGGCCGGGTGCGCCACCTGCAGACGCACACCCGCGCCCAGCCCCCGGCGGGCACCGGCGCGCCGGGCAGTGCGCGCTGGCTGCTGGACCTGTCCGCCCTGCGCCACCCCGGCGAACGCCCGCTGGACCTGCTGCTGGACTGGGCGGCTGCGTCCGGGGGGCAGGCCTTGACCGTGCAGTTGCAAGCCAGCGACGACGCCCTGCACTGGCGCCCCCTGCGCAGCGCCCAGCTGCTGGACCTGCCCGCCGCCGCCGCGGCGCCCGCCTTGAAGCTCAGGCGCATCGACTGGCCCGCAGACCAGCCCCTGCCTCCCTACCTGCGCCTTCAATTCAAGACACCGGTGCAGCTGCACGCCGTCACGCTGAGCGCCGAGAGCCGGCAACGCCCGGACCTGGTCACCGAAAGCCTGTCCTGGCGGCCCGAGGCCCCGCAGGCCGGTGAGGCGCCCCGCTGGCGCCTGGACCTGCCCCTGCCCCTGCGCCCGGAGGCCCTGCGGGTGCGGCTGCCGGCCCTCAACCAGCTGCTGAGCCTGCGGCTGGAGCAGCGGCAGCAGGACGGCCAGGCCTGGCAGCCGGTGCAGCAGTTCGTCGCCTGGCGCATGCAGCGTGGCGGCGTGGAGGGGCAGTCGCCCGCCGAGCCCGTCCAGGCCGCGCCGGCCCGCCAGTGGCGGCTGGTGGCGCAAGGGCCGGTGCCGGCGGAACTGGCCCAGGGCGCGCTGAGCCTGGAGTGGCTGTGGCGACCGCCCCAGCTGGTCACCCTGCTGCCGGCCGATCCGGCCCAGCTGGCGGGCCTGCGCCTGCAGCTGGGGGCACCGGCGCCTGGCCCCGGCCACCTGGCGCTGCAGACCCTGATGCCCGGCTACCAGCCCGGCAGCGAGTACCAGCTGCCCGAGGCCCGGCCGGGTACGGCGCAAGTCCAGGCTGCGCCGGCACCGCCGCCTGCCTGGGAGGACCCCGCCGCCCGCAAGCGCTGGGCGCTGTGGGCCGTGCTGGGCTTCAGCGTGCTGGGCCTCGCCGGCCTGGCCTGGCGGCTCAAGGGCGAGCTGGGCAGCCCGCCGCCGCGCGCCTGAGCCTGCGCCCGCCCGGCCGGCGTTACCCAGCGCGCACCGGGCCAGGCGCGCCGCAGGCCGGCGATCCAGGCCTTCTGGGCCCGCGAAGGCGGCCACAGTTGGCATCCTGGGCGGTCGCCAGGGGGCGGGTTGCAAGGACGGCTGTTAAACTGCGTCCCATTGCTGCCGTCTCGCTTTCCTCTGCAGCATTCTGTGCGTCCCTCCCCGGCCCGAGCGGCCCGACGGACGCCACGGCCAGCAGCCGTCCTTCCCGGGGGACGCCCGCGACCCCAGGCAAGCTCGTCTGGCTCATCGATTCCTGACACCGGCAGGGCCCGCCTGTCCAGCCCGGAATCCTGAACTGCACACCCGCAACGCACACGGTCGGTGGCCCCGTCCGCGTGTCCCTGAAATGCTCCAGCCCGCGCGTGCCGCTCCCGCCGCGCAGGCGCCCGTCAGCCGATGGCTCCCCTGCAGCCCCTCGCGGCAGCCTCCTGCTGCTTCAGGCGTGGGGCAGCGGCCAGGCCCGGCCGGCGGCGTCGGACCACCAACGATTCAACAAAGGACAGATCCATGGCAAAAGAAGAACTGATCGAGATGCGCGGCAAGGTCGACGAAGTGCTGCCGGATTCGCGCTTTCGCGTGACCCTGGAGAACGGGCACTCGCTGGTGGCCTACACCGGTGGCAAGATGCGCCGCCACAACATCCGCATCCTGGCAGGCGACCAGGTCTCGCTGGAGCTGTCGCCCTACGACCTGAACAAGGGCCGCATCACCTTCCGCCACCTGGAGCCCCGCGCCGGCGGTGCGCCGATGGCCCGCCGCCGCTTCTGATCATCGCCCTGGCCCCGGCCAGGCGCGGCGCAGCAGGCCTCCCCTTGCGGAGGCCTTTTTCATGGCGCCGGACTCAATGCCAGCGAGGAGCTGCGCCACCGACGGCGCGGATCTCCAGGGCATTGCCGCTGGGATCGCGGATGAACATGGTCCAGCGCTCGCCCGCCCGGCCCTCCTGCTCGCAATGCGGCGGCACCTCGAAGCGGGTGCCCGCGGCCATCAGGCGCTGGGCGAGGTTGCGCCACTGCGGCAGCGCCAGGCAGGCGTCCAGCGGGCCCGGGGCCACGCCAGGCGCATCGGTGTCGTCCGGCCACACGGCCAGATGGGTCCCGAAGAAGTCAAAGCTCAGGGCGCACTCGGCAGGCGGGGACTCCCTGCAGCCCAGCAGCTCGCCATAGAAGGCGCGGGCCTGGCCCAGGTCATGCACGCGGATCGCCCAGGCCGTGGGCCGGGGCTCGGAAGGGGCGGCGGAGGCAGTGAACATCCTTGAATCTCCCGAGAATCCTGGATACCGGAGGACACGGATATGCAACGTCCTGTTGCATTGGCCGCCCAGAATAGCCAAGCTGCCCGCCGCTGGCGAGCCGGCCTAGGGGCGCACGTGCGCGCATGCGACGCCTGTCCCTCAAAGCTGTGGCATCGTGCGCACATGAGCCAGGAATTGCCTTCCACCTTCAAGCTGCTGACGATCTGGCTGCTGATCCTCACTGCCGTCTTCCTGGCGGTGCTGGCCTGGCAGCACCAGCGCGAACGCCCGCGCTTCACCCTCAACGAGCGCGAGCTGCGCCTGCAGCGGGGCCCGGACGGCCACTTCCACTGGCCAGGCCGGCTGGCGGGCCGGGACACCGTCTTCCTGGTCGACACCGGCGCCACCACCACGGCCCTGCCCCGTGCCCTCGCGGATCAGCTGGGATTGCGGCCCCTCGAATCCCTGCGCAGCAACACGGCCGGCGGCGTGGTCGATGGCTACGCGGCCGAGGTGGACCTGAGCCTGGAGGGCGGCCTGCAGGCGCCGCGCCTGCGCGTGGTCGTGCTGCCGACACTGGACGCCCCCCTGCTGGGCATGGACGTGCTGGGCCGGCTGAAGTTCAGCCAGCACGCGGGAGAATTCACCGTGGAGCGCCCATGAATCTGGTCCGACACTGCCTGCGCCGCTGCGGCGCGGCCCTCTTCGCTCTGTGGCTGGCGGGCGCCGCCCAGGCCCAGGACTGCCCGCCGCCGCTGTCGGCGCCCAATCCCGCCCTGCTGGCCCAGCCGCCGGCCGGCGCGCCGGACCGCGGCCTGCTGTGGCAGCTCGAGAAGGACGGCCGCAGTGCCTGGCTCTTCGCCAGCATCCACCTGGGGCGGCCGGAGTGGCTGATCCCGGGCCCGCGGCTGCAGGCGGCCCTGGACGCCAGCGACACCCTGGCCCTGGAGCTCGACCTGAGCAATGTCTATGTGCTGCAGGCCCTGATGAGCCCGGTGCCGGGCCGTCCTTCGCTCCCCCTGCCCCCGGATCTGAAGGCCCGCATGCAGGCCCTCGCCCGCAGCAGCTGCACGGATCTGACACCCTACGCCACGCTGCACCCCGTGCTGCAGGTGGGCCAGCTGCTGGCCCAGAGTGCCCGCAGGGACGGGCTGGGCGCGGAGTTCGGCCAGGAGATGGGGCTGATGATCCAGGCCCGGCTGCGCGGGCTCGAGTTCGCCGGCCTGGAGACCCCCACGCTGCAGCTGCAGGCCCTGATCCCGGCGGACCGCCAGGAAGCGCTGGAGGAAGTGCGCGAGAGCCTGCGCCAGCTGGAATCGCCCGAGGTGCGCCTCCAGACCCGCCGCCTGGCCGAGGCCTGGGCCCAGGGGGACCTGCGCACGCTGGAAACCTACGAGCAGTGGTGCGACTGCGTCCACAGCGCCGCCGATCGCGCCGCACTCAAGCGCACGATCGCCGACCGCAACCCGGGCATGGCCGAGCGCATCGCCCGGCTGCATGGCAAGGGCCGGCGCCTGCTGGTGGCCGTCGGGGCCCTGCACATGACCGGCGAGGGCAGCCTGCTGGAGGCCCTGCAGGCGCGTGGCTTCAGGGTCACGCAGCGCTGGCCGGAGCCGCGCTGAGCGGCGGTCCGCCGCGCCTTGGCGCTACCATCGCGCCATCACCCCAGGAGGCCCCATGGCAGACAGCAGCAGCTTCAGCAAGTTCGTGCCCGGTTTCGAGTTCCTGCAGGGCCTGGTCAAGAACGCCGGCGCGGCCCTGCCGGGCATCGGCCAGTGGGTCGCCCCCACGCTGAACCCGGAGGAGCTCTCCAAGCGCATCGAGGAGCTGCGCACCGTGCAGTTCTGGCTGGAGCAGAACGCCCGCATGCTGGGCGCCACCATCCAGGCGCTGGAGGTGCAGCGCATGACGCTGTCCACGCTGAAGTCCATGAACGTGCCCCTCGCCGAGCTGGGCGAGACGCTCAAGGTGCCGCCCATGCCCGAGTACAAGCTGCCGGAGATGCCGGGCATGCCTGCGGCGGCCGCGCCCAAGGCGCACAAGCCTGCCGCCAAGGCCACGAAAGCCGCGAAGGCCGCCGAGGCGCCCGCCCTGCCCGGCCTGGGTGCGGTGGACCCCATGCAGTGGTGGTCGGCGCTCAGCAACCAGTTCACGCAGCTGGCCACCCAGGCCATGAAGGACGGCGCGACCGATGCCGCGAAGAACCTGGCCGGCACCATGGTCAAGCAGAGCTTCGACGCAGCGGGCGAGACGATCAAGAAAGCCGCCGCCATGCCCCTGAACGTGGCCAAGAGCGCGGCCGCCGCGGCCGGCGCGGCTGCCGGTGCCGCCGCCGGGGCTGCCGCGAACGCGGCGACCAGGCCCGCGGTGAAGGCCGCGGTGAAGGCGTCCACACGCAAGGCCCCGGCCAGCAAGCGCGGCAGCGTGCGCTGAGAGGCCGGCCCGGCCGTCCCGCGACTGTTTGCGCCAGCCTCCCCCACGCCGCGCATGGCCGCCCCCCGCATCCCGCCCATCCAGAGCCTGCTGGCCTTCGAGGCCGTGGCGCGGCTGCGCAGCGTGAGCCTGGCGGCCGAGGAACTGAGCGTGACGCCCAGCGCCGTCAGCCACCGCATCCGCCAGCTGGAGTCGCAGCTGGGCTTCAAGCTCTTCGGCCGGGACTTCAGCCCTTCCGATGAAGGCCAGCGCTACCTGCCCTCGGTGCGCCAGGGGCTCAAGGCCCTGCAGCAGATCCCCCGTCCGGACGGCCCCGGCCTGCAGTCCGCCCGGCTGCGCCTGGCGGTGACGCCCACCTTCTCGCGCCAGATCCTGCTGCCGCGCCTGGCCCTGTTCCGCCATGCCTATCCGGAGATCGAGCTGGTGATGCAGGTGGCCATCCCGCTGACCAACACCAAGTCCGAGGATGCCGACCTCGAAATCCGCTACGGCACCGGCGACTACCCCGGCCTCGAGTACCGCCGCATCCTCAGCGACGAGCTCACCCCCGTCTGCAGCCCCGAGTACCTGCACGAGTTCGGTCCCTTCGAGGGCTTCGACAGCGCCGAGGACATCCGCCGCGCCCGCCTCATCCGCAGCCCGCTGGACCCCTGGAGCACCTGGTTCGAGGCCCACGGCATCCACCTGGACGAGCCCCGCACCGGCGCGCAGTTCAACGACGTCGGCCTGGTGCTGGACGCCGCGGCGGCCGGCTTCGGCGTGGCGCTGATGCGCATGAAGCTGGGCCTGACCTGGCTGGACAGCGGCCGCCTGCTGCGCCTCTCGCCCCGCACCGTGCCCTCGCCCTTCCACCACTACCTGTGCTGGAAGCAGGGGACCATGGAGCGCTGGGAGTGCGCGGCGTTTGCGGACTGGTTGTTCAAGGCGCTGGGCTAGCAGCGCGGCATGCCGGTCACGCCCTTTCATTTCGGCCTGGGCGCCGCCCTGCACGGCGCTGCGCCCCGCCATCTGAGCTTCCTCGCCTTCTGCGCCGCCAATGTGCTGATCGACGTGGAGTCCGTCTGGAACCTCCTGCACGGACAGGCCCAGGTCCATGCCTTCTTCCACACCTACGTCGGTGCAACGCTCGCCGGCCTCGCGACGGCCGCGCTGTGCGGGCGGTGGCGGCGCTGGCGGCTGGGGCATCCCCTGCCGACACCGCACCGGCGCTCGCTCCTGCTCGGCGCCCTGCTGGGTGCCTGGAGCCACGTGATGCTGGACAGCGTCATGCATGCCGACATCCGCCCGCTGGCGCCGTTCAGCGAGTCCAACGCGCTCTTTCGCCTCATCGCGCTGCCCGAGCTGCACCTGATCCTCCTCGGGCTGGGCGTGCTGGGCGGGATGGCCGCCTGGCTGCGGCGGCTGCACGAGGGAGACCGTTGAGCATGCACGTCGAGACCCTGACGCTGGAGCGTGTGTTCGATGTGCAGCGGCCGACCATCGGACGCAGCCGCGACACCACCTCGGACTTCTCCTTCGAGGCACAGGGCCGCAAGGTGTACGGCCTCAACGCGCCCGGCACCCCGAGCCTGAAGGCGGGCGACCGGGTCAGCTTCGTGCTCCGGGAGTCCGGCAACTTCCAGTCACTCGTGGGATGGCACAACCACACCACGGGCGAGGACGTGCTGCCCAGGCACCGCTCCCTGGGCCGCGGCCTCTTCCACGCCGGAGTCATCCTGGTCTTCGGATGGATGATGTTCTCGACGGCGGAGCAGCCCGGCGTCCGTCTCATGACTGGCGGCCTGCTGGCCCTGTTCGTCCTGATCGCCATCAGCACCGTGCAGAACGCCTGGCAAGGCCAGCAGGCGGCCCGTGTCATCCGGTCACTGCGGGAATCAGCCGAGGGCCGCTGACAACAGCTTGACGCCTCCGCGATGACGGCCTCCGGATCTACCCTGTGTCCGCCCCCGCTTTGAAATTTCCTCAAAGCCCCGCCCGCGAGGATTCACGCCGCGCCTGACCCTGGCCCCGCACCATCGCTCCCCAGTGGCTCATTCCCAAGGGCCCACCCCAAGAGCGACTGGAGACAACCATGGTCTGGCAACAGGTCTACAACCCCTTCGACAACATGCTGCTCAGCACGCTGGTGGCCGCCATTCCGGTGGTGGTCATGCTGCTGGGCCTGGGCGTGTTCCACCTCAAGGCCCATGTGGCGGCGGCGGCCGGCCTGGCCAGTGCGCTGCTGATCGCCATCCTGGCCTTCGGCATGCCGGCGGGCATGGCCACGCGGGCCGCGCTGCTGGGCGGGCTCACCGGCCTGCTGCCCATCGGCTGGATCGTGCTGAACATCATCTTCCTGCACCAGCTGACCGAGCAGAACGGCAGCTTCAAGGTGCTGCAGGACTCCATCGCCGGCATCACGCAGGACAGGCGTCTGCAGCTGCTGCTGATCGCCTTCGCCTTCGGCGCCTTCTTCGAGGGCGCGGCCGGCTTCGGCACGCCGGTGGCGGTGACGGCGGCCATCCTGATCGGCCTCGGCTTCTCGCCTCTGGCCGCCTCGGGCCTCTCGCTGATCGCCAACACCGCGCCGGTGGCCTACGGGGCCCTGGGCACGCCGGTGATCACGCTGGCCAAGGTGCACGGCTACGACCTGATGGCCGTTTCCGGCATGATCGGCCGCCAGCTGCCCTTCTTCTCGCTGCTGGTGCCCTTCTGGCTGATCTGGGCCTTCGCCGGGCGCAAGGCGATGATGGAGATCTGGCCCGCCATCCTGGTGACCGGCGTCTCCTTCGCCATCCCGCAGTACCTGGTGAGCAACTTCATCGGCCCCGAGCTGGTGGACGTGATCGCCGCCATGGTGTCAATGACCTGCCTGGTGGGCTTCCTGCGCGTCTGGCAGCCCAGGAAGCTGTGGACCTCGGTCTCGCTGAAGGGCCATGAGCAGGACGGCGGCACCGCCCTGCCGCCGCAGAAGCCGCAGGTGCACCCGCGCGCCGCCGTCATCAAGGCCTGGACGCCCTGGGTGATCCTGACCGTCTTCGTGTTCGCCTGGGGCCTGCCGGTCACCAAGACCTGGCTCAACGGCATCTTCGCGCCCAAGTTCGTCATCGAGGGCCTGCACAAGATGGTGCAGAAGGTCGCCCCCGTCGTGCCCACGCCGCACAGCGAGGCCGCCGAGTACGTCTTCAACCTGCTGTCCTCCACCGGCACCGGCATCCTGGTGGCGGCGATCATCGGCGGCCTGCTGATGGGCTACGGCCTCCCGGCCCTGGTCCGCACCTTCTTCAAGACGGTGTGGCTGGTGCGCACCTCGCTGCTGACCATCGTGCTGATGCTGGCCCTGGGCACGCTGACGCGCTACAGCGGCCTGGACACCACCCTGGGCCTGGCCTTCGCCGGCACCGGCGTGCTCTACCCCTTCTTCGGCACCCTGATGGGCTGGCTGGGCGTGGCGCTGACCGGCTCGGACACCGCCTCCAACGTGCTCTTCGGCGGCATGCAGAAGGTGGCGGCCGAGCAGCTGGGCCTCAACCCCAACCTGATGGGCGCGGCCAACAGCTCCGGCGGCGTGATGGGCAAGATGATCGACGCGCAGTCCATCGTCGTGGCCTCCACCGCCACCCGCTGGTTCAACCACGAGGGCGACATCCTGCGCTACGTCTTCTTCCACAGCATCGCGCTGGCCTGCCTGGTGGGGATCTTCGTGACCCTGCAGGCCTATGTGCCGCCCTTCACCTGGCTGGTGAGGTAAGCCGGCCCGCGCGCGACCCGCGGCGGGGCTACAGTGAGACGCTGAGCCCCGCCCTTTGCATGAAGCCCCCGCCATGAACGCGAACGACGCCGCCCCGCTCTCCCCGGCCGAGCGCAGCCAGCGCCAGCACCGCCTGGTGCAGGCCCTGCGCGGCCTGCTGCCCGCCCATGCCCTCCTGTGGCAGGCGGAAGAGACCACGCCCTACGAGTGCGATGGCCTCTCCGCCTACCGCGCCCGCCCCCTGGCCGTGGCCCTGCCCGAGACCGAGGCGCAGGTGGCCGCGGTGCTGCGCTGCTGCCTGGAACTGGAGATCCCCGTGGTGGCGCGCGGCGCCGGCACCGGCCTCTCGGGCGGCGCCCTGCCGCATCCGGACGGCCTGGTGCTCTCGCTGGCCCGTCTCAACGAGATCCTGGACATCGACCCCCTCGCCCGCACCGCCCGCGTGCAGTGCGGCGTGCGCAACCTGGCGATCTCGGAGGCCGCCGCGCCCCTGGGCCTCTACTACGCGCCCGATCCCAGCAGCCAGATCGCCTGCACCATCGGCGGCAACATCGCCGAGAACTCCGGCGGCGTGCACTGCCTGAAGTACGGCCTGACCCTGCACAACGTGCTGCGGGTCAAGGGTTTCACCGTGCGCGGCGAAACCGTCGTGTTCGGCTCCGAGGCCCTGGACGTGCCAGGTCTTGACCTGCTGCCCGCCGTGGTCGGCAGCGAAGGCATGCTGGCCGTGGTGACCGAGGTGACGGTGCGTCTGCTGCCCCGCCCCATCCTGGCGCGCTGCATCATGGCCAGCTTCGACGACATCCGCAAGGCCGGCCAGGCCGTGGCCGACCTCATCGCCGCCGGCATCATCCCCGCCGGCCTGGAGATGATGGACAAGCCCATGACCGCCGCCGTGGAGGACTTCGTCCACGCCGGCTACGACCTCACGGCCGAGGCCATCCTGCTGTGCGAGAGCGACGGCACGCCGGACGAGGTCGACGAGGAGATCGAGCGCATGAGCGCCGTGCTGCGCGCCAGCGGCGCCACGCAGATTTCAGTGAGCGCCGACGAGGCCCAGCGCCTGCGCTTCTGGAGCGGCCGCAAGAATGCCTTCCCTGCGTCCGGCCGCCTGAGCCCGGACTACATGTGCATGGACTCCACCATCCCGCGCAAGCGCCTGGCGGACATCCTCCTGGCCATCGCCGAGATGGAGAAGAAGTACGGCCTGCGCTGCGCCAACGTCTTCCATGCGGGCGACGGCAACCTGCACCCGCTCATCCTCTTCGATGCCAACGACCCGGACCAGCTGGACCGCTGCGAGCGCTTCGGCGCGGAGATCCTGGAGACCAGCGTGGCCCTGGGCGGCACCATCACCGGCGAGCATGGCGTGGGCATCGAGAAGCTCTCGTCCATGTGCGTGCAGTTCAGCCCCGAGGAGCTGCAGCAGATGCGCGACTTCAAGGCCGCCTTCGACCCGCAAGGCCTGCTCAACCCCGGCAAGCTCATCCCCAGCCATGCCCGCTGTGCGGAATACGGCAAGATGCACGTCCGTAAGGGCCTGCTGGCCTTCCCCGATCTGCCGAGGTTCTGAATGAGCGCACAAGCCACGCCCTCCCCCCGCATCGCGCCGGCCGACCTGGGCCTGCTGCAGGCCCGCATCCGCGAGGCCGCGGCCCGGGGTCAGGTCTTGCAGATCCGAGGCCAGGGCAGCAAGCAGTTCTATGGCGGCGAGCCCTGGGGCGAGCTGCTGGAACTGGGCGAGCTGCCCGGCCTCAGCGGCATCAGCGCCTACGAACCCACCGAGCTGGTGGTGACGGCCAAGGCCGCGACGCCGCTGGCCGAGCTGGAAGCGCTGCTGGCCGCCCAGGGCCAGCACCTGGCCTTCGAGCCCCCCCGCTTCGACGGCCGCGGCACCGTGGGCGGCATGGTGGCGGCGGGCCTCTCCGGCCCCTCGCGCGCCACGCAGGGCTCGTTGCGGGACCACGTGCTGGGCCTGACCATGGTCAACGGCCGCGGCGAGCTGCTGAGCTTCGGCGGCACCGTGATGAAGAACGTGGCCGGCTACGACCTGCCCCGCCTCATGTGCGGCGGCCTGGGCGTGCTGGGCGTGATCGCCGAGGTCTCGCTGAAGGTGCTGCCCCTGCCGGTGGCGCGCTGCACCCTGCGCTTCGACATGCCCGAGGCCGAGGCCCTGCAGCAGATGAACCGCTGGTCCGGCCGCCCTTTGCCCCTGCGCGCGAGCGCCGCCTGGGACGGCGCGCTGGTGCTGGAGCTGGCCGGCGCCGAGCGCGCCGTGGCCGCGGCCCGGCGAGAGCTGGGCGGCGAGCTGATCCCCGAGGACCTCGCAACCGGCTTCTGGCGCGGCCTGCGCGACCACAGCGACGAGTTCTTCGTCGGCGCCTGCCGTGCGGTGCAGGGCGGTGCCAAGCTCTGGCGGCTCTCGCTGCCGCAGACGGCGCCCAGCCTGCGCATCCCCGGCGAGCAGATGATCGAATGGGGCGGCGCCCAGCGCTGGGTCACCACGCCCCTGCCCGCGGCGCAGCTGCGCGAGCTCGCGGCCCAGGCCGGCGGCCATGCCACGCTGTTCCGCGCACTGGACAAGTCCGAGGGCGTGTTCAGCCCCCTGAGCGCGCCGCTGGCCCGCATCCACCGCGATCTCAAGACCGCCTTCGACCCCTCCGGCATCTTCAACCGCGGCCGGCTCTACCCCGACTTCTGACCCCCTCTTGCCATGCAGACCCGCCTCGCCCCCGAGTTCCTCAACACCGCCGCCGGCGAGGCGGCCGAGGCCATCCTGCGGCGCTGCGTGCACTGCGGCTTCTGCACCGCCACCTGCCCCACCTACCAGCTGCTGGGCGACGAGCTGGACGGCCCGCGCGGCCGCATCTACCTGATCAAGCAGGTGCTGGAGGGCGCCGAGCCCACCCGTGCCACGCAAGCGCACCTGGACCGCTGCCTCACCTGCCGCAATTGCGAGAGCACCTGCCCCTCGGGCGTGCAGTACGGGCAGCTGCTGGAGATCGGCCGCGAGATCGTCGAGCGCAAGGTGCCCCGGCCTGCCACCGAGCGCGCCGTGCACTGGCTGCTGCGGGAGGGCTTGACCTCGCCCGTCTTCCCGGCGGCCGCGAAGCTGGGCCAGGCCCTGCGCCCGCTGGTGCCGCCGGCCCTGCGCGAGAAGCTGCCGCCCAAGGCCGGCCCGCGTGCCCACCAGTGGCCCGCCGGCACGCATCCGCGCAGGATGCTGATGCTGATGGGCTGCGTGCAGCCCTCGCTGATGCCCAACATCAACGCCGCCACCGCCCGCGTGCTGGACGCCATCGGCATCCAGACCGTGGTGGCCGATGACGCCGGCTGCTGCGGCGCCATCCGCGCCCATCTGCATGACGAGGCGGGCGGCCTGGACGACATGCGCCGCAACGTCGACGCCTGGTGGCCCCTGGTCGAGGGTCTGGGCGGCAGCGCACCGGTCGAGGCCCTGGTGATGAACGCCTCCGGCTGCGGCGTGATGGTCAAGGACTACGGCCGCCTGCTGGCCCATGACCCGGCCTATGCCGAGCGCGCCGCCCGCATCAGCGCCCTGTGCAAGGACATCAGCGAGCTGCTGGCCCCCGAAGTCAGCGCCCTGCAGCAGGCCATCGAACGGGCGCAGGCCAGCGCGCCCCATCGCCCGCGCCTGGCCTACCACCCGCCCTGCACCCTGCAGCACGGCCAGCAGCTCAAGGGCGGCGTGGAGGCCCTGATGCGCGCGCTCGGCTTCGACATCCAGGTCTCCCGCACCGAAAGCCATCTGTGCTGCGGCTCCGCCGGCACCTACTCCCTGCTGCAGCCCCAGCTCTCCCACCAGCTGCGCGACCGCAAGCTCGCCGCCCTGGCGCCGCTGCAGGCGGACTGCACGGTGTCGGGCAATATCGGCTGCATCCAGCACTTGCAGTCGGGAACTCAGCAGCCCGTGCGGCACTGGGTGGAAGTGCTGGACGAAGCCCTGAACCCGGCCTGAGCCGCCCCCCTCCCCGGGCAGCCCCCTGAGCGCTCCCGACCGGCCGCTGCAGTACCATCGCGCCGCCAAATCACGACAACAAGTCACGACAACAAGATCTCGCCCTGGGAGGGCCTTTCCATGTTCCGCATCTTCGCCAGCCGCCTCTTTGCGGCAGGCCTGATCCTGTCCGGCGCCGCCCTGATGGTGTCCGGCCATCGCAGCGCCAGCAAATACGAGGCCTTGCGCCATCACGGTGAGGAGGCCGAGGCCAAGGTCACCGCCCTGAGCTCGCACGAACGCAGATTCCTTCAGAAGGACGGGGAGTACACGGCCCAGGTCAGCTTCAGAACGTCACGGGGGCGCGAGATCAGGACCCAGGTCGGCATTCCCGCGGCGCAGGGCCACGCCATGGCTCGTCAGGTGACGCCCCGGACGCTGACGGTCCGCTACCTGCCGGAGGACCCGCTCGTGCTCGCCGACGCCAATGACGATCCCCCCGAGGCGCGCAAGGCCAGCGGCCGCTACCTGCTGATCGGCGGCGTGATCCTGCTCGTGCTGGGCCGGCTGTACTCCAGACGCCAGGCGCGATGAGATCGCTGCCCCGACCTCACTTCAGACAGCATCTGGCCGCCGCCCTGCTGCTCCTTGCCTGGGCCGGCATGGCGCAGGCAGCGCCGGCCTGCGACGCCAAGGCGGCAGGGTCGCGCGCCTACCGGCAGGCCAGCGCGCTCGTCGAACGGCTGCCCGACTACCGGGCCTGGGCCGCTAGCCATCAGCAGCCCGCCGTCTTCGGCATGCCCGTGGACGGCCAGGTGCGGTTCGGGGGGCGCTGCTACTGGTCGGTCTCGGTCTACCTGGACATGGGCGACCGCCTGGGCTTGTGGACCGTGTTCCTGGTGCACCTGGGCAGCGGCGACATCCTCGTCGACGATGCCGCCAGCGAGGCGCCACTGTCCCTGCAGGCCTGGCGTCACAAGTACCGCACGCTCCCGGACCCTTCGCAAGGCAAGCCGGAGCGCGCGCCCTCGAGGCCTTAGCATTGGCCGCCATGACGCCCCCTGCGCCCCCGCGCGACGCCGCCTCCCCGGCCTGCCGCTGCGAGCGCTGCGGCCGCGTGCTGCCCTCGGCCGATGCCGTCTGCGCCCCCTGCGAGGCCGAGCTCGCGGTGCCGGACGTGGACCACCAGCGTGGCAGGTACCGCTGCCCGGCCTGCAGCCAGGCCTTCGCGCGGCCGGACTTCACCCTGGTCCCGCCCAAGGCCCGCTGGTATGTGCCGCAGTCCCAGGCGCTGTGCTGCCCGCACTGCCAGGCGCGGCTGTTGGACCGCCGCTACCCGAAGGTGGCAGCCCGGGAGTCCGTGGCGTTCATCGCGCTTGCGATGGCCGCGCAGTTCCTGCTGCCGCCGCGCCAGACCCGCTTCGCGCTGTTCGCGCTGATGCTGGTCGTCCTCGGCCGGCTGCTGTACCGCCGACCCTGGCGCGTGCCGGACGAGCAGCGCTTCGGCCGCGACGAGACCTGAGCCGGGATCGCGGGGTCAGGTCTTGCCTGCCCGGGCCGGCACTCAGCCCATTGCCGCGTGCCGGATGCCCGGCTCCAGGACGAAGAACTGCGGCTCCAGTGCCGACATCGGCCCGCGCAGCTTCTCGACTTCATCCGCCGGGGCGTGCACCTCGAGCCGCACGAGCTCGGCCACCTGGAGCAGCTGGCCCAGCAGCCCGCCGACGTTCTCAAGATGGGCGAGCAAGGCCTCGGCGTTGACGTAGCCCTCCCGGCAATGGGCGTCCTGGCCGCTGAAGGAGAAGGCGTAGTGCCGGCACCCAGGCTCCTGGCGGGTGACCTCCACCAGCTGCCGGCTCAGGGCCTTGAATGCCGGGACCTTGCCCTCGTGAATCTTGAAGTAGGGGGCGATCGTGCAGTCGGTGTCGTCCTTGAACATCGTGTCTCCTCGTCGTCACGCGAAATTGGTCAGCGCATTCTGCACGTTTGCGCCAGGGTCCATCACCCCCATCCTGCAAGCAGGGAGACTGGACGCCTCGCATCCTCGGGGCGGGATTCAAGTGCTCCTTCGACGCAGCTTCGGATCATCCGCTCGCGCCCCGGCCGTCGGCCGCCTTGACACTCCGGGGCGCCTTGCCGGCTGCGGAAGTACTAAGTGATTGATGTGCCAAAGGAAGCCCGCTCCTGGCGCGGACATTGCTGATCGTCCCCGGGACCCTTCCGGCCCGCCATCACGACATCAGGGGAATCTCATGCGCAAGTTCACTGCAACCCTCAGCACCGCAGCCCTCATCGCGCTCGGCACGGTACCGACCTTCGCGAGCGCCACACCGGTGGTCATGGGCTTTGAAGGCGTGACCGCCGACAGCGATCAGATCGTCCCCGTGACGCCCTATGCGGAAGGCGGCTACACGCTGACCAACACGAACCGCGGCGACTTCAACGACGGCATCTTCGGCAAGAACGCATCCAACTCCAACGGCAGCGCGACCTTCGTCTTCTGCGCCTATGACTCGACCTGCTTCGGCGGCACCTCCATCAAGCTGACCGGCGGCGCGCCGTTCACGCTCAAGAGCATCGACGTCGGCAACTGGGAGACGGGCGGCCCCGCAGGCACCCTGGAGCTGATCGGCTCGGTGCTGGGTGGCGGCACGGTCACGGCCGTGCTGGACACCGGCGACGCATGGGCCACCCGCCTGCTGTCGGGCTTCGACAACCTCCTGAGCGTGGAGTTCAGGGGCCACACCGCCTATGCCGTGGCCATTGACAACCTGGTGCTGGATCTCAGCCCCAGCCGCGTGCCGGAACCCGGCAGCCTGGCCCTGGCCGCCCTCGCGCTGGCGGGGCTGGGCCTGAGCGCCCGCCGGCGGATCGGCTGAGCCCCTGCGCTCCTGCGCGCCTGGCCGCCCTCCTGACCCCGCCTCGGCGGGGTTTTTGCCATGGGGGCATCCGGGCGAGATGCCAGCAGGGAGAACCATGGGGCATCCGTCGGCGACGGTGCGGGCGAGGCGGCGGAAGGGGTCCGACTTTGGGCACGGGGCCTGCTGAATCGCTGGCCCTATCATCCGCGCACCCTGCGCCAGGCTGCCGGCGCCTGGCCGGGGCACGGTCGCCGACATCCCTGCGCCCGTCTCATGGACCGGCAACCGACGCAAAGGCAGGCGGCTGATGACGCTCGCATCTCTCATCTCCTCGGGGCCGGCCCTGCTGGCCAGGCGCCTGCTCATCCTGGTGCTGGCCGGGCTGCTGATCTTCCATCACAGCGTCATGCTGTGCGAGGCCCTGCTGGACCTGGACAAGCACCCGCCCACTCTTTTCGACCGGGTCCAGTGGCTGCTGCGCGCCGCCATCGCGTCGAGCCTGCTGCTCGTCGTGTGGGGCAAGCCCCGGGCGCTGTGGGGCATGTGGATCAGCATCGCCGGCCTGGTGGCCACCCAGTACTGGGCGCACTTCGGCGAACTGCCCGTCGAGTTCACCCGCGGGCGACACCCGCTCAGCTATCTCAAGGGCTTCATCTTCCCGACCCTCATCACCCTGGCCTTCCGGCGCCGCGCCACCCGCCTGGCATAAGGCCAGCTCGCCGACGCGGGCCAGCCAGGCCTGCCGAGAAGCGTCAGGAGAGGGGTCAGGTCTTGCTTGCCCTGGTCCACAATGGGTCATGGATCTGGCTGCCTAGCCTGGCCGCCCGCCGCGAACCGCCGCAGCCCTCGGTACAGGAATGACCAGGAGCCAGCGCACCCACGTCAACACCGAGGCCAAGTACCTGATGCTGCGCCATGCCTTCAAGACCTGAGGCTGCCACCGGGTGGAGCCGCTCACGGACGAGCGCAACAGGCGCTCGCGTCAGGCCATCGTGCGCATCGGCGCGCGCGAGGAAGGCGTGATGCGCAACCACATGGTCATGCGGGACGGCCACCTCCGCAACTCGGTGCTCTACAGTCTGATCCGGCCGGAGTGGCCGCAGGCCCGGGCACCCCACACATCCGCACATCACCAGGAAATCCCATGAGCAAGCGCGCGCTGCAAGTTTCGATGGCCGTGCTGGGGGCGGTGCCCCTGGGCACGGGCATCGTCACGATGTTCGGCCTGAGCGACCCGATCTACGCCTCGGCCGGGCTGCCGGCCAACGCGCTGCTGGACAGCAACCTCCGCTTCTTCGGCGGTCTGTGGCTGGTGCTGGGCCTGGCGGTCTACTGGCTCCTTCCGCGGATCGAGCAGGAGACCGTCCTGTTCCGGGCCCTGTGGCTGATGATCTTCGCCGGCGGCATCGGCCGCCTGCTGTCCATGGTCTTCCTCGGCCTGCCGCCCCTGCCCTTCGTGGGCTTCACCGTGCTGGAGATCGTGGGGGCGCCGCTGTTCATCGCCTGGCAGTCCCGATACGCCCGGCAGGCAGCCGCCCCACGCTGATCCGGCCCGACCTCGTCCCCCACAGGAGACCGCCATGCCCATCCCCGCACAGTGCCACGACTTCTGGACCGCCTTTCGCAGCGCCGTCGGCGCGGCGGACAAGGAACGCCTGGACGAGCGCTTCTACGAGGCCTTCTACTTCGGCGACAGCCAGGCCCTGGCCGACGAGCTCGCCGCCCTGGTGCTGCAAGGGACCAAGCGCGGCACCGCTGGCTCCGTCTGGTCCTTCGAGGCCGAGGGCAAGCGCCTGCCCAGGCCCGGCGACCTCAGCATCGTCACGAACTGGGCCGGCCAGCCGCTGTGCGTCATCGAGACCCTCAGCGTGGACGTGCGCCCCTTCAACGAGGTCAGCGCCGAGTTCGCCGCCATCGAAGGCGAGGGCGACGGCTCCCTGGCCTACTGGCAGCAGGAACACCGGGCCTACTACAGCCGGGAGTGCGAACGGACGGGGCGGACGTTCGATGAGCGCATGCCGGTGGCGT
Organism: Roseateles flavus; assembly: GCF_039872765.1. Lineage (NCBI taxonomy): Bacteria > Pseudomonadati > Pseudomonadota > Betaproteobacteria > Burkholderiales > Sphaerotilaceae > Roseateles > Roseateles flavus. The sequence goes on along the minus strand of NZ_JBDPZC010000001.1, from coordinate 111,543 downwards.
GCGAGTGCTTCAGGGTGGTCCATCAGGTGGATGGCGATGGCAGGGCGTGAAGGGCGCAGGCTCGCCGGCAAGCGGCAGACGCCCGAGCCCGCGCCAGGCAGCATGCAGGCGGCCTCGCACCCATCCCCGCTGCCCGGGTGGTTCTTCCCCGCCATGGCCTGGGCCGCCACCGTCAGCGCCGTCTGGGGCCTCCACATGGTCGCCTGCGGCGGCATTCTCGCCAGCGTGGTGCCGACCCTGGCGACCTTCTGCCTGCACGTATTCCTGCGCCCTGACTATGCGCTGGCCGTCCTGCTGACCGCGGCCTGCAGTGGCGCCACGGGCCTCGCCCTCGCCAGGCATCGACTGTTCCGTGAGCGCAAGGAGCTGCTGTTCTTTCTTCTCCCGGCCGCGGCGCTGGTGCTGGGCATGGGCCTGGCAATGTCCGGCGGGCTCCCGCCGCACTGCCCTTCGCTCGGCGCCTGGCGATAGCAGGCCGTCCTCGACAGCGGCTGCCCCGTCGCCCGCACTGCGTTCGGTGACCTCGGAGGCCAATCCTGCAAGAATCTGCGCCACCCCCTGCCATCCGGAGCCCGCATGTCCAAGTCCGCCTTCAGCGTCAAAGCCTTCGGCCTCTACGTGATTGTCCTGGGCATCGCCCTGGCGCTCGCGCCGAACCTGCTGCTCGGCCTCTTCGGCATGCCGCCTGCCACCGAGGTCTGGATCCGCGTCGTCGGCGTCCTGGCCTTCAACATTGGCGTCTACTACGTCTACGCCGCCAAGTGCGAGGCGCGCGCCTTCTTCCAGGCCTCGGTCTACACACGGGTCCTGGTGCTCGTCAGCTTCGCCACCTTCGCCGGCCTGGGGCTGGCCAGCCCCATCCTGGTCGTGTTCGGCCTGGCGGACTTCGCCGGTGCCGTCTGGACGCAACTGGCGCTGCGGGCGGAGAAGGCCGGCGCCTGAGCCGCTGATCAGCGGTCAGCCCTGACACCCGGGCCGGCGCGCCCCTGGCAAGACCTGACCCCCATCGGGGGGAGTGAATACATCACGGTTCGCAAGGGTCAGGCCTTGCCGCACGCTGCACAATCGCACGCCGCAGGAGGGGGCCGGCTCGACGGGGCTCTGACGCTGCATCCAACACCTCAACGAGGACATCCACTTGAGCGCACTTGTCATCAAGGCCTGGCGGGCTGATACCAAGCCCATCGACGACCGCAACACCTTCGTCAGCATCACCGGCCGTGAGGGCGGCCTGATCGCCTGGCTGCTGTCCCTGATGGGCGTCGATCCCACCACCACCATCCGCGTGGGCCTGGAGCGGGTCGAGTTCACCAGCGCCTCGCTGGCCGGCACCGAATCGCGCATGGTGCCGCTGCAGAGCGTGTGCTCGACCTACTACGGCTATCACAAGCCCTGGAAGGCGGCCGCCTCCTTCATGGCCCTGTTCGCCTTCCTGGGCTTCTCCTTCGCCGCCCCCTCGGCACATTCCGCGGGCGACGGTTTCTCCTTCACCACCTTCGCGGTGACCACCTGCATCGGCGTCGTCCTGGCCCTGATCTACTACTTCCTCAACCGAACCCTGACCCTGGGCTTCGTCGAGCACAGCGGCGCCGTGTGCGCCATCCGCTTCAAGCGCTCAGTGATCGAGAACGTGGACATCGACGAGCAGCAGGCCCGCTCGGTGTGCACCATTGTCCAGCGCCTGATCGAGGCCAAGGAGAAGCGCGCGCTGCAGTCGGCACGGAACTGATGCGCGCCTGGGCGACGAGCCCGGCCTGCGCCCGCTGGCCGAGGCATGGCACGCCTGAATCGTGAATCTGCCGACCTCATCCCTGCTGTTCTACGCCGGCCTCGCCGCGCTGGCGCTGTACTTCCCGCTGTTCTTTCGCACGATGGCACAGCTCCCGCCGGAGGCGCGCGAGCTGTGCGTCCGGCAAGGGTCAGCATGGCGCAGCGTGCCGGGCACGCTGACCTTGCTGGCGGTGTTCATGGTGAACGGAACGGCCTTGCGTGCCGGCCTGGCAGTGCTGGCCCTGCTGATGCTGGTGTGGGAGATGCGCAGCCCATCACCAGGACAGGCGCTTGATGGATCTCAAGCTGCGCGTCCACAATCGGGGCCAGCTTCAAGCCAAGCCAAGCCCTGCGCGTGCCGCGCAGCAGACCATCGCCAGCCCTCGATCGCTGGCCAGCACCTGGAGAGACAGCCCATGAAGAACACCCTGATCGCCGCCGCCTGGCTCCTGTCGGCCACCGCGGCCTCCGCTGCCGAATTGACGGTCCCCCTGCACCTGGCCGAGAAGCAGGGCACCGGCGCCGCCCTGGGGCAGGTCCGCATCCTCGAGACGCCCCATGGCCTGGCCTTCTATCCCGCGCTCACGGGCCTGCCGCCGGGCCTGCATGGCTTCCACATCCATGAAAAGCCCTCCTGCGCGCCCGCCGAGAAGGATGGCGCCCCGGTGCCCGCGCTGTCGGCCGGCGGCCACCTGGATCCGCAGGGTGCCAAGAAGCATGGCGAGCCCTGGGGCGACGGGCATCTGGGCGATCTGCCGCCCCTCTACGTGGCAGCCGACGGCACGGCCACCAGCCCGGTCCTGGCACCACGGCTGAAGCTGGCGGATGTGCGGCAGCGCTCCGTGATGGTCCACGCCGGCGGCGACAACCATTCGGATCACCCCATGGCGCTGGGCGGCGGTGGCGCCCGCGTGGCCTGCGGCGTGATCGAATGAGCCAGGGCTGCAGCGCGGTGATGCGGCACACCTCGGCCAGGCCGGCCAGGCCCTGAACGGCCGGAGCATGCAGCACACCGGCATCCTGCGCAGCTGGAACGACGAGCGCGGCTTCGGCTTCATCGCCCCCACGCATGGAGGCGCCGAGCTCTTCGTGCACTTCAGCGCCTTCCCGCGCGACGGCACCCGCCCGACGCCCGGCGAAAGGCTCAGCTACGAGCTGGGCACCGGCCGGGATGGCCGGCCGCAGGCCGTGAAGGTGGTGCGCAGCGCGGTCGGCGAGGCCCGCGAGCGCAGGGCGGTCGCGCCTGTGCAGGCCAGGAGCGCCGTGCGGGATCACGACGCCGGCCGCCGCCCACGTGGCGGGCACCGCCGGAGTCAGCCCTCCGTCCTGGGCCTGCTGACGCTGGCTGCCCTGCTGCTGATCGGCGGAGGCTGGGCCTATCAGCGCTTCAAGGCCGCGCAGCCGCTCCCGCCATCTGTCGAGGTGCCCACCAGCCCGATGGCGCCAGGCAGGGGCACCGAGTCCCCTCACCCGCGATTTCGCTGCGATGGCCGCACCCGTTGCTCACAGATGACGTCCTGTGCCGAGGCCACCTGGTTCCTCCAGAACTGCCCGGGCACCGAGATGGACGGCAACCATGACGGCGTGCCCTGCGAGCAGCAGTGGTGCACCTCGCCGGTCGCACGATAGCCGACCTGAAGCCGCGCACCCGGCGGGCCCTGGCCGCGCCGGGTGGCAGGCGTCCCGATGGAGGCCCGGGCGGCGGTTGAACCCGCCCCGGGCCCGGCCTCAGTTGCCCATGTGCATGGAGAACTCGGCCCCGTCGGACAGGCGGCACTGGCCCGTCCCTTGGCTGCTGCTGTTCATGCTGTAGGTGCAAGAGAGGTAGGAGCCGCGGTTTCCTGCGCCGTTGGCCAGGCCGTTGCGTTGGGAGTCAGCCTTGCGTGTCGCCTCGCCGGTGAAGGCTTCGCCGTTGATGTGGGTGCTGAAGACACCTTTGCCATGCAGGTCGTTGGTCACCGTGGCGCTGACCATCCCATAGCGTGAGGCCAGGGCATTGGTGGGGTAGAGCCGGACCGGGAAGGTCACGGGGGCCGGTGGCGCAACGCTCACCTGGGCGGGCACCGCAACAGGGTGCGCATGCCGTGCCTCCAGGGGCACGACGTAGCAGGCCGAGAGGCTTGCCAGGGCGGCAGCGAGGGGGAGTGCTGCCAGCCGTTGAAGGGAAGTGGTCGATCGGATCGATATACCCATGTGATGTCACAGTGAGCAGGCACATGCCTGCGGCGCCAGGCTAGCCCATGCCATGCGCCGATGGAAGTGACACCGTGCGCAGTGCGCCCCTGGCTTGACGAGGAGGGCGTTGGCGGCCGAGGGTCCCGGCTGCGTCCTGGCGCCGGCCGCTGTGGCAAGACCTGGCCCCTGTGCTGCCCGAAAGGACAGCAGCAGGCCTACGCGCCGCAGGGTCACATCGTTCTGCAATAACTTCGCTTCTACACTCCCCATCAGCCGGACGCCGGTGGCCGCCATCCGAAGCCACGAGCCCCGATTCACCGGCCCGCGCCCCGCCCAGCAGTTCCGGGCAAGCCCTCCCACTGACTCACCTCCTATGCACACCATGAAACGATCCCTTCTCTTCGTCGGACTTGGCCTCGGCGCCGCGCTCGCCCATGCCGACATCGTTCCCGCCATCCAGAGCAGCCAGTACATCGCCACGGCCCGCTACAACGGCGCCACCGTCAGCTACGCCGAGAACCGCTATGGCAACGGCCCCCTGGCCGAAATGGCCACGGCCATGAAGCGCGTGCCCATGCAGGTCGAGAGCGGCCTGAACACCGCCCTGAGCAACAAGGCCGCCGGCAGCGGCGGCACCTTCCTCAAGGGCACGCTCTCGGGCGACCCCACCGTCACCATCACGCCGCAGGCCTCGGGCATCACCCTGATCCATCTGGGCGGCTGGAGCTACACCGCCACCACGCGCTTCACCGGCCGCAAGCTGGGCTTCATCAGCTACGACTGCGTCAACACCCTGAGCCTGCGCAACCTCAGCATCACCGCCCAGTACGGCAGCGTGGATGGCCGGCTGCTGGACGAAAAGACCGGCGCCACCGCCGATGTCTCGTCCAGCACCGACTGCGACTCCAACCTCAGCTGGATCCTTCCCTTTGTCGGCGACTTCATCATCGGCCAGATCGCCTCGCGCAAGGACGCAGCCGTGGTGTCCTCCATCCAGACCTCGCTGGGCGGCCTCAAGGACGACCTGCTGTTCGACCGGAACGCCAACTACCTCAGCGGCCTGAACAAGCTGGTGCCGGTTGACAAAGTCATCACCCTGCCCAATGGCAGCAGCTTCGCGCTGGGCCAGTACATCCAGAACAACCTGCCCTATCTGATCGGGAACAGCCAGCTGACGCTGAAGCTGGGGCAGGGCGTGCAGGTCCGGCCCAAGTTCGGCGGCGAGCCCACGACCACCACCGAGACCGGCACCGTCCTGGACCTGAGCCTGAGCTCGCCGGCCTTCTCCTTCGGCGTGGGCATGGTCGAGCAGGCCCAGGTGAGGTGGAGCTGGGTGTGCAGCTGGCAGAACCCCAGCAAGCAGTGCTTCCCGGACTATTGACTGTCCCAGGGGCTGGCTGAAGGCCAGCGGCGCCGCAGCGAGGGCTTGACCCAGGGCAAGCCCCGCCGCCGCCGCCGACGACCCGGCACTGGGGGATACTTCGCCTCCCCTCCCGTGCCCTCCCCCGTCTTCCTGACCGCCTGGTTCATGTCCCACTGCCACCCACGCCCCTTCACGCGCACGCTCGCCGGTCTCTCGGCGGCCTGTGCCCTCGCCCTGCTCCAGGCCTGCTCCACGCTGCCGCAGCCCGCGCCCGCGGCGCCGCCGCGCCTGGTGGTCTTCATGGCGGTGGATGGCCTGCCCATGCGACAGGTGCTGGCCTACCGCGACCAGCTGGCGGAAGACGGCTTCCGGCGCTTCCTGGACCGCGGCCTGTGGTTCTCCGAAGCGCACCATGGCCACGGCTACACCGTGACGGCCGCCGGCCATTCGGTGATGCTCAGCGGGGCCTATCCGCAGCGCAGCAGCATCATCGGCAATGAATGGGTGGACCCGCAGACACGCGAGGACCGCTACAACACCGACGACCCCGCGCACCACTACCTCGGCCATGCCACGCCGGCCCTGGTGGGGACCAGCCCGCGCAACTACCGCGTCGAGACCGTGGGCGACGTGCTGCGCACCCTGCATCCTGAGGCCCGGATGATCGGCATCTCGGGCAAGGACCGCGGCGCCATCCTGCCCGCCGGCCACAAAGGCACGGCCTACCTCTACATGCAGAGCAGCGGCGGCTTCACCACCAGCGACTACTACCTGCCCGAGCTGCCCGCCTGGGTCCGCGCCTTCAACGACGCCCACCCCGCCGACCGCTACTTCGGCCGCAGCTGGGAACCCCTGCTGAAGGACCCGCACGCCTACGACCGCTCGGTGCCGGACGGTCAGCCCTGGCAGTCCACGGGCGGCAACGGCAACCATCTGCCCGCGGTGGTGGGGGCCGGCATGAGTGCGCCGGGGCCGGCCTTCTGGGCCAATCTGCTGCCCTCCCCCTTCGCCGACGAGCTGACGCTGGACTTCGCCCGCGCCGCCATCGAGGGCGAGCAGCTGGGCGCCGACGACACCACGGACCTGCTGAGCATCAGCCTGTCCAGCCACGACTACATCAACCACGCCTTCGGGCCCGAGTCGCGCCTCTCGCACGACCATTTCCTGCACCTGGACCGCTACCTGCAGGCCTTCTTCCGGACGCTGGACGAGCGCGTCGGCCGCGACCGCTACATGGTGGTCCTGACGGCGGACCATGGCTTCCTGGACACCCCCGAGTGGGCCCGGTCCCAGGGCCGCGATGCCGGCCGCGTTCCCCTGAAGACCCTGATGAGCGCGGTCGACGAAGGCCTGGCCCGCGAGTTCGGCGAGGGGCCCTGGGTCACGCACTGGTCGGGGACGGGCATGCTCTTCGACGAGGCCCGCATCCAGGCCAGGGGGCTGGACCGCGACCGCGTCTATGCCAGCGCTGCGCACGCCGCCGAGCAGGTGCCCGGCATCGCTGCCGCCCTCACCCGCGGCCAGCTGAGCGGCACGGGCCCGGCACCCGAGGTTCTGAGCCGCATGCGCCTGTCCTGGCATCCGGACGCCGCCGCGCCGCTGCAGATCGTTGTCAAGCCGGGCTGGATGATCAGCAGCAAGACCACGGGCACCACCCACGGCTCGCCCTACCGCTACGACACCCACGTGCCCATCCTGGCCTGGGGTCCGGCCTGGTGGGGCCGGGGCGAAGTGCGCCAGCCCGTGGCGGTGGCCGACATCGCCCCCACGCTGGCCCGCATGCTGGACCTGCCGGCGCCGCGCGAGGCGCAGGGTCAGGTCTTGCCGGTGCCGCGTCTGAAGCAGTAAGGCGCGGGCTCGCGCCCTTCAGCCCGTCTTCAGCCGGACTGCATGGTGCTGCAGGTGGTCCGCGATGACGCTGGCCACGAAGTAGTAGCCATGGTCGTAGCCGGCGTGGCGGCGCAGGGTCAGGTCTTGCCCCGCGGCGCGGCAGGCGGCCTCCAGGCGCTCAGGCTGCAGCTGCTCGGCCAGGAACTTGTCGGCCAGGCCCTGGTCGACCAGCAGGGGCGGCAGGCGGTGACCGGCAGCGATCAGGGCGCAGGCGTCATGGGCGGCCCAGCTCGATTCGTCCGGGCCCAGATAGCCTGCGAAGGCCTTGCGGCCCCAGGGCACCTGGCTGGGCGCCACGATGGGCGCCAGGGCGGAGACCGAGCGGTACAGGCCCGGGTGCCGCAGCGCGAGCGTCAGCGCGCCGTGCCCGCCCATGGAATGGCCCATGAGGCCGATGGCATCGGGGCGCAGAGGCAGCTGCGCGCACAGCAGCGCGTGCAGCTCCCGGGTGATGTAGCGCTCCATGCGGAAATGGGCGGACCAGGGCGCCTGCGTGGCATCCAGGTAGAAGCCGGCGCCGTGGCCGAAGTCCCAGAGGGCGTCGGCCCCGTCGATGCCGGTGCCGCGCGGGCTGGTGTCCGGCGAGACGAGGATGAGGCCCAGGCGCGCCGCCTCGCGCTGGGCCCCGGCCTTGATCGCAAAGGTCTCCTCGGTGCAGGTCAGGCCGGCCAGGTAGACCACCGCCGGGCAGGGCCCCTGCGCGGCCTGCGGCGGCAGGTAGACGCCGAAGCGCATAGGCGTGCCGGTGGCCTCGGACGCATGCTCGTAGAAGCGCTGCACGCCGCCGAAGCAGGCGTGCTCGGACAGAAGGCGCAGGGTCTGGCTCATGCGCGCCCGGCCTCAGTACATCACCACGGAGCGGATGGACTCGCCGCGCTTCATCAGATCGAAGCCCTCGTTGATGTCCTCCAGCTTCAGGCGGTGGGTGATGAGCTCGTCGATGCGCAGCTTGCCTTCCATGTACCAGTCGACGATCTTGGGCACGTCGGTGCGGCCGCGGGCGCCGCCAAAGGCCGAGCCTTCCCATTTGCGGCCGGTGACCAGTTGGAAGGGCCGGGTGCTGATCTCGGCGCCGGCCTCGGCCACGCCGATGATGATGCTGCGGCCCCAGCCCTTGTGCGTGCACTCCAGGGCCTGGCGCATCAGCTGGGTGTTGCCCACGCACTCGAAGCTGTAGTCGGCGCCGCCGTCGGTCAGCTGCACGATGGCGTCGACCACGTTGTCCACTGCCTTGGGGTTGATGAAGTGGGTCATGCCGAACTGGCGGGCCATGGCCTCGCGGCCGGGGTTGATGTCGATGCCGATGATCTTGTCGGCGCCGACCATCTTCGCCGCCTGGATCACGTTCAGCCCGATGCCGCCCAGGCCGAAGACGGCCACGGTGGCGCCCGCCTCCATCCGGGCCGTGAAGATCACCGCGCCCACGCCGGTGGTGACGCCGCAGCCGATGTAGCAGATCTTGTCGAAGGGCGCATCCGGCCGCACCTTGGCCACGGCGATCTCGGGCACCACGATGTAGTTGCTGAAGGTGCTGGTGCCCATGTAGTGGAAGACCGGCTTGCCGTCCAGCGAGAAGCGCGAGCTCGCATCTGGCATCAGGCCCTTGCCCTGGGTGCCGCGGATCAGCTGGCAGAGGTTGGTCTTGCGCGAGAGGCAGAACTTGCACTGCCGGCATTCGGGCGTGTAGAGCGGAATGACGTGGTCGTCCTTGCGCACCGTGGTGACGCCCGGGCCGACGTCCACCACCACGCCCGCGCCCTCGTGCCCCAGCACGGCGGGGAAGATGCCTTCGGGGTCCGCGCCGGACAGGGTGTAGTAGTCCGTATGGCAGATGCCTGTAGCCTTGACTTCAATCAAGACTTCGCCGACCCTTGGTCCGGCAAGATCCAGGGTTTCAATGCTGAGGGGCTGGCCGGCTTTCCAGGCCACGGCGGCGCGTGTCTTCATGGGCACTCCTGCTGGGAGATCGGGAAAGGTCCGACTGTAGGGGATGCAGACCAAGCAAGGAATCTGAGGGGATGTGGCTCTTCTTCGCCTGGCGCAGCCTGCGGTTTCGCATGGCGCTGACCTTCGGCCTGCTGGCCGTGATCGTCGCGCTGAGCATGCAGTCCTACATCGGCCTCGTCTTCGCGCGCCATGTGATGCAGGAGCGCACCGGCAGCCTGCAGAACAGCGCACGCATGGTGGCCGCCCAGCTGTCGGAGCAGCTGCGCCAGCGCCAGCGCGAGCTGGACTTCATCGCCACCCTCCCCGTCACCCTGGCCGCGTCCGGCGACGCCCGGCCGCTGCGCGCCCTGCTCAGCCAGCTCAAGGGGAGCTTCCGCGACTACGCCTGGATCGGCTTTGCCGACCCGCAGGGCCGGGTGCTGGTCTCCAGTGACGGAGTGCTGGAGGGCGTGGATGTCTCCCAGCGCCCCTGGTTCCAGGGCGCCCGCCTCAGTCCCTTCATCGGCGATCTGCATGACGCCCTGCTGCTGGCTCGTCACCTGAGCTCCCTGGACCCCGGCGAGCCGCCGCGCATGCTGGACTTCGCCGTGCCCCTGCTCGATGCGCGGGGCCGCCCGCTGGGCGTGGTCGGTTCGCACGTGCACTGGCGCTGGTTCGCCCACCTGCTGCAGGACATGGCGGCCTCGGGCGTGCTGCCGCAGGGCATGGAGGTGATGATCGCCCGGCGCGACGGCCAGCTGATCTACCCGGAGGCGGAGTTCGACGGCTCGGCGCATGAGCTGCTGCAGCGGCTGGAGCGCGAGCCGGTGGTGGACGACTACCTCCGCGACGAGCACTACTACCTGGTGGCGGCGCCCGTGCCCGCGGCCGAGCATGGCCAGGACCTGGGCTGGACGGTGCTGGTGCGCCAGCCCACGTCCCAGCTCCTGGCCGCCTCGCAAAAGCTGGCGCAGGGCCTGTGGCTGCTGTGGGGAGCCGGCGCCCTGGCCATCATGCTGATGGCCTATCTGGTCGCCGTGGGCCTGAGCCGGCCGATCGAGCACCTGGCCACCCTGCTGCGCGGGCGCCAGCCGGTGCCCGCCCCGGACCGCGAGGACCTGGGCGCCACGCGCGAGATGGACGACCTCCTGGAGGCCCTGCACTGGCGCGACAAGCGCCTGGCCCATCAGCGCGAGGAGCTGGAGCGCAATGCACAGGAGCTGGAGGCGCGGGTCGAGCAGCGCACCACCGAGCTGCGCCAGGCCAATGCCGAGCTGGAACGCGTGGCCCTCACTGATGCGCTGACGGGCCTGCACAACCGCGGCCACCTCAACGCCCGCCTGACCGAGGAGTACACCCGCTACGTGCGGCACCGCCAGACCTACGGCGTGCTGCTGATGGACATCGACCACTTCAAGCTGATCAACGATGCCCACGGCCATGCCGCCGGTGACGCGGTGCTGAGGGAGTTCGCCGCGCTGATCAAGTCCTCGCTGCGGGCCAGCGATTTCGTCGGCCGCTTCGGCGGCGAGGAATTCCTCGCCCTGCTGCCGGGCACCACCCTGGAGGGCGCCGCGGCGCTGGCCGCCAAGCTCTGCCAGAAGACGCGCGAGCAGACCTTCAAGGGCGTGGGCTACGTGACCGTGAGCATCGGCGTGGCCGAGATCGACGAGGGCGACGCCCTGTACGAGGACGTCGTGCGCCGGGCCGACACCGCGCTGTACGAGGCTAAGAACGCGGGGCGCAACCGGTTCATGGTGGCGCCTCCCGGCGGGACCAGCCAAGGCGACACCGCAGCGCCGACAAAGCGGCAGGCCTGAGGCCCCCGCCCCCTCGACTCAGTTCAGGTTGAAGACCCGGAAGCCCAGATTGAGGTCTCGGCGCTGGGCATACAGCGCGCCATTCGGTGACAAAGCCAGGGAGCCGCCGCCCTGGTCCGACCACACCGCTTGGTGCGTGCTCAGGTCCACAGCCTGCGTAACGCCGGCATTCGAGAACAGGGCATGGTTGCCAAAGATGAGCAAGTTGGCAGACAGGTCGCTTGCCATGCCGAGCGTGCTGTACCACGTCCACAAGAGCTTGCCGGTGTCAGCGGCAATCGCCACAAATCCGGATTCGTTGGCCAGGTAGAGGGCCTCCCCTCGAGCCACCGGGTACTGGCCCGGACGGGTCTCCAGATGCCAGGCGACCGAACGCTTGTCCGTGTCGAAGGCGATCAGGCCCTTGCCGGCATTGACATAGACACGCCCATTGAGCCCCAGGACCGGCGGCTGCTTGCTGCTGATGGACGGAATGCCCGCAGGAGCCGGAATCGAGAACGCCAGCTGCCCGCTGCCCACGTCAATGACCTGCAGCGCATTCTGGCGAGGCACATAGGCATAGCGGCTGTCGACGGCCGGCGTGCAAAGCGCCTTGTTGTCGTCGTTCCAGTCAAACGGCCTGGCCCACTCTTCTGCCAGGGTGCGTCCGTCCACACGGACGAGCGCGTACTCGAACCACTCGTTGAGCTTGCACAGGTACACCTTGCCATCCTTCACCACGGGGCTGGCAGGAAAGTCACTCGCGGGTCCAAGTTCGAGCGAAGCAATCGGGGCTCCGGTCTCTGCGTCGAAGCTGCGCAGGGTCATCCGCCTTGCATTGGCCTGCAGGGTTCGGGTGATCAGGTAGAGCCGGTCGTCAGCGAAGGCGGGCGCACTGATGGCTTCCTCCGCAAGTTCACGGCCCCACACCGTCGAGCCGTCTCGTTCGCTGTAGGCCGCCAGCTTCATGCTGCCGAAGCCGGCATCGCTCCCGGTGACGACGAACATGCGGCCGCCACCCAAGGCCGGCAGACGGTCCGACACCGGCCGCTCGTGACTCCAGCGCCGCGTGATCTTCGAAGGGTCCAGGGTGGCGCTGGTCAGGGCGTTGTGGCTGGGGCTGCCGGCATAGTTGGACACATCCGGCAGCTTGGCCAGCTCGCGCGCGTCGGCCTGCGACCGAACGGTGAACTGGTAGCGCAGACGCCAGGGGGAGCCGGAGACGGGCTTGGCGCAAACGAGCGGGTCGTCCACGCAGGCACGGACCTCGATGGCCCCGGCATGGGTACCAACACTCAATTTCCGGGACAGCATGAAAGTTCCCGTGAAGGTCGTGTCGCCAGTCTGCATGATGTTCGAGTGTTCAAAGACACCCTCGGCATCGACCACGGCGACATTGACCCTCGTCCCCGCAGCAGGCAGGACACCGCCCGCCTGAACCTTGACCTCGAGAGCATCCCATTCGCCCTGGTAGACGGTGGTGTCCAGCGAGGCTGGCGCGAAGCTCAGCTGCATCCCATTGCTGGGCGCAGGGCTTGACCCGCCGCTACTTCCACCGCCACCGCCACCGCCACCGCCACCGCCGCATGCTGCCAGAACGAAGCCCAGCAGGGCATATCCAAATCTTGTCGTACGCATGATCCCTCCCATTTGCCGGGCTTCTCGATGAGCCTCTGGCGCAAAAGGGTCGGGATGATACCGGAAACGCCTCAGCCCGCCTGCAGCCGCCGGTACAAGGTCTGCCGCGCAATCCCCAGCTGGCGGGCCGCCGCCGAGACATTGCCCCGGGTGTTCTCCAGGGCCTGGGCGATGGCCTGCTGGGAGAGCTCGCGCAGGTTCTGGGCCGGGCGCCCGCCGGGCAGGTGCTGGCGCTGCTGGAGCTGGGGCAGGAGGTCGTCCGGCAGATGGGCCCAGCCGATGCGGCTCTCCTGGGGCGACAGCAGGGCCACCGCGGTGCGCAGCACCTGGTGCAGCTGGCGCAGGTTGCCGGGCCAGTCGTAGGCGCGGAAGGCCTCGCGCAGGGCCGGCTCCAGGGTCAGGCCCTGGTCCGGCGCCAGGGATTGCAGCAGGCGGTCGAGCAGCGCCTCAAGGTCGCTGCGCTCGCGCAAGGGCGGCAGCTGCAGGGCCAGGCCATTGATGCGGTAGTAGAGATCGGCCCGGAAGCGCCCCTCGCTCACGGCCTGAGCCAGGGACTGGTGGGTGGCGCACAGCAGCTGCACGTCGAGCGCCACGGGCGCGCCGCCGCCCAGGGGCTGCACCTCGCGTTCCTGCAGCACGCGCAGCAGGCGGGTCTGCAGGGCCAGGGGCATGTCACCGATCTCGTCCAGGAACAGGGTGCCGCCCTGGGCCTCGCGCAGGCGCCCCGCGGCGCCCTGGCTGCGCGCGCCGGTGAAGGCACCGGGCGCATAGCCGAAGAGCTCGGCCTCGATCAGGGACTCCGGCAGCGCCGCGCAGTTCAGCGCGACGAAGGGCCGGCCCCGCCGCGGGCTGATCTCGTGCAGGGCCTTGGCGAAGAGTTCCTTGCCTACGCCAGACTCGCCCAGAACCAGCAGGGGGATGTCCTTGCCCAGCACGCGGCGGGCCTTGTCGGCGGCAGCGCGCCAGCGGGCATCGCCGCTGTCCAGGCGCTGCAGGGCGTCTTCCTGCGGGGCCTCGGGCGCCAGGGGAGCGGTGCCGGTCCTCGGCGCCAAGGTCAGCACGGCGGGGCTGCGGCCCTGCAGCTGCGCGTAGAAGGCCTCGCCCCGCTGGGTGCGCAGCAGCAGGGGCCGGCCGCCGGACTGGCGCAGGCTGCCCAGCCAGGCCTGCATGCCGCGCTCGAAGAGCTGGGACCAGGCGCTGCGCTGCAGGTCGGCAACGCCCAGCCCCAGCAGGGCCAGGCCCTTGCGGTTGGCGCCCACCAGCCAGCCGTCCTCCGAGAAAGCCAGCAGGCCCTGGGCCACCGAGCCGATGCCCTCGGCCCGCGCATGGAACTGCAGCACCAGCTGGTGGCGGCAGCTGGCCATCACGAGGCTGTTCTCGATCATGCGGGCCGCCGTGCCCACCAGGCCCAGGGTGTGTGGGTGGCGGCTGCGCTGCTCGCCGGAGATGTCCAGGATGCCCATCAGCTGCCCCTGGGCCGAGACGATGGGCGCGGCCGCGCAGGTCAGGAAGCCGTTGCGCTCCAGGTAGTGCTCGGCACCGTGGATCTCCACCTCCTGGGCCTCGGCCAGGGCCGTGCCGATGGCATTGGTGCCGCGCTGCGACTCGGCCCAGCTCGCGCCGCAGGTCAGGGCCACGCGCTCGGCCTTGCTGAGGAAATCGAGGTCGCCGCGGGTGTGCATGAGCACGCCCTGCGGATCGGCCAGGATGACCATGCTGTGGCTGTGCCGCACCTGCTCGAAGAGGTGCTCCATCACCGGCTCGGAGTGGCTGATCAGCTCATGGCTCAGGGCGCGGCTGCGCTGCAGTTCAGGGCCGGCCAGGTTGTCCTGGCAGTGCAGGCGGCCGACGGGCGAGAGACCGGCCGTCAGGCTGCGCTGCCAGGAGCGCGCCAGCAGGGCGTCGACGCCCGGTGACGGGGCCAGGCCCTGCTCGGTCAGCCGCTGCCGGGCCTGGCGCAGCTGCTGCGCCGGCACGAGGGGGTGGGAACGCATGCGTGTCTCCGTGCGCGGGTGGACCCGCGGTCTGTGGCGCCGAGTCTAGGAGGACTCGGCCGCAGGCGCGGCACCGGCCGACGGACGGCTGCGCGACTGTCGCAATTAGTGACAGGTGTCGCTGACACCAGGCGGACAGCCGTGACAGCGCCGGGGCCGGGCGAGCGCCTCGGGTAGACCCGGAGACAGCTGGAAAACGTCCGGGGAATCAAGCACTTGCTGCCAGGCTGGCAGGCCGGCCGCGGGCTGGCATTGCGTTTGCAATGCTGTAGACGGAGCCGGCCCGCCCGTGCACCACCACTTCCACACCCACAAGCCTTCGACAGGCCTCTCAGGAGACACGCATGATCTACGCCCCGCCCGGCGCCCCTGGCGCCAAGGTCCAGTACAAGCCCCGCTACCAGAACTTCATCGGCGGCCAGTGGCGCGAGCCCGTCAAGGGCCAGTACTTCGACGTGGTCACGCCCATCACGGGGCAGGTCTACACGCAGGCCGCGCGCTCCACCGCCGAGGACATCGAGCTGGCCCTGGACGCCGCCCATGCCGCCGCCGACGCCTGGGGCAAGACCGCGCCCGCGGCCCGCGCCAACGTCCTGCTGCAGATCGCCGACCGCATCGACGCCAACCTGGAGCTGCTGGCCTACGCCGAGACCGTGGACAACGGCAAGCCCATCCGCGAGACGCTCAATGCCGACATCCCCCTGGCCTCCGACCACTTCCGCTATTTCGCCGGCTGCGTGCGGGCCCAGGAAGGCGCGCTGTCCGACCTCGACGAGCACACCGTGGCCTACCACTTCCACGAGCCCCTGGGCGTGGTCGGCCAGATCATTCCCTGGAACTTCCCCATCCTGATGGCGGCCTGGAAGCTGGCGCCGGCTCTGGGCGCGGGCAACTGCGTGGTGCTGAAGCCGGCGGAGTCCACGCCCACGAGCATCCTGGTGCTGATGGAGCTGATCGCCGACCTGCTGCCCCCCGGCGTACTCAACGTGGTCAACGGTTTCGGCCGCGAGGCCGGCATGCCGCTGGCCACCAGCAAGCGCATCGCCAAGATCGCGTTCACGGGCTCGACCTCCACCGGCCGCGTGATCGCGCAGGCCGCGGCCAACAACCTGATCCCCGCCACGCTGGAGCTGGGCGGCAAGTCGCCCAACATCTTCTTCGCCGACGTGGCCGATGCGGACGACGCCTTCTTCGACAAGGCCATCGAGGGCCTGGTGCTCTTCGCCTTCAACCAGGGCGAGGTCTGCACCTGCCCCTCGCGGGCGCTGATCCACGAGTCCATCTACGACAAGTTCATGGGCCGCTGCCTGGAGCGCATCGCCGCCATCAAGCAGGGCAACCCGCTGGACACCGACACCATGATCGGCGCCCAGGCCTCCAAGGAGCAGCTGGCCAAGATCACCTCCTACCTCGACCTGGGCCGCCAGGAGGGCGCGGAGCTGCTGATCGGCGGCTCGCCCGCGCAGATGGGCGGCGAGCTGGCCGGCGGCTACTACGTCCAGCCCACCGTGTTCAAGGGCCACAACAAGATGCGCATCTTCCAGGAGGAGATCTTCGGCCCGGTGCTGGCCGTGACCACCTTCAAGACTGAGGCCGAGGCCCTGGCCCTGGCCAACGACACGCTCTACGGCCTGGGCGCCGGCGTGTGGAGCCGCAACGGCAACGTGGCCTACCGCATGGGCCGCGCCATCAAGGCCGGCCGCGTCTGGACCAACTGCTACCACGCCTACCCGGCGCATGCGGCCTTCGGCGGCTACAAGGAATCGGGCATCGGCCGCGAGACCCACAAGGACATGCTGGACCACTACCAGCAGACCAAGAACCTGCTGGTCAGCTACAGCGAGAACAAGCTGGGCTTCTTCTGACCCTGCGGTCGCTCACCGCGTGAGCGAGGGGAGCGGAGCGATCCGCTCCCTTTTGTACTTTGTGCATGGAGGTCCTCATGTCCGACACCCCGGTCCCACGCGTCGTGGCCACGCCGGCCGCGCTGGCGCTGATCCGGCGACTGCAGGCCGAGCACGGCCCCGCGCTGATGTTCCACCAGAGCGGCGGCTGCTGCGACAACAGCGCCGCCAACTGCTACCTCCCCACCGACCTCACCATCGGCGCCCAGGACGTGCACCTGGGCGAGGTGGGCGGCGTGCCCTTCTACATCGGCAAGCTGCAGTACGAGTACTGGAAGCACACGCAGCTGATCCTCGACGTCATCGAGGGCCATGGCGGCACCTTTTCCCTGGAGGGCTCGACCGGCCTGGCCTTCCACACCCGCTCGCGGCTCTTCAGCGACGAGGAATGGGCGCTGATCGAGGCCCGCGTCGCGCAAGACCTGGCCTGAGGCGCGGCGGCGCAGATCAGTCGCACCTGGCCTGGGTTGGTGCCAATTTTGTCCTGGCTTTCCAGGTCATGACGCGAATTCACCCCGATGGATGCTGGCGAACACTCACATTAACACCTACAAATAGCAGGCGCCGGCATCACCCGGACTCATGACGCATGGCTGCCCGGCGCGCAGGGAGACCACGCATGAAACTGACCGACCGCCTGAACATCCAGGCTCGCCTGGCCCTGGGCTACGCCCTGCTGACCCTCCTGGTCATGCTGGTGGCGCTGATGGCCATACGGGCCCTGGGCAGCTCGCAGAAGAACTTCGAGAACCAGGTGCAGCAGATGGAGCATCTGCAGGACCTGGGCAACGGGGTGCTCTCAGCGGCCAATTCGCGCGCCGTCGCGGCCCGCAACCTGGTGCTGTCCGCCGACCCGACCCAGGCCGCGAGCGAGCTCAGCGCCATCCAGAGCTCGCACGCCCGGGTGCAGGACCGGCTCAAGGCCCTGCGCGAGGCCGTGACCGGTGCCGCCAGCAGCACGCCCGAGCTCCGGCAGCTGCTGGAGACGATCGAGCAGACCGAGGCGGCCTACGGCCCGGTGGCCCTCAACATCACCCAGCTAGCCACCAGCGGCCAGCGCGAGCAGGCGATCCTGCACATCAACAAGGACTGCCGCCCCCTGCTGGCCACGCTGATCCAGAACCTGGACCTGCTGCTGAAGGAGACCGACCGCATCAGCAAGGCCAATGTGGAGCGCTCGCAGGCGGACTTCAGCACCCTGCGCCTGAGCCTGCTGGGCCTGGGCGCCCTGGCCGTGCTGGCGGCCGTGGTGCTGGGCGTGCTGACCACGCGCTCCATCGTCCGGCCCCTGGCCATGGCGACCGCGGCCTCGGAGGAATTCGCCCACGGCGACCTGGCCCACGCCCTCACGGTGCAGGGCCACGACGAGATCGCCCACATGCTGGGCGCCATGGAGGACATGCGGCGCAACATCGCCGGCATCGTCACCCAGGTGCGCAAGGGGGCCGATGGCGTGGCCACGGCCAGCGTGCAGATCGCGCAGGGCAACCAGGACCTCTCCGGCCGCACCGAGAGCCAGGCCAGTTCGCTGCAGCAGGCGGCCTCCTCGATGGAGCAGCTCAACGCGACCGTGCGCCAGAACGCCGACAACGCCCAGCAGGCCAACGAGATGGCCCGCACGGCCTCGCAGGTGGCCAGCGCCGGGGGTCAGGTCGTGACCCAGGTGGTGGACACCATGCGCGGCATCAACGAGAGCTCCCGCCGCATCGCGGACATCATCGGCGTGATCGACAGCATCGCCTTCCAGACCAACATCCTGGCGCTCAACGCCGCCGTGGAGGCGGCCCGGGCCGGCGAGCAGGGCCGGGGCTTTGCGGTGGTGGCCGGCGAGGTCCGGGCCCTGGCCCAGCGCAGCGCCGAGGCCGCGCGCGAGATCAAGACCCTCATCAACGACAGCGTCGAACGCGTCGAGCAGGGCAGCAAGCTGGCCGACCTGGCCGGCAACACCATGCAGCAGATCGTCAGCGGCATCCAGCGCGTCACGGACATCGTCAGCGAGATCAGCTCCGCCAGCCACGAGCAGAGCCGCGGCGTGTCCCAGGTCAGCGCGGCCGTCAGCCAGATGGACCACGCCACCCAGCAGAACGCCGCCCTGGTCGAGGAGATGGCCGCGGCGGCCAACAGCATGAGCTCGCAGGCCCAGCAGCTGGTGAAGGCCGTGGCGGTATTCCGGGTCGAGGACTCGCTGCTGCCGGTTCAGGCCGGTGCGCGGTAGACCAGCACCTTGAGCGCGCGCTCCGGGTCCGCGTCGGCAAAGGCCGGGGGATTGGGCAGGCGCTCCACGAACTGCAGCGCGGGCACCAGCTCGGCCATCTGGTCGCGCAGGAAGGCCGTGTCCAGCTTGGGCGTGTTGAGGCACAGCAGGGCCTCGCCGCCCGGTGCCAGCAGCTCGGGCAGGCGGCGCATCAGGCGGGCGTAGTCCTTGGTGGCCACGAAGCTGCCCTTCTGGAAGCTGGGCGGGTCCACGATGACCAGGCCATAGGGCCCGCTGCGCTTGAGCTTGGCCCAGGAATTGAAGATGTCATGCGCCAGGTAGCTGGCGCGGCCCCCGCCTTCCTTGCCCAGGCCGTTGAGCTCGTGATTGCGCCGGCCGATGGACAGCGCCCCGGAGGCCATGTCCACGTTGATGACCTCGGCCGCCCCGCCCTGCAGCGCCGCCACGGAGAAGGCGCAGGTGTAGGCGAACAGGTTCAGCACGCGCAGGCCCGGCTGCGCCGCCGCGCGTGCGCGCACCCAGCGCCGGCCCTCGGCCATGTCAAGGAAGAGGCCGCGGTTCTGGCCCTTGAGCACATGCACGGCATAGCGGGCGCCCTGCGCCGTCACCACATGCGGCTCCGGCACGCTGCCGGCCATCAGCCGGGTCTCGGCGTGGTGGTCCTGGCGGCACTGGAAGACCCAGTTCAGCGCCTGCCCCGGCGCGACGAGCGCCCAGCGTGCCGCCAGGGCCTGGCCCACCCGGGCCAGCTCGTCCTCGCTCACGGCCTGGAAGCTGGTCAGCACCCAGACCGGTTCGAACCAGTCCAGCACCCAGTGCTCGCAGCCCGGATGCAGGCCGCCACGGCCATGGAAGACGCGCCCGGCCTCGGTGGGCAGGGCCAGGGCGGCGATGGTGTCGAGCAGGGCTTGCATGGCGGTCTCAAGGGCAGGAAGCCGGCATTGTCGATGCAGACCCCGGTAACTCCGGCCGCACCTCAATACGGCCGCAAGACCTGACCCCACAGCCGCTGGCGCAGGCGCCGCGCCTCGGCCAGGGGCAGACAGGGGATGTCCAGGGCGAGGCCACCCTGGGAGCGGCCCTGGGTGTCGGCACGCAGATGGCACAGGCCCAGGCTGCGGTCCAGGGCAGAGCTGTAGAGGCTCAGCTGCTGCAGACGCGGGCCCGACACCACCACCCAGCGGCGCGTCAGCACGCCATGGCGGTAGAGCAGCAGATCGCCGCATTCGGCATAGGCGGCAAAGCGCACCCAGGCGTGGCAGTAGACCCACAGCCCCGCCGCCAGCGTCAGGCCCGCGGCCAGCAGGCCCGGCAGGGGCACCCGCTGGCCGAACGCGAGGTCGGCAGCGACCAGCGCCAGCAGCGCGATGATGAGGAAACGCCCCTGCCCCCACAGCTGCCGCCAGAAGGCCCGGGCGGGCAGGGGCTGCCATTGCAGCTGCTCCCACTGCAGGGCCGGCAGGCACAGGCGCAGCAGGGCGCGGGCCTCCTGCGGCGTGGCAATGGGCGCCAGCTCGTCAAAGCGGCCGCCGGGGTCCAGGCCGTGCTCATGGTCGTGCGAGTCGTGCCCCGCCACGCTGACGGCCAGGCGGCAGCGGCCGAAGCGGCGGTGCAGCCAGGTCTCCACCAGCTCCCAGCGCTGCAGGCGCGGCAGGCGCGCCGTGGCGGTCACCTGGGTGCTGAGGCCGCGGTGCACGAGCAGCTTCTCGCCGTCCTGCTCCAGGCGGAAGCCCTGGTAACGGAAGAAGGCCAGCACCACGGACAGCAGGCGCACGAACAGCAGGAAGGCCAGCACCAGCAGGGCGATCTCGGCAGCCAGCCACAGCCAGTGGCCGGACTCGAACAGGCGCCCAAAGGCTTGGCGCACCCAGGCGATGGGCACGGACAGCCAGCCGAAGAAGCGGCGGTGCAGCTCCGGCTTCTGGGCCACCGCCGCGAAGGCCGTGCCCACGATCACCATGCCGCGGTTGGAGATCAGGCCCAGCTTGAGGATGTCCAGGCTGCTCAGGCGGTGCAGCAGGCGCACCGCAGGCGGGGCGGTGGTCATGCCGTCCACCTGCGCGAAGGACGGGCCGGCGCCGGTCGTCGGCACCGTCGGCGCTGCGCCCCGCAGCGCCTGCTCCAGGCGCAGGGCGGCCTCCAGGCCCAGCACCTTCATCACCGCCTCGGGCTTGCCGCCGGAGGCGGACTCCAGATGCAGCTCCGTCACGCCCAGCAGGCGGTGCGGCAGCTTGCGCATCCGGCTGGTGTTGTGGATGCGGGCCAGCGGCACATGGCGCACGCTGCGGCCCAGCACGCCCTCGTGGATGACCAGCTCGCCGCCCTGCAGGGCGTAACGGTAGCGGCTGGCCTGCAGCACGGCCCAGATGGCGGTGATCCCCAAGGGCACGGCCGCCCAGACCTCCCAGTCCGAGCCGCGGCCGAAGACCACGGCCGCCAGCACCGGCAGCGCCACATGCCGCAGCAGATGGGCAGCCACGAACAGGGCCGACAAGGGATGCAGGCGCTGCCAGGCCCCGGCCTGCAGCGCCTGCGCCCCGGCCAGCGGCTCACTCATGGTGACCCTGCACGCGCGGCATCAGCGAGGCCCGCAGCGCCTGCGCCTCGGCCAGCGGCAGGCCGTGCACGGCGGTCTTGTGGTCATGCTGGCCAGCAGTGTGCAGCTCCAGGCGAGCCATGCCCCACAGGCGCTCCAGCGGGGACTGCCGCAGGTCCAGGTGCTGCAGACGGGCGATGGGCACCCAGCTCTCGGTCCGCCACCACACGCCGCGGCGCAGCACCAGGCCTTCGCCCGGATGCAGGGCCGCGCCATAGGCCTGGTAGCGCCAGGCACCGTAGACCGCGCCCAGGCCCAGGCTGCCCAGCACGACGGGCAGCGCGGTGCCGGCCAGCCAGGTCCAGGGCCAGCTCTCGTCGATCAGGGACAGCACCAGCACCGTCAGGCCGCTCAGGACGACGGCGCACACCAGGGCCGCCCTCAGCTGCCACAAGGTGCGCAGGGTGCGCATCTTTCCCAGCACCTGGGCGGCGGCGCCCTCCAGCTCATCGCTCATGCTTGCTCCTCGGGACGGTACGGCGCCCCTGCCGCGGACTCAGGGCTTGCTGACGCCCAGCAGCTCGACCTCGAAGTTCAGCGTGGCGCCGGGCGGGATGACGCCGCCGGCACCGCGCTCGCCATAGGCGATGGACGCCGGGCAGGTGAGACGGGCCTTGCCGCCGACCTTCATGCGCTGCAGGCCCTCGGTCCAGCACTTGATGACCTTGCCCAGCGGGAACTCGGCCGGCTGGCCACGGCGCACCGAGCTGTCGAACTCCCGGCCGTCGGGCAGGGTGCCGACGTAGTGCACGCGGACCTTGTCCGCGGCGGTGGGCTGCTCGCCGGTGCCCGCCTTCAGCTCTTCATAGACCAGGCCGCTGGCGGTGGTGACGGGCTCGGCAGCGCCGGCGGCCGTGCAGCTCAGGCCCAGGGCCAGCAGGAACAGGGAGGTGCGGGAAGAGAGGCTCATGGAATCGCTGCTTTCTGCGAGGTCGAAATGCCGCGCATCATGCGGCAAGCGCACAGGTCCGCCAAGCCGTATCGTTACGGAGTTCGCCCACTGGCGCAGGCGGGGCCGGCCGTCGGCTCAGGGCGAGGGGGCCAGGCGCTCGCGCAGGCCCATCCAGGACTTGCGCAGCAGATGCGGCAGCAGCAGGCGCAGGGGCATGCGCAGCAGGTGGGCGCGCCAGTACAGGCGGCGGCTGGCGCGGTGGCGCTGGCCGGGGCTGGCCTGCGCGTCCAGGCCCAGGGCGGTGCCCATCCAGCGCGCCTCAGGCCGGAATCGCCAACCGGGCTCGGCCGCATCCAGGCCCTCAGCCAGGGCCTGCAGCAGGCCGTGCGCGGGCAGCAGCCGGCACAGCGGCGCCAGGGCCTGAGCCAGCACCGGCAGCAGGCGCAGCTGCGCCGCCCGCGCCAGCAGCGCTGCCGCGCCGCCCTGCGCGGGCAGCAGGCCCAGCAGGTCGTGCAGGTCCAGGAGATCGCGCCAGGCGTGATCCATCTCGCCATCCAGGCACAGGTGCAGGGCCGAGTGCAGGACCAGGTCCGCGGGCTGCAGCAGGCGAAAGCCGCTGGCGGCCAGGGGCTGCGAGGCCGCGATCAGCTCGGCCCCCGGCGTGTGGAAGCGGGAGCTGCGCGGCGCCAGCGCATGGTGCACGTCCAGCACCGAGCCGCGCTGCACGTGGCGCAGCGGCGGGATCTCGTGCATCCACTGGCGGTAGTAGCGCTGGTTGTAGGCCTGGCGCTCCTCGCTGATCCAGCCCCGGGCCATCAGGGCGGACTCCACCGCGGTCAGCCCGGCCTCGGGCACCAGGAGGTCGATGTCCGAGAAGATGCGCCCGCGCGCCGGCGGCAGCTCGGCCAGCAGATAGGCCGCGCCCTTGAGCAGCAGCACCGGCTGGCCCAGACCCTGCAGGGCCTCGCGCACCGCCAGCAGCTCGTGCCGGACCTCATGTCCATGGCGATCCAGCACCCGCAGGCTGGCCTGCAGGGCGGTGCTCACGGGCTCGGGCAGCCGGTGCATCAGCCCCTGGTCTTGCATGCGGCAGGCCAGGCGTCCCAGCAGGCGCGCCTGGCGGGCCTGGCCCAGCAGGCGCTCCCAGTCGCGGCCCTGGTAGCCCGAGGGCAGCTCACCTTGCAGCAGCAGGCGCAGCAGGTCTCTCATGGGGCAGCCTCCACGGGGGGCAGACCGTCCAGCAGAGCGGCCAGGCGCGGGACGGCGTCGTGCAGGTCGGAGTAGCGCAGCTCGTAGCAGTCGCAGCCTTCCAGCAGGGAGCCGAGGGCCTCGAAGCCCTCCAGGCCCAGGATCAGGTAGTTGAAGGAGTTCTTGCCCAGCTCGATCATGGCCGGCGCCTTGGGCAGCGGCTGGAGCTGGGTGGGCTCGCCGGCCGCATAGCGCGGAAAGACGACCAGCCGGGGCTGTGCCGGCTCCGCCATGCGCTCGAGCTGAGGCTGCGGGACCTTCATGTGGACCACGTCGCCCTTGCTCGTGCCGCGGGTGACGGCGCCGAACTCGGCCTGCGGCGCATAGCGGCGGATCACGTCCAGCGAGTTGTTCTTCAGGCTCACCGGCCGCACCGCCGGGTGCACCAGGCCGTCGGCCAGGCTCACGAGGCAGAGTTCGTCAGACAGCAGGCGCCAGTCGCTGTGCGTCAGGGCGGCGCACAGCGTGCTCTTGCCCGAGCCCGGCGGCGCGGGCATCAGCAGGGCCCGGCCGCCCCGCTCCAGCACGGCGGCATGCAGCATCAGGTACTGGTGGGCGCGGGTGCTCACGCACCAGTTCATCGCCCATTCCAGTTGGGCAAAGGCGTGCGACTGGGGCAGGGGCTCGAAGGGCCGCTCGCCATCGGAACAGAAGCGGACCTGCGGGCGCCACCAGCGGTGCAGGCCGCGGCCGTGGTCCAGCTGCAGGGAGAAGTCCGCCTGCACTTCGGGTGGCAGGCAGGGGTAGCCGCCGTAAAGCTGCCGAAGACCCTGCTCGATTAGGGGCAGCGGGCTCTGCAGGCGGTAGCTGAAGACGCCGGCCTGCAGGACCAGATCGCCCCGGGCCAGTCGCGCGCGCAGTTCAGCGGGCCTCAGCTGCTCAAGCTTCATGCGCAGAGTGTCTCAGCAGGCCCTGCTCGGCCAGAAAGCCCAGGCCCTGGGACAGGCCGGGCCAGACCTCCTCCGGCAGCGCGCGCTCCAGCAGCAGAGGCAGGCGCTGCTGCAGTTCGGCGAGCGTGGCGGGGGACTGCTCCAGCTCGGTCAAGGCGGCCACCAGCAGGGCATCGAGCTGCAGGGTCTGGCCGCTGCCCTTGTCGAACAGCACCCAGTCCTCGCCCCAGCAGCGCCAATGGAACTCGGCCAGGGGGTGCAATGACCAACGCCCGCCGGGAAGGGCGGGCGCTGCGGTCGGGGCGGGGGTGGCGGAATCAGCCACGCGGGGGGCGCTGGATCACTTCTCCAGGTAGCCCACGAAGAAGGCGTAGGCCGCCTGATCGTTGTTCAGGTAGAAGTTGATGACGTCGGTCGAGCTGTAGGGGAAGGCCCAGCCGGTGCGGCCCTTGTCCCAGCCCGTGTTGGTCTCGTAGGCCAGCGCGTTCAGATAGGCGTTGAGCCAGTGGCGCTCGGGCGTGTCCGAGTAGGCCGAATTGCTCATCAGCGTGAACAGGGTCAGGTTCTTGGTGCTGGAGCTGGCACGGATCAGGATGGAGCCGACCGTCACATTGCAGTTGCAGGGCCAGGTCCGGCGCGGCACGAGCTTGCCGTTGAGGTAGGTGCTCTGGCCCCACCAGCCCGGGCTGTAGCCCCAGGCGTTGGGATAGGTCTCGCCATGGAAGGAGTGGGCGGCCGACTGCACGCCGGAGATGGTGCAGATCACGGCCTTGCCGGTGGTGGCGCTGTTGCAGACCGCCAGGGTGACGCCGCCGGCCATGGCCTTCATGGGGCTCAGGGCGGCGAGGGTCGCGACGCTGCCGGTGCCGGCGGTCTTGAGCAGCATGCGACGGCGCGCCAGCGCCTCGGCGGACAGCCCACGGGTGACCGCCAGGGGGTCCCGTGCTGCCTGCTGATCCGGGGTCGAACGCTGCTTGTCCATAACGAACCTCTACAGTCCTGAGAACTCATTGAAAAACCGGGATGGCACGGACCGGGTCCGTGCCGGGGCTGGCCGCCAGGTGCAGGAGGCGCGCCTCGCGCGCCGACATGCATGGCCAGCCTGCCAATGGCCCTGTATTTGACACTATCGCAGGCACCGTGGAAGCCCCACCCGCGCATCCAGGGGGGGCCGCCGCCAGAGGCGCAGGCCGCTCAAACGGGGGACGCCGTCCGGCCCAGCCCCGGTGCGGCACGCGCAGGCCGCCGCCGGGGAAGGCCGCCCGGCCTCCTGTATTCTTGCCCCCATGAACCGACCCAAACCCTTCTCCATGATCCGCGAGTTCCATCTGGCGGACTGGTTCACCCTGGCCAATGCCTTCTGCGGCATGGGCTCGCTGTTCTCGGTGATGACCTATCTGCAGACGCGGGACGTGCTGCACTTGTTCTACGCCTGCGCCCTGATCCCCGCCGCCCTGGTCTTCGACATCCTGGACGGCCGCATCGCGCGCTGGCGCCAGAAGAGCTCGGCCATGGGCCGCGAGCTCGATTCCCTGGCCGACGTGATCTCCTTTGGCGTCGCCCCGGCGGCTATCGCCTACGGCTGTGGGATGCAAGGGCTCTATGACCGCATCATCCTGGTCTTCTTCGTCGCCTGCGGCGTCTCGCGCCTGGCCCGCTTCAACATCACCGCCGAGAAGCTCTCGGAGGGCACCGGCAAGGTCAAGTACTTCGAGGGCACGCCCATCCCCACGTCCCTGCTGCTGGTGATCCTGCTGTGGGTGGCCGCGGCCCAGGGCGCCCTGGGCGACCAGATGTGGGGCGGCCGGCTGCAGCTGGCCGGCTTCAACTTCCATCCCCTGGTGCTGCTTTTTGCGGCCTCGGGTTCCCTGATGGTCAGCCGCATCCGCATTCCCAAGCTCTGAGCCGATCCAGGCTCAGGCCGCCTCGGCGGCCTGCGTGGCCTCGGGCTGGGGTCGCACGCGCAGTGCGCCCAGCACACCCGCCACCAGCAAGCCGATGCCCAGGGCGGTCAGCGGCGCCGGCCATTCATGGCGCCACAAGAAGGCGTAGGCCAGGGCCGCCAGGGTCTCGAAGACGATCAGTTGCCCGACCAGGGTCGTGGGCAGGCGCTGGCTGGCCTCGTTCCAGCACAGGGTGCCGGCCCAGGACGCCAGCAGGCCGATGGCCAGCATCAGCCCCACAAAGACCTGGGGGCGCGGCCCCAGGGGCAGGTCCACCTCGATCTGCCCGCTGCCCTGCAGCAGCGCCAGCGCCAGGAAGGCCAGCAGGGACAGCGGCAGCGTGACCAGGCCCTGGGCCGTGGCCCAGGCGCGCGGGCTGCGATCGGGATGCGCGCGCAGCCAGTCGGCATTGCGGATGGGGTACCAGGTCCAGCACAGCAGCGCGCCCATCGCCAGCAGCCCGCCCTGCACATAGGCCGCCATGCGCTCCCCAGGCTGGCTGGCCAGGGCCTGCAGCTCCACCTGGTTGACGCAGACCAGGCCCGCGGCGATCAGCGCCAGCGGCAGGGCCAGCCGGGACCAGGGCAGACGGCCGTCCCGTGCCCGGTTGCGGTGGTTGGACACCAGGGCGATCAGCACCGGCAGCGTCCCGATGATCATGGTCGGCAGCGGCCCGCCGGCCCGCTGGATCGCAGCCGCCAGGCACAGGTAGTAGAGAAAGTTGCCGATGGCGCTGAGACGCAGCGCCGCCCACCAGTCCGTGGCGCCGAACTCGCGCAGGGCGCGCCGGTCCAGCCAGGCCAGGGGCAGGGCAATGAGCCCGAAGGCGAGGTAGCGGCCCGCCATCAGCTGGGCCGCCGGGTAGTCCGGCAGCATCTGGGGAGCCACGAAGACCAGGCCCCACATGAGCCCGGCCGCCAGCGCGAATGAAACACCTGTCCACATGCGGCCATCATGCCGGCCCCAGCGCATCGGCGGCTTGTACAGGATTGCTGCGGCGGCCGTCAGGCCAGGCTCAGGCGGCGCTGCGGAACAGGCCCCAGGCCAGGGCCAGCATCATCAGCCCCAGCAGCAGGTCCAGGACCCGCCAGGCCAGGGGCCGCGCAAAGACGGGCGCCAGCAGCCGCGCGCCGTAGCCCAGCCCGGCAAACCACAGGAGGCTGCAGCTCACCGCCCCGGCGAAGAAGACCGGCCGCTGGGCCGCCGGCTGCGCGGTGCCGATGGCCCCCACCAGCAGCACGGTGTCCAGGTAGACATGGGGATTGAGCAGCGTGAAGGCCGCCGCCTGTGCCAGCGTGCGCCCCGCCGACGCCGAAGTGCCCGCCCCGGCCTGCAGGCCGCCGGGCCTCGCCCCCCGCATCAGCGAACGCAGCCCATAGACCAGCAGGAAGGCGATGCCCGCCCAGCGCAGCACCGTGGTCACGCCGGGCAGGCGGGCATCGACCGCGCCCAGGCCCCAGATCCCCAGCGCCATCAGCAGCGCATCGGCCAGGGCGCAGAAGGCCACGACCAGACCCACATGCCGGCGCAGCAGGCCCTGGCGCAGCACGAAGGCATTCTGGGCGCCGATGGCGACGATCAACCCGGCCACCAGGACCAGCCCCTGAAGAAAGACAGCAAGCGAATTCATGCCGCGCAGCATGCCGCCAGGCAGCCGGGCCGGCCAGTTAGACTTCCTGAAGCGCCTTCAGTGGCGCTGAATCGCGGCCTCGCCGCCCTGCCCTGCCCGCCATGCTCGACTACCCCCTGATCGCCGCCCTCGCCGCCGTCATCCGCGAGGGCAGCTTCGAGAAGGCCGCCCGCAGCCTGCACCTGAGCCCCTCGGCCGTCTCGCAGCGGGTCAAGCTGCTGGAGCAGCGCCTGGGCCAGGTGCTGGTGGTGCGGGACAACCCCTGCCGCGCCACCCCGGCCGGGCTGCAGCTGTGCCGTCATGCCGAGCAGGTGTCCCTGCTGGAGCGCGAGCTGCTGGCCAGCCTGCCCCAGACGGGCCAGGGCCGCCCCGGCCACCTGCGCCTGGCCGTCAACGCCGACAGCCTCAGCACCTGGTTCGTCCCCGCCGCCATCGCGCTGGCCGGACAGGACTGGCTGCTGGACCTCAGCATGGACGACCAGGACCACACCGCCGAGCGCCTGCGCGAGGGCGATGTGCTGGCCGCGGTCACCGCCCTGGCCGACGCCCTGCCCGGCTGCCGCAGCCTGGCCCTGGGCTGCATGGACTACCTGGCCGTCGCGACGCCGACCTTCATCGCCCGGCACTTCGGCGACGGCCTGGGACTCGGCGCCCTGATGCAGGCGCCCTGCCTCAGCTACAACCGCCGGGACCAGCTGCAGTCGCGCTGGGTGCGCCAGCTCACGGGCGAGAGCCCGCCCCTGCCCAATCACTGGCTGCCGTCCAACGACGTCTACCTCGCGGCCTGCCGCAACGGCATCGGCTGGGGCATGTGCCCGCGCGAGCTGGTGCGGGCGGAGCTGGACCGCGGCAGCCTGCAGGCGCTGAGCGCGGAAGTGCTGGAGGTGCCCCTGTACTGGCAGGCGCCGGCCCAGGCCTGGGCGCTGCTGGAGCCCGTCACCCAGGCGGTGGTGGAAGCTGCTCGCCAGGGCCTGAGGCGCTGACTCAGCGTGCGCGCCGCGCGCCGGGCAGGCCCAGCTGCCGCTGGTAGGCCGCCGGCGTGACGCCGTAGCGGCACAGCAGGCTGCGGGTCAGGTGCGACTGGTCGCTGAAGCCGGTGGCCGCAGCCACCTCGGCCGGGGCCTGCCCCAGGGCCAGCAGGCGCTTGGCCTCGAAGCTGCGCAAGGCCATCAGCACCTGCTGCGGGGTGGCATGGTGCAGCGCGCGGAAGCTGCGCAGGAAATGGAAGGGGCTCAGGCCCGCGACCGCCGCCAGCTGCTCCAGGCTCATGGGCTGATCCAGCTGGCTGCGCATGAAGTCGAGCACGGGCTCGAAGCGGCCCGCGGCCTCGGCCGGCCGGCCCTGCACGCGGGCCTGGGGGCGGATCAGCTCCACCAGCTCCAGCAGCAGGCTGTCCACGGCCAGCGGCTCGCGGGCCAGCCACAGCGCCCGCATGCAGCGCGCCACGGCCTGCGCCTGTGCCGGGCTGCCGCTGACGGCGGCGTCGAAGCGCCAGCTGCGGTCGCCCCCGTAGACGGGCAGCAGGTCCTCGTCGAGGTAGACCATGTGATAGGCCCAGCAGCCCGCATCGGCCGACTGCCCGGTGTGCAGGTCCGCCGGGTTCATCAGCATCAGGCTGGCCTGAGGGGCCAGGTGCTCGCCGCCGCGCCAGCGGAAGCGGCCCAGGCCGTCGGTGATCACCCCCAGGCCGTAGGCCTCGTGGGAATGGGCCTCGAAGCGGTGGTCCCGGATGCGCGCCCGGTAGAACTCGACGCCCGGCCTGTCGGCGGGACGGCGGTACTGGGCGCGATCCTCGGGGCCTTCGAAGCGGATGTTGGCGTCGGACTGCATGACCCGGCCATGATGGCACAGCCGGGCCGGGCCGCCGTCAGCGCAGGTTCACGGAGGCCAGGCTCCAGTTGCGGCGCGGCATGGTCAGCAGGACGGTGTCCGGCGTGCCCCAGGTCTCGCCGTGGAACTGCATGTGCAGCTCGCCGTTGGCGCTGTGCCAGACACCATCGACGGAGCGCGTCATGGCCACGGGCTCGTCATTGCCCAGGCTGATGCGCAGGCGCAGGCCGCGGCCGTCCACGCGCAGATTGCGGCCATCTTCCATCTGGTAGACGCCGGCCAGCACCTTCATGTCGGAGCGGATGATGGGGGAGGCGAGCTGCTTCTGCAGGCTGACGGGCTCCAGCACCGTGGGCTCCTGGGCCTGGGCCACGCCAGCCAGTGCGAGGGCGGCGAAGGCAAGGGCGAGGCGGGACGGCATGTTCATGATGGACTCCTTGGAAAGCTGAGGCCGCGTGTCGCGGATCGGGTGGGGGAAGGGATGGATCCAGTGTGGGAAGTTCCCGGCCGGATTTCTTCCTGTCTTCGATCGGGCGCTGCATGAGGGGTCCGAAATGCTGCTCCGGCAGACGAACTGCGACGCCCCTGAAACGGCCGAGAACCCCGATGGAATGGGGCCATGACGGCCTTCACATGTCACCCGTCACGCGCCTGCAACTTTGCTTTCCGAAGGCATGTGAAGGGGGTCATGGCAAGACCTGACCCCCTCGCGAGGGGCGGAGTTTCCGGGGTTCAGGCCGGCTCGTGCAGCCAGCGCTCCACCCGTGCGGCCTCGTCCGCCGAGCAGCGCAGGCCCAGCTTGCTGCGCCGCCACAGCACGTCCTCGGCGCTGACGGCCCATTCCTCGCGCTGCAGGTGGCGCAGTTCGGCCTCGAAGAGTCCCGGGGCGATCTCCAGGCCCAGGCGGCCATCGCCCAGTACGCGATCCACGCGTCCGCCATAGGCCAGGCACAGGCGCCGCAGCAGCGGCGCCGGCAGCTGCGGATGACGGGCCTGCACCGCCGTCTGCAGGGCCTGCAGCGCGGCAGGGCCCGCGGGAGCGCCGGTCACCCAGGCTGACACATCGGCCCCGGGCAGCGGCGCCTGCGCCGTCCAGGCGCCCTGCCCGCCCCCCAGCTGCGCGGTGATGCGATCGGCCGACTCCTCGGCCAGGCGGCGGTAGGTGGTCAGCTTGCCGCCCCAGACATGCAGCAGGGGCGCGCCTGCGCCGGTGTCGAGGTCCAGGGCATAGTCCCGCGTCACGGCGGCGGCGGTGCCGGCGTCGTCGTCCAGCAGGGGGCGCACGCCGGCAAAGCTCCAGCGCACCTCGGACGGCCCGATGCCGCGGCTGAAGTAGCGCCCGACCTGCTCGCAGAGATAGGCCACCTCGGCCTCGCTGATGCCTGGCGTGCGACCGCTGGCGATGTCCTGTGGCGCCAGCTCGAGGTCCGTGGTGCCGACCAGGGTGAAGTCCTGCTGGTAGGGAATGGTGAAGACGATGCGGCCGTCCGCCCCCTGCAGCAGGTAGGCGTGGTCGTGCCCGTAGAGCCGGGGCACGACGATGTGGCTGCCCTTGACCAGGCGCAGGCGCCGGGCCGGCGGCACAAGGCCGGCATCGTCACGCAGGGCCTGCTCGACGAAGCTCGCCGCCCAGGGGCCGGTGGCGTTCACCAGCAGGCGCGCGCTGAGCCGGCGCTCGCCGGCGGGCGTCTGCAGCCGCGCCTGCCACAGACCCTGGGCCGCACGGGCTTCCAGGCAGGGGCTGCGGGTGAGAATCTCCGCGCCGCGCTCGCGGGCGTCGATGGCGTTGGCGATGACGAGCCGGGCGTCGTCCACCCAGCCGTCGGAATAGAGGAAGCCGCGCCGGAACTGCGGCTGCAGGGGCGCGCCCAGGGCATGGCCGCGCAGGTCCAGGCCCGCGGAACCCGGCAGCAGCTCGCGGTGGGCCAGGTGGTCATAGAGGAAGAGGCCCAGTCGCAGCAGCCAGGCCGGCCGCATCTGCGGATGGTGGGGCATCACGAAGCGCAGGGGGTGGATCAGGTGCGGGGCTGCGCGCAGCAGGCGCTCGCGCTCCTGCAAGGCCTTGCGGACCAGGCCGAACTCGCGGTACTCCAGGTAGCGCAGGCCGCCGTGGATCAGCTTGGTGGAGGCCGAGGAGGTGTGCGCGGCGAGGTCGTCGCGCTCGCACAGCAGCACGCGCCAGCCGCGGCCGGCGAGGTCCCGTGCGATGCCCACGCCATTGATGCCACCACCCACCACCAGTACGTCAAAATCAGCCATCGCCACGCTCCTCGCGGGGCACTCTACCCTGCCAAATTCCCATGAGCTACCTAATCGCACTGGACCAGGGCACCTCCAGCTCCCGCGCCATCATCTTCGACCGCGAGGGCCGCCAGTTGGCCAAGGCCCAACAGGAATTCCGCCAGATCTACCCGCAGCCGGGCTGGGTGGAGCACGACCCGCAGGAGATCTGGTCCAGCCAGCTGGCCACCGCCCGCGAGGCCCTGCGCGAGTCGGGCCTGCGCCCGGAGCAGATCGCCAGCGTGGGCATCACCAACCAGCGCGAGACCACGGTGCTGTGGCACCGTGGCACGGGCGCGCCGCTGCACCATGCCATCGTCTGGCAGGACCGCCGCACCGAGCCCCTGTGCGCCCAGCTGCGCGAGCGGGGTCTGGCCCCGCTGATCCGCGAGCGCACCGGCCTGGTGATCGATGCCTATTTCTCCGCGACCAAGCTGCGCTGGCTGCTGGACCACATCCCCGGTGCCCGCGAGCAGGCCGAGCGCGGCGAGCTGGCCTTCGGCACCGTGGACAGCTGGCTGATGTGGCGCCTCAGCGGTGGCCGCATCCATGCCACCGATGTCAGCAATGCCTCGCGCACCATGCTCTTCAATGTCCACCGCAATGACTGGGACGAGGAGATCCTGGCCGCGCTGGACATCCCGCGCGCCCTGCTGCCCCAGGTGCACCCCAGCGCCCACGAGTTCGGCACCCTGGACCCCCAATGGCTGGGCGCCGCCCTGCCCATCGGCGGCGTGGCGGGCGACCAGCAGGCAGCCCTGTTCGGCCAGGGCTGCTTCAAGGCCGGCATGGCCAAGAACACCTACGGCACCGGCTGCTTCACCCTGATGCACCTGGGCGAGCATTTCCAGACCTCGGCCAACGGCCTGATCACCACCAGCGCGGCCCAGACGAGTGCCCGGCCCGAGTTCGCGCTGGAGGGCAGCGTCTTCATCGGCGGTGCCGTGGTGCAGTGGCTGCGCGACGGCCTGCATGCCTTCCCCAGCAGCGCAGACGTCGAGAGCCTGGCCGCCAGCGTGCCCGATGCCGGCGGCGTGATGTTCGTGCCCGCCTTCACCGGCCTGGGCGCGCCCTACTGGCAGCCCGACGCGCGCGGCGCCATCGTGGGCCTCAGCCGCGGCAGCACCATGGCGCACATCGCGCGTGCCGCCCTGGAGTCCATCGCCTTCCAGAGTGCCGCCCTGCTGCAGGCCATGAGCCGCGATGCCGTGGCCGCGGGCTCCGCCCCCGTCAGCGAGCTGCGGGTGGACGGCGGCGCCTGCGTCAACAACCTGCTGATGCAGTTCCAGGCCGACTTGCTGGGCATCCCCGTCGTCCGCCCCCGCGTCATCGAGACCACCGCCCTGGGCGCCGCCTACCTCGCCGGCCTCAGCGCCGGCCTTTACAGCGACCTCGAGGCCCTCGGCCAGCAATGGCAGGCCGAGCGCATCTTCCACCCCACCCTGCCCCGCGAACGCGCCCTCGAACGCATGGCCGACTGGGAACACGCCATCCGCCAGACCACCGCCAGCTGACGCAGCCCCCCGCCCACGCCCCCCGCCGAGTGGCACGGCCGCCAGGCCCGTGCCCCAAGCGGCAGCCGGGGATCCGGCTTCGCCGGGCCCTCGGCTGCGCCCCCTGGGGGGGCCGGCGCAGCCGGTAGGGGGGTCAAGCCGCTCTGCTGAGGCGAGAGATTTCCCAAGTCTTGATGGCCTGCAGATGCGCCGCCAGCGCACGGTTGGTGGCCATGATCAGCATGGCCAGCTCGGCCGGCGCGGCCAGCGGCGCCTGGTGCTCCAGGGCGCCCGCCGTGGCAGCGAGGCCGTCCAGGCCCAGGTTGCCGGCCACGCCGCGCAGGCGGTGGGCATAGCTCCGCACTGCCATGGGGCCGGCGATGCGCGCCTCCTCCAGGGCGCTGAGGTGCTGCTCGTACTGCCGCGCGAAGCTGCTCAGCAGCTTGGCCAGCAGGTCGGTGCGGCCGGCACAGCGCAGCACGGCGGTCTCGAAATCCGCCTCGGGCACCAGGGGCCAGGGCGAGGCGGCATCGGCAGGCCCGCGTAGGGTCGCCTTGGGCGGCGGCACCGGAAGCGGCGCGGGTTCCTCGCCGCGCGGGCGCCGCGGGAAGGGCGCGAGCGTCCTCAGCAGCTCGGTCTGATCGATGGGCTTGCAGATATGGCCGCACATGCCGGCATCCTGGCAGCGCTGGCGCTCCTCGCTGAGCGCATGTGCCGTCAGGGCCAGCACGGGCAGGGCCGGATCGATCTCATGCAGGCGGCGCGTGGCCTCGTAGCCGTCCATGCCGGGCATCTGCACGTCCATCAGCACGAGGTCGTAGGCGCCCATGCCCTGCTCCTGCATGCGGGCGACGGCCTGCTCGCCGCTGTCGGTGGACATGACCTCCGCGCCGGCACCGCTGAGCATGTCGTGCAGGATCTCGCGGTTGATGTCGACGTCGTCGGTGATCAGGATGCGCAGGCCGGCCAGGCTGCCGGGCAGGGCCTCGGGATGCGTGCCTGCCGCGGCCGGCTCCTGCAGGGGCGGCCGCGCCTCGATCAGAGGCAGCTCCACCACGAAGCTGGAGCCCTGGCCCAGCGTGCTGCGCACCCGGATGTCCCCGCCCATCAACCGGGCCAGGCGCCGGCTGATGCTGAGCCCCAGGCCACTGCCGCCGTAGAGCCGCGTCACCGAGCTGTCGGCCTGCTCGAAGGGCGTGAAGATGCTGTCCAGCTTGTCTTCGGCAATGCCGATCCCGCTGTCCTCCACCTCGAAGACCAGGCAGCGCCCGAGCTGCGCGGAGCGCACGTTCAGACTCACACCGCCCTGCTCGGTGAACTTGACGGCATTGGCCAGCAGGTTCACCAGCACCTGGGTCAGGCGCAGCGCGTCGATCTCCACCCAGGCCGGCAGGCCCTCGATGCTGGAGCTCAGCCGCAGGCCCTTGGCGCGTGCGCGCTCGCCCACCATCTCCAGCGCATCGTTGACCAGCTGCGCCAGCTCGCAGGGCCTGGATTCCAGCTCCAGCTTGCCGCTGTCCAGCTTGGCGAAGTCCAGCACGTCGTTGATCACGCCCAGCAGGTGGCGGCCGGCGCGGACGATGCGCCGGAAGCTGTCGGCGGCGGCCCGCGGGTCCACCGCCCGCTGCTCGCCCAGCTGGGCCAGGCCCAGCACGGCATTGAGCGGCGTGCGGATCTCGTGGCTCATGTTGGCGAGGAACTGGCTCTTGGCATGCACCAGGCGCTCGGCCTCGTCGCGCGCGGCAGCCAGCTCGCGGTGCAGCTGCTTGAGGGAGGTGATGTCGGTGCTGAGGTTGAGCACGGCATAGGGCCGGCCGTGCTCGTCGCGCAGGGGCACGGTGGTCACGAGGAAGTCATGCGGGCCGTCGGCCAGCCGGGTCTGCCGCTCGCGGTCCAGGCGCAGTCCGCGCTGCAGCACCAGGGCGTCGCTCTCGCGCGCGTCGGCGGCCAGCTCGGGTCCGAACAAGGACAGCACGGTCTGGCCGATGACCTGATCACGCGGCCGCCCGCTGGCCTGCTCGAAGCCACGGTTGACCTGCAGGAAGCGCCCCTCGGCATCGCGGATGCTCAGCAGGAGTGGCAGGGCCTCGAGGATCTCCTGCACCTGCTGCTGCTGCTTGTGCAGCTCGGAGGTGCGCTGGCGGACCAGCTCCTCCAGGTGCTGGCGATGCTGCTCCAGCAACTGCTCGGCCTGCACGCGGTCGGTGATGTCATGCGCGAAGGCCACCACGCAGGCCTCGCCATCGAGCTCGAAGCGGTCCAGCTTGACGTCCCACCAGATGGGGCTGCCATCGACGTGCCGAGACTGCCACTCCAGGGTCTGGCTGCCCTCCACGAGCGTTCGGCGGACCAGGGCCCGCGCGCGGGCCGGGCTGTAGTCGCCCCCGGGGAAGGTCAGCTCTGGCGTCAGCGCCTCGCGCGTCTTGACGCCGAATCGGCGCAGGCAATGGGTGTTGGCATAGCGCAGGGCGCCGCTCTCGCCGTCGAAGATCTGCACCGACATGTGCGAGGCCTCCAGCAGCTGGCGCAGGCGGCGCTCGCTGGACAGCAGATCCTGGGCGCCCTGCTGCTGGGCACGCAGGGTGTTGGCCAGCACCTGGCGCGAGCTGTCCAGGGAGCGGGTGAGGTCCCAGTAGAGCGTGCCGTAGCGCAGCATCAGCCAGCCGGCCAGGCCGCAGCTGAAGAGCTGCACCACCAGGTAGCTGGCGTGCGGCGGCGTGTTGCCGGGATGCAGGCCGGGAATCCAGCCCAGGGCCTCGGCCGCGAAGAGCAGGAGCAGCCCCGCGAGCCCCGCCAGGGCGCCCCACTTGGCAGCCTGCGGTCCCACCATGAAACCCAGCACCACGACCAGGGCCGTCAGCGAACCCAGGCCCGAGGACATGATGCCGTTGCCATGCAGCGCCGCCATGCCCATCAGCATCAGCAGCGTGGTCACGGCGAAGAAGCCGGCCGCCCGTCGCACATGGCCGCGCCGTGCAAGCACGGCCGCGGTGGCGGCCACCGCCAGCACGCCCGCGCCGGTGGCCATGCGGTAGAGGCGCTGGGGCCAGCTGTAGCCCGGCTCCAGCGCGGTGGCCGCCAGCTGGAACAGGGCGGCCAGCATGACCAGGGCCAGCAGCACCGCGGCGCCGCGCACGACGCGGCGGTCCAGCGCCGCATGGAAGGCCTCGATGCCCTGCTGGCGGTCGGCCGCTTCCAGGGCGGCCTCGACCGCCCGGATGTCCGGCCCGTGGGGTTTGTCCATGGCTGGCGCCCGGCCCGGCCTTGCGACGCTTCAGCGGGCGGGGGCGCTGCCGCGAGCGCGCTCGCGCAGGCTCAGGCAGGCGTCCCGGGGAGGGCGGGGCCGCGAGGGGACCCACCGCTGCGTTGACCGTTCATCCATCTCGTCACTCCCTTGCTGGGCGGATCCCGATGTGTTCCCTCGGTCAAGATGGCGCTCCAGCGGGTGCGCC
The DNA here is from genome assembly GCF_039872765.1 of Roseateles flavus. Taxonomy (NCBI): domain Bacteria; kingdom Pseudomonadati; phylum Pseudomonadota; class Betaproteobacteria; order Burkholderiales; family Sphaerotilaceae; genus Roseateles; species Roseateles flavus. The sequence continues at coordinate 74,615 of NZ_JBDPZC010000001.1, read as the reverse complement.
TCTTCACTTCACTGATGGCAAGGGGCGGCCCGATGACAGCGGGTGCGCCCGCCCCAGGTCCCCAGGGTACGGCAAGCACGCCGGGCAGGGCAAGACCAGGCCCGCGCCTGTGTGGTGACGGACGTCACAGCCCCCAGGCCTGCGCGAAGCCGCCCAGCACCAGGGCGCCCAGCACGATGAAGATCAGGGCCGCCAGGCCATGGACCAGACGGACCGGGATCTTGTGCGCCAGGCGGTCGCCCAGCAGCACGGCGGGCACATTGGCGATCATCATGCCCAGCGTCGTGCCCGCCACCACGGCCAGCAGGCTGTGGAACTGCGCCGCAAGTGCGACCGTGGCGATCTGGGTCTTGTCGCCCATCTCGGCGAGGAAAAAGGCCACGATGGTGGTGCCCAGCACGCCCAGGCGCAGCCCCTTGCCGCCTTCCTCCTCCTCATCGATCTTGTCCGGCACCAGGGTCCAGATGCCCATGGCCACGAAGCCCAGGCCCAGCACCCAGCGCATGATGTCGGCGGGCACCTGCGCGGTGATCCAGGCGCCCAGCGCGCCGGCGCCGGCATGGTTGAGCAGGGTGGCGATCAGGATGCCCGCGATGATGGGCAGAGGCTTGCGGAACCGCGCGGCCAGCAGAAAGGCCAGCAGCTGGGTCTTGTCGCCGATTTCGGCGAGGGCCACCAGGCCGGTGGAGACGAGAAAAGCTTCCATGTGAGACTCCCCGGCCGGTGCGGACACCCATGACCGCCCCTCTCCGGCCGGATACCGAGAACGAGCGGTCAAAGGTCTTGCCAGGTACAGGCCCGGACCAGGACGGCCAGGGCGGGAACTGCCAGCGCCATGCCGGGCCAGGCCCAGGCAAGTGTGTTGACGCAGGCCCGCGGAACCGGTGACCCGGTCGCGGCAGCTACTCCCCAATGACGAGGCGGATTGTAAGGGCAGGACGCCGGACGGCCCCGCGGCCGCGGGTTCCTGCCATGACGCTGGCAGCAGCGCGCGCCCATGATGGCGCCATGAACTACGCCTACACCATCCTCTACGTCGCCGATGTCCCGGCCTCCCTGCGCTTCTTTGAGGCCGCCTTCGGGCTGCAGACGCGCTTCCTGCACGAGTCCGGCGCCTATGGCGAGCTGGAGACCGGCGCCACCGCGCTCGCCTTTGCCCAGCTGGAGGTCGCCCGCGACAGCCTGGGTGGCGACTTCATCGAGGCCGCGCGCAGCGAGCGCCCGCTGGGCATGGAGGTGGGCCTGGCCTGCGCGGATGTCAGCGCCGCCTACGCCCGCGCCCTGGCCGCCGGCGCCACCGGCCTCAAGCCGCCCACCACCAAGCCTTGGGGCCAGGTGGTGGCCTATGTGCGCTGTCCGGACGGCTGCCTGGTCGAGCTGTGCACGCCCATGGGCGGCTGAGCGGGACCCGCCGCATGGGCAAGGCAACGACCTCACGGATGCGGGGACTCGGCCCGCGCAGCCTTGAGCAACTCGCCGCGCTGGGCGTCAACAGCGCCGAGGAGCTCCGGGCCAAGGACGCCATTGCCCTGTATGCCAGCATCAAGGCACGGTGGCCCGGCGCCAGCCTCAATCTGCTCTACGCGCTGATCGGCGCCCAGGAAGATCTGGACTGGCGCGAGGTGGCACGGGAGCGCCGCACGGCCCTTCTGCTGCGCCTGGACGACATCGGCCTGGCCCCGCGCTGAACAGGGCCGGCGCGATGTCAGCCGTAGCGCCGCTCACGCAGCCACTTGGTGGCGATGTACTTGACGCCCGCCAGCACGGGCACGCCGGCATGCAGGGTGCTCGGGTCCTCGACGCCGCGGGCATCGACATCGGCGAAATAGAGCACCGCCCCCGGCCGGGGGCGGATTTCCAGGCCCAGGCTGGGAAAGCGCGTGCCGCCGCCGTCCTCCACCTCCGAGAGGTACAGGATGCAGGTGCCTACGCGCTGGCCGCCGGTGCGCAGGTGGCGTTCGCTGCCGGCATGGCTCGGGTTGAACCAGTCGAAATGCGCGCGGTACTCGCCGCCCACGCCGTAGCGCAGCACCTGCAGGCCCTCGCCGTTCTCCACCGGCCAGTCCAGCAGCTCGGCCAGGCGGGCCTCGATGCGCGCCACCAGCGCGTGCTCGCCGCGCTGGAAGAAGCCGCCGGCGCTGGTGCGGTGCTCGTGCGGCCGGGCTTCGCCCAGCTGCTCGTCCACCACGGTGGAGCGGGTCAGGCGCGTCTCGGCCAGGGCGATCATGGCCTCGCACTCGGACGCCCTCAGCAGGCCCTCGTACAGCAGCACTTGGGGATGGTCCAGCTGGGCGGCGATGCGCAACTCGCAGCCGTCGCTGAGGCGCAGACGGTTGCCGCCCAGGCGCGGGCGCGGGCGGGCGCGCAAGACCTGACCCCCGGCCGCCGCGGCCTGGGCAGCCTCGGCGTGCTCGGCCAGCAGGGAGGCCTGCGGGCTCAGCGCCTGGGTGGCCGGCAAGGGCTGCGCCGCGCCGTGGACCGCCTTCAGCACGCGTTCCGACAGGGCGCGCGGCAAGCCGCCCTGCACCATCATCGGCAGCATGGACTCGGCCGTGCAGCCGCGCGCCACGTTCTCCGCCACCCATTGCCGCCATTCGGGACTCAGCTGATCCAGGCTCATGGACGTCTCCTCGCTGTCTCGTGCGGCTGCATTCTGGCCTATCGCCGACAATGCCCGGATGCGCCGAGCCGACCGCCTGTTCCAGATCGTCCAGCTGATTCGCGGACGACGACTCTCCACCGCCGACTACCTGGCCCAGCGCCTGGAGGTCTCGCCGCGCACCATCTACCGCGATGTGGCCGCGCTGCAGCAGCAGGGCGTGCCCATCGACGGCGAGGCCGGCGTGGGCTATCGCATGAGGGCGGGCTTTGACCTGCCGCCGCTGATGTTCAGCAAGGAAGAGGCCCAGGCCCTTGTCGCAGCGCTGCGCATGGCGCAGCCGCAGATGGACAGCGCCCTGGCCCGCCACGGCGAGGAGGCCATCTACAAGATCCTGGCCGTGCTGCCCGGCACGGCGCGTGCCGCCGCGGAAAGCCTGGCGCTGTGGGCCCCGCTGGGCGGGCTGGACGAGGCCACGCGCGAGCGCCTGCAGCAGCTGCGCCTGGCCACCGAGCAGCGCCAGAAGCTGCGCGTGGTCTACCTGGACCTCAGCAACACCGCCAGCGAACGCGTGCTGCGCCCGCTGGGCTGCTTCTTCTGGGGCCCGGTCTGGACCTTCGCAGCCTGGTGCGAGCTGCGCGAGGGCTTCCGCAATTTCCGGGTCGACCGCATCCAGCAGCTGGAGGTGCTGGACGAGCGCTTCAGGGACGAGGCCGGCAAGACCCTGGCCGACATGCAGCGGGCCGAGGGCTGGCCCTGATCAGCGGCCGAAGCTGCGCTGCGGCACCAGCCAGCGCAGCGGGTTGAAGCGCAGGCGGCTGCTGGGGGCCTCCACCCAGCGGTGGAAGGGCAGCGCGGCCAGGTTGGCAAAGCCCCAGGCCGACAGCACCAGGGCGAAGGTCAGCAGCAGGGGCTGCTCGCTCTGCTGGTCGTACCAGGCGTTGAGCAGCACCAGCACGGGGAAGTGCACCAGGAACAGCGAGTAGGAATGGGTGCCCAGATGAGCCACCACGTCCGCCACGCGCTGCCACAGCCGGCCGGCCAGCGGCCCGACGCGCCATTGCCACAGGCCCAGCAGCAGGGCGGTGAACAGGGCCAGGACCAGACGCTCGCGGAAGTCCAGCCACAGGGCCAGGCCCGTCAGCCACAGCAGCAGCAGCAGGCCCAGGCGGGGCCAGCGGCTCAGCGAGAACCAGTGCACCAGGGCGCCCAGGCCGTAGGCGCCGAAGAAGTAGAAGCCCCAGTTGTCGAGGTCCGCATCGCGGTTGAGGACCAGCAGCGACAGGCTGCACAGGACCAGCACCAGGACCGGCCCCAGCACCATGCGCCAGGCGTGCGGCAGCAGGCGGCTGCGGCGGGCCAGCCACAGCAGGCCCAGCATGAGGGCGTAGAGCTGCAGGTCGATGGCCACATACCAGGCGCCCACCGTGATGGACTCGTGCCCCAGCAGGCCGTGGGTCAGGGTGGCGTGGCTCAGCAGCGTGGCCAGGGTCAGCTGCTGCGGCAGGAACTCCGGCAGCCAGGGCTGGACCAGCCAGGCGCAGGACAGGGTCAGGCCCACCGCCGCCATGAAGGGCAGGGCCAGGCGCAGGTAGCGCCGCCACAGAGACTCCAGCGGCGCCGCCTTCAGCAGCCCGCCCTGGGGAGACAGCGCCCGGGCGCTGAGATAGCCGCCCACCACCAGAAAGACCTGCACCGCCATGCGGCCGTAGTGGAACAGCCAGCCGCCCAGCACCGGCCAGGCCTTGTGCAGGGCCTCAGCCAGCGGGCCGTAGACCGAGAGGTGATGCAGGACGATGAACTGGGCCGCGAGGGCTTTCAGCGCATCGATGTGCAGCAGTCGAGTCTTGGCAGCGGACATGGGTACGGCGAGCCGGCAGCCGGGGGGCGCTGGCATGGGGTTTGTCGTTGAAAAATGGCGCAAGCGACAGGCGCAGCGCGCGTCCAGAGGGGCTGGTCCGCCCGGGAACAGCCCGGGACAGGCGGATTCCATCGCTGGAGATCCGTCTTTGCGGTCCTGCTCGTCCTGCTCGTCCTGCTTGACCCTGCCGTCCGGGGCGGAAGTCCGCAGTGCGCACAAGAAGCCCTGCCTGCAGCAAAGGCTGCAAAGCGCGCGATTTTAGTCGGCCAGCGCCCGGATTGCAGCCCCCGGGCCCACCTCAGCTGGTGAGCAGAGGTGAACACACGTGACAGGCACTGCGCGTGGCCACCGTCCCGGGGCCCCTGATTCGCGCTCGGGGCCCCGCGCTGCGGCCCGCTCGCGGGCCTCCCTGCGCGGCGCCGCGACGGGCTTGTTTCACAAGGTAAAGATCGCAAAAGAGAAGCCGGCCGAGCGAACTGCAGGAGGCCTTCCAGAAGCTGGTCCAGGATCTGCAAGGCAGCCGCCGCGAGGGCAGCGGCGACAGCACCACCACCCTGCCATCCTTTTTGCAGACGCTGCAGCAGAACCTGGGCCCGGGCGTCGTACCGCAGCTGCCCTCGACGGGACAGTCGCTGCAGGTGCAGGCCTGAAGCTGCCGCGCCCCGGGCTCAGCCGGCCCGGGCCAGGGCCTCGGCCGCCGGGCTCAAGCGTTCGAAGTGCAGCAGGTCCTGCCACTGGCCGTGCAGGCTCACGCTGAGCCGGCTGCGCCCCCAGCACTGGAAGCCGTTCTTCTCCAGGACCCGGGCCGAGGCCGGATTGCCCGGTCGCACCACGGCCTCCAGCCGCCACAGGCCCAGCGAGTCGAAGGCGATGGGCAGCAGCAGCCTCACGGCCTCGCTGGCCCAGCCCCGCCCCTGCGCATCCGCCCCCAGGCGATAGCCCAGGTCCGCGCGGCCGTGGTGTTCGCGATTCACATGGTGCAGGTTGATCCGCCCCACCAGCCGGCCCTGGTGACGGATGAGGAAGGCGTGCGCCCGGTCCGCGGCCGCCGCGGCCTCGATCTCTTCGAGGTGGGCCGCGACGCCATCGGGGCTGTAGAACGCGTCCGGACGGGCATGGACCCAGGTCTCGAAATGGGCGCGCTCGCGGCGCTCGAAGTCCAGCAGTTCCTCGAGGTCCGAGGGCTGGGGTCGGTGCAGGCTCAAGATGCTCATGGCGCGCAAGCCTAGCAGCCGGCTGAAGTCCCCGGCGCTGCGGCCCCCCGCCATTCGCACGGTCGGGCGGTGACAATGGTCAGCCCGTGGCCGCCCCTTGGCCGCCCCGTCCATCGACCGCACCCCTGCACCTCCGAACCGTCCCCCGCCATGCTGCGCCCGCTGTCCCTGCGCCTCCAACTCACCCTGGCCCTGATGCTGACCGGCCTGGCCGTGGTAGTGACGGTGGGCGGCGTGGCCTACCTGGAGCTGCAGCGCAAGTTCAGCTCGCAGGCCGCGCAGCAGGCCACCGCGCACTTCCGGGCAGGCGTTGCGTCCTATCTGCAGGAGTTCGGCAGCTTCGAGTCCGGCAAGGCGCGGGGCGTGGGTCTGGGGGACTACCTCGCCCGCCTGCGCGGCCCCGATGCGAAAGGCGCCGGGCCCGCCAGCTCCGACGGCCCCCCGCGCCCCTGGGATGTGCGACGCGGGCCGCCGCCCGGCCACTCGGGGGAGCCGCGACCCGGCCCAGGACCGCAGCCCTGGCCCGCGCCCGACGGCAGGGACGACCCCGGCCGCCGCCCCGGCCCGCCCCCTGACGGCCCGCCTCCCGCGGGTCCCGGCGCCCGTCCGCCCTTCCGGTTCATCCTCACCGACGCGAACTACCGGGTGCTGCTGGGCGCCGGCAGCTATCCACAGGGCGAGGCCCTGCCCGAAGCACAGCGCGCCCTGGCCGAAGCGGTGAGGGTGGACGGCGAGATCCGCGCCTATGTGTCGACCGAGGGGGTGCTGAGCCCCGGCCAGGACGACCTGGCCTATCTGGCCGCCATGCGCCAGGCCCTGCTGGTGGGCGCCATCGCCGCCACCGTGCTGGCCGCCTTGCTGGGCCTGCTGCTGGGCTCCGGTCTCAGCGCCCGCCTGCGCCGGCTGACCCAGGCCGTGCGGCGCATGCATGCCGGCGAACTGCTGCAGCGGGTGGACGCCCGGGGCAGCGCGGAGATCGAGGCCCTGGCCCTGGCCTTCAACCACATGAGCGAGGCCCTGGCGCGCAGCGACGCGGAGCTGCGCGCCTCGCACGCCACGATCAGCTCGCAGGCCCTGCAGCTGAAGGAGCTGAGCATCCGCGACGCCCTCACCGGGCTCTACAACCGGCGGCATTTCGACGAGTCCGTCCGGCAGTTGTTCGAGGACAGCCGCCGTCATGGGCAAGACCTGACCCTCGTGCTGGCCGACATCGACTGGTTCAAGCGCATCAACGACCAGTACTCGCACGCGGTCGGTGACGAGGTGCTGCGCCGCGTGGCCGCGCTGCTGGAGCGGCAGCTCGGCGGCGCCCGCCTCCTGGCCCGCTACGGCGGCGAGGAGTTCGTGATGGCCCTGCCGCAGACGCCCCTGCACGAGGCGGCGGACGTCTGCGAGCGGCTGCGCGCGAGCGTCGCCGCCGAGGACTGGGGCCAGCTGGCGCCGCGTCTGCAGGTGAGCCTCAGCATGGGACTGGCCGCCGACCCAGCCGCCGCCAGCGCCGCTGCGCTGCTGGAGCAGGCCGACGCCCAGCTCTACCGCGCAAAGGACGCCGGCCGCAACCGCGTCTGCCACGCCTGAGCGGCGCAGCGCCTGTCAGCGCATGCTGTAGCCGCGGCCATCCATGCAGGCCTCCACGGCCCGGTTGAAGACGCCCGCATCGTTGAGCGCCGAGGGCTGGCTGGTGGCCCAGCGGTTGCATTCCTGGCGATCGGCCTCGGTCTGCTGGGCGCTCTGGCCATTGCGCGGATAGAGGATGGGGTCGGGCTTCAGCGGCACGGGCGCAGGGGCCGGGACGGCCTGCGCGGCCTCGGGCGGCGGATTCACCACCACGTAGCCGCCCGGGGCGCTCTGGTAGTAGACCCCATTGGCATAGAAGTAGGGGAAGCCGCCGATGCGCAGGCTCACATAGGCCGCGGGCAGCAGTGGCACGACGATGCCCACCGGCGGCAGCACTACCCGCAAGCGCGGACCATAGGGGCGGTACCAGACGCCGCCGTGGAAGTAGTAGGGGTCGGCATGGTGATGCACGACCACCGCGCCCGGCGGCGCGTGCGCCACCACATAGCCCGGTGCGGGGTAGTAGTGGTCATGGTGGTAGCGGTTGTCGAAGCGCAGGCCGATGCCCACGTCGACATGGGTGCCGGCCTGCACCGGCGGGACGAAGAGACAGCACAGGGGCAGCGCAAGGGCCAGGGGGCGCAGGAGGGATCGCATGGACGGCTCGCCGGAGGAATCTTGGGATGGATCCATGCTGCCGCGCGCGGCTTAGGTGCTTGTTGCGCCCCGGTAAAGCTGCATTGCGGCCCGCGGCTCGCCAGACGGTCGCCATCCCGCGGCAAGGGAAGCCGGGCGGCCCGCTACAGTCGGAGCATGGCCGGCCCGGCCGTGCCACAGCGCCTCACCCTGGATCGTGCAAGGATGCCTCCCATGCTTCGCCTGTACTTCGCCCCCGGCAATGCCAGCCTCGCCCCTCACCTGCTGCTGCGCGAGCTGGGGCAGCCCTTCGAGCTGGTCCCGGTGGACCGCGACAAAGGCGCGCACCGCAGCCCCGACTACCTCCGCCTCAACCCCAACGGCCTGATCCCCGTGCTGGAAGACGGCGACCTGGTGCTCTACGAGACCGGCGCCATCCTGCTGCACCTGGCCGACCGCCACCCGGCCTCCGGCCTGCTGCCGCCCCTGGGCAGCGCCGCACGGGCCCAGGCCTACAAGTGGCTCTGCTGGCTCAGCACCGGCCTCCAGCCCACCATGGGCCGCTGGTTCTACCCGGAGCGCCATCTGCCGGCGCAGTTTCCCGAGGCCATCGCCGAGATCAAGACCCTGGCGGAAGCGCGCGCCGGTGAGCTGCTGGACATCCTGGACGCCGAGTTCGCCCGCCACGGCGGCCCCTGGCTGCTGGGCGAGCAGTTCAGTGCCATCGACCCGCTGGCCTTCATGATGTGCCGCTGGACCCGCGGCCTGCAGCGCCCGGCGCGTTCGCTGCCGCATCTGGGGCCCTATGTGCAGCGCATGCTGGCCCGGCCCGCCGTGCAGGGCCTGTGGGCGGCGGAAGGGCTGCAGGCGCCGTATGTCTGAGCCGCACGCCCTCACCGAGCTGGTCCTCGTCCGCCATGGCGAGACCGACTGGAACCTGCGCAAGTGCTTCCAGGGCCAGATCGATGTCCCGCTGAACGAGCGAGGCCTGGCCCAGGCCCGGCGCCTGGCGCGGCAGCTGCACTCCGAAGGCCTGCGCTTCGACGCCATTGTCAGCAGCGACCTGGGCCGCGCACGCCAGACCGCCGAGCCCGTCTGCCAGGCCCTGGACCTGCCCCTGCAGCATGACCCTGCCTGGCGCGAGCAGGCCTTCGGCGTGCTGGAGGGCCAGAGCGTGGACACCCTGCGCAGCACCCACCCCGAGCTGCATGCGCAATGGCAGCGCCATGATCCGGACTACGCCCTGCCCGGCGGCGCCGAGAGCCGGCGGCAGTTCTCCGAGCGCATCCTGGCCGCCGCGGCCCGCCTGGCCCGGCAGCATGGCGGCGGCCGCGTTCTGGTGCTGACCCATGGCGGCGCGCTGGACATGGTCTGGCGCGCCGCCCGAGGCCTGCCCCTGCACGGCCCGCGGGCCTGCGACATCCCCAATGCCGGCATCAACCGCCTGCGCTGGGGGCCGGACGGGCCCAGCCTGCTGTCCTGGGCCGAGGACCAGCACCTGCGGACCCTGGACTGAAGCCGGGGGCTCGCCCCGCACCCGCACGCCGGACCCCATCACCAAAGTCACCCGGCATAGACCCTCTTTGAGCCCATGCGGGGGCTTGCTATGGTGCGGCCATGCCTACCCACACCACTCCTGCCCGCGGCCCGAGCCGGCGCGCCTGGCTGCAGCGCCTGGGCGCCGTGGCGGGCAGCGGCGCGGTCTATGCCGCGATGAGCGCCCTGGGCCTGGCCCAGGCATCGCCGGCCGAGGCCCGCTTCAGGCTCGGCCCCGCTCCGGCGCGCGGCCGGCGGGTGCTGGTCCTGGGCGCGGGCGTGGCTGGCCTGGTGTCGGCGCTGGAGCTGCTGCGTGCGGGCTATGAGGTCGAGATCCTCGAGTACCAGGACCGCATCGGCGGCCGCTGCTGGACCCTGCGCGGCGGCGACCACTACACCGAGCTGGGCGGCGCCCCCCAGCACTGCCAGTTCGACCGCGGCCAGTACTTCAACCCCGGCCCCTGGCGCATCCCCTTCCATCACCACGGCGTGCTGGACTACTGCCGCCAGCTGGGGGTGAGGCTGGAGCCCTTCGTCCAGCTCAACCACAACGCCTATGTGCACAGCCCGCGCGTGGCGGGCGGGCGGCCGCAGCGCCTGCGTGAGGTGCAGGCCGATTTCCGGGGCGACGTCGCCGAGCTCCTGGCCAAGCTGGTACGCCAGCAGCCCTTGGATGAAACACTGAGCACCGAGGACCGCGAGCGCCTGGTCCAGGCCCTGCAGCAGTTCGGCGGGCTGGACCGCGAAGGCCGCTACCGCGCCGGCGAAGCCGCCGCCGACCGCCGTGGCTTCGAGCCCTTCCCCGGCATGGGCGTCTCCGCCCATCCGCCCGAGGCCCAGCCGCAAGGGCTGCAGGCCCTGTTGCGCTCGGGTCTCTGGGGCCAGCTGGATCAGGGCGCGGGCTTCGAGTACCAGACCCCGCTGTTCCAGCCCGTAGGCGGCATGGACCGCATCGCACACGCCCTGGCCCAGGCCGTGGGGCAGCAGCGCATCCGGCTGCGCCGCCGCGTCAGCGCCATCCAGCAGGACGCCCGGGGCGTGCGCGTGCAGGTGCAGGACCTCAGCCGCCCCGGCCAGCCCGAGCAGACCGTGCAGGCCGATTGGTGCATCTGCACGCTGCCCCTCTCGGTGCTCTCGCAGCTGGACGTGCAGTGCAGCGCAGCCCTGCACGAGGCCATCGAGGCCGTGCCCTATTTCTCCGCCTTCAAGGCCGGCCTGCAGTTCAAGCGCCGTTTCTGGGAGGAGGACGAGGCCATCTTCGGTGGCATGAGCAGCACCGAGCTGCCCATCCGCCTGATCGCCTATCCCAACCACGAGCTGCAGGGCCGCAAGGGCGTGCTGCTGGGCGCCTATGCCTTCGGCACGCAGGCCCTGGAGTTCACCTCACTGCCGCCGGCCGAGCGCCTGCGCGAGGTGCTGCGCATGGACAGCCAGATCCATCCCCAGGCTGCCACCGAATACGAAAGCGGCATGACCGTGGGCTGGCACCGCCATCCCGCCACCCTGGGCTGCTTCGGTGACTGGAGCCGTGTGGCCCGCGAGCGCCATTACCCCACGCTGCTGAAGATGGACGGCCGCCTGATCCTGGCCGGCGAGCACGCCTCGCTGCTGCCCGCCTGGCAGGAGGGCGCCGTGCTCTCGGCCCGCCACGCCATCACCCAGCTGCACGAGAAGGCCCGCGCCGCATGAAAGCCGCCCTGACACTCCTGCTGGCCGCGTGGGCCGCATGCCCCGCGCTGGTCCTGGCCGATGAAGCGGCTTCCGCACCGGAGCCCCGCTTCTCCAGCGGCTGGCGCTTCGAGCAGCGCAGCGGTCCCGCCCTCTACGGCGCCCTGTGCGCGGCCTGCCACATGCCCGACGGCCGCGGGGCCCGCGGGGCCGGGGCCTATCCCGCGCTGCAGGGCAATCCCCGCTTGGCGGCCGCACCCTACGCCCTGCACATGGTGCTCAATGGCCACCGTGCCATGCCCGGCTTCGGCCGCCAGCTGAGCGACGATCAGGTTGCCGCCGTGCTGAGCCATGTGCGCGAGCGCTTCGGCGGCATGCCCCCCGAGGCCGCGCGTGTCACGCCGGCAGAATCGGCCGAGGTCCGCAAGGGCCAGCAGGCCAGCCCGGCCGTGGCACACTGACCTCCAACGTTATCCGGAGCCCGCATGAAACGACTCGCGCTCGCCTGCCTGCTGCCTCTCGCGCTGGCCGCCCAGGCCCAGACCCCACCGCCCGCGCCCGCTGCGGCCGCTGCGCCGGAGGTCATCCGCCACCGGATCCCCAACTCCAGCTTCCCCATCGCCAGTGCGGTGGAGGTGCCGGCAGGCCGGACCCTGGTCTTCGTCAGCGGCGCCGTGCCGGCCGTGGCGGACCCCAAGGCCGAGCGCGGCAGCCTGGCCGCCTATGGTGACACCCGCACCCAGACGCTCAGCGTGCTGGCCAACATCGACCGTCAGCTCAAGGGCCTGGGCCTGTCCATGGGTCAGGTCGTGAAGATGCAGGTCTTCCTGGTGGGCGACCCGTCCAAGGGCGGCCGCATGGACTTTGACGGATTCATGTCCGCCTACAGCGAGCATTTCGGCACGGCCGCCCAGCCCAACCTGCCCGCCCGCTCGGTGATGCAGGTGGCCGGCCTGGTGGTGCCGGGCTGGCTGGTGGAGATCGAGGTGACGGCCGTGCGCTGAAGGCGGGACGCGGAGGCGCAAGACCTGCCCCCCTGGCAAGACCTGACCCCCTGAGTCAGACTGGAACAGAACTGTCATAAATCGTCTCCAGAATGCCGGGGCATGTCACATGCCCTGCCCCTCCTCTCCGCCTCGCGATTCCTGCGCCGCCATGCCCTGCGTGCGGTGGCCCTGAGCATCCTGCTGCCCGCCCTGAGCCCCAGCCATGCCCTGGCCGACGTGCAGGGCGTGGGCGCCAGCTTCCCCTCCGTGGTCTACCAGGCCTGGACCGAGCAGTACGCCCGCGCCCATGGCCGCAAGGTCCGCTACAAGCCCACCGGTTCGGGCGACGGCCAGAAGCAGATCCAGGCCCGCTCGGTAGATTTCGCCGGCAGCGACGTGCCCTTCAGCGAGGCCGAGCTGGCCAGCAAGCACCTGGTGCAGCTGCCCATGCTGGTGGGCGGCATCGTGCCGGCCGTGAACCTCAAGGGCGTGTCCCAGCTGCGCCTGGACGGCCCCACCCTGGCCGACATCTTCCGCGGCGAGATCCGGCACTGGAACCATGCGCGGATCGCCGCGCTGAACCCCGGCATCACCCTGCCGGCCCTGCCCATCACCCGGGTGGTGCGCAAGGACAAGTCCGGCAGCACCGACGCCTTCAGCCGCTACCTGAGCCTCGTCTCGCCCGCCTTCCGCGAGCAGGTCGGCGCCGGCATGCTGCCCAAGTGGCCCGAGGGCACCCAGGCTCCGGTGGCCGCCGAGGGCAACGACGGCATCGCCCAGGCCCTCAAGACCACGCCGGGCGCCATCAGCTATGTCTCCTTCGACCGCCTGCAGAAGGCGCAGCTGAGCGGCGTGCAGCTGCGCAATGCCGAGGACAGCGACTTCGTCGCCGCCAGCGAGGCCGGCTTCCGCGAGGCCGTGCGCAACTCCTCCATGGGCCGCACCGGCGACGAATCCGCCAGCCTGCTGCAGCGCCCCGGCAAGGGCACCTGGCCCATCACCGTCACCTCCTACATCCTGGTCGACGCGCGGCCCAAGTCCGCCGCCGCTGCCAGTGAGGCCCTGCACTTCCTCAACTGGACCCTCCAGTCCGGCGACCGCCTCCTGGCCGACACCGGCTTCGCCCCCCTGCCCGTGGCCGTGCAGGCGCGGATGGCGGCGCGGATCGCGAGTGTGAGGGCGCAGGATGGGGGCGTGATCAACTACTACTGAGGCGGGCATCCGGAGCAAGGCGCCCCTGCGTCGGCCTGGCGATGTCCGGGCCCCTCGGAGCGGGCATGCCCTGGCGTGCCGTGGCTGCGTGGGATGTTCCAATGCAGGGCTCACGTCGCAGACGTGGAGACGACACCCAGGGGTATTTCAGATGCGTTCAGTCCTCATCGGCGTGCTGCTGTTCCTGTCAGCAGCATCCTCATTCGCACAAGGTGCAGCCGCGGAGCGGGTCTACACCCGGCAAGAGCTGTTTGTCTCTTGCCTCTCGGGCTACGTCAGCGCCTCCATCTCCCGAGGCGAGACACCGGGCCACGACGAGTCGGTCCGGCTGGCCGCGCAGATCCTGTCTCAAGTGCACAAGGTGTGTCCGGCTCCGTCACCCCAGCTGACCGAGAAGAACTTCACCGACCCTGATGCCTTTCTGTACCCATGGATGCTCATGGTGACCCGCGAGCTGGTCGTGCTGGCCAGGCAGGGGGCGTCTCAGCAAATGCTGGAACGCTGGTAAGCGCCACGGCGGTGCTTCGCCGCGGCGACGGGCCTGACGGGCACCGCCACCCAGAATCCCTCAGCTGCGCGTACCCAGCGCCATCCAGGGCACCAGCCTAGTTCCTGTTCCTCTGCCGCTGCTCCCGCGCCTCCCGCAAGGCCACGCATTCCGCATGGCCGTGGAAGCGCGGGGTGGCGCATTGCTCGTCCAGGCACAGGGCGCGGGCGAGGAAGACGCGCTTGCCGCAGGCTTCGGAGGGACTGACAGGGAGATGGGTGTCCGCGGGCACAGGAGCGCTGGCGGGGCCCGGGGTGTAGGCGGCCACGGGCGGGGTGCGTTCAACGGGCGCTGGCGCCGGGGCGGTCGGGCTGGAGGCAGCGCCGGCGGCGGGGGCGGGATCCTTGCGCTTGCGGGCGGGGGTGTCGGTGGCGCGCTTGTCGACGGGCTTGTCGCTCATCTTGTCGGCGGGCGCGGCGGGCGGGGCGGGGCTTGCGGTCTCCTGCTGCGACTGCACCAGGGCCAGCACGGGATCGGCAGCGGGCGCGGCGTCGGCGCTGGCCGCCGAGGCGGGCTCGGAGGCGGCAAGGGCCAGCTCCGACGGGGCCGCTGGCTGGCGGTGCAGCAGCAGTTGCACCATGGACACCAGCAAGGCGGTGCCGGCACCGGCGGCCAGCAGGCCCAGGGCCCAGGGCCAGCGGCGGCCGCCGACGGGGGGGCCGCGCCTGGACGAGACGCGCCGCGAGGGCGGTGGCGCCGGGGCGGGCTCGGGCACCGGCAGGGGCACCGGGGCAGAAGCGGCGCGCGCGTCCTCCAGCAGGAGGTCCGGCGCATCCATGGCGCGGGTGGGGAGGAAGTCGCTGTCACCCAGCTGGCGGGTCTCGGCGAACTCGGAATCGTTGGCCAGGCGCGTTTCCTCGAAACCCACCGGCGGTGGCACGACCAGGGTCTCGGTCATGCGGGGTTCGGGCGGCGCCATGCGGCCTTCCAGCGCCGCGCGCAGATGAGCCACGGACTGCGGGCGGTCCTGCGGATGCACCCGCAGCATCCAGTCCACGCAGGCCAGCAGCTCGGGGCTGTAGCCCGGCGGCGCGAGGGTGACCAGGCTCTGGTACTCGTCGCCCAGACTGCGGGCGGTGGCGGCAGGCGGCGTGCGGCCCAGGATCAGCTCATGGACCATGGCGCCCAGGGCGTAGAGGTCCGTCCAGGGGCCCTGGCGCAGCTGGCGGGACTCGGCGTATTGCTCGATGGGGGCGTAGCTGGGCTTGAGGATGGCCGTCAGGCCCTCGGCCCGATCGCTGATGACCTGGCGCGCGGCGCCGAAGTCCAGCAGCACGGGGGCCGCCCCGCCATAGGGCAGGAAGACGTTGTCGGGGGCGATGTCACGGTGCCAGATGGACTCCGTGTGCAGCAGCTCCAGGGCCTCCAGCAGGGCGGTCAGCAGGCGGCGCAGCCAGGGCTCGTCGGGCTGCTGGCTCATGGCGCGGCGGGCCTGGCGCAGGGTCTGGCCCTGCAGATAGGGCATGGCCATGTAGGCCGTGCCATTGGCCTCCCAAAAGCGGTAGACCTTCAGCAGCGAGGGATGGTCGAAGCGCGCCAGCAGCCGTGATTCATTGACGAAGGAGCGCAGGCCGGCGTCGAAGGTCTCCTGCTGGGAGCCTGAGCGCACCGACACCTTGGACTTGGCGTTGCGCTGGGCCAGCATGGAGGGCATGTACTCCTTGATGGCCACCTGGCGCTGCAGGGCATGGTCCTGGGCAACGTAGATGATGCCGAAGCCGCCCACGGCCAGGGTGCTGAGGATTTCGAGCTCGCCAAAGCGCGTGCCTGCCGGCAGGGCATTAGGCGCGGCCGACGAAGCGGCGGCGCGGCGATCAGGGCTGGCGTCGGACATCATGACCGGGCGGTTAGCGCGAAGGCGTAGTTCAGGCAGGGACGGGCAGGATGCGGCGTGCGAGGGCCGAAGCGTAGCGGATCAAATGCGCCGCCGGCGTCGCTTCTCCGCCAGATGTAACAACTGCTTGCTCCTCAGCAGGGAGAAGCGCGAAATTGTTCAGGGTTGGACAGGCAGGGCCTTCAGGTAGTCGTGCAGTTGCTGCGCCAGCGCTTCGCGTTCGGCCTCGGGCAAACCCTCGCTCAGCGGGGGCATGGTGGTGCCCGGCTTGAGCTGGGCCGGCTGCAGCAGCCACTGTCGCCAGCGCGCGGGGTCGATCTCGCGGGCACGCAGGGCGAGGTTGAGAGGCATCTTGTCACCCCCATAGCCGTTCACCTGGTGGCAGCTGAGACAGTGGGTCTGCAGGGCCTGGGCCGTGGCGGCAAAGCGCGGCGCCAGGTCGCCCGGCAGCAGGGCCGCCCGGCTGGAGGGCGTGCGGCGCACGCTGACCACCTGGTAGGGCCAGACGGCACCGCCTTCTGCCTGCAGGGCGGGTTCGGCCAGGTTGTCCCAGATGAGGTAGTACGGCCCCAGGGGCACCTGCTTCTCGCCCTGCGCGTGGTTGTCGACCTGGAAAGGCCGGCCGTCGGCGCGGGCGGTGACGATCCAGGCCTGGTGACGGCCGAAGCGCTCCACCGGGACGCGGGACACGAAGCCGTCCTGGGCGCGGAACTCGAGCTCGCCGTCCGGCAGGTCCCAGCCCTTGCCCAGCCAGCGATCCAGGAAGATCCGGGCCGGCCAGCCGCGGTAGCGCACCTGCACGGGCGGCTGCCCGGGGCGCGAGAGATGGGGCTCAGCGACCGTCACCTGGCGCTGGGCCGGCCCCGCCTTGGCGGCCACGGCCGGGTCAGGCAGGCGCAAGGGCGTGGCGCTGGCCACGGTGACGGGCGGATTTTCGGGCGGCTTTCCGGGCGGGTTTGCCGGCGGGACCGCAGCCGAGGCCGCGGACGCCAGCACGGCGCCCAGCAGCGTGGCGAGGGTCCGGCGGGCGAAGGGGGGAAGCGGTGTGCGCATGGTGTCGGCGACCGGGGGGACGTTGGGGGAAAGCAAGCGAGAGCCCGTTCAGGGCCTGAAGGTGAGGCTGCTGCGCGCCTGGGCCTGCACGTCGGCGGCGTCCAGCCACTGGGCACGGGCGCGGCCGGCGACGTAGTCGCGGGCCTGATCGCTGTAGTGGCGGTCGCCCAGCACGCCGCTCTGGCCGACCGGGTTGATGCCCTGGCTGCGGCCCGGCGCGGCGAAGTCGATCACGCGGCGGGTGGAGGGGCCGTAGACCACGGACCAGGGTGCATCACCGCTGCGCTGGGCCAGATTGTTGGGCACCTCGTGCGCGCCCGGCGCCGGGAAGGGGCCGACGTTGAAGAGCGGAGCCAGGGCCTTGACCTCGCCCAGCGGGTGCTTGTGGGTGATGCTGTGAGCGCGACCCCAGGTCCATTGCGCGGCGTCCTCGCCGAAGGTGCGGCGCAGGTGCTGGAGGGTGGCGGCCCAGGCCTCGGCCACGATCTGCTCGCGGGTCTCGCGCTGGGGCGTGGCCTTGCGGTCCCACCAGGGCGAATCCGGGTCGGCGACCAGGCGCGGCAAGGCATGGTCCAGGGCGCGGGTGCGGGTGAGGTTGTCCAGCATAGCCTCGTCCATCTTGTCGGCCAGCACGGCGTGGATCAGCTGGTGTTCGAGCTGATGGAAGAGAACCGGGGCGCGATCCTCCAGGCCGTGGTTGCCCTTCCAGGCGGCCAGCAGGGCCACGAGCTCGGCGCCGTCCTTCTGCTGGCGCAGGATGGGCATCAGCGGGGCCAGGATGCGCGGGCCGTAGCCGGTGTCATCGGCCAGCTGCAGCGCCTGGGCGCGGGCCATGTCCCAGCCGGTGGCGCTGGCCTTCAGGCCTTCCTCGAGGCGCCAGCCGCGGTCGGGCAGGTTGTAGTAGCCCGGCACCGGCTCGGCCGAGGCCGGCTGGTGGTTGGCCGAGACGATGTAGCCACGCGCCGGGTTCTCCTCCTGCGGGTTGGCGCTGAAGGGCAGGAAGCCGGGCTTGTCAGCCTCGGCCGTGCTGCCGTCCAGGATGAAGCTGGGATTCACGCCGGCCGGCCGTTGCGGCAGGCGGGCCGAGGCCCACCAGCCGATGTCACCGGCGGCGTTGGCCCAGACCACGTTGAGGCCCGGCGAATGGATGCCCTGCACCGCCGTGCGCGCGGCGGCCAGGGTGTCCGCGCGATTGAGCTGGTAGAAGGCCTCGATGAGGGGGTTCTCGCTCTCCAGGAAGGTCCACCACATGGCAATGGGGGTGCGCCCGGTGTCGCCAGGCACGACGTCGTTGACGAGGGGCCCATGGGGCGAGCGCCGCAACTGGATGACTTCATCGGCCCGGCCCTTGACCTTGATGCGGGCCTCGCGCGATTCCAGCGGCAGCCAGGCGCCCTTGACCAGCACCTGGCCGGGATGGGCGGCATCGGTCTTCTCGGCGATGAGGTCGATGTCATCGTTCTGGAACATGGTCAGGCTCCAGCCGAAGCGCTGGTTGTGACCGATGAGGGCGAAGGGATTCAGCACCTGCAGGTGACCGTAGAGTTCGAAGCCGGGCGCCTTCAGATGGGCCTCCCACCACACGGCGGGCGTCGAAAAGCCGATGTGCGGATCACCGGCCAGCAGAGGCTTGCCGCTGGCCGTGCGGCTGCCTGCCAGGGCCCAGGCGTTGCTGCCTTCCATCTGGGCCAGGCCGGTGCCCAGGCTGTCGCTGAGCTGGCCGATGCGGGCCAGCGCCTGCCAGTCCGCCGGCTGGAGGCGGCTGCCGGCGGCCACGGCCGAGGCGGCGGGCGCACTGAGGCGGGCCCGTGCGGCCAGGGCGCCTTCGGGTTTCCAGTCCAGGTCGAAGATCTTCAGGTATTCAGGCCCCAGCTGATCCCGCACATAAGTGAGTGCAGGCTCCGTACGGAAGGCGGAGGCAAAGCTGTAGGCCAGGTAGCCGGCCACGGCATAGGTGTCCACCGGCGTGAAGTCCCGCTTGGGGATGCCCAGCAGCTCGAATTCCAGGGGCGCGGGGCGGCTGGCCTGGTACTGGTTGACGCCGTCCAGGTAGGCAAGCAGGGCCTGCTGGGCCGGACCGGGCGGGCGGGTGGATTCGGCCTTGACCCGCGCCTCGGCGAAGTCGATCAGGCGCAGGCTGCGGAAGAGCTTGTCGGTGGGCAGCAGCTTCTCGCCCAGCACTTCGGAGAGTTCGCCGCGCGCCAGTCGCCGGGCCATCTCCATCTGGAAGAGGCGGTCCTGGGCATGGAGGTAGCCCAGGGCGCGGTAGAGATCGGTCTCGTTCTGGGCCTCGACATGGGGCACGCCCCAGGCGTCGAAGCGCACGCTGACCGCCTGGCTCAGGCCTCGCAGCTGCAGCTCGCCTTCGCGCTTGGGCAGCTTGGCCCGCCAGTGCAGGCCGGCCGCCAGCAGGGCCAGGATCAGCAGACCGAGCAGCAGCCAGAGCAGGGAACGAAGACGAAAGGTGCGTGCAGCCATGCGCAAGACTCCAGGACAGGGCATGCATTGCAGCACAGCGACCGGGCCGGCGCATCGGGATTGGCGCGGGCAGCGCACGCGAAAACGCCCGACGGTGTCCAGCATCGGGGGGAGAGACCGCCCAGCCCCTGCCGGCGCCAATGAAAAGGGCTGATGGTTCTCAGCCCCATCAGCCCCGGTCATCCGCGCTATGCCGCGGCACACAGGCGGCTCCGGCGAGCCGCCTGCTCAATGCGGATGAGTGTGCTCACACCTCCTCATCCGCCCCTCCGGCCCGTCTTTGCGGGCCACCCTCGTTGTCGTGCTGTGCACTGTAGGCTGCCTAGCGCACAAAAGGCTTGCGTTTCGCGGCGACCAGACCGCACTCGGCGCATGAAAATTGCGCTGAGTCAGTGAATTTGGGAATGTCCCCATCAAGGAAAACCCGAGGCGCGCAGCAATCCGTGAACCTTGACACAGATCACGTCGCCGGCGCGACAGCGCCAGGCGGCCGGCCCCGGCCGGGCCGCGCGCTCACGCGGCGATGCGCGGGCCCTGCTTGCGCAGCTGGGTCAGGGTCTCGATGCGCTTGAGCAGGTCGCGGTCGCTCCAGGGCTTCTTGAAGATGCCGTAGAGCCCCTGGATCTGGTGGACGCGGCCCTGCAGCTCCTCATGGCCGGTGATGGCAATGATGGGCAGGTCCTCGGTTTCCAGGGCCCCCTGCACGTCGGCAATCAGCTCGAAGCCGTTCTTGTTGGGCATTTCCAGGTCGGTGATCATGACCTGCACGGGATGACGGGCCAGCACTTCCAGGGCCTCGACGCCATCACGGGCCAGCAGCACCAGGTAGCCCGCGCTTTCCAGCAGCTTGCCCAGCTTGGCCCGCACCACGGCGGAGTCGTCGACCACCAGCACGGGCACCGGGCCGTCCACGGGCATCACGCTCGGCTGGAAGCGGCTGGCCGCTGCAGGGCCGCTGAACGGGGCCGGCAGCTGCGACTCCTGGAACTGGCGGACCTCCTCGTCCTCCTTGCGGATGCTGATCAGGATCACGACGATGGCCAGCGGCACCGCGATCAGCAGAGGCAGGAGGTAGGGACCCAGGAGGTCGGGCAACTGGAAAGGCATGGGGGGTTCTCCACGCCGGCGGCGCGGCCGGCAGGACTGGGCGGATGCCGCAGGAATCTACCACCGCGGCGGGTGCGTCGAACTGGGGATTGCACAGGACGGCCCGCTCGAATAGGCGGGTGGCAGGCCGGATTTTGTAAGCAGGCGTTTCAATATGCCGACCGCCCCTGCCCCCGCCTGGCCGTCACCCCTCCCCGCTCAGCAGCGCCCGCGCCAGCGCCGGTAGCCGTGCTCCTCGCAGGGGGCGCCGCGGAAGTCCCGGACCTCGCTGCAGAAGCGGCGCATGCCGCTGGCCTCCAGCAGCTGGATGGACGCGGTGTTGCGGGCATCGACCCAGCATTCCACCTCCAGCAGCCCGCCGGCCTCCAGCAGGAAGTCCTGGAGCGCGACGAAGGCCTCGCGGCCCAGGCCCCGGCCTCGCCAGCCGGGATGCAGGGTGATGCCCATCCAGGCACTCAGCGGGTGGGTGTCGGCGCCCGGGACCTCGCTGGGCGGGCGCGCGCGCAGGCACAGGCCGATGTCGCCGACCAAGCGGTCGTCGCCGGCATCGGCGATGGCCAGTTGCACCCACTGGTCCGGCTCGCCGATGGCGGCCCCGCTCATCTCGCGCAGGAAGGCGGCCGACTCCGCCGGTTCACGGGCCAGCGTCCAGCCCTGGAAGCGCGCCGTCTCGGCGTCGCTGCGGTAGGCATGGAAGCGCTCGAGGTCGCTCTCGCGCATGCGCCGCAGCTGCACGCGGCCCGCGGGCGAGCGCAGGGGCAGGACATCCGCCAGGCGGCACAGGCTGTCCAGGGGCTGGCGGTCGCGCGGCACAGCGGCGAGGTAGTCGGCCCAATCCGCCAGCGCCGGGCTGCCCGACAGGCCCTTGAGCAGGACCCGCACCGGCCCGGGCGGCTGGCCGGCCACCTGGCTCACCCGGCTGCGCAGCTCCCGAAAGCCCTGTCTGCACCAGAAGCGCTCGGCCGGTTCGTTGCCGGCCACCACGCCCAGGCGCAGCCAGCGTGCGCCCGACTGCACCGCCCAGGCCTCCAGGGCGGCCACCAGCCGCCGGGCCAGACCCTGGCCGCGGTGCGCCGGATGGACCATCAGCAGTCCCAGATGCCAGACCCCGGGCGCCGGGGCCTCGCTGCAGACCTGCAGGACGGCGACCAGGCGCTCGTGGCCCGGCTGCACCAGCCCCAGATGCCATTGCGCGGCCCAGGCGAAGTCGGGCGGCGGCGCGCTGCGCAGTTCCTGCAGCGCCTCGTCCGCGGCCAGGGGCAGGCCGCAGCGCTCGAAGTAGTCCGGGCAGGCCTCGAACAGCGATTGCAGGCGGGGCGCGTCGGCCTCGCCCAGGGGCTGGACGAGCAGGTCCGTGCCGGCAAGAAAGTCCTGGAGGCCCATGGGCCCTCCTCGTGAAGCGCGAAAGCCTGGAGCCTAACGCAGGAGGTCGTGCTGACCCGACAGCCATTGCGGCGTCTGGCGGCGCAAGGCTCGCAAGGTGTCGCCGACCTGCTGTCGCTGGCGCGCCTGGTCCTCTTCCAGCTCCCGCAGGCGCAGGGTGAACTGCGCGGCGCGCGGCGCGTCGCCACAGGCCTCGTACAGGCGCAGGGCATTGCGCAGCAGCGGGGCGCGCATGAAGGGATAGGCCTGCAGCGCCGCCGGCAGCAGCAGGGGCTCGAGCAGGGCCCGCGCGCGGTCCAGCTCGCCGGACAGCAAAGCGCATTCGCCCTGGGCATGCTGCAGGGACGCCCAGGCGTGGGGCAGCTCCTGCTCGCTGATCAGGGCCTGCCCCTGCTCGAACATGGCCTGCGCCTCGGCCAGGCGCCCGCCATGCATCATGCCGATGCCGATGTTCAGCAGCAGCGAGGCGCGCTGGCGCAGGTGCATCTCCGGCGCCTCCATCAGCGAGCGCGCCTGGAAGGCCAGGCGCAGCTGGCGCTGGCCCATGGCGTCGGCCTGCAGATCCTCGCCGCGGCGGCGGAGTTCGTCGATGGCCAGGGCGCCGGCCAGCAGGGCATTGGTGTAGGCCCGCGTCATGGCATGGGGTTCCTGGCTCTCACGCGCGCGGGACAGCGCCTGCATGTGCAGCATCTCGGCCTCGTCGTACTGACCCAGCTGGGCGTAGACATGGGCCAGGGCACCCAGGGCCCGTGGCAGCACCGGGTGGAGCTGGGGCGGCCGGGTGGCCAGCTCGACGGCCTCGCGGGCCACCGCCAGGGCCTCGTCCATCAGGCCGGCACCGCTGAGGCACAGGCTGGCGATGTCCAGCATCTCCACGCGCTCGAGCCGCGCCTCGGCCTGCAGCTCGCTGAGAGCCAGGCTTGCGCCGGCATAGGCCCGGCGCAGGTCATAGAGCGCCCAGCCGGCGCGGGCCTGCATCTGGCCGATCTCGCAGCGCAGCGCCGGCGTGAGGGCCTCCAGCTGGCAGCTGGCGCAGGCGGCGTCCAGCAGGGCCAGGGTGTCGCGCATGCGCTGCTCCCCGAGGGCCTGGCGGGCGCGCTCCAGGCACTGCTCGCAGGCGCTGGGTTGGGCTTTCAGCAAAGACTTCATGCAAACCATCCCGGCCGGCGCAACACAAGCAGGCGCCAGCCTCCCGCGCAGCCTAAGGCCACCGGGCATCAGACCCTCGGGCGAGGGCCGCCCAAAGCCAGGATCGATGTGCAGAACTTGGGGCTTGGCCCGCTTTTCAGTCCTGCCGGCTCGCGTGCAGGGGCTGATGCAGGCTGGCCGGAAGTGCCGGCCGGTCCGCCTCGGCGGCTGCGAGGGGCTGCACCTCAGAGAGGCTGGCCAGGCAGCGCTGGCTCAGTTGCTGGTAGGTGCGTGTGCCGTCCAGCTTCCAGCGGATCTCGTCCTCGCTGAGCAGGCGCAGCACCTTGGCGGGCAAGCCGGCGATCAGCGACTTCTCCGGCAGGTCCTGCCCCGCCTTCACGAAGGCGCAGGCCGCCAGGATGCTGTAGGCGCCCAGCACGGCGCCGTCCATCACCACCGCCTTCATGCCGACCAGCGCGTCATGCCGGATCACGCAGCCGTGCAGCACGGCCCCGTGGCCGACATGGCCGTTGCGCTCGACCACCGTCTCGGAGCCCGGAAAACCGTGGACCACGCAGCAGTCCTGCACATTGGCGCCCTCGTGCAGGACGATGCGGCCGAAGTCCCCGCGCAGGCTGGCATTGGGGCCGACATAGCAGCCCGGCCCGATGTGGACGTCACCGATCAGCACCGCCGTCGGGTGCACATGGGCGCTGGGATGGACCACGGGGATCACCCCGTCGATGGCGTAACAAGGCATGAGGACTCCTTTGGCAGGCCGCGGCGCGTGCGGGGCCGGGCAAACCTAGGGTTTACGCCAATCCACCAGCGCTTGTGCCAGATCAAGCAGCACCTTACGATCTACCGACCGGTCGGTCAAGAGTTCAAAAACTTTGACCTGACGCATAGCCACACGAGGCCCGCTCATGCCCCTGACGCCTTCCCAGCCCTCCTCGGCCGACGCCGCCCTGCTGATCAGCCAGGAAGGTGCCGTGCGCACCCTCAGCTTCAACCGCCCCGCGGCGCTGAATGCCTTCACCGCCCAGTTGCTGGCCCAGACCCGCGCCGCGCTGGACGAGGCCGCCGAGGACGCCAGCGTGCGCGCCGTGGTGATCACCGGCACGGGCCGCGCCTTCTGTGCGGGCCAGGATCTGTCAGACCCGCTGATCAAGCCCGAATTCGGCGCCGACGCCCGCCCCAAGGACATCGGCCACCTGCTGGACAACTACTACATCCCCCTGGCCCTGCGCGTGCGCTCCATGCCCGTGCCGGTGATTGCCGCCGTCAACGGTGTGGCCGCCGGTGCCGGCGCCAACCTGGCCCTGGGTTGCGACCTGGTGATTGCGGCCGAGTCCGCCAGCTTCATCCAGGCTTTCTCCAAGATCGGCCTGGTGCCCGACTGCGGTGGCACCTGGCTGCTGACCCGCCTGGTGGGCCGCGCCAAGGCCATGGAGCTGGCCCTGCTGGGCGACAAGCTGCCCGCGCCGGAAGCCGCCCGCCTGGGCCTGATCGCCCGCGTCGTGCCCAATGAGGACCTGGCCGCCACCGCCCAGGCCCTGGCCACCCGCCTGGCCGGCATGCCCACCCGCGCCCTGGTCGAAACCCGCCAGGCCTTCGACGAAGCCCTGAGCCTCAACTTCGAGGACGCCCTCAAGCTGGAAGCCGTGATGCAGAGCCAGCTGGGCTTCGCGCACGACTACCTGGAGGGCGCCGCCGCCTTCCTGGAGAAACGCACGCCGGTCTTCAAGGACCGCTGAGCCCGCTGCCCCGCCCTGCCCTGCGCCGTTCCTGTTGTTCAAGGAGTCTCCTGCATGTCCACGCCCCTGAGCCCGCAAGCCGTCGCCGAAGCCGTGCGCGACGCCATGTTCCGAGAGGACCATGCCTCCAAGGGCCTCGGCATGGACATCCTGGCCGTCGGGCCGGGCAGCGCGACGATCCGCATGACGGTGCGCCAGGACATGCTCAACGGCTTCGCCATCTGCCATGGCGGCCTCATCACCACCCTGGCCGATTCGGCCTTTGCCTTCGCCTGCAACGCGTACAACGAGTTGACGGTGGCCTCGGGCATCACGATCGACATCGTGGCGCCCGCACGGCAGGGCGACGTGCTGACCGCCGTCGCCCACGAGGTTTCGCTCGCCGGCCGGACCGGCGTCTATGACGTGAATGTGCGCAACCAGCGGGATGAGCTGGTGGCCGTGTTCCGCGGCAAGTCCTATCGCATCAAGGGCAAGCCCGTGGTCCCCGGCCTGACCGCTGGTGCAGCGCAGGAGTGAACCCATGACCGTGAAGCACCCCGCCCCCGGCGACCTGGAAGCCATCGAGACCGCCAGCCGCGACGAGCTGCAGGCCCTGCAACTGCAGCGCCTGCAGTGGACGCTGCAGCACGCCTACGACCATGTGCCCCACTACAAGGCCGCGTTCGGCGAGAAGGGCGTGCATCCTTCCGACCTGAAGACGCTTGCCGACCTCGCCAAGTTCCCCTTCATGACCAAGAAGGACCTGCGCGAGCACTACCCCTTCGGGCTGTTCGCCGTGCCGCGCGAGCAGATCGTGCGCCTGCATGCGTCCTCCGGCACCACCGGCAAGCCCACCGTGGTGGGCTACACGCAGGCGGACATCGACACCTGGGCCGGCCTCGTGGCCCGCTCCCTGCGTGCCGCCGGCGTGCGCCGCGGGGACATCGTGCACATCGCCTACGGCTACGGCCTGTTCACCGGCGGCCTGGGCGCGCACTACGGCGCCGAGAAGCTGGGCTGCACCGTCATCCCCATGTCCGGCGGGCAGACCGAGAAGCAGGTCCAGCTGATCCAGGACTTCCGGCCGGACGCCATCATGGTCACGCCCAGCTACATGCAGGTGA
Organism: Roseateles flavus; assembly: GCF_039872765.1. Taxonomy (NCBI): domain Bacteria; kingdom Pseudomonadati; phylum Pseudomonadota; class Betaproteobacteria; order Burkholderiales; family Sphaerotilaceae; genus Roseateles; species Roseateles flavus. Next base: position 48,953 of record NZ_JBDPZC010000001.1, on the reverse strand, counting down.
TCATCGAGGAGTTCGTGCGCCAGGGTCTGGACCCGCGCGAGAGCTCGCTGAAGGTGGGCATCTTCGGCGCCGAGCCCTGGACCGAGGCCATGCGCCGCGAGATCGAGACCAAGGCCGGCATCGACGCCGTGGACATCTACGGCCTCTCCGAAGTGATGGGGCCAGGTGTTGCCAGCGAGTGCATCGAGTCCAAGGACGGCCCGGTGATCTGGGAAGACCACTTCTACCCCGAGATCATCGACCCCGAGACCGGCGAGGTGCTGCCCGACGGCGCCGAGGGCGAGCTCGTGTTCACCTCGCTCAGCAAGCAGGCCCTGCCGGTGATCCGCTACCGCACGCGCGATCTCACCCGGCTGCTGCCGCCCACCTCGCGCAGCATGCGCCGCATGGGCAAGATCGTCGGCCGCTCGGATGACATGCTGATCATCCGCGGCGTCAACATGTTCCCCACGCAGATCGAGGAGCTGGTGCTGCAGGAGCCCCAGCTCTCCGGCCAGTACCAGATCGTCGTCAGCCGCGAAGGCCCGCTGGACGAGGTGCTGGTGCGCTGCGAGATGCAGCCCGGCGCCGACATGGCGCAGAGGGACGGCATCGCCCGGCATCTGCAGCACCGCATCAAGACGCTGATCGGCGTCTCCACCAAGATCGACATCGGTGCGCCGGACAGCATCGAGCGCACGCTCGTTGGCAAAGCTCGGCGCGTGATCGACCGCCGACCGAAATGAAACACCCCCTACGCGCTTCGCGCGCCCCCTCCAGGGGGCAGCGCCGACCGCCCGGCCAAGCCGGATCGGCGGCACTCACCCGGGAATACCAACCTCAAACAGACAGGAGTGTCTGATGTACACACAAGCGATGAGCGTCGGGCCGCAGGAGCAGGCGGCCAAGGTGCAGAGCGCGGAGGAAGCCCAGCGCCTCGCGGCCTTCGAGGCCCGCGTCGGCGAGGGCGAGTTCGTCGAGGCCAAGGACTGGATGCCCGATCACTACCGCAAGACCCTGGTGCGCCAGATCAGCCAGCACGCGCACTCCGAGATCGTCGGCATGCTGCCCGAGGGCAACTGGGTCACGCGCGCGCCCACGCTCAAGCGCAAGGCCATCCTGATGGCCAAGATCCAGGACGAGGGCGGCCACGGCCTCTACCTCTACTCCGCCGCTGAGACCCTGGGCACCAGCCGCGACCAGATGCTGGAGGCGCTGCACTCGGGCAAGGCCAAGTACAGCTCCATCTTCAACTACCCCACGCTGAACTGGGCGGACATCGGCGTGATCGGCTGGCTGGTGGACGGCGCGGCCATCATGAACCAGGTGCCGCTGTGCCGCTGCTCCTATGCGCCCTATGCGCGGGCCATGATCCGCATCTGCCGCGAAGAGAGCTTCCACCAGCGCCAGGGCTACGAGAGCCTGCTGGTGATGATGCAAAAGGGCACGCCCGAGCAGAAGGCCCTGGTGCAGGACGCCGTCAACCGCTGGTGGTGGCCGTCCCTCATGATGTTCGGCCCGCATGACAAGGACTCGCCCAACTCCGAGCAGTCCATGCGCTGGGGCATCAAGCGCATCTCCAATGACGACCTGCGCCAGAAGTTCGTGGACGCCACGATCCCGCAGGCCGAGGTGCTGGGCGTGACCGTGCCGGACCCCGATCTCAAGTGGAATGCCGAGCGCGAGCACTACGACTTCGGCGCCATCGACTGGGACGAGTTCTGGCGCGTGGTGGGCGGCGACGGCCCCTGCAACCGCGAACGCCTGGCCACCCGCGTCAAGGCCTGGGACGACGGCGCCTGGGTGCGCGAGGCCGCTCTGGCCCATGCCCGCAAGCAAGCAACCAAAGCAGCAGCAGCCTGAACACGAGGACCCTCATCATGAGCAATCAGCAAGCCCCCAAGAACGAATGGCCCCTGTGGGAAGTCTTTGTGCGCAGCAAGGCCGGCCTCGATCACAAGCACTGCGGCAGCCTGCATGCGCCGGACGCCAAGCTGGCCCTGCAGATGGCCCGCGAGGTCTACACCCGCCGCCAGGAAGGCGTGAGCATCTGGGTGGTGCTGTCCAGCCAGATCGTGGCCTCGGACCCGGGTGAGAAGGGCATGTACTTCGATCCGATGGAGGACAAGGTCTATCGCCATCCGACCTTCTACGAATTGCCCGACTCTGTGAACCACATGTAAGGACTGACCCACCCCCTACGCGCTTCGCGCGCCCCCTCGAGGGGGCGAGGCCAAGGGCCCGGCCAAGCCGGATCCCCGGCCTCCGCTGGGTGAAGTTCCCGCAAGGGCTGGAGATCTAGAGATGACACAACAATCGATCAAGGTGGGTGACAAGCCCGAGGTGCGCTACCTGCTGCGCATCGCCGACAGCTGCCTGGTGCTCTCGCAGCGTCTGTCCGAATGGTGCGGCCACGGCCCCATCCTGGAGGAGGACCTGGCGCTGACGAACATGGCGCTGGACCTCATCGGCCAGGCCCGCGGGCTGCTGACCCGCGCCGGCGAACTCGACGGCCAGGGCTTCGACGAAGACCAACTGGCCTTCCTGCGCGACGAGCGCCAGTACTTCAACCCGGTGCTGATGGAACTGCCGAACGGGCCTGGAAAGCCGGGCGACTTCGCCTTCACCACGGCCCGCAACCTGGCCGCCGCCACCTGGCTGCGCCTGCTGTGGGCGCGCCTGCAGGACTCCAGCGACGCCGAGGTCGCCGCCATCGCCGCCAAGGCCTTCAAGGAAGCCAGCTACCACCAGCAGCACGCGGCCGACTGGACCGAGCGTCTGGGTGACGGCACCGAGGAATCGCGCCGCCGCATGGAAGAAGCGCTGAAGACGCTCTGGCCCTACACCAACGAGCTCTTCGCCAGCGACGACATCGACGCGCACGCCGCCGCCACGGGCCTCGGCCCGGCCTGGGACTCGCTGCGCGCCGACTGGCGTGCCGCCATGGACGAGGTGCTGGCCGAGGCCACGCTGCAGGCACCGGCCGACAGCCGCTACGTCCCCAGCGGCCGCGTGGGCATCCACAGCGAGCACATGGGGCACATGCTCAGCGAAATGCAGTACCTGCAACGCGCCTTCCCCGGCGGCGTCTGGTGAACGGAATGACCACCCCCTACACGCTTCGCGTGCCCCCTCGAGGGGGCGAGCCCGCAGGCCCGGCGGAGCCGGATCCTCGGGCTCCGCTGGGTGGGTCCGACCAAGCCTGTGGCCGCTTGGGTGCCGCCTGGGAAGTGCTGCGCCAGATCCCGGACCCCGAGGTCCCGGCGGTGAGCCTGTGCGAGCTGGGCATCGTGCGCGATCTCAAGGAGACGGCTGGCGGCCTGGAGGTGGTGCTCACGCCCACCTACTCCGGCTGCCCCGCCACCGAGCTCATCCAGGACAACGTGCGCGAGGCCCTGGCCCGCTTCGGCGAGGTCACGATCACGATGCAGCGCTCGCCCGCCTGGACCACCGACTGGATCACCGAGGAAGGCCGGGCCAAGCTCAAGGCCTACGGCATCGCACCGCCGGGCCCGGCCCATCCCGGCGCCGAGCAGCCGATCCGGCTGGTGCACCGCGCCTCGCTGACGAAGCTCGCGTGCCCGCGTTGCGGGTCGGAGCAGACGGAGCGGCTGTCCGCCTTTGGCTCCACGGCCTGCAAGGCCCTGTATCGCTGCCTCAGTTGCCGCGAGCCCTTCGAACACTTCAAACCTATATGACGGCCCACCCCCTGCTGGCTTCGCCAGCCCCCTTCGAGGGGGTAGCTCCGAGGGCCCGGCAAAGCCGGATCCCCGGACCTCGCTCGGGAATGCATGCCGTTCCTGCGGCGGATCTGCCGCATTCAACGATGGATCACTGATATGAGCCTCAACTTCCACCCCCTGCGCGTCCGCGAAGTCCGCCCGGACACCGAAGAAGCCGTGATCGTCAGCTTTGACGTGCCGGACGAGTCCCGCGAGCTGTTCAAGTTCACGCAAGGGCAATACCTGACCCTGCGCGCCGACGTGGGCGGCGAGGACCTGCGCCGCTCCTACTCGATCTGCGCCGGCGTGGACGACGGCGAGCTGCGGGTCGGTGTGCGCAAGGTGCTGGGCGGCCGCTTCTCCAACTGGGTCAACCGCGAGCTCAAGGCGGGTGACGTGATCCAGGTCTTCCCGCCGCAGGGTCGCTTCTTCGTGCCGGTGGAGCCGCAGAGCCAGCGCCATTACGTCGGCATCGCGGGCGGCTCGGGCATCACGCCCATCCTGTCCATCATGAAGACGGTGCTGGCGAAGGAGCCGGGCAGCCGCTTCACCCTGATCTACGGCAACCGCCGCCAGGCCTCCACCATGTTCAAGGAGGAGATCGAGGACCTCAAGAACCAGTACCTCACCCGCGTCTCCCTGCACCATGTGTTCAGTGACGAGGTGGTGGACTCGCCGCTGATGGCCGGCATCATGAACCGCGACAAGATCGCCGAGTTCCTGGGCGCGCTCGTCGAGCCCGCCAGCATCGACCACGCCTTCATCTGCGGCCCCTACCAGATGAACGACGAGGCCGAGGCCGCGCTGCTGGCGGCCGGTGTGAAGCCCGAAGCCATCCACATCGAGCGCTTCGGCACGCCCGAGATGCAGGCCGGCCAGCCCGCGCCGCACGAGGTGCGCGAGGGCGACGCCGAGCTGGCCACGGTGCTGGTGATCCGCGACGGCCTCTCGCGCGAGATCAGCGTCAGCAAGAGCGACCCCAGCATCCTGGACGCCGCCGCCCGCGCCGGCATGGACGTGCCCTTCTCCTGCAAGAGCGGCGTGTGCTCCACCTGCCGCTGCAAGCTGATCGAGGGCGAGGTGCGGATGGACAAGAACTTCGCGCTGGAGAAGCACGAGGTCGCGGCCGGCTTCATCCTGAGCTGTCAGGCGCATGCGCTGACCCCGCGCGTGGTCATTTCCTTCGACGAGAGATGAGAATGGCTCCCCCCCTACACGCTGCGCGTGCCCCCTCGAGGGGGCTGAGCCTGGACAGAGTAGGTCCGGTGGACCTACTCTGCCTGGCGAAGAGTCGGGCATTCCCGCCCGACGCGGCCCGCAGGGCAGCCCGCAGGACCGGCAAAGCCGGATCCTCGGGCTCCTCTCGATGAGGACACGAGCGGCAGCCACGACAGAAAGTTGAACAGAAAGATGGCCAGAGGCAGAGCCCCCGGATTCGATGCCAGCCGCGACCAGATCCTGGCGCAGGCGGCGCGGCTGTTCGCCGCGCAAGGCTATGCCGGCACCTCCATGAACCAGGTGGCCGAGGCCTGCGCGGTGAGCAAGCCCACGCTCTACCACTACGTGCGGGACAAGCACGAGCTGCTGGTGCAGATCTGCGAGACCCACGTCCAGGGCCTGGCGGCCCTCGTGGCCGAGGTGAAGGGGCAAGACCTGGCCCCCGAGCCGCATCTGCGCACCCTCATCGCCCGCTTCATGCAGGCCTATGGCGAGGCGCAGAACGAGCACCGGGTGCTGACGGAGGACGTCAAGTTCCTCGAGGGCGCCGACCAGGAGCGCCTGCTGGCCGTCGAGCGCCAGGTGGTCAACGCCTTCGCCGAGGCGGTGGCCGCCGTCCGCCCGGAGCTGCAGGCCGCCAAGCTGCACAAGCCGCTGACCATGCTGCTGTTCGGCATGATCAACTGGACCTTCACCTGGCTGAAGCCCGACGGCGAGCTCAGCTACGACTCGGTCGCGCCCATGGTGGCCGACCTCTTCTTCGGCGGCCTCGGGGCCGTGGGCACGGCGAAAGTCTCGTGAAGGCTTTCGCACCGACGATCACCGCGCGAGGATCCGCATCCTGCACACACTGGCAAGACCAACACAAGGAGACACCGTGAAGCTGATGAAGAAGACCCTGCTGGCGCTGGCCGGCACCGCCGCACTCATGGGCCAGGCCCTGGCCGACATCAACGTGGGCGTGACCGTCTCGGCCACCGGCCCGGCCGCCTCCCTGGGCATCCCCGAAAAGAACACCTTCACCCTTCTGCCCACCACCATCGCCGGGCAGAAGGTCAACTACATCGTGCTGGACGACGCCTCGGACACCACGACGGCCGTGGCCAACACCCGCAAGCTGATCACCGAGCACAAGGTGGACGTGGTCGTGGGCTCCACCGTGACGCCCAACAGCCTGGCCATGATCGACGCCGTGGCCGAGAGCCAGACGCCCATGATCTCCATGGCCGCCTCGGCCCGCATCGTCGAGCCCATCGACGCCAAGAAGCGCTGGGTCTTCAAGACGCCGCAGAACGACATCATGATGGCCCTGGCCATCGCCTCGCACATGGCCAGCCAGGGCGTGAAGACGGTGGGCTTCGTGGGCTTCGCCGATGCCTACGGCGAGGGCTGGTACAACGAGTTCAACAAGGTCGCCTCGACCAAGGGCCTGACCATCGTGGCCAACGAGCGCTACAACCGCACCGACACCTCGGTGACCGGCCAGGTGCTCAAGATCCTCGCCGCCAAGCCCGACGCCGTGCTGGTGGCCGGCAGCGGCACGCCCGCCGCCCTGCCCCAGAAGACGCTGAAGGAGCGCGGCTACACCGGCAAGTTCTACCAGACCCACGGCGTGGCCAACAACGACTTCCTGCGCGTGGGCGGCAAGGACGTGGAAGGCACCTTCCTGCCCTCGGGCCCGGTGCTGGTGGCCACGCAGCTGCCCGCCGATCACCCGGTCAAGAAGAGCGCCCTGGACTACGCGGCCAAGTACGAGGCCGCCTTCGGCAAGGGCTCGGTCTCCACCTTCGGCGGCCATGCCTGGGACGCCGGCCAGCTGCTGCAGGCGGCCATCCCCGCCGCGGTCAAGAAGGCCCAGCCCGGCACGCCCGCCTTCCGCGCCGCCCTGCGCGACGCCCTGGAGGCCGTCAAGGAGATGCCCGGCGCGCACGGCGTGTTCAGCATGTCCGACAAGGACCACCTCGGCCTGGACCAGCGTGCCCGCGTGATGGTCAAGATCGAGAACGGGACCTGGAAGTACCAGCCCTGATCCCTCTTCTGAAGGCAGCGCTCCCCGGGGGCGCCGCCCCTCGAAACGCCCCGCAGCCGCGGGGCCTTTCTTTCACCCATTCCCAGTTGATTCCGGAGGAGCCGCCATGAGCGCCAACGTCCCTGTTCTTCAAAGCCTGATCGCCGGCCGCTGGGTCGGCAGCCAGGCCGCGCGTGGCCTGCACAGCGCGCTCAATGGCCGGCTGATCGCCCAGACGCATGCCGAGAGCCTGGACTTCGGCGAAAGCCTGGCCTACGCCCGGGGTCAGGCCTTGCCTACCCTGCTGAAGTCGACCTTCCAGCAGCGCGCCGCCACGCTCAAGGCCCTGGCCGCCTACCTGATGGAGCGCAAGGAACAGCTCTACGCCATCTCCGTGCACACCGGCGGCACGCGGCCGGACAACTGGATCGACATCGAGGGCGGCATCGGCACCCTCTACGCCTACGCCTCCATGGGCCGCCGCGAGCTGCCCTCCAGCAACGTGGTCCACGAGGGCCCGGCCCAGCAGCTGGGCAAGGAAGGCCATTTCTGGGGCAGCCACGTGCTGGTGCCCAAGCGCGGCGTGGCCGTGCACATCAACGCCTTCAACTTCCCCATGTGGGGCATGCTGGAGAAGTTCGCCCCCACCTTCCTGGCGGGCATGCCCAGCATCGTCAAGCCGGCCACCGCCACGAGCTATGTGGCCGAGGCCTGCGTGCGCCTGATCCAGGAGTCGGGCCTGCTGCCCGAGGGCGCGCTGCAGCTCATCATCGGCAGCTCGGGCGACCTGCTGGACCGTCTGGAGGAGACCGACGTCGTCACTTTCACCGGCTCGGCCGACACCGCCGCCATGCTGCGCGTCAACAAGAACCTGATCGCGCGCTCCATCCCCTTCAACGCCGAGGCCGACAGCCTCAACTGCGCCATCCTCGCGCCGGACGTCACGACGGACGACCCCGAGTTCGAGCTCTTCGTCAAGGAAGTGGCCAAGGAGATGAGCGCCAAGGCCGGCCAGAAGTGCACGGCCATCCGCCGCGCCATCGTGCCGCGCCACCTGGTCGATGCCGTGGGCGAGAAGCTGCGTGAGCGGCTCTCCAAGATCAAGGTGGGCGACCCCGCCGTCGAGGGCGTGCGCATGGGCGCGCTGGCCTCGCGCGAGCAGCAGGACGACGTCACCGAGCGCGTGGCCCTTCTTTCGCAAGGCAATGAGGTGCTGCTGAGCGCCCGCGACGGCTTCACGCCTGTGGGCGAGGGCGTGGCCGAGGGTGCGTTCTTCGCGCCGACGCTGCTGCTGTGCCGCAACCCCCTGGCCAACGAGACGGTGCACAGCGTCGAGGCCTTCGGGCCCGTGTCCACGCTGATGCCCTACGAGGACTTCGACGAGGCCCTGCACCTGGCCGCCAAGGGCCGCGGCAGCCTGGTGGGCTCGGTCATCACCAAGACGCCGGCCCTGGCCGCGCAAGCGGTGATGCATGCCGGCGCCTTCCATGGCCGCATCCACGTGCTGGACCGCGACGCCGCCAAGGAATCCACCGGCCACGGCTCGCCCCTGCCCATGCTCAAGCACGGCGGCCCGGGCCGCGCCGGCGGCGGCGAGGAGCTGGGCGGCATCCGCGCCGTCAAGCACTACCTGCAGCGCGTGGCCGTGCAGGGCTCGCCCACCATGCTGACCGCCATCACCGGCGAGTACCAGCGCGGCGGCAAGGTGCAGGAAGACGTGGTCCATCCCTTCCGCAAGTATTTCGAGGAGATCCAGGTCGGCGACTCGCTGCTCACGCACCGCCGCACCGTCAGCGAAGCGGACATCGTCAACTTCGGCGGTGTCTCGGGCGACTACTTCTACATGCACTTCGACGAGGTCGCCGCCAAGGACACGCAATTCGGCCAGCGCATCGCGCACGGCTACTTCGTGCTGTCGGCTGCCGCCGGGCTGTTCGTCTCGCCCGCGCCGGGCCCCGTGCTGGCCAATTACGGCCTGGACACGCTGCGCTTCGTGAACCCCGTGGCCATCGGCGACACCATCCAGGCCCGCCTCACCTGCAAGCGCCGCATCGACCGCGGCAACCGCCCCGACCAGCCGCCGCAGGGCGTGGTGGCCTGGGACGTGCAGGTGATGAACCAGCGCGGCGAGCTGGTCGCGAGCTATGACATCCTGACCCTGGTGGCCAAGAAGAACGGCTGATCACGCCAGGCGCCGGGGGCTCAGGCCCTCGGCACCAGCCGGATCTCGAAGAGCTGCGGCCAGAGCTTGCCGGTCACAAAGATTCGCTTGCCGGCAGCGTCGTAGGCGATGCCGTTGAGCACATCGGCCTGGCGCGCCTGCGCCTGCGGAAGCAGGCCGCGCAGGTCGATCCAGCCGCGCACCTGGCCGCTCACCGGGTCGATGCGGGCGATGACGTCCTGCTGCCACACGTTGGCCCAGACCTGGCCGTCCACCCACTCCAGCTCGTTGAGCTGGTCCAGCGGGCGGCCCAGGGCGCTCACGGAGACGCGCCGCACCTCCTTCATCGTGGCCGGATCCAGGAAGCGCAGCTGCGCCGTGCCGTCGCTCAGGATGAGCTGCTCGCCGTTGTGCGTCAGGCCCCAGCCCTCGCCGGCATAGCGGAACTCACGCTTGCGCTTGAGCGTCTTGAGGTCCCACACGAAGCCGATCTGGGACTTCCAGGTGAGGCTGTAGATCTCGTCTCCGGCGATGGTCATGCCCTCGCCGAAATGCTCGGCCGGCACGTCGACCTTCTGCAGCACGCGGCCGTCCACCAGGTTGACTCGGCGGATCGTGCTCTGCCCCTCCAGCCCCGTGCTCTCGTAGAGATGCCCGCCGTGCCATTCCAGCCCCTGGGTGAAGGCACCGGGGTCATGCGGGTAGGCCTTGACCACCGCTGCGCCCCACACGGGCAGGGCAATGCGCTGGGCCCGGGCCGTGCCCAGGCCGCCGGCGGCCAGCAGGGAAAGCAGGAGGTCACGTCTGCGAAGGGTCATGGAGCGTCACTCGGCAAGTCGGGAGGCGCCTCTATTGTCGCGGTTGCGCCGCGGCCACGCCTCGTCGGGCCCTTCTTCTGACCCTGTGTCAACAGGCTGATCAGCGTATCAACACCCCTGGCACAGGCCGCGATCACTTCTTCTCGTAGGTGATCTTCTTGCTGCCGCCCTCGCAGCTGCCGATGACCTTGGCCTCGCCGACCTTGTCATTCTCGACCACGGTCAGGGTGTAGTTCTTGACGCCCTTCTCGTCGAGCTTGGCGGCGATCTCGGCCTTCAGCTCCTCGCAAGGCTTGGCGGCGGCGAAGGCGGGGGCGGCCAGCACGGAGCCCAGCAGGGCCAGGGTCAGGGTCTTGTTCATGGAGTACTCCTCAAAGGACTGGCGGGACATTCCGCCGCCCGCGCATTGTCCGGACACCCGGCGACACTTCGTGGTCACAGGGCCTCACACCCTTGGGGGGCTGGCGCGGGGAGCCGGGAGGCCCTGCTGAGGTGCTGTAGCGGGCTACTGCGGCACTGGCGGCACTGGCGACGGGACGGAAACGTCCTTGTACTGCGCCGCCACCTCCTCGCTGGCGCGACGGATGAAGCCGCTGCGCTCCAGCTCGCGCAGGGCCTGCGTGAGGGGCGCCAGCAGGGCCTCGTGGCGGCGGTGCAGGTAGTGAAAGACCGGGAAGCTGGCCAGCGGCGGCTGCAGCTGGACCACGCCCTGGATGCCGTGCTGGCGCAGGCTGGCCAGGCCGGAGAGGCGGTTGGACAGGACCAGGTCCGAGCGGTCCAGCTCCATCTTCACGAAGGCCTGCTGCAGCGTGGCCACAGGCTCCAGCTGCATGCCCTTCGTGTTCTCCTCGATGATCTTGATGCCCTTGACGAAGCCCAGGCGATAGGGCCGCAGGCTCTCCCAGCCCTGCACCTTGAAGTTCCAGCGGCGGGAGAAGACCACGATCTCGTACTGCACCAGCGCCACGGGCACCCGCAGCAGATTGGGGTAGAGCTGCTCGATGCCGGCGCGGCGGTAAAGCTCGCCGTCAGTCTCGCCGGTGTTGGCGCTGATGAGGGAGCGCTCGCCGGGCATGCCCAGCACCTGGAGCTCCCGGCCCAGCTGGCGGTAGGCCTCGCGCAGCACGCGTTCGGCCACCTGGGTGGCCGGGTCCTGCTCCAGCAGGGTGGAGATCCGAAGGGGAGGCTCCCCGGCGAAGGCCAGGGGAACGCAGCAGCAACTGAGGGCCAGGACGGCGTGGCGGCGCGAGGTCATGCGGGCGATCCAGGCGGTGGTACCTGAGCATAGCCCAGCAGCGGCGCGACCGCCGCCCAAATCAGACGTGGGCTTGATCCCGGCTCAACGGCCCTGCATTTCCTTCAGCAGGGTGCCGGCGCCGTAGATCTTGTCCATGGCCTCGGCAATGGCCGCGGCGTTCACGGCCACGGTGCGGTTGCGAGCCGTCTCGAACCAGTAGGCGCCGCCGATGGAATGGATGTTGCCGTCGAAGACCAGGCCCACCAGTTCGCCCCGCGCATTGAGCATGGGGCTGCCGCTGTTGCCCCCGATGATGTCATTGGTGCTGACGAGGTTGAAGGGCTTGGTCTGGTCGAGCTTGTCCCGGGCGGCCAGCCAGGAGGCCGGCAGCGCGAAGGGCTCGGCGCCGGTGGCACGCTCGTAGGTGCCGCCCAGCGTGGTGAAGGGCGGCACCTGAGCGTCACCTTCCTTCCAGCCCTCCACCTTGCCGTAGGACAGGCGCAGGGTGAAGGTGGCGTCGGGGTAGACCTTGGGACCGGTCATCGCGAAGCGCGCCTGGGCGACCCGCTCCGAGTTCTTCTGGATCACCGACTCCACCTCGCGCTCATAACGCTGGCGCAGGGCCCGCGACTGCTCGTCCAGTGCCAGGGCCAGGCGGATGAAGGGGTCCTGGCTCTGGCGCACCGCGGCCATGCCGCCTTCCCAGAGGGCCTTGCGCTGGGCGATGTCGGCCAGCTGGCTGCCGTCGACGAGGCGGGCGGCCAGCTGCTCGGGCGAGTCCTTGCCCAGCACCTGCTTGACCACCGGCGCGTCGGCGCCCAGGTGCTCGCGCATCTTCTCCAGCGAGTAGCTCAGCTTGAACTTCTCGAAGGCCGGGTAGACCGGCGCCGGCGAGAAGAGCTGGGCCTCGACGGCGGGCAGGCCGGCCTCGGCGAACTCGGGCAGGCGATCGGCGTCGGGCTTGCTGCGCTCGGCGGCGCCGCGCACCAGGGTGCGGGCAATGCCGAAGAGCTGGCTGTTGAAGGCGCGGCCGCCTTCCAGCTGGTTGTTCAGCGTGCGGTAGCTGCGGTAGTTCTGCAGGGCCTGGGCGATGGCGTCCCAGGCGCCGGCGGACGGCTTCAGCGCTGGCTGCCGGGCCACGAAGGCGCGCAGCCGGGCCTCGTCAGCCCGCTTGGCGGACATCAGGGAGGCTTCGTTGAGTGCGGCCAGCTGGCCCCTCAGCACCTTGATGCCGTTCTCCACGTAGAACAGCTCGGCATTGGCCATGCGGGCCTGCTCCTCGCCCTGGGTGCGGTACTGGGCCAGGCGGCCGCGGTACTCGGACATGTCCACCAGAGTCTCAGGCAGGCGCTGGGCGCGCAGCTGCTCGAGCTGCGCCACGGTCAGCGTGCGCTGCGTGGAGCCAGGATGGCCGGTCACGAAGACGGCCTCGCCCGCGGCCGGACCCTGGGTGTTGACCGGGAAGAAGTCCTTCACCGCGGCGGGCTGGCCGTTCTCGTAGACGCGCAGCAGGCCCATGTCCAGGTCATAGCGCGGGAAGTTGAAGTTGTCCGGGTCGCCGCCGAAGAAGGCGATGGACTGCTCCGGCGCGAAGGCCAGGCGCACGTCCTGGAAGCGGTGGTAGCGGTAGAGCTTGTACTGGCCGCCGTGGTAGAGGTCGACGAGGTCGCAGCGCTGGGTCTTGCTGTCAGCGCCCACGCAGCTGGCGGTCAGCTGCGCCCGGATGGCGTTGAAGGCCTTGGTGAAGGCCTCGCCCTCGCGACCACGCGTGGCGGCCTTCACCTGATCGGTGACGTCGGTGATGGCCTCCAGGCGGTTGACCTCCATGGCGGGGCAGGCCTTCTCCTCGTCCCGGGTCCGGGCCAGGAAGCCGTTCTTCATGAAGTCCTTGTCCGCGCTGGAGAGCTGCTCCACGCATTCGGCCACGCAGTGGTGGTTGGTCAGCACCAGGCCCTGCGGGGATACGAAGCTGCCGGAGCAGCCGCCGGCCAGGCGGGCCGAGCCGCGCATGGCCTTGCCCAGCCAGGCCGCGTCGGGCGCGAAGCCCAGCTGCTGGCGCATGAGGGCGGTGGGCGGGTTGTCCAGGGTCCACATGCCTTCGGCGGCCTGGGCCAGCAACGGGCTCAGCAGCAGGCTGGTCACGAGGGCCAGGTGGGTGGGGCGGCAGGAGGGCTTGGGCAGTCGCATGGTGGGTCTCGGCGTGTCCGTGAGGTGCGGCCATTGTGGGAGCCGCCCTGCACCAGGCCGGAAGCCATGGTCGGCAGCCCGGCCCTTCCCAGGGAAAACACCGGGCGGACTGTGGGCCTGACGCGTCATGATGCGCGCAGCCGAACGGTCAGCTCTTCCCTTTTCATGACGGTCCCTGCCGCCACCCCCACTCTTCTCCAGCGCTGGACGGCCTGGCGCGAACGCCGCAGCGCGGTCCGGGCCCGCCAGCAGCTGCAGCGTCGCTGCCCCCAGGCCTTGGCCCTTCAGCAGCGCCTGCCCTCGCGCCTGCATGCGGCCTGGCTGGAACATGCCACCGATGAATTCCCCGGCCTGCCCAGCCAGGAGGCCGACTGGCTGCTGGCCTCCACCGGCCTGATGCAGTTCTTCCTGGCCGCCGCGCGGACCGACGGCCCCTGCGCCCTGCCGAGCCGGGCGGCGGACGCCGTCTGGCACGCCTGGCTGCGCTGGGATGCCACCGGCCTGGCCGCCTTCCAGCGCGAGCGCCTGGGCCGCGAGGTGCCCCATCTGAAGGAGGCCCAGCTGCCGGGCCCGCTGGACCATGCGCTGAGCCGCTGCTATGCCGCCTGCTGCCGCGCCGAGCAGCTCAATCCCCTGGACGGTCGCCTGCCCCTGGTCTTCGAGCTCGACCGCCTCCTGCGCATGCCGGGCGGCTGGCACTACGCCTGGCACAAGGGCCTGCGATGCCTGAGCCACCAGGTGCTGGATGTCGATGGCGATCCGCGCGGCCGCACCCAGCTGCACGCCGTGCATGGCGCCAGCCTGCTGGGCCTGGGCCTTCTGACCGCCTCCGAGCAGGCCTCCTGGCAACAGCAGCTGGATCGCCTGGGCCGCCAGGCCGATGCGCGGGCCCGCGGCGAATCGGGCGGGTCCGGCAGCAGCTGTGGCAGCAGCTGCGGGACCGACACCAGCAGCAGCGCCTGTGACGGCGGCAGCAGCTGCGGCAGTTCCTGTGGCAGCTCCTGCGGCGGCGGCGACTGAAGCCGGCGCCGCCCCTGCCCTCTCCTGCCCTCTCCTTCCATGTGCCGGCTGCGCCGGGCATGAAAAAACCCCGCCGGGGCGGGGTTCTTCGGGAGCGGTCAGCCGATCAGGCGCGACGGCGACGGGCCATGCCCAGGCCAGCCAGGGCCAGGCCAGCCAGAGCCAGCGAACCGGGTTCCGGCACACCGCTGCTGCCCGAGAAGGAGCCTGCCTCGATGAACACGCCGGAGTCGTAGTTGGCATCACCCACGTCCAGCACGCGGAATTCGAAGGTGTTGACCGAACCGGCCAGCAGCGAGGCCGAGGCGGTCAGGACCGTCGTCAGACCGTCGTACTGGATGTCCAGATTGTTGCTGGGGCAGCCGGAGATGGCGCTGTTGTTGCGGTAGTAGCTGCCGTTGATGCCGCAGTTGACGTTGTTGATCGACACCTCGGTGCCGCTGCCGGGCAGCTTGGCGATGTTCACGCCGTTGAGCAGGAGCTCGAAGCGATCGTTGAAGCGCGAGCCCACGTACTCGTTGTATTCCTCCGAGCCGAAGACGTAGCGGAAGAACACGGCGCCGGTGGCCGAGGTGAAGTCGAACTTCAGCGACGAATAGGTGCCTGCACCGGTGCAGTTGCCGCCGTTGTTCGGGCCAGCCACGCAGCTGGTGGTGCCCGTGGTCAGCACGATGCCCTTGTCAAAGCCGACGCTCGCGGCGCCACCGGCGAAGGTGCCAGCCGAACCGGCCGGCGCATCGGTGCTGAAGACGGCGTTGCTGATGCTGATGCCGGAACCGGCGATGGCCGTGGCCAGGGCCACTGCATTCGAGGACTGGCTCACCACCGGGGTGGCGAAGGCCGCGGAACAAGTCACCAGGGTCGCGGCGGCGACGGCCAGTTTGCGGAAAGACATGCGAAAACCCCTCAATATTGTTGAGCTTGATGCTCTGATGTAACGAAATCCGATCTAAAAATGCAATATCCGTGCCAACCTCGATTGCATCGAGGCTATCGGCCGACCCCAGCTGTTTCAGCTCTTTTCCAGATTTCAAGTGAAAAATTCATCGACACCCCCTAAAGAGGGGGAACCAGGCGCGCCACGACTCTTCACCCTGGCCTGGCCGCTGTTCCTGGAGATGGGCCTGGGCATCGCCATCAGCCTGCTGGGCACCCTGCTGGCCGCCCGCGTGTCCGACAGCGCCGGCGCGGGCTTTGCGCTGGCGAACCACGTTTCGGGCACGCTGTTCATCCTGTTCCGCATCATCGGCGCCGGCATCAGCGTGGTGCTGACCCAGGCCCTGGGCAGCGGCCGCCGGGACATCGCCGACGCCACCGCCCGCGCGGCCGTGGGCGCCAGCAGCTGGATCGGCCTGCTGACCGGCCTGGGGGCCATGCTGGCCGCGCAGCCCCTGCTGAGCCTGCTGGGGGCGCCGACCGAGGTCCTGCCCCTGGCCACGCCCTTCCTGGTGCTGCTGGGCCCGGCCATGCTGCTGGACGCCTGGAATGCCGCGATGGCCAGCGTGATGCGCGCCCACCTGCGGGCCCGCGACACCCTGGCCGTGCTGGTGGCCATGCAGGCCTTGCAGCTGGCCCTGGCCGTGCCGCTGATGCAGCAGCTGGGCCTCATCGGCTTCGCCCTGGCCCTGATCGCCAGCCGCCTGCTGGGTCTGGGCCTGCACCTGTGGCTGTGGCGCGCCCGGCTGGGCCTTCGCCTGCAGGCGGCGGACTGGTGGCGGCTGCCGCGCCAGGAGCTGGGCGCCATCCTGCACATCGGCCTGCCCGGGGCGGGCGAGAACATCGCCTACCGGCTGGCCTTCATGGTCAGCGTGTCGGTGGTGGGGCACATGGGTGCGCAGGCCCTGGCCACGCATGCCTATGTCTCGCAGCTGATGTACTTCATCCTGCTCTTCGGCCTGGCCACCGGTTTCGCCGCGGAGATCGTGGTGGGCCACCTGATCGGCGCCGGCCAGCTGCACGCCGCCCACCGCCTGGTGCGGCGGGCCATGGCGCGCGGCCTGATGGTCTCGGTGGGCGTGGCGGGCAGCTTCGCCCTGGCCGGCCCCTGGCTGCTGGGCCTGTTCACCCGGGATCCGGCCATCATCGAACTGGGCAGCACCCTGCTGTGGCTGACCGTGCTGCTGGAGCCCGGCCGCACCTTCAACCTGGTGGTGATCAACGCCCTGCGCGCGGCCGGCGACGCCCGCTATCCGGTGATGGTGGGCAGCGGCTCCATGGTGCTGGTGCTGGCCGGCGGCAGCTGGCTGCTGGGCCACCAGCTGGGCCTGGGCCTGGTGGGGGTGTGGATCGCCTACGCCGCCGACGAATGGCTGCGCGGCCTGCTGATGTGGCGCCGCTGGGCACGCCACGACTGGGTGCCCCATGCGCGCGCCGCGCACCGCCGCCTGCGCCGCGCGGGCGCGAGCGCCTGATCAGCGGTCGTTGGCGTAGCTGAGCACCTGGCGGGCCTGGCTGATGCCGGTGAGCAGGCTGTAGGTGGAGAGCCCCGTCGCCACCGTGCCCTTGACGCTGTATTCCCACACCAGACCGAGACGGCACTGCCTCACCGTGACGGGGGTGCTGGGCGTGCCCGTGGCCCCGGCGGCGGCCTGGTCCAGGCTGGCCTGCAGGTCCTCCAGGCCGACGGCATACTGGGACTGGTCGGCGGTGCTGGTCTGCAGGCGCGCCTGCGGACCGCCCCGGTAGCCCGTCCAGCGCACGGTGCGGCCGTCGGCGAGCTGGCACTCGCCGTCCGCCAGACTCAGCTGCGGATTCAGCCCGGCCGGGCCCGAGAGGCTGGTGCCGAACTGCCCCTGGGAGCGCTGCAGCGAAGCGGGCGCCGCCACGCGGATCTGCACCGCCGAGGGCAGGGTGACCGTGCTGTCGAGGGTCTGCCCCTTGTGCTGCAGCCGGATCGTCCAGGCGTCCTGGCTGCTCTGGACCTGGGCTGCCAGCGTGTCGCCGAGGTCCGAAGTGGGCGCCAGGCGCACATTGCCCGGCATCAGCCAGAGCGCGTCAGGCGCATCCAGCCGGACCACGGTGAGCAGGTTGGCCCGGTAGCTGAAGCCCAGATCCGCCGTCACGCGGCCGTCCTCGCGCCGCAGCTTGCCGCCCAGGCGCAGGTCCTGGGGCGCCACCTCGGTCGAGGACTTGCAGTTGGCCAGGCCGCACTGGACGCCATTGCCGATGTCATTGCCGAGGCCGCCGCCGCCGCAGGCCGACAGGCCGATCAGCAGCATCGAGGCCAGGGCGGTGGCGCTCAGGCGTGGCGTGAGAGAAGAAGGCAGCATGGTCCGTATCCTTGGCAGGTGAGGGCCGGACGCAGGTCCGGTGCAATGCGCAAAAGTCTAACGTTCTGAAGGATGCGGTTCCAGGATGCCGGGACTGCCGATGCGCTCATCGAACAGGCGATGGGGGGATGATCCCCCCGGTGGGGGATGCGGCCCGGCCATGCAGAATGCCGGCATGCCCGCCCTGCTCCGTCCCAGCCTGCACCTGGTCCTCACCCTGGCCCTGGCCTCGGTGCTGGTCTTCGCCAGCCTGGAGCTGCTGCCGGGCCATGCCGCCGCGCTGATGCTGGGGCCCGATGCCGCCCCCGATGCCGTGCAGGCCCTGAGCCACGAGCTGGGCCTGGACCAGCCGGCCTGGCAGCGCTACGGGCAGTGGATCGCCGGCCTGGTGCGCGGCGAGATGGGCCTGTCCTACGCCTACCGCACGCCCGTGGCGCCCATGCTGGTCGAGCGCCTGCGCCTGAGCCTGCCTCTCAGCGGCCTGGCGTTGGCGCTCACCGTGCTGGCCTCCCTGGGCCTGGGCCTGCTGGCCGCCGCTCGCCGCGGCCGCTGGGTGGACCACCTCCTGCTGGCCCTCAGCCAGCTGGGCCTGGCCCTGCCGGCCTTCTGGTTCGGCATGGGCCTGATGTGGCTGTTCGCGGTGCGCCTGCAGTGGCTGCCCGCAGGCGGCTTCCCCGGCTGGGAGGCCGAGCTGGGCGGTGGCTGGGGCCCGGCGCTGCAGGCACTGCTGCTGCCCGCCCTCGCCCTGGCCCTGACCCAGACCGCCCTGCTGGCCCGGCTGCTGCGCGCCAGCCTGCTGGACGTGCTGCAGGAGGACTATGTCCGCGCGGCCCGCGCCCGCGGCCTGCCCGAGGGCCGCGTGCTGCTGCGCCATGTGCTGCGCAATGCCCTGGTCCCGGTGCTGACCCAGCTGGGCACCCAGTTCGCCGGCCTGTTGGCGGGCGCCGTACTGATCGAGACCCTGTTCCAGCTGCCGGGGCTGGGCCAGCTGATCGCCCAGGCCATCGCCAACCGCGACCTGGTCGTGGTGCGCAATGCGGTGATGCTGCTGGTGGCCCTGGTGCTGCTGCTCAACTGGGCCGTGGACCTGCTCAATGCCTGGCTGGACCCGCGCCTGCGCCGGCCGGAGGCAGCGCATGACTGAGGGTCAGGTCTTGCCGTCATCCCTCCTGCAGCGGCTGCGCGGCCATCCCAGGCTGCTGGCCGGCCTGACGCTGTGGGGCCTGCTGATGGCGGCGGCGGCGGCCAGCCTGCTGCTGCCCGAGGCCGGCCAGCTGCCGGTGGACCTGGCCCGGCGCCTCCAGGGGCCTGGCCCCGGCCACTGGCTGGGCACTGACGCCCTGGGCCGCGACCTGCTCTCGCTGCTGCTGGGCGGCGCGCGCAATGCCCTGGGCGTGGGCCTGATCGCCACGGGCCTGTCCCTGGGCCTGGGCCTGCCGCTGGGCCTGCTGGCGGCCTCGCAGGGCGGGTGGGTGGACCGGCTGATCAGCCGCCTCGGCGACCTCGGCCAGGCTTTCCCCGCCCTGCTGCTGGCCATCCTGATGGCCGCCAGCCTCGGGCCGGGCATGGGTGTGGCGATGCTCGCCATCGGCCTGCACGGCGTGCCGGCCTGCCTGCGCCTGGTGCGCGCGGCGGCGCGGGTGCAGTGGCAGCGCGACTATGTGCGGGCGGCTCGCGCCTTCGGCCGCCCGGGCTGGCAGATCGCCCGCGTCCATGTGCTGCCGAACATCGCCTCGCCCCTCCTGGTGCTGGCCAGCAACCAGTTCGCCCTGGCCCTGCTGGCCGAGGCCGCCCTCGCCTATCTGGGCCTGGGTACGCAGGCGCCCGCGCCCAGCTGGGGCCGCATGCTGGCCGAAGCCCAGACCTGGCTGTTCGAGGCCCCGCAGCTGGCGCTGCTGCCGGGCCTGTGCCTGATGCTGTCCGTGCTGGGCCTGCAGCTGCTGGCCGACGGCCTGCGGGACTGGCTGGACCCGCGCGGCTGAGCCCGCCGCCCATGCCATGATGGCGGCCATGGACCGCCGCCACCTCCTGCATGCCCTGCCCGCTCTGGGCGTCCTCGGCGCCAGCCTGGCCCTGCCCGCGCTGGCCCAGCCCCGCGGGCGCGACGCCGTCGTGATCGGCATGACCCTGGAGCCCCCGGGCCTGGACCCCACCGTGGGCGCGGCCTCCGCCATCGCCGAGGTGGTGCACTACAACGTCTTCGAGACCCTCACCCGCATCGGCCCGGACGGCCAGGTGGGGCCGGGCCTCGCACGCTCCTGGGAGGTCTCGCCGGACCTGCGGACCTACACCTTCCGCCTGCGCCGCGGCGTGCGCTTCCACAACGGTGAGCCCTTCACCGCCGCCGCCGTGAAGTTCAGCTTCGAGCGGGCCGGCGGCGAGGCCAGCACCAACAAGGACAAGCGCGTCTTCGCCAATATCGCGGTGATCGGCAATCCAGAGCCCGAGGTGCTGGTCCTCGTGCTGAAGCAGGCCGAGCCGGACTTTCTCTTCCTGATCGGCCAGGCCACCGCCGCCATCGTCGAGCCCAGAAGCGCGGCCACCAACGCCCAGCAGCCGGTGGGCACCGGGCCCTACCAGATGGCCGGATGGGTGCGTGGCGCCAGCCTGCAGCTCAAGACCTTCGAGGGCTATGCCCAGCGGGGCCAGCCCCTGCCGCCCATCCGCCGCGCCACCTTCCGCTTCATCAGCGACCCGGCCGCGCAGATGGCGGCCCTGCTGTCGGGCGACGTCGACGCCTTCCCCCGCGTGGCCGCGGCGCGCAGCCTGGAGCAGTTCAAGCGTCAGCCCCAGCGCTTCCAGCTGATCATCGCCGGCTCGCGGGCCAAGACCCTGCTGGCCATGAACCACCGGCGCAAGCCGCTGGACGACGTGCGCGTGCGCCGCGCCCTGTCCATGGCCCTGGACCGCAAGGCCCTGATCACCGTCGCCGCGGATGGCTTCGGCCTGCCCATCGGCAGCCACTACGTGCCCGACGCCCCAGGCTACGTGGACCTCACCGGCCTCAACCCCCACGACCCCGCCCGGGCCCGCACCCTGCTGAAGGAGGCCGGCGTCAGGGACCTGGCGCTGACGCTCAAGCTGCCCCCCGCCCCCTATGCCCGCCAGGGCGGCGAGCTGGTGGCGGCGCAGCTGGCGCAGGTGGGCGTGCAGGTGAAGCTGGAGAACATCGAGTGGGCGCAGTGGCTGTCCGGTGTCTACGGCGCCCACAACTACGACCTCACCCTGATCTCGCACGTGGAGCCCTTCGACCTGGGCAACTTCGCCAAGCCCGGCTACTACTGGGGCTACGAGAGCAAGGCCTTCAATGATCTGTGGCAGCGCTACCTGGCCAGCACGCGCGAGGCCGAGCGCCTCAAGCTGCTGGGCGAGATGCAGCGCCGCATCGCCGAGGACGCCGTGGCCGCCTGGCTCTACCAGCCGCAGTGGATCACCGTGGCGCAGGCCCGGCTCAAGGGCCTGTGGACCGGCATGCCCATCTTCGTCAACGACCTGGCGGCGCTGCGCTGGGAATGAGGAACGGATGCAAGACCTGACCCCTGCCGCGGCGTCCGACTCCGCCGCGCCCGTCCACGAATGGCCGGCCCTGCGCCTGCTGCGGGCCTATGAGTCGCGCGAGCTCAGCCCCGTCGAGGTGCTGGACAGCCTGGCCGCCCATGCGCAGCGCTGGGAGCCGCAGCTGCAGGCGCTGTATGCCCCCGACTTCGACGCCGCACGCGAGGCCGCACGCGCCTCCGAGGCCCGCTGGGCACGCGGCGAGCCGCTGGCCGTGCCCGTGGCCGGCCAGCGCATCACCCTGGACGGCCTGCCGCTGACGCTCAAGGAGAACATCGCCAGCCGCGGCACGCCCGTCCCCCTGGGCACGGCCGCCACCGAGCTGCAGCCCGCCGCCGAGGACGCGCCCCCCGCCGCCCGGGCCCGCGAGCTGGGCGCCGTGCTCTTCGCCAAGACCACCATGCCGGACTACGGCATGCTCAGCTCCGGACTCTCCAGCTTCCACCCGCTCACCCGCAATCCCTGGGACCTGCGCAAGAACCCGGGCGGCTCCAGCGCCGGGGCCGCGGCCGCGGCCGCCGCGGGCTACGGGCCGCTGCACGTGGGCACGGACATCGGCGGATCCATCCGCCTGCCCGCAGGCTGGTGCGGGCTCTTCGGGCTCAAGCCCAGCCTGGGGCGCATCCCCATCAAGCCGCCCTTTGCGGGGCGCGTGGCCGGCCCGATGACCCGGCGCGTCGAGGACGCCGCCCTGCTGATGGCCGCCCTGGCCCGCCCCGACTGGCGCGACGGCATGAGCCTGCCGCCGCAAGAGCTGCCCTGGCTGGACCTCAACCTGGACCTGCGCGGCCTGCGCATCGGCCTGATGCTTGACGCCGGCTGGGGCCTGACGGTGGACAGCGAGGTCGCCGCCGCCGTGGACGAGGTGGCGCGGCGCCTGGCGGCGGCCGGGTGCCAGGTCTTGCCCATGGGCCCCTGCTCCACCCGCGCCATGATCGACGGCCTGGACGCCTTCTGGCGCATGCGCTCCTGGCTGGACATCTCGGCCCTGCCCGAGGAGCGCCGCGCCCGCGTGCTGCCCTACATCCGCGCCTGGGTGGACCGCGGCGCCCAGCTGACGGCCAGCGAGCTCTTCCACGGCTACAGCCAGATGGCCGCCCTGCGCGACGCGGCGCTGGCGACCTGCCAGCCCTTCGACTTCGTGATCTCGCCGACCTGCCCCGTGCCCAGCTTCCCGGCGGAATGGGCCAGCCCCATCCACGACCCGCAGCGCCCCTTCGAGCACATCGCCTTCACCCTGCCCTTCAACATGAGCGAGCAGCCGGCGTCCACGCTCAATGCGGGCTTCACGGGCGCGGACCTGCCCATCGGCGTGCAGGTGGTGGGGCGGCGCTTCGATGACCTCGGCGTGCTGCGCCTGAGCCGCCAGCTCGAAGACCTGCTGGCGGACCGCCAGCGGCCCTGGCCGCAGCGCCCCGACGCTCAGGCCAGCAGCTGAACCTGCGCAGCCAGCGCGCGCACCTCGGCCAGGCTGGGCGCGCGCGCACCGGCCTGCAGGCAGGCGGCCGCGCCGGCGGCCATGGCGAAGCGCAGCTGGGCTTCCTCGCCGTCCTCGTGCAGGCAGGCGTAGATGAAACCGGCCATGGCGGCATCGCCTGCGCCCACGGTGTCGACCACCTCGACGGCCAGAGCGCTGGCCGACCATTCCTGCGTGCCCTTGTAGAGCGTCGCGCCCTCGGCACCGCGGGTGTAGAGCAGCCGGGCCTGCGGGTTCCAGGCGGCCAGCTGGCCCAGGCCCAGGTGGGCCGTGGGGCTGCGGAAGAGGCCGCAGAGGTCTTCGTCGGACACCTTGATCACGTCGGCCAGGCGGCTCATGCGCTCCAGGGTGTCGTCGTAGCGGTTGTCCATGCCCTGGCGGTAGTTGGGGTCGTAGCTGATGGTCACGCCCTGGGCCTTGAGCGACTCCGCCAGCTCCACCAGGCGGCCGGCCAGGGGCTCGCGGTTGAGGCTGATGCCGCCAAAATGCGCCCAACGCACAAACTGCCGCCAGCCCTGGGGCAGGCCGCTGGGGTGGAAGTGCAGGTCGGCGCTGTCGTCGCCGACGAAGAAGTAGCGCGGCGGGTGGGTTTCATGGACCACCGCCAGCAGCGGCGAGCGCTCGACCTGCTGCAGGAAGCGCGGGTCCAGGCTGGCGTCCAGGCTCTCCTGCCACAGGGCCTGGCCGAAGACGTCGCAGCTCACGGCCCCGCCGAAAGCCGAGAGCTCGCCCAGGGTGGACAGGGCCCGCGCCACGTTCCAGGGCGCGCCGCCGCAGCGGCTGATCCAGCTGTCCAGGCCGGTGCAGATGAGGTCCGTCAAGGCTTCGCCGAAAGCGACGAAACGGGGCAGGTCGGCATGGAGGACTGGGCTCATACTGTGCATTGCAGCGCCGTCTTTCACACTCCGCAAGCCCTCTGTGGCGGGAGAACGATGACAGGCGCGCACAGCGATTCCACAATCGATGCCAATCCCGCTGTCCCTCACGATGGATCGACGTTGCCTGCTCCTGAGCCTGCTCGCCGGCGCCCATGTCGCCCGAGCGGCGGACGCCGTGATCGGTTACCCGAGCTATGCAGACTCCGATGCGCAGGACCCCATCCACCAGTTCCACCTGGCCGTGCTGCGCCTGGCCCTGGAGCGCAGCGGCGGCCATTACCGCCTGCAGCCGGTGCGCAAGCCGGTGGGCCAGGGACGGGCGATCCGCGAACTGGCCGGCGGCGGCTCCGACCTGGACCTGCTCTGGAGCATGACCAGCGAGGAGCGCGAGCAGCTGCTGCTGCCGGTGCGCATCCCCATCGACCGCGGCCTGATGGGCTGGCGCCTGCTGCTGATCCGGCGCAGCGACGCCGAGCGCTTCGCCGCCATCCGCAACCTGGAGACCCTCCGGGACCTGACCGCAGGCCAGCTGCACGACTGGCCGGACACCGCCATCCTGCGCGCCAACGGCATGGCGGTGGGCACGACCAGCGTCTACGGCAGCCTCTTCACCATGCTCAGCCGGGGGCGGGTGGACTACTTCCCGCGCTCGGTGCTGGAGATCCAGGACGAGATGCAGCAGTTCGGCTCGGCCCACGAGCTGATGATCGCCCCCGGGCTGATGCTGCGCTACCCGACGGCCAACTACTTCTTCGTCAATCGCCAGAACCAGGCCCTCGCGGCCGACCTGCAGCGCGGCCTGGATCGCCTGCTGGACGAGGGCACGCTGCACGGCCTCTTCATGAGCCACTTCCGCGCACGGCTCAAGCCCTTGCGCCTGGCCGAGCGGCGCGAACTGAACCTCAGGAATCCCCTGCTGCCGAGCGCAACGCCGCTGCAGCGGGCGGAGCTGTGGGCTGATCCGGCGCAGTTCTCCTGAGGCCCGGACGCCCCTGCGTGAACCGCATGCCCTACCCGCCCCCCCTGCTGTCCCGCCGCGGCCTGCTGCTGAGCCTGCTGGCGCCGGGCGTGGTCCGGGCCCAGCCCGTGACCCGGGTGGTGTACCCCGAGCACGAAGCCTTCCATGACCCCCAGCTGAACTACATGCTGGACGTGCTGCGCCTGGCCCTGTCCCAGGGCCCCAATGCCTACGAGGTCCATGCCAGCGGCACGGCCATGACCCAGGGCCGGGGCCTGCGCGAGCTGGAGTTCGGGCGAGGCGACATCAACCTGCTGTGGAGCATGACCAGCCGCGAGCGCGAGAAGTCGCTGCTGGCGGTCCGCATTCCCCTGGACCGCGGCATCCTGGGCTGGCGCCTGCTGCTGGTGCGCGCGGCCGACCTGGAACGCTTCACCCGCATCCGCAGCCTGGACGCGCTTCGCAAGCTGCAGGCCGGCCAGATGCACGACTGGCCGGACACGGAGATCCTGCGCCACAACGGTCTGCCGGTCGGCACGGCCAGCATGTACGAGAAGCTCTTCCAGATGCTGGCCCGCAGCCGCATCGACTACTTCCCGCGCTCCGTGATGGAGATCGAGGACGAGCTGCTGCGCTACGGCCGCACCCTGGACCTCGCCATCGCGCCACGCCTGATGCTGCGCTACCCCACGGCCAACTACTTCTTCGTCAGCCCGCGCTTTGCGCAGCTGGCCGAGGACCTGCGCCTGGGCCTTGAGAAGGCCATTGCCGAACGCAGCTTCCAGGCTCTCTTCACCCAGCATTTCCGCTCGCTGCTGCAGCGCCTGGAGGTCCCGCGACGCCTGGTGCTGAGGCTGGACAATCCCCTGCTCTCCTCCGAGACCCCGCTGCAGCGACCCGAGCTCTGGGCCGACCCCGCCAACCCCTTCTCATGAACCTCTTCGTCGCCCTGCGCTACCTCGTCGCCCTGGACGATCACAAGCATTTCGGCCGCGCCGCGCTGGCCTGCCATGTCACGCAGCCCGCGCTGTCCAATGCGCTGCGCGCCCTGGAGGAGCACTACGGCTGCGCCATCGTCAAGCGCGGGCGCAGCTTCGAGGGCTTCAGTGCCGAGGGCGAGCGCGTGCTGCACAGCGCCCGGCGCATGCTGCGCGAGCAGGAGCTGCTGGACCAGGACCTCAAGAGCCGCGCCGACGCGCCCCAGGGCCACCTGCTGGTGGGCGCCGTGCCCACGGCCATGCCCATCGCCGCACGCTTCGTGGCCCTGCTGCAGCGCCGCCATCCCGGCCTGCTGCCCACGCTGCGCTCGATGAGCTCCATCGAGCTGGAGACCGGCCTGGACCAGCTCGCCCTGGACCTGGGCCTGGGCTACACCGAGCGCATGGCCGAGACCCGCGTGCCCCTGCGCCTGCTGCCGCAGTACACCGAGGCCTACTTCCTCGTGCGCCGTGCCGAGCTGCCGTCCACCGGCGGCCTGCAGATGGGCCCGCCCCTGCCCTGGGCCGAGGCGGCCCGCCTGCCCCTGTGCCTGCTGAGCCCGGAAATGCACAACCGCCGCATCATCGACCGCGCCTTCGCCGAGGCGCAGGCCGAGGTGCGGCCGGCCATCGAGTCCAACTCCACCGTCACCCTGGTGACAGCGGTGCTGGCGGGCGGTGTTTGCAGCGTGCTGCCCGGCGCCCTGCTGGGCACGGTCCTGGAGCACGGCGGGCTGGAGGCTCGACCGCTGAGCCACCCCGAGGTGCGCATCCCCATCGCCTTCATGCTGCACAGCGCCAGCCGCCCCTCGCGGGCGCTGGAGGCCGCCCTGCAGCTGGCCCAGGAGCCCGAGTGGCTGGCGCAGGCCGCCCGGCATGCCGGCGAGCTGAGGGACTGAGGGCGCCCGGGATCGGCCGCACCCGATCCCCTTGCGCGCAAGCGATGTGGCGGACGGATGCTCGGGGGGGTGGCGGGGCCACCCTGATTTCGCACACTGATCGTCTCATCACGTAAAAGAATTGGACGCTGCTCCCCGGCGTGGCAACACTCGGCCCCGCACCGCACGAGTGCGCACAACACGCAGGAGACACGCATGTCCACGGTCCTCACCGGAGGCGCCCGCCCGCTGGGCGATGCCTCACCCGGCTTCCTCGACAAGGAACGCATCATCGCCCCGCCGGGCTTCAACCGCTGGCTGGTGCCGCCTGCGGCCCTGGCCATCCACCTGTGCATCGGCATGGCCTACGGCTTCTCGGTGTTCTGGCTGCCGCTCTCCAAGGCGCTGGGCATCAAGGAGGCGATCAAGTGCGGGCCTGAGATCGGCTTCTGGCAGGAGCTCTTCGTCACCAGCTGCGACTGGAAGGTCTCGACCCTGGGCTGGATGTACACCCTCTTCTTCGTGCTGCTGGGCAGCTCGGCCGCCATCTGGGGCGGCTGGCTGGAGCGCGCCGGCCCGCGCAAGGCCGGCGTGGTGAGCGCCGTCTGCTGGTGCGGCGGCATGCTGATCTCCGCCCTCGGGGTGCACCTGCACCAGTTCTGGCTGATGCTGCTGGGCTCGGGCGTGATCGGCGGCATCGGGCTGGGCCTGGGCTACATCTCGCCGGTCTCGACCCTGATCAAGTGGTTCCCCGACCGCCGCGGCATGGCCACGGGCATGGCCATCATGGGCTTCGGCGGCGGCGCCATGATCGGCTCGCCCCTGGCCGCCGAGCTGATGAAGGCCTTCGCCACCCCGACGGACGTGGGCGTGGCCTCGACCTTCGTCGTGATGGCCGCGGTCTATTTCGTCT
The DNA here is from genome assembly GCF_039872765.1 of Roseateles flavus. Classification (NCBI taxonomy): domain Bacteria; kingdom Pseudomonadati; phylum Pseudomonadota; class Betaproteobacteria; order Burkholderiales; family Sphaerotilaceae; genus Roseateles; species Roseateles flavus. The sequence continues at coordinate 21,698 of NZ_JBDPZC010000001.1, read as the reverse complement.
TCATGATGGGCGGCGCGCTGTCCTACCGCGTGCCGGCCTCCGGCTGGAAGCCCGAGGGCTGGACCCCGCCGGCCGCACAGACGAGCAACGCGATGATCACCCAGCGCCATGTGCACGTGAAGAAGGTCTGGGGCATTCCGCAGTTCTGGCTGGTGTGGATGGTGCTGTGCATGAACGTCTCCGCCGGCATCGGCGTGATCGGCATGGCCAGCCCCATGCTGCAGGAGGTCTTCGGCGGCGCGCTGATCGGCATTCCGCAGAAGTTCGGCGAGCTGGACAAGGCCCAGCTCGCCGCCATCGCCGGCGTGGCCGCGGGCTTCACGGCGCTGCTCTCGCTCTTCAACATCGGCGGCCGCTTCTTCTGGGCCAGCCTCTCCGACAAGCTCGGCCGCAAGCTCACCTACGTGGTGTTCTTCGTGCTGGGCGGCCTGCTCTACGCCAGCGTGCCGGGCAGCGCCGCGGCGGGCTCCAAGCTGCTCTTCGTGGCGGCCTTCTGCGTGATCCTGTCGATGTACGGCGGCGGCTTCGCCACGGTGCCGGCCTACCTGGCCGACCTCTTCGGCACCCAGATGGTGGGCGCCATCCACGGCCGGCTGCTGACGGCCTGGGCCACGGCCGGCATCCTGGGCCCGGTGGTGGTGAACTACATGCGCGACTACCAGCTGGGGCTGGGCATCCCGCGCGAGCAGGTCTACAACCAGACCATGTTCATCCTGGTGGGCATGCTGGTGATCGGCCTCGTCTGCAACCTGCTGGTGCGCCCGGTGGCCGACAAGCACTTCATGAGCGACGCCGAGCTGGCCGAGGAAAAACGCCTGGCGCACGAGCGTGCCGCCGCGGCCGAGCTGGGTCCGGGCACCATGACCTTCCGCGGCACCTCGCCGCTGTGGGTGGCCCTGGCCTGGGCCGCCGTGGGCGTTCCCCTGGCCTGGGGCGTCTACAAGACGGTGCTGAGCGTCATGAAGTTCTTCGCCTGATCCCGGCCCGGCCGCCCTCCGACCCGTGGGGCCGGCCGTGGCCAGGGTCGCTCCCAACGGGGACAATGCGCAGCAAGGCTGCACGAGCAGCTCCCTTCCCGAGTTCCGCCATGGACCAACAGACCAACGACTCCCTCGCCGCCGTGCTGGCGGCCCACCCCCCGGCCCCCGGCGCCCTGCTGCCCCTGCTGCATGCGCTGCAGGACAGCCTGGGCCATGTGCCGCCCGAGGCCGTGCCCGCCATCGCCGAGCACCTGAACCTCTCGCGCGCCGAGGTCCATGGCGTGATCAGCTACTACCACTTCTTCCGCCAGCAGCCGCCGGGCCGCGCGGTGCTGCAGGTCTGCCGCGCCGAGGCCTGCCAGTCGCGCGGGGCCGAGGCCCTGCTGGCCCATGCCGAAGCGCGCCTGGGCTGCACCTCGCACAGCACGCGGGCCGATGGCGCCGTGACGCTGGAACCCGTCTACTGCCTGGGCCTGTGCGCGTCCTCGCCGGCCCTGATGCTCAACGAGCGCCTGCATGCGCGCATGAGCGCAGCGAAGCTGGACGCCCTGCTTGAGAAGGAGGGCCTCTGATGTCCGCCGTGAAGGTCTTCGTCCCCCGGGACTCCGCCGCGCTCGCCGTGGGCGCCGATGAGGTCGCCGCTGCACTGATTGCCGAATGCCAGTGCCGCGGCTTGAGCATCGAGCTGATCCGCAACGGCTCGCGCGGCCTGCTGTGGCTGGAGACGCTGGTCGAGGTCGAGGCCCCGCAAGGCCGCGTGGCCTACGGGCCGGTCGAGGCGGCCGATGTCCCCGCCCTGCTCGACGCCGGCCTGCTGAGCGGCGGCGCGCACCCGCTGTGCCACGGCCTCACCGAGCAGATCCCCTACCTCGCGCTGCAGGAGCGCCTGAGCTTCCGACGCATCGGCGTGACGGACCCGCTGTCCCTGGCCGACTACGAGGCCCACGAGGGCTGGGCCGGCCTGCGAAAGGCGCTGGCGCTCGACGGCGCCGGCATCGTCGCCGAGATCACCCATTCGGGCCTGCGCGGCCGCGGGGGGGCGGCTTTCCCGGCCGGCATCAAATGGCGCACGGTGCTGCAGACCGAGGCCGAGCAGAAGTACATCGTCTGCAACGCGGACGAGGGCGACTCCGGCACCTTCGCCGACCGCATGGTGATGGAGGGCGACCCCTACATGCTGATCGAGGGCATGGCCATCGCCGGCCTGGCGGTGGGCGCGGACCGGGGCTACGTCTACGTCCGCTCGGAGTACCCGCACTCGATCGCCGTGCTGAACGAGGCCATCGAGCGCGCCATGGCCGCCGGCTTCCTCGGCGCGAACCTGCTGGGCTCCGGCCGCGCCTTCCACCTGGAGGTGCGCAAGGGCGCCGGCTCCTATGTCTGCGGCGAGGAAACGGCCCTGCTGGAAAGCCTCGAAGGCAAGCGCGGCGTGGTGCGCGCCAAGCCGCCGCTGCCGGCGGTGCAAGGCCTCTTCGGCCAGCCCACGGTCATCAACAATGTGCTGACCTTCGCTGCCGCGCCGCTGATCCTGGCGCGCGGCGCACAGTTCTACCGCGACCACGGCGTGGGCCGCTCGCACGGCACCCTGCCCTTCCAGCTGGCCGGCAACATCAAGCACGGCGGCCTCGTCGAGAAGGCCTTCGGCCTGACGCTGCGCGAGCTGCTCTACGGCTTCGGCGGCGGCACGGCCACGGGCCGGCCCATCAAGGCCGTGCAGGTGGGCGGCCCGCTGGGCGCCTACGTGCCCGAGTCGCAATGGGACGTGCCGCTGGACTACGAGGCCTATGCCGCGATGGGCGCGGTGCTGGGCCACGGCGGCATCGTCGTGCATGACGACACAGCGGACCTCTCACAGCTGGCGCGCTACGCCATGGAGTTCTGCGCGATCGAGTCCTGCGGCAAGTGCACGCCCTGCCGCATCGGCTCGACGCGGGGCGTCGAGGTGATCGACCGTCTGCGCGCCGACCAGAACCGCGAGCAGCAGGTCGTGCTGCTGCGCGACCTCTGCGACACCATGCTGCACGGCTCGCTGTGCGCCATGGGCGGCATGACGCCCTACCCGGTGCTGTCCGCCCTCAACCATTACCCGCAAGACTTCGGCCTGACCCGCACGCAGGCGGCCGCGCAGGAGGCATGACCATGAACACCACCGAGATCGACTACGGCACGCCCCGCCGCGAATCCGAGCGCGAAGTCACGCTGGAAATCGACGGCCAGCCCGTCACCGTGCCCGCCGGCACCTCGCTGATGCGCGCGGCCGCCGAGGCGGGCGTGATGGTGCCCAAGCTCTGCGCGACCGACAGCCTGGAGCCCTTCGGCTCCTGCCGCCTGTGCCTCGTGGAGATCGATGGGCGCAAGGGCTTTCCGGCCTCCTGCACCACGCCGGTCGAGGCCGGCATGAAGGTGAAGACGCAAAGCCCGAAGCTGCAGCAGCTGCGCAAGGGCGTGATGGAGCTCTACATCTCCGACCACCCGCTGGACTGCCTCACCTGCAGCGCCAACGGCAACTGCGAGCTGCAGACGCAGGCCGGCGTCGTGGGCCTGCGCGAGGTGCGCTACGGTGTCGGTGAGAAGGCCGGCGCGCACCACTGCGACCTGCCCAAGGACGAGTCCAACCCCTACTTCACCTTCGACTCCAGCAAGTGCATCGTCTGCAACCGCTGCGTGCGCGCCTGCGAGGAGACGCAGGGCACCTTCGCGCTGACGATCTCGGGCCGCGGCTTCGAGTCCCGCGTCTCGCCGGGCCAGGACCAGCCCTTCATGGAGTCGGACTGCGTGTCCTGCGGCGCCTGCGTGCAGGCCTGCCCCACGGCCACGCTGCAGGAGAAGACCGTCATCCAGATCGGCCAGCCCGAGCACAGCGTCATCACCACCTGCGCCTACTGCGGCGTGGGCTGCGCCTTCAAGGCGGAAATGAAGGGCAGCCAGGTCGTCAACATGGTGCCCTGGAAGGACGGCAAGGCCAACGAGGGCCACAGCTGCATCAAGGGCCGTTTCGCCTGGGGCTATGCCACGCACCCGGACCGCATCACCAAGCCCATGATCCGCGCCAGCATCCAGGACCCCTGGCAGGAGGTCAGCTGGGAGGTGGCGCTGAACCACGCGGCCAGCGAGTTCCGCCGCATCCAGGCCAAGCATGGCCGTGATTCCATCGGCGGCATCACCTCGTCCCGCTGCACCAACGAGGAGACCTACCTCGTGCAAAAGCTGGTGCGCGCGGCCTTCGGCAACAACAACGTCGACACCTGCGCCCGCGTCTGCCACTCGCCCACCGGCTACGGCCTGGGCCAGACGCTGGGCACCTCGGCAGGCACGCAGACCTTCAAGTCCGTCGAGAAGGCCGATGTGGTGATGGTCATCGGTGCCAACCCGAGCGAGGCCCACCCGGTCTTCGGCTCGCGGCTGAAGAAGCGGCTGCGCGAGGGCGCGAAGCTGATCGTGGTGGACCCGCGCCGCATCGACCTCGTCAAGAGCCCGCACATCCAGGCGGCCCACCACCTGCAGCTCAAGCCCGGCACCAATGTGGCGGTGATCAGCGCGATGGCGCATGTCGTCGTCACCGAGGGTCTGGTCAACGAGGCCTATGTGGCCGAGCGCTGCGACCCCAAGAGCTACGCGCAGTGGAGCGAGTTTGTCTCGCGCCCCGAGAACTCGCCCGAGGCGCTGGAGGCCGCCAGCGGCGTGCCGGCGGCCGAGGTGCGCGCCGCGGCGCGGCTCTATGCCACCGGCGGCAATGCGGCCATCTACTACGGCCTGGGCGTCACCGAGCACAGCCAGGGCTCGACCATGGTGATGGGCATCGCCAACCTCGCCATGGCCACCGGCAACGTGGGCCGCGAGGGCGTGGGCGTGAACCCGCTGCGCGGCCAGAACAATGTGCAGGGCAGCTGCGACATGGGCAGCTTCCCGCACGAGCTGCCCGGCTACCGCCACATCAGCGACAGCACCGTGCGCGGCCAGTTCGAGGCCGCCTGGGGCGTGACGCTGAACCCCGAGCCGGGCCTGCGCATTCCCAACATGCTCGACGCGGCCCTCTCCGGCAGCTTCAAGGGCCTGTACTGCGAGGGCGAGGACATCGTGCAGTCCGACCCCAACACCCAGCACGTGGCCGCCGCGATGATGGCCATGGAATGCGTGGTGGTGCAGGACATCTTCCTCAACGAGACCGCCAAGTACGCGCACGTCTTCCTGCCGGGCTCCAGCTTCCTGGAGAAGGATGGCACCTTCACCAACGCCGAGCGCCGCATCAGCCGCGTGCGCAAGGTCATGCCCCCGCTGGGCGGCTATGCCGACTGGGAGGTGACGGTCAAGCTGGCCGAGGCCCTGGGCTATCCGATGCACTACCGCAATCCCGAGGAGATCATGCAGGAGATCGCCGCGCTGACCCCGACCTTCGCCGGCGTCAGCTACGAGAAGATCGAGCGCCTGGGCAGCGTGCAATGGCCCTGCAACGACAGCACGGACGAAGCCGGCACGGCCATCATGCACGTGGGCAAGTTCGTGCGCGGCCAGGGTCGCTTCATCATCACCCAGTACGTGCCGACGGACGAGAAGGTCACCCGCAAGTTCCCCCTGCTTCTGACCACCGGCCGCATCCTGAGCCAGTACAACGTGGGCGCCCAGACGCGCCGCACCGAGAACAGCCAGTGGCACAGCGAGGACGTGCTGGAGATCCACCCGCATGACGCCGAGGAGCGCGGCATCGCCGAGGGCGACTGGGTGGGCATCCACAGCCGCGCCGGCGAGACCGTGCTGCGCGCCACGTTGACCGAGCGGGTGCAGCCGGGCGTGGTCTACACCACCTTCCATTTCCCCGAGTCCGGCGCCAACGTCATCACGACCGACAACTCCGACTGGGCCACCAACTGCCCCGAGTACAAGGTGACCGCCGTGCAGGTGATGAAGGTGATGCAGGCTCAAGCCCTCTCGCCGTGGCAGAAGGAGTTCAACCGCTTCGATGCCCTGCAGCAGGAGCTGCTGCACGCCGCGCAGCAGCCCGCGGAGGCCGTGCATGGCGGCAAATGAGGCCCCGATGAAACGCCCGCGCGCCACCGCCACCCCCTCGCTGGACTTCTGCGAGGGCGCCCGCGCGCTGCCGGTGCGCCGCGTGCGCGGCGGCCACAGCGCGGAGCTGCTGGACTGGGTGGCCGATGAGGTCCCCGTGGCGCTGGAGTACAACGGCGTCAGCCATGCGGTAATGCTGGCCACGCCCCTGGACCTGGAGGACTTCGCGCTGGGCTTCTCGCTCAGCGAGGGCATCCTGCAGGGCCCGGACGAGCTCTACGGCGTGGAGGAGCAGCCCGGCCCGCAGGGCATCACGCTGAAGCTGGAGATCGCCAGCGGCGCCTTCGCCCGGCTGAAGGAACGGCGCCGCACCCTGGCCGGCCGCACCGGCTGCGGCCTGTGCGGCACCGAGAGCCTGGCCCATGTGGCGCGCGACCTGCCCGCGCTGCCGGCCACAGGGGGTCAGGTCTTGCGTCGGGAGGCCATCGCTCACGCGATGAGCCAGTTCTGCGAGCAGCAGACCCTGCAGCAGGCCACCGGCGCCGTGCATGCCGCGGCCTGGTGCTCGGCCGACGGCGAGCTGCGCTGGCTGCGCGAGGACGTGGGCCGGCACAACGCGCTGGACAAGCTCATCGGCGCCCTGGCCCGCATGGGCGTGGAGGCCAGCGAAGGCTTCATCGCCGTGACCAGCCGCGCCAGCTTCGAGATGGTGCAGAAGACCGCCATGGCCGGCGTGCCGCTGCTGGCGGCGGTCTCCGCTCCCACCAGCTTCGCCGTGGCCACCGCCACGCAGGCCGGCATGACCCTGGTCGGCTTCGCGCGCGGCCAGGATCTGGTGGTCTACTGCCACCCCGAACGCCTGGACCTGGGCTCCCAGGGCGCCAGCGCCGCGCCTCACTGAACACGCATCGCGACACACCATGGACATCGCCAAACTCGTCCGCATGGCCAACCAGATCGGCACCTTCTTCCAGGCCATGCCCGACCATGCCGAAGCCCTGGAGGGCATCGCCCTGCACCTGCAGAAATTCTGGGAGCCGCGCATGCGCCGCGAATTCCTCGGCGCCCTGGAGGCGGGGCATGCCGACACCGAGGCCCTGCTGCCCATCGTGCGGGAGGCGGTGCAGAGACGGCGGGCCGCGCTGGAGTGAAGCGGCGGCGGCCCGCGCCGGGGCTTACTCGTCCCCGGAGATCAGCACCCAGTTGAAGGCGCGCGTCAGGTTGACCTGGAAGCCCACCTGGGAGACCCCGTTGTCCAGGAACTCGATGCCCACGGCCTTGCCGGTGCGGGAGCCCGGGCTGGGCAGGTGGTTCTGCGTGGGAACGTAGAACGAGGCGGGCTCGGCCACCGTGACCCGCACCTGCTTGTTCACGTACAGGGTCTGGATGTTGTTCTTCAGGTACATGCCCACGTCGATGCCACCGTAGAGGTAGGTGTTGGGCTGGATGGCATTGACGAAGCCGAACAGGGCCTGCTGCGGAGCGACGTCGAGGATCCTGCCGGAGAACGTGCCCGTGGCCAGCGCGATCTGCCCGGCCGCGCCGGCGAGCTTGCCGTTGATGTAGTCCCCCAGCCAGGGCACCCAACCCAGGGAGTTGTCACAGGCCGTGCTCTGGCTGGGCTCGAACGTGACGTTGGCGCCGCTGACGGCGCCGGTGAAGGGGTTGTAGTCCAGGGTGGCGGCAATGGATCCGATGCTCAGGGAGACCGTGCACTCGAAGCTCACCGGCCCCGAACGCCCGTTGGCCTGGAGCACGACGTCATAGCGCAGACCGTCCATCCTGAAGCGGAGGTTCCCGCCCTGCAGGCCCGACAGCGAGGCGTTCAAGGTGCCCCGCAGCACGCCGGAGGGGTACTTCATCTGCACCGTGACGTCACTGGACTGCGCCGCCGCGGCCCGCACCGCATCGTTCAGGGCCCACTGGATGCCCAGGTAGTAGCCCTGCGCCGTGTTGATCAGATTGTTCATCTGCGCCGACTGCGCCAGATCGCCGCCGGCCAGAGGCGTGCTGCTGCCCTGCCAGGTGGCGGAGGCCGCATAGCTGCTGCCGCTCAAGGAGGACTGGTAGGTGTTGCCGCTGCGGGCCTGGGCGCTGCTGGCGGACAGCAGGATGGCCAGGGTGCATCCGATCGCTTGGATCGCTTTCATGGGTTCTCTCCCTCGTAGTGGATGGGTCTTGCCGTTCGATGACGCGGCCCTGTCGCAGGGCTCGCGCCGTGGGGGTCAGCGGACGGCGCATGAGGCCGCCCGCAGCCGCCGCGGAGGCTAATGCCAGGCAGCGGTGGATCGACACCTGTCAGTTCTGACAGTGTCCCGCCTGCGCCCCTGTGACGGTATGCCCGCCTCCAGGCGCACCAGCAGCAATCCATGGAGTGCGCACCCACATTCCGCCAGGTCTGAGCAGGCCGGCGCGCTTCGCTATGCGCACAGCCCTGCCGCCGGGTCACCGCGCCGGCCCTCCTCCGCTGCGCCGGCCGCCTGCTAATGGAGGTTCTACACTCCTCGGCCGAGGAGGGAGCATGAGAGTGAGACTCTGGATCGCCGCTGGCGCCCTGCTGGGCCTGGCTTTGGCCGGATGGTGGCAATTGGGCGGGCGCGAGGCGAGTGCCTTGCCGCGCGTCGCAGGGCCGGCGGCATCATGGCCGGCCCCGCTGACCTCGCCGGCGGAGCCGGGCTCTGCCCCGATGACCCCGAAGGCCGCCCGCGTGAGCGTCGCTCAGGCCGCCTCCGCAGCCTCTGCCAACGGCACCGCCAGCCTCTCTCCCCGCGCCCTGCGCATGCGCGCGGACTGGTGCGGCTACGGGGCCGCGGAGTCCGAAAAGGACGAGCAGCAACACCCAGAGAGCAGCCGCGAGCAGCTGGAGCAGACGGACGGCATGAGGGTCCTCCGCGCGGCGCAGCGCGAGGCGCGTGCACGCTGGGTGCGGCAGCTGAGGAAGCGGGGCGACCTGCGCTCGGTAGCCCTGGCGGACTTCCTGGACGAGGCCTTCTTCGCCCTGCCCAGGGAGGATGCCGGCAGCCGCGCCCGGCTGCAGGACCTCGCCCGGCGTTCGACCGATCCACTGCTCACGGCATTGGCCCTGCGGCGCCCTTGCGCGCCGGACGAATGCACGAACATCGAGGCGACGCAGTGGTCCCGACTGGAGCCGGACAACATCCTGGCCTGGGTGGCCCAGCTGGACACATTGGCGATGAGCCGCCAGCGCCAGGCCGAACTGATCGCCCAGATCGCCGCTCAGGCCACGCACGGGGAGTCGCATGATGGCGAGATCGTGACGATGCTGCTCACCCTGCCGGTCGAGCACGAGCCCGGCTTGGCGTACCACGCCGAAGCCATGCTGCTGCATGAGTTCAACGCCGCAGGAGGTCCCGACCTGCTGAGCCTGGCCCTGGCCTGCCGCGATGCCGACGCTCTGCCCGCCACGCGGCAGCACTGTCTGCACATTGCGGATCGCCTCTGGCAGCAAGAGGACGCCTACAAGCGGTGGCTGGCGGTGGCCATTGGCCAGATCCTGGATCGCGGCAATGAGCAGTGGATATCGCGCCACCTGCTGCACGCGGCCGTGAGCCGCGCCCATCGAGAGCACGAGGCGCAGGAGTTGGAGGCCCTGGGGTCGATCCCGGCGAAAGCGCTCTGCCCGAGCCTGCCCAGGCTGCGCAACTGGGAGTTCCGCCGCCTGAGCACCAGCGAATGGCAGCAGGGCCTGGACCTCATGAAGGCCAGCGGGCTGGAACCCCGAGCCTGGCTGACGCGCTGGCATGACGCGCACCCGACGGAGCCCCGCCCGCAATATCTGGGTCCCGCACCGGCCGCCAGCCGCTGAAGGCGCGCCGGCTCGCCGCCCACGGCACAATGCCGCCCATGAGCCAAGCAGTCCCCCCCATCCAGCTGACCCCCGAGGAACGCGACCACCTCTGGTACATGCCCCAGCAGCCCGGCGGTCGCGTCGTGCCGGAGCACCTCCAGCAGCGCCTGCAGGACCTGGGCCTGGTGACCGCCCCCCTGGCCAATGGCCAGCGCGGCATCACCGTGCTGGGCGACAAGGTCCGGCGCGGCGTGATCTGAGCCCAGGCTGAGGCCGGACCCGAATCCGGGGTACAAGTGCGTCCTGCCTGCCCCCTGGCCTCCTCGCGGACCGGGCCGCCAGTGATCAAGAACCGGGAACACCCATGAAGCACCTTTTCAAGACCACCCTCGCCATCGCCACCCTGGGTTTCAGCAGCCTGGGCTTTGCCGCCGACACGGCGCCCGTCGAGGCCGCCCGCCTGCTCGACACCCTGAACCTGCAGCGCGTGCTGCAGGAATCCATCGAGACCTCGCTGGACGCCCAGATCCAGCGCCAGCCCAAGCTCGTGCCCTACCGGGAGGTGATGCTGAAGTTCATGGCCAAGTACATGAGCTATGAGGGGCTCAAGGACGAGCTGGTCGACATCTATGCCAAGGAGTTCACCGGCGAGGAGCTGGCCACTCTGCGCGAGTTCTACCAGACCCCCGTGGGCCGCAAGGCCATCGAGCGCCTGCCCGCGCTCATGGGGCAGGGCATGCAGATGGGCCAGCGGCGCGTGCAGGCCCACCTGGGCGAGCTGGAGGACATGATCAAGGCCGAGACCGAGCGCCTGCAATCGCAGCAGCCGTCACAGCAGCCAGCGCAAGCGCCAGCGCAGCAGCAGAAGAAGGCGAAGTGAAGCCGGCCTGAGCGGCCTGAGCGGCGTGCGCTGGCCGCCCGGCCCGCCACGTCCGCTGTGCGCGCGAACCGTGAGGCACAGGTCCGATTCCGTCCAGCCCCGAGCGGTCCTGGCGTCTAGAGTGCAGGCATTCCATCCACTGCCTGCACTGTCATGAGCACGCCAATTCAAGACTTCCATGCCCTCCACGCCCCCGGCCAGCTGCTGATCCTGGCCAATGTCTGGGACGCCGGCAGCGCCGTGCTCGCCCGGCAGGCCGGCGCCCGCGCCCTGGCCACCAGCAGCGCCGCGCTGGCGTGGTCCCTGGGCCATGCCGATGGCGACCTGCTGCCCCGCCAGGAGCTGCTGGACGCCGTCGCCCGCATCCAGCGCGTCAACCCCCTGCCTCTGACGGTGGACATCGAGAACGGCTACAGCGACGAGCCGGGCGCCGTGCTCGCCCTGGTGCGCGAGCTGCTCGCCCGGGGCGTCGTCGGCATCAATCTGGAAGACGGCTCGCAGCCCCCCGCACTGATGGAGGCCAAGCTGCGCGCGCTGCGCGAGGCCCTGCCGCGCCCGGGCCTGTTCATCAATGCCCGCATCGACACCTACCTGCAGCGCTCGCTGCCCCCCGAGGCGCTGGAAGACGAGGCCCGCACGCGCATGGCACGCTATGCGGCCGCCGGCGCCGACGGCCTCTTCCTGCCCGGGCTGGCCGATCTGGACGTGGCCCACCGCCTGGCCGCGTCGACACCGCTGCCGCTGAACCTGATGAGCTGGCCCGGCCTGGCTGGCGCCGACGCCCTGCGCGCGGCCGGCGTGCGCCGCCTCAGCGCGGGCGCCTCGCTGTTCAAGTCCTGCTACGGCGCCCTGCTGACGGACATGTCCCGCCTGCATGAGCAGGGCGAGTTCGACGGCTGGGCCCGCGCCCTGGACTACGCCCGCACCAACGCGTGGATGGACGCCGCCCGCGGCCGCTGAGCCGCCTGCCGCGTCATGCCGGCAGGAACTGCGGCGCCAGGTCCGGCGCACTCCAGCGCAGGGGCAGGGCCGCGGGGCGCCAGCGCCCCTGCAGCAGCCGCAGCTTCAGCAGGCGCTGGGCTCCCGGAAAGTCCGCCAGCTCCGGGCCTTCATGCTGGATCTCGGCCTGCGCCGCCAGCTGCAGCAGATGGCCGTGCTGCCAGTCGACGAAGAGCAGGCCCGCGCGCGGCCAGGCCAGCAGATTGCCCAGGGTGTTGAAGAAGCGGTTGCCGGCATAGTCCGGCACGATGAGCTGGTCGCCCCCGGCCTCCCGCCGCACGCGCACAAAGCCGGGGCGGCCCCCGCGGTGCGAGATGTCGACGCCCGCTCCCTGAGGGCCGGTGCCCGCCGGCCGGGCGCTGCTGCTGCTGGCGATGAAGAGCGTGTCGGCCTCCTGCACCAGGGCCAGCGCCTCGGCACCGAGCGAAGGGCCCAGGGTCTGGACCGGCCCCGGCTCGCGCCGGACGTGCTCGGCCCGCCGGCCCTGGATGTACTTGGGGCAGTTGCCGAAACTCTGACCCACGCGAACCGAGAAGCCGGCCGCGTCCAGCGCCTGGACCGTGCCATTCATGCGGTTGCGGCGGCGGGTGTGCGGCTCCAGTCCCAGCAGCGCCACGGCTGCGCCGGGGTGCAGGCCCTGGGCGGCCGGATCCTCGGCCGTCGGGCGAGCATCCAGCCGCAGCTGATGCGCGTCCGGGCTGCGGGCGAAGCCCGGCGCGCCGCTGAGCAGGGTGGCCCAGGGCTGGCCCTGAGCGTCGAGGGTGCCCAGCCACATCGTCGGCAGCTGCGCAAAGAAGTCGCGATGCTGGTCAGGCATGGCGTCCCGGATCATCCGCCCGCCCAGCTCGGACAGGGCCTCGCGCAGGCCCAGTCGTTCGTGCATCTGCTGCTCACCCGCGTGGAAGCGTGCACTCATGACAACGCCTCCAGGCCTGGCGCGACGGGCATGGGCACGAATCCCGGCAAGGCCTCGACCGCGGCCAGCCAGCGGCGGATGTGCCCATACGGCGCCAGCGACAGTCCGCCTTCCGGCGCGCGGGCCGTGTAGGCGTACAGCGCCAGGTCGGCCAGCGTCGGGTGCGGCGCGGCCAGCCAGGGTTGACGGGCCAGCTGCTGCTCCATGGCACCGAACAGGCGTTCGGCCAGGGCCGGGGCCTGGGGCACCGGCGGACGGCCGAACAGCGCGGCCGCGCGAGCCGCTGCCGGCCCGTGGGCCAGCGGGCCGGCGGCCAGGCTCAGCCAGCGCTGCACGGCGGCCTGCTGCACCGGGGACTCCGGCAGCCACTGGCGGCGGGGATCGTGGCGCAACGCCAGGTAGACCAGGATGGCATTGCTGTCCGACAGCACCTGGCCGTCGATCTCCAGCACCGGCACCTGGCCCAGGGGATTGAGCGCCAGGAATTCGGGCCGGCGCTGCTCACCCTGGCGCAGGTCCAGCTCTCGTTCCTCCCAGGGCAGGCCCAGCAGGGACAGCAGCAGACGCACCCGGTGCACATGGCCGGACAGGGCAAAGCCATGCAGGCGGGCGGGCGTGGAGTTCGTGGCGGCGGTGGACGGCGAAGACATGGCGGGCGCTCCCGGAGTGATGAATGGGCCTCAGCCTATCCATTGCCTGGAACTTGATGAATAGCCTGCGTCTACATTTCAGAATTGCAGATTCTGAAAGGATTGCCATGGATCACCTGCAGTGCATCCGGACCTTTGTCGCCGTGGCGGAGGCCGGCAGCCTGGCCGCCGCGGCCCGCCAGCAGGAGGTCTCGGCGCCCACCGTCACCCGGGCCATCGCCCTGCTGGAGCGCCGCCTGGGCGCGCCGCTGCTGGTCCGCACGACGCGCAGCCTGCAGCTGACCGAGACCGGCGAGCAGTACCTCGGCGATGCGCGGCGCGTGCTGGCCGAGCTGGACGCCGCCGAGGCCGCCGTGACGGGCCAGCGCCAGCTGGTCCAGGGGCGGCTCGCGGTGACGGCGCCCGAGCTCTTCGGTCAGCGCCATATCGCGCCTCTGCTGTTCGAGTTCCTGGACCAGCACCCGCAGCTGGAGGCCCGCGCCTTCTTCAGCAATCGCCTGGTCCACCTGATCGACGAGGGCTTTGACGTGGCCCTGCGCATCGGCCAGTTGCCGGACTCCGGGCTCACCGCCGTGCCGGTGGGCAGCCTGCGCGTGGCGATGGTGGCGGCACCGGCCTACCTGGCCCGGGCCGGCCGCCCCCGCACGCCGGCCGACCTGGCCCGGCATCGCATCATCGGGTTCAGCATCGAGGGCCAGGGGCGGGTCGACTGGCAGTTCCCCGGGCACAAGAGCATGCGGCCGCCCGCGGAGCGCCTGATCGTGAATGCCAACGGCACCAAGGTGGCGGCGGCGGTGGCCGGCCAGGGCATCACCCGCGCCCTGGCCTACCAGGTCACGGACGAGGTCCGCGACGGCCGCCTGCGCGTGCTGATGCGCGACTGCGAGCCGCCGCCCGTGCCGGTGCACCTGGTCTATCCGGCGGGGCGGCTGGCCACGGCCAAGGTGCGCCAGTTCGTGCAGTTCGCCGCCGAGCGGCTGCGCACCCTGCCCGTGCTGCAGGGGCGCGGCCTGGAGCCGCCACGGCGCACCGGATCCGGACAGGGAACTCCGGGATGATGGACGCGCAGTAGCGGCGCTATGCTGCGCGGCCATCGACACGACGAGGAGGCACACATGATGAGTCGGACAGCGCTGGCATGCCTGGGCCTGGGACTGCTGGCCCCGTTGCAGCACGCATGGGCGCAGGACGAGCAGTGCCAGCAGGTCCGCCGGCGCTACACGCAGGGCACACCGTCGGCGACCGCAGAGAACGAGATGGCTTTCTGCGCGGCCCGCGAAGGCCAGGTGGAGCAAGCCTTCTCCTTCCTCGAGAAAGCCCTGGCCAAGGGGCTGCACGACTACCGCCAGGTCGCCGACGACGAAGACTACCTGCCCCTGCGCCCCGACCCGCGCTGGCCCGCCCTGCTGCAGCGCCTGGCTTAGGCCGAGCAGGCCTATCTGAAGACCATCAATGCCGAGCTCAAGGCCCTGCACGATGCCGACCAGGCGGACCGGCGCGCCCCCAGCATCGACTGGGCCGTGGTGGGGCCGCGCGACGACGAGCGCCGCGCCCGGGTGCTGGCCCTGGCCGCGCAGGGGCAGCTCAAGGCCGCCGACGACTACTACCACGCCGCCCTGGTGATGCAGCACGGCCGCACGCCGGAGGACTATGCCCGGGCCATGCAGTGGGCGCGGCAGGCCTGGACGCTCGACCCGCTGCAGCACAGCGCCCGCTGGCTCAGCGCCGCCGCCGAGGACAGGTACCTGCACGCCCTGGACAAGCCCCAGGTGTGGGGCACCCAGTACCGCAAGCCCAAGGGGCAGGAGCGCTGGACGCAGGAGCCCTTTGACCGCGAGGCCAGGACCGACGCCGAACGCGAAGCCATGGGCGTGCCCACCCTGGCCCGGAGCGAGCAGCGGCTCCAGCGCATGAACGCCGCCCCCGCGCACTGAGCAGGCGGGCGGGGCGCTCAGGGGACGCTCAGGGGGCGGTGGCGTCCGGCAGCAACTCCAGCTCCTCGTCACCGAAGCGGTCCGTGCGGCCGGTGGGCCGCCAGCCCAGGCGGCGGTAAAAGCCATGCGAGCGCAGCGCCGGGTCGCTGCCGCAACCCAGGAAGAGCCGGCGGTGGCCGCGAGCCCGCAGATCCGCCACGAGGCGCAGCAACAGCCGCCGGCCCAGGCCCCGGCCCTCGAAGGCCGGCAGCAGGGCCAGCACCACGACCTCGCCGCTGCCGACGTCACCGAAGGCATAGCCGGCCATCACCTCGCCCGCCCAGGCCACATGGCCGATCAGCTCGCCCCGGCTCACCTGGCCGGACCAGGACGCCACGGTGATGCCCAGCGCGGCCAGGCGCTCGGGCGGGATGGCGTTCTCGCGGGTGCGGCCGCGCAGGTCCACGCAGGCGGCGATGTCTTCCGGCAGCGCCGGGCGCAGGTCGATGTCCATGCCGCGCATTGTGCCGGCCGCGCCGCGCCGCCGCGGTCTGCTGACAAGCCGTGGCAGTGGCAGGCCGTACGCTCTGCGCCCTGACCACCCCTGTCTCCAGGACGGACCATGACACTCCCGCTGCGCGACGACGCCCCGCATGACTTCGACTTCATCCACGGCCACTGGCGCGTGCGCCACCGCCGCCTGCTGAAGCGGCTGCAGGGCTGCCAGGACTGGGTGAGCTTCGAGGGGCTGTCGTCCACGCGCCCGGTGCTGGGCGGCTTCGGCAACCTGGAGGACAACCTGCTCCAGCTGCCCGAGGGCGAGGTGCGGGCCGTGGCGCTGCGCTCCTATGACGCGGCCCGCCGGCAATGGTCGATCTGGTGGCTGGACGGCCGCCTGCCCGGCCAGCTGGACACGCCCGTGGTGGGCCGCTTCCAGGGGCACCGCGGCGAGTTTCTGGCCGAGGACCAGCTGGACGGCCGCCCTATCCGCGTGCGCTTCATCTGGCTGGCCGAGCCCGGCCAGCCGCCGCGCTGGAGCCAGGCCTTCTCGCCCGACGGCGGCCAGACCTGGGAGGAGAACTGGACCATGGAGTTCCTGCCGCTGGCCCGCTGAGGGCCTGCCGGGGGCCGCGACGGCCCTGCTGCCACGCCCGGCGCGTTCCCGTCACTTTTTTTGCCGGTGGCTGAATCCTTTCGCGCCGGCCGCGCCTCCTGTGCTGGGTGATCCACTTCCAGCCCGAGGAGGCTGTCCATGTTCTACCTGAAACGCAATGTGCCCGCGGCCGAACGCATCGCACGTCTGGCGGGCGCCACCCTGATGGTCCTGGCCGCGGTCCTGGGCGGCCTGGAACCGGCCTGGGCCTGGCTGCTGGGCGGCTCCGGCCTGGGCCTGGCGCTCACCGCCCTGCTCGGCTTCTGCCCGGCCTGCGCGATGATGGGCCGCCGCCCCCTGGACCGTCAGCCATGAACCCTGCCCACACCCCCCTGGTCGAGGCCGCCCGCGCGGGCGACACCCAGGCCCTGCACGAGCTGCTGCGCCGCTGTCAGCCGGACCTGCGCCGCTTCGCCCGGCGCAGCTGCGCCAGCAGCGAGGACGCCGAGGACGCCGTGCAGCTGGCCCTGTGGCAGCTGCACCGCCGCATCGGCACCCTGCGCACGGTGGCGACCTTCACGACCTGGCTGTTCCGCATCGTCGAGCGCGAGTGCTGGCGCCTGCTGCGCGGCCAGCCCCGCCATGTGCCCCTGGACGAACTGGCCGCCCAGGACCATCCCGAGGCGCCCGCCCTGCCCCTGGACCTGCGCCAGGACCTGGTCCGCGCCCTGCAGGCCCTGAGCCCGCCCTACCGCGAGGTGCTGCTGCTGCGCGATGTGCACGAGCTCAGCGGCCCGGAGGTGGCCGCCGAGCTGGGCCTGAGCCTGGAGGCGGTGAAGAGCCGCCTGCACCGGGGCCGGGCCCAGGTGCGCGAACGCCTGCTGGCCAGCGGCTACTGGATGAAGGACGGCGTGCCGGAGCCCCAGACCGCAGGCGCCCCGCCCCGCTGAGCCCGCTCAGAGGAACATGCCGCCCGAGGCCTCGATGCGCTGGCCGGTGATCCAGGCCGCGCCGGGCTGCATCAGGGCCGCCACGGCGCCGCCGATGTCCTCGGCCTCGCCCACCCGACCCAGGGCGGTGACGGAGGCCAGGAAGGCATTGAGCTGGGCGTTGTCGCGCACCGCACCGCCGCCGAAGTCGGTGGCGATGGCCCCCGGCGCCAGGGTGTTGACCCGGATCCCCCGCGCCGCCAGCTCCCGGGCCTGGTAGCGGCTCATCACCTCCACCGCGCCCTTCATGGCGGCATAGCCCGCATAGCCGGGCACGGTGAAACGGGTCAGGCCACTGGAGATGTTGAGCAGCCGGGCGCCGTCGGCCAGCAGGGGCAGCAGGGCCTGGGTCAGGAAGAAGGGACCCTGCAGGTGCAGGCGCCACATCTGCTCCAGCTGGGCCGGCGTGGTCTCCGCCACGCTGGCGTGCAGGCCGGCGCCGGCGTTGTTGACCAGGCCGTCCAGCTGCTCGCGACCCCAGGCGGCCAGCTGCGATTGCAGCGCCTGCACAAAGGCCGGAAAGCCGTCGACCTGGGCCATCTCCAGCGGCAGGGCCGCGGCGCGGCGCCCCAGGGCCTCGATCCGGGCGACCACCCCCTGCGCCGCCTCGGCCGCGTCGCGGTAGGTGATCAGCACGTCGTGCCCGCTGCGGGCCAGCGCCAGGGCCATGGCGGCGCCCAGGCCGCGGCTGCCGCCGGTGATCAGGGTGATCGGGGTGGGGTGGGAGGGTTGGTTCATGACAGCGTCCTGCATCGGTTGAGGGATGCGTTCACTTTATTGATCGCTTGATTGCACATAAAGTCGAGCCAATTGAACGGACTGTTCTGATAATCATGAACAAAGAAGGGGATTTGGACCTGGCCTCGCTGCGCGTCTTCGTGCGTGTGGCCGAGCTGGCGCATTTCAGCCGCGCCGCGGAAGGTCTGGGCCTGCCCAAGGCGCGGGTGAGCCAGGTGGTCGGCGAGCTGGAGGCACGCCTGGGCACGCGGCTGCTGCAGCGCACCACGCGCCGGGTCAGCCTCACGCCGGACGGCAGCCTGCTGCTGGAGCGCGCCCGCGCCCTGCTGGACGAGGCGGCTGACATCGGCACGCTCTTCCAGCAGGAGGGCGAGCTCGGCGGCCGCCTGCGCGTGGACCTGCCGGTGCGCCTGGCCCTGCAGGCGGTCTTCCCCGCCCTGCCCGCCTTCCTGGACGCCCACCCCGGCCTGCAGCTGGAGCTCAGCTGCACGGACCGCCGGGTCGACCTGATCGAGGAAGGGGTGGACGCCGTGCTGCGCGTCGGTCCCGTGCACGACACCAGCCTGGTGGCGCGGCCGCTGGGCCAGCTGCCCATGGTCAATGTGGCCAGCCCGGCCTACCTGGACCGCCACGGCCGGCCGCGCTCGCCCGAGGAGCTGCAGCAGCAGGGGCATGTGCTGGTGCACTACAGCCAGACGTTTGCCGAGCGCGAGGCCGTCTTCGAATGGCTGGACGCGGCCGGCGCGCCGCGGCGCCTGCCGCTGCCCTGGCGGGTGTCCGTGAACAACACCGATGCCTTCGAGGCCGCGGCCCTGGCCGGCGCCGGCATCGTGCAGCTGCCCTTCACCGGCGTGCGCGAGGCCCTGGCCCAGGGCCGGCTGGAACGCCTGCTGCCCGGCTGCGAGGCGCCGCCCCTGCCCATCACCCTGCTGCGCAGCGCGCGCCGGCACACGCCCCGGCGGGTGCGGGTGTTCATGGACTGGCTGGCCCAGGCCCTGGACCGCGCGCTGGCGGACGCCCGCCGGACGCCCTGAGCCCGCCGCGCCTCAGACGCCGTACTGCCGCCGCAGCGCGTCCACCCGCCCCTGACGGCGCAGCTGCTCCAGGGCCTCCTGCAGCTGCTGGGCCAGCGCCCGGGCGGCGGGCACCACGCCGAACCAGTAGGCGCCCTCGCCGTCCAGCTCCTGGACGGGCCGCAGGAGGTCGCTGGGCAGGCCCAGCTGGCGGGCGGCCCAGGCCGCGGCCAGCTCATTCATGGCCAGGTACTCGGCGCGCCCGGCCACCAGCATGCGCAGGGCCGTCGTGTAATTGGCCGACACCTGCAACTGGGCCGGCGGCACATGGAAGTCCTCCAGCAGCTTGCGGTGCGTGGCCGTGCCCTTGTTGACCACCACCTGGGCCTTGCCCAGGCGGGACCAGCCCTGGAACTCCAGCTCGCTGCGCTGGGCCAGGCGGTAGAGCATCACCCGGCGCCGCAGCACGGGGCCGATCCACAGGTACATCTCCTCGCGCTCGGGCAGGCGCACCAGGGGGAAGGCCACCATGCCCGGCCCCAGCATGGCCGACTGCTGCAGGCGCAAGAAGGGCTGGATCTCGACCGAGGCCGGCAGGCCCAGCTGGGCGGCCATCTCCCGGAAAAGATCGGCGAAGAGGCCCTGGACCCGTCCGCCCTCCTCGAAGCTCAAGGGCGGCAGCGGGTTCGCGTAGCCCTGCAGCTGGTCCAGGCCCAGGGGTGAGGTCGCGGCCCAGGCCGGCGCCGCCAGTGTGCCCGCTGCCAGCAGGGCCTGGAGGCACTGGCGGCGGGACGATGACGGGTCATGCGCGCTCATGGCCCCATGATCGGGCCCTGGCCCACGCAAAGCTGACGGGCCGGGCCAAGCCCGGGCATTCCGTGATTTGTCACCGTCGCCACTGTCGCCCGGCGGCGGCTTCACGGACTCTTGCCGGACCGGGTCTTGACCTTGCTCAAGCCCGATGCCCTTGCGGCGGCGACCGCCGGCAGCGCGCGGCACAATGGGCGCCATGTCCGAACGCGTGATCCCCCTGCTGGACCAGCGCCAGCGCTCCCCGGTGCCGCCCCGGCCGGCCGGGATCGCCCTGCCCGAGCCAGGGACGGCCCTGCTGGACGCCCGCGGGCGCCCCTTGCGCGACCTGCGCATCTCGGTGACGGACCGCTGCAACTTCCGCTGCAGCTACTGCATGCCCAAGGAGGTCTTCGACCACTACCACCCCTTCCTCTCGCACGGGGAGTTGCTGAGCTTCGAGGAGATCACCCGGCTGGCCGGCGTCTTCGTGAAGCTGGGGGTGCAGAAGCTGCGGCTGACCGGGGGCGAGCCCCTGCTGCGCAAGCATGTGGAGCGCCTGGTCGAGCTGCTGGCGCCGCTGCGCACGCCGCAGGGCCGGCCCCTGGACCTGACGCTGACGACCAACGGCTCCCTGCTGGCCCGCAAGGCCCGGGCGCTGAAGGACGCCGGCCTGCAGCGCGTCACGGTGAGCCTGGATGCACTGGATGACACCATCTTCCAGCGCATGAACGATGTCGGCTTCCCGGTCGGCGAGGTGCTGGCGGGCATCGAGGCCGCGCAGGCGGTGGGCCTCGGGCCCATCAAGGTGAACATGGTGGTCAAGCGCGGCACCAACGAGGACCAGATCATCCCGCTGGCCCGGCACTTCAAGGGCACGGGCGTGGTCCTGCGCTTCATCGAGTACATGGACGTGGGCGCCAGCAATGGCTGGCGCATGGACGAGGTCCTGCCCTCGGCCCAGGTGCTGGCGCGGCTGCGCGAGCATTGGGAGATGCGGCCGCTCTCGGCCAGTGCGCCGGGCGAGACCGCCGAGCGCTGGGGCTATGCCGATGGCTCGGGCGAGATCGGCCTGATCTCCAGCGTCACTCAGGCCTTCTGCGGAGACTGCAACCGGGCGCGCCTGTCCACCGAGGGCCAGCTCTACACCTGCCTCTTCGCCAGCGGCGGCCACGACCTGCGCGCCCTGCTGCGCGGCGAGCGCGGCCATGCCGCCCTGGACGACGATACCCTGGCCGCCACCCTGGCCGCCCTGTGGAACCGGCGGGCGGACCGCTATTCCGAGCTGCGCTCCGAGCTGGCGGCCGAGCCGGGGAGCGGGCAGCGGCGGATCGAGATGCACTACATCGGAGGATGAATGGCTCCCCCCCTACCGGCTTCGCCGGCCCCCTCGAGGGGGCACGGCCGTAGGACCGGCAAAGCCGGATCCTCGGCCGTCGTGCCTGAGGGCCTGCTGGCGCGGCCCGCTCAGATGGCGTCCGTTGGCGGGTGGCGCGGCCCGGACGCATGCAGCGGGGGCTGGACCGGCAAAGCCGGATCCTCGGCCGTCGTGCCTGAGGGCCTGCTGGCGCGGCCCGGGTGGATGGCGTCCGTTGGCGGGTGGCGCGGCCCGGACGCATGCAGCGGGGGCTGGACCGGCAAAGCCGGATCCTCGGCCGTCGTGCCTGAGGGCCTGCTGGCGCGGCCCGGGTGGATGGCGTCCGTTGGCGGGTGGCGCGGCCCGGACGCATGCAGCGGGGGCTGGACCGGCAAAGCCGGATCCTCGGCCGTCGTGCCTGAGGGCCTGCTGGCGCGGCCCGGGTGGATGGCGTCCGTTGGCGGGTGGCGCGGCCCGGACGCATGCAGCGGGGGCTGGACCGGCAAAGCCGGATCCTCGGCCGTCGTGCCTGAGGGCCTGCTGGCGCGGCCCGGGTGGATGGCGTCCGT